>OY279575.1 GCA_958267355.1 uncultured Alphaproteobacteria bacterium
GCGTTGCGTGGCTTGGTCTTGGTTATTTTTGCTTTGGGCTTGGTGGCGCAGTTTGTGGCTCCACAGGCTCGCGGAGAAGACTCTGACCCGCTTTTACTGAGTGCACGTTTTAATCTGTGGTTAGACCCGCCTGCCTATACGGGGTTAGCTCCGAGTCTTTTGCCTGCCAACTTGGAGGAAACAGGAAGCGATATTGTTGTTGTGCCGCATGCCAGTCGTTTGACGGGGCGGATTACCAGTCCGATGGAT
This sequence comes from uncultured Alphaproteobacteria bacterium, assembly GCA_958267355.1. GTDB lineage: Bacteria > Pseudomonadota > Alphaproteobacteria > JALCBB01 > JALCBB01. The sequence continues at coordinate 250 of OY279575.1, forward strand.
CGTGAGCTTCCAGTTTTGGCGTTGGGGGGCAGTGAGATTACGACTGAAGCTGATGGCGATGGGGGCTTTGCGGTGGATTGGCTATTGGATGATCCTGCTTTGCATACAGGTGCGGTTTTGTCGCTAGAGCTACCCGGACGCGATTTTCGTTGGCGTTTGGCGACGATACCTGACGAGCCGCCTGAGATATCAATTCGTGGTCCGATTACGGAAACCCAACGCGGCAGTTTAGACATTGCCTACGAAGCGCAAGATGATTATGGAGTCATCCGCGTGGATTTGGTCTTGCGGCGTGAAGGGCAAGATTTCGCCCTGACAGAAAGTTTTGACTCTAAGGCGAGTCTGGCTACGGGCGAAGCTGTGCCAGAGCCAGAAACAGGGCTAGGAGCAGAGCAAGGAACGGAGTCAGAAACAGGGCTAGGAACAGAGCAAGGGATAGGGCAAGGAACAGGGTCAGGGCAAGGCGCAACTCCGCTCACCCAAGGACAAACAGACCCGCAAGCCGCAAGCCAAGCTGAAGCCGAAGCCACAAGTCCGCTCCAAGCCGACACGGCTTCGCAAGCAGGAGCCATTCAAGAAGATCAAAACACTTTGCGTCTGCAACTCTTCATCACGGAAACAGGCGTGCCTGAACTTACGGACTCGGCGTATCCAGATTTACGGGCGCATCCGTGGGCGGGTTTTGTTGTGGTGGCACAGCTAGAAGCCCACGACGGCGGAGGCAATAGTACAGCCAGTGACTCGCAGACGATAACTTTGCCTGAGCTGCGTTTTACGCATCCGTTGGCGCGGATACTGGTAGCGTTACGCAAACGTTTGAACGATGGCCTGCTGGAAGTACCATCGGTGCGCAATCATCTAGTCAGGGAAATTCACAAGTGGCGCGATGAAATCGGTACAGGAAATCACTTAGCCTTATTGTTTGCCGAAGCCCGCTTGGAGTCACCAACGGACTTGATAAAAATCCGTCAGGTGCAGGATTTGTTTTGGGCAGTTGCCCGTGACCTAGAAGAAGGAGAAATTGAGTCTTTAGAAGACCGCGTCCGTGCCTTGATGGAGCAACTGCGCGAAGCCATACGCGAGGGCAGGAGCGACGAAGAAATAGCCGCTCTGCTGGAACAGCTCCGTCAGGAAAGTATGGAATACCTGCGGGCTTTGCGTGAGCAAGCGGCGGCACGGGGCTTGCTGGGCAAACGCGACAACGAAGGAGAGCAAGGGCAGGGGGGTGAAGGCGGGTTAGACCCGAATGATTTGTTTAAAGAAGCGCAATCGCTTCTTGATGGCGGACAACGCGGTGATTTGTTGGGCTTGCTTGATGACTTGGAGAAGATGCTGGCGAATCCGCAGTTTGCCGAAGGCGAAGGAGCAGGCACAGGTGGTGGTGCGGGTGGAGGCGAAGGGGAAGGCGAAGGTGAAAGCTCTGGCACGCGGGCGTTTGAGCAGGGGCGTGATTTGCTGGACGAACAGGCGCGTATTTTGAACGAAACATTCCGTGGGCGGCAGGATGGTACGAGTCGTGATCCAGCCAAACGCGATGAACTAGGGCAGGCGCAACGGGATTTGCGTGAGGGGCTGGGTGAATATATCCGCCAAGGAGAAGAAGATGCAGAGCAAGCAGGTCAGGCGGGTATGAGCGATGAAGCCCGCCAGAACCTAGACGAAGCAACGCGGGCGATGGAGCAAGCCGAACGCTCCTTACAGCGTGGAGATTTCACCGATGCTGAAGTCTGGCAAAGGCGGGCTTTGCAGAACTTGCGGCAGGGTGTGGCGCAACACATTGCTGACCTGCGCGAAGGAGAGCAAGACGGCGCGGGCGGCGGTGGCGGACAAGAGTCGGCACGGGGAAGGATTGCTGATGGAATTACCGAACGCACATCTGATTTGACGGGTGAGACTCGTTCGCGGGCGCGTGAGATTTTGGAGCAAATTCGTCCGCGCTTACAGCAGGCTGACGATAGCGAAGAGCGCAAATACTTAGAGCGACTCCTACGCCGTTTTTAGTCCTGCGTTACGGACTGGGCTGATGCTTAACAAAAACCGCTTTCTTGCTTTGGGGTGCATCTTTGGCTTGGTCTTCGGCGGAGTCACGGGCGTACTGCTGGGTGCGATCTGTGGCTTCGCCATAGACCGAATGCGCGGCGACTTGGAGTCCGAAGTTCACGCCGAAAAGCTCCTGCAAGCCGCGACTGAAGATGCTGCGCCCGAAGCGAAGTACGATGCAGCTTTTTCTGTCGGAGCTGTAGTCCTAGCGGCAAAGCTTGCCAAATCAGACGGACAAGTCTCCCGCGAAGAAATCCGAGCCTTTCACGAAGTTTTTTATGTTCCGAATGAAGCCTATCAATCTACGGCGCGTTTATTCAATCGAGCGGTTCGTATGCGTGAAAGTGCTTTTGCCTACGCCGAACAACTGGCAAAGCTTTTCGCCGACGAGCCAAGACTACTGGACGAACTTTTAGAAGGCTTGGTACGCATTGCGGCGGCAAGCGATGGCGTGGGCAAACAGGAATGGCATTTCCTGTCTGAAGTGGCACGTATTTTCGGTATCTCCAGCGAGCGGTTAGAAGCTCTAGCGGCACGAGCGGTTTCTGCCTAAGCCTTACCCTAACGCAAGCTTTGCTCGTGCTATACTCCGCCCGCGGACAAGAGAGACGGGCAGTCGCAGTACGGACAGGCAAACGCCGTATGCCGTATTGAGGAAAGTCCGAGCTCCATACAAGCGCGACGCCAGATAACTTCTGGCGGAGGCAACTCTAGGGAAAGTGCCACAGAAAGCAAACCGCCTGACTTTTGTGTGTCGTTTTTACGGCTGAAAGTACGGTAAGGGTGAAAGGGTGCGGTAAGAGCGCACCGCGTTGCTGGTAACAGTAATGGCAGGGCAAACCCCGTCGGGAGCAAAGCCACATAGAACACATATACGTTGCTTGTACGTTGTGTTCGGGTAGGCTGCTTGAGGCAACACGTGAGTGTTGTCCCAGATGAATGACTGCCACGCGGGCTTGAGCAATCATCCCGCGCACAGAACTCGGCTTATAGTCTCTCTTGCTCCGCATTTCTAAGCCGCAGAAAAATGGGTTAGGGTTAAGCTCTACTTCAACATTTAATCCGCCCGCTTTTTACGCGCCCTTGCGGGCGCTTTTTGCTTGGCTTTACTCCCCTCGCTTCGCTCGGGGTGCGCCAAGCCCGCGGGCTATTTGCCGCATCTCGCCTGTCTTCTTACTACCCTGATTTCTAAGCCGCAGAAAAATGGGTTAGGGTTGGGATTTACTTCAACATTTAATCCGCCCGCTTGCGCGGGCTATTTGCCGCATCTCGCCGTTCGCGTACCGCGAAAACTTCGTTTTCGCGGTACCTTCGGACGAGCTGCGGCGTGGGCAGTTCCATTAAGGTTAGTCTCCCGCGGTTTGCGCTCTTTTTTTCGTGCCGCCTGTAGGGCGGCACTTTTGCACATCCCGCAAGACGGGCTGTGCGGGTCGCGCAAACCCCGCAGGGCAAGCCCTGCGGGGCAAGCCGCGTATCACCCGTCTTCGTCTTACCGGTGGGTTAAGCCTTTATAGGGCTTCGTCTCAAAGTTAATCTGTGCCTTCCCCATCTTTACAGTACCCTGATTTCTAAGACGCAGAAAAATGGGTAAGTGTTGGGCTTTCTCGCAACATTTAATCCGCCCGCTTGCGCGGGCTATTTGCCGCATCTCGCCGTTCGCGTACCGCGAAAACTTCGTTTTCGCGGTACCTTCGGACGAGCTGCGGCGTGGGCAGTTCCACTAATGTTAATCTCCCGCGGTTTGCGCTCAATCGCGCAAACCCTGCGGGGCTTTGCCCCGCAGGGCAAGCCGCGTATCACCCGTCTTCGTCTTACTGGTGGGTTAAGCCTTTATAGGGCTTCGTCTCCGCAAGGGGTATTGGCTCAATTAACCCGTCACTAAAACTATGGGGCTTAACAGCTGGTGGGGAAAACAAGGGCTGGCACGAATGCCGCACCGCAAGGTGCTTGGCACGAATGCCGCACCGCAAGGCGGACGCAAGGTGCTAGAATAATTTTCTTAAGCCGATGGAGAAGCCGAATTCGCGTTTGCGGTCTTGGCGTGGGTCATTAGATTTATGCCGCTCAGAAAAAATTCGCAGGTCTGGCGAATAGCCACGAAAATCCCAACGCGAATTGCCAAGCGTAAAATCAATCCGCGACAAACTGTCCGCACGATTTGGCAACGGAACGGGACTCGCAAACTGCAACTGACTCTTAGAATGCTTCGTACGCCAAGTCGTATAAGAAGGCGCAAAACTCCACGAGTCACGCGTAATATGAAACCATAACCGCCACCGCTCCTGCCGCGTGTTCGTATCAATAAATACTTCATCCCGCAAACTCACCGAAGGCTGAACACCACCCGAAACATTCGCCGTAAAATTATACGTCAAATTAATACCAAGCTCACGATCCCGCGTACGCAAAACAGAATTCTGAAAGCGATGCCAACGCCGCACTACAAACGGCTCCACCGCCGCCCGACCCAAAGCCCGACGCACCGCAAAACGCGCCGACAAAACCCGCGACTTATCCCCTTCATTCGGCTCCGTGCGACTCCACCGCACCGACGGACGAACCAGCCACGGCCCCTTCGTGTAATTCAAACCAGCTTCACCCGCAACCGTATACTGCCCATACTTAGAATTACTCGCCCACCGCAACGCCAACGATGGACGAAACCAAACCCCCGTACGAGTATTCACTTGCCGCTGAATATAAAATGACGGAGTCACATCCAAATACCAAATCTTCTCAGGCGGCGGACTGGAATAGTTAAAGATAAATATCTTATAGCGACGCGCACCCACCGAATTCGCATTGTTATCACGCCCCAACGCCATCTCTAAATCAAAACGAGTCGTACTATGCGAACGAATATCCCGCAAAAATAAATAAATCTGCTCCCGCGCATCAGCAGGTAAGTCAGAACCGATCAATGAACGAAGATTTTCCTCCGCCACATCCCATTCGCTAAGCAGATACTGCGCAGTCGCTAACTCATACACCAAACGCGGCTCATGATTAGAAAGCACAACACCAAGCTGTAAAAGCCGCCTGGACTCTTCATATTCACCAATCAACTTAAGCGCAATTCCCGCCTGCAGTAAATCTTCAAGATCTCCCAAGTAATAAAAATTATACGCCTCAGCATACGCCGCCGCCGCATGAAAATCCTTATCATCTATATAATCATAAAACTCAGGCCAGTGCTCCCTGCCCGCCCGCGCAGGCTGCACCACAAGCAAACCGCCCACCACAAAGGCAAAGCAAACAACAAAAAAACCGCGCCCAAAACGCGGAGCCAACCACGCACTCACTCGCTAACAACAGGAACCACCGCCCGCTCTGCTTCTTCAAGAGCGTTCTGCAGTCCTTGACCATCAGGATTAGAAAACTCCTGCCGCAGAACAATCGCTTCAGGATCTTGTGCCGCAATAGCTCCGTAATACGCTTGGTTCATCTCACGCCGCGGAAAAACCACTCCGCCCGTTAAGGCAAAGCCGCCATACAAACCCGCTGTCTCCGCAAACGCTAAAACATCACCACGAAAATTCGCCGTCGTACTCGCCCCCGCACCAACACCAAACTCAACCGCCGCCACCGATACATCTCCGCCAAGATTTACCCGCCGCCGAAGCAATGCATCTAATGCCCCGTCATTCATCACCGTCATCAATACCTCGCTCACCTCGCCGCCCGCGAAAAAGCCAAAGTCACCGCCCGTAATAGAAATAAACGACGGAGCCGACCAGCTCCCATCATTCTGCCGCACCAGCATCACCCCCGTGCCACCCCGAACGCCAAAGATAAATCCACCCTTAAACAAACCCGGAAAAATAATCACCGCCCGCGCCTTGCGCAAATGCGGCTGAACCCGAGCCAAACGCTCATCACGACTCGTCAGATTGGCAAGTGCGCCTTCAGCCCGCTCCACCGTAGCCTGCGCATCAGCCAAAGCCTTCTGCCGCTCAGCATCGTTGAGCTCATCCGTGGTGGTCGCAACATTGTCGTTGCAAGCCCCCAAAGCAAAAATCACCACCACAGCAACCATAAGCCACAAACGCGACAGATAACTCCGCGGGGCAGGTGGCCGTCCAGTGGCAAAGAGAGAAGAAAAGGGCTGTACAGTCATTAGAAGCTCTTGTAGGTGTATTTCTGCAGAAAGGCTTCAGCCAAAGAAACGCACAACAACACAAGTCAGCAAACAGGCGAATCGCACACAAAAAACGAATCGCAAAACGAATCGCTCGCGCAGTGATTCGTTCCTATATAGCAAACTTCGCCCCGTCAGACACGATTGCCTACCGCTCCGCCAAGCCCCGCACAAGCCACAGACAAGCCCCACACAAGCCACAGAAGGGCAAGGAAGGCACAGATGGCACATATATGCCTCCGCCCCTGTAAGGGCTCTGTACAGCCACTGTACAGCCCCTATACAGCCCACAGGACACAGGACACAGCACAGGGCTAATCCGCCCCACAAGGCAGGAAAGCCACAAACCACCAAAACAGGAAAAAAACAGAGCAGAAAATCCAGAGCAGAAAGGCTAAGGCAGGGGAATCACAACAGAAAAGCTAAGGCAGTAAAAACAGGACAAAAAAGCTAAGGCAAGAAATCCAGAGCAGGGAAATTAGAGCAAGAAATCCAGAGCAAGGAAATTAGGGCAAGAAATCACTCCAGAAAGATTAAGGCAGGGTATCAGCCTTGATGTTGCAGAAATTCAAACTCCAGTGTCCGCCACCAGCACCAGAAGACTCCGCTCCATCGGCGTAGTGAGTCATCTTGGTTAGCGAATTATTCGCAATATGCACTCCAGTACTCGTCTGCGGCGGAATCGCAAGCGCAATAGACAAAGCCGCACGAATTGTCCCGCCATGCGCAACAATCACAATATTCCTGCCACCATGGTCAGCAAGCAGTTTATGCACTCCGCCACGCACGCGATCAATTAGCTCCAAAAAGTTTTCGCCATTGGGTGCACGCCTGTCGTGCATAGAATCCCAAAAATGCGCCCAATCTGCATCGCTAATCTCAGCCCGCGTCTTGCCCTCCCAATCGCCAAACTTCTGCTCCATAAAAGCAGGCTCGCGAAGCCAAGCCTTATCTGCTCCGTTTGAAGAATGTACCCGCTGAATCGCCGCCGCAGTCTGCTCGGTGCGGCGCATCCCTGAAGTAACCCACAACAAATCATCAGGCAAAAACGTAGCAATGCTTTCCCAGAACTTCGGGTCAGGAGATATCTCTGCATCCCAATCAGAACCGCCACCGTAAAAAAGCTCTTCTTTAGAAACAGGATACCGCACAGGCGCATGGCGTATCCACCAGATACGAGTCCGAGTCTGCGGCAGAAGTGTGTCAAACATAAAACAAGAACCAATCAATCAAGCACAGGGTGGTTTAAAGAGCAGTTTAAATAGCAGCGCGCACTTCGTGTGCCGTTTCGCGTTCAGTCTAAAGCGCAATTGCCGCTCCAAACAAGGAAGCAATCAATACCGCCTGTTGAAGAGCGCCTAATCCGTCTCCTGCTAGGGCAGGGGTTTTGTCTCCCGCGCCTGCTTCTTCTGTGGCTTGTCCCGCCGCTTGCCCAAAAACCCCAGGACTATGCAGTCGCCGCAACCCATGCCAAACCGCTCCGCCAAGCAAAGCCGCAAAAACCAGAGCACTCACCGCAACCCGCAAACCACCACCGCCCGCAAACGAAACCAAAAACACCAAAACCACCGCCAACAACAAAACAAATTCAGGAGCCGCTTCTTCATTCTTGGGTCTCCACCCCGCGGCAAGACTTGTAGTCTTGTCTTCGGCAAGACTTGTAGTCTTGTCTGCGGCTTCGTCTGCGGCTTTATCTTGTCCTGCTTCTTCCGTCGCCGAGCCATGACACAACGCCAAACCCGCCGCCGCTCGCGACAAAGTTTCAGAAATCAGCAACAAGACAAAAGCAGAAACAATTCCACTAGCAAAAGTCGCCAGCAAAACAACACGCAAAACCAGCGACAAAACCAAAGCCGCAACACCATAGGTGCCATGATGCGGATCATCCAGTACGGCTTGGATCTTCTCCGCCTCCCGCGGCGGAGGTACACCCAACAGGTCAGCAGAGTCAGCGAGTCCATCTTCGTGCAAGGCTCCCGTTAGGAAGACAGAAGCCGCGACGCAAAAAGCAGAAGCAAGCCAAGGGTTATGCGATAGACTCCAAGCGATGGTCCAGACCACAGCCAAGATTGCGCCAATCAAAAACCCCGCCAACGGAAAAACTCTATGCGCTCGCCGTCGCAGTCCATCGGACTCGTCTGGATCATCCTGTGCGGAGTCCCCGCCACTCTTCGCAGTCGCGTCCAAGAACGGCACAGGAAAGCGCAGTAGCAATCCGCAGGCGACAGCAAGCTCGCGGCGGAGTCTTTCCGCCAGCACGACCGTGCCAGAAGGCAAAGCGTCAGAAGCGGGCTTTTGTGGCTCTTCCATATAATTCTTTTGGGTAATTCTTGCGGGTAGTTCTTGCGGGTAGTTCTTTTGAGCAGTTATTTCGAGTCGTTCTTTGGAGTGGCTTTTTCAAGTTGTTCTTCCGTGTGGCTCTTCCGCGTGGCTCATCCGTAGGGACAGAATAAGAAACAGGATACAGGCAAAATCACAGCCGATATCGCGTACAATAGCGACAAAGCCTCCCGCAAGACTTGGATCCCCGCCACTTGGATTCTCGCCAAGGGAAGACTATACATCAAGGAGCCACCTTAAGAGATTAAGCGGCTCCTACGGGCAATCAAGCAGATAGCATCAAAGGAAATGCGTTAAGTGCAGTCCATGCGAATTACGCGCCTCGCGCAGTTGGAAGCGGTCATGGCAGGGCGTTTCACCGCCGCCGACGCCACTGCCGCCGAAGCCGCACGAGCGCATCAAAATGCACTCGTCAAGCCACGCGGAAGCCTGGGACGATTGGAGTCCTTGGCGGTCTGGTATGCCGCCTGGCGCGGACAAGCCGTGCCTGTGATGAAAGCTCCTGCGATTTTGGTTTTTGCGGCGAGCCATGGTGTTGCCCGCCATCGTGTGTCGGCGTTTCCGCCTGATGTGACGGAGCAGATGGTGCGGGTTTTCCACGATGGCGGAGCCGCGATTAACCAGCTGGCAATCGATCTAGGTGCGGAGTTACGCATTGGTGAGCTGACTCCCGATCGTCCGTGTGCTGACATTAGCGAAGGTATGGCGTTGCAGGAAGCCGAGTTTGTGCAGGCTTTTTCTTACGGCATAGAAAGCGTCGCCGCTTTAGACGGAGCCGATCTGCTCATCCTAGGAGAAATGGGAATTGGCAACACAACTGCCGCGGCAGCATTAAGCCTAGCCCTGTTCGGAGGCAAGCCTGAAGATTGGGTAGGCACAGGCACGGGCTTAGATAAAGATGGGTTAATGCGTAAGCGGCGGATTGTTGCGGCGGCGCGTGATGCGAATGAAGAGTCGTTATCGCGTGGGGCGTTGCGTATTTTGCAGGCCTTTGGCGGATTGGAAATGGCGGCGATTGCGGGAGCAGTTTTTGAAGCCCGTCGGCGGCGGCTTCCTGTTTTGTTAGATGGATATGTATGCACAGCGGCGGCGAGTGCTTTGGCGGTGGCGCGTTCTGGAGCTTTAGACCACTGTGTTGTGGGTCATTGTTCGGCTGAGCTGGGGCATCGGCGTTTGTTGTCTGCGATAGGTAAGTCTCCGATTTTGGATTTGTCTATGCGTTTGGGTGAGGGAAGTGGCGCGGCAGTTGCGTTATATCTTTTGCGGGCGGCTTTGGTTTGTCATGGTGGGATGATGCGTATGAGTGAAGCGAGTGTTTCGGGTCCGTCTGAGTAATTGCTGGGGCGATTTTGCGCTAGCTAATTTTCGCGATGGCGACTCGCGTACTGGCGACTCCTGCACGGGTTATTCTTGCGGTGGTTATTTTGTGGTTATGAGCCGATGAGCGTTAATTCCTTTCGGGGTCAGCCTGATGCAGCGGGGCATTTCGGAGATTTCGGCGGCGTATATGTTGCTGAGACTCTGATACCGACTTTGTTGGTTCTTAACGAAGCCTGGCAAAAGGAAAAGCATAGCCCTGCTTTTAATGACGAGTTGCAAAGGCTTTTGCGTCTTTATGTGGGCAGGCCTTCGCCTTTGTATCCTGCTGAGCGGTTTAGCCGTGCCTTGCACGAGCGGGGCGCAAGCACAGAAGTTCGGGTTTGGTTTAAGCGTGATGAGTTAAACCACACGGGAGCGCACAAGATAAACAATGTGCTCGGACAAGTCTTGCTTGCTCGCCAGATGGGCAAGGAGCGGATCATCGCCGAAACAGGGGCAGGACAACACGGAGTCGCCACAGCGACGGTTTGTGCGCGTTTTGGTTTGCCGTGTCTTGTCTATATGGGCGAGAAGGATATGCAACGCCAAGAGCCCAATGTTTTCCGTATGCGCTTGCTCGGAGCTGAAGTAATTCCTGTTACTTCGGGTTCGCGTAGTTTGAAAGATGCGATGAACGAAGCGTTGCGTGATTGGGTGGCGCGTCCTGAGGAAACTTTTTATGTGATTGGCAGTGTTGCTGGGCCGCGTCCGTATCCTGAGATGGTGCGGCACTTGCAGTGTGTGATTGGCGAAGAAGTGCGCGACCAGCTGGCGGAGCAGGAAGGCAAAGATGTTTTGCCTGATTTGCTTGTGGCGTGTATTGGCGGTGGTTCTAATGCGATAGGCTTATTTCATCCTTTCTTGGACGAGCCGTCTGTGCGTATGGTCGGCGTAGAAGCGGCGGGAGCAGGTTTGGCGACGGGTATGCATGCGGCGGCTTTGGCGGCGGGCGAGCGCGGAGTTCTACACGGAGCCAAGAGCTATTACATTCAAGATGCTGATGGACAGATTGAAGAAGCCCATTCTATTTCGGCGGGTTTGGATTATCCGGGTATTGGTCCTGAACATGCGTGGCTAAAAGAGCAGGGGAGAGTGCAGTATGACTCGGCGACTGACGCGGAAGTCTTGCAGGCGTTTCAGCTGTGCGCTCGTACGGAAGGGATTTTGCCCGCGTTAGAGCCGAGCCATGCTTTGGCGTGGCTATTGCGTGAAGCGCGAAGTTTGGATACGCCGCGGCGGGTTGTGGTGAATCTTTGTGGGCGTGGGGACAAAGATATTTTTGCGGTGGCGCGACACTTGTCGGATTCAGGGTCGGACACAGAGTCGGATACAGGGTCGGATTCAGGGTCAGATGCAAAGCCCGATGCAGAGTCTAATGCAGGGCTAGGTACAAAGTCAGGTGCAGGATTAGGCACAAAGTCAGGTGCAGGGCTAGGCACAAAGTCAGGTGCAGGATTGGGCACAAAGTCAGGTGCAGGGCTAGGTACAAAGTCAGGTGCGGGGTTAGGCACAGGGCTAGGGGCAGAGTCTAGTGGCTAGTGCGACGCGTCTTGAATCGTGTTTTGTGCGTCTGCGGGAGAGTCGGCGTACGGGGTTAATTGCGTTTATGACAGCGGGCTATCCTGATGCGGAGACTTCGGCTTTGCTACTGGATGCGCTCGTTGAAGGCGGAGCCGATATTGTTGAACTTGGTATGCCTTTTTCTGATCCGATGGCAGACGGGGTTTCTATACAGGCGGCGAGTGTAGCGGCTTTGCGGTCTGGTATGACTTTGGCGCAGACGCTATCCATTGCTGAAGCCTTTCGTGCGCGTCATGCGGAAGTGCCTTTGGTCTTGATGGGCTATTACAATCCGATTTACCATTTCGGAGCGGAAGCCTTTGCTATCCGAGCGGCTGAAGCGGGCGTTGATGGCTTAATCGTTGTGGATTTGCCTCCTGAAGAAGAAGGCGAGTTGCGTCTGCATACAGACAAGCGGGGTTTGCACTGGGTGCGACTTTTGACTCCGACTTCTAGTGAAGCGCGGCTGGCGAAACTTCTGCACGGGGCGAGTGGATTCCTCTATTATGTAGCTGTCCGTGGCATTACGGGAACCCAGCGGGCTGACGAGCAGGAGTTAGCCCAACGGCTAGCGTGGCTCGGCGGACAAACACAGGTACCGTTGGCGGTGGGTTTTGGCTTGCGTACGGCGGAAGATTTGGCGGCGTTGCGGGGTAAGGCGAGTGCTGCTGTTGTTGGTTCGGCTTTGATAGAGCGGGTTGCGGCGGCAAGCGAGCGGGGTTTGCAGGGAGCTGCCTTAGCGACTGACTTGGTGCATGCGGTGCGCGAGTTGCGTCAGGGTTTAGACGGATAGAGCGCACGGGGCTGATAAGGGTTTAGGCTAAGGGTTCGGTGCAGAGCGCAAGGTTAGGGTTTAGGCTAAGGGTTCGGTGCAGAGCGCAAGGTTAAGGGTTTAGGCGGAGCTGGAGTTATGAATTGGATTAGCAAGGTATTTCGTCCGAAGATCCGCGCGCTGGTTTCGCGCAAGAGCAAAGATGTGCCTGAAAATATGTGGGAGAAATGCCCGTCCTGCGGGCAGATGAGTTTTCAAAAGGAGTTAGCAGAAAACCTGCGGACTTGTCCGCATTGTGGTCATCACTTGCGTATGACAGCGGAAGCGCGTTTGGCTTCTTTGTTTGATGATCAGCGTTATGACCGTGTGCCGTTGGCGAGTGTTAAGCGTGATGATCCGCTTCACTTTAAAGACCGCGAGAAATATACCGAGCGTTTGAAGCGCAGTCGTGCCAACACGGGCTTGCAGGATGCAGCTTTGGTGGGTGATGGGCGTATTGGCGGAGTTCCTGCCGTGGTTTTTGCTTTGGACTTTCGGTTTTTGGGTGGGTCTATGGGTATGGCGGTGGGTGAAGCTTTGCTTACGGCGGGCAAGCGGGCTGTGGAGCGGCGAGCGGCTTTGGTGCTGGTTACGGCGAGTGGTGGGGCGCGTATGCAGGAAGGCATATTGTCGTTGATGCAGATGCCGCGATCTATTTTGGCGTTGGAGCAGGTAAAAGAAGCGGATTTACCTGTGATTAACATTCTTGCTGATCCGACGACAGGTGGAGTTACGGCTTCGTTTGGTATGCTGGCGGATATTCATATTTCTGAGCCGGGGGCGATGATTGGCTTTGCGGGACAGCGGGTGATTGAGGAAACAATACGCGAAAGCTTGCCTGACAATTTTCAGCGGGCGGAATATTTGCTTGACCATGGAATGATTGACTTGGTGGTTCCGCGTCGTGAGCTGGCGGAGACTTTGGCGAAGGTGTTGCGTTTGTTGCGGTCTGGATGAGTGCTTGGTGTGGTTATCTATGAGCCGCGTGGTTTCTTTGGAGGAAAGACTTACCCAGCTAGAGCGACTGCACCCGAAGCGTATGGATTTATCGCTGGGTCGGATTCGTCGTTTGCTTGTTGCTTTGGATAATCCTGAAAAGCGTTTGCCGCCGATAGTTCGTATTGCGGGGACAAACGGCAAGGGTTCAACGCTTGCCTTTATTGAGTCGATTGCTTGTCATAATGGCTGGATTTGTGACTCGTATATATCGCCGCATCTGGTTCGCTTTAACGAGCGGATTCGCTTAAACGGACAAGAGATATCAACTTCGGCTTTGCTATCGGTGTTGGAGCGGGTTGAAAAGGCGAATGCGGGTGCGCCGATAACTTTTTTTGAGATTACAACTGCGGCGGCGTTTTTGGCTTTTGCGGAAGCACACGCGCAAGAAAAGCGCGATCTTTTATTGTTGGAAGTAGGTTTGGGCGGCAGGTTGGATGCAACATCTGCGGTGGCGCAATGGATTTTGTCGGTGGTGACTCCGATAGACTTAGACCATCAGGGTTTTTTGGGTAGTACGCTAGAAAAAATTGCGGGTGAGAAAGCGGCGATTATTGCGCGTCGTACCCCTGCGATTAGTGCGAAGCAGAAGCCAGTGGTGCGGCGTGTTTTGGAAGCCCGAGCGGATAAGATGCAGGCTCCGTTTCTTATGGCGGGACGCGATTGGCGTATTGTCCGTGTGGGCGTACAAGCCCCACCAGCGGCAAGCCCAGCAGATACGGCACAAGCCACTCGGGCGGCATACAGGGCCGAAAGCAAGCGGCTACACAGGCGGATAGACAAGTCAGCCGATAGAGAAACCGAACCAGTAAATCAGCAAGACAAGAAGACAATTACAGATACGGGAGCAATTCCAAACAAGAAGATAATTACAGATGAAAAAATAATTGCCAACAAAAAAGCACATACTGGCGAAGATTCCATCAAGGACATGATTAAAGCAGGCGAAAAAACTGAATCAGTAAATCAGAAAGACAAGAAGATAATTACAGGTGAAAAAATAATTGCCAATAAAAAAATATGCACTGACGAAGATTCCATCAAGGACATGATTAAAGTAGCGATTCAGGTGCAAGGCACGCCGTTTCCTGCTTTGCAGAACCTGCCCTTGTGTCCGAGCCTTGTCGGGGCGCACCAGCAAGATAACGCAGGACTCGCCGCTGTCGCCGCCGCTTGGCTCGGAGCCAAACCACAAGCCATTCAACAAGGAATCCAAGCTGCCCAATGGCAAGCCCGTCTGCACCAACTGACCCGTGGCGCGTTGGTGCAAAGTCTTCCCCACGGCTGGCAAGTCTGGCTTGATGGCGGACACAATCCCGCCGCCGCTCGCGGACTTAGCGCATTCTTACAGAACCAGACAAAACCCAACCCGCACCAAGATGCAGGCTGGAATTTCATCATTTCCCTAATCGCAGGAAAAAGCCCAAGCCAATTCCTATCGGCTTTGCTTTCTGCTCCGATTGTGCGTGGTAAGCCGCTTGTTGTGGCAGTGGCTCCGCCTGCTGACCATCAAGCCGTAGCCCCCGAGCAAATCGCTACCCTTGCCCAAGCCCGCGGAGCCGAAGCCTATACCGCCGACTCAGTAGCAAGTGCCATTGCAGAAATCTTGTCGCGCCGCCCGAAAGCCGAGGGGAAGATTTTAATCTGTGGCTCGTTGTATCAGGCAGGGGCAATTCTGCGCGACAATCACTAAGCCCGAATGTTAAGCAAGCGTGTAGCCCAAGCGTGTAGCCTGAGCGTTAAGCAAGCGTGTTGCGGATCCAATCCACAAGCCCCTGCTTGGTAGAGCCACCAACCCGCCGCGAAAGCTCTTCGCCATTGCGAATAATCAGCAGAGTCGGAATTCCCCGCACCCCATAGCGATTGGGTGCATCAGGATTATCATCAATGTTCACCTTAGCGACTGTAATTGTCTCCCCCATCTCGGCGGCTACTTCGTCAAGAAACGGAGCCAAGGCCTTACACGGACCACACCACGGAGCCCAAAAATCTACCAAAACAGGCTGATTGGCTCCTAGCACCTGGGCTTCAAATTCATCATCCGAGACATTTACAGGAGCCGTAGATGCGGCAGTAGCTTCAGACATTGGGTTTTTCCTTTCGGTTTCTGGGCGGAATTCTAGTTAGAAATATAGGTATCCACGGACAGGGTTTCAAGCAGGGCTTCAAGCGGCGGTTTCTGCTTCGGCTTCAATTTCTTCTGCTGACGCCAAGCGGGGCAGGGCTTCGTCTAGCAGGTCTTGCGGCAAGACCATCCAGCGCGGAGTTTCTGTCCACAGTAGCCCCGCTTCAACCACACGATTCGGATAGAGCGACTGCAACAGACTCCTATACGCCGCCATCTGTGCCAGATATTTCCGCCCAACTTCTGCCGCTGTGCTAGGTGGATTCCGATCGCTTTTGTAATCCACGACAATCACTTTTTCATCGCCGATAACAAGCCTATCAACCCGCCCATTAATAAACAGCGGAGCCACGCCATCTTCTCCGCCATCGGCTCTACTGCGCGGTAAGACTCCAATCAGCGGCACTTCCGCCAAGCCCAAGCCCGCAAACAAGGGCGCAATTGCCGAATCATCCAAGACCGCCAAGGCACGGGCTAAAATTTCGTCCTGTACTTCGTGTAAGGCTTCCTGGGGCAGATTCGCCTTGGCAAGCTGTTGTGCCAGCCAAGCGGCTCCGCGTTCTTTACGCCGCTCTACCGCCACTGGGGGCAGGTACTGCAGTAGAGCGTGAATCAAAGTCCCACGCATCGCAGGAGCAAGCACAGGAGCCGCTTGTTCTTGTCCTTGCCCTTTGGACGGGCTTTCTGCCGAATCGCTCTCAGCGTCTCGCTCCGTGCCTTCTGGTGCGTCTTTTAGCCTACCTTCCCCCCTGTCTTTCTCTGTGCCTAGCCCTGTGCCTTTCCCCGTGCCTTCTGGTGTGCCTTCTAGCCCGCCTTGCACGCCGCTCCTTTGCCTTGCCGAATCAGTAGCCAAAACCCCACCCGACAGCGACAGAGACGAAGCCGCAATCACCTGCACTCCGCCCCCAGGGTCAGGCGAAACCTTTGCGTCATGCCAAGCAGGTAAAGCTCCCGCCAAGACTTGCCCCCGCGTTTCTGCTTGCTCTTGTGCTTCTGCCGCTTGTTGCGACTCCTGCTTGCCCGCTTGCTCGGCTTCTTGCTTGCCCGCCTGTTTTTCTCCTTGCTTGCCTGTTTGCTCTCCTTCCTGCCTTGAGACAAAACGCAAGACAGGGGATTTACTCCACGGCACAGCTTCTGCAACTTCTTCTACCTGCACCCTAGCCCCTTTACCCCCTTGCCCAACTTGCCCCCCTTTAGCCCCTTGCCCTACTTGCCCGCCTTTCCCTCCGTGCTTTGCCAACTCCTGCTGGAGTCGCTCTGCACCATCCCAGATCCGCTCATACCAACTGACAGGTGCATCGTCTCCCTGCGACCAACCATCACGCCCGTCAGGATCCTTCGCCACCTTACCCGCCACACCGTAAATCAATAGCCTATCGCGTGCCCGCGTTAGAGCCACATACAAAAGCCGCTCGCGCTCGCCTTGCTCGGTAGCTTGTGCCTGCCGCACAAACGAATGGTTTAAAACTTCTTCAGGCACATCGCCGCTACGGACAAACCACAAAGGAAACGCCTTCCCCGTCTCCGCCTGTTGCAACCACAAAATTGTCTCGCCCCCCTGACCCCGTGCCGTGCGAATTGTCTGCGGCAAAATCACAATCGGAGCTTCCAATCCCTTCGCCGAATGGACAGTCAAAATCCGCACCGCATTTTCACTACGTTCAGCATCAGAAGATTGCTCGCTGGTGTCCTGCGCCAAGCCATGCAGAAACCGCAGTAAGCCCGCGCCTTGGGTTTTTTCCTCCCACAACAAAGCCGCCGAAAGAAACCGTTGCAAATCTTCTTCTGCCGAGTCTCCCAGCACAGCGGTTATGTGCGCTCGCCCCACTTCAGCAAGAATCTGCTCAAACAAATCATGAATCCGCGCCCGCGCCGAAACCCCCCGCCACCGCCGCAACCGATCCGCCGCCACCTGACATCTAGGAGCAGATGAATTCTCCAAGGCAAGCCATAAGGCTCCACGGTTTAATGTGCCGCGTTCTTTGTGGGTTTGTCCCCTAGCCCGAGCCGAACGCACCAGCTCAAGCAAGTCCGAGTCGGTCAAGCCACAAAACGGAGACTTCAAAGCAATCGCCAAAGCAAGATTGTCATCGCGATTCAGCAGTGTTTCTCCAAGCACACACAAATCAGCCACAATCGGACGCGAAGCCAAAGTCGTTCTATCCGCTTGCGCCACCTGAACCTGACGCGCCCGCAAAGCCGAAGCCAACAACGCCATAAACGGCTTGCGCGACTGCAACAAAATCATAATATCGCTCGCCCGCACAGGACGAGACTCAGACTCAAGCCAAGCTTCGTCTCCAGGCCCGACAGGCTGTGGCGGATTTAACCAGCCATGAATGCGCTCCGCCAGATGCTCCACCAGCTGCTGATTGGGAGACAAACCATCAGCCACAGCTTCCGCTTCCGCCCGACTCGGCTTGGCAACAACAGGAGCAATTTCCACCACCCCCGCCGCCAAATCGCGTTCCGCAAAATGCTGCAAATTTTCAAAGTCAGCTCCTTGGCTTTGCACCGCAAAAACCGCATCCACCAAACGCAAAACCGCAGGCGCAGAACGATACGAACGCGATAAACTCAAGTTCTGCCAGCCAAGCCCCTTCGCCTGTACTTCGGCTCCAAGCTGAGTTAAAAACTGATTGGTACTAGCAACATTCGCTCCTTGAAACGAAAAAATTGATTGCTTGGTATCTCCCACCGCAAAAAAAGTGCGCGGCTTGCCGCCACGATCTTCATGCGCACTTTGTCCTGCATAAAATTCTTCTATCAAAGCCTTAACCACCTGCCATTGCTCAGGGTTTGTATCTTGCGCTTCGTCAATCAACAAGTGATGCAATCCACCATCTAGACGAAACCGCACCCAAGCCGCCGCCGACGAGTCACACAACAAAGCTCGGCTCTTCAAAATCAAATCGTTATAATCTAGGGCATGCTGACGCTGTTTCTCCGACTCGTACGAAGCCGCAAAACTTCCTGCAATACGGGCAAGCCGCAAACTGGCTTGTGTCGTCAGCAAATGCGTGCGTTCAGAAAAGAGTCCCATCAAACGCGCCGACTCATCTTCAATCAATCCACGCAAAAGCACTGCATCGTCCGCAACAAGCTGCTCGCACAATGTATTGCTAGGAAAATTCTTCCGCATCGGACGAATCCCACCACGTACCTCCCGAACCAAAAACAGATTCAACCAAGGCTCTGGGTCTTTAACCCGTTGCGCCAAGGGCAAGCGCAACCAATCATTGGCTTCTTGTGCCCGCTCGATCAAACTTGCGCTCCCATGCTTGATTAGCAAACGCAGTGCTACCTTTGCTGTGTCGGCAATTCCCTCCAACGCGCAAATCTGTGCGTTAAACTCCTGCGGAGCCACAAGAGTCGGAGTCCGCCAACCAAGATCTTCCTGCACCAACTGCAAGACTTCGGCTTCGTGAGTCAGTAAAGCCCGAAACCGATCTTCTTTGCCTTCCCAAATTGCCCGCAGTACCCGATTGAGCTGTTTTTCATCGGCATAGCGCGAGAGAAATTCATGGCTCAAATTGGCTCCGCCGCTATCGCTTTCCCGCCGCAAGGAGCGAATCTTCGCCTGATGACGCAAACGCCCCGCTGACGCTTCTTCTAAAACTTCAAAGTCAGGCGGCACACCCGCTTCCAACGGAAACGAATGCAGAAGCTCCTGACACCAAGCGTGAATGGTGCGCACGCGAATACCGCCTGGAGAATCCAAAGCGATAAAAAACAATCGCCCCGCCAGAGCAAATTTTTCCTGCAGGATTTCATCGTCCAAGTCTTCGCCGACAATTTCCCGCACTTCACGCTCGCGGATTTCCTTGTCTGTTGCCCAAGTGATAAGCCGCCGTGCGAGCCGCTCCATCATTTCAGCTGCTGCTGCTCGGGTGTAGGTCAGGCACAAAAGCCGTTGCGGATTGGCTCCATCCAACAGCAACGCCAAGATGCGGCTAATCAACGCATAAGTCTTGCCGCTCCCTGCCGAAGCCGCCAGCCACACCGAGTCAGTGCATAGCAAAGCCCTGCGCCTTGCTTCTTCATCTTGGGCTTGCAAATCAGAAGCTTGCTTTTCTTCCGCCATAGTCTTGCCCTAACTCTGCTTTTACTCCGCCAGCCGCCGAGCCAAATGCCGCCAGACAAAATCACGCGGTACACCGCTCGCATCAGATGGCGCATTGTCTCCCCACGCCCACGGATATTCCCCCGCCGCCGCTTGCAACAGCAAAGCAGAAACTTCGTGCCACAAAGTTTCACTCAACTCGTTTAAGTCAATTTCTCCCTTGCCGCTTCCTGTGTCAGTAAAGCCCCCACGCAAAACCCAATACTCCCCTACCAAGTTCAAATTTTCTTGTTGGTCTTTTGCTTCTTGTGGCAGAAGTGCTGCTAGTAGCGGCAGTTGTGGCTCTTCGCCTTCTTCTACCTGCCGTGCCGATGGCGGAGCTCCACTCTTCAAGTCAATAATCTTTGTCGTTTCAGAGTCTGCGTTTCGTTCTATGCGGTCTGCTCGTCCGACAAGCGATAATCCTTCACCATAATCACGCTGTACGCGAAGTTCTGATGCGATTTCTGTGTGGGCTTCAAGCGCAGAGTCGTGTTGCTCTAGAAACCACTCGGCGGCACCTAAAACCCGTCCGTGACGGAGTGCCAATTCGTCCGCCGCCTGACGAAACGAGTGGGCGGCGATTTCTCGCGCTAGCTGTGAGACAAGCTGTAAGGCTTCTTCACGTTTGCCTGCCCGCAAAAGCTTAGCCGCTTGGCTGTCGGGCTGGGCTAGGGTTTCGGCGAGCTGGTGTAGATACTGCCCCCAAGCAGGAGCCGAAAGCGGAGCTTCTAATTCTGCTCCTTCGCGCAAGCCCAGAATGTGGCGGGCAAAAAACTCATACGGATTACGCTTCAAAGTCGCTATCTGTGTCACCGAAACCGAACGCGGCCAATCGGCTTCTTCTGTGCGCGGAATTTCTTCTGTTGCGTTTTGCTGTTGTGCGGCGGCAACTTGCTCTCGGGTGTGCAGGGCTTTTTGCGACTCGGAAGCAAGCCATTCCGCGAGCGGCAAGCTTGCATCGCACAGAAATTGATTTGCCATGGTAGCCCGACTTGCTGGATTTTGTCCTTCGCTTAGATGGTGTGCCATTGCTTGAAGGCGTAAGATCCAACGCGAAGCGGCTTGTGGCTGACCGTTTTGAGTTTTGGCACGCGTTAAAACGACTTGCGTGGCTCCTGTGGCTTGGGCGAAGTCGTGAGCGGATTGTCCGATGCGTTCTTCGGGGCTTGGCAAGTTTAGTCCGCGTCGCATTCCGTGGCTGACCCAGGGCCCACTTTCTGCCGATGGAGGCCAAGTCTTTTCGTTGAGTCCTCCAAGCACGATGGTTTTGGCGGTTAGCAGTCGGGCTTCCATGGGCGAGAGCAGGGCGATCCGCGTATCCCCAAACGGGGCGTGAAATGATTGCTCGGCTAAAAAAGTACGCAAAATCGCGGCATACCAGTTCGGCGGTAAGTTCGCGGACTCAGTACGATGCAAGGCTCCATCTATGGCGGCGAGTGTGCGTCGCAAGGCGGGAAGTTCAACGGGTGGGGTGCGTTTTTCTGTGTCGTGAGCTGAGGAAGAAAACAGCTCATCTTCTTCTCCTTCGCCACACAGAGCCAGAGCCAGCTTGCGGTGTGCTTGCCAAGCTTCGGTAATGGAACGCGACTCGCGTGTCCGCGGACTTAACAAATTCGCCAGCGGAGATTCTGCAGCTCGCAAAGTGCCGAGTAGATCTAAAAGGGCTTGTATTCTTTTGTTGTCGGGATTGCGTTTTGCGATGCGGCGTAAAGATGTTTCTAGTTCGTCTAAGTTGCTGGCGGCGTTATGTCCGCGCAGGTGGTGATTTTCTAGCAGGCTAATGAGCGGAAGTAATTCTCCGCGTGGCAAGCCAAATGTAACGAGCGGATTTTTCAGCACCGACAGCAACAACACAGGAGACCAACGCGCTTCGCAGGCTTCTAGGGTGAGCAATAGAAATGTGCCTGAAGGTGTGCGTGATAGAGCGACTCCTGCGGCGTTGTCTAGGCGTATGTCCCACTCGCGGAGTTGTCCTGCGACTCTTTGTATGAGCCGCTGCGAAGGTGTAATCAGCATTGCCTGCAAACGCGCAGGAGCCAAAGCTCGTTGCAAGGTTTGTGTGTCTTGTTTTTGACCTTCTGGATTTTCTGCAAGTGCGGCGCGTAGAGCTAGAGCAATTGCGCGGGCTTCTTGTTCTTCGCTTTCGCACTCTAAGAGTTGTAATCCGTGAAAGCCGTTTTGCAGTTGCGTGCGCAGGGAGTCGCCTGTGGCGTTGGCTCCTTGTTCGGGCACGGGAGCAAAGCCAATCGCCGCTGGAGCCAAAGCCCGCTGAATTAAAGCCACTCGTGGTGCTGACACTTGTGGCGTATCGGCTTGCGGTGTAGCGGCTTGTGGTGAAGCCCCACCCACTCCTTCGCCCCACGGACGCACAGCACTGCGTTCTATGGCAAGCCGCTCTAACAGACGGGCAAGGGCGAACTGCGGGTGCGGAGCGTCTTGAGCGATTTCTTGCCACTCTTGGTCGCTGGCTAGGGTATCCAAGCCAGGTAGCAGCACCGTGCCGTTCGCTAGGGAGGCGACTCGTTCTATCAGCTGTGCTGTGGCTTCTACGCTTCCTGTGGAGCCTGCAACATAAATCGGATACTGCGGCGGTGTTTTTTCCCAAGCTTCTAGCAGGCGGCTGACTCGTTGCTTATGGCGGCGGGCTAGGACAATAAGTCCGTTTTCTTTTTCTAAGTCGGGCAGGATTTCATTTAAGATTTTTAGAAATTTGCGATTTTGTTGCCAGCGTTCGCTTAAGGAGTCGGGTACAAGATTTTCCAAAGCGGGGATAAGTTTTTCGGCTGTAATGCCGTGTCCTTCGGCTTCTTCTAGAAAGCTTTCTAGTGCGGAGGCGAGTGCAAGGGCTTCGTCGGCTCGGGTTTCGTGGGTTTGTCTTCGGGTGGCGGCGAGGAGTTGATCTACGATTTTGGCGAATAATAGTCGGCGGGCGAAGATGGCTTCGGCTTCGGCTTGGTTTTCATTATTTGTTTCGGGTTCGGGTGTGGTTTCGTTATCAAAGAAGCTTTCGGCTTCGTCTGGTTCGCCGAGTGGTTCTAGGCGTGGCAGTAGTACAGCGTCGTTCGGAGCGTAGGCGAGCATTGTTCGTTCAAGGGCACGTACGGCGCGTCTGGTGGGGACAAACACGCGCACTTGGGCTAGCTCGTGTGGTTCGGGATGTGCCGTTAGCAAGCCTTGAGCTAGTACATTCAAGAAAGGCTTATCGGGAGCCAGGGTGAAGACTTTGCCGCGCATAGTTTTTGTTGGTTTGGGTTTTTGTTTGTCTGGGGTTTATTTTGAGTTTTTGTTTGGGGTTTTGTTGGTTTGGATTTTGTTGGTTGGGTTTTATTGGTTTGGATTTTGTTTGTTGTTGAAGCTTGTGATGATTGGCGTGGCGAGTTTTCCGTTTAGGGTAGCGGTTCGGGCTTGGTTTTGTGGTTCGTGTTCAAATTGTACAGAGCCAGATTGTACAGCGTCAGATTGTACAGATTCAGATTGTACAGATTCAGATTGTACAGCGTCAGCCTGTGCGGAGTCAGTGGCATCTTCGGCGAAGGCGAGTGAGATTTGCAGATCGGCTTTGGGCAGTTTTGCGGCTCCGTGTTCAGCCCATTCTATAAGGAGTGCAGCTCCTTGTGCTTGGGCTTCGTCTAGGGCAAGAGCGGACAATTCGCGTGGATCATTAATCCGCCACAGGTCAGCGTGTAGCACTTGCAGTGCGCCAAGGTCATAGGTTTGCACCAGCGTAAAGCTCGGAGACGGCACAGCATCAGGCGGAGCGACTCCTTGTTGTTGCGCGAGTGTTTGTAGCAAAGCTCGTACGAAAGTGGTTTTGCCTGTGCCGAGTGCACCTGTGAGTGCGATGATGGTTTGGGGTTTTATGTGGCTGGCGGTGGTGGCGGCGAGTTGTTCTGTGTCGGTGATTGCGGGCAGGGTTATGGAAGCTGTGCTGGGTGGTGCGCTAGCCTGCGAGTCAGCCTGCGAAGCAGACTGTGAGTCAGACCGCGAGCTAGGGTGCGAAGTAGAGTGGGCGAAAGCGGACACGATTGGCAAGTATAAAGCCCTTGTCTAGAAAGTGGTATTGTTATTTTTTGCTTTGCGGTTTCCTGTGCGGCTTTCTGCGGGTGGAGTGATGAGTGGAGCAAAACAGGCTTTTGCCACTGGATTTTCCTACACGGGGTTTTGCCACGGGCTTTTGCTACACAGGGTTTTGCCACGGGCTTTTGCTACACAAGCTTTTGCCACTGGATTTTCCTACACGGGCTTTTGGCACACTGGGTTTTGGCACTAGGTTTTGCCACTTGGTTTTTCCTACACAGGGTTTTCCTACGGGGGAGTTTTTATGCGTTGGATGGTTTTCACGGGCATAGCCCGAATGGCTTGCTGGGTTTTTTGCGCGGTGTTTTTGGCGGGCGTGGGTCTGGTGCCTGTGGGCTTGGCGACAGAGCAGGCGGACTTAAGCTCCGCCCGAAGCTTTGTTAAGGCGGCGCGAGCTGATACGGGGCTTTTGCCTGCGGTTTTGGGTGCGGAAGACAAGGCTTTGTACGAGCGAATTTTCTTGATTCAGGAGTCGGGCAAGTGGAAAGAGTCGGCACAGCTTATTGCTCAACTTACGGATCCGATTTTGCTGGGGCATGTGACTGAGCAGAGGTTAATGCATCCGACTGATTACCGTTCGCCTTATGCAGAGTTGAAAGATTGGCTTGCGCACTATGGAGATCATCCGGGTGCGTGGCGTGTTTATAAGCTGGCGCGGCGGCGGCAGAATGATAGTGGTCCTGAGCGTCCTGAAGAAGTAGTGCCGACTCGCTTTGTCTTGGAAGAAGCGAAGAACACGGAAACTGCCAAGCCATCTTCGTATGGCGGAAGATTTGTCAGCAGTACAGGAGTTATCCGCGGACACGATAGGCAAGCGCGTAAAATCTTGGCGCGGGTGCGGATAAATGTTATCCGCGAGCGTTTGACGGTTACCGAGAAGTCATTGCGCGGTGAGTGGCGCAAGCATTTAACGGCGGAAGAATTCCACGAAGGCTTGGCGCGGGTGGCGGCGGGTTGGTTGCGTTGGGGAGAATACGAACGCGCCCTTACTTTGGCTGAAGAAGGCGCGCTTGGTGGTGGGGCGTGGTATCCGCTGGCGCACTGGACGGCGGGGCTTACCGCTTGGCAGCTCGGAGAAACCGCACGGGCTTGGGATCATTTCGCGAGTTTATCAACGGCGGCGTTGGCGACTCCTGAGTGGCAGGCGAAGGGGGCGTGGTGGGCGGCGCGGGCGGCGTTGCGTTTGCGTCGTCCTGAAGTGATGTCGGATATGCTTCGCCGAGCGGCGGATTTATCGGGCGAGCATTTGTATGGTTTGATGGCGCGGGCGGCTTTGGGTATGGCTCCTGTGACGAGCGACTGGCGGCTCCTGGAAGACACAGACCAGACGCAGACAAGTGTGCTTTCCTATATGGAGAATTTACCTGCTGAAGATTTGCAATCTTTGTCTAGGCGTCTGCATCGGGCGATTGCGTTGTTGCAGGTGGGGCAAGTGGTGCGGGCTGAAGCCGAGCTTTTACAGCTGGGAGATTTGCAAGGAGAAGAAGAAATCAACTTAGTTTTAATCTTGGCGGATGCGGCGCGTTTGCCAAGGCTTTCTTTGCGAGCGGCGGCGGATTTATCTGAGCGCACGCCTGATGAAAAGACTCAGAATACTTTATTGCCAGCTTTGTATCCTTTGCCGCCGTGGGTTCCGAGTACTGGGTTTGCGATTGATCGGGCTTTTTTGTATGCGATGATGCGCGAGGAGTCGCGGTTTAATCCGCGAGCGACGAGTCGTGATGGGGCGCGTGGTGTGATGCAACTTTTGCCGAGTACTGCGGCGTTTATTGCGGGCGAGCGTTCGTTGCGTAGTTCTTCGGGTCGGGGCAAGTTGTATGAGCCGCAGTTGAACTTAACTTTGGGGCAAGCCTATGTCTTGCATCTTATGGACGATGCAGTGATAGGCGATGAGTTGTTGCGGATGATAGCGGCGTATAACGGTGGGCCTGGTAACTTGCGCAAATGGAATAGTTATTTGGCGGACAGGGGAATTGAGTCTAAGGGTGATCCGCTTCTGTACCTAGAAATGCTTCCGTCTGCGGAGACTCGTAAATATGCGGCTAAGGTTTTGACAAGTATGTGGCACTATCGCGCTCGCCTTGGGCAGACGAGTCCTGCTTTGCAAGAACTTGCCGCGGGACGTGCGCCTTTATATACGGCACAAGATGACACGCAGGGTCTTTTGCGGAGTGGTCAGGGGGGTGCAGTACCGACTGAATAGCCCCACGAAGCCAAAAGCCCAAACCCAACCCGCAAAGGAATTCCATAAAAGAATTACATAAAAGAAATACGCAAAAGAAATCCGCAAAAAGATACAAAGCCAAGCCGCAAGCCTTGAAAGACAAAATTAACTCAGCTTTTAGAAGTTAGGGTTAAGAAATAAAGCAAAGGTAAAAAGCATAAGCGCACAGATAATCAACAGCCCGCGACTAAAAGCATTACCCAAAAGAATTACGCAAAAGAAATACGCAGAAGAATTACTCAAAAGACTTGCCCAAAAGCATTACCCAAAAAATACCCAAAGGAATTATTCAACAAAAAAGATACAAAGCAAATCCATAAATCTTGAAGGACAGAATTAACTTAGCTTTACAAATTGCGCAGGGGCTTAAACGATACTTTACTTAAAGCAAAGTAGCAGACGATACAGAAAGCAAACTAACAGGTGATACAGAAAATAAACTAACCAGCAATATAAAAGGCAAAGCAGTTAATCTATGAAGGAAAGAATTAACTTAGCTTTAGAATAAGGAATTACCCAAAAGAAATACCCAATGGAATTACCCAAAAACATTACCCAAAAGCATTACCCAAAAAATACCCAAAGGAATTATTCAACAAAAAAGGTACAAAGCAAATCCATAAATGTTGAAGGACAGAATTAACTTAGCTTTACGAACTGCCTAGTGGTTTGAACGATACTTTCTTGATCTCGTATTCCTTTGACCCACGCGGAGTCGCTACTTCCACAGTATCGCCTTGCTTGCGCCCGATAAGTGCGCGGGCGAGCGGCGAAGCAATACCAATCCGCCCATCGGATGCATCGGCTTCCAAATCGCCGACAATGCGCCAGACCACTTCTTTGTCGGTATCTAGATCCAGCAGGGCAACTGTGGCTCCGAACTTCACATCTTTTCCTGACAGGGTTGCAAGGTCAATGACTTCAGCCCGTGCAATGGCGGATTCAATTTCGCCAATTCGTCCTTCCACGAAAGATTGCCGCTCACGCGCTGCGTGGTATTCGGCGTTTTCTGACAAGTCGCCGTGGGCACGGGCGGCGGCGATGGCTTCTATCAGCGCAGGACGAGTCTCGTTCTTCAGCGTAGACAGCTCTTCTTGTAGCCGTTCGTAGCCTTCTTTGGTGAGGGGAATTCTATCCATCGCGATACACTCGTGTGGGGGTTAGGCTGGGGTTAGGCTGGGGTTAGGTTTCTGTGGCAGAAGTTGTGGAAGAAGAAAAATAGTCTTGCAGGCAGGCAACTGCAAGGGGCTGGGTTCGGGCTGCGGCGAGTGCGCGGGTGAGTGCCCGCCCTGCCCGTAGTGTCGTAAAGCACGGAATATCCCGCTTACACGCCAAATTGCGAATAGAGTCGCTATCCCGCCTTGTAGACCTGCCAGATGGTGTATTGACGACAATGTTAATCTCGCCTGAAATCATCCGATCTAGAACATTCGGCCGCTGTCCTTCGTGTACTTTGTGTACTGTCTCTACCGCCAGCCCTGCTGTGCGGAGTGCTTCCGCTGTGCCGGGTGTGGCGAAGAGTGAAAAGCCGAGCTGTTGAAAATCTTGGGCTAGGGCTATGGCTTCGCGGTGGTGGTCTTTGCGGACTGACAAGAAAGCTCCGCCTGAGTCGGGCAGGGGGAAGCCTAACGCCAATTGGGCTTTCCAGAAGGCGCGGTCAAAGTCTTGGTCTATTCCCATCACCTCACCCGTGGAGCGCATTTCAGGACCCAGCAGTACATCCACCCCTGGAAATCTATCAAACGGAAAAATCGACTCCTTCACCGCCTTCATCGGAGTCGGCGGCAGTTCGGGTAAGTTCAAATCCGCCAGCTTGGAGCCGAGCATTAACTGCGTTGCCATACGCGCCAATGGCAAGCCTGTAGCCTTGGTTAAAAATGGCACGGTACGCGAAGCCCGTGGATTTACCTCCAAGACATAGACTTGGTCTTGGCTATTTTCGTCTCGCGTAATCGCAAACTGAATATTTAACAAGCCGACAACGCCCAAGGCTTTGCCAATCTGCTGGGTCTGGCGGCGAATTTCTTCTATCGTCTCGGCGGCAATTGTATTGGCAGGATACGAACAAGCCGAGTCCCCTGAATGAATTCCTGCTTCTTCTACATGTTCCATAGCTCCTGCGAACCAGATATTTTGTCCGTCGCCAAGGGCATCTACATCAACTTCCACTGCCTGATTCAAATAGGAGTCCAACAACACAGGATGCACGCCCGATACTTCCACGGCATTTTCAATCCACGCCAACAGCTCGTCTTCGCCATCAACGCGGCGCATAGCCCTGCCGCCTAGCACAAAAGATGGGCGCAACATCAGCGGATAACCAATTCGTTCTGCTACTGCCACGGCTTCTGCAACCGAACGGGCGACTCCGCCGGCGGGCTGGCGTATGCTTAAGCCTTCTAGGAGCTGCTGAAATTCGTCTCTGTCTTCTGCTCGTGCAATCGCCGCAGGAGCTGTCCCTAAGATTGGCAAGCCTTCGGCTTCTAGGGCTTGTGCCAAGCCGAGCGGAGTCTGTCCGCCGAACTGTACGATTGCCCCGAGCAATTCGCCTTCCTCGCGTTCTTTATCAGCAACTTCTAAAACATGCTCGGTGGTGAGTGGCTCAAAGTAGAGTCTATCGGCGGTGTTGTAATCGGTGGAAACCGTTTCAGGATTACAATTCACCATAATGGCTTCAAAGCCCATCGCTCGCGTGGCTTGGACTCCATGGACACAGCAATAATCAAACTCTATGCCTTGTCCGATACGGTTTGGTCCGCCACCAAGGATAAGCACTTTTTTGCGAGCGGACACTTCGGCTTCGTCGGCTTCGGGCAGGGGTGCGTGATCCCACAAGGAGTAAAGATACGGAGTCTGACTCTTAAACTCTGCGGCACAGGTATCTATGCGGCGATAGGAAGGCTTTACGCCAAGCTTCTTACGCTGTGCCCGCACTTCTTGCTCGGACATTGCGCTTTTGCTTCCCGTGTCATTTCCTGTGTTGCTTCCCGTGTCATTTCCTGTGCTGTTTTTTGTGTCATTGATTAGACTGGCAATTCGTGCATCGGTGAAGCCTTGGGCTTTCCAGTGTCGCAGGAGCGATGCACCATCGGCGGACTGCAAAACCTGTTTTCCCTGTTGGGTAATTTCGCGTTCTGTTTCAACAAGACTTTGCACATAGGTAAGAAACCACGGATCATAAGCAACGCGTTCGCGTATTTCTGTTAGCTTTGCTCCACGGCGGAAGGCTTCAGCCACGAGCAAAAACCGTTCGGGTGTTGCACTCCCTAAGCCGTCTAGCAGGATTTGCAGTTTTTCTGTTTCGCCATTGGTTGCGCTATTGGTTTCGTTGTGTGTGTTGGTATTTTTTTCGTTTCCGCTGGCGTTTGCGCTGGTATTTCCGTGGGTGTTTCCGCTGATGGCGAGAGATGCAGCCAACGAAGTTGCGAAGCTAGACATACGCCATGGTGGTTCCATACCTGTCAAGCCGACTTCTAGCGAGGCGTAGACTTTCTGCAGGGCTTCAGGAAAAGACCCTGCGATGGACATGGCTTCTCCGACTGACTTCATAGAAGTGGTGAGAAACGGCTGGGTGCCGTGGAACTTGTCAAAGTCAAAGCGCGGAGCTTTCACGACCACCCAATCTAGCGAGGGTTCAAAAGACGCGGGCCCTGTGCCACTGACTTCGTTGGCGATTTCGTCTAGTGCGTATCCGAGGGCAAGGCGGGTTGCGACTCGGGCGATGGGAAATCCCGTTGCTTTGGAGGCGAGTGCTGACGAACGCGATACGCGTGGATTCATTTCTATGATAACGGTTTCGCCGTTTTCGGGATTGACGGCGAATTGTACATTTGATCCGCCTGTTTCTACGCCGATTTTGCGTAGGCAGGCGATCGATTGGTCGCGCAGGATTTGGTATTCCTTGTCGGTCAGGGTTTGTGCGGGCGCTACGGTGAGTGAGTCGCCTGTGTGTACGCCCATTGGGTCTATATTTTCGATTGAGCAGACGATCATGCAGTTGTCTTTATAGTCGCGGACAACTTCCAGTTCGTATTCTTTCCAGCCCAGTACGGATTGTTCTACAAGTACTGTGCCGATGGGTGAAGCTTCTAGGGCGTTGGTGATGGCGGAGAAGAATTCGTCTTGGTTGTAGGCGATACCGCCGCCGCGTCCGCCGAGTGTGAAGGAAGGTCTTAGTACAGCGGGTAGCCCGACTTGGTGCAGTACTTCTTCGGCTTCGCTTAGGGACGCGACGATATGGGCTCGTGGGCAGGTGATACCTTCTTCGGTCATTGCTTGACGGAATTGTTCTCTATCTTCGGCGCGAGCGATTACATCGGCGCGGGCGCCGATGAGTTGGACTCCGTGTGCGTCAAGCGTTCCTGTGTCGGCGAGTCGCATGGCTAGGTTTAGAGCGGTTTGTCCGCCCATGGTGGGCAGGACTGCATCGGGCTTTTCGCGTTCTAGGATTCGTTCAACGGCTTGTGGGATGAGCGGTTCAATGTAGGTTGCATCGGCTTCGTTTGGGTCTGTCATTATGGTGGCGGGATTGGAGTTCACCAAAATCACTCTGTAGCCTTCTTCGCGCAGGGTGCGGCAGGCTTGTACGCCTGAATAATCAAATTCGCAGGCTTGTCCGATGACAATCGGACCTGCCCCGAGTACAAGTACACTTTCTATGTCGGTTCGTTTTGGCACTTTGTGCTTGTCCTTTAGCGGTGGAGTTTTTGGCTTTGTCTATTGGTTGTGTTTTTGTGGTTGTGTTCTTAGTTGCGTCCTGAAAACTGGTTATCGCGAGCGTTTTGTACATCTTTGATGAAGCGTGCAAAAAGCCCCTGTGCGTCGTGGGGTCCTGGCGAAGCTTCGGGATGAAACTGTACCGAAAACACGGGTCTGCCATCGGAGAAGCAGATTCCTTGGTTGGTGTGGTCAAACAGGCTTTTGTGGGTCAGGGTTATGCTGTCGGGGAGTTTTTGGTTTTGAATACAGAAGTTGTGGTTTTGGCTGGTGATTAAAACGCAACCGCTGGCGAGTTCTAGAACGGGGTGATTGGCTCCGTGGTGTCCGAAGGAAAGTTTTTCGGTCTTGAGTCCTAAAGTGCGTCCAAGGATTTGATGACCGAGACAGATACCGAAGACGGGCAGGTTTGGGCGTTGTTCCATCAGTGAGGCGAGAGTTGGTTCGGCATAGACTCCTGTGGCGGCGGGGTCACCTGGCCCGTTAGACAGAAACACTCCGTCAGGAGCCAAAGCCAAGATCTGTTCGGCAGAAGCCTGTGCGGGTACAACGGTGACGCGCGAGCCGTGTGCGACGAGCATACGCAGTATGTTGTGTTTGACTCCGTAATCTACGGCGACAATATGCGGAGCTTCTGCATCAACAGCACCAGAGCCACCAGAGCCAGAGCCACCAGAGCCAGAGCTACTGCCTTGCCAGATTCCTTCTTTCCAAGTGTAGGGTTCGGTGCAGGAAACTTCTTTGGCTAGATCGGCTCCGACGAGTCCGTGCCAAGCCTGTACTTCTTCTAGCAGGGCTGGGAGGTCAAATTCGCTATCTTCTGGGTCTTTGTGGATTAAGACGGCGCGCAGGGCTCCGTGGTCGCGTATGCGCCTTGTTAGACTGCGTGTATCTACGCCGGAGATGGCGGGCACGGCTTGTGCTTCAAGCCAGTCTGACAGGCTGCTGGTGGCGCGATGGTTAGAATGCGGAGTAATCGCCTCGCGGATTACGGCTCCAGAGGCGAACGAGCGGGCTGATTCCATATCGTCAGGATTGCATCCGACATTGCCGATATGGGGGCAGGTAAAGTTAATGATTTGTCCTGCGTATGATGGATCGGACAAGATTTCTTGGTATCCGCTCATGGCGGTGTTGAAGCATAGTTCGCCGAGTTTTTTGCCTTTGGCGCCGAATCCGAGTCCGAAGATGGCGGTGGCGTCTTCCGTTAACAGCAGTGCGTTGGTGTTTCCGTGTGGTTTTACGGAAACGATTGCGCCATTGCCTCTGGAAGTGTTCATCGTTGCGGACTTGCTACTGACAACTTGCTGTTGCGGCTTGTGTGCTTGTGCGTGCCTGTCCGTGCGGACAGCTCCCGTGCGGGGGAGTGGTTCTGGCTGTGTTAGGGAGCGATCCAAAGGCAGACGATTCTGCCGTCTGCTGGGGATTGCACCCGAGCGAAGGTAGAGTATTGCTGATAAAAAGGCAAACTGGCGGGTTGGTTTTATGACCTATTGTGGAGCTTTGAGTGGTGTATAGTGTTGGCTATGGCTAAGCAGGAAATTGCCTCGGCGTTGCAGGTGGCGCAGAAGGAGAAGAATCGGGTAGCGGTGAGTGCTTTGCGCTTGGCGTTGGCGGCGATTCACGACTTGGAGATTAGTGCGCGGTCTGATGGGCGGGCTGTGCGGGCGGATGAGGTATATACGATTTTGCGGCGTATGGTTCGTCAGCGTGAGGAGTCGGCGGTGGCGTTTCGCGAGGGCAAGCGTGAGGAGTTGGCTTTGCAGGAAGAGCGAGAGATAGCGGTTTTGCGTGAGTTCTTGCCGCAGGAGTTGGATGAAGTTGCACTGGGCAAGGTTTTGGATGAGTTGATACGCGAGACGGGTGCGAAGAGTCTGCGCGACTTGGGCAGTGTGATGGCGGGTTTGAAGGAGCAGTATGCGGGTCAGGTTGATATGCGTCGTGCGGCTGAACTTTTACGCCCCCGCCTAGAAAAGGGAGCTTAAAGCGTATCTTCTTGGGGTTTAACTTTTGTGTTTCTGCTTAGTGCTTACCTTTACAGGGCTTACTTCCGTGTTTATTAAAGTTGGGCTTGAAGCGTTACCCTGAAAAGAGATAAAAAATCTAGCGGGTTATTCCCACCAACAAGGTATAAAAGATTTAGCGGGTTATCCCTACCAACAAGGGATAAAAGATTTAGCGGGTTATCCCCACCAACAAGGGATAAAAGATTTAGTAGATTATTCCCAGCAAGAGATGAAAATTCGGCAGGAGTCGGTTTGAGGACAATTTAAAGCAAGCTTTTAGGGCTATTCCCTAGCCTTCTGCCCTGTGGAGATACCTGTGGGATTTGTTGATAATTAAGGCTTGCTACTGGGCTAGACTGACTGAATGGCACTAGACAATGATTTTCGCCTCTACTTAGAGAGACTTCGCAACGCGACGACTCTCTCTGACTTTCTGCGCAAGCGGGTTACGCTCAAAAAACGCGGACACGAGTGGTCAGGGCTATGCCCGTTTCACAAGGAAAAGACTCCGTCTTTCTATGTGAATGACGCGAAGGGTTTTTACCACTGCTTCGGCTGTGGAGCCCACGGAGATGCATTAAAATGGCTTCGCGAGAAGGAAGGCTTAGACTTCATCAATGCTGTTCGCACGCTGGCGCGGGAAATTGGCTTTGCGGCTCCGCCTGCTCCGAAGCCGCGTACACCTGAAGAGCGCAAGATTGAAGACAGGCGCGAGCGGCTCTTGCGTTTAATGGAAGCCGCGACTCGCTATTACACTTCTGCTTTGCAGGCGGATACGCCACAGGCGGGCAGGGCGCGGCGTTACTTGACGGAAGACAGGGGTTTGTCGGCGACTACGATTGCGGAATTTCGCTTGGGCTATGCTCCGAGTGAAGGAAGCGAATTGCTCCACCAGTTGCGCGACCAGGGCTTCAAGGACACAGAAATCTTGGCAACAGGCCTTGCCCGCAAGCAGGAGCATAACCAAGCCGCGCTTCGCACTTTCTTTTTTGAGCGGATTCTTTTCCCTATCACCAACACGGGCGGACAAGTCGTGTCGTTCGGCGGTAGGGCTTTGTCTGAAGCGGTGCGGGCGAAGTACATCAACGGAGCGGACACAGAAATTTTTTCCAAGGGCAGGCTACTTTACAACTTGCACAAAGCCGCACCTGAAATTCGCAAAAGCAAGACTGCGTGGCTGGTGGAAGGCTATATGGACACGATAGCCTTAGCCAACGCGGGTATTGCTACGGCTGTTGCGCCTTTGGGTACGGCGATAACGGAAGACCAGTGGCGGCTTTTGCTTCGTCAATCTGACTCGCCAATTCTCTGCATGGACGGAGACTCAGCAGGCAGGCGAGCGGCGGTTCGTGCGGCTGAAGTTGCGTTACCGTTGTTGGTGGCGGGTAAGAGTCCGCGTTTTGTTTTTTTGCCTGATGGTTATGATCCTGATGATATTGTCCGCAATGCGCGGGATGGTGCGCAGACTTTTGCCACTCTAGCCAACGCGGCGCTTTCCTTGGCTGACCTGCTATGGAGTGCCAAGACCGAGGGGCTAGACTTCAAGGCTCCTGAGCGGGTGGCATTGCTAGACCGCGACCTGAACGGATTAACCGAGCGCATTGCTGACCCGACAATGCGCCGAGCCTACCGTGGAGAGCTACGGGCACGGCTTAACTCTGCCTTGTGGGAAGCTCGCAGGGGGCAGGCTGTTGCTACGGGGTATAGTCCGAAGGCGTATGACAAGCGTGAGCGTGGGGGAGGGGTAATTGCTTCGTCTCCTGCTCGTATTGGTGAGCATGCGAGTGCTTTGCGTGCGGGTTTGTCGCGCAATCGGGCGGTGCGAGAGCTTCGTCCGTTGGCGATGGTTTTGCGCGACCCGTGGTTAGCGGCGGAGTTTTATGAAAAGCTGACTGAGCTACCTATTCGTGCGCCTGCTGTGGCGCGTTTGCGTGAAGCGGTGCTGGATGTTTTGGCGGCTCGTCCTGACCTTGACTCGCAGGGTTTGGCGGACTACCTTAGGGCTCAAGGTTTTTCCTCTACTTTGACGCGGCTGATGGTGTCCCAGGGTGCCGAAGGGCAGGTGGGAGACGCGGGCTTGTCTGTGTCGCCTTCTGCTGTGGGAGCAGATTCAGGCACGGGAACAGGCACGAAGTCCTATACCGAATCAGGCACAGAATCAGGCACCGAATCACGCGCTGAAACCCGCGAGCAGGCGATAGAGGAAAATTGGGCGTTACGGGGGCATGACTTTGAGCAAGACAAAGACTACGGAGACAAGCCCACGGCTACCAGTGGCGCGTACAGGGCTTCTGAAGGCGCAATTATCGGCGACGGGAGCAAAGCTTACGGCGGCGAAGTCTCCAGCGACGAATCGCCCAACAGCGAATCCCCCAACAGCGAATCACCCAACAGCGAATCCCCCAACGACACGAGCGAAGAAGTCCAAGCAGAAGCCCACCCAGAAGCCCGTGCAGAAGCCCATCGTGCGAGAGTCCGTGAAGAGTTCAGAAAATCGCTTGCCTACTGCCAGGCGGGCGAGTCGCAGTTCATCTCGTTCTGGCGGACGCGGGGGAGTGCATCGCTCGCCCACCTTAGTCGCCGTGTCCAGGGCGACACAGAAGCAGGGTCAAAGCCAGACTCAGACGCAGAGTCAGACCCAGACGCAGAGTCAGAGTCAGCCGCAAGCTCAGAGACAGAAGTTGGCGAAACTGACTTCACAGAAGAAGGCGGCGGAGCAGCCAGGCACGAAAGCCGTGTCTAAAAGCTCCACCAAGCCCGCGAGCAAAAGCTCCACCAAGAGCGCAACAAAAAGCGCAAGCAAAAGCGCAACAAAAAGCCCCACCAAGCCCGCAACAAAGCCCGCAAGCAAAGGCAAGGCAACGAGCGCAAGCAAGCCCGCGACAAAACCCGCAAGCAAAGCCACAACTAAACCAGCGACAAAACCCGCAACAAAACCTGCAACTAAACCTGCGACTAAACCCGCAACTAAACCTGCGATTAAATCTGCCCCTAAAGCGGTATCGCGCCCGACTGCCAAGCCGCCCCGTACTTCGGTTTTGAGCGGCAAGAAGTGCTTTGAAATTGTGGCGCACTTTTCTTCGTGGACAAGTGCGGTGAGTCCGAGCGACATAGAAAAGCTTTTGCCGCCGAAGATTTCCAAGAGCAAAGCTACGAACGAAGTTCTGGCGGCTTTGATGGAAGCTGATATAGAAGTTACGGTGACTCGGGCCCCTGAGCCGACGCGCAAGGGCAGGGGCAAGGGCGGAGGCAGAAGCAGCAGAAAGTCGGCGAGTCTGCACGAAGACTTAATGGATGGCGAAGACCCAGACTTAGACGCAGATGATGGTTCAGAAGATGGCGTGGGCGATGATGAAGATTTGGGTTTGGCGAGTGATGGTTTGGCGAGCGACGATGCGCCGTCTCCGATAAGCGAAGAGCGGGGCAATTTGGAAGACGAGGGTTTGATACGTACTGATGATCCTGTGCGTATGTATTTGCGAGAGATGGGTTCTGTGGGGCTGCTCTCACGCGAAGGAGAAGTTGCGATAGCCAAGCGCATTGAAGCGGGACGCGAGCGTATGCTGGCGGCGTTGTTGCGTTCGCCGATACCGTATCGCACTTTGTCTGAGTGGTATCAGAAGCGGCATGCGGGTGAGAACATGCAGCTGCGAGAGATTTTTGACCTTGAGTCTATTTATGGGCGGGCGGCGGAAGCGCGTCCGAGCAAGGGCGGAGATGACGAAAGCGAGAATATGCTTCGCATCAACGAGCTTGAAAAGGAGTTATCCGAGCGGCTTTTGCCTGTGGTGAAGAAGATTCACCAGCGGTATACGGCTTTGTACGAGATGCAAAAAGAGCGGATTCAAGCCTTGCGAGCGGGTGGCACTCCGCCTGAGGAATTAGAGGCGAAGTACAAGCGCACTTTGCAACGCTTAGAGGAGTCGTTGTCTGAATGGCCGTTAGCGGCTTCATTTTTGGACAGGTCTGTTGAGCTAATCACGATAGATAGAAAACGTTTGCGTTCTATTGAGTCGCGGATTTGGCAAGTGGTGTCGCGTCATAAGATTAGCCGCGATGAATTTCTCAACCGCCACTACGGACAAGAGTTGAACGCCCGCTGGGTATCGCGGGCGCGTTCTTTGTCGGATCCGAAATGGAAGAAGATGGCAGACGCGAGTGGCGAAGATTTGCGGGTGATCCGCAGTGAGCTACTGGTTTTGTCGGAGCATCTGCGTATGCCGATAGATGAATTCCGCGACATTGCGACTGAAGTTCGGGCGGGCGAGCGCACGGCGAAGCAGGCGAAGGCGGAGATGGTGGAGTCCAACTTGCGACTGGTGATATCTATTGCCAAGAAATATACGAACCGTGGCTTGCAGTTCTTGGACTTGATTCAAGAAGGCAACATTGGCTTGATGAAAGCCGTGGACAAGTTTGAATATCGCCGTGGCTATAAGTTTTCTACTTATGCCACTTGGTGGATACGCCAGGCGATAACCCGCTCTATCGCTGACCAGGCACGCACGATACGCATCCCTGTGCATATGATAGAGACGATAAACAAGCTAATGCGCACGAGTCGCCAGTTCTTGCACGAAGTGGGACGCGAACCGACTCCAGAAGAGCTAGCCGAACGTCTGTCAATGCCACTAGACAAGGTGCATAAGGTTTTACGCATTGCTAAGGAACCTGTCTCCCTTGAATCCCCAGTCGGAGATGAACAAGACAGCCAGTTATCCGACTTGATAGAAGACAAGAACGCGGTTATTCCGTTAGATGTAGCGATTCAATCCAACTTGCGTTCAGCGACAACGCAAATCCTAACCAAGCTTACGCCGCGTGAAGAACGAGTTTTGCGTATGCGTTTCGGCATCGGTATGCCGAGTGACCATACTTTAGAAGAAGTCGGCCACCAGTTTTCGGTGACCCGCGAGCGCATCCGCCAAATTGAGGCAAAAGCTTTACGCAAACTCAAACACCCCACCCGCTCCAACACCCTCCGCTCCTTCCTCGAATCCTAATTCCCCCCACCATCATCCTCCCCATCCCCTTCAGGCTCATCAGGAAGGTCTTGTGATAGGCTTCTTTCTTCTTCAAAGCTTCCTCTCTTGAGGTACGCTTTATCTTCAGCAAATTCTTCTTTTCGTAAAACTTTAACGAATATTTCGTCTTTATTAAGGCGCACTGTGGTTTCTCCAGGGTTTTGTCTTGTCACGTGATCCACAAGCTTTTCAAACATTTTGTTTTTGTCTGATGCCTCTTTCTGTCGCCTCAACTCTTCAAGCTGCTGTTTTGTTTTCTCTCGCTCTAATTCGTTACGAATCTTGCTGCGATCAAAAAATCGAGCTGCTAGAGCAAATAGAGCGTCGACTAGGATCGCCCAAGTTAGCTGGGTTAATTTTAAAATCTCTGTTAATAGAGTTTTTGCTGATTCCATTAGCTCAGATGATTCTGTTAATTTCAGCATGTTTAATATGTACGAGAAAATAAATAAGAGAATAATTGCGGTGATGGACCACAATACCCATGCAATTTTTCTGGCTTGTAGAATATTTTTTAACAGATTTTTCTCTTTATTTATTAATTCTTCTTCTCTAGCTTTTTGCGCTGCCTCTTTATTCTCTAGGATTTTCTTTTTATCTTCTAGCTCCTGCTCCTTATCTCTCAAACCTTTTTCTTTTTCCTTCAATTTTTTCTCTCTGTGCTTCAGTTTTTCTCCTTGAGTTTCTAATTCGTTTAGCCTTTCCTTTTGGAATTCTTGACGTAATTCCGATTTAAATTCTTGGAGTTGCTCTAGACTATCTTTTCGAACTATTGACAGAGCGCGGTGATGATAAGCCTTAGTGTGCGTACCATCTATATCAATTGCTCTATTAAAATCCTCAATAGCCTGATCGTGCTCTCCCTTGTCTTGGTAAGCGATGCCTCGGTTGTAATGATAATTCGCTACGCTAGGATTTATTTCAATTGCCTTGTTAAAATCTCGAATAGCACTATCGTATTCACCTTTATTTTGATAGACACTGCCCCGACCAGTGTAGTGGTCCGCCTTTTCAGGATTTATTGAAACTGCTTTGTTATAGTCTTCAATAGCACGATTATATTCGCCTTTTTCCTCATATGCTCGCCCCCGATTGGAATAATAATCTGCGTTTTCAGGATCTATTTTAAGTGCTTTATCATAGTCTTCAATGGCACGATTATGATCTCCTTTTTTGCCATATGTGCTTCCCCGATTATAGTAATAGTCTCCCTCTTCAGGGCTTATTGAAATTGCTTTATTGAAGTCCTCGAGAGCACGTTTGTGATCACCTTTATAACTATACGTAGCCCCTCGATTGGAATAGTAATCTGCTACATCTTCAGAGCTTACTCCAATCGCCTTATTGAAATCATTAAGGGCATTTTCGTATTCGCCCTTTTCAATGTATGCAGCTCCCCGATTAGAATAATAACTTGCCTTATTTGAGTTTATTGCGATAGCTTTGTTATGTTCTTCAATAGCACGGTCATGTTCCTCTTTTTCATAATATGCGTTTCCTCGATTAGAGTAAAAATCTGCATTCTCTGGATCTAATTCAATTGCTTTGTCGTAATCTTCAATGGCGTGATCATATTTGCCTTTTTCTTGGTATGCATTCCCACGAATCGAATAGCAATTAGCCTTACTAGGATTTATTGAAATTGCTTTATCATAGTCTGCAATTGCGAGATCGTACTCACCTTTCTCGCTATACGCATTTCCTCGACTGGCATAATAGCCTTCTTTTTCAGGACCTATTTCAATTGCCCTATCCAAATCTTGGATGGCAAGGTCAGTATCACCTTTTATTTTGTAAGTAATTCCTCGATTAGCGTAATAATCTGCTTTTGTGGGATTTATCTTAATTGCTTTATCGAAATCTTCAATAGCGTTTTTGTATTCGTCTGTCTTTCCATATGTGATACCCCGATTGGAATAAAAGCTTGCCCTTTGTGGGTTTATTGCAATTGCTTTATTATAGTCTGCAAGGGCAAGGTCGTGCTCACCCTTCTCGTCGTATACAATTCCTCGATTAGAATAAAATCTAGCCTTGTCAGAATTTATTGATATTGCCTTATCATGATCAGCCAGCGCACGATCATATTCTCTCTTTTCGTAATACGCATTTCCTCGATTAGAGTAGTAGTCAGCATTATTAGGAACTAGCGAAATTGCTTTGTTGTGATCTTCAATGGCAAGATCATACTCTCCTTTTCCATCATAAGCACTTCCCCGATTTGTGTAGTGGTCGCTATTTTCAGGATCTATTTTAATTGCTGTGTCAAGATCTTCAATAGCGCGGTTATAATCGCCTTTTTTGCCATACGTGCTCCCTCGATTGGAATAATAGGTTGCATCCTTAGGATTTATTGCAATCGCTCCACTAAAATCCTCGATAGCACGATCATGTTCCCCCTTTCTAGCGAAAGCCACACCTCGGCCATTGTACGCCGCTAATCGGGGGCGTATGGCCTGTTGCTTTGTGTTCTCGGATAAAAGGAGTAAGCAATCCGTGAAATCCTCAATCGCTTGATCATAATCCTTTGCCTTAATCTCCATGTTAGCTTTTTTCAAAAGCTTCCAAGCATCGCGCCAACGCTTGTTATGAGGAATGCTAGCAAGATCGTCAATCATAGTCGTTTACCTCCTACTTGAAACCTTGCGATATTTTCTGGTTGAACGCAAGGGGGCGTGCCAGTAGCATCCGATGCAGGTGTTTGTGTATTCGTGTCCGTGCTTGGGTGGGGAGCAGTATAGCCAAATTCGGTTTGTGAGACGGGGTAGCCAAGTCGCGTAGTGGCAGAGAGGGGGAGAGAGGGAGAGACGGGAGACGGGCAGTAGGGGGAAGGAGCGGGGAAGGGTGGAGACAGGCAGTAGAGAGAGGAGAGAGAGGGAGAGAGGAGAGAGAGGGGAGGGGGAGACGGGCGACGGGCAGTAGAGAGAGAAGAGCAGGTGCAGGCGGCGGCAAAGGTCAGGCAGGGTCAGGCAGTAAGGATGCGCAGTAAGTTTTTGTTTTGCGTGTCGCGCCTGCGCTGTTGCGCGACTTCTCGCTGCCGTCGCGCCGCGGAGAAGCAGCACAGCACTGCGCGTTCGTGCCGTGCGTTGGTGTGAGGCAAAACTTCAGAGGCGTTGCGCGACTTCTCGCTGCCGTCGCGCCGCGGAGAAGCAGCACAGCACTGCGCGTTCGTGGCGTGCGTCGGTGTGAGGCAAAACTTCAGAGGCGTTGCGCGACTTCTCGCTGCCGTTGCGCCGCGGAGAAGCAGCACAGCACTGCGCGTTCGTGCCGTGCGTCGGTGTGAGGCAAAACTTCAGAGGCGTTGCGCGACTTCTCGCTGCCGTTGCGCCGCGGAGAAGCAGCACAGCACTGCGCGTTCGTGCCGTGCGTTGGTGTGAGGCAAAACTTCAGAGGCGGCAGCGTTGGTGAGGCGTTAATTTTCTACGACCCGCGAGCGCCTCCGCCAAATGGAGCCGCCCTCCTTCAAACAAGCAATTCCCGCTCTGGTTGCACACCCAAATCCCCCCCAAAAAAAACCCTAGCTCCCTACACCCCCGCCCCACCCTTAGCGGTTTCTGTAAGTGCTTCTCTAACGGCGACCTTAGCCGCCCGCTCCGCCCAAACCCAAACCCCCGCTACTAGGCAAGCAATTCCCGCTCTGGTTGCACACCCAAATCCCCCCCCCGAATCCTAATTCCCCGCAGGAGGCGGCAAATCTCCACCCCCGCCCCCACTTCTAGCTTCAGCCGCCTTTAAAGCCTGCTCAATAATCTCTATAACCTCGCTCCGTGTGGGTGAATCATCTTTTTTCCTAAAACTTTTTGCTTCCTTTTCTTGCCAGTCCAAAGTGAATTCTGCAGGGCTTCTATCCGCCATGTGGTCTAGAAATTGACTTGCAAGCGCAAACCGCTTTTCTTTATCGCCCAAAAAGAGTATCGGATACTGCGCCATATTCTTTTTACGAAAAGCGTCCTGATGTGCCGCCCTTAACTGCAGAACCTCCGCCCGCTTACGCCGCAACTCACTCAGAATTACATAAGAAGAAGCAAAAAACCCACCCAAGAGAAGATAAGCAAGAAAAACCGTTGAAGCTGGCATATGCTTTTCCCCAGTAATTGAAGGATGCGCAACCCATCCAATGATTGCCGCGATTACGATAAAGCCAAACAGCAAAAAAGCTTGAGCCCTTGCAGTATAAAACCTTAACTCTTTTTCCTTTCCCCTTTCGCTTGATGTACTCTGCTTCCAAAGTTGCCACCACTTTTCCATTTCACCTTCTGCACTCTCCTTACCCTCCAGAAGCTCTTTAA
Organism: uncultured Alphaproteobacteria bacterium; assembly: GCA_958267355.1. Lineage (GTDB taxonomy): Bacteria > Pseudomonadota > Alphaproteobacteria > JALCBB01 > JALCBB01. The sequence continues at coordinate 42,057 of OY279575.1, forward strand.
TCAATTCTTCCTGAGCTTCATATTCATCAAAAACTTTTGTTTGATTCTCTGCATCTTTCAACTGACCTTCTAGTATGCTCTTCAGTTTAGTTTCCTGCTCCTCCAGTTTCTTTTTGAATTCTTCTTCGAATTTAGAAATGGATTTTTGATTTTCTTCTTGCACTTTTTCTAGTGCACGACGAGAGTCCCCCGCTTGTGCGTCAAGTTGTTTCTTTACTTCTTCTCTAAGGAGTAATTCTTGTTTCTCCTGTTGCGTTTTTTCCTGCAATTCTGTTTGCTCTTTAATATCCCCAAGTTGAATTCGTAATTCGCTTCTGAAAGCTTCGGCAAATATTTGAATTTCTCTCTGGGCTATTGCTATTGCACGGCCTTGATAGGCTGGAATATATTTATCATCTAGCTCAATTGCTTTGTTAAAATGAAAGATAGCGTTGCTGTGCTCACCTTTATTGTTGTAAGCCTCTCCTTGATGAGAGTAATATTTCGCCACTTTGGGACTTTTACGAATTGCTTCATCAAAATTTTCAATGGCGTCGTTGTATTCTTCTTCTTCGCTGTATACCAGTCCCCGATAAAAATAATAATCTGCATTTACGGAGCTTAATGAAATTGCTGCGTCAAAATCTTTAATGGCGAGATGATACTTACCGTTATCATAATGCACTTTCCCTCGATCGAAATAATAATCCGCCTTTTCGCTGGCTATAAAGATCGCTTCACTTAAATCGTCAATTGCCCGTGTGTAATTTCCTTTTTTTGAGTATGCAAGTCCTCTTGCGGAATAGTAATTTGCATTCTTTGGGTGTTCCACAATTACCCTGTCATAATCTTTAATGGCTCGGTCGTACTCGCCTTCATTTACATATGCGAGAGCGCGGCGATAGTAGAGTTCGATGCTTTCAGGATATAGTTCGATCGCTTTATTGTAGTCTGTAATCGCAAATACATAATTTCCATTTTTGTTATATATTGCTGCTCGCAAATTAAGGATATCAGCTCTAAGCCTCTTCGGACGTCGACTCTCAACAATGCTTATGTCCCCTTCATCTAAGATGTCTAGACACTTATTGAGAAGTGCAAAAGCACGTTCTCTCTCTCCGAAGATCTCCAAGAGATCTGATGCTCTTTGAAGGAGAACCCTCACCCGATTAATATATGAATCATCAGCCATGGCTATATCTTACACTCCTAACTAGGATTATTTCCTGTTACTTCTGCCGCGGCTTCTTTAGCCGCCGCGCTTGCAGCTTTTTCAATGATTTCATCAATTCCTTCTTGGGTGTGGGATTCGCCTTCTTCATTTTTATCTTTGTTTTTACTTTTTTTAGAGTGGCGCGATTCCCTTATGCGCCAATCCAAGATGAATTCTGCAGGACTCTTCTCAGAGGCATGCATCATGAATTGTCGAGTCACTTTATACCTTTTTTCCTGATCATTAGGGAAAAAGAGCGGATATTGCGCCAATGTACCTTTCCGAAAAGCGTCATGCTCTGCCGCGATATAATGCATCAGCTCTTTGCGTCTTCTGCGTATCTCACTCAGAACTAGGTAGAGAGAAGTAACAAAACCTACAAACAGAAAGTAGGCAGGGAGAATCTTTGCTGGTATAGAAATTTCCAGCGAATAGGTTGAGAAAACAGTGAAATAAGCAATATAGATAAATCCGATTAAGACTACGCCTTGGGTTAGGTAGGTTAATCTAGTTAAAATCTCTTCTTTTCTCTGTATAATTTCTCTCAACTCTTTTGCGCGTCCTTGATATTCTTTCGTAATCCTATCTTGATTAGCTATACTTTCCAGTTGGGTTGCCAACTGTTTTTCCATCTCTACTCTATATATTTCGGCAGACTTCTCGCCTTCTCTTTTTGCTATTGCCAATGCACGGTTGTGGTAGGCTTGAGTAAATGTTTTGTCTAACTCAATCGCCTTATCATAATCTTCTACAGCACGACCAAAATCGCCTTTATCACCATATGCAGTGCCCCTATTATAGTAATAGCTCGGTTCTTTAGGATTTAATTCAATTGCTTTGTCATATTCTTTTATAGAAAGATCTTTTTTACCCATATCATCGTATGCAGTGCCTCGATTGAAATAGTATCTTGGATCATTAGGATTTAATTCAATTGCTTTGTTATAGTCGTCAATAGCACGTTCATGTTCTCCTTTATCGCCATAAACATTTCCACGATTGGAATAAAAATCAGGCTTTTGGGGATTTAGCTCAATCGCCTTATCATAATCTTTAATAGCGAGATCATATTCCCCTTTATTGCGATATGCAATTCCTCGATTAAAATAAAGGTTTTCTTCTTCAGGAGATAATTTACTTGCTGTGCTAAAGCTTTCAATAGCGAGGTCATGTTCGTTTATTGAGTTAAATGCACCCCCCAAATTTGAATGAAATTCCGCTTCATTAGGATTTATTGAAATTGCTTTACTAAAATCTTGCGTAGCAAATTTGTATTCATGTTGTTCGTAAAACGCCAAGCCTCGACCATTATAAGCTGCAGCTCTAAGACTTTTAGCTTCTTCAAGCACAGTTTTTTGCAGATCATCCAAGCACTTGCTGAAAAGTGCGATTGCATTATCGTACCTTTCAGCTTTCAGCTCGTTATACCCAGCTTTCAAGTCTCTTTCAGCAAAAAGAACAACTGGGTTCACAGGAGTGGAATCTTTATCGTCATCAGCCATGCTGGAATTCTACCGATTCAAAAGTGAAAAATCCATAAAGAATTTAGACAAAAAGCGGAGTTTTCCACAGGGGAGGGGTGGTTAAGCAACTTGAAGGGGAGGGGTTAATTAAACTCCTCGGGGAAGTGGCGGTATAAGGAAAGTACGGGGTTGGCGGTGGCTTGGCCGAGGCCGCAGATTGAAGCGTAAGTCATCGCTACCTACTCCTTAAAGCCTTTGGATATTTTCTGGTTAAACGCAAGGGGATTATACCAGTAGCAGCCGATGCAGGTGTTTGTGTATTTGCGTCCGCCTTCGGTTTGTGAGACGGGATAGCCAAGGCGTGTAGCGTCAAAGCGCAAGCCTGTGGCTTTGCACTCTTTGCAGTATTGCCGCTTGGCGTCGTTTGCCGCTTTAGAAAGCGGTTGAAAGTCGGCTTCGCTCAGTTGGCTAGGGTCGGAGAAACGCGGGTCGTCGTGCCAGCGTCCGTTTTTGTGGTCGCACTCGGGTTTGCTGGTGCCTAGAACGACACAACGCCGCTCGCGAATGGCTTTGCCTATATGCGCAGGAATTCCCACCAAGGGATTTTCACGAAATCCTTCTAACTTTACTGCGGCAATTCTGTTGTTTTCTTTTATGCGTTTTATTTTGTAGTAGCGTCCTAGCGAGCCGCCATCGGTGCGCGACCAAGAGCCGCCGTTGCCGAACCCTCTTTCCAACTTTGCGTATGCGCCGACAAACTCGGAGCGACTCACTACGCGACTGACTCCGTTTTTGTCGGGTTTTGCCAGTTTTACGAAAAGGTAAGCGTAGCTACCTTCTTTAAAGCTCGGAGTCGCACCCTTACCGCCCTTTGCTAAGGCCTTTGTGCTTTTTCTCAAAGAGGGAGGTGTCTTTGACATCGTTAACGCGTTGGCGTGAGGCTTCTACATATTTGGGGTCTATATCGCATCCTGCGAAGTTGCGGTTTAAGGCGATGGCGGCTTCGGCGGTGGTGCCGCTGCCAAGAAACGGATCAATAACTAGGTCTCCCGCGTGGCTATGGACTTCAACCAAAGCGCGAAACAGGTCTATCGGCTTCTGCGTCGGATGAACCCGCTTGCCATTATGGCGTGGTATCGGGTGTTCGTAGATGCCGCTGTTATATTTGCTGTTGAAAACGGGCTTGCCGCCTTTGACTCCGCTGACCGCGATTTCGCGGCTGTTAGAGAGATAGGTTGCACTCTGGTTGAGCGGCACGGGGTTGGTTTTTTGCCAGATAATCAGGCGGATCATCTTGAATCCTGCTTCTGCCATAGCGTTGCGCAGGTCTGAGAGTTTCCACAGGTCGTACCAGATGATGGCAGTGCCGCCGTGGCGCAATACGCGGTACGATTCGTCGCATAAGGCGGCAAGGTCAATGGGTTTTGCGTCCCACGGGCCGAAATCCATGGAGACGGCGAATCGCTCCACGCTATTCTTGCCGATGTTTTTAAAGCCCGTCTCGCGGCTGATGGCGTAGGGTGGGTCAGTCAGCACAAGGTCAGTGCTTCCCTCGTCAAGCCCGCGCAAAAACTTTCTAAAGTCAGACTTACAGATACGCGGCTTGGCAATCTGCGGTCTAGAAATGCCATTGGTGCGCACTTGCCCTTGTATCTGGGCGCGTTGCTCTCTGACTTGCGCCTTGCCTTGTTTGTGGGCGGGCTTTTTAGAAGTGCGGACAGCTAACGACACGAATCATTCTCCCTTCGTTCTGGCTGACCATACCACATTTTATTTTGATTCGGCTTATATAAACTTCTTAGGCAAAAATTTTTAAGCAAACTTTTCGGATTAGGAAAATTCCTCAGGGAAGTGCCTATACAAAGACAGGACAGGGTTGGCGGCGGCTTGGCCGAGGCCGCAGATTGAAGCGTCTGCCATTACGGTGGCTAAGTCTTCTAGCAACTCTTTGTTCCAATCGCTTTGCAGTAGCAACTGTGAAATCTTTTCCGTGCCGTTGCGACACGGAGTGCATTGTCCGCACGACTCGTCTTCAAAGAAGCGCATCAAGTTGCGCACTGCGGCGCGTAGATCATCTTGGTCTGACAGCACTACGACGGCACCAGAGCCGATGAAACAGCCGTGGGGTTGCAGGGTGTCAAAGTCTAGGGGTAGGTCAGCCAGGGAGGCGGGTAGAATGCCGCCTGAAGCTCCGCCGGGCAGGTAGCCGCGTAGTTTGTGTCCTGTTGCCATTCCGCCGCAGAATTCGTCTATCAGCTCGGTTAGGCTGATGCCAGCGGGAGCGCGTTTGACGCCGGGTTCGGCGACTCGTCCTGACACTGAGAAAAGGCGCAAGCCTGTGCGTTCGCGCCGTCCGTGGGAGGCAAACCAGCCGTCGGGCTGCTCTAAAATCTCAGGAAGCCACCACAGCGTTTCAACATTGTGGTTTAGAGTCGGCTTGCCCCACAGGCCGACTTCGGCGATAAATGGCGGACGGTGGCGGGGCAATCCGCGTTTGCCTTCAATGGACTCCAGCATGGCTGACTCTTCGCCGCAGATGTATGCGCCTGCTCCGCGTCTTACGACGAGCGGACAGTGTTTGTCTAATCCTGCTTTGCGTATTTCTGCCAGCTCACGCGCCAGCAGGCTATGCAGCTCAGGATATTCATCGCGCAAATAGATATAGCCTGACTCACATCCTACTGCCCAAGCTGCAATCAACGCGCCTTCCAACATACGGTGCGGAGTCTCGCTCAAGCAGTAGCGATCTTTAAAAGTGCCTGGCTCGCCTTCGTCGGCGTTAATCGTCAAGAGTGGAGGCAAGCCGTGTTTGTTTGCCGCATCGCGCACGGCTTGCCATTTGCGTCCTGCTGGAAAGCCTGCTCCGCCCAGTCCGCGCAAACCCGAGTCGGACAAACGCGCAATCATCGCTTCGGCTGTGTGCTTGCCTTGCAAACAAGCCCGTAGCAAGTTATATCCGCCTGCGGACTCGTAGGCGGCGAAGTCTTGTGCTTCTGCAGGAGCCGCTACATGATGCACTCCGTGCACACCATTGCTGTGCTGTGCATCGCGGCTATTGCTGTGATTTGCGCTACCGCTATTGTTATTCCGTGCCAACGCGCTTGCTTTCTGCAGGACTTCTTCTGCTTTCCCTGCGGGGCAATTCTCGTGTCCGTAGGCAACAACAGGAGCGTCAGCACACCGCCCCATACAAGGCGCACGAACCACGCGCACAGTTTCGGGTGCATCGCGCTGTAAAGTTTCTAGCAGCGCGGCACTACCATTCATCTCGCAAGTCAGCGAGTCGCAGACCCGCAGAGTTAAAGCAGGAGCCGACTCTCCGTCTTCTACGATTTCAAAGTGGGCGTAGAAGGATGCAACTTCGTATACCTCCGCCATGGGGATACGCAACAACTCGGCGAGCGCGACCAAGTGGCGGTTTTCGAGTTGTCCGTGTGCGTCTTGTATGCGGTGCAGGTATTCAATCAGCAGTGCGCGTTCGGGTGCTGTGTTTCCGAGCAGAGTCTGTATTTCTTGGCGGGCTTGCGGCTCGGTGTTGCGTCCGCGTGGAGCATGCAGGGCTTTGCGCCGTCCCGCCCCAGGGTGGATACGACGCGCCGTAGATGAACTGGCTTGGCTCACGGAAATCTCCAAATCAAGGTGGCAGGCGAAGCAATAATTTGCCCCACTATAGCCCTTTTTTGCGGGGTTTTTATGTCTGCTTGTGTGGGCTTTGTGGCAGATCTGGCTTGCTAATTGCTAGGCGAGCCGCAAGTTGTTTTGCTGTGCTTTCCTGCTTGACAGGATTTCATCTAATTGCTATTGATATTCATTCGCAATAAGGAAACGCTAAACCAAGCCCACAACAAGCCCACGGCAAGCCCCTAGCCAAGCCCACAGCAAGCCCCTAGCCAAGCCCCCAATAGCCCCCACCATAGGAGCCGACAAATGACAGCCAAACCCTACAAAAGACTTTTCTACACGTGCCTACTGGCTTTGCCCTTGACTTTGTGGGGCTTACTTGCTCCCCATCAGGTGCAGGCGCAGGAAGTGTTAAACATCTACAGCGGCAGGCACTATCCTGCGGACAAGATCTTGTACGAGCGGTTTGAAGCCCAGACGGGTATAAAAATCCGCACCTTGGAAGGCAAGACTTCGGTGTTGTTGGAGCGTCTAAAGTTAGAGCGCGAGAATAGTCCTGCTGACCTGTTCATCACGGTGGATGCAGGCAACTTGTGGCGAGCGGCGGAAGCGGATTTGTTTCAGCCTGTGTCTTCATCTGTTTTGACGAGTCGCATTCCTGAGAAGTATCGCAACCCTGAAGGCTTGTGGTTCGGATTTGCGACTCGCAATCGTATTGTTTTTTACAATCCTGCGCGGGTTCGTGTGCCGCCGACTTCGTGGCAGGATTTAGCCGACTCGCGTTTCAAGGGTAAGATTTGTGTGCGTTCATCGTCTAACATTTACAACTTGTCGCTCTTGGCTTCGTTCGTGGAGCTATGGGGTGAAGCGAAAGCTACTGAATGGGCGCAAGCCATTCGCGACAATATGGCACGCGATCCATCGGGCGGAGATACCGATCAGATACGTGCTGTTGCGGCGGGGGTGTGCGATTTGTCTATAGGCAATCACTACTACTATGCGCGTTTGTTGGCGTCTGACAAGCCTGAAGACAGGGCTGTGACTGAAGTGGTTAAGCCTTTGTGGCTTGGCGAAAGCGATATGGGAGTGCATGCCAACATTTCGGGAGCGGGTGTATTACGTTCGGCAAAAAACAAGCGGGCGGCAATTCGTTACTTGGAGTTTTTAGCTACGGAAGACTCGCAATTGGTGTTTAGTGAGGCGAACAATGAATATCCTGTGGTTTTGGGTGTTGCGGTGGCTCCTGTGTTGGAGCGACTTGGAGTGCATAAGACGAGCGAGATTAATGTTTCGGTCTATGGAGAAAATCAGCCTATTGCGCAACGGCTGTATGACTCTGTGGGCTGGCCGTGAGCCACCTGCGCCTTCAAGGACAAGACTAAACCAAGCTTTCTAGGACAAGATTAAAGCAAACTTTCTAGAACAAGATTAAAGCAGCTTTTTTAAGGCAAGTTTAAGCCGAGTCTTCTGCGACAAGTTAGAACAAGTTTTACAGGTTAAGTTAAGCACAAATTTTCTGAACAGGTTTATACAAAACTTTTAAGGATAAGATTAAGCCAACTTTTCCATCAAGGACATAATTAAAGCAGCTTTTCTAAGGCGGGTTTATCAAACAAAAAAACAATTACAGATGAAAAAATAATTGCTAGCAAAAAAATAATTGCCAGCAAAAAACACTTGCCGATAAAGATTCCATCAAGGACATAATTAAAGCAGCTTTTACGACAAGTGCTTGCGGGTGATCCGCATAAGTAGAGCGATTGGTAGTAATCCTGTTGCGACGATAAGCAAGGCGGGCAGGGCGGCATCGGCGAGTCGTTCGTCGTCGGCGAGAGACCAGGCTTGCACGGCGAGTGTTTCTACTCCGAAGGGACGAATGAGCAGAGTTGCGGGCAGTTCTTTTAGCACTTCTACGAAGACGATTAGTGCGGCGGTGAGCAGACTGGGTAGCAAGATGGGCAAGTGTACTGACAGCAGGGTTTGGAATTCTGTGCGTCCGAGTCCGCGGGCTGCATCGTCTAGGCTCGGACGAATGCGCACGAGTCCTGCGTCTATGGTTTCCAGTGCGATGGTGGAAAAGCGCACTAGATAGGCGAAGAGCAGACCGACGACGCTAAGGGTTAGCCACGAGATTTGCGAGTCCCAACCGAACCACAGCAAAATATGGTCTAAGCCGACGAAGACGGCGATGACTCCGATGGCGATGACTGCGCCGGGTGTTGCGTATCCGAGTGACACGACTCGGGCGGCGAGTCTGCCGAGCGGATCGCCACTCTGCGGAGTTACCTGTGTTGCTCCCCGCCAGAAGGCGAGTGGGTCTGGCACGGCTGACGCTGCTCCACTGCGCAGGGCGTAGGCGATGAGCAAGGCAGGAGGCAAGATGAGCAGGGTAGCGGCGAGTCCTAGCGTGGCACTGGTGCGGGCGGCGGGGAGCAGATTTTCTATGACGAGCGGATCGTTCAGCCCTGTCCGCCAGGCGAGCCACAGCAGGGTCAGGGCGGGCAGGACAAATCCGAGCAGCGGAGGCAAGGCGCAGATGGCGGCGGCGGCGTAGGCTTTGCTGTTGCTGAGTCCGATGGCATTGGGAGCTTTTGAAGCCCGTCCAGCGACGAGCCGTTGTGGCTGTGCCAACTTTTCTGAAGCCATGAGCAAGGCTACCACTAACAAAAGCAGACACGACAGGCGGGCGGCGGCGGTTAGGTCACCGAAACCGAACCAAGCGCGGAAGATGGCGGTGGTCCAGGTTTGAACGCCGAGCAATTCTAGTGCGCCGTATTCGGCGAGAGTTTCCATTAGTGCGAGTGCTACGCCAGCGACCAGAGCGGGACGGGCGATGGGCAGGGCGACTTTCCAAAACAGCGACCACGGAGATGCACCCAAGCACTGCGCGACTTCAAGCGTGTTGCGTCCTTGCCCAAGAAAGGCTTTGCGGGCGAGCAGATAAACATACGGATAGAGCGCGAGCGACAGCAAGCACACAGCTCCGCCAAGCGAGTGTAGCGGCGGCAAGACTTCTCCGTGCAGTTGAAAGATGCGGCGTAGAGCGTTTTGTATGGGCCCTGCTCCGTCTAGCAGCCACGACAAAGCCAGAGCCGCAATGTACGGAGGTACCGCCAAGGGCAGCACCAGCGTAACTTCCAACAAGCCGCGCAACGGGAAGCGATAGCGGGTCACCAACCAAGCGGGAGGTACCCCGAGCAACAGCACTCCACCAGCGACACCGAGTGCGAGCAGAGCTGTGTTGAGCGTCCAGAGCGGCAGTACGGTTTGCGTCAAGTGTGCCCAAGCTTGGCTTTCACTGTTGAGCGCGAGCACGACCACAGCGACCATCGGCAACGACAAGACTGCAGCAATTACGAGCGCAAGGTTTCGCAATCCCCGTGACCTTCGCCCCCGCGAGCGTACCTTCCCCCCCCACCACCTATAAGCAACTTCTGCTTGCATTCCCTGCTAACCCCTAAACCTTGTCCCAACCCCCACCCCCCACTATAATACAAAACCCCACCCCCACCCCACCCCAACAGGAGAAGAGTCAAATGAGTGAGACACAGGAAGGTGAAATAGGAAAAAATGAAGCCGCAAAAAACGAGCTTCAAAGCTTAGATTTAGACCTTACAGAACTGGTCACCTTTTTTGACAAGAAAGATGATAAAAGCCAAGGCCACGCGACTGCCTTGGTATCCATCTTTGGTGAGGAATTAGCGATTGCACTTCTACGTGTTTATTGCGAGGCACAAGGATACGGCTTTAAGGTATTAGAAAATCTGTGTAGCAGAAGAAAACAAAAAGGAAATCGGTTAGACGCTTGGATTAGGGTTGATACGGAGAAGAAAGGCGGGCCTATCTATTATTTCCAAACAGAAATTAAAAATTGGAGTGCACACGCTATTGGCGGAGAAGACATAGACCTTTGCATAAAAGACAACAAGTGGAATGAAGTAAGATTTGAAAGATTTAAAAGTGAATTTAGGGCTTGCCATATTCCTGAGGGAAGTGAAAAATTGAAAGACATTGAGTTAAAGCGTGGAAAGGGTTTCACAGAAGAAGAGAAAAAAGAAAATATATGCGAATGGAAAAGAATTTTAAGAAGCAGCAAAAGTAAAATTTCTTACGAACCAAACAACCGTGCCTTAGGAAAAGTGATTTTAAATATGACAGAAGGTTTCAATAGGCGTAAACCTTTCATAAAAGAATATGAAAAAGAATATACAAAGGAATATAGTTTCTCTGTAAGAAAGAAGAAAGGTAATCTTGTAGAAAGAGGGAAGTTCGTAAAAAAGAAAGGAGATGATGTCATAGAAGAAAGAAATTTATCTGAAGAAAAATCAGTTAAAATATGTCCGCTAATTTGCTACTGGTTTGCACTTTATCCGCGCCCAGAAGTAGGCGAATATAAAGAAGCAATTGAATATGATGATATAGATGAATTTTTCCATTCAGATGAATTCTTTAACTTAAAGCTTCTCGGCAAGAACGATAGCAAGCTTCCCAAGAAAGGAAGGCGTGTGAGTGAAGATTTTGATCGGCTTTATGTTTTTTCTATGTCTAGCTTTGCAAGAAATTTGTTAAAGGGTGATTACCCTGAAATTGTAGTTACAGATTCCAAAAAAATTGAGATTAAGATGAAAGTTTTAGGGAAGCGACAAAAGTGGATTAACAAAATCTTCCCTGAAACCGACAAAGAGCCTAAAGACCAAAGCCCAACCGAATAGGGGGTAATCACCCCCCTAACTGCCAAAGCTGGCTCGCCTTGGGGGAGCGTGAGATTAGTGGGATGATCTGGTCCCATTATGGAGACGAAGACCCACCGAGTGCCCGTAGGGCACGAGCGCGAGCGTAGCGGGCACCTTGCGGTGCGGCATTCGTGCCAGCCTTTGTTGCTTCCTCCAACCGCCACGCCCCATAGTTTCAGTGGAGGGTTAATTGAGCCGAAGCCCCTAATGGGGGGAGCGTAAGATTAGTGGGATTATCTGGCTCCTATTGTGGAGACGAAGACCCACCGAGTGCCCCGCGTGGCGAAGCTTGCCGAGCCACGCCAACGCGTCCGTTAGGACGCACAAAAAAGGGGCACGAGCGCGAGCATAGCGGAGTGAAACGAGCGGAGCGAAGCGGACGCTCGCGCTTGCGCGAGCAAAAGCACCCGCAAGGGTGCGTAAATTAAATGTTGCGAGAAAGCCCAACACTTACCCATTTTTCTGCGGCTTAGGAATCAGGGTAGTTAGAAGACGGGGAAGTAGCGGCTTGCCCAGCGGGGCAAAAGTGTCCGCAAGGGCACGTAAAAAGCAGGGGGAATTAGAAGGGTTATTGGAACAACTATAAGTGGTTTTTGTTGATTTTGCTAAATTTGCCATAAAGGAAAAAATAAATTTTCAAGTTTTTGCGAATTTGTCTAGAAATAGTTATCAACTTAAGGTATTTACGCACTTTCTTGTCATACTTTGGCAGAGCGGCACTTCAGGCTGTTCTAGTGGCATCTGCGTCAGGTTTTCAAGACCCCGTAGGGCACAAACCCGTTCTGCTTGTTGTTCTGCTTAAGTGTGGCTCCAACCCCGAAGGAAGCTACCCGTCTGAAAGCCTTATCCAGAGGAACAAAGATGGTGCTACAGAAAAATGCTCGCTCGTTCAACTTTTGGCGCAGGCCGCTGGCTTGGGCTGTGCAGTCTTGTTGTAATTTTTCTCGTCCTAGCGATACCCCATCAGGCGCAGGCTGAAGTTCCGCTCACCCTAGAAGGCGATACGCCGCTGGAAGTTTCCGCGCTTGATGGCACGGCTTCGGGGGGTGATGGTTTGGCTCTGCAACGCTATTTGCGGGGCGCCACGCAAAGTAAAGCTCTTAACTTCGCTGTCTCGCAACTTGAAAAGCAGGGACAAGTCTCGCTGGGTGAAAACTTTCGTCTGCGTTCGTCTTTGGTGTGGAGTAAATCTTTGCAGGGAGAATTAACTCTTTCTGTGCCTGTGCATCAGGGCAAGCACAATGCAACATTTCTGCAACCTTCGCTGTATCTTTGGCGGGGTAGGCACGAAGATTTTCAGGCGGGCAAAGATGATAACCGCCGAGATTTCTCGCTTGGGCTTGTCCATCGGCGGTTTGTGGATGAAAGCCGCAGCACGCAAGTCGGTTTCGCCAGTTTTTTTGACTATGGCAGCCACGGACACCAGAGACTTGGGCTTGGTGGTGAGTTGCGGCACCAGCAGACGACTCTAACCGCGCAAGTTTATTTGCCGCTCACAAAACACCGCACGGGTTTTGACAGGCGGCAGGAAATAACGCTCAAAGGTTATGCGCTTGGACTCAAGCAAGAACTCGGCGGACGGGTTTCGGCTGAAGCCAACTTTGTGCGTTGGCAAGTTGGTAGCAGTCGTGGGGCGGGAACTTCTATTGCTAGTGACTCAGGAAATTCGGCGGATCTGGCTTTGCGCTATCGGTTAAATCCGCATTTGGCGGTACTAGCAGGGTATGAAAAGCATTCGCTTTTGGTGAATGCTGGTAAGTCGGCACAGTTTGGTTTTGAATTTCAGCTGCCCCCCGTAGCGGACAAAAATTCGCAGTCGGCAAAAACGCTAGACCTGTGGAGTCCTGTTGAACGCGAAGGGCGAATTCTTGTGCATCGTGCCAAAGCCGAAGACAACTTTGAAGGCTCAACCGCCGACAAGGGTGTAACCACGGCTAGTGTGCCGCCTACTTTTGTGCTTCCGCCCTATACCAGTGTGCAGTTGCTTGCCACCGATGGCACGCTGTTGTCTGAGCGGGCTGCTATTGTGCGTCCGAGTGCGCAGGGGAGTAAGCAGATTACCTTTCGCATTGTTTTTGACAAGGTGCCGCACAGCTTCGCCTATCAGTTGTTGCTAGAAGGAGAGGCAAAAATCCCTGATGATTACACCATCGCCGCGTTGTACCTGAATGATCTGCGTCTGCCGAGTGCCGAGCATTTTGTAATTCCTGCGTCAGAAGAAGAAACCTGGCTGGATATTGTCTTTAACATCATCGGCGCCGAAGACGCACCGCAAAAACGCGTGGTTCTGGTTTTGCGTCCGATTCACGCGGACTCCATCGGCACCACCGCCGCCGTCAGCACGTTGGATATTGCCCCGCAGGCTGTCCGCGCCCACTTTCTTCTCGCCGCCAAAGGTAAGAACAGCAACGCCACAAAAGTCATCGCCTTTCGTTTCAGCATCGTTGAGAAGACGCAGGGCAATAGTGCTACCCCTATTGCGATGGCGGCACAGCAAAACCATATTCTCTACGGAAAAAAACACAACGGCGACTCGCCCACAGGAAACCTGCCCGTTGCTGTCACCATCAAAGCCCACGCCCAGTATCTAAACCTTGGAGCAGACCAAACGCTCGGCGGTGGTGATGATGTCGCACTAAAATTTCCAGATGGAGTCCAGGCAATAGAAACCCATCTGCGGCTTATTGCGAGTAAGGGTACAGACCTGCAGAATTCGTTTAAGCTCTTAGACAAATTTTCAGAACTGAATCGCCTGCAAGACAATTGCTACGAAATGCTTCTACAACGCAGTCAAGATGGCTACAGCTTCAGCAAAAACTTTCAAGTTGCCGCCCACCAAGTACGCCGCGATGGCGAAATGGTTACCCTAGAAATAGATCCGTTTCCCCTGCAAGAAAGTGTTGAATCGCTGTTTGCCAATCAAACGACTCCGCTTCTTGTGGTGGCGGGCAAGTCGGCAGTGCATCTAACTTTGCATACGCCCGAAGAAAACGCGGCTTTGCTTGAATTTGTTCCCTACACCAGAGAATACGAGCACTATGTAATACCGCAAGAACCCGCTCAAGGCGATGCACCCGTGATACTGCGTATTCCGTTTATCATCAGCTATGATCAGCCCCCCGCCGAAGGCTTTAAGCGCGATTATATCGTGCCAATCCATATCAAAAAACATCGCGGAATCTTCGGACGCGCCGAAATCAACAAAGACTTAATCGCCCTACAAAAAACCGTTGAAGTAAATATTGTTGGTGATGGTAGGTCTGGGCTTTTTACTAGCGAGTTTCCGATTGAACTCCTTGCCGATGATGACGCAGACGAGCCGCACGAGCTTTTCTTTGTCCGCTTCGGAACGCTTCCGCAAGGCTTCACCACCCACCAACGCGAAAAGGGCTATTTTATTCAGCCGCAAGGAATATCTCCGCCTGCGGTTTTTCTCTCAGCACCCGCAAGCGTAGAAGAACCCACAAGCGGTACCAGCGATATCGTAGCGACTCTATCCTTGCTCGCCCGCCACCCTAAAGATATAGAAGTGCCGCTGAAAATCGGCACCAAATACGACTCAGCAAAACGCGGAAGCGATTACGAAGACACACGGCGGGCAGTGATTACCATTCCTGCGGGAGAGCTTTCCGCCAGCCACAGCATTAAGGTCAAGGCTGACGACTTAGACGAAGACACAGAATTCGTCACCATCACCATCGCCCACAAGCCACAAAGCCGCTTTGTCGTGCCTTTGGATGCGATAAGCTCGCTTGTGGTTCAGATTACCGACTCGCCCACAGATCGGCACGCAGACGCTCCGTAGGGCTTGTCTGTGGGGTTTGGTTGCAGTGCGGGTTTAGACTCCTTCACGCAGGGGCAGGACGCAGACGCTTCAAGGGGCGTTCATCTATCGGTAGATGCACAATCGTCGCGGCTATGCCAAAGAAAATCGCCGCATACCACATCGCGTCGTATGAGCCGAACCGATCGTATAGCCAGCCACCAAGCCACACGCCTGAAAAGCTTCCGACTTGGTGGCTAAAAAACACCACGCCGAATAGAGTCGCCAGATAACGCACACCAAACACCTGCATAACAATTCCCGAAGTTAAAGGAACAGTCGCCAGCCAAAGTAATCCCATAGCGGCGGAGAAAAGCAGAATTGTTATCTCGTTCTTCGGCAAGACCAGCAACAACACAATCGCCACAGTACGCAAGAAATAAATGCCGCTTAACGATATGCGCTTGCTGTATTTTTGTCCGATGGCACCTGCCGCCACCGAGCCGATAATGTTGAATAAGCCTATCAAAGATAGGGCAATGGCCCCGATGGCAGCAGGAAGCCCTAAGTCACGCACATAAGCAGGCATATGCACCGTGATGAAAGCAACATGAAAGCCACAGACAAAAAAGCCAAAAGTCAGCAGAATAAATCCGCGATGGTGCAAAGCTTCGCTCAAGGCTTCGCGCAAACTTTGACTCGTCTTCTCGTCAGCAGGAGTCGGATCTGTCGCAGGAAACACATACACCAAAGCCACCATCAGCATTGTCATAGCGGCAAATCCGTATAGGCCTGTCTGCCAGCCAAAGCCGCCGATTAAGAAAAGTCCAAACGGAGAAAACAAAACCTGCCCCAACGAACCCGCCGCCGTACCAAGCCCCAAAGCCAACGAACGATGCGACGGATCCATCACCTTCGCCAAAACCGAAATCGCAATAGAAAAAGACGAAAAACCAATTCCCGTACCTGTAAGCACTCCTGCTGTAAGCATAAGCAAGACAGGTGACTCCACATGCGCCATCAAGATCAAGCCAAGGGTATAGCAAACCGCTCCGAGCGCAATCACCCGCCGCGGACCAAACCTGTCAGACAATGCACTCGCAATCGGTACAGTCGCACCCCACAACAAATTCTGCACCGCCAAGGCAAAAGCAAAGGGCTCACGCCCCCAGCCACGCGCTTCCGTCATCGGCGGCAAAAATAAACCCAACGCCGAACGGGGGCCAAATCCGAGTAGCGAAATTAAACACCCCGCCAAAATAATCAGGGCAGGAAGTCTCCAGCCCAAATCCGCTCGCCTGCCGCTATCAGCCATAGAAACCCCCCAGAATTGCGCTCCATCAAACCATAAGCCAAACAGGAGAGATTAACCCCCGCCCAGATAAAGCAAACTTTCCTCCCACACTGTAGGCAAAAGTGTAGGGCAAAGTGTAGGCAAATAGTGTTAGGGCAAATAGTGTAGGGCAAATCAAGGAGCAGAAAAGCCGCGTATCTCACGCCTTAGCTGGCTCACACCCCGCCTAAGCCCCATCTAACCCTGCGGCTTACTCTCGGCTTATCCTGTGCCTTACTCTAGCCTTACCCTGTGGCTTGCCCTAGCCCCATCCTGCGGCTTGCCTTGAAATAAGTTGAAATTCAGGCTATTTATGGCGGTGATTCGCTACCTGCTCGGAGCAAATCGCTTCCTGACATAACCCGCCATCCGTGCCTTTCTTTGCTAATGGGCGCGTTTGAGCCGATTCTGTGAGCCGACTCCGCGATACGAATATGGGCAAAACCCGCAAAAAACCCTCGGATTGGCTCATCGCCCTGCTCGCCTATGGCTGGTTCTACAGCACCCGAGCCACACGAACAGCGGGACGCACCATCGCTTGGCTCGCAGACATTCCGCGCAAAATCGCCCGCGGATTGGCTTGGCTCAAATTCACCGCCTTCGCCTTTCTGCTCGTCTTCCTACGCGGACTATTGCTACGGCTTGGCTGGGTGCATCGTCCGCGTTGGCTGAACTGGCAAAACGGCTCGCTGGTCGCCACAGCAGGAATTCTGTTTCTTACGGGTTTCGCCTGGCAGAAAAGCCCCGAGTTTAAACCGCGTGAAGAAAGCCAATCGTTAATTCGCTCTTTTTCTTTGCAGTCTGACAGCGTGGAGTCTCCCGCGCGCTTGTTCAGCTGGCGGTTCGTTGAAACCGAAAGCCTAGCCAAGCTAGAAGTCTGGGAACAAGACCAACAACTGGTTATTTCCTTAGCCCGTGGCGATACCCTGTCGGGCTTGCTCGTCGAGTCTGGAATTGACCGCGAACAAAGCGAAGCCATCGTAGAAGCTTTGCGTGAAGTGTACAATCCGCGCAAACTGCGGGCAGGACAGAGAATTGTTTTGCGTCCTGTGGCGGGTGAGTCTTCTTCTTTGCGCACACTTGTCTTTGACCCTGAGCCAACTGTGCGGGTTACTGTCCGCCACGACGCGGCTGGAAATTACATCGCCGAACGCTCAGAAAAAATCTGGTCAGTCGACTCACACTGGGCAGAAGGAGAAATTCGCTCGTCCCTGTACTTGTCCGCCGTTGATGCCAAGGTACCCCTGCCCGTACTGGCACGGATGATCCACATCTTCAGCTTCACCGTAGACTTCCAACGCGATATTCGCCCTGGCGATAGCTTCGCCCTGTTCTACGAAACCTGGACAGACGATCAAGGCAGCACCATCGGCAACGGCGATTTACTCTACGGCGAGTTAATCTTGCGCGGTAAGCGGCATGTCGTTTGGGCGTACAATGATCCGAACGAAGGCATTGAATACTTTGACAGCGAAGGCAGATCTTCGCGCAAAGGACTTATGCGCACTCCGATTGATGGTGCGCGTTTGTCTTCCAGCTACGGAATGCGCAAGCACCCAATTCTCGGCTACAACAAGATGCATCGCGGCGTAGATTTTGCCGCACCAACAGGCACACCGATCTACGCCGCAGGCAGTGGCACAATCGAAGCCGCCGGACGCAACGGCAGCTACGGGCATTATATCCGTATTCGCCACGCGGGTTCATACAAAACCGCCTACGCCCACTTGAGTAGTTACGCCGCAGGAATCAAACGCGGTGCAAAAGTCAGCCAAGGACAGGTAATTGGCTTTGTCGGCTCAACGGGTCGCTCTACGGGGCCACACCTACACTACGAGATAATTTTAGACGGCAAGCAAGTCAATCCGTCACGGGTGGATCTGCCAAGCGGACGCAATCTTCGCCTCGCCGAACTAAAAGTCTTTGACCAAGAACGCGCCCGCACCTTCGCACGAATCCAAAAAACGCGGGGCGACAAAAAGATTACTTCGCTGAAAGCCTGTGAAGCCGCTCTGTTGCGGTGTGAAAATGCACCGCCACCACGTTTGGCGATTGTTGCTCCGAACTATGATCTTCCACCGACTGGCCCTGGTGGCTGGCCTTCTGTTGCTCCACCGATTAAGCCTCCGCAAAAGGTAGCGGGGGCAAGTGAGTAATCTTTCCGAAGCCGAACAGCAGACCCGCCTGCGCATTCTGCGTGGCTTTCTATGCGGAGTTGGTGCCTTCGCCTTCTGGGGATTTTTCCCGCTTTACATCTATCTGCTAAAAGACCGCGTCTCGGTGGGTGAGCTGATTGCCCATCGTATTGTCTGGTCGGGGCTTTTGGCTCTTGCGATTGTTGCGTGGCGGAATCGCCTGTCTGATTTCTTTCACGAAACTTTTACGCCTGCGAATTTTATTTTGCTGTTTATCTCGGCGGCTTTGCTTGTGACCAACTGGTATGTCTATGTCTATGCGATTTTTATTGAAGCAGTTTTAGAAGTTTCGCTTGGCTATTACCTTTTGCCTTTGCTGATGGCGTTTTTGGGCTTTGTGGTCTTGCGCGAGCCACTGCGGCGTTTGGAAGTTTTGGCGATTGTGATTTCCGCGATTGGTATCGGAGCCCTTGCCTATTCAGAAGGCAGACTGCCGTGGATTTCGCTAGCGGTGGGTATATCGTTTGCCATCTACGGAATGATGCGCAAGCGGATGAAGCCCAAGCCGCTTGAAGGGATCTGTGGCGAGATGATTATTGCGACTCCGTGTGCTTTGACTTGGATTGTTGCTTTGCATCTTTTTGGCGAGAATAAATTTCTCACGCCAGGAAATGCAGATCTTTCTTGGTTGCTTTTGGGTTTGAGTGTTGCAAGTGTTTTGCCTTTGGTTTTGTTTTATGCGGCGAATAATGTTTTGCGTTATGTTACGCTTGGCTTTATGAGTTATATCGGTCCGAGTCTGATTTTTCTGGTTGCGACTTTTATTCTCAAGGAGCCATTCACGCCTGTGCTGGGCTTTACCTTTCTGTGTATCTGGATTGCCCTTATTATTTTCTCTTGGTCGGGCTTGCGTAAGATGACTGCCAAGCCGCTTGCACCTGGGCCGAGATAGAGTCCGAGATAGAGTTGGAGATAAAGCTTGAAGGTACGGTACCAAGGCAAGGTGGTGCGACAAGGCAAAAAATTTTGCTGTGCTACACTCTAAGCCTTGCTAACAATTCATAAAGCCACACAAAGCCACATAAAAACAAGTGAGACGAAAAAATGCCCGAACAACTGCCCGAAGCTGTGCGTGAGAAGCTAGAAGCGGCGGCGTTTCGTAGGCTGGTCGCGCACTTTCAGGAACACACAGAAGTGCAGAACATTGACCTGATGACTCTGTCAGGGTTTTGTCGCAATTGTCTATCCAAGTGGTATCAGGAAGCCGCTGCACAAGAAGGCGTAACCCTGTCTAAAGAACAAGCCCGCGAAATCATCTACGGTATGCCCTACGGCTTGTGGAAAGAACGCTATCAAACAGAAGCGACTCCTGAGCAACAAGCTATCCTTGCCGCTCGCCACGCCGCAAAAGAATAAAACGCGAAAGAATAAAAAAGCTGCTTTGCAATTGTCCTTGATGAATTTTTATGAATTGTTTTTATCTCTCGTTGGGAGATTAATTCCCTACCCCTGAATAGGAATATTTCTTAACCCTGAAAAAGCCGCTTTGCAATTATCCGCAAACGAATTTTTTGTGTGAATTATATTTAAGCAGTGAT
This sequence comes from uncultured Alphaproteobacteria bacterium, assembly GCA_958267355.1. Taxonomy (GTDB): domain Bacteria; phylum Pseudomonadota; class Alphaproteobacteria; order JALCBB01; family JALCBB01. The sequence goes on from OY279575.1 coordinate 61,895, forward strand.
AGATTCAGCTTTCGTGCTATTAAACATATCTATAAGACAAGCCTAAAGACTCAAACCATAAAACCACATAAAAGACACAAAAAGCTGCTTTGCAATTGTCCTTGATGAATTTTTATGAATTGTTTTTATCTCTCGTTGGGAGATTAATTCCTTACCCCTGAATAGGAATATTTCTTAGCCCTGAAAAAGCCGCTTTGCAATTATCCGCAAATCCACTTCGTGAGAAAAGAATTTTCTAGCCTGTTCTGTAAAAATAGAATTTTAACTCCAAGCAGAAAAAACTTGCCAAAAAAGCCAATTTACAATTTGTCCGCACTAACCCGACTCGGACTCCAAAGTCACGCCAAAAGTCTCAGCAAAAGTCTTAGCCAAAACTTCATCAATACGAACCCGCGAAGTTTCAGCTCCCAAAGCTTCAAGCGAAGTCACGCCATACCCCGCCAAGCCACAGGGAACAATACCCGCAAAATGCTCCAAGTTCGGAGCCACATTTAATGCCACACCATGATACGCAATCCACTTGCGAACCCGAACCCCCAAAGCCGCTATCTTTTCTTCACTGCCATCAGCACAGGTAACCCACAAGCCAATCCGCCCCGTGCGCGACTCAGCCCGCACTCCAAGCTCGGCAAGCGCAGACTTCAACCAAGTCTCCAAAGCGCAAACATACGCCCGCACATCACGCTGGCGAGTGCGCAAGTCCAAGACCACATAGCAAACCCGCTGGCCTGGGCCGTGGTAGGTCCAGCGTCCGCCGCGTCCGCTACGGTGGGTAGGCAAGTCGTGGTTCAGCAGCTCCGCGTCATCGGCACTGGTGCCCGCCGTGTATAAGGCAGGGTGTTCCAAGAACCACAGAAGCTCAGGCGCAGTGCCCGCTAAGATTTCCGCCACCCGCGACTCCATCGCCGCCACCGCCTGCGGATACCCCTGCAACTCAGCAGAGTGGCGCACAGCCACAGCAGATAACGCGAATTTCTCTTTTTGCATAATCGCCTATAGTTTAGAAGCCTATGAACACTCCTGACCAGCATAGCCACGAAACCCGTGATTTCGCCAGTGCCATCGCGCCCGAATGGCTGGAGCAGCTTGTCGCGGCTCTAGACGAAATTCAAGAAGCACAAGAAGCACAAGAAGCACAGGCAGACCCAGAAACCACCACAGACACAGACGCAGGCGCAGGCACAGGCACAAGCGCAGACGCAGACGCAGAAGCGGAAAGCCAAGCCGCCACCACGCCAACTTTGCCTCCCGAGCTGCTAGATGATTTGCACGGATTTCATCCGGGCGAAGCGGCTTATGTCTATCAATCGCTCAACGCTGACGAGCGCAAATTGCTCCTGCAGTTGGCGGGAGATAAATTTCCCGCCGCCACGCTCGCCTGGCTAGACGACTCGCTTGTCGCCCAAGCCGCGTCTGATTTGGGCGAAGCCGCTGTGATTGCCGCGCTTGCCTCCTTGGATAGCGACGACGCGCTGGCGGTTTTTGAAAACCTAGACGAAGACGCACGCGATGATCTGCTGACTCGTTTGCCTCCGCGGGTGCGTAAGCATATTCAGCAGGCGATGGTGTTTCCTGAAGACTCGGCAGGACGATTAATGCAAACCGAAGTCCCTGTCGTGCCCCGCTCTTGGACAGTCGGACAAACCATTGATTGGATGCGCGCTTTCCGCAAAGAGTTAACCGACGACTTTTACGAGCTGATCGTTGTAGACGCACACTATAAACCCATTGGGCGGACTCCATTGTCGCGGATTTTACAAGCTCCACGCCCCACACCCCTAACCGAGCTTTTTACCGCACGAATTCATTCGCTTTCCGCTTCGGCACACCAAGAAGATGTTGCACGAACTTTCAAGCAATACGCTTTGGTTACGGCTCCTGTTGTAGATAGGGAAGGAAGACTGCTCGGCGTCATCACCGCAGATGATATCGTAGAAGTCATTGAAGAAGAGCTGTCAAAAGATATGATGCGACTCGGCGGAGTACAAGATGGCGGGCTGTTCGGTGATCTCTTAGTGACAATGCGCGCCCGTGTGCCGTGGCTGATACTAAACTTTGGCACGATTTTAATTGCCGCTTCGGTCATTGACGCGTTTTCGGAAACCATTGAAGGCTACATTGCCCTTGCTGTCTTGTTGCCGATTGTCGCGAGCATTGGCGGCAATGCAGGTACGCAAAGTTTGACTGTGGCAGTGCGTGGCTTGGCGCAACGGCTCTTAGAGCGGCCACAACGTTGGCGTTTTTTGCGCCGCGAGTTGTTGATAAACTTGTTGAATGGCGTGGTCATGGCGGCTCTGGTCGGCGGACTGTCAGCCGTGTGGTTTCATGCTCCCCTGTTGGGGCTTGTCGTGGCTTTGGCTCTGCTGGTGAATATTGTAACCGCAGGCTTTGCAGGAGCCTTGATTCCGATTGTTCTGCAACGGCTGGGTGTGGATCCTGCTGTTGCGTCAGGCGTGTTTGTCACCACCATCACCGACACAGTCGGATTTTTCTCGCTTTTGGCTTTGGCAACGCTTATCTTTCTTTAAATTTTCTTGGGTTAGGCTTTTTCTTATGGCACTGCATCTTATCAAGCTTTCGGTTGGCAGTGAAAGCGTGTCATCCTTGGCGGAGTGGCAAGCCACGCACCGCACAGCCAACGGCGTAGCGTGGCACGGAACGCGCATGGCTCCCAAGCGTAAAGACGAGCTGCTAGCGGGCGGCTCAATCTATTGGGTGATTCAGGGCCTGATTCAAGCCCGCCAAGAATTGCGTGATATTGTTCCTGTGGTCCGCGATGATGGTACGCGGGCGGTGCGGTTTGTTTTTGCCCCGCCGCTTATTCGTGTGGCTCCGCGTCCGTGTCGTGCTTTTCAGGGGTGGCGGTACTTCGCCTCTGAAGAAGCCCCGCCCGACCTGGACGAAGCCGCCGTAAAAGCCACAGCGACAGGCAAGGCAGTGCCTTCCCAGCAGGAGACAAACCCGCAGATCCTGCGCGAGCTACGCGATATGGGTTTGTTGTAGACTGCTACCAAAGCCATTCAATCAAAGGAAACCCCGTGCCAAGCATTTCTGACAAAACGCCTATGCCCGTGCCACGCAAGCTTGCCTATGTGGTTTCGTCTGCGGCTAAGGCACAGGAAGTCTATGCCGACTACAAGACGCGCTACGGCGAAGTGCCACAGGCAGAAGCCGATGCTGTGGTGGTTCTGGGCGGCGATGGCACGATGCTAAGAGCTTTGCACGCAGGATTAGAACAAGAAAGCCCTGTTCCTGTGTTTGGAATTAATTGCGGTACCTTGGGCTTTTTGTTAAATCCTTTTGTTGATACCGATTTGCCGCAACGGATTGCCGAAGCACGGCGTTTGAAGTTGCGTCCCTTACGGATGATTGCAACTGATATTCACGACAAGAAACACAAGTTTTCGGCGTTTAATGAAGTGACTTTGTTTCGCCGTCATCGCAATCCGATTTCGGTGCGGATTTTAGTCAATGGCGAAGAACAGCTTGATGCACTGATTTGCGATGGAGTCTTGGTGGCGACTCCTGCGGGCTCTTCTGCCTACAACTATTCGGCACACGGACCGATTGTGCCAATGGATAGCAAGTTGCTGGCGGTGACTCCGATATCGCCGTTTCGTCCGCGGCGGTGGCGGGGGGCTTTGCTACCGCATCGGGCGAAGATTGCCTTTGAAGTTAATGATCCAGTCCGCCACGAGACCAACGCCACGGCTGACTTTCACGAAGTGGAGTCGGTCAAGGCACTGTCGGTGGTGGAAGACAGAAAAACTTTTGTGCCGTTGCTGTTTGACCCAGACGCACACCTATCCGAGCGCATTTTACGCGAGCAGTTCAGCTTCTAGCAGGGTTAAAAAAGCTGCTTTGCAATTGTCCTTGATGAATTTTTATGAATTGTTTTTATCTCTCGTTGGAAGCTTAATTTCCTACCCCTGAATAGGAATATTTTCTAGCCCTGAAAAAGCTGCTTTGCAATTGTCCGCAAGCAAAACTTGGTTTGCGGATTAACTTTACTTAGCTGTATAGAATTATCTTACCTTGCGGTTTGCGGATTCACTTTACTTGGCTTTAGCTTCTAGCGGCTTGTTTGACTCTTTTTCTGGCACGGGGCGCACCGCGTTTTGCTCCCTTCACGCCGCCACGATAGCCCGCACCAAGATCGCCCGTGCCATCCCACGCACGGCGACTACTAATCTCTAAGTCGCTTTCCTGCAAACGCTTAATCTCATCGCGTAGCTCCGCCGCCTTTTCAAATTCTAAGTCCTGTGCCGCCGAGTGCATTTCTGCCTCCAAAACTTCCAAGACTTCAGACAAAGACTTGCCCTGCAACTCCTCGCGCTCGCTCGCACCCAAGCTGACAGTCACATGGTCAGCCGCAAAAACGCTTTCCATAATGTCTTCTACACCCTTGCGGATCGTCTCAGGCGTAATCCCATGCTTCTTGTTGTAGGCAAGCTGCTTTTCACGCCGCCGTGCCGTTTCTTCTAACGCCGCTCGCAACGAACGGGTTTCCTTGTCACCAAAAAGCAAAACCTTGCCATCTACATGACGCGCCGCACGGCCAATTGTCTGAATCAATGACCGCGTACTGCGCAAGTAGCCTTCTTTGTCTGCGTCTAGTATGCACACCAAAGCACATTCGGGAATATCTAAACCTTCGCGCAGTAGATTAATACCCACCAGCACATCAAACGCACCAAGCCGCAAGTCACGGATGATTTCAATCCGCTCTAGCGTGTGAATGTCGGCGTGAATATAACGCGCCCGAATACCCGCTTCGTCTAAGTATTCGGTCAGGTTTTCCGCCATACGCTTCGTCAAAGTCGTTATCAACACTCGATTGCCCGCCGCCACCTGCTCGCGCACCGCCGCTAAGATTTCGTCAATCTGGTTTTCCGTCGGACGCACTTCGCAAATCGGATCGGTCAAGCCCGTCGGACGCACCAGCTGCTCCGTCGGCTTGCTGGCGGTGTGTTCTAGCTCCCACGGACCTGGCGTGGCAGAAACATAAATCGTTTGCGGACGCATCGCCTGCCACTCTTCAAACTTCAACGGACGATTATCCTTACAGGCCTGCAGACGAAAGCCGTAGTCCGCCAAAGTAGATTTACGGGCAAAGTCTCCCTTGTACATTCCGCCCAGCTGTGGAACGGTGATGTGGCTTTCATCCACAAATAGCAAAGCATCAGACGGCAAATATTCAAACAAAGTCGGCGGCGGCTCGCCAATTGCACGCCCCGATAGATACCGCGAGTAATTTTCTATCCCCGCACAAGTGCCCGCCGCTTCCAGCATTTCAAGGTCAAAGCTCACCCGCTGTTCAAGCCGTTGCGCTTCTAACAACTTGCCACGCTGTTTGAACTGCGCCAGCTCTGTCTTTAAGTCTTCACGAATTGCCTCCAAGGCTTGCCCCAAAGTTGGACGCGGCACAATATAGTGGCTATTCGCGTACAACTTGATTTCTTCCATAGCTTCGTACCGCTCGCCCGTGAGTGGGTCAAATTCACACAAAGACTCAACTTCGTCTCCGAAATACGAAACCCGCCAAGCCCTGTCAGACAAGTGCGCAGGAAAAATTTCTAAAGTATCACCGCGCAAACGAAAAACACCACGGCGGAAATTTCCATCATTACGGCTGTACTGCAAAGACACCAGCCGCTCAACCACTTGGTTCAAACCGCGCTTTTCTCCTGTCTTTAGGGTGAAGACCATTTCGGCGTAGGTCTCGGGCGAGCCCATTCCGTAGATGCACGACACCGAAGCGACAATCACCACATCGCGCCGCTCAAACAAAGCCCGTGTCGCCGCGTGGCGCATACGATCAATCTGCTCGTTAATAGATGCTTCCTTCTCTACATAGGTATCACTGCGCGGAACATAGGCTTCAGGCTGATAATAGTCGTAGTAGCTGACGAAATACTCCACTGCGTTGTTGGGAAACAGCGTGCGCATTTCCGCAAAAAGCTGTGCCGCCAGAGTCTTGTTCGGAGCCAAAATAACCGCAGGCCTGCCCGCCGTCGCAATGACATGCGCCATGGTGAAGGTTTTGCCTGAGCCTGTGACTCCCATCAGCACTTGGTCTTTGGCGTTGGCGGCTATGCCTTGCAGGAGCGACTTAATCGCTTCAGGCTGATCTCCGCTCGGACGCACATCAGAGACCAGAGCAAAGGGGCGCATTTCGCTTCCGACCAGACGCTTACGCGCTGCTGAAAGTCTATCCAGGTATTCTTGGTACTCGTTGTCGCGCATCGTCTGCTAGTATAGCCCCTTGGCGCGGTTTCTTCTCGGAGCTTAGATGCATCTTGGCTGACTTTGATTTTGACCTTTTTGTCGTTGGCGGTGGCTCGGGAGGGGTACGGGCAGCACGGCGGGCGGCGAGCTTGGGGGCACGGGTTGCGCTCGCCGAACGCGGAGCTTTGGGCGGCACTTGCGTCAACATTGGCTGTGTGCCGAAGAAACTGTTTCACCACGCGAGCGCGGTGTCGCATCAAGTGCAGGATGCGCAGGGTTTCGGCTGGACAGACTCCAGTCGCGGCGTTTTTGATTGGCAGACTTTGCTGGCGAATAAAAACGCTGAAATTGCACGGCTCAATGGAGCCTATGAAACGACTCTTGCTAAGGCGGGGGTAAGGCTTCTGCGTGGCTCGGCGGCTTTGGCAGGAGCGCAAGAAATTCGCCTGCAGTCTGAAGGTAGCGAGTCGCGTTTTACGGCGGAGCGAATTTTGCTTGCCACAGGCGTTGTGCCAATGCGTCCGAAGGTACAGGGTGGTGTGCCGCCTGGCTGGGTGTCGGATGATCTGTTTCACCTGCAGGCTTTGCCTGAAAGTCTGGTGATTTTCGGTGGCGGCTATATCGCCTGTGAGTTCGCAGGAATTTTTCACGGACTGGGTGTGCAGACGACTCTTATCCATCGTAGCGAGCGGTTAATGCGGGGCTTTGATTTAGACGCAGTTCAGTTGCTGATTGCCCAGTACGAAAAAAGTGGCTTGCGGGTTCTGCTGGAAAGCCCTGTTGAGTCGGTTGCGCAGGTGGGTGAGTCTTATGAAACGCGGCTGGCAGGGGGTAGGAAGCTAACCAGTGCGGCTGTGCTATGGGCAACGGGGCGGACTGGCAATACGCAGGGCTTGGGGCTTGAAGCTGTGGGTGTAGAAACGGGTGCGGAGGGCAAAGTGCTTGTAGATGCTGCCTATCGCACTTCTGTGGCTTCTATTTTTGCTTTGGGTGATTTGGCGTCTCGCGGGATTGAGCTAACACCTGTGGCGATTGCTGAAGCTGAAGTTTTTGTGCGGCAGGTTTTTGGTTCGGGTGCAGAGCCTTTGGATTATAGCTTGGTGGCGAGTGCTGCTTTTACCAGTCCGCCTGTTGCTCGGGTGGGTTTGCTGGAAGAAGAAGCAAGGCTTAAGTACGGAGATGAATTGCGGGTTTGGCAGACGCGGTTTAATCCGTTGCGCTTGGCGTTATCGGAGCGTAGCGAGCCTGTGTTTATGAAGCTTTTGGCTGAGCCCAAGGCGGAGCGAATTGTCGGAGTGCATCTATTCGGCGAAGAAGCCCCTGAGTTGATTCAGGTCTTGGCGGCGGCTTTGACGGCGGGAGTCACCAAGGCTGATTTGGACAAGACGATAGCGGTGCATCCGACTGTGGCGGAGGAATTGGTGACACTTGGCTAGGGGGATTTGCTTTAGGGCTGGGTTCTTTAACGCGGCTTTAATCATGTCCTTGATGGACAAAAAAATGTTTTGCTAAAAGGGCAGGAAAAATATATTGCAACAGAAAGAAAAGAAAAATCTAATCGCGTAATTAACTTGCGTTAAGGGCTTGGAGCATAAAGCCAGTTGAATCGTGTGCTTTTGTTATGTTTTTAATTGCGGCTTTAATCGCGCCAGAAGGAAGGGAAAAACAAAACCAAAATCGCGTACAACTCAAGCCTGCCAAGAATCATAAAGACCGACAAAACCCACTTGATTGGGTCAGACAGGCTTGCATAGTTCCCCAGCGGGCCAATCAACGGACCATAAGCAGGGCCTATATTGGCAATCGCAGAAATCGCTCCTGATATGGCACTGACCGAATCCAAGCCCAGAGTCGCCAAGATCATCGCGCAAACCAAAATGCTTAACATATACAAACCAAACAAAGCCAAAACCGACAAAAGCAAACTTTCGCTAACGGGCTTTCCGTCATAGCGCACCAGATGCACTGCCTGTGGCTCATACAAGCGGTGAAACTGCGTACGCAAAGCAGACAGCAAGAGACGAATACGAAACACCTTCAAACCCGAACAAGTGGAGCCACTGCATCCGCCTGTAATCATCAAAAAGGCAAGCAATAGCATTGGCAATGCACCCCAAGTGTCATAGGCGGCTGTGGTATAGCCCGTGCCTGTCATCATAGAAACCGTATTGAACGCAACGGGACGAATTGCCTGACCGAGTGATAGCCCTGCATCGTAAATCCGCCAGGCTATCAAAAGTGCAACTGAGATGAACAGGGTCATAAACATCCAGCGGATTTGCCCGTCTTTGGTTAAAGCGCCCATTCCTGTACCCGTAAGCGCGCGCAAAAACTGAATAAACGGACAAGCCCCCGCCAACATCAAAAGAATTAACACCAACTCAATGGCTCCCGACTCAAAATGCGCTACCGAACGATCGTAGTTAGAAAATCCGCCTGTCGCCACCGAAGTCATCGCATGGACAATCGCATCCAGCGGGCGCAAACCCAGCAAAGCCAAAAGCACTCCGCCGACAATGGTAATCGCGACATAGACTCCGACAATCCGCGCACCCAAGTTCAGCGTGCCAAGCCTGCCCGTTTCGTCCAGACTTTCACTCGGACGCACCGACTGCATGCCACCCACCCGCAGTTCAGGCAAAACAAAAACCGCCACCACGACAAGCCCGACTCCGCCAAGCCACTGCAGCATTCCACGCCATAGCAAAAGTCCGGGCGATAGATCTTCCAAGCCCGTCAGGACAGTCGCGCCCGTTGTCGTAATACCCGAAGCCGACTCAAAAAACGCATCCGAAAACGATAAAGCCGTATCAGAAAACAAAAAAGGCAAAGCTCCAAAAAGCGAAATCGCCAGCCACGAGCTGGTCACCATAATCAACGATTGGCGGGGCGATAAAACGCTCCGTGCCTCGCGCGTTGTCAGAATCAGAGATATCGCAATAAACAGAGTCGCCGCCGCCGCACTAGCAAAAACCTTCCAGTTCGGATCATGCGCCAGCGCATCAGCAAGCGCAGGAATACCCATCGCCGTCGCCAAAATCGCCAGCAACACGCCCACGCTAAACAACACAGGACGAAAATTCACATAGCGCACCATACAAATTGCTCTACCATCTATGCCGCAAGACGCCAGAAAACCATCAAGAAAATAACAAAGCCGACAGGGCTTGGCGATACTGCTGGGTCAGCGGATCTTTCTCTCCCCAAGCTTCAAAATACTTAACCAACAGCTTGCGCGGCTCTTGGTCATTCCAGTTGCGATTGCGCTCTATGATTTCAAGCAGAGTTTTTGCCGCTTCTTCACGCTCGTCAGCCGCGTGAAGCTCCCGCGCAAGTGCCAAGCGGGCTTCTAGGTCATCGTCGTTGGCGGCGATACGCTTACGCATATCGGCGATTAACTCGTGGTCAACATAAGTCGCGGCTTCAGCCAGCTCTAAACGCGTATGCAGTGCTTTCAAGGTCTCACCATCGCGCAACTTCTCAGGCAAGGAATCTAAAAACTTACGTGCCGCTTCTGTCTGCTTCGCGTCTAGCAAGCTGTTTAAATGCTCGCGCACCGCTTCGTCAGCCCGTGCCGACTCTCTATCTTCTTGCCAAGCCGACAGGAAAAGCTCTGCCGCTGTTTCGTGCTGGGTATCTTCACGCGCCGCGTAGCCTTCGTTCATCAAGATTTCAATCGGATCGCCTTCGTCGGCGGTGGCTCCACTGCCACGGATGAGCCGCTCAACAAACTGCTTAATCTGACTTTCAGGCAATGCACCCTGAAACGCATCTACGGGCTGTCCTTGATAGAACGCATAGACTGTCGGCACAGACTGCACCCGCAACTGCTGGGCAAGTTCTTGGTTCTGGTCTATGTCAATTTTCACCAAGCGGATTGCACCCCGATGGGCATTAACCACCGACTCCAAAATCGGCGTGAGCTGCTTGCACGGCTCGCACCACGGAGCCCAAAAATCAACCAAAACTGGATGTTGACGCGATGCTTCCATAACATCTGCCATAAAAGTCGCAGTTGAACCCTCGCGGATCCAATCGCTCTTGCCGCCACCATTCGCGCCACCAGCACCGCCAGCACCACCCGTGCCGCCACCAGCACCACCTGTGCCATTTGCTCCGCCGCTTGCCGCAGGAGCCCCGCTTTCGTCCAAGATTGCCATTGTGTTTTGTCCTTCTATTTAGGCGGCGGTTTCCTTCGCCACTTCTTCCAACGCGGATTCTATCGCTTCTAAGGCAGGTTTTGCTCCTGCCGTGTTAGGCCCGCCCCCTTGGGCGAAATCATCGCGCCCGCCACCGCCTGTGCCGCCAAGGGCTTCACTCCCCCGCCGCACCAAGTCAATCGCCGAGATACGCGGAGTTAAGTCTTTGGTGACACTGACCACCAGCGAAGCCCTGCCTTCATTCACCGACACAATTGCCGCCACCCCTGACCCCAAATCCCCCTTAATCTTATCCGCCATCGGCCGCAACTCCTTCGCAGGAATATCCTTAACTTCTTTGGCTATAAGATGAAAATCACCAATTGCCTTGCCCTTTGCATCTTTTTCTGCACATGCATGGTTTAATTCAGAAAGGAATTGTTTACGAAATTCGTCACTAGGATTCATTGAAATTGCTTTTGCAAAATCTGAAATAGCAAGATCATACTCACCTTTTTTTCGATAGACTCCACCGCGCAAAGAGTAAGCGTGCGGCTCTTCACTATTTATAGCGATAGCCTTGTTAAAATCTTCAATAGCACGATCATATTTACCTTCCACTGAATACATAGCCCCGCGATATATATAAGGCAACAGATGGGTGTCGTTTAATGAAATTACCATACCAAAGTCCTTAATAGCGTGTTCAAAATCTCTCTTTTGCATATAGGAATTACCACGAGCAAAATAAAACGAAAGTTCTTCTCCTTTTAAGGAAATTGCCTTATCAAAATCTTCAATGGCACGATCGTGTTTGTCCTTTTCTTGATACAAAGAGCCCCTATCAAAGTAAAATTGTGGATTATCGCTTTCCAGTGAAATTGCTTTACTATAATCTGCAATAGCAGAATCATATTCGCCTTTTTCGTAATATGCCTGCCCCCGCTCATAGTACGTTCCAGACCCCTTATCGCCAAGCTGAATCGCCTTATTATAATTTGCTATGGCTTCATCTATCTCCCCCTGCTCTTTATAAATCGCACCCCGTTTGGAATACAGATGGGGATTTTCTGCATCCAATGAAATTGCTCTGTCCAGATACGGAATAGCATATTCAGGAAAGCCCCAATCAATTTGATCATCCGCTACGCTACTAACTTCCGCAACCAAGTCGCGACGGGCTTTTTCCAAGTCACGTTTTAGAGCCTTGTTTTCTTCGGTTAGAGCCATAGCACGAGCAGTTATTTCTTCACGCGAAGTAGTGAATATATCTGCAACTTCGGTAACGCGACTTTCCTGTTCGCGTAAGTAGTATATGGCGGCTTGGTCAGCCACAGCGGTGATGCGGCGGATACCTGCCGCGAGTGACTCTTCTTTGATGATGTGCATAAGGCCTATATCGCCCGTGCGGCGGACATGGGTACCGCCACAAAGTTCGGTTGAGAAATAGCCCGCAGGTTTTGCCCTGTCTGTGTTACCCATTGAGACGACTCGCACTTCGTCTCCGTATTTTTCGCCGAACAGGGCTAGTGCGCCCGCGCGTTCTACGGCTTCTTCGGGTTGCATCAGACGAGTCTGCACTTCGCGATTGGCACGGATATTCGCATTCACTTCGTCTTCTATGGCTTCCAACTGCTCTTTGCCAACAGGCTTCGGATGTGAAAAGTCAAAGCGCAATCTATCTTCGGCGACAAGTGAGCCCTGCTGGGTTACATGGTCTCCCAAGACGCGGCGTAAAGCTTCGTGGAGCAAATGTGTCGCCGAGTGGTGACTCCGCAAACGCGCCCGCCGCTCGCCGTTAACCTGCATTTCTAAAGTATCACCTTCACGCAAACTGCCCGATACGATTTCGGCTTTGTGTAGGTGCAAACCCGCTCCGCGTTTTTGCGTGTCGGTGATTGTCAGGGTTAAGTCTGAACCCATCGCCGTGCCTTTGGCTGTGCCTGTATCGCCTTCTTGTCCGCCCGACTCGGCGTAAAACGGAGTCTGATTACACAAAAACTCGCACGACTCTCCCGCCTTGGCTTGGTCTAGCGGCTCGCCATCGCGCAGAAGCTTTGTCACCACCGACTCCGCCCGCTCAGTTTCGTAGCCCAAAAACTCGCTTGCCCCCAACTGCTCAGAAAGCTCTAGCCAAATCGCCGAAGTGGCTTCTTCTCCCGAGCCACCCCAAGCGGCTCGCCCTGCCGCACGCTGGGCTTCCATTGCCGCGTCAAAGCCCGCCGTATCAACTGTTCGGTTTTGTCCGCGTAGAATATCTTGCGTCAGGTCAAGCGGAAAACCATAGGTGTCATACAAGCGAAACGCCGCTTCACCCGACAGCAACTCACCTTCACCCAACTTGTCGGTTTCACCTTCCAGCACCTTCAAGCCACGAGCCAGCGTTTCACCAAAACGCGACTCTTCGTTTTGTAAAGTGTCAGTAATCAGTGCTTCCGCTCGCCCCAGCTCGCCGTACGCTTCACCCATTTCGGCAATCAAAGTCGGCACCAAGCGGTAAAGCAACGGCTCTTCAGTACCCAACAGGCGGATATGCCGCATCGCCCGCCGCAAAATACGCCGCAGCACATAACCCCTTCCCTCGTTGGAAGGCAAGACTCCTTCGGCAATCAAGAACGCCGAAGCCCGCAGGTGGTCAGAAATAACGCGGTGCGAAACCCCGCCATTGTCGGTGGCAGTGGTTTCAACACCGCTCAAGTCCGCTACCTTGTTGATGAGCGGCGTGAAAAGATCAGAGTCAAAGTTATCGTGACTGCCCTGCAAAAGTGCCGAAATACGCTCTAAGCCAATGCCCGTGTCAATGCAAGGCTTGGGTAAGGGATTTTGTCCGCTCGCGTCGCGTTCGTACTGCATGAAGACAAGATTCCAAATCTCAACAAATCTGTCTCCGCCTTCATCGGAAGCCCCGGGTGGTCCGCCTGTGAATTCGGCTCCGTAATCGTAGAAGATTTCAGCGCACGGACCACACGGGCCCGTATCTCCCATCGCCCAGAAGTTGTCGTCGGTGGCAATGCGGATAATCTTAGAGTCAGCAAAGCCCGTGACTTTTTTCCAGATCTTAAAGGCTTCATCATCGTCAGCATAGACCGACACCAAAAGCCGCTCGGAATCTACGCCCCACTCCTTAGTGATTAAATCCCACGCCAGCGGAATTGCCAGCTCCTTGAAGTAATCGCCAAACGAGAAGTTACCCATCATCTCAAAAAAAGTATGATGGCGCGTGGTGTAACCCACATTTTCTAAGTCGTTGTGCTTGCCGCCAGCCCGCAGACACTTCTGCACAGTGACCGCCCGCGGATGCGGCGGCTTTTCCAGCCCCGTGAAGATGTTTTTGAACTGCACCATCCCCGCCGAGGTGAAAAGCAGAGACGGATCATTACGCGGCACCAAAGACGACGAGGGCAAAACCGCGTGGTCGTGGCGGGCGAAGTAGTCCGTGAAATGACGGCGGATTTCTTTAGCCGTGGCGTGGGTGGCAGTCATAGCGGAAGCAGGGTGATTCTGCGGCTTGGCGACAGGAGCAAAACCTTGCAGAATCATACAGACAAACCTGCCCGCCGACTAGCCCCGCCTGAGTCTGTGGGCTTTGCCTATCCTTGGCTATCCTTGGCGAGTCTTGCTGTTTAAGTAGCCAGCGGGCTGACTCGGGGGGAGGAGTCAGCCCGCTCGCATCTTGTGGCTTGGCACTGCTGAGAAGTGCCAAGGCGGTAGGGTGTGCGGGTGCTTAGCCCTTTGCTTTCGGAGCTGACTTTGCCGCTCCGTTTTTTGTGCCTGTGCCTGTGTCTGTTCCTGTGCCTGTGTCGGCTGTGTTTGCTGTGTCTGCTCCCCCTGCTCCCCCTGCTTCGGCAGGAGCTTCAGCAACGGCAATGGGCGTATCTGCGGCTCCGACTGGAGCTTCATCTTCCTTTGCCCCTGTGCTGGCAAGATCGCCGAGCATAGCTTCTTCTAGGGCTCGGGCGTGGGCACGGATTTCTTGCTCTAACCGTTGCGCCGCCTGTTGGTTCTGCGCCAAGAACTGGCGGGCGTTTTCGCGCCCTTGTCCGAGTCGTTCGCCTTTGTATGAAAGCCACGCGCCTGATTTTTCTACCAGCCCTGCGGCGATACCAAGGTCAAGCAGCTCGCCAAGCTTGGAGACTCCCCTGCCGAACATAATATCAAACTCCACAGTGCGGAACGGCGGAGCCAGCTTGTTCTTCACCACCTTGACCCGCGTGCGATTGCCGATGAATTCGTCTTTCTCCTTAATGGAGCCAATACGGCGAATATCCAACCGCACCGAAGAGTAAAACTTCAAAGCGTTGCCGCCGCTAGTCGTCTCAGGACTACCAAACATCACGCCGATTTTCATACGAATCTGGTTGATAAAGATAACCAAACAGTTAGACCGCGAAATCGTAGAAGTAAGCTTACGCAAAGCCTGACTCATCAGACGGGCTTGCGAGCCAGGCAACTGGTCTCCCATTTCGCCTTCTAGCTCACTCTTAGGCACCAGAGCCGCCACCGAATCGACAACCAGCACATCAATGGCTCCACTGCGCACCAGCGTGTCAGCGATTTCTAGGGCTTGCTCTCCTGCGTCTGGCTGGGAGACCAACAAGTCCTTCAAATTCACGCCCAACCGCCCCGCATAGATCGGGTCAAGCGCATGCTCGGCATCTACGAAGGCACAGGCTCCGCCTGCCGCCTGAGCCGCCGCCACAACATGGAGAGCCAAAGTCGTCTTACCCGAAGACTCAGGACCAAAAATCTCCACCACCCTGCCGCGTGGCAAGCCGCCGACGCCCAACGCCAAGTCAAGTCCAATAGACCCCGTAGGAATCGACTCAATCTGCACCGCCTGACGCTCGCCAAGCCGCATAATTGACCCCTTACCAAACGAACGCTCAATCTGCTGTAAGGCAGCATCTAACGCCTTACCCTTCTCGCGGTCGTTGTCCTGCTTGCCATCAGGATTATCGCTATTACGCACTGAAGCCTTCACTGCCTTGCCTCCGACTACTTTTAGAGCTGGACTTGCCATGGTATCTCTCCTTATAGAGCGGGAATTGCCCGCTGACTGCCAAAAACCGCCGAAAGCTCTGGAAAATGCGAAAATATCCCCCCAGCGGCGTTATATACTACTTATGTTCTCTTTTTGCTCTCTTGTCAAGAACATTTAGCAAACTTATTTTTAACGCTATAACCCTTTGAATTAAAGCCCATTCCCCCCGAATCCCCACCACTTTTCCACAAGACAGGCAGAACACCCCCTACAGGACAAGCCCTGCGGGGCAAGCCGCGTATCCCCCGTCTTCGTCTCAAAAATGGGCAGTGGCTCAATTAGCCCCCCCCATTGAAATTATGGGGCGTGGCGGTTTGGCTCAATTAGCCCTTCATTGAAACTATGGGGCGTGGCGGTTGGAGGAAGTAATAACGCTTGGCACGAATGCCGCACCGCAAGGTGCCCGCAAGGCGGACGCAAGGTGCTAGGGGGCTTGGGATTTGGGTTTTGGGGGGTAGAGTTTTGGGTTAGGGATATTACCTCCGTCTACATAGATGGAGCTTGGTTCTTTCTTAGGCTTGTCGGGTTTCTTTTCGTAGGGGTTGCTCCAATCCATGCCGGCGTAGCGGTCTTCGGCTTCTACACGCAGCGCAATCTTCTTCTCGTGTGAAGAACTATTATCTATCAAACGGCGGGTAGAACGGTAGTCTTCGGTCTCGCTGTACTCTTTGATATGTTCGTCAGGGGATAGATACGCCTGAGCTCGGTCGATTAGCTCTGCCATAGTCGCGTCATCAACGATTTTCTTTCCCGCTACAACTTGTTCTACCAGCTCGCAGAACTGGGTCAGCTCGCGGATCATCTCGGTGCGGCGTATCGCTTCTTCTCGCCGCAGGTTTCGGCGGGGGGCTATGGTTTGTTTTTTATCAAAGGTTTCAGGCTCTACGAGCTTTCCGCGGGTGCGCATATTCTCTAAGGCTTCAGTTAGCCTGTTCATCGTCTCGGTCGTAATCTCTTGGTGGTGTTTGCGCTCTTGGTCGGTTAAACCTTCAGGCATAGGATTGAGCCGCAATAACTCTAGGTTAAACATTATGAGCTGGCGTTCATCGCGTCTTCGTTGGGCGTTAAAAGCCCTGCCTAAAGCCCGTTCCTTGGCGTTGGTTTCGTCTTCTTCCTGTATGGAGCGTTGGAGGGAAAGCAGGGCTTTAACCTCGTCTTCTAGCTTGTCGTTGAGCTGGGGCAGGAGTTGGGCAAGGTTAGCCCTGCGGACTTCAGCACTTTTGTCCGCCTGCCCTGCGTAGTGGTTGGCTAGGGATTCCGTCAGCAGTTCGGGGTCAAGGGCGGATAGGTATTGGCGCACTTCCTGCAGCTTGGCGGCTGTCGTTGGCTGGTCGGCTGGGCGAGTGCTGTGCATGGGGTAATCCTTCGGTTGGGGGTTTGGGGGCTAATAGAGTTGCGAAATCTCCTATATAGGAAATGAGCCATTTTCAGGCAGATTCAAATTTTTTACGGATTTTTGGGGCAAAAAAAGAGATAAATCGGGCGCAAATCTAGACTCACAGCCAAAAAATAAATTTAAAAATAAATTTCCTGTGGCCTTCCCACCCATCCCCCCCAAGGTTTGCTTCGCGTCCTACGGACGCTCGCAACCCTTGACCCCCCTTTGCCCTGTGCCTGCCTACGGCAGACACAGCCCCTAGGGGGGTGTTAATTAGATAGTCCCCCTCTATATACAAAAAAAACAAAAAGAAAAAATGTAGAGAAATAAGGCCTGTTGCCTTCGCGCCCATAGGGGGGTGGCTAATTAATCAACCGTGTTCTTAAAAATAAAAAAATAAGATTAGTAATGTCTACGATCAATCAGCAAGCTTCGCCACGCGTGCCCGCTCGGCACTTCGTGCCTTCGCGCCCCTAGGGGGGTGAATTCCCTAATCAGCCCATATTTCTAAAAACTAAAAAAACATAAAGAAAGAAAATAAAAAATCTTCGTAGGGTAAATTTTGAAACCTCTACCCACCCATCCCCCCCTAACTTTGCTTCGCAAAGTTAGACCCCCCTTTGCCCTCGCCACACTTCGTGTGGCTCGCCCCTAGGGGGGTGTTAATTAGATAGTCCCCTCTATATAAAAAAGAAAAACATAGGGAGAGGTAAAGAGAATAAAAGCAGAGAATAAAGACAGCAAACCAAAGCGGGCGACTGCCCCCCTGTAAGGGGGGTAGGAGACAGCTTTGGCAGTTAGGGGGGAATATTCTCTACTTTTAAAAAAACGCCCCTGCGGGGCGTTCCCTCGCGCACTTCGTGCGCGCCCACCCCACCCCCCAAAATTTGCTACGCAAATTTTGACCCCCTCCGTCCCGAGGGGGTAATAGCTCTTGCATTTCTAGGGGATTGTTGTTTTGTCCTCTGCTTTCAACGCGGCCTCCTGTTCTTTTATTTCTCGAAATAGTCTATACGCTCGGATGAGAGAATAAGCCAGAAAAGGAGACGCAATGAGAACTGTTAGAAGTGCTCCAACGACTGCTCCGATAAAAGCTTCATTAAAAAGCAACACAGAAAATCCGATAAATGCTCCCATAAGAGCCATATAGATAATCCAATAGGGAGCTATAATTAGGGTTGCTGTGAGAGTGAAGCCAAGAGGTAATCTAAAGGCACTAGGAAAAGCCCCACGGAGGACTGTGCAGAAAATTCCTATAAGTGCTCCGACAAAAGACCCGAAAGGGATTCCGTGAAAAGCTTCGAGAAAAGAACCATTGAAGAGAGAGGCAATCAATGCGCCAATGAAAGCACCAATATAAATTCCAATGAAAGAACCAAAAATAAGTCCAAATACGTTCACTCCCATAATCTTGAGAAAATCAGAAGGAGCGAAAGGAAGAACCATAATGGCTCCCGCAAGAGCTCCGATAGTGGCTCCGATTAAAGCTTCAAAAAGAACTTCCGAAAGAACTTCAAGAATAGCTCCAGAAACAGCAAAGATTAACACTCCAAAAATAGCTCCAGAGAAAGCCCCAGAAGAAAGTCTAAGGAGAGCTTTATCATCAATGTCATAAATACTATAAGGTCTAAACATTTCAACAAGAAATCCTATCAAAGCCCCAAAGGGAGCTCCATAGAGAGCTACACGAAAAGCACCTTCAAGACCTCTATCAAGAGCATTCCGATCAAGTCCTAAAGGCAAAGCCGCATTGAGACTTAAAAAGAGAGCCCCAAAGATAGACCAAAAGATTGCCGAATTTATTATTCCCCTTAAATTCGTTCTATAAAGATAATCAGAGCTGTTGGCTTTGGTAACGATCCTTTCGATTGCCTCACCAAGAATTCCAAGAATGGCCCCTAGGAAAGCTCCAGTAAGAGTTGCTATTAAAATTCCGATAGGAGCTCCATTAAAGTTCGCAATAATTATTCCTGAGAGTGCACCGTAGAAAGCCGCTACGATAACTCCAAAAAAAAGATGTAAAAAAGGTTGCGGAAAAGCCTTTTTAGAAGGGCTCTTGAAAAAATAATCGAAAAGCCAGTAACAAAGCCATGCAGAAATCGCAATAAATATTCCTTTTATAGCTCCAGCAGACGCTCCGAAAAAAAGCGCAATGAGAATTCCAGAAACAGCCATAAAGATAGCCCCAATAGCTGACGCTGAAAAAATGAAACTAGTGAATGAAGGTTTTTTCTTAGAGGGGTCTTCGAACTCAATTTCAAAAGCAAAGACAATTCCTACAAAAACACCAAAAATTGCACCCAATGAAGCCCCTAGGGCATACAATCTACGATAATTTTCCCACGCCTTAAAAATTTCTGTAAAAATCTCTTCTACCCAGTTCGTAGCAAAAATTCCGATGAGCCAATTCGTGATGAAAATTCCAGTAAGAATCCCAGCAATAATTCCTCGGAGGATTATCTTGAGGCGCATTGGTGAAGTCTCCTTGCTTTTGGGGATACTAACAAAAAGCCCGTCTAAACGGGGGATTAGGGTGGCGTTTGGGGGGGTGGTAGGTGGGGTAGGGGGTTTGGGCGGTCTTTTCGGGGGTTTTGGGCAGGAATTTGGGGGTTGGGGCTTGACATAACCCGTCAAAGGGCTAGGATGGCGGGGCTTCCTTTTGGGAGGCTTTAGCGAAAAGCGAAATGAAGCACAGGGGCTGTGGGCCTGCGGGCTGGCTCGCCTCATATGCTTTTTTTGTGTGTTTTTTGTCGCTTTCGCGCGCGCCAGCTCTTGACCATTGTACATAACGGAGAAGATACGTGGGCAGCGATCTGTAGAGCCGTTGAGTCGTAACACTTTCGGGTGCGGCGACTTGGCAAAAAATATGGGTCACGCAACGCGTATTTTCGTAAGATTTTTACGCAAATATCACGTTGCTTATGTTGCGGACGGCTTTGTCGTCCGCAGCGAAGCGAGCGTGACCTGTCAAACGTTTGTTTGCTCGTATCCAACGAGTAAGCCAACAATCAAACTTGAGAGTTTGATCCTGGCTCAGAACGAACGCTGGCGGCAGGCTTAACACATGCAAGTCGAACGCGCTTTTCGGAGCGAGTGGCGCACGGGTGAGTAACGCGTGGGAACCTGTCCTTGAGTGGGGAATAACCTTGGGAAACTGAGGCTAATACCGCATACTCCCTTTGGTTGTAGTGGCCGAAGGGGAAAGATTTATCGCTCAAGGAGGGGCTCGCGTCAGATTAGGTTGTTGGTGGGGTAAAGGCCTACCAAGCCTGCGATCTGTAGCCGGTCTGAGAGGATGGTCGGCCACACTGGAACTGAGACACGGTCCAGACTCCTACGGGAGGCAGCAGTGGGGAATCTTGGACAATGGGCGCAAGCCTGATCCAGCCATGCCGCGTGAGTGAAGAAGGCCTTCGGGTTGTAAAGCTCTTTCAGCGGAGACGATGATGACGGTATCCGCAGAAGAAGCCCCGGCTAACTTCGTGCCAGCAGCCGCGGTAATACGAAGGGGGCTAGCGTTGTTCGGAATTACTGGGCGTAAAGGGCGCGTAGGTGGCGTTGCAAGCGGGTGGTGAAATCCCTGGGCTCAACCCAGGAATTGCCATCCGAACTGTGGTGCTCGAGTTCGGAAGAGGGTAACGGAATTCCCAGTGGAGAGGTGGAATTCGTAGAGATTGGGAAGAACACCAGAAGCGAAGGCGGTTATCTGGTCCGAAACTGACACTGATGCGCGAAAGCGTGGGTAGCGAACAGGATTAGATACCCTGGTAGTCCACGCTGTAAACGATGTGTGCCAGCCTTGGGGAGATGTAATCTTTCTGGGGCGCAGCTAACGCGTTAAGCACACCGCCTGGGGAGTACGGTCGCAAGGCTAAAACTCAAAGGAATTGACGGGGGCCCGCACAAGCGGTGGAGCATGTGGTTTAATTCGATGCTACGCGAAGAACCTTACCAGCTTTTGAAGTACCAGGTTTTGGGGTGAGAGATTGCTCCTTCAGCTAGGCTGGGCCTGGAACAGGTGCTGCATGGCTGTCGTCAGCTCGTGTCGTGAGATGTTGGGTTAAGTCCCGCAACGAGCGCAACCCTTGTCCTTAGTTGCCATCATTGAGTTGGGCACTCTAGGGAGACTGTCGGCGTCAAGCCGGAGGAAGGCGGGGATGACGTCAAGTCCTCATGGCCTTTATGGGCTGGGCTACACACGTGCTACAATGGTGGTGACAGAGGGTTGCAAAGGGGTGACCTGGAGCGAATCCTAAAAAGCCATCTTAGTTCGGATTGCACTCTGCAACTCGGGTGCATGAAGTTGGAATCGCTAGTAATCGCGGATCAGCATGCCGCGGTGAATACGTTCTCGGGCCTTGTACACACCGCCCGTCACACCATGGGAGTTGGTTTTACCTGAAGGCGGCGAGCCAACCATTTGGAGGCAGCCGACCACGGTAGGGTTAGCGACTGGGGTGAAGTCGTAACAAGGTAGCCGTAGGGGAACCTGTGGCTGGATTACCTCCTTTCTGGGGTTGGGTATTCTGGGGTTTGGCTATGCTTGGGTCTTGACTGACTCGGGCTTGCTTGAGTTTTGATTGACTTGAGCTTTTAGCTTGAACTTTGGCACCTGACTTTAAAGAATTGCTGACTTTGTCTTACTTGAATGGCTTGGTGCTTTTTACGGAGCACTTGGGTCTTTTTTGTGAGACGAGCGAGGCATAAAAAACCTGCTCGACAGTTCGCTGTCCTCGTACCTTCTCCGTTGTGCCTACTCAAGACCCCCAAAAGCCGCCCCCCAAGGCGGCTTTTCTTTGTCTCGTCGGGGGCAATTTGGCTCTACCCAGTCAAATTGCTGAAAATTAGCCAATTTACGCTGAATTTCTGTGTGCAGCCCCTACATATGGGGGTTTAACATTAGAGTGTTAACAAATCAGAAGGGCAAATAAGTAACATTTTTCCTCCTTTTTGTTACTTAATCTCTTGTAAGTAACATTTATGTTAGTTAAATTCATTTAAGTAACAAAAACCACGAAATTCGTTAGTTAGCCAAAATGGACAAAAAACACAAAAAACAAAGAATTGGGAATTATGTAAGGAGCTCTGCCTCTGACACGGTGAGCTATCTGGCTTACATTCCCAGCCCGCTCCCACCAGACCCGCCACTGGATATGGCAGATCTTGCTCCTCTTTTAGAGCGAGCCCATATCGCCATCGGGCGCTTGGACAGTATGATCGATCCACTATCAGACTTTTCTTCGGCTTTGCGCACATACTTTATCCGTAAAGAAGCTGTTTCATCCTCTCAAATTGAAGGCACGCAATCGACCCTCTCTGATGTATTGGTGTATGAAGCAGGTGACAAAAAATTAAACACGCCTATTGAGGACGCTATAGAAACTTTACGCTATGTTTATGCTATGGAATATGGATTAAAACGCATAAAAGATATTCCCATATCGCTACGTTTGATTAGGGAAGTTCATAAAAAATTAATGACTGATACACGTGGTCAAAATAAGCAGCCTGGTGAATTTCGAAAAAGCCAAAACTGGATTGGCGGGTCAAAACCAAGTAATGCCGATTTTGTGCCGCCGCCACCGAACCATGTGATGGATGGGTTAGATAATCTAGAAAAATTCCTCAATGACGAAAGAACGGATCTGCCTGTTTTAGTCAAGGCTGCGATCACGCATGTACAGTTTGAAATTATTCACCCATTTCTTGATGGAAACGGCCGTTTAGGCCGATTGCTTATTATTTTCATATTGTGTGCGGAAGATATTCTTAAGCAACCTGTTCTAGGTTTAAGTTCATATTTAAAAACCAACCATAAGGGTTATTACAATCATCTCCAATCTGTTCAGGAAAAGGGCGATTGGGAGGCGTGGATTGAATTTTTCCTAACAGGTGTCATTGAAACAGCTGAACAGGCAATAGAGACTATGCAGGCAATCCGAACACTCTTTGCGGCAGATAATGATAAAATAAGCAAACGCGGAAGATCAGCAGCAAGCGTTTTTAAGATACATGCCCACTTGGAAAAATATCCAATGACTACGACACGGAAAATAAAAGAAGACACAGGTCTGTCGTTGCCGACTGTCCTGCGCGGATTAGAAACTCTGAAAACTTTAGATATTGTTAAAGAACCTGAAGTCAAATCGAGAAACAGGGTCTTCATTTATAAAAAATACCTTTCTCTTCTAAACGAAGGCACAGAGCCTTTGCCAAGGTAGGAGGTGGGGCAGACAAAAGAAAAAACCGACACTAGGTGATTTTTGCTATCGATGCGCCAAAATGAACCAAAATGAAAAAGCCCTCCCTTAAGACGATCGGCTTTTTATTTAGCCCCCCAACCCCCTCGAGCGAAGCCCGCGGGGGCGTTTTTTAAGAGTAGAGAATATTTACCCCCCCCTAACTGCCAAAGCTGTCTCCTGCCCCCCCGCGCAGATCGTCTTGCGTCACGCGGAGCGGATAGCAAGCGAGATGCGCAAAAGTGTTGCGCAAGCGACACGAAAAGGCGGGGCAGTCGCCACCTTTGGGGCAAAGTATGGGGGTTAGGCAGGCGTGAATCGGCTTGATTTCCGCCATTAATTCTACCCTTGCGGGAGGTACATATTTCGTCTTTAATTTAGAACCATTACTACTTTAGGGGGGATATATGAAGCAGTTTCTTCTAATTCTATCGGTAACGTTGTCGCTGTTGCTGTCAGCGCAGATGGTTTCTGCTCAAACCGATGAAGAGCCCAAAGAAATTACGGATGCAGAAGTTGAAGAGGCCAAAGAGTCGTTTAAAGATTTTTTGAAGTCTCTGGAGGATTCCCTGAAAGAAGCTGCTAAGGAAATTGAAGACTCCGAAGAATTTCAAGAGCTCAAAAAATCTGTCAAGGAGGTAGAAGATACAGAAGAATTTCAAGAGTTGAAAGAAGCCATAAAAAATTATGAAGACGAAGATGATTGGGACAAGATCAAAGAAGCGGCAAAAAAGCTTGAAGACTCCGACAAGGTGGAGGAGATCAAGGCGCAAGCAAAAGATGTTGAAGATTCTGAAGAGGTTCAAGGGCTGAAGGAAACGGTTAAGGGTATTGATGACAGCGAGCAGTTTCAAAAACTCAAGCGGGCGGTAAAAAATATTGAAAACTCGCAGGAGCTCCAAGAGTTAAAAGAAATTGCAAAAAATCTTGAAGACTCCGAGGCATTTCAAGAGCTCAAGGAAGTTGTCAAAAATCTTGAAGACATTGAAGATTTGCCAAGGCTCCAGCAGGCGATCAAAGATCTTGAAGACGCAGAAGAATTAAAGCAGCTGAAGGCTGCAGCAAAAGATCTCGATGACTCGGCGGAAGTCCAGACGCTGAAAGCGACCATCGTTGAGACCGCTAACGAGCTCGGAGACCTTGAAGATCCCTTGCGTGCCACCACCGCCACAACGCAAAGCGCGGCGCAGACTGCAGAATCAACAACACAAGAGGCAACAAACCAAGAGGCACAAGAATTTGCGAACCAAGATTCCGATGAGAACACAGAGGAAGACATTTTAGAATTTCTTGATGAAATTGAGTACGAAGCAATTTCTAACTTTGTGACTCGTGGAGAATACGAAGCACTCACGACGAAGCAGCGGAAAAAGCTTACACAACTTGCGATTCAAGCGAAATTCTGGGGTGATAATCCTGAAAAGCTTGCGAAAATTCGTGGGGAATTTTCGGAAATCATAAACTCTGTTGCGGGTGCGCAAGCGGTGGCAGATTCCTCTGAGAAGCTGACGCTTGAAGATATAGAGGGGCTTTTTTCTCCTGGGGAATTTGAGACTCTTCCAGAGGCGGCGCAGGACAAATTTTTCAATCTTACATTCCGATTGGGACTTGTTGAAGAGGACTCTGAAGCGTATCAAAAGATTTTGCGTGAGTTGATAGCTCTTGCGGAGTCTCCTTATGATGCGGCGACTACGGAGATTACAGATGAAGACAGGCAAGAATTTGCTGAAGACTTTTTGGGTGCCTTGGGCAGAGAGTTGGGTAGGGGGCTTGGAGAATATTTAGCTTCTCCTGAAGTTCAAGAGAGTATATTGGCGACTGACGATACCGCTACGGATGATGCGGGCGACACTTCGGAGTCTTCTACGCCTCTTCCTTATACGGAGGGGTATGATTTTTATCCTGAAGAAGAGGAGTCATCTGACAGTTTAAATTTCTTTTGGGGGTTGATTGCTTTTGTAATAATTTATTTTGTTCCTTCAATTTTTGCGTCTCTGCGGCGGTCGCGTGCGAGCACGCCGCTTCTTATTGCTAATATTCTTGCGGGCTGGACGATTATTGGTTGGGTGATTTGTCTGTTCTGGGCAGTTTTCTCTGGTCGCGCCCCGAAAAATGAAACCAAGAATGAAACCAAAAATGAAGCCAAGAATGAAACAAAGGACGAGAAACTTGCACAAAGCGAAAGCAACATAAATCAGATCAACGAAAAACCTGAAGACAAGAAAGATCGCGGCGAGAAGAGTCAAGATGGGTCTGTTAAAACTGCACGCAAGAAGGGTGCGGTGGCGGAGTTTCTGATTACACTTCTTATTACTTTGGCTTTATTTTTGGTTGTGTATTCTATATTTTTGCTTGATATTCCAGGATCGATGGGGGATTATTTGTTGAATTATGTGTTGTATGGCGTGATGTATTTTACGCCGACATTTTTTGCGTATTATAACAAGACAAAAACATGTGGCTGGTTGTTTGTTGTTAACGCTCTTGCGGGTTGGACAATTATTGGTTGGTTTGTCTGTTTTGCTTGGGCGTTTTTCTCCCATCGCGAGGTGGGAGGCGAGCAAAACGCAGTGGGTAGCCAAGAGCAGCAACACGGATTTCTTTATAGCTGGTTGTTTCTTCAAGACCCTGAAGAAATGAAGGAATGGAAAAAAGCGGTGAAAGAATTCATAGATGCTAAAAATGAGGCTATGAATGATGGCGGCGGAAATGGTAATGGCGGTGGGGGCGGCAATGGCGGCGGTGGCGGTTAATAGAGAAAATGGGTATCTTTCCGCACGGGCGGTTTCTCACGATAAGGAGGGCGATGAAAATGGGGCGTAGAAAATTTTTAAAGTCTTTAAAACGCTCCTTGAAGAAGGCGGCGAAGGAGGTAGAAGACTCGGACGAATTCCAAAAGCTCAAGAAGTCCGCGAAAGACTTGGAAGACTCAGACGAGTTTCAAGAGTTTAAAGAGACCGCGAAGAATGTTAAGTCCTCCGAGGATTTGAAAAAGCTCAAGCAGGCGGGCAAAAGGCTTGAAGACTCCGAGGCGGCAGAAGAGTTCAAGCAATCCGCCAAGAATGTAGAAGACTCAGAAGAATTCCAAAACCTAAAAGAAATGGTCAAAAACATTGAAGACACCCAAGAGTTCAAAGAGCTCAAAAAGACTGCCAAAAATCTACAATATCTCTACGATTTGCAGAGGCTTCAGGCGACGATCAAAGATTTTGAAAACACGGCTGAAGTGCGGGGGCTTAGAAGGGCGGTCAAGGATATTAAAGCCACCAAAGAATTCAAGGAGCTTAAAGAAATCGCCAGAAATCTTAAAAACCTTGACGACTTGCGACGGCTTCGTGATGCTGTCAAAAAGCTTGAAGACTCTGCGGCGGTGCAGAAGCTTAAAGTTGCTGCCAAAAAGGTTGAAGATTCTGCAGAAGTGCAAAAGCTGAAGCAGGTTGCCAGTCGGGTTGAGGACAGCCAAGAGTTTCAAAAGTTTAAAGCGATTGCCAAAAACCTTGAAAGCTTTGACGATCTGGAAAAATTACAAGCGGCGGCGAAAACTCTTGAGGACTCTGCTGAGGTCCAGGGGCTTAAGCAGGTGGCGAAAGATATAGAAGACTCCAGCGAAGTGCAAGAGCTGAAGCAAGCCGCTAAAGATCTTGAAGACTCTGCTGAAGTGCAAGAAATTAAACAGGCTGCGAAAAGCCTTGAAGACTCTGCTGAGGTGCGAGAGTTGAAAGAAAGAGTGCAGTGAGAGACGAAAAGTAGTAAAGGCTAGTGTTCGCGAAATTTTTGGTATG
This sequence comes from uncultured Alphaproteobacteria bacterium, assembly GCA_958267355.1. Classification (GTDB taxonomy): domain Bacteria; phylum Pseudomonadota; class Alphaproteobacteria; order JALCBB01; family JALCBB01. Next base: position 88,702 of record OY279575.1, read on the forward strand.
TGATATGCTGTATGGCTGTGCTATCTTGTGCGGGCACTTTTAGAGAGGATTTTGAGATGAAAGGCACTTTATTGACTTTGCTGTTTTCGGCGTTCCTGCTGGCGGGAGTGGCGGTGCTTACTACCTTTGGTTTTACGGCGGCTGAGCCTGTGATGGCGCACGAGGTGCATTTCTCCACTGAAGGAGACGGGCACGGCGGCAGTTGGTCGGTTCGTGTTGATGAGGGGAAGTGGTCGGGCCACTGGCCGCGCAATAAACCTGTGGTTGCGGTCTTGGTGATGTTTTTTGTGCTGGCGGTCTTTTCGTCGGTGTATTTTTTGCCGACTCTGCTGGCTTTCGGACGCAGAATGCACTACCGCGTGCCGCTGTTTGTGGTCAATATCTTTTTCGGCTGGACATTCATCGGCTGGGTCTTCTGCATGGCCTGGGCATTCTGGCCTGATAGGGACGAGCGCAACGAGAAAGCAGAACAAGGATAAGTCTTTTCTGCTTTGTAGGCTTTGTAGGGTTATAGATATTTTTCCTGCAGCGGCGTTTTTTGTATTATACTACCTCTACGAGAAGAGTAGCGGCGGAGCGCGGGACACATGAAAAAAATGAAAAAAATTGCTATAAAGAGTTCTATCTTTGCCTTTTTCCTAACGCTATTGGTGGATCTAATTATCTTTGTTGTTGCGCTTGATGTCCCAAGTAGAATCATGCATTTCTATTCTATTGATGTTATAGATTATTCTCTCGAGGTGGCAGATCTAGAAGATTTTGTGCCTCCTGAGCCTGAACCGTATTTTCTGTCTTATCTTAAGAGGGGATTTGTTATTTGCCTTTTGGTTTTTCTTTACTTTCAGCCGACATTTTTTGCCTATATAAATAAGGTGCGCTCGCGCAGGCGGATACTGCTTGCGAATGTATTTTTGGGCTGGACGATTGTCGGCTGGTTTGTCTGTTTTTTCTGGGCTTTTTCGCTCAACCGCGATAGCCGCCCTGACCGCGACAGCGACCAAGCCGCCCCTTCCCCCTCAACTTCGTAAGGTAGCGGCCACCCTTCACGCCCGCGGTGTTTTTCCTGTATGCTGGGCTTTCTGTGCCTACGCACAAAGGAGGGGCCTGTAGCTCAGCTGGTTAGAGCGCACGCTTGATAAGCGTGAGGTCGGAGGTTCAAGTCCTCCCGGGCCCACCACCGCCACGAGAAGGCAAGTAAAAGGTTAGTTAGCAGACTCGGTTGCTTGTTGGGCGGTTGAGACTTCGGCTTTGGGGCGGAAGGCTTGCCACATGAAGAGGGCGAAGGCGAAGACTCCCCAGGCGAAGACGACATCGCCTGGCACCCGCAGCCAGACCAGCGTTTCAATCAGCGGACTATGCAACAGCTCGGGCGAGCGGGCGGCTTGGTAGCCATCGCGGATGCTCACCCAAGTTTGAATCAGTCCTTGCGGAAGCAACGACAAGAAGGTCATCAAAAGCAAGCCGATGTTGAATGACCAGAAGGCTTGTTTGAGAAGGCCGTTGTTCCAGCGGCGCACATCGGTGAGTCCGCGCATGCAGTACAGGGTCAAGCCGAGTCCGAGCATGCCGTAGACACCGAACAAAGCGGCGTGTCCGTGGTTGGCGGTGGTGTTGAGTCCTTGCATGTAGTACAGCGCAATCGGCGGATTAATCAAAAAGCCGAAGACGCCTGCGCCGAGAAAATTCCAGAACAGCACGGCGGCGAAGAACATAAACGGCCAGTAGTAGGTGTCTTCCCAGTCTAGGCCCGTTGTGTGCTTGCGCCGACTCCAGGCTTCAAAGCCGACGACGAGCAGGGGCACGACTTCTAGTGCTGAAAAAGTCGCCCCGACAGCAAGCACAGCTGTCGGAGTGCCTGTGAAGTACAAGTGGTGAAAGGTGCCAAGCACTCCGCCGAACAAGAAGATGATGGTGGCGAATAGCACCATTACGGTCGCGACCGAAGCCCGCACCAATCCCATACGCACGAAGAGCAACGAGATGATCGCCGTGGCAAAAACTTCAAAGATGCCTTCTACCCAAAGGTGCACTACCCACCACCGCCAGTATTCGGCGAGGGCGATGTGGGTGTGTTGTCCGTAGAAAAGCCCTGCTCCGTAGAGCAGCCCGATGGCGATGGAAGACACCACCACCAAAAATATCAGCGAGCGGCCGACTTCGGGTTTGGTTAGGGCAGGCCACAAGCCACGCAAGACCAGTCCGAGCCACAAGAGCAAGCCGATAAACAGGTAGATCTGCCAAAAACGCCCAAGGTCAATGTATTCGTAGCCTTGGTGTCCGAACCAATAGCTCGCGGTCAGAGACGAGAAAAGCCGATGCACCGCCGCCCATTCGCCGAAAAACGAACCCACAACAATAAGTAGCAAACTAAAGAACAGAAAGTTTACGCCGAACCGTTGAAACTTCGGCTCTTTGCCGCCGAGTAACGGCGCAACATACAAGCCACAGGCAAGCCACGCTGTTGCAATCCAAAAGACCGCCAGCTGCGTGTGCCAAGTGCGCGTCACAACATACGGAAAGTATTCAGCCAAAGGTAAGCCATAGACTCCTTGCCCTTCAACGCCGTAGTGGGCGGTGACAATGCCGCACAAGACCTGCAAGACGAACAAGGCGGCGACGATCCAAAAGAACTTGGCGGTCGCGCGCATAGACGCAGTCGGCACGACAGACGCGAGTCGGTCTTCTTTTGCGTAACCGTCTTCGGGTTCGCTGTCTTGCCGCCAGATGTCAAACTGCTGGGCGTAGTACCAGACGATGGCTCCGATCCCTGCGAGCAGGAGCAAGATGGAAATCAGGCTCCACAACAAAGTCGGAGGAGTCGGCGTGTTATCAACCAAAGGTTCATGCGGCCAGTTGCTGGTGTAGGTGACTTCCTTGTCAGGACGGTTCGTCGTCGCCCCCCAAGCCGTCCAAAAATAAAACGCCGACAAGGCGCGGGCTTCGTCAGGCTCTAGATAGGCAAGAGCCGAAAAGGCATATTCTTCACGCAGGTGTTCGGCTTCTGCACTTCCGCCCGTATACAAGTCTAAGTAGTGCTGCTGAGTCTCGGCAATCGCTTGCGCACGGGCAACAGAAACCGTGATGGTCTTGGTCGCCGCATCGTATTCATTGCGGCGCATTTCTTTCGCCAGCCGCGCCCGATTGAGCGTATCGGTTTCTTCAGCCGAATTGCCAATACGAAACCTCTGGTTGTAAATGGCAAGCAACGCCGAAGCCTCGCGATGCAGCCAATCGGCAGACCAATCAGGAGCCAAATATCCGCCGTGCCCCCAAATTGAACCTTGTTGCATGCCGCCGATGGACTGCCAGACGGCTTGTCCGTGCTGAATATCTTCGCGTGTGTAGATGGTTTCGCCACTCTGCGCCCGCACAACCTCAGGTATAGGCGGAGCTTCACGGTAAATCTCCCGTCCGAGCAGCAGCAGCACGCTGAACATCACGACCATCCCGACTGCCAGGATGATCCACAAGCGGCGAATAGAAAAAGTGCTTTGATAGGATGCGGTACTCATAGCTCCTCCTTGGGGCGTGTGCCCTGCTAAACTGAGTTTTGATGCATTCCCCCATAGTACAACCTCGCCCCACGAACCGCAAACCTGACTGCAAGCCCTACCTTTCTGCTATCCTCGGCTGGGCGCACCTAGCCCGATGGTCACGGTGCGACCATTTTTGAGCGTTGCCGTGAGGGTTGGCGTGAGGGTTGTAAGTCCACCGCGTGGCTATATGGGCTATTGTGTAGAAGGAGAGATTTCGGGGCCGTAGCTCAGCTGGGAGAGCGCCTGCTTTGCAAGCAGGAGGTCAGGGGTTCGAGCCCCCTCGGCTCCACCATTTCATCTTATTTAGAATCATGCTATACTATTGGTTGCATTTAGAAATCCACAAAATCGCCTAAAGCAAGGAGAAACATGACGGAAAACAGGAATGAATATAGGCTAACCCAAGAAATTATAGCTCTCTCTAGAGCTTCTGATTGGGATCGTGCGAAGCTTGAATGGATTTTGGAAGGTGTCTATATGGCGGACGAGCCTGAGACTTGCCTATGTGGCCATTTCCCTATTATCGAGATATGTGGCTTGAGAAATTTATATAACGACAATTATACAGAAGTAGGTAATGTCTGCGTTAAGAAGTTTTTGGGGTTGCCTTCGGATAAAATTTTTAGATCTGTTAAGAAAGTGCGAAAAGATGAAGAAAAATCATTAAATGCAGAGACGATACAATATGCTTACAACAAAGGATGGATGAGTATATGGGAGAGAGATTTTAGTATGGATACAATCCGAAAACTAAAGCCGAGTCTTAAACAGCTTGCTAAACGCGTTGAAATTAACCGAAAAATAATGCGAAATATGAGAAGAGGGGGTGGTAACTAGAAAGGGTGCGCATAGCCCCAAAAAGTAAGGAATCTCCCTATCAAGCCTGATATAGGGTGGGGGTGGAATTTGGCGAGAATTGGGGGAGGAGCTCTGTATGGGGGGGGAATCCAAGGCTTTTTCGGGCGGGGCAAGCCCGCCGCTCAAAGCCTTGCTTGTCTCTATATATATTAGGAGAGGGGTTTGAATCCCCTAAAAATTGGCAGATTCGCTGAAGAGGTTGCGAATCGGTCAGTACAAACGGATATTGGGGGCACTATGGAAAACAAACTCTACTATGGTGATTGCTTGACAATCATGCGGGACATGCCACCAGAAAGCGTGGACATGATTTATCTCGACCCCCCGTTTAATTCCAACCGTAGCTATAACGCTATTTACAAGGACGAAACAGGCCGTCCTTTGCCAGACCAAGTAGAAGCCTTTTGTGATTTATGGACGCTTGATGATGAGCGCGAGCGAGCTATCAGGAATGTTCCAATGCTTATGCGTGAGGCTGGAATAGATGATCCTGTCGTAGAATTTTGGCGGGCTTGGATTAGTGCTCTTCGTGACGCGCAGCCGCGTTTGGCGGCCTACCTTTCCTATATGACTGAGCGCTTACTGCCCATGCGCACCCTTCTCAAGCCAACAGGAAATATATATTTGCACTGCGACCCGACAGCGGCGCATTACATTAAGGTAATGATGGATACAATTTTTGGCCACAAAAATTTTCGCAACGAAATTGTTTGGCATTATGATGGCTCGCAGAGGCCGAGTCGTAAAAGGTTTGGTTCAAAGCACGACACAATTTTGCGTTACTCAAAGACGGATAGGTATTTTGCCAATAGCAAAGGTATTGCTCCATTTCAGATAGTGATTTCCAAGGAATTAGAAACGCCTAAGAAATTAAAGGACAAGGGCTATCAACAGCTAGACGATGGAAGGTATTACTACACAACTCCACGAGGCGATTATACGGACGCAAGTATTGCTAGGCTTGATAAAGAAGATCGCATTGAGCGCACATCTTCAGGAAAGGTTCGTATTCGCTACTTTTTAACCAGAGATAAAGATGGGAATCTTGGGCGTGATAAACAATTACATGATGTTTGGCATGATATACACTCAGTAAGTCATGCTGGTGGTAATGAAAAATTAGGTTATGCAACGCAAAAACCATTGGCGTTGCTTGAACGGATTATTAATGCCAGCGTAAATCCTGGTGACACTGTTCTCGACCCTTTTTGTGGTTGTGCAACAACAATTGAAGCAGCACACAATTTAGAATGTAAGTGGATAGGAATTGATATCGCGATACATGCAGTTAAGCGAGTTTCCACTGTGCGCTTGCGCGATAGATTAGGGCTTGTTGAAGGTGAGGATTATGAGATTCTTGGTGTTCCCATGACGCTTGAAGGTGCCCAAGATTTGTGGGAGCGAGATAGTTATCATTTCCAAAAATGGGCTGTGGAACAAATTGATGGATTTGTTGCGGCTCGCAAGACGGCTGATGGTGGTGTTGATGGTCGCCTATACTTTGAGGTGCCAGGTGAAAAAGATCTGCAAAGTATGGTTTTGGAAGTTAAGGGAGGGGCGAATGTGGGTATTGGTGATGTTCGCGCGCTTCGAGGAGTGTTAGAGCGCGATAGTGCTTCTATGGCAGGGTTGATTATTATGGGAGACTTAGGCTCACAACAGCAGGCTAATTTTTTACGTGAAATGGCAAGTGCTGGAGATTTGATAGTAAAAACCGATAAAGCTGAGTACACCTATCCACGCATGCAATTGCTGACAATTCCTGAAATTCTGGACGGAAAGAGATTTTCCACGCCAAGTGTTGTTGGTCGTGGTGAAAGAACTCCGATATTGCCAGGTGTAGGAGTGAGGCGGAGTCGTCGTACATCAAAATAAACTCACGGATTAGGGTGAGCCTAAAGCCACCCCCGAATGGGGCAGGGGCAGGGCTAAATTCCTCTGAAAATTGGCAGATTCGGGGGGGATTTTGGGGGCAACGCTTGACAACTTGGGGTGCGGGGGGCATTTTATGGCTAGCGGGAGGCTCATAGAAGGGTCTTCTGTTTCTTTATCTATTCTGCTTTTGCTGGGTTTAGGCGTGGCGGTTGCTTTTGGCGGCGGCACGGACTCGGTGCGGGCTCGTTCGGGCTCGGCGGATTGTTCTTGCTTATCGTGAAGAGTCTGACCACAGGTGCGAGCCGCGAAAAAAGGCTCGCATCTATGAAGTGCAGATGGATTTGCGCGAGCACTGCGGTTCCTCGTGGCGAGCGAGCGCGAAGACAATGCCATCTGTATCTTTTTCTAAATATCTTCCATTCACGAAGACTGAGCGGAGCGCGCAAGCAAGCAAGCAAGCAAGCAAGCGAGGCGGTCCGTGCGGTTCGAGTGGATGCGTTGAGAAACAAGTGCCAAAAAGGGCGTTCGGTGGATGCCTAGGTGCCAAGAGGCGATGAAGGACGTAGCACTCTGCGAAAAGCCGCGTGTAGGTGAGAGCAACCGTTAATGCGCGGATCTCCGAATGGGGAAACCCGACCCGTTTAAGGGTTATCCTGCGACTGAATTCATAGGTTGCAGGAAGCAAACTCAGCGAACTGAAACATCTCAGTAGCTGAAGGAAAGGAAATCAAAAGAGACTCCGCTAGTAGTGGCGAGCGAACGCGGAACAGCCCAGTGGCTGATGCAAGACAACTGGAACAGGTCTGGAAAGGCCGACCGTAGAGGGTGATAGTCCCGTATGGGTAAGGCTTGCGTTAGTTCTTGCGTAGGGCGGGACACGTGAAATCCTGTCTGAACATAGGAGGACCACCTTCTAAGGCTAAGTACTCCTTGGCGACCGATAGCGAACCAGTACCGTGAGGGAAAGGTGAAAAGCACCCCAATGCGGGGAGTGAAAGAGAACCTGAAACCGTACGCTTACAAGCAGCGAGAGCTCTTATGGAGTGATCGCGTACCTTTTGTATAATGGGTCAGCGAGTTGATTTTGCAGGCGAGCCTAAGCCGTTAGGTGTAAGCGCAGCGAAAGCGAGTCTGAAGAGGGCGTTTAGTCTGCAGGATCAAACCCGAAACCAGGTGATCTAGCCATGGCCAGGCTGAAAGCGGAGTAATATCCGCCGGAGGGCCGAACCCACTAACGTTGAAATGTTAGGGGATGAGCTGTGGCTAGGGGTGAAAGGCCAATCAAACCTGGAGATAGCTGGTTCTCCGCGAAAACTATTTAGGTAGTGCGTCAGGTATTGCCGTCGGGGGTAGAGCACCGGATGGGCTAGGGGGGCGCGAGCCTTACCAAACCCAACTGAACTCCGAATACCGATGAGTATTGCTTGGCAGACAGACGGCGGGTGCTAACATCCGTTGTCGAGAGGGAAACAACCCAGATCGTCGACTAAGGTCCCGAAGTTGCAGTTAAGTGGGAAAGGATGTGGGAAGGCCAAGACAGCCAGGAGGTTGGCTTAGAAGCAGCCATCCTTTAAAGAAAGCGTAACAGCTCACTGGTCTATTAGCCGTCCTGCGCCGAAAATGTAACGGGTCTAAAACTGTGCACCGAAGTCACGGGCTTGTCTGCTGCTTAGGCGGCGGGCGAGCGGTAGCGGAGCGTTCTGTACGCTTGCGAAGCATCACCCGCGAGGGGATGTGGAAGTATCAGAAGAGCGAATGCTGACATGAGTAGCGATAAAGGAGGTGAGAGGCCTCCTCGCCGAAAGTCCAAGGTTTCCTGCGCAAGGTTAATCCGCGCAGGGTGAGCCGGCCCCTAAGTTGAGGGCGAAAGCCGTAGACGATGGGAATCGGGTTAAAATTCCCGAGCCAGCGGAAAGTGACGGATGACGTAGATTGTACGCGCTAATCGGATTGCGCGTGCAGTTGGGTTGTTCCAGGAAATAGCTTCCGCATATGACCGTACCCGAAACCGACACAGGTGGACAGGTAGAGTATACCAAGGCGCTTGAGAGAACCATGCTGAAGGAACTCGGCAACTTGCCTCCGTAACTTCGGGAGAAGGAGGCCCCATCTGTGGGCAACCACGGGTGGGGGGCACAAGCCAGGGAGTGGCGACTGTTTATCAAAAACACAGGGCTCTGCAAAGCCGTTGAGGCGAAGTATAGGGTCTGACGCCTGCCCGGTGCCGGAAGGTTAAGAGGAGAGGTGCAAGCCTTGAATTGAAGCCCCGGTAAACGGCGGCTGTAACTATAACAGTCCTAAGGTAGCGAAATTCCTTGTCGGGTAAGTTCCGACCTGCACGAATGGCGTAACGACTGCTCCGGTGTCTCCAGCGTGGGCTCAGCGAAATTGAATTCTCCGTGAAGATGCGGAGTACCCGCGGTTAGACGGAAAGACCCTATGCACCTTTACTACAGCTTTGCGCTGACGCCAGAATTTATCTGTGTAGGATAGGCGGGAGACTTTGAAGTTGCGGCGCCAGCCGTGATGGAGTCGTCCTTGAAATACCGCCCTGATGGATTTTGGTGTCTAACCTTGTTCTGTTATCCAGAATGGGGACACCGTATGGTGGGTAGTTTGACTGGGGCGGTCGCCTCCTAAAGAGTAACGGAGGCGCGCAAAGGTGGGCTCAGTTCGGTCGGAAACCGAACGGCGAGTGCAATGGCATAAGCCTGCTTAACTGTGAGAGCGACAGCTCGAGCAGAGACGAAAGTCGGTCATAGTGATCCGGTGGTTCTGTGTGGAACGGCCATCGCTAAACGGATAAAAGGTACGCTAGGGATAACAGGCTAATCTCCCCCAAGAGTTCTCATCGACGGGGAGGTTTGGCACCTCGATGTCGACTCATCGCATCCTGGGGCTGTAGCAGGTCCCAAGGGTATGGCTGTTCGCCATTTAAAGCGGTACGCGAGTTGGGTTCAGAACGTCGTGAGACAGTTTGGTCCCTATCTGCCGTGGGTGTTGGAAACTTGAAAGGGGCTGTCCCTAGTACGAGAGGACCGGGATGGACGTACCTCTGGTGTTCCGATTGTGGCGCCAGCCGCACTGTCGGGTAGCTAAGTATGGGAACGATAACCGCTGAAAGCATCTAAGCGGGAAGCGTGCCTTGAGACTGGGTTTCCTTTGAGGGTTGTTGCAGACTACGACTTTGATAGGCTTGGGGTGGAAGCGCAGTGATGTGTGAAGCTGACGAGTACTAATTGCCCGAAGGTTTGTTTCTTTTTCTCGCGCGCGCGTTTTTGTGTGCGTGAGGTGCATTCACCCGTTCCGCACGGCCTGCCTTGGCAGTCCAAAGCGAAATGGAATGGAAGATGTGAAATGAAAGATAAAGCGCAAAATCTAAAGCGTGGAAGATAAAGCGTGAAAGATGAAGCGTGGAAGATGAAGCGAAAGCTAGCTATAGAGCGTCCGCTTTTTTCTTGTGGTCAAACTCTTCTAGTTTTGTGGAGGGATTAGTTGGTTTGGTGGCTATGGCGGGAGATTAACACCCGATTCCATTCCGAACTCGGCAGTGAAAGCTCCCCGCGCCGATGGTACTCCGTCTTAAGGCGTGGAAGAGTAGGTCGCCGCCAAACCTTCTAATCCCCCCACTTTTACCCCCCACTTTAAAGCCGCCCCCACAGGCGGCTTTTTCCTTTAATCGCGGTAGGTTGTTTTCTAAATGAATCGTGAACAGATTATCGGAATGATTGTTGGTGCCGCCATTGGAACTCTTCTTGGTGTTCTTGTCGGAGGCTATATCGGGCTTAATCTTCTCCCACTTACAAAAGGGTTTGAAACTTTTATGATCGCTCGTGTTAGTGTTTTGCTTGCGGGGGCTCTTTTAGGGGGAGTTATGGGTGCCTGTATTATGACTTTTATTGGAATTCGTTCAGGTGCGAGCAGAGTGATTCAATTGGCGGTTTTTGCTATTGATACATTGGGTTATCCTGCGACTATTCTTATGCTTTTATTTTCTGTCACTTTATTTGTTGTTTTTCTGTTTTCTTAGTTTTTAACTCACTATTTTTTATTATTCTTTCTCAAAAGTAAGGAATAACTGATGAATTGGAACCAAACCTCTGCTGAAGCTTTCATAGGTGGCGTCATCGGTGCTCTTATCGGTTCTTGCGGTGGAGTCCTCACCGTGATTATCGTTCGAGATCGCTCTGGTTTGAGGCTTTGGTCTAGGGGTTTCCCTTAAAACGAATCGCTTTGATTTGTGTTTAAATAGAGCAGAGTAGAGTCACCAAAGGGGAAAGCCATGGCGAGCTTGGAGCGTATCCAAACCCTAGAAACTGCGTCTAGGGCTAAGAAAAAGCCTGAATGGGCGGACAAGGTGTATTTCGGCGATTGTCTTGAGGTGATGCAGGATTTGCCGAGCAACAGCATTGATCTGATTGTCACTTCGCCTCCCTATGCTGACGCGCGCAAGCACACCTACGGCGGAGTGCATCCCGACAAATATGTAGACTGGTTCTGCGAGCGGGCCGAGGAGATGCATCGCATATTGTCTCCGACGGGTTCGTTTATTCTCAACATCAAAGAAAAGGCCCGCGAGGGAGAGCGACACACTTATGTTTTAGATTTGATTCTCGCTTTAAAGCGCGAGGTGGAATTTCGTTGGGTAGAAGAATATGTATGGCACAAGACGACGGCGGCGCCGGGCAAGTGGCGCTACCGCTTCCGCGACTCGTGGGAGCGGCTTCTGCACTTTTCTAAAACCCCTGACTTGAAGATGAATCAGGACGCGGTGAAAGTTCCTGTTGGCGATTGGACTGCCAAGCGGCTTGCCAATATGAGCGAGCGTGATAGAAGCCGCCAAGAGTCGGGCACGAAGTCAAAGGTTGGACGGCGGATTGCGAACTGGGAGGGCAAAGCTACGGTGTATCCGACGAATGTTTTGCATAGGTCTCCTGTGGCGCATAACACGGGGCACAGTGCGGCGTTTCCTGAGTGGCTGCCTGATTTTTTTATTAAGCTCTTCACCGACGAAGGAGATATTGTCTTAGATCCGTTTCTTGGTTCGGGCACTACCTACCGCGTTGCGAAGGCTTTGAATCGCGTTCCTGTTGGCATAGAGATGAACCAAGAAACCAAAATGGACTTAGGCGATGTCCCTCTCTTGGATCGATAACGAAATTTTACAGTCTCATATAGAAACGCTTATTGAGTCTGCACAAAATTCTTTAGCGCAGGCGCAGGAGCGGCGGCATAGCCATGTGGTAGATCCGTTTTCGTCTTTATCCATTGCGGTGGCGGCTCAGGTTAAGGACTCTTCTGAATTAAACAGGCTGCAGGATACAGAAGCTGCTTTACGCGGTATGAGCAACGCTCTTGGAGCATTTCATCAAGGCGTTTTAGGCTCTATTGAAGGTTGGAAAAACCACGATGCGGGCTATGACTTAGAGTGTCCGAGTAGAAAAATTTTGGCGGAAGTAAAAAACAAGCACAACACGATGAATGCAGCCACACGACGCGATGTAGAAGGTGAATTGAATACAGCCCTCCGTCAAAAGTCTGGTTCTTGGACGGGGTATCTGGTAATTATAATTCCTAAGAAGCCTGAACGCTACGAAAGGCATATAGAGGGTAAAGCAAGTGGCGTGAAAGAAATTGACGGAACTTCGTTCTACTACTTGGCGACAGGAGACCCAAACGCCATCCACGATCTTTTTGACTTCTTGACTGAATACCTGATTACAAACCAGCAGTTGCCAGAAGAAATTGCCACGCACTGCCGAGCCATCCTAGAAACTAGCCTCCCCCCAAGAGCTTAATCACTCTACACCCCCCCCTAACTGCCAAAGCTGTCTCGTGCCCCCCCTTACAGGGGGGGCAGTCGCCCGCTTTGGTTTGGGTGTTTTGCGGGGCGCATTCGCTCATCAAGCCATCAAGCCATTAGCCCATCAACGCATTAGCCCATTGGGCCGCCGTCGTCGCGGGTGATGGCGATGACGGAAGAGCGCGGTACAGAGTTGCCTGCGTCTGGCCAGTGGCTTTCGCCGTTGCCTTCGCCTGGATGTTGAACTCCGACAAACATGGTGCGTAGGTCAGAGCTCCAAGTAGCGCCTGTGATTTCGCACTCTTTTGGGCCGACGAGAAAGCGTTTTATTTCGCCGCTGGCGGGGTTGGCGAAGAGCATTTGGTTGTTGCCTTGGCTTGCGTAGTCGCCTTCGTTTGAGTAGTTGCCATCGGTTTGGATCCAGAGTCCGCCTTGGGTGTCAAATGAGATTCCGTCTGGTGAGTTGAAGTGGTTGTCTTGGGTTATGTTTGCTGAGCCTGCGTAGGCGTCGCTATGCACTGACGGATTGCCTGCGGTTACGAACAGGTCCCAGGCGAAGGTTTCGGCTCCGTGGTCGCCGCCTGCTGGACGCCAACGCACGATTTGTCCGTAGTTATTTTTTTCGCGTGGGTTTGGCCCGTTGGTTGGAGTTGGGTCTCCGCCTGCGTTGGGTTTTACGCCGCGATTTTTGTTGTTGGTGAGAGCGCAATAGGCTTCGCTTGCTCGCGGATTGACGGTTACCCATTCGGGTCTATCCATGGTTGTGGCTCCGACTTTGGAGGCGGCAATTCGGGCGAAGATGCGGTTTTCGGCGTCTGACATACCTGTGGTTTCGGGAGTTAAATCCATCCACTTGCCTTTGCCGTTGTCGTCAAAGATGGCGACGGCGAGGGTTCCTTCGGCGAGCAGCTCGCTGTTGTCGGCACTAGGATTGTATCGTCCTGAAGAGACGAAGCGGTAGAGAAATTCGCCGCGTTCGTCGTCGCCGAGATACACGACTGCGTGTCCGTCAGCGGAGAGTGCGAAAGCGGCGTTTTCGTGTTTAAAACGCCCGAGAGCCGTGCGCTTTTTGGGGGCTGATTGTGGGTCAAAGGGGTTTATTTCTACGATCCAGCCTGCGCGATGGGACTCATTCGGGTGCTTGGCGATATCAAACCGCTCGTCAATGCGTGCGAAGTTGTAGCCCCAATCTTCGTGTCCGATGCCGTAGCGTTTCCACTCGGGCGTGATGGCGAGGTCAGGATCAGAGGACAAGAAATAGCCGTTGAAGTTTTCTTCGCAGGTAAGGTAGGTGCCCCAAGGGGTTTGTCCGTTGCCGCAGTTGTTCCAAGTGCCGAGAGCCAGCGTGCCTGAGGGGTCAGCTTCGGTGCGCAGGAGTGCATGGCCGCGGGCGGGACCTGTTAGGCTCATCGGCGTGGCGGGCGTAATCCGCCGATTATACGGAGAGTCAATTACAGCACGCCATTGTCCGTTGTTTGTGGCAACTTCTACGATGCTGACTCCGTGTGAAGCCATAACCTTGCGCACATCGTCGTCGTTGGCGGGCAATCCGTCTGGACGATTTCCCGTGATGATTTCTAAGTTGGCGTATTCGTTATTGACGACAAGCAGTTGTGTATTGCCCCGAGAGAAAAAACTCATACCATCGCAGTTGTCGCCAAAGGCGCGTTCTTGGCTGGCTCCGTTTCCGCGTGTGTTGTGGTTGAAGTCTGGAGTGCTGCTCCACATGGGGTCACCCCAGCTGATGACGCGGTGCCACGAGAATCCTTGTGGCAAAGTGATGGTATCGGCGGTGCTGGTTTGGATGGGTTTGAAATCCAACCATCCGTGTCCTGAGGCGAGAGCTGAGCGCACGGCTCCTGTGCTGTTTGCAACGCTACGGACAAAAGCAGCAGCTCCGACTGCGGCGGCTCCGCCGAGAAAAGAGCGGCGGGCGTAGCGGCGTTCGCAGATGACAGAAAAATCGCTTGCTTCGGGACGTGGATCGCGCAGTTCATCAAACTCATCAAAGGACAAACGCGCCTTGCGCAAGCTTTTATGTTTCTTACCTTGGACTGTAGGTGTCAGGGTAGTTGTCAGGGTAGTTGTCAGAGTGGAGGTCATAGTCTTTACTCCTAATGTTTGTGTGTGCCTGTGCGGTTTGTCTAGTATACACCATTGAATTGACTTTCTGCCTATGCCTTGTGCCCGCCCACCTTAAGTTGCTCTTGTAAGCTATTGTGCGCACTACTGTTTCGTACCCGTCCGTTGCTACTTATCGCCCCCAACCCCCAACTCGGGCGGCTTTTTTGTACAAAACACCTCTTACTTACATTCTATTTTTTGAGAGAGGCTCTATTACCCCCTCGGGACGGAGGGGGTCGCGTTGCCGAAGGCAACGCGGGGGGTGGGGCGGGCGCACTTGCCGCAGGCAAGTGCGAGGGAACGCGCCCGCAAGGGCGCAAAAAAGTCCAAGCCTATGCAGGGCAAGTCGCTACCTAGCCCCCCTTTTTTTGAAGGAGTTTTTATCTCCAATTGTCTTTAAAGTCGCTCTCCAACCCTTTAATTTTATCTGGCAAATTTTCACCTGAACAGGTGAGTCCTAAAAATGTTGCTGCTCTTGTTGCGCCGACATAAAGGTATTTATCAAATAAATCTGGATTCTCTTCCGCGAGCTTATCAATATTGACAAAGAACACGGCTTCAAACTCAAGACCTTTTATGTACTGAGCATCAACGACTCTTATTTCTTTATCTTTACCAAGATTTTTACCATCGTGACATGCAACAGCATTTAAATTATGCTCGAACAAATAATTGTTTAAGGAATCGGTAAGAGGGTCAACCTCCTCCTTGGATGAGACGAGAACAGCCGTTGTTGGGACAAAATTTATTTCCTTCTCAATTTCACAAATACGTTCAGTGAGCCACTGAGCAACCCCCTCGAGTTTATCCAAGCTTTTTCCGATTACAGGACGAACACCCTCACTGTTGATTTCACTCGGAATCTCCATGGTTCTGAGATCGCCGTGGCTAATTTTCACGAGACTGTATGCAAATTCTCGTAATTGTCTACTGTGCCGATAGGTAATTTGAAATGACCTCTTGTCTAATTTTGGCAAAGCCCAGTTAAGTTCCTCTGGTGTTTTACAACCCCATGCGGTTATGCGTTGATTGAAGTCTCCGCAAGCAGAGAAAGATTGAATTTGCGGATTTGAAAGCGCAGACATACAAGCGATTTGAATCGGCGAGAAGTCGGTTACTTCATCCACGATAATTTGATTGCGCGACAGGTCTCTAATTTTCTTCAAGCCTGGATACTTACGATCATCTGCATCTCTAAAAATGTCATAATTCTCAAGCAGAGTGGCACCCTTGCCAAGAATGGCTAAGAGCATTAAGTCAATTTCAAATACAGAGATTTGGTTTTCGCCAAAGCTTTCGGATTTATACCACACCCCTTTATTTTTTCTGTCTCTCCTAAATTGCCTGTACCTTGACGGAATCCCTCGCGTATATATACGAAGCGGGTTCAAAAATTTTCTAGCATGGGTTTGAATGTACAGACTTTCACCAATGATTTGCAGGGTTTCTTCATCGGGTTTGCGATCGCCTAACCAATCAGCTATGTGCGCAGTGCGACTCCCCTTTCTTGGGTTTCTTTTCGTATATCTGGCACGAGCGATTGAACGAATAGCCCCTCTATAGGCATTGGCGGCGGCTTCATGTCCAAAAATCTCTTCTTCCTCATCTTCGTCTGGTTCAAGATTCGGATTGCTCTCAGCAGCTTGTTGTTCTTTATCAAATTTTTGAATTAATTCAGCTAAGGAATTTAGAAAATTTGCGTCCGCATTCACTTGGCGATTGAGCACAGGTTCGATTTTATTCTTAGTCAGCTCTCTCTCATAAGAAAGTCGTTTTTCTATATCTTGTTCGCAATCGCCGATTTCACGAAGCAACGAAACATTTATTTTTCCGTTGGCAGTGGGGAGAATATCCAACAACTTGCTTCCTATTCTAGAGACTTCTGGTTCTTTATGGTCGGCGAGATTTTGTGCAGAGGTGCGAATTTCTTTCATAAACATTTCTGTTTGAAATGAATCAAAGTCCTCGAACCAAGCAATTTGCTTTGAGAGGGTTTCTTCCTTAAGGGGGGAATTTATTTCCCCGAAGAAGGAGTTTATGTCTCTGATAAGAAAATTTATATCCTTGCACACAAATCCTCTTGTCTCATTACTTTTTCTTAAAATATTAAATTCATCTCGTGCTAAATCCCGTGCATGCTCAAACCAAGTTCGCACTTGAAAGCTTGAGGCAGCAACGCCTTCTCGAGCATAGGTTTCTTGTAGGTACATTCTCAGCAATTCTGTAGGAGCGAATGTAAGCCAGCTCCTCTCGTGCTCTGTGCTTTCTGCAAACCGAGCCCTTTTAATTATTCCTTCTTCGCGCTCGTCAAGGTGCTCTGTACTTGTTTTTTGGTTAAGACGATGAATTAAGGTTGTCGTTTTTCCCGTACCAGGCGGACCGAAAATAACCAGTTCTGTGTTGAGTGGAAGGCGAAAAATTTCATCTTGATTACGATCCAAAATTGATTGGACACGCAAACCAACCTTTTTCAATCGGTCACGATTAATTCCTTGCGTAATATTCTCGCTTTCAATTTCTTTTTTAACTTCTCTGCCATCTTCTAAAGCAGGAATTTCTGCCCCTTTCGGAGGCAGGGCACGAAGGGATGTAATTGTAAGCGCAGGAAAGCCTTTCTTGTAGAACTTTGTGGGTGTAGAGTCCCAATCTTCTGCGCGAACAGGATTTAATTCAGCCTTTTCTAAAACTAAGAAAGTTTTAGTATCACCCTTTATATTTACATCAATTTCTTCTCCTGCCTTGGCAGAGGCAATGCGCCCCATATTCCCCCCATAGGCAGTAAAACCCTGAACCCCCTCCACCTTTGTTCCAGGAGAAGGAGCACTACCAGGGCAGATGTAATATGTATATTCCTTTTCCTGCTCGTCTTTTATGCGAACACGAGCAATTGCTGGCTTTTCGAGTAATAGTTTTAGAGGCTCCCGAGCTCCAGAGAGTGCCTGTTGATGGTCTCTGACTGCCTCTTCACTCGGATTGATAATCGAGCTACCAGCAGAGGAAATTTTTGAAGCCAGTTGCTCTTTTGCGTCTGAGGAAATTTTAGAAAAAACCGCGAGGATTTGTTCTGCTATCTCGGTAAGTTCATATTGCATCGGTTATACCTCCTCCAGACGCCTACTAGGCTATTCAAAACCCGTACCCTGTAACATAAGTTGTATAGAAAAAATTCAAAACTATCAACTAGGGAAATACTTCTTAGTCTCTAGAGAAACGCGATTTTATATAGCCACCCCCCTAGGGGCGCGAAGGCACGCAGTGCCGAGCGGGCACGCGTGGCGAAGCTTGCCGAGCCACGCAAAAGCCCGCGCAAGCGGGCGTAAAAAAGCTGGGGTCTAACTTTGCGAAGCAAAGTTAGGGGGGGATGGGTGGGAGCGCGTCTGCGGGTGGACATTGGCTCAATTAGCTCCATCACTGAAGCTATGGGGCTTAACGGCTGGTGGAGGGAACAAAGCTTGGCACGAATGCCGCACCGCAAGGTGCCCCCTAAGTGCCAAAGCTGGCTCGTCCCGCTTTGCGGGGCGTCTGCGCCGTGCCCCCGTGCTGGACGCACGGGGCAGTCGCCCGCTTTGGTTTGGGGGTTTGGGGGGCTTTTGGGGTCGTCTGGAAAGTTAGTGGTTTTGCGACTACTATTGGAGTGTATCAGAAGGCAGTAAATCCGCCTTCTTCAGAAACCTGAAAACGAGGAGAAGACTATGCGTTTTAAAAACTCCCGTAAGGGAAGGCTGTTAGCGAGTGCGTTGTTGCTTGCTTTGATGGTCGCTTTTACACTTGCTGTGCCACAACAGGCGCAGGCTGACACGCTTGATGATGTAATTGATGCGGGTGTGTTGAACTGCGGAGTCGTCTTAGACTTTCCGCCGATTGGCTACCGAGATGAAAACAACCAGCCCGCAGGCTTTGATGTGGATTACTGCAAAGACTTGGCGAAGGTCTTGGATGTTGAAGTGGAAATCCTTGCTCTCACTTGGGCAGAGCGGCTTCCTGCCATTGTTACAGGACGCGCCGATGTGGTCTTCGGTGCCACTTCCGACAGTTTAGAGCGTGCTAAGACGGTGGGTTTTTCTATTCCCTATGCGATCTACTACGCACAGGCAATCGTCGGAGCCGACACAGGTATCACTACTTTTGAACAGCTCAATGGTGCGCGGGTTGCGGCTGCTGTTGGCACAGTACCCGAGCAGGAATACTTAAAGTACGCCGAAGAGTGGGGTATGGAAGACAAGTATCAAGGGTACCAATCGGAGAATGAAGTTTTCCTTGCTGTTGCGCAGGGCAAAGCTGATGTTGGTATCACGACCAATACTGCGGTTTTGCCGATTACTCAGCAGTATGACACGGTTGTGGCGGGTCCGCGTATGCCTTGGACGACGGATTACACTTCGGTGGTTGTGGATCGCAAAGATCTAACTTGGCTGAACTACATTAATCTGTTTGTGACTCACCAAGTGCGCTCGGGACGTTACCAAGAACTCTGGGGACACTATGTCGGAGGTGAAGCTCCTGAGCTTCGCATTCCGGGCGTGATGTACTAGAAGCTTGGCTAACCTTGGCACGCAGTGCTTTCTGGGGGCGTGGAGGCAACTCCACGCCCCTTTTGTTATCACAGGCTTTTCGCGCAAGCTTTTCGTGGGGTTTTTTAACGCAAGTTTTTATTGTCAGCCTGTTCTATACTAAACTCATCCCTAGCAAGCTGTGTGCGTGAGGAGGCGAAGAAGCTACGGTGTCTTTTGATTACAATTTCCACTGGCGACCCGTATTCAAAAGCCTGCCTGACCTAATCTGGGCAGGAATGACAACTTTGCAAGTCGCGGCTTTGTCTATGCTTATTGGCATAGTCTTGGGGCTTTTGCTGGCACTGGTCCGCATGCATGGTCATGGCTCGTATCGCTGGGTTGCGACCACTTGGATAGAACTTGCCCGCAACACGCCTGCTTTGTTTCAGCTGTTTTTCTTCGGCTTCGGACTCGGTGCCTTCGGAATTCATTTAGCTCCGTTTTATATTGTTTTGTGTGGCTTGTCGTTTAATAATGCGGGTTATTTGGCGGAAAACTTCCGTGGTGGTTTGCAGTCTGTGCCGCATACCCAGGTACGTGCGGCGCGTTCCTTAGGAATGGGAATTGTCCGCACCTATGTCAGCATTGTTGTGCCGCAAGTTTTGCGTATTGTGTATCATCCTATGACCAATCAGATGGTTTGGGCGGTGCTTATGTCATCGTTAGGTATGCTTGTCGGATTTCGTGAGCTTTCGGGTGAAACCCAGTTCTTTGCTTCGCGTACTTTCCGTATCTTTGAATATTTTGCGGTTACGGCTGTTCTCTATTACATCATCGTCAAGATCATCCTTGGAGCGTCTCGCCTTCTTGCGTGGCGGCTTTTCCGTTACTGAGTTGCTTGTTATGTCTGCGACGGCTCCTACGGCTACTTTCTTTAGTAGCTTTTCCTCAAAAGATTTGCTCTTTTTGGGCGAAGCGGCTCTTAACACTCTGCAGATCTCTGCTATTTCCATTGGCTTGGGTACCCTGGCAGGGCTTATCTTTGGCTGGCTTCTTTACGAGGGCAAGCTTTGGGCGACTCTTACTCTGGCTCCGATCTTGGATATTTTTCGTTCTGTGCCGTTGATTATTCAGCTGGTTTTGTTTTTTAACTTTGCTCCGATTATTGGTTTGCGGCTTGACCCGTTTCAATCTGGAATTATTGTCCTGACGATTTACACGGCTGCGTTAGTGGCACATGTTGTCCGTGGTGGCTTGGAGTCAGTTGGCGAGCCGCTCCACCGTGCGGCTCGTTCGCTTGGTATGACCTACTGGCAGGATACTTTCTTTGTTGTCCCGCCGATTGCTTTGCGAGCTGTTTTTCCTTCGTGGGTGGGCGTGGCACTCGGCGTTATGAAGGATAGTGCGCTGGTTTCTGTGCTGGGTTATGTAGAATTGCTTAAAGCTTCGCAAATTCTTATTACCCGCACGCAAGAGCCATTTATTATTCTACTCTGCGCGGGAGCTTTCTACTTTGCGCTATCCTTCCCTGTCGCACGATACGCGGCGTACCTAGAAAGGAAATGGGCCGTATGATAGAAATCCGTGATGTGCATAAGTGGTTTGGCAAACTGCATGTGCTTAAAGGCATTAGCTTAGATGTACACAAGGGCGAAGTTCTAAGCGTCATCGGAGCTTCAGGCTCAGGAAAATCTACTTTGCTTTACTGCATCAACCGCTTGGAGCCTATACAAAGCGGCTCGGTGCGCGTTGATGGTGTAGATGTGTATGACCGTAAGACCAATGTTAATCATCTACGCCGCAATTTAGGAATGGTTTTCCAGCAGTGGAATAGTTTTCCGCATTTGACGGCTGTGCAGAATGTTATGCTGGCTCCGCGGCGGGTGTTGAAGAAATCGCGTTCTGAAGCTCGTGAGATAGCGGTGCGTCAGCTGGAACATGTGGGGCTTGGCGACAAGCTGAATAACTATCCGAGCGCACTGTCAGGCGGACAGCAGCAGCGACTCGCAATCGCCCGTGCCCTTGCTATGGAGCCAAGTTATATGCTGTTTGATGAAGCGACTTCTTCTCTTGACCCCGAGCTGGTTGGAGAAGTACTAGACACAATGCGTCTGCTTGCCGAAGAAGGAATGACTATGATTTGCGTCACCCACGAAATGGGATTTGCTCGCGATGTTTCAGACAAAGTGGCGTTTTTCCACGAAGGTACAATTGAAGAGCTGTCGCCGCCGCAGGAAATCTTTAACAATCCGCAATCGGAACACACGCGCAAGTTTCTGGCGAATGTGCGTTAGGCTTGTTTTTTACTCGTTCGCTTGGCTGCAGAACCTTCGGCAAAATTTAGGAGTCGCTCTACAATGAAGATTAAAGAAATTCTGGCGTACCAAGTGTTTTTGCCACTTAAGGAAGGCAGGTATTCTTGGTCGGGTGGCAATTATATTGAGTCTTTTGACAGCACGGTTGTGGAAGTGCGCACTGACGAAGGTATAGCGGGTTTTGGTGAGTCTTGTCCGCTGGGTTCGGCGTATTTGCCGTCTTATGCGGCGGGTGTTCGTGCGGGACTTGCAGAAATTGCGCCTCACCTTATCGGTAGCGACCCGTGCAACCTAGCTGGACTTAACGCCAAAATGGATGCAACCCTACGCGGACATCCCTACGCCAAATCTGCCGTTGATGTTGCTTGCTGGGATATCTTGGGCAAGGCTACAAATCAATCGGTTAAAACTTTGCTTGGTGGCACGGAGCAAGATGAAATAGCACTGTATCGGGCGATTAGTCAGCGTCCGCCTAAGGAAATGGCGCAGAATGTCGCGGACTATGCCGCAGAAGGATACACCCGCTTTCAACTCAAAGTTGGCGGCGATCCGAACGACGATATCACGCGGATTCACGCGGCGCGAGAAATTCTGCCTGATGAAGCAACTCTGGTAGCAGACGCCAACACGGGCTGGACGCAACACCAAGCCCTGCGCGTTGCAAACGCGGTGGCAGGTTTAGATCTTTACATAGAACAGCCCTGTATGGGATATGAATCGTGCCTTTCTGTGCGTCGTCGCACTTCGTTACCCTTTGTTCTGGACGAAGTAATAGACGGAGTAGATATGCTACTGCGCGCTCTCCGCGATGATGCGATGGATGCGATCAACCTGAAAATCAGCAAAGTAGGCGGACTCACCCGCGCCAAGCTTCTGCGCGACCTGTGCGTTTCGCAAGGCATTGCGATGACAATAGAAGACACATGGGGCGGAGATATCGTAACTGCGATGATTGCCCACTTAGCGGCGAGCACTCCTGCTGCGTATTGCTTCGGAGCTTCAGACTTTAACAGCTACGGCACGGTATCCATTGCTGAAGGTGCACCCCAGCGCGTTGATGGCAAGATGTCTGCATCTGATGACGCAGGACTAGGCATTACGCCAAAGCTCTCAGTTTTGGGCGAGCCTGTGTTGTCCTGCCACTAACCGACTGACACGACACCCCCCCCGAAGCCTTCAACAATATATGGGCTGTGGGGGGCTGTGGGTGCGTTTGTGGGGTGGGGGGTTTGATTTTTGTTCTAAAAAATTGTGAAAATCTTCTAAGAAGGGTTTGAATTCTTATTTTTTTGTTGTATTAACAATCAGTGGAGGAGTGTAGGGGGAGGAACCAACTACACAGACTCTTTGTTGCATACAAAACCCCTTCGCACTGGGCGAGAGAGGGTTCTTTAACTTGGAGATCTGTTTTTATGGTTTGCCAATCGCGTGAGATTTTTCGTTCACCTGTTGTTGTTCTAGCTGTTGCAGTTTTACTGCTCACGCCCCTAGCCGCCTGTGGTGGCGGTGGTGGTGGAGGCGGCGGTGGCGGTTCTGGCACACCTACGACTCAAAGCTATCCAGGTGACACGGCATCAGCAACTTTAGCGGCAGACTGGCACACGGCATTTTGGAAGGCTAAGAGTCCTATTACAAGACAGATTACAGAACTGGCAGATGGCACGCCCCTAGACGGACGCGGCTACACAGTCGGGGTTGTGGATTTTGGTTTTCAAGGAGCTAGGCACGAAAATTTGAATGGCGGGCCTGCGGGTCGCCAGCTTTATGTAGCCCCTGTGGATGATAACGAAGATGACAACGACCACGGAGTCGCTGTTGCGGGGGTGATCGGGGCGCAAGGGGGAACCAACTTCCCGAAAGGAGTGGCTCCAGGAGCCAGCCTACTGATGCATTATCCATCACAAGTAGACGATACTTGGGATCCGCAGATCACAACGCAACCTATTGCTAGCCCTGCCGACAGCAGCTCAAAGGCACTTCGCAAGCCCTATGTAGACAATTTGTACCAGAGGTGGAAAGAACATATAACTCCCTTACAGGTTTATTTAGAAACAAACCGTGGCAAAGCAGATGCCAAAGACACAAAAGAAAATCTAGAAAAAACTCTGCGCGGGGAATTCTTCAAAACCGAAGTCATCGCCAGCGGAGCAGACCAAGGCAAATATCAATATACCAAAGAGCTCAAAGATAGATTGGCTCACGAAGGTGCACAGCCGCTCGTCTCAGTGAATTACAGCTATTACAATGCGGGGGTATATACCGCACGGAGAATCCTGTTAGAAGCCATCGCCTCTGACTATTGTCGCAAAGACGCTAACTTTGCCTTGTTTAAGAGACAAGCGTGGGCAAGCCTCTTGACGGGCGACTTAGACGAAGAAAAGGACAATGTTTGCGGAGATCCATTAAATCTCAAAGCAGGCACTGAAGATAAAATGCCAAGATCCATATTTTACTGGGCAATGCGGAACAGCTCAACTTTTCGTAGCTATATGCACGGCTATATGGATAATGTAGATGAAACCGTTGATGCAAACAAAGCCAGCGATGTTACCACCCATCAAGCGAACCGCGACCTTGCCTATGATTTAGGCAAGGAAGGCGTGGTCACGGTTGTCGCTCTTGGCAACTACGGGGTTTGGGGGCGGTACAAGGCAGATGGTAGTGGTTTGGTTGCGCGACTTTTCCCAGGTGATTTTCCTGCCGCTCTTGCTGATGAAACTCGTGATTTCTATTCGGGTGCAGAAGCGTCCAAAAACGCAGAACTCCGCGACTTTGTTCTCGTAGTCGGTGCTTTGAGAGCCCCGAATGACAATGACTTTGATACCTTTGAAAAAATCAGTGCAAAGAGATATGAGTGGGAGCCCAGTTTTTACACCAATGGCTGTGGCGGAGCCAAAAAACGCTGTTTGTTCGTCCCGCTTCATATCTACAAGAATGGGGATTTCAAAGATTTCCCCGTTCTTACTGCAACAGATAAGGGAGTGAATGGTTATTGGGGCACTTCTTTTGCCGCGCCTGTAGTTGCGGGTTCGGTCGCGCTCTTGGTGCAGTACTTTGAGCCCAGTACAATGGACTACAACGGAGTCAAAGCTGCCCAAGACCTGCTAGATACTACCTATGCTCTTGGGTCTTGTAGGACAGGTGTCGCCGACAGTGTCGTTGTGAGAGGTAAGGCTTGTCGCGTAGCGGATAATCTGGATGATGAACTCGGGCATGGGCTTCTTGATCTTCAAGCCGCGTTGGCGATTACGCAGCCGCAGAATAGTCCAGGAGTGGGGCTGACGGCGGGGGCTTGGGACTCGGTGCCGAAGATGCATCGCCACGGCAGTGTGCTGGCTCTATCCACGCCGTTTGGTGATACGGCGACACGGCTACGCGAAGTGCTAAACAACGCCATCGTGATTGATGAACTAGGGCGCGGACACCGCTACGCACTTGGCTCTATGGTCGGCAGTGGTGCGGGAACGCAGATTGACAGCTTGCTATTTGCCGCTCCTGTGGCGCAGGGCTTTTCTATAGATAGAGAGCTTATCGGCGACAAAACCATAAGCCTGTCGTTTAGCCAGAACACGACTCCTGAAGTTTCGTACATAGAAGGCAACGCGCAGAAGAAACTTTTCGCCAGTGGTGCGCCTACCGAAAGCTTTACCAATCTGCTTGCCGACTCGCCAACGCTTTCTATTGCCTACGGCGACACAGGCACAGGCAAAGGCACTAAGGGCAAGTTTTCTAGCCTCTTCCGCTTGTCCTATTCGGACTCTGCTTTGACAGGCGAGTCCCGCGATAGGCACACGCCAGACGAAGAACGCGGAGAGCAACAGCTCATCCGCCTATCAGGAGAGCACAGACTCGCCAAGCTACACAGCAACAAGCCTTCAACGCGTTTGCGTTGGCAGGCGGCTCTGTTGCGCGAAGACTCTGAAACCTTAGGTGGCGCAAACCGCGGAGTCTATGGCTTGAACCACGGCGCAAAAACCCGCGCCTTCAGCATCGGAGCAGACCAACCCTTAGCCAACGGACTCACCCTATCCGCCGATATAACTTCGGCAAAGATTGGCGCAGGGCAGGGCGGACTCATCGCCCGTTGGGACTCCGTGCGCGCGCAAGGTTGGGCTCTTTCTTTGACTCATTCAGCGACTGACTCCAAGACCCTAACGGGCTTGCGTCTCTCGCAACCCCTGCGCACTTCTAGCGGAGCTATGGATCTAAGCTATCCCGCCCGCTATTTCCACGAAGAAAACCGCGTGGAGTTTGATACCGCCCGCGTGGGTTTGCGTCCATCGGGTCGTGAGTTGCGGCTTGAGCTGACGCAATCGCGGGCTATCACCCCTTGGTTTGACCTAGAAAGCCGCCTGCTCTACCGCCACGAGCCGAACCACCTTCAAGCCGCTTCCGCTGAATACGGCGCAAGCCTTGGCATCCGTATCCGCTTTTAGCCTTAGCTCCGCTTTTTACGCGCCCGCCCCGTGGGTCAGCACAGGGCAGTCGCCATCTTTGGTTTGGGTGTTTTGCGGAGGGCTTGAAGGTTTTTCTTTTGCTTCACCCCTTGCGGATCTGTAGGCAGAAAATATAGGCTAGAGTTGCGCGCTCCCTGCACTCCTATACCCTGTGAGGGGCATCGGCAAGCGGGGCGGGGTTGGCGCACTCATTAGTTAGCCTGCTTGCCGAAAACCCAAGGGAGGTCTGAAAGCACGAGATGAAGTAGGCGGTGCGGCATCTCGCGGGAACTTCCCTCCCACCGCCACAAAGCCCTTTTCCATTCAGGAGAAGATATAAGGCATTATAAGCTTCTTGATGATTACAGTAATTTTTGGCTATTGTAGACACCGTATCTGAAACTAAGGAAGAGTGAAGGTAAATGACAAAGTCTGCAGATAATAATTCTGCCAATTCGAGTTTCGAATCGGATCTGTTTAGAGCTACCGAAAAATTACGTGGTAGCGCGGATATGTCCGAATACAGGGATGCTGTTCTTAGTTTGGTTTTTCTTAAGTATATTTCCGATAAAGGGACTTTCTCACTCCCAGAGGAAGCACAATGGTCCTACCTTCGCGCTAATTCTAACCAAGTAAATATAGGTGAGCTTGTTGATAGAGCCATGATGTCTATCGAGGAAAAAAATGAAAATTTGAAGGATGTTTTTTCAAAAGACTATGCTCGCTCCACCTTAAATGTCACCCTGTTGGGAAAATTGATTGATCTATTCTCTAATGTTACTGCGGATAAAGAAGATGAAAAATCTCATGAAATTATGCGACGTGTTTTCGAACATTTTTTGAATAGATTTTTTAAATATGATAGAAGGCGTGAAGGGGAATATTCTACACCTAACACGCTCGCCCACACCGTGGTTGCAATGCTTAAGCCCCACGAGGGAATTGTGTACGACCCCTGTTGTGGATTAGGAGGCATGTTTGTGCGATTTAAAAAATTTGCGAAAACTTACGATGGTCACATCAACAACACTACTATCTCTGGTCAAGAGATTAATCATACAATTTGGCGCTTATGTAAAATGAATCTAACTGTGCATGGTATAGATGCTGATATTCGTTGGAATTCTGCAGGTAGCTTCCATCAAGATGAGTTATCAAACTTGTGTGCAAATTATATTTTTTCCAATCCACCTTTTCATATTTTTGATTGGGGTAGTGAGCGTTTGCGTGAAGATCCGCGCTGGAAATATGGAACACCTCCCAGAGGAAACGCCAACTATGCTTGGCTACAACATATTTTACACCATTTAGCACCCAACGGAACCGCAGGCGTGATTCTGGCAAATAACTCCATGTCTTCTATTCAGTCTATGGAGAAAAGTATCCGTAAGGGGATGATAGAAGACGATGTGATTGATTGTATGGTTTCTTTGCCTGGACAATTGTTTAGCTCAACTCAAATTCCTGTTTGTCTATGGATATTGTCCAAGGATAAGAAGAGCAATGTTCCCCGCAATCGATCTGGCGAAATATTGTTTATTGCCGCTCATAAACTTGGCGTTATGAGGACTCGTATGCAACGCATATTTACTGATAATGATGTTAACAAGATTGCAGAAACGTATCATAGATGGCGAGAAGGGCATGACTATGAAGATGTTCCTGGATTCTGCAAGTCAGCCAGCCTTGAAGAGGTCAGGGATTATGATCATACATTGATGCCTGGGTGGTATGTGGGGGCTGAAAAAGTGAAAGAGGACACAATTCCTTTCATCCAGCATTTTGCTACTCTGCAGACTAGGGGAGAATTTGAATTCACAGAAGATGGTGGCATTGTACTTACGGATGCGATTAATGATATTTTTTCAGATGTTAAAATTCCAACTTTAGTCCTTAACAAGCAACGGAAGATTGTTACTCGTCGTTTAGAGCTTGATAAAAAAATTGAACAAAATCAAAAAATGAACGATCTTCTCGAAGATATGATACGAGCTTTGTTCAGAGATTGGTTTGTGAACTTTGGTCCGACTCGTGCCAAAATGGAAGAACAAGACCCTTACCTTACGGAAAAATTATGGACTTTATTCCCCAATAAATTGGATGAGGAGAAAAAGCCTGAGGGTTGGAAATTAAGACCAATCTCTGATTTTGCGAGAATTGAAAATGGAGAAAATCTGGAAAAAGAAAATTTTGTAAAAGATGGTCTAAATCCAGTTTTTGGAGGGGCGGGAATTATGGGCCATACAAACAAAAGTAACGTTGATGGATTTTCTATCATTGTTGTACGCATGGGATCTCGCTGCGGGCAATTTTATGCACATTATGGTAAAGCGTGGATTAATAAAAGTGCGTCACAAATTATTCCACTTGATAATATCTCTAGAGAGTGGTTACTCCTTGCACTTCAATCGCTTGACATCAACCTAATAAAGAAAGGATTCGCGATACCATTTGTTTCTAGCTCAGATATTTTAAAAATGAAAATCAACATTCCTAACAAAGAGATTCTAGTATTTTTTAACAAAATCGTTAAGCCAATTAAAGAAAAGCAAGAAATGAACAAACGTGATATTTCTTCGCTCAAAGACAGACGACGTGCCTTGTTTGAAGATGTAAGTAAGTTTTCAAAAGGCGGAGATGCAGCGCAATGACATACATTGCTGAAACTAGCTGGATGTCTGAGGAGGCTCAATGAGTTCTGATTGGTATCCAGGCATCAAGCGTTTCTGTGACTACTGGGAACACGCGCAAGCTCTTCAACAGGCTTTTGATGTTTTTGAGCAGGCGTTTGCCGAAGAAAATGACTCCTGCATCGACGCATCACAGAGCCTTATTGAGTGCGCTTTCAGGATAATTATCGAAGATATTAATAACTCTGTAGACTCAATTAAGA
Organism: uncultured Alphaproteobacteria bacterium; assembly: GCA_958267355.1. Taxonomy (GTDB): domain Bacteria; phylum Pseudomonadota; class Alphaproteobacteria; order JALCBB01; family JALCBB01. The sequence goes on from OY279575.1 coordinate 117,035, forward strand.
AACAAGATAAAAGCTCTACTAAGCATGATACACGAGGATTCAAAAAGTTACTTTCTGATGCTAAGGATGCCCTTAAACTAACCGAGAGGGAAGATGTTGATTTTGCAGAGCTAATAGATAGGCACTTTGAATTAGCAGAGAAAATTAGCAGTTTCCGAAATACATATGGTCCAGTTTGCCATGGCAGAGCGAGGTCTCTACGAAGGCTTTCCATGCATCACCGCCGTGCAATTGTTCTAGCAGCAGATGCGGTCATAACATTTCTGCACGAAATTTATCTTGAAAAGGAGCCAGATCCTATGTGGCCATACGAGCGTTATGAGCATTTTGGTGGAAGTAATAACAAAATAGACGAACAAGTGCGGCTTGATGTTGAGCCTCGTAATGAGGATGAAAATTTTCTGCGTATTAAAGTTGTGTTCCCAAATGGTGATACATTTCCGCTCACTGTCTTGCCTTCAGAATTGCTTTTTGAAATAGATAAGCAGGCATATAAGCAAGCACAAAGTGTGTGTAGAGAAATTTCACCTTCGTCTGAAATCGAAGAAGAGTAGCGCATCACCAATCTATCCAATTCTTCTAACCAAGCTCTTTGCGCCGCAGGCACACACTCCTCGGGAGAGCCTTCAGCCCTATTTTTTGAGAGAAGCTCCATTACCCCCTCGGGACGGAGGGGGTCAAAGTTTGCATAGCAAACTTTGGGGGGTGGGGTGGGTGGGAGCGCGTCTGCGGATTGGCATTGGCTCAATTAGCTCCATCACTGAAACTATGGGGCTTAACGGCTGGTGGAGGGAACAAAGCTTGGCACGAATGCCGCACCGCAAGGTGCCCCCTAATTGCCAAAGCTGTCTCCTGCGCCCGTGCTGGACGCACGGGGCAGTCGCCCGCTTTGGTTTGGGGGTTTTTCTTATCCTTGCCAAACGGGTCCTTGCCAAACGGGGGTAGATTTCCCCAACTTCTTGGGCTGGGGTGGGGGTTTTTGTTTGGGCTTTGTTGTAAGAGCTAGTTGTGCAGCTATAAGCAGGGAAGGGAAGGTATGGCTGAGGAATTGGTTGTTGCGGTGGTTGATGGTGATACGATACGCACCCGTGGACGGTGGGGGCGTATTCGTATTCTTGGCTATGACACGCCTGAGCGGAACAAGCCTGGCTTCACGCAGGCGCGTGATGCTTTGGTGCGGTTGATATTGCATCGGCGGGTATTTGTTACTTGTGTTGCTCGTGATGTTTATGGTCGGGCTCTTTGTTATGTTTTTCTTGACAATGGCGGCAGGTGGGAAAATGTGGCGCTTCATATGCGTCCGTACGCCAAAAAATTCTAGGGATGGTGCAGGCAGGCACGGAGCGGCATGGGGCGGTAAGTCGCTGTGGCTCTACGAATCGCAGTTGCGAATCGGTTTAGCGGAGTAGGGCGAATCGGTGGCGAATCGCTAACGAATCGGAGGGGCGAATCGGTAAGGAGCAGATTGATAAGTTGTGTTAGAATCCGCCTGTCTGCTTAACGAATCGGCTTGAAGGGCTTTTGCTAGCTCTTGATGGCTTTTAGTTGCTTTTAGGGCTGTTTTAAAAAAGCGGTTTTAAAGCTGTTTTCTTTGAAGCTGTTTTAAAGCGGTTTTGCTTTAAAGCTGTTTTTCTTTAAGGCGGTTTTGAAGCTGTTTTCTTTAAAGCGGTTTTTCTTTTAAGGCAGTTTTAAAGCGGTTTTGCTTTAATGCTGTTTTAAAAAAGCGGTTTTAAAGCTGTTTTCTTTAAAGCCGTTTTTTAAAGAAAGCCGTTTTTTAAAGCCGCTTCAAAAGCAGAATAGCGCAAGGCGTGGAGGATACGCCTCGCACACGGGGGAACTTAGGGAGGAAAAGCCTATGTCAGAGTCAGGGTCAGAAAACCAGCAAGGCGCGTCTGCGTCGGGCGGTGGCACGGAGATCATCCAGACCGACTACAAAGTCGGTCAGCACAATGTCAAGCCCAAGATTGGGCCACTGCAGTTGGATATTCACAATCCTGTCTTTGCGATTTCAGGAGCAATTGTCTTGGCGTTCACGATCTTGACTCTGGCTTTGCCCGAACGGGCGGGAGATGTCTTTGGCTGGTTGCGTCCAGCGATTACGAATAACTTTGATTGGTTCTTCCTGCTTGGCGGAAATATTTTCGTGCTGGTTTGTGTTGGCTTGATCTTGTCTCCTTTGGGGCGGATACGTCTCGGCGGTCCTGATGCCAAGCCTGACCATTCAAATCTTGCGTGGTTTTCTATGCTGTTTGCGGCGGGTATGGGTATCGGCTTGATGTTCTTCGGAGTGTCCGAGCCGATTTCGCACTTCAACTCTGCCTTTGCTGAAGGGGCGGGTGCGCCTGACAGCTGGTCTCCCTTGTCAGGAGCAGCAGGAGACGCCGCCGCCGCCCAACGGCTTGCCATGGCGGCTACGATCTTTCACTGGGGTTTGCATCCGTGGGCGATTTATGCAGTTGTTGGCTTAGGCTTGGCTTTGTTTGCCTATAACAAGGGCTTGCCTTTAAGTATGCGCTCTATTTTTTATCCCATCTTCAAGGAGCGCACTTGGGGCTGGCCTGGTCATATCATTGATGCACTGGCAGTCTTTGCCACGCTGTTCGGCTTGGCGACTTCGCTCGGCTTTGGGGCACAACAAGCCGCCGCAGGAATGGAATTCCTATTCGGTTGGGAAGATAACAATACCTTCAAAGTCATCATCATCAGTGCCATCACCGCCATTGCGATTGTTTCGGTAATGCTGGGCGTAGATAAGGGCGTAAAGCGGCTTAGCCAAGCCAATATGATCTTGGCGGCTTTGTTGTTGTTGTTTGTTTTGGTGTTGGGTCCGACGGTGGCGATAATTACGGGCTTCTTTGTTAACTTGGGGTCTTATGTGGTGCATCTGCCGGCTTTGTCTAATCCGTTCGGACGGTCAGACGCGAACTTCAGCCAAGGCTGGACTTCATTCTACTGGGCGTGGTGGATTTCGTGGTCTCCGTTTGTGGGTATGTTTATTGCCCGTGTCAGCCGCGGACGTAGCGTGCGCGAGTTTCTGCTGGCGGTGCTGGTTTTGCCCTCGCTTGTCTCCGTGCTATGGATGACCACCTTCGGCGGCTCAGCCCTAGAAATGCTCAACGATGGCTACACAGCCGTCGGAGACGCCGCCCTAGAGCTCAAGCTCTTCACCATGCTAGACAACTTGCCCTTCGCCGCGATTACTTCGTTTATCGGTATCGTGCTGGTGGTGGTGTTCTTTGTCACTTCGTCCGACTCAGGCTCGTTGGTGATTGACACAATCACAGCAGGAGGCAAAGTAGATGCTCCTGTATCGCAACGGGTCTTCTGGGCGGTCTTTGAAGGAGCTGTCGCCATCGCCCTGCTCATCGGCGGCGGCTTGGGTGCTTTGCAAGCGGCGGCGGTATCTACGGGCTTACCCTTCGCGCTGGTCTTGCTGGTGGGATGCTATGCGTTGATCCACGGGCTTATGTCTGAACGCCGCGCCACGGGCTAGCTTTCAGCCACGCTAAAGCAGGGGAAAAGGGGGAGCGTAACCACCCCTTACCCCCCCCCTTTCTTGTTAGCCTAGCTTATGGCTATGCCCCGCTTGGGTGGGGGGATTTGCTATGCTGGGGGGATGCGGAACGGGGGAGATAGTGCGGCTCTGATTGCCACTCTGCGCGATATCGTCGGGCGCAAGGGTGTGGTGGTGAATCCGCGTAAGACCGAGCGGTTCCGCACTGGCATACGTTTCGGTAAGGGAGATGCACTCGCCGTAGTACGTCCGCGCACACTGGTGGAAATGTGGCGCGTAACCCAAGCTGCAGTCGCCGCACGCAAAATTCTAATCTTTCAAGCCGCAAATACAGGAGTCACGGGCGGGTCTACTCCGTGGGGTGAATACGACCGCGATGTTATCATCGTTAGCACGCTCGCGCTCAAGGGTATTCATCTGCTCAACGGAGGCAAGCAAATCATCGCTATGCCTGGCTCCACTCTGCACCGACTAGAACGAATTCTGCGTCCGCTGGGGCGCACGCCCCATTCAGAAACGGGTTCCGCTTGCATCGGTGCATCTATTATTGGCGGCGTGTGCAATAACTCTGGTGGAGCTTTGGTGCAACGCGGGCCTGCCTACACCGAATTCGCTCTTTTCGCCCAAGTCACCGAAGACGGAGAGCTTAAGCTTGTCAATCATCTTGGTCTTGACCTTGGTAGCGAGCCAGAAGAAATCCTACGCCGCCTTGAGCAAGGAGACTTCAACACCAAGACAACTCCGCCCACAGGCGGACAGGCTTCCGATGGGGAGTATAAAACTTGGGTGCGGGATGTGGCTTCCGATAAACCCGCCCGATACAATGCCGATCCGCGACGGCTCAACGATGCCGCAGGCTGTGCAGGGCGTTTGGCAATCTTTGCCGTGCGGCTAGATACCTTCGCAGGAGATGAGCAAGAGCAGGTGTTCCATGTTGTCAGCAACAGTGCCGCCGATTTTACCGAGCTACGCCGTAGGCTTCTGCGCGATTGTACAACTCTGCCTATTCTTGCTGAATATTTGAGCGGGCAAACCTTTCGTCTAGCCGAACGCTACGGCAAGGACTCGTACCTAACCATACGTTGGCTCGGCACAGACTTTCTGCCGCAGTTCTTCGCCGCCAAGTGGCGGTTTGACGGATTTGCCAAACGCTTTTCCTTCTTGCCAAGTCAGCTTTCCGATAGAGTTTTACAAGCCCTGTCGCGGCTTTTTTTGCCCTATCTGCCCCGTCGCCTTCGGGCTTTGCGGGGCTATCAGCACCACCTAACCATCAAGTCTGGCGGAGATAATATTGCCGAAACACGGCAGGTCTTAGAAGCCTTGGCGCAATCGGATGATACGGGCTTACACTTTCTTACCTGCACCAAAAAGGAAGGTAAAGCCGCGATGCTACACCGCTATGTAATGTTTAGCATTGGCCCGCGCTATCTTTTGATGCATCCAAAACGGGCGGGTTCAGAAATTACCCTTGATGTAGCCCTGCCTCGCAACGCTGAAGATTGGGACAAAGTGTATCCTGACGCAGTGGAAGGCGATGTGTTTTGCACCTTAACGGCGGCGCATTTTTTGTGCCATGTTTTCCATTGGAGTCTATTGCTCCACCCCGAACGCGATACCGCGGCTGTGCGAGAGAAAATCCTGCAGTCGTTTGATAAACGCGGAGCAGAATATCCCGCCGAGCACAATGTCGGACACTTGTACGAAGCCAAGCCCGTGCTTAAAGCCTTCTACGAAACGCTAGATCCAACCCGCACTTTCAATCCGGGTATTGGTGGCACACCGAAGCAAAGGGCTATGGCTTCTGCTTCCACCACGCCATACGCCAGCTAGGCAAGCGGCGTGAAATAGCGGGTGAAATAGCGGGTGAAATAGCCCTGTAAAATAGCGGCGTGAAATAACCCCGTGAAATAGCCCTGTGAAATAGCCCCGTGAAATAACTGTGTGCTATCTGCTATCCTTAGGACTATGGCAAAACCCTTAGAGGAGAGAAACCATGAAGATCATAACAAAACTCAGTGCCTTCGCACTCGCCACTCTACTGCTTGTCGGAGCGCAAACCGCACAAGCACAAGACAGCGATTACATTCTGAATACTGCTTCCACAGGCGGTACCTATCACCCTGTTGGCACGGCGATTTCAACTTTGTCCAAGGTGAAGCTTTTGCCGAAGGAAAAGTTTTCGCTCACAGCAGTCAATTCAGCAGGGTCAGGAGCCAACGTACAAGCCCTTGGTGCTGGCACAGCTGACTTCGCAATCCTGCAAGGCTTGTTTGGTTCTTACGCCGCCACAGGCACAGGACCCGTAACCGAGCCACAGCCGAATATTCGCTCGGTTTCTATGCTGTGGCAAAATGTTGAGCAGTTTGTTGTGCGGTCTGACAAGGTATCCACGGGCACGGTGGAAGACTTGGTCGCACTTAAGGGTATGTCTGCGGGTATGGGTAAGCAAAACTCGGGCACGCTGGGCTCAAATCGCGTCTTGCTGTCAGGACTTGACCTAGACATTGAAACCGACTTCACGCTTGTCTATGCGGGCTATGGGCCCACAGCCGACGCTATGGCAAACGGACAAGCCATCTTGGCGGGTATTCCGTCAGGGCCACCAACAGGAGCCATTACCAAGCTTATGGCAGCCAATCAGGGCAAGTTCGCCATCCTAGACATAACCGAAAAGCAACGCATGGCAATGGATGGCGGACGCAATCTATGGGTACCCTACACCATCGCCGCAGGTACCTATCCAGGGCAGGACAAGCCCGTGCAGACCATCGCCCAGCCCAACTTCTTGGCAGTCAATGACAATGTAGACGCTAACCATGTCTATCTGCTGACCAAGACCATCTACGAAAACTTGCCGTTCTTGCAGGCGATTCACCCAGCGACTAAGGCAATGGCGGTAGAGAAAGCAATGGCAGGCTTGCCCGTGCCGTTGCATCCAGGAGCGCAACGCTACTATGAAGAAGTGGGGCTAGAAATCCCTGCTCATCTGAAATAGCGAGTCCATTCGGAACTTGCCACTCCATACCAAGCACGCATACCAAGTACGCATACCAAGTACAGTGAGCGGGGGCAGGTGCATAGCCTGCCGCCGCTCCGTTGCCTTGGGAGAGTCCTGTTATGACAAGCCACGATTGCAGAAGCGGTGCATTCGTGCTGTCAAACAGAGAGACTCGTTCGCTTCTTCTCATCGCTTTTGCCGTAGCCTTTGGCTTGTGGCATATCGTTACCAATGTCTACCTGATAGAGCCTGGAAGATGGCAAAACGCCATTCACTACGCAGGATTTGCTTTTCTGGCTTCGGTGACGATAAGTCCGTTTGGCACACAGGCGGACAAACGCAGGGCTTGGCTCTTTGATATCGCCTACGGGCTTCTGGTCGCAGCCGCCGCCCTGTGGGTCGCAGGAGCCGAAAGCGCAGTCTATGCTCGCTCGCTTGCTGTTACAGGGCAGGGCTGGCAGCTCAACTGGGTAGATTGGCTTGCGGGTTTTGTTTTAATCTTTTCGTGTATTGATCTATCGCGTCGGGTTTCGGGGTGGGTGATTCCTGTTCTGATTGTCTTGGCGCTTTCGTATATTTTATTTCTTGGAAGCTATCTACCTGGAATCTTTCGTGCCGCCAGCTTGCCATTGGATGATGTGTTATTCCGTACGCTCTATAACGATGAAGGCTTGTTCGGCATTATCGCTAGCACTTCTTCTACCAATGTGACGCTGTTTATGATTTTCGGCGGCTTTCTTATCGCTTCGGGAGCTGCAAACTTTGTCATTGAGCTAGCCAAAGTCGTAGCTGGACGCATCAAAGGCGGAGCCGCTTTCGTTGCGGTTTTATCTTCGGCTTTGACGGGTACGATATCGGGTTCGGCGATTGCCAACACGGCTTCAACGGGAGTGATTACCATTCCTTTGATGAAGGCGAATGGATTTCGTCCGCAGTTTGCCGCAGGGGTAGAAGCTGCCGCCAGCACAGGCGGACAGCTTATGCCGCCGATTATGGGGGCAGGGGCTTTTGTGATGGCGAGTTATACGGCGATTCCGTATGCCACGATTGTCGCGGCTTCTATTGTGCCTGCGATATTATATTTTTTGTCCGTTGCCTTTATGGTGCGGATAGAAGCCGTGAAGTACGATGCAGGTTCTGACTTAGATATGACTGTGGATAAGGGTAAGCTTTTGTCGGGTGGTTTGGTGTTTGTGATTCCGCTGACTGTGATGATTTGGCTTTTGCTTTCTGGAGTGACTCCTGCCTTTGCTGCTTGTTGGGCGATTGCCGCGTTAATCCTTACCTCTTGGACAACAAGCCTGCTGGCACGGATGATTCCAAAACACCTGTTTGACCCCGTGGCTATGGGACCCGAAAAAATCGCCGAAGCCTTAACTTCAGGAATTATGGCTTCGGTGATGACAGCGATTCTGCTTGTTGCGATTGGCGTGATGAATAACGCGATTGTCACGAGCGGTGTGGGGAATAGTTTTTCTTTGATGATTGCGCAATGGTCGCAGGGTTCTATGATCTTGGCGATTGTCTTGGTGGGTTTGGTGTCTTTGATTCTTGGAATGGGTTTACCGACAACGGCGGCGTATATTATTTTGGCGATTTTGGCGGCTCCTGCTTTGGCGGGGATTATGTCTGACACTTTAATCGTGGAGCAGCTTGTCGCAGGAATTGCAGACCCTGCGAAGTCAGCTTTGTTCTTGCTGGTGGATCATCCGCACACTGCCAAGATTGCCGAAGGAATGACTCGCCCTGAAGCTTGGGAATTGATGGCGGCAATTCCGTTTGAAATTGCAGTTACGATACGCCCTGCCTTGATAGATCCGTCTATGGCGATAACTTTCTTGCTGACTGCGCATTTGATTATCTTTTGGTTGAGCCAAGATGCGAATGTGACTCCGCCTGTGTGCTTGGCGGCTTTTACAGCGGCTGGAATTGCAGGCTCACGCCCTATGGCGACGGGTTTTCAAAGCTGGAAAATCGCCAAGGGGCTTTACATCGTGCCGATTATGTTTGCTTACACGCCGCTTATTTCGGGCGAGCTGATAGAAATACTGCAAGTTGGTGTCTTTGGGCTTTTTGGTATCTACGCGATTAATGCTTTGATTCAGCGATATAGTGAAGGGCCTGTTGGGGTTATAGAGTTAATTGTCCTTGCGATTGGAGCTGTGCTTTCTTTTTTGCCGCTCAACCTGCCTGCTAATCTATTCGGAGCTGCTTTTGTTCTAGCTGTAATTTTTCGAACAAAAGGAAAAACACATAAGCTAGAGCAGGTAAGTTAGAGTGGGAGCGTGAAACTAGTGGGATTAACTGGTTCCCGTTATGGAGATGAAGACCCACCGAGTGCCCGTAGGGCACGAACGCGAGCGTAGCGGAGTGAAACGAGCGGAGCGAAGCGGACGCTCGCGCTTGCGCGAGCAAAAGCACCCGCAAGGGTGCGTAAATTAAATGTTGAAGTAGAGCCTAGCACTTACCCCTTTTTTTGCGGCTCAAAAATCAGGGTAATTAGAAGACAGGCGAGATGCGGCAAATAGCCCGCGGGCTTGGCGCACCCCGAGCGAAGCGAGGGGAGTAAAGCCGAGCAAAAAGCGCCCGCAAGGGCGCATAAAAAGCGTGCGTAAAAAGCGCGTAAAAAGACTATACTTCTTCTATGACGAGTGAAAAAGAAATACACATAATCAATTGCCACGCTGAAGGCGAAGTTGGCGATGTGATTGTCGATGGAGTCGCTCCGCCCCCTGGCGAAACCCTGTGGGAACAACGCAATCATATCGCCCAAGACCAACAACTGCGGGATTATGTACTGCTAGAACCGCGTGGCGGAGTCTTTCGCCATGTGAACTTGCTTGTCCCGCCCAAAGATAAGCGCGCCACCGTAGGCTTTATCATTATGGAGCCTGAAGACACGCCGCCTATGTCGGGGTCTAACTCCATCTGTGTTGCGACTGTGGTGCTGGAGCGGGGCTTGCATCCGATGCGCGAGCCTATCACCGAGCTGACCTTAGAAGCCCCAGGCGGCTTGGTGCGGGTACAGGCGCACTGCGAATCGGGCAAGGTAAAGCAGGTATCGGTGCAGAATCTGCCAAGCTTTGTTGTCCAGCAGGAGGCAAGCCTAGAAGTGCCGAATCTGCCCACACAGCGCGTTGATATCGCCTACGGAGGCGATTCGTTTGTTATTGTGCCACTTACCACCGCAGGGCTGAAAGGCACGCCTGACGAAGCGCACAAGGCGGCACAGCTCGGTATGCAGATTGTTCGGGCGGCGAATGAGCAATTGGGCTTTGTGCATCCTGAAAATCCAGATTGGCGGCACATATCGTTCTGTCTGTTTGCGGGAGAAATCACACCCAATGGAGACCAAAATGGCTTCTGTGCCGAATCGCGGGTAGCGGTGCGTCCGGGGAAAATTGACCGTTCGCCGACAGGTACGGCTGTGTCGGCTCGTATGGCTTTGCTCCACGCTCAGGGCAAGATGGCAGTCGGACAAACCCTTACCGCTTCGTCTATCATTGGCTCACGCTTTGTCGGGCGTATTGTCGGCGAGGCACGGGTGGGGGATAGACCTGCGATTATCCCTGAAATCTCTGGACGCGCTTGGATAACGGGCGAAACCCGCCTTACGCTAGACTCTTCTGATCCGTTTCCGCGTGGCTATAAGCTTTCTGACACCTGGCCTAGTTCTTAAGTGCCGAGTTCTTAAGTGCTAATTTTTTAAGTGCTAAGTTCTTAAATGCCGAGTTTTTAAGTGCCTAGCCTTTAAGTGTCTAGTTCTTAAGTGTCTAGCTTTTAAGTGTCTGCTTGTTAATTCAAAGGACTCACCACGATGCTAAAACTTGTCAGCTTTACAATTTGTCCGTTCGTGCAAAGGGTTACGGCTTTGCTGGAAGCCAAGCAAGTGCCTTACGACATAGAATTCATCAGCTTGAGCGACAAGCCACAGTGGTTTGTGGAGCTATCGCCAACGGGGCAGGTGCCAATGCTTATCACCGAGCAAGGTGTGGCTTTGTTTGAGTCCGATGCGATTGTGGAATACTTAGAAGAAGTGACTCCGCCGCTTGTTGCAGGGATAGCTCCCGAACAACGCGCCCAAGACCGCGCTTGGAGTTATCAAGCCAGCAAACACTATCTGGTGCAATGTTCGGCGATGCAGAGCAAAGACAGCACGATTTTTAGCGAACGCGAAGCAAAGCTTGCCAAAGCGTTTACCCGAGCTGAAAAGCAGTTGCAAAAACATTCGCGTGACTCAGCATTTTTTAATGGAGACCAAATCGGCACAGTAGATATCGCGTGGCTTCCTTTGCTCCATCGGGCGCAGATTGTCAAAGACCATAGCGGCTATGACTTGCTGGCAGACTTTCCGAAGGTACGGGCGTGGCAAGCGGCTTTAGCCAAAACTGGACTCTACGAAAAATCAGTCGCCCAAGACTTCGCCGAAAAATTCACCAACTTCTACCTATCGGAAAACACGTTCCTTGGGCGGGGTGCAAACTTTTCCGAGTCGATTTCCACGCCACAACCCGCCACCGCTTGCTGTTAAAGCAAGCTTCAAATCAGGCTTGGCAATTTCATCTTGGCTTTCATCTTGGCTTTTATCTTTTCTTTCATCTTTGCTTTCTGCCGTAGGCACAGCACTTAGCCGATTTGCTTAATCTGTTCAATCAGCTCTAACCCTGCGCTTAAACTTCGCCCTGTTGCCTGTGCCATTTGTGGCAGTACCATCCATTCAAGAGACCAAGCAGACCCCGAACGCTCTTGCTCATGCACGAGTGCTTGATGTGCGGCAGAAACCTGCGTGGCGTTGAAACCCGCCAAAGTAATTAGCAATTCCGCCAAAACAGGATTTTGCTTGTGCGCCATTGCCGATGAACTTCCGCCACCAGCAAGCGTGATTTCATCTACGCCTTGTTGATTCATAAGCGCGATATCGTATCCCATCTTGCCAAGCGAACCTGAAATTAGAGACATAAGCGAAGCTGCTTCTGCAAATCCGTCTCGCGTTGTCTGCCAAGCTGTTTCGCTTGTCTGGAGTCCCAATTCGTCAGCTATGGTATCTACCAGCGTCTGTGGATTTTCTCCGAGCCTTGAGCGATCGCCGACAGCACCACCGATTTGCACCCGACAGGCGCGTTTTTGTACTTCGTGCAAACGCTCTAAATCGCGTTCTAAGGGTTTAGACCAAGCATGGATACGATGCGATAGCTGCATTGGTACAGCGACTTGCATGCGAGTCCGTGCTTTAATTTCATTGGTGCCGAATTTGGCGTTAAGCCCAGAGAGTGCAGTAACAAGCTTTTCCAGCCGAGTCTTATAGACTGTAAAAGTTGCTTGCAGAGATAAAGCCGTAGCCGTATCAATCACATCTTGCGAAGTTGTGCCTGTATGAATTGCCGTAGATGCTGTTCGCTCTTTCAGCAGTTGCACCAAGTCAGGAACACAAACCCCATCGCGCGCTGTGCCTTCCGCCAAGTCTTCGGGCAGGATTTTAGCGGCTTCAATTGCGGTGGCGGTTTTCTTGCCTTCTTCTTGGCTCCAGAGTTGAGCTAGGTGTCCGTGGCGTGACCAAGCTGCTTCAAAAGCCAGCATATGGCGTAGCTGTGTTTCGCCTGTCCAAAGCTTGGAGATTTCTGGATCGCCAAACATGCCAGATAGCCATGGATGTGAAAATACATCTGCCATTATAGATCCAAAAACACGGTTTCCCCTTCGCCCTGTAATCGGATATCAAAGCGATATGTACCCGTGCTGACTTTCTTAGCAAGCAAGGTGGCACGGCGATGGTCTTGTTCAATTCGTGCGAGAAGTGGATCCGCATGATTATCTTCGTCTTCAAAATAGATACGAGTCTGCAGGCCGATATTAATGCCACGGGCGACAATCCACAAAGCAATATGTGGCGCGAAAATTTGCTTATTGCGTCCGTGTACAGCGGCAGGCTTAATCGTACGGAGCGTAAATTCCCCACTATCTTTATCTGCGGCGAAACGGCAAAAGCCTGACACCTTTTCATCAGCTCCTTTTTGTCCTGCAAAAAGCCCTTGCGCGTCGGCTTGCCAGCTTTCTAGGACTGCATCGCACAGTGGTGTGCCTGTGCCATCATAGACCGAGCCAGTGATGGTGATGATTTCGCCAGCCGCTCCTTGTGCGAAGGGTGTGACAGCCAAATCTTGCGGATAGACTCCTTCCACACCCGCAAAACTCGGAAGACAGCCAATATGCACATACGGTCCAGCAGTCTGGCTTGGCGTTTCAATCAATCGGTCAAGTTCTTGTGCCATATCACATTCCTTGTGTCACATTCCTTGCGTTACATTCCTTGTGGCTTGTTTTCAAACTTGGTTTGGCGGTATCCGCGTAATACAATATCAAACTTGTAGGCAAGGTAATCCATGCTACGCGCATTTTGCATATCAAGCGGAGCAATCAATCGCTCCAATTGGCTTCGCTTACGCACTGTCGCCACAATCGGACAGAGTTCAATCAAGGGATCACCTTCAAAGTACATCTGCGATATTAGACGCTGACCGAAGGCATGTCCGAAGATTGAAAAGTGGATATGCATTGGCCGCCAATCATTCGCACGGTTCGGCCAAGGATAGGCTCCGGGGCGAACGGTAAAAAATTCATACCCACCATTCGCATCGGTCAAGGTACGCCCACAGCCACCAAAGTTTGGATCCAGTGGCGCAAAATATGTATCCTTGATATGGCGGTATCGTCCGCCAGCATTTGCTTGCCAGATTTCAATCAGCGTATCAGGCACGGCGCGTGCATTTTCATCTAAAACCTGACCATGCACGCGAATACGCTCGCCCAAGGCCAAGGCTTTGCCCTGCGTGTAGTTGGTTATCAGATTATTGTCTAGCGAGCCGATCGCGCTATGTCCGAAGCATGGACCGTGTTCTTCCGATGGAGTTGATTCCATAGACAAGAGCGGCAGACTCGGCGAACGCACAGCCGAAGTCTTGTACTCAGGATAATACGCCACGGGGTGCATCTCCCGCCGCCGTGGCAGCAAAGCCGTGGCTTCACGCATCTTCGGACTCCATCGCCGTATAGGTTTCCTTCGCAAGCTTTAAGGCATGATTTGCTTTCGGCACACCTGCGTAGATTGCAACATGCTGAAAGGCTTCTAGTACATCTTGCTTGCTCGCCCCCGTGCGGACAGTCGCACGAATATGCATAGGAATTTCCTCAAAGTTACCAGTCGCCGCCAAAAGGGCAAGCGTAATCATAGACCGCTCACGCCGCGAAATACCTTCCGATGACCAGACAGTACCCCAAGCCCCTTCGGTAATCAAAGTTTGAAACGCTTCGTCAAACGCAGTTGTATTGGCTTTTGCAGTTTCCACATGTGCATCGCCTAGTACTTCACGGCGTGTTTTCATACCTTGCGTATAGCGTTGTGAATTTTTCTCAGGCATGGTTTACCTCCTTTATGAAATTTGTTAGAAGCGCGGCTACTTTTTCGGGCTGTTGTACGCAAGGTAAATGCCCTGCTTCTTCAATCACCTTAAACTCTGCCTTGCATAGTTGCGCGGTTTCGCGCACCAAGTCAGGCGGAGTTGCACCATCGTGTTCCCCTACCATAGCCAAGATAGGCAGATCCAGCTTTGCTGTGGTCTGGGTGTAATCAGCTTGGGCAATTGCTTCGCAACAGCCGATATATCCTTCAAGCGGAGTCTTGATAAGCATAGTGCGCCATGGTGCGATACGCGTTTCGTCACTTCTAAATGGCTCGGGAAACCACTTGTCCAAAATGCTTTCAGCAATGGACGCAATACCTCCTTCGCGCAAAGACTTCACCCGTGTCTGCCACATCTCAGGAGTGCCAATTTTCGCCGCCGTATCCATCAAAACCAGAGCCTTGAATAGATCACGCCGCTTGCTGGCTAAGCCTTGTCCTATTAAGCCGCCAATGGAAAGCCCGACAAAAACTATATCTTTAAGGCGCAATGCGTCGGCGATGGCTTCGGCATCTGCCACCAGCAAGTCTAGGCTATAGGGAGCTGCAGGACAATCCGAAAGCCCGTGTCCGCGCTTGTCATAACGGACAACACGGTAGCCAGCAGGCAAAAGCGCAACCAGTGCATCCCAAACCCGCAGGTCTGTGCCTAAAGAATTCGCAAACATAATCACCGCGCCATCTTCGGAGCCATCAAGCTGCACATTCAGTGCAAGCGTGCCATTTTTTATCGTCTGCACTTTAAGCTTCCAAAGCCGATTTAAAATGGTAGCCCAATGTAATTCTCCGCTAAATCGCGGCGGGCGGTTTCAGATTGCGACAAATGCTTAAGCGTTGCTGTACGCATCTGGGCGGCGAAATTGTCTTCGTCAGCAAATTTGTGCAGCATTGTAGTCATCTGCCAGCTAAAACGCATTGCTTTCCAAATTCGCGTTAGGGCACGTTCAGAATAGCAATCAATACCTTCTGTGGTACCCGTTTTTAACGCTTGTACCAAACCATGATAGAGATAAAATACATCCGATACGGCTAGGTTTAAGCCTTTGGCTCCTGTTGGTGGCACGATGTGTGCGGCATCTCCGACTAAGAACAAGTTTCCCCACCGCAAGGGTTCGCTGACAAAAGAGCGCAAGGGCGCGATTGATTTTTCAATGGAAGACCCAGTTTCCATTGTCTTGGCGATATCAGATGGCAAGCAAGATTTAAGCTTTGTCCAGAAAGCTTCGTCTGACCAATCTTCAACTCTGTCGGTTAGCGGCACCTGGATATAATAGCGACTTAAGTTTTGATTACGCATTGAAGCTAGGGCAAAGCCATTGGATGAATTCGCGTAGATCAGCTCGTCGTGTGCGGGTTTAGTGCGCGATAGAATACCGAGCCAGCCAAACGGATAGACTCGCTCAAAGGTTTGCCGATTTTTCTCGGGTATGGTTTTGCGACTGACACCGTGGAAGCCATCGCAGCCTGCTACATAATCGCAATCAATGGCGAAACGTTGATCACCAACCGAGTAAGAAACTTTCGGACTTGCGCTATCCGCTCCTTCAATCACTACATCTTCAACCGTATGCACAATCGTAGTTCCCATTGCGTCTTGGGCGGCGTAGAGATCAGCGGTAACTTCGGTTTGACCGTAAATCATCACCTGTTTTCCAGTAAGCTCTTTAAAATTGATATGCACCATTAAATCATCGTCAGAAAGATATACACCATCGTGCGGAATTCCTTCTTGTTCCATTCTTTGTGCGACATTTGCTTCGTGTAGCATTTGCACTGTGCCTGCTTCTAGCACACCTGCGCGAATGCGTGATAGTACATGCTTGCGACTTGCGCGTTCTAGCAGTACGGTATCCACGCCAGCTTGGTTGAGCAACTGGGACAATAACAGACCCGATGGTCCGCCGCCGATGATTGCGACTTGGGTTTTCATTATGCTTGTTCCGTGCTTTTGCTTTTATCTGCGGGGTTACTTGGGTAATAAAAATAGCGTGATTGCTGGAAATGCTACAAGCAGAGCGACACGCACAAGGTCAGAGGTTAGAAACCAAACAATTGCTTTATAGGTATCTAGCATTGGAGTCTCACGGTCTATGGAATTGATGATAAATAAGTTCATACCCACAGGCGGAGTAATTAACCCGACTTCAACGACAATTAAAACCAGAATACCGAACCAGATTGCGACTTGTTCGGGTGTCATACCGAAATCCATGGCACTGATGACAGGAAAGAAAATCGGAATGGTGAGTAAGATCATAGAAAGACTATCCATGATGCACCCGAATATAAGGTAGAAGAGCAGTATTAAGCCTAGCACTGCCCACGGACTCCAGCCTAGTTCTACGACCCACTGCGACATTTCCTGTGGTACTTGGCTTAGTGCAAGGAAGCTATTGTATAGAGCTGCGCCTAGAATGATGAAAAAGATCATTGCGGTGCTGGTTGCGGTTGCGATGATACTGTTTGTGAAGACTTTGCGGGTCATATTGCCTGAAGCCCAAGCGAGTAGGCCTGTGCCTGCGGCTCCTACGGCTGCTCCTTCTGTCGGAGTGAACCAGCCTAGATAGATACCTCCGACGACTAAGCCGAAGACCAGCAGCACGGGCCACACCTTGACCAAAGCCCGCCAGCGTTCGGAGTAAGGCACTGCGTCTTTCGTGCCTGCCGCCTTAGGATTAAAACGAACATAAATGGATATCGTAATCATATAGCCGATGGCGGCTAAGAGTCCGGGTATGAAGGCGGCTAAGAAAAGTTTGGCGATATTTTGCTCGGTCAGGATTGCATAGATGACTAAGATTACAGATGGCGGGATAAGAATTCCTAGTGTGCCGCCAGCGGCAAGTGTGGCGGTGGAGAAGCCGCCAGAATATCCGTAGCGTTTGAGTTCGGGCAGGGCGACGCGGCTCATGGTTGCGGCTGTTGCGAGGGATGAGCCACAGATTGCGCCGAAGCCTGCGCAGGCTCCGACTGTTGCCATGGCGACTCCGCCTTTGCGGTGTCCGAGCCAGCTTTCGGCGGCTTTGAAAAGGCTTTGTGACATTCCTGAAAGTGTGGCGAATTGTCCCATGAGCAGGAACATTGGAATAATGGTTAAGGAGTAGCTAGAAAAAGTGTCGTAGGTGTCGGTTTTGAGTTTTGACATAAATGTGTTGGTTCCGTCTGTGGCGAGATAGAGTCCTGCGATACCGCAGAGCAGCATGGCGAGTCCGATTGGTGCCCTTAGGAAGATGATTAACAGCAATAGAGGAAACGAAAGGTATCCGATTTCGAGCGAAGACATTATGCGTTACCTCCACGGACGGGCAAGATTGCGCGTCCAGATTTGATTTCGGTTAATCGTGCACCTGCGCAATAGACTCCGACTAGAGCGGCTACGATGGCGGCAGCCAGGCTGAGTGCATAGGCCCACCAGATTGGAAATTCTAGTAAGAAAGTGGTTTCGCCGTAATATTTTTTGCTTACCATTCCTGCGTAGAGACGCTGGGTTAGCAGGATTGTGGTGAGGGTAAGTATGATATCCCAGAAGGCGATTAGGGCTTTGTTGAGCTTTGCTGGCAAGCCTGCTGTGAAAAGATCTACGGTTGCGTGTTCTGAATAGAGTTGGCAGATTGGCAGGAAGGCGAAGATGGCGAAGGCGACTCCTGCTTCAACGAGTTCAAAATCGCCTGTGACGGGAGCAACGCCAGTTGCGATGAGCCAATCCGCGACGGACTGTGAAAGTGAAGTAAGAAACTGCGAGTGTCCGAGTGAGTTTAAGCCGCGTCCTGTCACACTGACGCTTGTGAGTATGACCAGAGCAACAAGTACCAGTCCGCCCAGGAGTGCCATGCAGCGGGCGATTTGTTCCACCAGTTTATACATTAAGCACCTTGGTGATTTTCTGCTTTCGTTTTCCTACTGTGCGGAATTTGCGGAGTAAAGAAGCAGGCAGAAACGGAAGCAGAAAAACAGCAGAGCGGATTACAAGCCTGAATGTTTTTTGATTAAGGCGAGTGATTTGGTTCGCAGGCCTGTGCCGTCGAATCCTTTGTCGTCCATTTCTTTGATCCAAGTGGCGGTGGTATTTTTGGTGGCTTCTTTCCACTTGGCGACTTGTTGGGGGGAGAGGTTAATAATGTTATTGCCGCGTTCTTTTGCTTGATTGAATCCTGGTACATCGACTGCGAGCATGGTTTTGCCAGCCATGGCGGAGAATTCTGCGCCTGAATTTTTGTCAATCACGGCTTTTAAGTCGTCGGGAAGTGCATCGTATTTTGCTTTATTCATGGCGAGTACGAAAGTGGCTGTGTAGAGTGCATCGTCTCCGAACATTGTGTGGTTTGTGACCAGTTCGTTAGACTTGAGCGGCAGGGTTACTTCCCATGGGATTACTGCTGCGTCAATGACACCTTTAGACAGGGCTTCGGGCATGGCGGGTACGGGCATACCGATTGGCGTTGCGCCGAGATCTTTGAACATACTGGTTGTGATGCGCGTTGGAGCGCGCAGCTTCAGGCCGTTTAAGTCGTCAATTGAGTTAACGGGCTTTTTGGAGTGAATCACGCCGGGTCCATGCACCCAAAGTCCGAGTACTTTTACATCTTTGAAGTCTTGGTGGAGCATAGTTTCTTCGGCGAGTTCCCAGAAGGCTCGTGAAGTGGCTTCTGGGTTGGTCATGGTGAAGGGCAGTTCAAATACTTCGGTGCGCGGAAAGCGGCCAGGTGTGTAGCCTGGAAGTGTCCAGATAATATCTGCTACGCCATCTATGGCTTGATCCATCAACTGCGGCGGAGCTCCACCCAACTGCATAGCTGGGTAGCGTTCAATTTTGATTCGTCCGTTGGAGTCGGCTTCAACTTTGTCGGCCCATGGGTAGAGAATTTTTGCGGGCACGGCTGCTTGCGGAGGCAAGAATTGGTGCATCTTTAAAGTGACTTCTTGGGCGTTGGCGGTTGCGACACCTGAAGTTAAAGCTGCAGTTAGAGCTACGGTTAGAGCGATGACTGAAAGCATCAGTGCGCTGATACTTTTCAGTGAATTTTTGTGCTTTTTCATATTGCCTCCCCGTTTGGTTTCGTCTTGTAGGACTACTTGTATGAATAAGAGTGATTGTTATCTATTCGCCCTTGCCTTGTCAATAGCGGGCTACTGGTGTGCCTTGAACTGCTTGTGGTTAGGCTTTGTGCTAACCTTGTGGTTATGATTGAAATGAGCCTGACGATAATTCTCGTCCTGTTTCTGGTCGGAGTCATCGCGGGTTGGATAGACGCAATCGCAGGTGGTGGCGGATTGATTACTGTGCCTGCTCTTATTCTAGCGGGTGCATCTCCGGCGGCGGCGATAGCGACGAACAAGGTGCAGGCGAGTGTTGGTACCTTCACCTCGGCTTTGTACTTTCTACGCCAAGGAGCAATTTCTGTACGCGCGAACCGTCTGCCACTGGTGGCGGTTTGTCTTGGCTCAATGGCGGGAGGTTTTGCACTGACGCAGATCAACGCGACTTTTCTGAACTACCTTGTGCCGATGTTGTTGATATTGATTGGTGCGTATTTTTTATTTTTCGCGAAGAACTTGGACGACAGGCGTGAGCCGCGACTGACAGCGAGTCGCTTTAACTTTACGGCGGCACCTGCGTTGGGTTTTTACGATGGTTTTTTTGGCCCTGGTACGGGTTCATTGATGGCGACGAGTTTTGTGACTTTGCGTGGATTTCCGATCCGCGATGCGACTGCGCATGCGAAGTTATTTAACTTTGTTAGTAATTTTTCGGCGTTGGTGTATTTTGTATTTTTCGGACAGATTTTCTGGCTTGCGGGCGGTGCTATGGTTGGCGGACAAATCCTTGGCTCGTATTTGGGTGCACACATTGCCTTGAAGGCGGGCGCGAAGATCATCCGCCCCCTTACCATCATCGTCTGCTTCGCGATGTCCGCCCGCGCTCTATGGTCTTTATTTTAGTCGGCGCATAAATCCCATATAACTTTGCCAAGTAGTTCATTGGGGTAAATGATAACTACGGGGCGTTGCGCAAGCCACAGCGCATTTTTAGACTTTCCTTCACGAAGCCATTTTTGAATGCACTTCTCTGGGTCTTCGTCGTTACACTCTATTGCTGTCCTAAGCATGTCAACGCGCCTTCCCTTAAAGCCTTCATCAACGGGATGGCGACCAAAACGCGAAGGACCAAAATCTACTGATTTATAGCTGCGAGAATGAAATCGCGGTAAGTCAGGGGAGGTAGAAAAGAAAGCCCAGACATCAAAATCCTTTACGCCATGCCTCCCATAGATAAAGTGCTTGGCGGCACCTTGGCAAAGGCACAGCATTAATAGCCGATCCTTGTAGCGTCCAATTGTATCGGAACTGTCTTTGTATAGACGCTTTAAATCTTCTTGGGCTAGTTCTGCAAGCCGCTCTAGGTCTTTATCCTCAATTCTTCTGTATGAGCGTTCTGTTGGCTTCATTTCAGCTTCCATAGTCTCCATGGCTCCTATTGTAATTTCCCCAGCCCTTATTATAGTCAAAATATAACAGATAGCCCCACAAGCAAGGAGAAATTATGCAATTTGAACGCACAATCGGCATTGACTACTCGGGGGCAGGTAAGCCCAATCACGCAAAACCAGGCCTTAGCGTCTTTATGACAGAACAGGGTAGCCCAGCGTGTGAAATTCCACCGCCAAGCGGATACAAAAATTGGAAACGCCGTGAACTCACCGAATGGCTAACTAGTAGATTAGCAGAATCCACTCCAACTATTGCGGCGATAGACCACGCTTTTTCTTTCCCCAAACCTTATTTTGAAAAATATAAACTTGAACTCAGCTGGGATAAATTTCTTGAAGATTTTTACGAACACTGGCCGACACATAAGCATGCGGTTAAGCCCTTGCGAGAGGGCAAAAATGAAGAAGCCAAAAAGGCTCAAGCCCGTCTTGGGGAGACTAATTGGCTTCGTGAAACAGAAAAGCGGTGCAAAAAGCGGAAGCATCCTGCAAATTCTGTATTTGATTTTAAGAAAAAACAAGGGCAGGTGGCTACATCAACCCACGCTGGATTGTCCTTTCTGTGGCAGATGCGTAAATGTGAGTCTCTTTCTGACCTACACATATGGCCTTTTGATGAAGGGAAAGTTGGCGATGATAAATCTTGCTTGGTTGAAGCTTATCCACGTCTTTACAAATGCGATGATTATGAGAAAAAATTTTATTCAAATAAAACTTATTCTAAATCGGAACACGCCCGCGATGCTTTTGTAACAGCGTCGTGGTTGCGTGATATGGATAATGATAAAGGCGAACTGCAGTCTTATTTAGACTTGGAGTCACAGCTCCCTAAAGAAGCTTTAGAGCGGGCTAAATACGAGGGGTGGATAATCGGCACGCCGAAAATAGAAGAATAGGCGGGGATTGGTTGCGGGGGCAGGATTTGAACCTGCGACCTTCAGGTTATGAGCCTGACGAGCTACCGGGCTGCTCCACCCCGCGTTGGCAAGGTAGCCTAGAAATACACAGCCGACAAGGTGCAAGCCAGTCGCAACGGAGCGGCAAGAAGATTAAGTTTCGGTCTTCAAGCAGTCGCTCATGGTTTCGGCGAGCGAGCGGATCAACGCAAAATACAAACTCGGACCATCGCGCAGATTGGCTCCTAAGGGGTCTAGCGTGGCGATTTGGATTTCTTCTTTGGCGGCGATTTGCTCTACGAGTTGTGCGGAAAATTGCGGCTCGCTGAAGATGCACGAAACCTGCACGGACTCCACAAGTGCGTAGATTTCGCGCAGACGTTTCGCCGAGATCTGTTGGTCAGGATGCAAAGAAATTGCTCCGACAACTTCAACGCCGAACCGCTCTTCAAAGTGGCGGTAGGCGTCGTGGAAGACTACAAACTTCCGCTCACGAATAGGAGACATAATCTCGCGCACTTCATCGGTCAAAGCTTTTAACGCGCCATCCATACGGACAGCGTTGCTTTGATACAACGCCGCGTTCTGCGGATCAATCGCGGCAAGATTGTCTGCAATTACAGGAAGCCACGTACGTGCATTTTCGGGGTCTAGCCAAAAGTGCGTATCACGGGCTTCGTCGTGACCTTCGTCGTGTCCGTGTTCATCGTGGTCTTCGTCTCCGTGTTCATCTCCATGGTCATCATGGGCGTGTTCATCGTGGTGTTCGTCTCCATGGTCATCGTGGGCGTGTTCATCGCTATGTTCGTCTCCATGGTCGTCGTGCCCGTGTTTATCGCTATGTTCGTCTTCGTGGTCGTCGTGCAGGTGGGCTTCAAAAGTTGCTGACTCACGCAGGTGGTAGCGTGTTATTCCTGGGACTTCTTCTAGGGTTACGATCCGTGTTTCTCCAGCCAGATTGCGCAGGGACTTTTCAATAGAAGTTTCCAAAATCGGACTCACCCGAAAAATCAATTGCGCTTCGTTCAAAGCAACACTGTCAGATGGACGCAAGCGATGTCCGTGCGGTGAAGCACTGCCTTCAATGATGAGCGTTGGTGCGCCATTGCCTTCCATCACGCCCGCGACAAGCGAGTGGATTGGCTTAATAGAAGCCACCACCCGTGGAACTTCCGCCGTGGCAGGCTGGACTCCGTGCCACAGAAACGGCACAAGCAGGGCTGACAGGTACAGAAAACTGCGTTTTGTCTTCGTGGTCTTCTTTAAGGTCTTCATGGCTTTAAAGAACTCCGAGTTCAAGGTGGCGGAAACCTTGCCAAGCATAGCCCAACAAGGCGCGTTTAGAGACGATAGTAGATGGTGCTATCTTGTTGCCTTAAGGTCTATCGCATTAACTTCCTTACCGCAAGCCTGCGCGGGTTACGCTTTAGCGTTAGAGCAATTCGCATTGTGCTAAACTGCAAGGTTTAACTTTTTAAGCAGTCAGTACACAAGCTTAAACGCGACTTGCGCTAAACCTTGCAACAGCAAACCCAATAAGAGTAAAAAGAGAGTTAATATGCTTACTGATAGAGCAGATAAAAACGCCGAGCCGCTGATTTCCCTTGAAGGAGCAGGCGTGCAACACAACGGACATTGGCTTGTCCGCGATATAACCTTTGCCGTTCGCCCAGGCGAAATCGTGACTCTAATCGGCCCGAATGGCTCGGGTAAAACAACGACGGTTAAGATGGTGCTGTCGGTGTGGCTTCCTGATACGGGGCAGGTGCGCAAAAAGGAAAACCTGCGCATCGGATATGTCCCCCAGCGTTTGGCTCTTAGTGCGTCTATGCCGATGACTGTGGCGCGGTTTATGCAGCTTACAGCGCGTCTTTCTGCTGCGGAAATTTCTTCTTCCCTTTCTGAAACAGGAGCCGCCAACGTACTGCGCTCTTCTCTCAACGCCCTATCAGGAGGCGAACTACAACGGGTTTTATTAGCCCGCGCCATCGCCCGCAAGCCTGACTTGCTTGTCCTAGACGAACCCGTGCAGGGTGTAGATTTTGCGGGCGAAATAGAACTCTACCGCTTGATTGGTGAAGTCCGTGACCGTTTGGGCTGTGGTGTGCTCTTGGTGTCGCACGATCTGCATCTGGTAATGGCGGCAACGGATCGTGTGCTCTGCCTCAACGGACATATCTGCTGTCAGGGTACTCCAACTTCGGTGGCAAGCGATGCGCAGTATCGCAAACTTTTTGGCGAGCATACGGCGGCGGCTTTGGCGTTTTATGAACACCACCACGACCATGCCCACCACAACGGCGAGACAATTCCGCTAGCAGAGTCTGATGCAGAGCGTTCTGATGCAGTGCCTTCGCCTGAAACAATTAACCGTTAAAGTTTTTATCGGTTAGACCTTACCGCTCGGGCTTTACAGGACTCGCTTTTCGTACAATGCTAGAAGACTTTTTCGTGCGTGCCTTGTTGGCAGGACTCGGTGTAGCCGTGATTGCGGGTCCGCTGGGCTGTTTTGTTGTCTGGCGGCGGCTGGCGTATTTTGGCGATACGCTTGCCCACGCGGCATTGCTAGGAATCGCTTTAGGGCTTTTGCTTGAGTTGAATTTATTTTTTGCGGTATTTTTTGTGGCGGCGGTGATTGCTTTGTCGCTTTTGGCGTTGCAGCGGCATTCGGCTTTGCCATCGGATGCGTTGCTGGGGCTTTTATCGCACGGAGCTTTGGCTTTGGGCTTGACGGTTTTGGCTTTGATGACTTGGGTTCGGGTTGATTTACCTGCGCTTTTGTTTGGTGATATTCTGGCGATTTCGGTTTCTGACTTGGCGGTCATCGGCGGAGTCGGAGTCTTTGTTCTGGCGACTTTGCTGGTGATGTGGCGGCAATTTCTGACTGAAACGCTAGACCCTGACCTAGCCGAAGCGGAAGGGTTGCATCCGCGTTGGGCGCGTTTGGTATTTTTGTTGTTGCTGGCTTTGATGGTTGCGCTCACGATGCGCATTGTCGGAGTGCTTTTAACTACTGCTTTATTGATTATTCCTGCTGCGACTGCCCGTCGCCTTACGGGTAGTCCTGAGGCGATGGCGGTGGCGGCTTCGGCAGTTGGCTGTTTTTCGGTTATTGTCGGATTGTTTGCTTCCCTGCACTGGGATTTGCCTTCGGGTCCGCTTATTGTTGTTGTTGCTTTTGGTCTGTTCTTGGTTAGTCTGGTAAGAAGGGGCTAACGAGACAAAGTTAACGAGACGAAGCTAACGAGACGAAGCGAGCGAGACGAAGCGAGCGAGACGAAGTTAACGAGAAGAAGTTAACGAGAAGAAACGAACAAGAGAAAAGGTGAAAAGATAAACAAGGAGTTAAGACAAAATGGTTGAAGTTCCGCTT
The DNA here is from genome assembly GCA_958267355.1 of uncultured Alphaproteobacteria bacterium. Taxonomy (GTDB): domain Bacteria; phylum Pseudomonadota; class Alphaproteobacteria; order JALCBB01; family JALCBB01. The sequence goes on from OY279575.1 coordinate 141,760, forward strand.
TTTGTGCAAAACCGTTTGCGTTCCACGCCTTTTTCAGAAAAGGTGGCGGGGTACAAGCCCGTCTATACGATTTACAATCGGATGATGCTTCCGTCTTCGTATGGTTCGTTAGAGGAAAACGCGCATCACTTAAAGACTGCCGTGCAGGTCTGGGATGTATCTGCCCAGCGGCAGGTAGAAATCATTGGCACCGATGCGCATAAACTTGTGACAATGTTAACCCCGCGTGATTTGACTAAGGCGGAAGCGGGGCGGTGTTATTATGCTCCGATTACCAATCGCGAAGGCGGGATTATTAATGACCCTGTTGCCGTCTGCTTAGATGAAAACCGCTTTTGGCTTTCGCTTGCGGATTCTGATTTACTGCTGTGGGTTAATGGTTTGGCGACGGGCTTGAACTTGAATGTGCAAATCTTTGAGCCCGATGTATCGCCGTTGGCGATTCAGGGTCCGCGGGCTGAAGATGTAGTTGCTCGTCTATTCGGAGAAGAAATCCGTGCGGTTAAGCCGTTTCGTTTTATGCGGTGCGCGTTTCATGATCGTCCGCAGGTGGTGGCACGGTCAGGCTGGAGCAAACAAGGCGGCTTTGAAATTTACCTAGACGATTTCTCGCTTGGCAATGCTCTGTGGGATGCAGTTATGGAAGCGGGCAAAGACTTTGATATTCGCCCTGGTTGTCCGAACTTGATTGAGCGGATTGAAAGCGGCTTGCTATCGTTTGGCAACGATATGTATCCCGAAGACACGCCGCTGGAATGCGGCTTAGACAAGTTCTGCAGCATCAGCGAAGACGGACACGATTTCATCGGCAAGCCTGCCCTGCTACGCCAACAGAGCGAAGGCTTCACCAAAGCCTTACGCGGAGTGCATATAGCGGGCAAGCCGCTTGCTCCGCTTGCGCATCCGTGGCACTGCTGGTTGGACGACAAGCCGATTGGTGAAGTGCGGTCTGCGGTTTGGTCTCCTGATTTGTCTTCTAACATAGGCAACGCGATGCTGAATGCGCCTGCTTTTACGCTTGGCACCAGCTTGCGGGTTGCGACTCCTGAAGGTGATAGGCAGGCGGAAGTCTGCACTCTACCTTTTGTTTAATAGGAAAAACTTACCGCTTGACAGAAGGCGAGCAGAATCGTTTAATTTTACAAGCGAAATAAACCGTACGGGAGAAAAAGCTTTATGCAAAAAGATATGCACTACGACTGCAACTATGTGCTTGCCCGCCTAGCAGGCTTGCCTGTTGATATAGCGACAGCAATTGCCAATTCGGGGCAATTCGTTGATGACAACACCTGCAAGGAGTCGTTGCTGAAGCTAGAGCAAAACAGTGTTTTGGAACTTGCTGACGGAAGCTTTATTCGTCGTGTTGCGACTGCCCACCACCCGATTGATGTGAAGGAAAATATCAGCTACGAAAATCAGGTTCAGGTTTGGGTGCCGTTTCACTTTTATCCGGGCGGCAAGGGAGAGACAATTCAACAAAAGCTTATCTGCGTTACCGATGGTGCAAACATTAACGAAGCGATTGACAATCACCTGACTTTGGCGCATCGCTCGTTTTCTCCGTATCTTATGGGTATTACGGCGCATGTGTACGGCGACACTTTTTCACATTATGGTTTTTGCGGAATCAGCCACGAGATTAACGAAATCGGGCTTGATGAAATTACGATTGACAACGAAGACTACATCAAAGCCAATTGGACAAGCGATAAAACAAATGACGCGATGGAATACATCAAAGGAAAGTATGGTCGGGCTTTTGAAAAGGCGAAAGAAAAGGGCAAAAGAATAGCTGAGGGAAGAATTGGCAAGCTGGCGAAGAAAGCGTCTTCTATGTTTGGTGATCCTGCGTCTTTGGGGCATGCGTTTGCGGCGACATATCCTGACAGGCCTTATATGGAATGGACAATCAACTGGAGTCGTCCAGACCAAAGAACAGCTGACTTGATGCTGGATAAGCGCAACAATCCAGAAACTTTTTTGGCGGGAGCTGAAAAGATTCACGAAATGTTTATGCGTTATGCTGCAGAATTAAAGCAAGCAGAGGCAAATAATAAGTTTATTGGTTGGGGAGATAAGACTCCTGCAACGGCTTCGTTTCCGCCAGCACATTCGTTTGCTGAGGTGAAGGACAAGATAGATGCAGTTTTGCGTGCTCCTGGTGATAAGGCGTTTCGGTGCGAGAAGTGGAACGAGTTTTCGCAGGAGGTATTGGGCGAGCCGATTCCTGCCTACCAAGGCGAAGCGTGGAATCATAGCTGGAAAGAGCTTTCTGAATCTTCTGAGCCAAAGCAAGCCAAAGACCTGCAGGGAGCGCATATCTGGCAGTTTTATCGTGCGGCTTCGGTGCATCGCAACTTTACTTTGCGGGTACTATTGCCTGACCAAGATATTATTCTACGCTAGCGGCTAGACATACAGGGGTTAGACATACAGGGGTTAGGCATACAGGGGCTAGACATACAGGCTCTAGATATACAGGGGCTAAATTTAAGGTATGCTTTCCCTCTAAGTTGGGGGAAGCAGTTATGCAGATTGATTATGTGGAGTTATCGTCAGCTGATTTTGCGGCGACTCGCAAGTTTTATGAATCCGCTTTCGGCTGGAGCTTTGAAGCTTGGGGCGATGATTACCTAGCCTTTTCAGGAGCAGGATTAAACGGCGGCTTTCGCAAGGCGACAGAAGCTCCGCCACGGGGTGGTGCGTTGGTAATCTTGTATGCTGATGATGTACAAGCTGCCGAGCGGGCTGTAGAGCAAGCGGGCGGGACAATTACTGAACGCCATGATTTTCCGGGTGGGCGGCGGTTTCACTTTTTGGATCCGACGGGCAACGAGCTGGCGGTCTGGACAAAAGTGGCTTGATCTATATATTGTATCTGCGAAGTATCTGCCAATTAGATGGGGAGTCGTGCCATGCAAGAGCGCAATTCATCTATGGAAGAAATCCAGACAATTGTGGATTTGCAACGCTATCCGATTCACGATACGGCAAACCCTGAAATTCAGTCGCTGATTGCTCGTTGTCAGGCTGAGCTGGATGCAGTTGGCTGTTCGTTGGTTGAGAAATTTATTTTGCCTGAGTCGCTGGCTCGCATGTGTGAAGAAGCTACGCGGCTTTTGCCTCGGGTTCATTGGGTGACTGAGCCGCATAATCCGTATTTCAGCCCTGATGATTCTTCTTTGCCTGCGGATCATCCTGTGCGCACGATGGGGGACAGAAACAGCGGCTTCATCGGAGCGGACTTGTTAGCTTCTGACTCTGACTTAAACCTGCTGTACGATTGGCAGCCCTTGACGGATTTTGTTGGTGCGTGTTTGGGTGTGAGTCCGATTTATCGTTTTGCTGATCCGCTGGCACGGAATCCGTATTCGGTGATGCGGCCTGATGATCGGTTTCCGTGGCACTTTGACGGAAATGAATTTACTATAACGGTTTTGGTGCAGGCTGCTGATGAAGGTGGAATTTTTGAATATGCGCCTGATATTCGTACACCGACGAGTGAAAACTTTGACGCGGTGGCGAAGGTGTTGCACGGAAGCCGCGATGGAGTGCATAGCTTAGATTTGCGTCCAGGTGATATGCAGATTTTTAAGGGGCGGTATTCAATGCATCGTGTCACCCAAGTTAAAGGCAAGGCAAATCGTATTATTGCTGGGCCATCTTTTGTTCGTGACCCTGTGCGGGTGCATAAGCCTGTGCATGCCAAGCAGGTTTATGGGCGCGCTTTACCGATACATTATGAACAGGCGGCTGAAGCTTCGCCTGACGCACTTACTGACTGATAGGCAGATTGATAAGATAAGCTGATTGATAAGCCGATTGATAGGCAGATTAACAGCCACAGACTTACAGGCAGATAAATCCGCAAACCAAAAGCGGATAGATTTACAGGCAGATATATCCGCAAACCACAGGCAGATTAATCCGCCTTGTCTTTAAGCGGCTTTGCTGACTCGGTTATCTTTGCTCTTATCTTTATCCTGCTCGCGAGCTTTGAGAATACGGTAGGTGCTGCGTACTTCTGAAAGGTTGAGATAGCATCCGTGCAGGTGGCGTAGGCCTGTTTGGGCTTTGAAGGCGTTGCGTCCGTGTGCGACGCGATTGTTGTCAAAGACGATGCACTCGCCTGCTTCTAGGCGGAACTGCATCAGGTAGGCGGGGTCTTCTAGGGCGTGAATGAAGCGGCGGAACGCGGGATAAAAATCATCAAGCTGTTTTTGTGGTAAGTCCATTACATCTACGAGATGTTGGCTTAGTGATACGCCTGACACTTCTCCTTTGCGGTCTAGCAGGATCATTTTGTGTTTGTCGCGCATATCAAAGTTTTTGTGGATTTGCCGAAACGGTACATCAACTTTGCACAGAAGCTCAAAGTCCTGCGGATTCTTGCTACGGAAATCTTCTGCGACGGCGCAGGTATCTACGAACAGACTTTCACCGCCTTCGGATTCGTTGGCACGGCAATGCAGAAACTGCACACTCGGCGGCGGACTTTCACTCGGCAAATCGGTATGTAAGCCCAAAGCCGAAGTTGTATAGGCGATATTGCTAGGGTCAGAATGTACCCGCACTTGAAAATCGTAGCCGAAGCACGAAGGGTCTACATGGCCGAGAAGATGCACCATATCTTTTAGGGCTTCGTCTGTGTTGGGTACAGCTTGCACGAGCGAAATCCCGTCGGTGATAAGTGTTTTTGCCCAATCTGCGACTTGGCTTGGCTCGGTTTGTAGGCGGGCGTAATCAAAACGCTGAAGCTTAGGATAATAATCGCCCCGCCATAGGGTTCGGGTGAGCTCAGCTTCGTCTTCGCGTAGTGCGTTCTGGGCGCATTTTTCCAGCCACGCCAGCGGGTAGCGACTGGTGTGGTCACCTTCCGACCAACGGACAACTAACGAGTCGCCTTCTATCTCGGCTTTAACGGCGTGTAGATCTTCGGGTGCGCGAGCGACATGATATACCCGCTCTAAAATCTGCTTATCAATTGCTGTGTCGCAATTTTCGCGAAGCCAGAAGTAGTTGAAGTAGGCAGACGCACCGCCACTTAGGGCGAGCGTTAAGCCGTTTTTCTCAAGCTGTACGGAAGCACTCACTGCAAACCCTCCTTAACCTTTTGCTCGTTAACCTTTTGCTCGTTAACCCTTTGCTGGTTTAATCTTTTGTCAGTTAACCTTCTGCTCGTTAACCCTTTGCTGGTTTAATCTTTTGTCAGTTAACCTTCTGCTCGTTAACCCTTTGCTGGTTTAATCTTTTGTCAGTTAACTTTCTGCTCGTTAACCCTTTGCTGGTTTAATCTTTTGTCAGTTAACCTTCTGCTCGTTAATCCTTTGCTGGTTTAATCTTTTGTCAGTTAACCTTCTGCTAGTTAATCTTTTGCTAGTTGCGATAATCGGGCTCATCGGAGTCTAAAATCGCCTTAATCTCAGACATATGCCGTTCGCTTTGGTTTGGATAGTTTTCTATATCTACCGCTACCTGTTCTGCCAACTCGTCTGACATAATGCGAAGCGGCTTGCCCGTCTGCAAGGCACGGATATAATTTTGCGCTCCGCGTTCAAAATAGAACAGGCGATTGAAGGCTTGGCCGACTGTTTCGCCTAAAGCCAAAACGCCGTGATTGCCCATAACCAAGATTTGGGTTTTTGGATCAGCTAGAAGTTCGGCGCATCGTTCGCCTTCTTCTTCTAGTGCGAGTCCGCCGAATTCTTCGTCTACGACATGGCGATTGAAGAACATAGCCGAGTTCTGCTCAATCGGAGGCAAGCGACTATCGGCAAGGCTTGCCAAAACCGTTGCGTGAATGGAATGAACATGCAGCACACAGCGTGCGTGTGAGCAGAGCCGATGAATGGAACCGTGCAATCCCCAAGCGGTTCTATCGGGTGCATCGTCGCGTTCCATGGTGTGTGGATCATTGGCATCTAGCAGCAGCAAGTCGCTGGCACAGATCCGCGAGAAGTGCCGCTGATTTGGATTAATCAAAAACTGCGTGCCATCTTCATTGACGGCGAGCGAGAAGTGGTTGGCGACGGCTTCGTGCATATCCAGCCGTGCTGTCCAGCGGAAGGCGGCGGCGAGATCTACCCGCTCGGCGTGGAAGCCCATCGTGGCGGAAGCCCCGCGTTTTGCCTTATCTATAGGAACGACAGATGACATAGGTACCTCCTGCTTCGCGTGGCTGCTCATCCACCGCGGACAATCTACACCCCCAAAATAGCCCATTCAACTGCGCAAGGGCGAGATTAGCGGGGGTTTGTGGGGCGATTTTAACCCCTTGTAAAAGTGGATGTAAATTCCTTAGTTTTTCTCTAGATCCTGCTCTATTCTGCGGTATATCCCGCATATACGGCTCTATATCTTGCTTTATACCCCAGTCTATATCTTGCTCTATATCCTGCTCTATATCCCAGTCTATATCCTGCTCCATACCCTATGGGGGGTAAATTTGGATTCTTGGCGGATAATGGCTAAACTCTGGGGTGAAACAAGGTATGGCAAACGAAGACCAAGCCACGAGGAGGAGTACTTCAATGAAACGCCGTGAATTTCTCAAAAAAGCAGGAGTCGGAAGTGCTTCTGCCGTCGCAGTCGCAGGAGCTACCACTTCATCGTTTCCTGCTCCTGCTGTTGCCCAAGAAAGAATAGACATTGCGCTGGTTGCGACTTGGCCGCGGGATTTCCCAGGCCTTGGCACAGGAGCGCAACGTTTCGCCCAGCGGGTTACCGATGTGTCCGATGGAAGACTGCAGGTTACCTACTATGCGGCGGGCGAACGAGTCGCCGCCTTTGATGCTTTTGACGAAGTAGCGTCGGGCAATGCACAGGCGTATCACGGTGCAGAATATTACTGGAAGGGTAAGCACCCTGGGCTTGCCTATTACAGTGCTGTTCCCTTTGGGCTAACGGCAACGGAAGTGGAAGGCTGGATTCGCTGGCGTGACGGACAAGACCTATGGGATGAACTGCAATCCGAGTTTGGGCTTAAGCCTTTCGCGTGCGGAAATTCAGGTCTGCAATGGGGCGGCTGGTTCAACAAGGAAATTAACTCCCCCGCTGACCTACAAGGGCTGAAGATGCGTATGCCGGGCTTGGGTGGCGATATGATGGCGAAGCTTGGCGTTTCGCCTGTGTCCTTGCCAGGCGGACAGATTTACGAAAACCTTGTCTCAGGAGCCATTGACGCAACTGAGTGGGTGGGTCCGTGGAATGACGAAATTATGAAGTTCTACGAAGCGGCTCGCTATTACTACTATCCGGGTGTGCATGAGCCAGGGACAATTCTATCCACGGCTTTCAACGCTAGCTTCTGGGGCTCTTTAACCAAGAGCGACCAAGCGGTGATTTCGGCTTGTGCGCAAGCTGAAAACAGCAATATGCTTGCCGAATACACCGCCAAAAATGGAGCTGCACTTTCGCGTCTGGTTAACGAACAAGGCGTAGAGCTACGCCAGTTCGGAGATGATATCTTTGATGCGTTTGCCGAAGCGGCTGAAGAAGTTTTTGAAGAAGTGCGCGACCACTCGCCTTTGGCGGCACGGATTCATGACTCCTTTGCCTCAGCACGGAAAGAACTCGGCGACTACCTGAACCTTGCCGAGATCAACTACATAAACCGTCGCAACGAGCGCATTTAATCGGCGCAGATCTGTGCCGCGTGGTGGTGCTAGCGAATTTGCTTTAAGCGCCTTTCACGGCACGAGTTCAAGCGAGTGTCTAACCTGGTCCTGCCTTTGCGAGCCTTCGCGCTGGCGGGGCTGGGTTGTGCGCTCGTTTTTGTTTTAAACAACTTTATCACCCAGCTGGCGGGCTGGCCTGGGATTGCTCCGCTATTTGGCGGAACCGAAGAAGCGGCGGGGTTTCTGTCGTGGCTACAGCTGGCGTTTTATCTGGTTGTAGCCCTTGCCTTGATGGCGTGGGTGTGGCGTGGCAATAATCCGCGCAAAGAAATCTGGCTCACGGGAGAAATCTGCTCGTACATCGTGCGCTTTGGCTTCTGGGCGGTTTTGTTGATTGGCGTTGTAGATGCGTCTATTGCCTTCCTGAATGTTGAAGGCTTCTTGGAGCCGCTCTTTGGCGAGGAGAATACAAAAAAACTTGTCCGTGCAGAGTGGCGAATTCTGCATATTCACTATCCACTGCTTGCGTTAGCTCTTGCCATTGCGGCTTGGGCACGGGGCTTGGCAGTTGTTTGGTTAGCTCTGCTGATTGTCTTAGCGGAGTTGTTAATCGTAATTTCGCGTTTTATTTTTTCTTACGAACAAGCTTTTATGGGGGATTTGGTGCGCCTGTGGTATGCGGCTCTATTTTTGTTTTCATCCGCTCACACCTTCGCCGAAGAAGGCCATGTACGCGTAGATGTTTTCTACGCCAGTTTTTCAGCTCGGACAAAAGCTTTGATTAATGCGCTTGGCTCTTTGGTCTTGGGTATGCCTTTATGCTGGGCGATATTGTTACGCGGACTTGCCAATAAAGCTTCTATTATTAATGCTCCGATTGTGTCGTACGAAATTTCATCTTCAAACTTCGGATTGTACGCAAAATATTTAATGGCGGCATTTCTGTTAATCTTTGCGCTTTCTATGTTGGCGCAATTTACGACTGTCTTTTTGCGCAATCTTGCTGTCTTGAGCGGTAGGCTAGACCCGAAGGAAATCTATCCTGACCACGAGCCGATGCACGGTATGGCAGACACACTGCCACACGGGGAGAGATAACCGTGGAAGCAATTTTTGTCGGCTTGCTATTTCTCCTGATGGTGATAACCCTCGGGAGCGGCTTTCCTGTAGCCTTTGCTTTGCCTGGCTCGGCGATTTTGTCCATTGGCTTGGCGGGGGCTTTGGGCTGGCTTTTCTCGGGTGACACTTCTGCTTTCTTTGCCGAAGGTGGGCCTACCACTTGGCTGTCCGCTGGAGTCACCAACTTCCGTAGCATCTACTGGGATATTGAACGCGACACACTGATTGCTATTCCGCTCTTCGTCTTTATGGGGATAATGCTTCAGCGTTCCAAAGTTGCTGAAGACCTGCTGGTAACGATGGCGCAGCTTTTCGGCTCGGTGCGTGGCGGATTAGGCGTTTCGGTGGTGATTGTTGGCGCATTGCTTGCCGCCACCACAGGCATAGTCGGAGCCACAGTCGTTGCCATGGGCTTGATTTCCCTGCCCGCGATGTTACGCAACGGCTACAACAAGCCGCTGGCTACAGGCACGATCTGTGCGTCAGGAACTCTGGGGCAGATTATTCCGCCTTCTATTGTGCTGATTATTCTGGCTGACCAGATGTCCAATGCGGCGGAACAGGCTTCAACCCGCCGCCGTGAAGAATACCGCGAGCTGACGGGTGAATTTTCTATGCCGTCAAACCTAGAAGTCCCTTCCGCAAGTGCGGGAGAGATGTTCTTAGGCGCACTGGTGCCAGGACTCGTCTTAGTGGGTCTCTACATAGCCTATATCTTCATTACGGCGTTCCTGAAGCCTGACACGGCTCCACCTGTGCCGTATGAGGGCAAGCGGCTGGAACGCGCCTTTCTATTGCGTCTAGGGGCAAGCCTAGTGCCGCCACTGGTGCTGATTATTGCGGTCTTGGGCTCAATTCTTGCGGGCATTGCTACGGTCAATCAGGCGGGCGCAATCGGAGCCGTAGGCGCAATCATTATGGGCGGTGTGCGTCTGCCCGAAGAACGCAGACACGCGGCTTGGCCTGCGGTTTTGGCGTTGGTTTCTTTGGCGGTGATTTTTGCTCTGGCGCAGTTTGTGGATTTGAATGTCCGCTCACAGCGTGAAGGCTTAGAAGCTTTTGGCTTTGCGATTGCTGTGGTTGCGGTCTTTGGCTTTGTGGTTTCCATTGCTTGGAGCATCTGGCGCATCTGGCGCATTCAAGGAACTTTGCACCAAGTTATGTCTGACACCTGCAAGACTACGGCGATGGTGTTTATCATTTTGTTGGGAGCGGCAATGCTGACAGCGGCATTCCGTGGCTTCGGCGGAGAAGAATTGGTGCGGCATTTTTTGACCAGCTTGCCGGGTGGTTTCTGGACGCAAATGTTTACCGTAATGCTGGTGATTTTCCTGCTTGGTTTTTTCTTAGACTTTATTGAAATCGCTGTGGTGGTGGTGCCGATTGTGGCTCCGATTTTGTTGATGGATCCATCGTCTAATGTAACTGCGGTTTGGCTGGGCGTGATGATTGGCTTGAATATTCAAACTTCGTTTTTGACTCCTCCGTTTGGCTTTGCTCTCTTTTACCTGCGCGGAGTCGCAACAGCAGCCGTAAAAACACTAGACATCTACCGCGGAGCTGTACCTTTCATCGCCTTACAAATCTTGGGACTGGTGCTGGTGGGTTTGACTCCGTCTTTGGTGAATTACTTGCCTAATCGTGCATTCTTGACGAGCGAATTTGCTCCGCCTGCAAAGAACCCGCGCCTGCAACAATGCGTAGACGATTTTATGGAGAAAGAAATTCGCTCCGACAAAGCCGAGCTAACTGCAGCGGTGCATCACGCTCTAACCCTGAACTATTCTGCTTTGCCTCCTGACTTAGCGGAGTCCCTGATAGCAGGATTAGAAGAAATGCCACAAGGAATCTCAAGGCTAGAAGATTACTTCGCACTGCGAGCCACGCACACCACCACTGCCGATGGTTTGCGCGAGCTGCATAAAGAAGTCCGCAGACTGGAGCACAAAGCCCTACGCTCTGCGGGTATCGCCAGCGATAGACTAGACAAGCAAGCCCGAGCCGAAGTGCGGGCAGAAGCTGTGCCAAGCGCAACCCTTGCGGCGTGGGAGTCGCAGACTGAAACCTTGAGCGAACAGGCGCAAGAACTCCGCAAAACCCGTCTCAGGCTTTACCGAGACTTAGAAACGCTGTACGAACCTGTGTTTAAGTTAAACGCAGTGCTTTCGGATACACCTGAATTGCTGGCTCTTGATGCGCGATTGAAATCCGTGGCGCAGGTACTTTTCACAGGCACAAGCGAAGATGTAATAGAGCGCATAGAAAGACTAGAAGCCGCTTTCGCCGAACGCGTCGGAGCCGAACCCATACGCGCAGCTTTGTCTAAAGTGCGGCGGGCAGTTAGCAAAGGCGAAAGCACAAAAGCCCGCCAACAGATTCATGTCGTGCAAAAAATCTATCAGGAAGAAATCGCTTGGCGCACCGCAAACGCTCACCTAACAGAAGATATCAACAAACTTGATGCAACCCTACGCAATACGATTGGCATTAATGTACAGCCGCGTATTCCACGCCGAGCGGCTTTGTATGTAGCCCGATGCAGAGCTAATCCGCGTGATCAATCGCTATCATTTTGAGCTTTCGTAGCCTATCAAAACCTTTACAAGATGCGGCGTAGAAGAATCCTGCGTAAAGCGGGGTAGGGCAGGGGCTTGCGGTGCAGGCTCTTCGCCACGCATTTCAGCAAGCATAACCTGTGCGAGTTCTTTGCCGTATTCTACTCCGTGCTGGTCATACGGATTGATATTCCACAGCACCGCCTGACAAAAAATCTTGTGCTCCCACAGAGCCATCAATCGCCCCAGGTTGCGCGCGTTTGTTTTCTCAAACACCAAAGTCGTTGAAGGTCTATCTCCCGACAAAGCCCGTGGAGCCGTCTCACGGCGCGAAGTATTTGCCAGCATAGTTGCGACTTCACTTTCCGCTAAACCGAAGGCAAGGGCACGCGATTGTGCGAGGCAATGGGCAAGCACTTCGGCGTGGGCTTCGCTATCTTCATCTTGTGGAGTGGCGGGCAGAAGAAAATCAGTTGGCGTTACATCTGTGCCTTGGTGTAGAGCCTGAAAGAAAGAGTGCTGGGCTTCGGGTCCCACTCCGCCCCAGACCACAGGAGCTGTCGGACGCGGACACGCCACCATAGTGCGCTGAATGGACTTACCATTGCTCTCCATTTCCAGCTGACGGAATTGCTCCACCAAGCTGCCGAGCCTTGCCTCATAAGGCACCAACGCCACGGTTGGCCAGCCCATAATATTGCGTCTCCAGATGGAGATTAAAGCCAAAAGCACAGGCAAGTTTTCGGTCAAACTTGCGGTGCGGAAATGTTCGTCTAGTTCGGCTCCACCACTGAGAAATTCGCGTATGGTTTCTTCGCCTAAGGCAATGGCTGCGCTTAGGGCTGTGGCTCCCCAAACCGAGTTACGCCCACAGACTTCAGCAGGAAAAGTAAAAATTCGCTCGTTGGCTATTCCCAAAGCTGCCGATTGTGCGCGAGCGGTAGAAGTTTCTGAAGTCACGGCAACAAGGTGTGCGCTGATTTCTGTACCCAAACTCTGTTCTAGCCAATCGCACAGCGAGCGGGCTTTCGTCAAAGTTTCAGGAGTCGTCATACTTCTGCTGGAAACAATCACAAGCGTTGTTGCGGCACTTAATCTAGCTAGCAAGCGAGTTGTTTCTGCTCCGTCTGCGCCATCTAAAAAATGCGCTTGTGGTGAGTCTTGCCTGTCGTTGCCCGTGTCTTCACCCTTGCCGTTGCTAAGTGCTTCAACGAGTACACGCGCCCCTTGAATAGCTCCGCCTGAGCCAATATGCACAAGGTCTGTGAATCTTTCTCCGTTGGCTCCTTTTTCGTTTCCACTGCGCACGGCTTTGGCGAAGTGCAACCATTTGCGATCGGCATCGCCTGTGCCACTTTTATCCTTACGGAGTGCAATCTGCGCCCGCCCTGAAGCATAAAAATCATCACCTGCTTGTGTAGAGTCCGAGTCAGCAAAAAGTGCATCCCTCTGTGCCGCAAGCCTATAGGTGTCAGCAAAAGCAAACAGAGCCGCTAGAGACTCACCATCTAGTTTTTCCTTTGCGTAATCCAAAAACAGTCCGCCACCCCTGCACGAAAAAGCAGAGCCCCGTGCAGCATCTTCCGCAAACAGGGTGCGAAGGTGTAGCTGGCGCAGGCGCAAGCCTTCGTTTTCAAGCTTCCACCAAGCTTGCCGTATGTCGTCTTCTGGGGGGTGAGCGGTAGGGTCTGCTTGGGACACAAAGAGCTCCTAAATTTCCTGTGGGTTTTGCTTTTTGTTTTTCTCAAATCTATGTATTTATACTTTATACTACAGCAAAATTCACGCGAAAATTTCACATAGCCACAAGCCTGAAGATTTCACAAAGCCACAAAGCCACATAGCCACAAAGCCACAAAGCCACAAAGCCACAAAGCCACAAAGCCACAAAGCCACAAAGCCACATAGCCACAAAGCCACAAAGCCACAAAGCCACATAGCCACATAGCCACAAAGCCACAAAGCCAATGACTGGTATAAATCCGCTTTCTGAGTCTCCTGTCGTCGTCGTTGGCGCGGGCATTATCGGAGTCTCCACAGCACTTAACCTGCAACGTCTTGGGCGGCAGGTGTTGCTGGTGGATAGGCACGAACCAGGTGAAGGTACGAGTTTTGGCAATGCAGGTGTTTTGGCGAATAGCTCTATTACGCCTGTTACGCATCCTAAACTGCCGCGACAGATTCCGCAGATGTTGTTGCGCCCGAATTCGCCTTTGTTTGTGAAGTGGCGGAGTTTGATTCCGATGGTGCCGTGGCTGGTGCGTTATCTGTCGCACTGTTCGGCTTCTGAGACGCAAAGGATTAGTACTGCTCTGCATGGATTGATTGGCACAAGCTATTCTGACCACAAAGCACTTGCTACGGGTACGGAAGCCGAGCGGTTTGTAAAATCTTCTGATTACACTTTTGCCTATACGGACAAATCACCGTTCCGTGCCGAAGCCGATACTTGGAAAATCCGCTACGCCCACGGACACCGTTGGCGTGAACTTAACGAGCAAGAGTTACGGGCTTATGCTCCTGCTTTGTCTAGCGACTTTAAGTTTGGCGTGGCGTGTCTTGGCCACGGCTTTATCACCGACCCTGGAGAATATGTAAAAGCCCTAGCCAAGACCGCCGAAAAACTCGGAGCCAAAATCAAACGCGGCACAGTAGAAAAAATCATTTGCGAAAACCAAAAAGTTATAGGCGTGCGGGTAGATGGTGAAACAATTCCTGCTTCTGCTGTGGTGATTTGTAGTGGGGCTTGGTCGGCAAAGTTGGTGCATCCGTTAGGCGTGAAAGTGCCATTGCAAAGCGAGCGGGGGTATCACATAGACTTGTGGTCTCCGAGCGTTACGCCGCAGATGCCGATAATGATTGCGGCGGGAAAATTTGTCGCAACGCCGATGGAAGGCAGATTACGCTTTGCTGGCGTTTTAGAATTCGGCGGACTTAACGCCCCGCGTTCTAAGGCTCCGTTGCGTTTGTTGGAAAGGCTTGGCACGGCGGCGTTTACGGGCTTGACCTGGCAGGACAAAACCGAGTGGATGGGTCACCGTCCTGCGACCAGTGACTCTTTGCCGTTGCTGGGTTCTGTGCCACAGGCGGCGGGCGTGTGGCTTGGTTTCGGACACCACCATATCGGACTGACTGCAGGTGCGAAAACAGGGCTATTATTGGCGCAGATGGTTACGGGGCAGACTCCGAATGTTGATATTTCTCCCTATGCGCCGTCGCGTTTTTGCAAGTAGAACTTATGAGCACTGAAACTTCGTATCGCAAGATCCTGGTCGCCAATCGCGGAGAAATTGCCATTCGCGTGATGCGAGCGGTTTCTGAGCTGGGCAAGCGTACGGTTGCAATCTACGCCGAGCAGGATAAGTTATCGCTCCATTGTTTTAAGGCTGACGAAGCATACAAAATCGGAGTTGGCAAAAAGCCGATAGAAGCGTACTTGGCGATTGACGATATTCTTGCTTTGGCGGAAGCGACGGGTGCAGATGCGATTCATCCGGGCTATGGCTTTTTATCGGAGTCACCTGACTTTGCCGAAGCCTGTGCTAAACGCGGTATAGACTTCATTGGCCCCAAGCCTGAAACCCTGCGTCTATTGGGCGACAAGTGGAAAGCTCGTGCGGCGGCAGAAGCGGCGGGCGTGCCGACGATTCCTGCGAGCGAAGTACTCAAGGGAGAAATCAGTGCGAAGCAGTTGCAGAAGCTTGCTGAGCCGTTGGGCTATCCGTTGGTTGTTAAGGCTGTGTGGGGTGGTGGCGGACGCGGTATGCGTCGTATCACCGACTCTGCTGACCTTGCGGAACTGGTGGCGGTGGCACGGCGTGAGTCGGCTACGGCTTTTGGGCGGGATGAAGTCTATTTAGAGCGCAGTGTAGAAAACGCGCGGCATATTGAAGTGCAAATCCTTGGAGACCAACACGGCAATTTGTATCACTTGTTTGAACGTGATTGTTCGGTGCAAAGGCGAAATCAGAAGATAGTGGAATGCGCTCCTTCGCCATCGCTTGACCAACAGAAGCGGGATGAAATAACCGAGCTGGCTTTGCGGCTGGTTCGCCATACGGGCTATCAAGGGGCGGGTACGGTTGAGTTCTTGCAGGATATGGAAAGTGGTGCGTTTTATTTTATAGAGGTGAATCCGCGGATTCAGGTTGAGCATACGGTGACCGAGCAGGTTACGGGTGTGGATTTAATCAAGGCGCAGATTCGTATTGCTGAAGGGGGCAGGCTGGGCGTGATTGAAGAAACGGGTGTGCCGCCGCAGGATGGGCTATCCCTTAACGGACATGCGATTCAATGCCGTATTACCAGCGAAGACCCGCTTAATGATTTTGTGCCTGATTATGGGCGTATTACGGCTTACCGTGGAGCTATGGGCTTTGGTATTCGTCTTGATGGTGGTACGGCGTATTCGGGCGGGCTTGTAACGCGGCACTATGACTCGTTGTTGGAAAAGATTACGGCGTGGAGTCCGACTCATACGGAAGCGGCGGGGCGTATGCTGCGGGCTTTGCGTGAGTTTCGTATTCGCGGAGTTGCGACCAACTTGGCGTTTTTGGAGTCGGTGGTTAAGCATCCAAAGTTCTTGAGCGGTGAGTGTAGTACCCGTTTTATTGATGAACACCCAGAGCTTTTTACATTTCGTCCGCGGGCGGATCGGGCGACGAAGCTTTTGCACTACATTGCTGACATCACGGTCAACGGACACCCCGACATCAAAGGACGCAAACGCACTGCGACGGGAGTTCTGCAACCCAAGCCGCCAAGGGTGCGTACAGAAGCGGGCACACCGCCTGCGTCTTGGCACGATATTTTAGATACGGAAGGTGCAGAAGCTTTAGCGGGCAAAGTTTTGCGTCACGAGCGTACGCTGATTACGGACACAACCATGCGCGATGCGCATCAATCGTTGTTGGCGACTCGTATGCGTGGGTTTGATATGTATCCTGCGGCACAGGCCTATGCGTGGCACTTGCCGCAACTCTTTTCGGTGGAGTGCTGGGGTGGGGCGACTTTTGATGTAGCCTATCGTTTTTTGCAGGAAGATCCGTGGCAAAGGCTAGCGGAGTTGCGTCAAGCGATGCCGAACTTGTTGTTGCAGATGTTGCTACGCGGTGCGAATGGAGTGGGCTATACGAATTATCCTGATAATGTTGTGCGGCATTTTACGTTACAGGCGGCGGAAGCGGGCGTAGATATTTTTCGTGTTTTTGATAGTTTGAATTGGATTGACAATATGCGGGTTGCGATTGACGCGGTTTTGGAGTCGGGCAAGATTTGCGAGGGAGCGATTTGCTATACGGGTTCGTTGGGGGATTCTGCGCGTCCGAAGTATGACTTGGACTACTACTTGCGGCTTGCGCGTGAGCTGAAGGATAGTGGTGTGCATATGCTTGCGATTAAGGATATGGCGGGTTTATTGACGCCACGGGCTGTGCGGGCTTTGGTTCCGATGATTAAGCAGGAAACGGGTTTGCCAGTGCATCTTCATATGCATGACACGGCAGGGGGTGGCGTTGCGACTTTGCTGGCGGCGGTTGAGTCGGGTGCTGATATTGTGGATTGTGCGTTTGACTCGTTGTCGGGTATGACTTCGCAGCCGTGTTTGGGGGCTTTGGTTGAGATGTTACGGACGACGCAGTATGACACGGGGTTAGATATTGCTGAGATACGTCGCTTGTCGGGCTACTGGGAAGCTGTGCGTGAGCAGTACGGAATGTTTGAAGCGCATATGAAAGCTCCTGCGAGTGAAGTGTATTTGCACGAGATGCCGGGGGGGCAATTCACCAACTTGCAGGAACAAGCCCGTTCGCTTGGCTTGCAGGAGCGTTGGCACGAAGTGGCGGCGGTTTATGCGGATGTGAATCAGTTGTTTGGAGATATACCGAAAGTGACTCCTTCGTCGAAGGTGGTGGGGGATATGGCTTTGTCTATGGTGGCGGCGGGTTTGACTGCGGAAGAAGTTGCGGATCCTGATATTGAAATATCGTTTCCTGAGTCGGTGATAGGATTTTTTCGGGGTGATTTGGGTCAGCCGCCTGGGGGTTTTCCGCGGGAGCTTCAGCGTAAGGTTTTGAAGGGTGAGACTCCGATGACGACTCGTCCTGGCGAAGAGCTTATGCCTGTTGATTTGGAAAACGCGCGCAAGACCTTGTCGGACGAGCTGGGCGGAATGGAAGTATCTGACCCGATGCTGGCTTCGTGGTTGGTCTATCCGAAAGTTTTTCTAGACTATATGGAGCGCAACAAGAACTATGGTCCTGTAGAAATTTTGCCGACTCCGACTTTCTTTTACGGTATGCGGGTCGGAGAAGAAATATCTGTCAATCTTGAACGTGGCAAGACTATGATTGTGCGGTGTTTGGGCGTGGGTGAAGTTAATGACGAAGGAATGGTGCGGGTTTTCTTTGAACTCAACGGACAGCCGCGCACAGCCCGTGTGGCTGACCGTCGGGTGATGGGCAGTGTGAAGCGTAGGCAACAGGCGACGGCGGGTAATCCGTTGCATTTGGCGGCACCGATGCCGGGTACGGTTTCTTCGTTGGCGGTGGAGGCGGGGCGTAGCGTGTCGGCGGGAGAGTTACTTTTGACTTTAGAGGCGATGAAGATGGAAAGCGCGATTCACAGTACCCGCGATGGAGTAATCGCCGCCGTACATGTTTCCCCGGGCGATGCAGTAGAAGCCAAAGACTTACTACTTGAATACCGCTCGTAGAGCGGTATCGCTACTACCGCACTTTTTAAACTTTGACTCTTGGAGCGGTATCGCTACTACCGCGCTTTTTAAACTTTAAATCTTGGAGCGGTATCGCCAGTACCGTTCTTAACCCGCCACGATTAGGTGACAGGAAGCGATTAAGGCTCATCGTCGGTGATATAGATTGCAACTTCACTTGAAGCGGAATCAAGAACATAAATGTTTTCACTCTTAATTTGAGATCTAGCAGGTTTTATTCTAAAAACTTCATCTACGCTATCTTCACGATTGGTTCCACTTTCGTTAAGCATCTTGAAGGCGATGGTGGCTTGTGGTCCGTTGTTGAGTCCTTGGGTGTTGAAGGTTAGGCGGTGTCTATTGTTTGTTGTAGCGGCAAGAGCGGCACCTGTTACTGTGCCGAGCTGGTAGTCTACATTTTGCCGCGCCCCTTGCCCGACATTGCTTCTGGTTAGGGCAGGGTTTTCGCCGATGAGGAAAAGCATTTTAGGATACACGGTATTGCCATTTCCATCGTTTTCTAGCGGATGATCTAAAGTAACGGTTAAGGTGTAATCAATTCCAGAGCCGATACTAGACTCGATAATCGTTTCGCTATTGCCTGCGACAGGGGTAGTACCTTTCTTGAGCGTAAAGGTCATATCGTTGTCGTTGGCGGGGGTGTTTATGGTTACGCTTGCGTTGTTACTGAAGGCGAGTTGTTGTGTGCCTGCGATGAATTGTCCTTGATAGCCAGCGGTTTCGTCTGGCTCGGCGAAGTTGTCGGCTTTGACTCTGTGAATAAAGGAAGCCGATTGCGCCCCTGAAGGGAGCGTTGTGAAATCACTATCTCGGAAGGTTATGATATTTTTAGCTGAGTCATAATTACTTGTGACGATATCAAAGTCTGTACCTTCAAAGGTGGTGGTAGATTCACCTGCAGGTGTAATTCTGACTTGAAAATTTTGGGGCAGGGTTGCACCCGCTGCAATTTTCAGGGTTACCGCTACATCAGCGGTTCCGCTTGCGGGTTCGGCTTGTTCGCTTTTCGCTACACTCATAGAGAAAAAGTCGCGGAAGGGAGTTACAGTTATGGTTTGCTCTCTGTTTTCCTTTTCGTCGTCGGCTTTGTAGGGGCTGGCGGCGTTTGTCTTTAAGGTGCTGGGCGGGCCTGGATCCCCTAAGGCTGTGCCGTCATCGTCCAAGACTGTGAAGGTTAGGTCAAAGGGTTTTTGATTTGCTTCGCTACCATTCGGATCTTCTAAAGAAAATACGAAAAGATTATCCCCTGCAACAGCCTGTGCAGGATAGGGGAATAGCAGGTAGAGAGACTTCTCATCGGCCGAGAGCACTTTCTCTCTATAGAGAGTCGCCCCTGTCCCAGCTGGAGGGGATACATCGTTGATATCAAGTACTTCGTAGTCTGCCTCTCCTTTCAGCCGTTTTTGCATTTGGATGGCGATAACTTCTTCTTGGCTGTTTCCACCCGTTCGGGTGACGCGAACGCCAAACTGGTCTGTCTTTATGTTTCCATTAACCGAAGTCGTTTGCACGATGTCGCTGGCGAAAAGCATTACATTATCATTTTCAGGAATGACAATTTCTACCTTTTCGTCATTCGCGGTTTTTGTGCGGTAGAAGTTACTCAGATTTTCTGCCTCAACTTCTAGTGTTTCCTCAGCGTCAGCGAGTATATCGGGACTGACTTCAACCAGAATGACAAACCGCTCTGTCCGCCACGGTATGAAGATTTCAAGCTCGTCTTCGTTCTGTTTGACGATATTGCGCTTGTTTATGGGCGCGCCTGAATTAATTTTTTCGTGGTCTTTGTTGGTTACGATGGTACCTCCTTCTGGATTGCACATCTCAGGGATGGTGATATCGTATTCATTGGTGTTAAGTTTATAGCCTCCCGATGCAGGAGTTGCGGTCAGGGCAAAGGGCAGGGTGATACCGCCCGCAGGGACTACAGGATCTAGCTCCACAACAATGGCGACTTTATTGCCATCGCCGCTGGCGACTTCTTCTACTTCAAAAGCCTTTGCGCCTGTGTAGGGTCCATCAAGCGAAAGCCCCCCTGCTGTTGTGCAGTTAAATCCTTCGGCATTGGCGGGCACTTCTTGGGCACCAATTTCAATCGTGCCATCGTTGGCGGGAATCCGTACCAACAAACGATTGCGCTTGTCTTCAATAATGTTAAAGAAGTTTTGAATACTCGCTGAAACATCTGCATCATAGACGATTAAGGAAAACTGCTCTATGCCTTCTAAATCATCATCGTTCTTGGCAATGGCGTTAATGACAGGGTCTTGGTCAGCGAAAAATCGTACAGTGAATTGATTGTCCGCATCGGGAGTCAAAATTTGGTTATTCCCGTTTTTGTCTGTGTACTGGAACTGTATATCGTCTCTGGTTTCTCCGCCGACAGTGCCGAAGTTCGGGCAGGGGGCAGGTTCAGTTTGAAGCCGACAGAGACGCAACTTGATATCCACATAGACATCTTCGTCGTCAAGTTCTACGACTTCTTCTAACCGCCCCTCCAAAAGCCTTAACAGAATTTCATCCTTACCCACATCGTCCCCCGTCGGATCTTCAATCAATGTTTTACAATCATACCCATCAGGACACTTCAGCAAACTTGCTTCGGTGATTTCTAAATTGGTGGTACTGCCAACATCTTCTACCGAAGGGGTTTTGGTCTCCGTTTCTGTTGCAATCTCAACCTTGCGCACGATTTTATGAATACGCGCCGCAATCCGATGCTGACTCTTGCGAATATTAAACACCGCCTTCGCATTTAGGCCCGCTCCTGTGGCCTTCAAAATCAGCCGTTCGGCATCTTCAGCAAAACGGTCACTCTTTAAGGTTAGGGTGAATTTGAAATCATTGGCTCCTGCAAGCAGAGCCAAGCTTCCGCCATTGGTTGCTTCGGTAGCGTCTGGGGTATAGGTACCAGCCGCTTGCCCTTTGTTTTCCTCAAAATCAAATTCCTCCGCGTTAGGGCGACGCAAGGCTCCTGCACCTGTTTCTACTTCCGTCAAATCAAGCGTGAAGGTCTGTGGCGATGTAAGCATCGGCTTGACGAACAATTCCACTTCGTATTCGTCTTCCTCTGTTGAACCATCTTCAGGATGCGGCGGCTCATCAACCGTAATCTCAGCTTGCCGCTCAATCGTCAAATACAAACCATTCGGCAACCTCTTTGTCGTATCGGCAACCGAAAGACGCGCCACACCACGATGAATCGGCATAGACGGAGTAGCCGTAGTAGCCGTAGTCGTAGAAGTCGCAGTCAAAGTCAAAACTTCATCTGTGGCTTCTACCGCCAAGTCGCCCGTCAAGATCAACGATAGCCAAACTTCAGTTGCCCCGTGGGGTGCAACCAAAACCCAACCATCGCTCAAGTCGCATCCCGTACCCGTTGCCGTAGGAGTCACACATTCAAACTCCACCGTATCAACATCAAGACCACTCGGCTGACTATCGCTTGTCTCCAAAACGAATTCCTTGTCGTCTAGGTCTCCTGTTGCCGTTATCTCCACACGCTGTTCGGTCACCACAGCAGGAGAAAAACGCACCACCACCCGCGCATGAGTCGTATCTCCAAACTGTGGCTCTTCGGTGCTGGCAGAAGGCGAGGCAACTGCTTCGCCATCTGCGTCAGGGTCAATCAAAATCTCCATGGAAGCTGGGCCAATCGTTACCGACGCTTTTTCAATCTTGTTTTCAGGCGGCTCGTAAGTCTCAGGCGCATTTTCGGGAATAATAAAAACTTCAAAGTCTAAAGTCTCAGCTGCTTCTGCAATAGCATCGCCAAACAAGGTCAAATCAAACGAAGCTTCTTTCATACCTGCAGGAATGGTTAAGCTTCCGCCATCTTTTTTGTCGTGCGGAGCTTCCATCGGCGTAAATACCACTACTTCGCTTTCGTCATCTCCGCCATCGCCCGACTGCAGGGTCTGCCCCCCACTGGGAGCATTAGACGCAGGCGCACTTAAGACAAAATCGTATTCGCTCTTCTCTAATCCCTCACTTCGTAGCAAACGAATTTGTAACTGGGTTTCCTTCAGGCTTTCCTTCTCCATCTTGATGACAAACGGATAGCTCTTACCCACAGTCGGATTGTCAGGGTCAAAGTTCGGCTCACCCACCGTCAGCGTCTGCTCGCCACCTGTAGAAAGCTGTAAGCCCGAGCCGCGTTCGCTCCGCCGCTCAAAGAAGATACGCGACTCGCGATTGACAGGCTTCCATAGGTCAGGATTGCGCGTGCCTGTGCCAACACTTCTGCCCTTGGGCAACTGGATATCCACGCCAAACCGCCCCGAGCTTTTCGCCCCTAGCCCCTTGTCGTAGGAGTCGTATCCGCCCCACACCGACACACTACGGCTCACGCGATAGCGCAAAGTCGTGCGAATAGAAGTCTTATTCGTACCAATAAATCTTGCATCTTTATCTTTGAGCTTCCAGCGTCCCGCACGGAGTTCAAAATCTAACCGCTCGGCGACTCCCTGCTCAAACACCAAGTCAGCCCCTTGTAGGGCTTGCTCTAAGCTATCCTGATAGCCCGTGCGCACACCACTCAAGGGATGATAATAATTCGCTCCGATTAGCGTGCGGCTTGCCTGAAAATCTATACCTACACCCGCACGGCTATGCCCATAGCGTCCGCGGTCATAAAACAAACTAAACCCGCGCACCGCTCCAATCTTCGCAGGTGAATCGGCTTGGGCTGTGTTTTCTGTGGTCTCGCCTTCGCTGGCTCCATCGCCTGTGCCATCGCCCGCTCCATCGCTGGGCGGACTTACCCTTTGCCCCTTACGCCCCAAGCCAAACGCCTGCCTACGGACCACACCAATAGAAAAATCATAACGGCGATCCTTACCCGTGAGTTCAGGATCATTGGCTTCCCACAGCACCACCCCAGGCTGAAGGAAAGTCGCGCGTCCCTCGCGGGCAGAAATCGGCACGACGAAGCGCAGCTCGCCTTCTATGCGGTTTTTGTCAGCCCAGCCCAAAGACGAGTGCAGAGAGAAGTTATCGCTCAAACGCATCTTGCCGAAGGTTTCAATGGAGTCCAAGGCATAACGCAAGGAGTAGTTACGAATCCTACGCTCGGACTCATTGCGTAGGTATTGGCGTATGCGCTCGTTTTCGCTCCGCTCGCTTGCCTTGCCGCCACTTGAGCCGTAGCGGGCTTGGGTGTTCTGCGGACTTACATTGCTACGGGCAGATGGCGTGGCAGTGCTTTGTCCGTAGGCACGGTTGAGCGACAAGCTGTCGCTACCTGAAAGCGCAGGCAAGGCGATGGCTCCTAACAGGAGCGCACCAAAAAACAGCAAGCGCCTTCCCCTCCGCAAGCCACAGGCGGACGCGCTTAGTTCTTCAGTGTCGGCTTTGGAATACCTCGTGGGCTTCACCCTATGCTCCTTCCCAAGACGAGCCATTGACTCTCATCTAGTTGCCCTGCTGCGCTTTCTTCTAGTCTCTAGCCATACCGCATAGCTAGAATGGTTTTCAGAATACGATTAGAGCCATTTTAATCAAAATGTGGATTAAATACAATCTAATTTTGACAAATAAAGGAATATTGTTGCGCTAAAAATCGCAGTTTTCCGTGATTTTTACCCCGATTACCTTTATTTTGTAGAAAAGGGTAGAGAAAACCCGCTAATTTGTGTGAAATCGCAACAATTCACGGCTCTAATGCGGAGAAATTTCCTATACCCATTCCGAAAATACCATACAGACAATAGACTTATGGCACAACAGCAAGGCAAGCCCAAAACCCGTCCCTAAAGGCTCTATACGCTCCCTGGAAGCCGTTTCGCCCCTTAGGGGCTATATATTCCCCCCCAAAGCCAATTCGCCCCCCCAGAGGCAAATAAGGGAGGCAAATAAAGCCCCCAGAAGCCACTCCACCCCCTATAAGCAACACAAGCCCCCAGAAGCCACTCCACCCCCTAGAAGCCACTCCACCCCCTAGAAGCCACTCCACCCCCTAGAAGCCACTCCACCCCCTAGAAGCAACATAAGCCCCCAGAAGCCACTCCACCCCTTCCGCCTTGCCGCCTTGTCTGTGTGCTTGGCAAGTGTGCTTGACAATGCTCCTAGCAAGGCATAGATTGAAAGCGGTGCCGATTTGACGCTTAGCTTGCGGGCACCTAAAAAGTGCGGCTAAAGCGAGATGGATCAAGTCGGTGCTAAACCAAAAGCCCGCCCCTCGCTTGGCCGCTCGTAAGGGCGGCTTTTTTGTTGCCCGAAAACAGCAAAGCATAGCGTCCGGGATTTGAAGGGGCAGCTTGCACCGGGTCATCAATGCTAAAGCGCGTGCCCTAACCGCCGAGTTGGTTGCATTCTTGGTTGCATTGAAGGCAATCGCTTTAAAGCAATCGCTGGGCGCAAATTTGTGGAGAATTGCTATGACCAGCAAGCACCCAGAAACTTTGTTACTTCACGCGGGGCACAGACAGGATAGCGCGACCAATGCTGTTGCTGTTCCGATTTACCAGACTACTTCCTATACCTTTGACAGTGCTGAACATGCGCGTCAGCTCTTCGGCTTGGAAGCTCTCGGCAACATCTACACGCGGATTATGAATCCGACCAACGGCGTGCTGGAAGAACGACTCGCCGCCCTAGAAGGCGGAGCCGCAGCACTCGCCGTCAGTTCAGGACAAGCCGCGTCTGCTTTTTCCCTGCAAAACATCGCGCGGGCGGGAGACAATGTTATATCTTCGACCAACTTGTATGGTGGCACTTGGAACTTGTTTTCCAACACGCTGAAGAATTTTGGCATTGAAGTGCGGTTTGTGGATCCTGAAGACCCTGAAGCGTTTCGCCACGCCACGGATGATAAAACGCGGGCGTATTATGCTGAAAGTTTGCCGAATCCGAAGTTGCATGTGTTTCCGATTTCTGAAGTTGCGGAGATTGCAAACGAATTTGGCATACCGCTCATCGTGGATAACACGGCGACTCCGATTTTGAATCGTCCGTTTGACCATGGGGCGCACATTGTTGTCTATTCCACGACCAAGTACATCGGCGGACACGGCACTTCAATCGGCGGAGCAATCATAGACAGCGGCACCTTTGATTGGGAAAAATACGCTGCGCGTTTTCCGTTACTCAACGAGCCTGACCCGAGCTACCACGGTATTTCTTGGGCTCGCGATACCAAGCACCTTGGCCCGATTGCCTATGTGCTTAAAGCCCGCGTAACCCTGTTGCGCGACTTGGGAGCAGCCGCTTCGCCCTTCAACTCGTTTCAGCATATCCAAGGGCTGGAAACCCTACCCCTGCGCATGGAACGCCACAGCGAAAACGCCAAAGCTGTTGCTGAATTTCTGCACCAACACCCTGCCGTGGATGAAGTGATTTATCCGAGTCTATTTCAAGGCGAACAGAAACGCCGCGCTGACGCTTACCTCAAAGGCGGATACGGCGGCTTAGTTGGCTTTGAAGTCAAAGGCGGCAAAGAAGCAGGACAAAAGTTCATCGACTCACTTGAGCTTTTCTATCATCTTGCCAACATTGGTGATACGCGTTCGCTGGCGATTCATCCTGCTACGACGACTCACTCGCAGTTGACTCCAGAAGAACAGCTCGCGAGCGGTGTTAGCCCAGGGTACATTCGCCTATCCATCGGCATAGAGCACATTGACGATATCATTGCCGATCTACAACAAGCACTGCAGTTCTCTACTTCAGTGCGGGTAGCGGCGTAGCGCAACGGTTATCCTCGGCCTGCCGCTCGGGGTTGGGGCAGGTCGGGGGCCCGTTTGCACTTAAGGCCTATTGGCTGATTTAAGGCTGATTTAAACTTGGCTTGATTTAAAATGCCGATTAAAGTTCCTAACGATTTGCCTTCCCGCCGCGTCTTGGAAGCGGAAGGAGTCTTCATCATCAAAGAAACAGACGCGGTGCGTCAAGATATTCGCCCTTTGCGTTTGGCTTTGCTTAACTTGATGCCTGACAAAGAGCGCACTGAAACGCAATTTGCGCGGCTTCTTGGTTCAACTCCGTTGCAGGTGGAGTTAACTTTACTTCATACCGAGTCCTATCGTTCGCGGCATGTGTCAGAAGAACACTTAAAGGCTTTCTATCAAACCTTTCCCCGCGTACGCGACCAGAAGTTTGATGGACTCATTGTCACGGGGGCTCCGATTGAAACTTTGCCCTTTGAAGATGTGCTGTACTGGCGCGAGCTTTCTGAGATTTTGAATTGGAGCACAGACAATGTGCATGCTTCCTGCTTCATCTGTTGGGGAGCACAAGCTGCTTTGTATCATCGCTATGGTGTGCCGAAGCATCCACTGCCATCTAAGCTCTTCGGAGTCTATCGCCAACACACCCATCGCCAGAATACGGAAACCACTCGCTCGCCTTTGCTTGTCGGTATGGATGATCAATTCCTTATGCCTGTCTCACGCTATACCGAAGTGCGGGCTGAAGATTTGCCACAGGACTCCAACTTGCAGGTGCTTGCGACATCTCCTGAGTCGGGATTGTGTATTGTTGAAGACCCGAACTATCGCTCTACGTATATGTTTAACCATGTTGAATACGATGCGTACAGCTTGCGCGATGAATTCAAGCGCGACCAAGACCAAGGAGTAGAAATCGCACTTCCTGTGAACTATTTTCCGAATGATGATTCGACTGCTGAACCTGTAAATCGCTGGCGGGCGTACGCTCACTTGCTGTTTTGGAACTGGATTCATCGCATTTACCAGACCACGCCTTTTGACATCAACGAAATCGGACAAAACAGCCAACGCGAAGCTGCTGATTATGCTCGTGGCAAGCCTGTAGTTGCGGCTACGGGGCAGGGGGCGGAAGCAACGGCACGGGAAGCCGCGACTAAAATCCCTGCTTAGAACCTGCTCTAACTCTAAAGGGAGCAAAGAAGGCAAAGCTATTCTGTGCTGATATAGCCCTGCGCTACCCCCGTGCTGGTATAGCCCTGTGCTACCCCTGTGCTGATATAGCCCCTGTGCTACCCCCGTGCTGATATAGCCCCTGTGCCGATATAGCCTTGTGCTGGTATAATCACCACCTAACTCATCACGAGCTGTACGGCTTGCCAATAGAGCCATTTAATCTTCATCCAATAAGGCTACGCAAGGAAATTCCCCGATGGCAACACTCGCTACCCTACAAAACCCTGACACCAGCACGGCAGACGATTGGCGTACTGCTGCTGACAGCCTGACCTTTCGCCAACGGGCTTTTATCAACGGCGATTTCAAAGACGCGGAGTCGGGTAAGACTTTTTCTTGTTTTAGTCCGTTGCGTAAATCTCCCTTGGCGGATGTAGCCGAATGCGACGAGCAAGATGTAAACAGCGCAGTTGCAGCCGCTCGCAAAGCCTTTGATAGCGGAGCTTGGTCACGCACAGACCCTGCCGACCGCAAGCGCGTTTTGTTTCGCCTTTCTGACTTGATAGAAGAACACCGTGCTGAATTCGCCTTGCTAGACACCTTGGATATGGGCAAGCCAATTTCCGATAGTTTGACTGCAGATGTGCCTGAAGCGGTATCGCTTTTCCGTTGGTATGGTGAAGCGATAGACAAAGTCTATGAAGAAATTGCTCCTGTTGCGCCGGGCAATTTGGCGATGATTAAGCGTCCGCCGCTGGGTGTGGTTGCGGCTGTGGTGCCGTGGAACTATCCGCTGGATATGGCGACTTGGAAAGTTGCTCCTGCTTTAGCGGCGGGCAACTCGGTGGTGCTGAAACCTGCCGAGCAATCGCCGTTATCGGCACTTCTGCTTGCTGAGCTGGCTGTTGCGGCGGGTTTGCCTGATGGCGTGTTTAATGTCGTGACAGGCTTCGGGGAAAGCGCAGGTGCTGCTCTGGGCCGTCATCCCGATATAGACTGTTTGGGCTTTACGGGTTCTACCGAAGTGGGCAAGTTTTTCTTGCGTTATGCGGGTGAGTCTAATATGAAGCGGGTCTGGCTAGAATGCGGAGGCAAAAGCCCGAATGTTGTTTTCGCTGATTACGACAATTTAGATACTGTTGCTGAAAAAGCTGCGTTGGGTATCTTCTTCAATCAAGGACAAGTTTGCTCAGCCAATTCCCGTCTTGTTGTTGAGCGTAGTATTAAAGATGCACTGGTTGAGAAGATTGCGGAGCGGGCACGGGCTTTGCGTCCTGCTGACCCGCTAGACCCTGAGACGCGGCTTGGAGCTTTGGTAAATCAAGAGCAAACCGATAGGGTTATGTCGTATATCAAAATCGGCAGAGAAGAAGCAAAGCTTGTTGTTGGTGGCGAGCGTATCACTTTGGGTGAAAGCGACTGCTATGTTGAGCCTACCATTTTTGACGGAGTGGCTTCTAATGACCGCCTTGCTCAAGAAGAAATTTTTGGTCCTGTTTTGTCGGTGATTGCTTTTGACAGTGAAGAAGAAGCGGTTACGATTGCGAATAATTCTCCGTATGGCTTGGCGGCTTCGCTGTGGACTCGCGATCTATCGCGAGCCCATCGTCTATCGGAGCGTTTGATTGCGGGTTCGGTTTCTGTCAATACGGTGGATGCAATTTCCTTCACCACGCCGTTTGGCGGACTCAAGCAATCGGGTATTGGTAGTGATTTATCTCTACACGGCTTGGAGAAATACACTTCTATGAAAACCGTGTGGATTAAGTACGAAGATTAAACGCGAAGATTAAGCACACAAATTAAGTGCGAAGATTAAACGCGCAGATTAAGCACACAGATTAAGTGTGCAGATTAAATCCCTGCTTCTAATCGCACCAAAAGATTTTCCAGCATTGCGTCGCAATGGGCGAGCTGGTCTAGTGCGACCCACTCGTTCGGCTGATGGGCTTGCGTAATGGAGCCAGGCCCACAAAGCACAGTCGGCAAGTTCAAACGTTCGGCAAATAGCCCTGCTTCTGTGCCGTAGGCAACTTTGCAGGTGCTATTGCCACCCGTTAGGCTTTTGACAAATTCAGTAGCAAAAGAGTCGGCAGGTGTATCCAAGGCAGGATTGGTTACTTCAACTGTTACTTCAATTCCTGTTTCGGAATCTTGCTTCTGGGCTTCGGCTGTAATTTTTGCGGCTTCTTCTTGTACCCGCTGTATCAAGTCTTCGGAGCTATCGCTGTGAAGATTGCGAAATTCCATTTCCATTTCGGCTTTTCCAGGCACAATGTTTAACGCCGTGCCTGCATGGAAAACACCAACATGCAAAGTTGTGCGTGGTACATCATACTCTTCATCGTATGCTCCCTTGGCGTTTATCTCATCCTGTATCGCCCGTATTGCTGCTACGAAATCACAGGCAAGATGTAGGGCACTGACCTTCCCAGGAGCAAACGATGAATGGGCTTCGCGCCCTGTACAAACCACACGAAAATCGGTTTTGCCTTTGTGTCCTAAGCCGACTTCTAAAGAAGTGGGCTCACCGACGATGCATAGGGCAGGGCGTAATCCCGTTTCACTGACAAAGTCCAGCATGGGGCGTACACCTAAGCAGCCCACTTCTTCATCGTACGAAAAGGCAAAGTATAAGGGGCTTTGCAATTCGCGTTCTGCGGCTTGGGTGGCAATACGCAAGGCACAGGCGATAAAGCCTTTCATATCGGCAGTGCCACGTCCATAAAATCGCTGGTCGCGTTCGGTTAGAGTGAAAGGTGGTGTATCCCATTTTTGTCCGTCAATTGGCACGACATCGGTGTGTCCTGACAGCACGACTCCGCCATCGCCTTGCGGACCCAGAGTGGCAAATAAGTTGGCTTTCGTGCCTTCGGCATTTGGCAAAATATGACACTCTGCACCCAAGGCAGACAGGTGGGTTTTGATATAGTCTATAAGCTCCAAATTGGAGTCACGGCTTACGGTTGGAAATCCAACCAGCTTGGCGAGTAGTTCGTGGCTTGTCTGCATGGTGCTGTAATTTATCACGCTTGCATTTTACAGTCCAAGGATGGACTATGCGCTAGGTCATCCAGCACCCGCTACTCCCAGCTATTCCAAGCTACTTCCATCTACTCCCTTCTACTCCCTTCTACTCCTATCCACCCCTTTCTACTTAATGCAAATCCCTTACCCCAAAACGCTCACCCCAAAACACCCACTCCACTGAATGCAAATCCCTTACCCCAAAACACCCACTCCACTCCCTTCTACTTAATGCAAATCCCTTACCTCAAAACGCTCACCCCAAAGCACCCACTCCACAATCAAAACACCCACTCCACAATCAGGAGCAAAAATGCAACACTTTGAACGAATTCTACTAACAGGAGCCGCGGGAGACCTTGGCACAGTCTTACGCAAGGGCTTGGCTCCGCTTGCTAAGACTTTGCGTTTGAATGACCGTGAGCCGATAGCTAATCCTGCGGACAACGAAGAAGTTGTGCAGTGCGATCTTGCCGATATGCAGGCGGTTTTTGATATGGTTGCAGACACGGACGCAATCGTGCATTTCGGCGGAGCCAGTCGCGAACGTGCTTGGCAAGATGTTTTGGACAGTACAATTCGCGGCTCGTATCACATCTACGAAGCGGCTCGCAAGCACGGAGTAAAACGCATTATCTATGCGAGCAGTATCCATGCTGTGGGGTTTCATACAACCGAGTCTGTACCTGACACGCGGGTGGCCCATCGCCCTGACACACTATACGGACTTTCTAAGTGCTTCACCGAAGACCTTGCCAGTCTGTACTGGGACAAATATAAAGTGGAAACTGTTTGCTTACGGATTTGCTCCTGCTTTACCGAGCCGCAAGACAGGCGGCAATTGTTTTCCTATATGAGCTACGATGATTGTGTGCGGCTTGTGGAAGCTGCACTTACGGCTCCGCGTGTTGGCCATAGTATTATTTACGGCACTTCTGACAATCGCGGAAAAGTTGTCTCTAATGTGCATGCGACTCATATCGGCTATCGTCCGCAGGACAACACCGATGCACACTTTGAAAAAGTCTGGAAAGCAAAACCCCCGTTAGACCGTGAAGAAGCTCAAGCTAAATATGTTGGCGGCTGGTTTTGTGACTTAAAACATCCAGATGATCCTGAGTACAACCCTGACCCGCCTGCATAGTTTTAGACTAGTAAGCTCCAAACCGCAGACTCCAAATAGCAGACTCTGAACAACAGGTTTTAACAGCTTCTAAACACGGGGTCTTAAGTGCAAGTGCTGAATTCTCCGAACCACACACTCTGAACCACACACTCTGAACCACACACTAAGGTGCTGATACGGCTATGGGGCAAGCAGAAGTACTAAGCTCTTCCGCTGGAGTCTTATCCTTGATTGGCAATACGCCCCTGTTGCGTACAACGCAATTGGATACGGGGTTATGCACTCTATCGCTTAAGCTTGAAAATCAGAATCCGGGTGGATCCATCAAAGACCGCGTTGCGCTTGGCATCATTGAAGCTGCCGAACGCGATGGAAGGCTCCAAGCGGGTGGTACAATCCTTGAGGCAACGGCGGGCAATACGGGTATTGGCTTGGCAATGGTCGGAGCTCTTAAGGGCTACCGCGTTATCTTGATTGTGCCTGATAAGATGGCGCGTGAGAAAGTGCAACACCTACGCGCACTCGGAGCCGAAATTATCATCACCCGCTCCGATGTGGCGCGTGGTCATCCAGAGTATTACCAAGACATCGCGAAGCGATTGGTGGATGAAATCCACGGAGCCTTCTGGGCAGACCAATTTTCTAATCCTGCGAATCCTGCGACCCACGAGGCGACAACGGCTCGTGAAATCTTAGAGCAGTGTCGCGAACAGAGTAGTGGGCAGCTAGACGCATTCGTAGCAGGAGTCGGTTCAGGCGGTACACTCACGGGCTGTGCGCGTGGCTTCCGCACAGCAGGAGCAGAAGTGCAGATTATTGCCGCTGACCCTGAAGGCTCGGTTATTGCCGAAGCGGTGCAAAGCGGCAAATTTTCCTACGCAGGCGGCTCGTGGTTGGTGGAAGGTATCGGCGAAGATTTCATCCCATCCAACCTAGACCTGTCCTTGATAGATGAAGCGATAACGGTGAGCGATGCGGCGGCGTTTGCGGCGATCCGTGACCTGCTACGCCACGAAGGAATTCTTGCGGGCAGCAGTAGCGGCACACTACTGGCGGCGGCTTTGGCTTGGTGTCGCAAGCAGAACGAGCCGAAGCATGTAGTTACTCTGATTTGTGATACGGGTAATAAATATCTTACTCGTGCTTTTGATGATGGGTGGTTACGCGATGAAGGGCTTATTGACCGCGAAGAAGGCGAGGGTAATCTTGCTGACTTATTGTCCCGTCGTGCGGATAGGGGTGAGTTGGTTTTTGTGGCTCCGCATGACACATTGGCTACGGCGTATCGGCGTATGCGTATGGCAGATGTATCGCAGGTGCCTGTGTTAGATGGCGGGGCTTTGGTGGGCTTTTTGGACGAAGATGATTTGGTGCGGAAAGTGCTGGGCGATGGGGCAACAAAGGAAGCGGGCTTTAATCAGCAGGTACAGGAAGCGATGGTGCGCGAGCTTGAACTGTTGGATGCAGATGCTTCTATTGCTGAGTTGCGAGAAGTCTTACAAAAGGACAGGGTAGGTATCATCGTGAAAGGCGGAGTCTTCTTAGGGCTTTTGACTCGCACTGATCTTTTGGCGGCGTATGCGCGTAAGGAAACGCCTTGAAGCGTGGGCGTGTAAAATCTAAAGCAAGAGTGAAAGCGCAAGCAAACCCCTAAAGCAAACTTTAAGACAATGAGTGCAAGCAAAACCAGCAAGCTGAGTCGTAAGGGCAATCGCGAAGGCTTTGCCACGCGAGCGATTCATGCGGGTCAGCCGCCTGACCCGACTACGGGAGCGATTATGACTCCGATTTACGCGACTTCTACCTATGTTCAGGAGAGTCCAGGTAAGCATCGTGGTTATGAATATTCGCGATCTGCGAATCCGACTCGCACGGCGTTGGAGACCTGCATTGCCGACTTAGAAGGCGGAGCGACTGCCCGTGCCTTTGCTTCGGGGCTTGCCGCGACAGCGACGCTATTAGAGTTGCTAGACCATGGTTCGCAGATTGTGGCTATGGACGATTGCTACGGTGGTACCCGTCGCCTTTTTTCTGATGTGCGTGGGCGGAGTGCGAATTTGTCCTTTACCTATGCTGACTTGTCTGACCCTGCGGCGTTTGCGGCGGTGTGCACTTCTGAGACGAAGATGCTTTGGGTGGAGTCGCCTACCAATCCGCTTTTGCGTCTTGCTGACTTGGCGGTTTTGTCTGAAGAGGCGAAGAAGCGGAATATTATTACGGTATGCGACAATACTTTTTGTTCTCCGTGGGTGCAGCGGCCACTGGAGCTGGGTTTTGATATTGTGATGCACTCGGCGACAAAATATCTTGGTGGCCATTCGGATGTAATTGCTGGTGTGGCGATTGTTTCGGCGGATTGTCCAGACCTTGCTGAGCGGTTGGGTTTTCTTGCGAATGCTGTGGGTGGAGTTTTGAGTCCTTTTGACTCGTTTTTGCTTTTACGTAGTTTGAAGACACTTCCTTTAAGAATGGAGCGGCATTCGGCGAATGCGTTAGCGATTGCGCGTTACTTAGAAGATCACTCTGCGGTTTCGCGGGTGTATTACCCAGGCTTGGAGAGTCACCCGCAGCATGCTTTAGCAAAGCGGCAGATGCATACCTATGGCGGAATGGTTAGCGCAAGTTTAAAGGGCGGATTAGACGCGGCGACAAAATTTCTGCAGCGTACGCGGCTTTTTTCTTTAGCTGAAAGTCTTGGCGGAGTGGAAAGTTTGATTGAACACCCTGGGATTATGACACATGCTTCTGTGCCACCTGAAACGCGGGCGGCTTTGGGTATAGATGATGGGCTTGTGCGCTTATCGGTTGGCGTGGAAGATTTAGACGATTTGCTGAATGATTTAGCCCAAGCCTTGAGCGGCTTGTAATCTAATTTGAAGTTAGCTTGCAACGGGCTTGAAGATAGTTTGAAGTTAGCTTTAAATTAATTTGAAAATGGTTTGCAGTTAGCTTTAAATTAGTTTGAAGCTAGTTTGCAGTTAGCTTGCAACGGGCTTGAAGATAGTTTGAAGTTAGCTTTAAATTAGTTTGAAGATGGTTTGCAGTTAGCTTGCTTTTTGCGAGTCGGATTGTGAGTCGGATTTTTGGCTTTTATTGTTAGTTTTGCTCTGCTGAACTTGTTTTACTTGTTTTTCTATGGCTTCTACGCGTTGCTTGAGTGTATGGAAGGCGGCGAGAGTTGGGTCAGGCAGGTCAGCACTCGGAGTGCCATAGGGGTGAAAGGTTTGATCAACGGGATGGGTTCCGACGATACGGGCGGGAATTCCTACTACTGTCACGCCTTCTGGCACGGGTTTGAGCACAACGGAGTTGGCACCGACGCGGGCGCAATCGCCGATGGTGATGGCTCCGAGCACTTGCGCTCCCGAACCAATCACGACTCCATCGCCGAGCGTTGGATGACGCTTTATGCCGCGTTGTTTGCGGCTATTTTCCGAAGGAGATAACCCGCCCAGAGTCACTCCCTGATACAGGGTTACATCATCACCGATTTCTGAAGTTTCG
The DNA here is from genome assembly GCA_958267355.1 of uncultured Alphaproteobacteria bacterium. Taxonomy (GTDB): domain Bacteria; phylum Pseudomonadota; class Alphaproteobacteria; order JALCBB01; family JALCBB01. The sequence goes on from OY279575.1 coordinate 176,280, forward strand.
CCGATGACTACGCCGCTTCCGTGGTCAATGAAGAAGTGTTTGCCGATTTGTGCGGCGGGATGGATTTCTACTCCTGTGAGCCAGCGGGCGATTGTCATGAGCAGTCTGGCGAGCAGGCGCAGGCGCAGGCGGTGTAGGCGCGAGGCCAAGCGATAGAAGACGACTGCATGGAATGATGAAGTTGCGAGTGCGACTTCTAGCCGACTGTTTGCTGCGGGGTCGCGTTCTAGGGCGGCGGCTAGATCGCCGCTGACTTCTTGCCACAGGGAGAGTTTTTGCATTGTTGGGTGGTGCGTGTGCGGTGCGTGGGTGGTGCGTGTGCGTTGCGTTCGTTGCGTGTGCGTGCGTGGTGCGTGTGTGTAGCGTGGTATTTTTAGTGGCAGTGTTTTAGGTTTCGGCGTAGAAGTACATAATTGACAGGAAAGGCGGCGATATATCCTGCGGGAATGGCGAAGGCGAGCGCGACCCAAAAGACGGGCGAGATAACGGAATGTGCGGAAGCTCCGCCGAGTGCCCAATCTACCCAGTTCATGGCGATTTCCATAGCTGAGATGGAAATGCATTCGCCGAGCCACAAGCTCTGAAACGCGGAGACGAAGCCTGACTTGTGGCGGCGCATTACGCCTGCTGTGGCGAGTGTTAGTCCTGAGATGAAGGCGAGAGCGACGGCGAGGGTAATGGTTTGCCATGCGGCCCATCCGAGGGATACGCCGATGGCTAGTCCTGCGACTTCGCCGATTACGCATCCTGTGAGGCAATGGGCGGTGGCGTGGGCGGTGGTTTTGAGTCCGACGGAGTTATGTTCTTGTTCTGCCATAGCTCCAGACTAACACAGGCGGCACACAGACAGCACACAGAAAGCACAGGGACACACAAGCAGGCGGGGGGGGGGGTATAAGCCTGCCGCTACCTGCACGGACAGGCTTACTGGTGCGTTTTTCTAACGCTGGTGTATGATGGGGCTACGGATGGCGAACCATCTACGAAGCGGGAAGCGGGAAGCAAGAAGCGGGAAGCAATAAGCAAGAAGCGGGAAGCAATAAGCAGATGTATCGGGCGCATAGCTCAGTTGGTAGAGCAGCTGACTCTTAATCAGCGGGTCCAAGGTTCGAGTCCTTGTGCGCTCACGCTTTTTATTGGATTGATATTGTCTGCCCTGTGCGAATTCCCCCTGCGATTTTATATCTGAAGCTCCACCGAGTGCCTGTAGGGCACGAGCGCAAGCGTAGCGGGCACCTTGCGGTGCGTCCGCCTTGCGGCGGGGCATTCGTGCCAAGCCCCTTGCGGGGCGGCATTCGTGCCAGCCCTTGTTTCCCCCACCAACCGCCAAGCCCCATAGTTTTAGCCAAAGGACTAATTGAGCCGAAGCCCCACCGAGTGCCCGTAGGGCACGAACGCGAGCGTAGCGGAGTGAAACGAGCGGAGCGAAGCGGACGCCGCGAAGCGTCTTGCGCGTAGCGCAAGGCTTCGCGGCACTAGGCGGCGCAAGCCGCCGTAAATTAAATGTTGAGAGAAAGCTTAACCCTTACCCCTTTTTCTACGGCTCAGAAATCAGAGTTCTGTGAAGACAGGGAAAGCCACAGCCCACCCTTAGAGACGAATCCCCTTACCCCCTCGGGCCGCGCAGGTGGTCTTGCGTTTCGCGCCCTTTAGGGCGCGGATAGCAAGCCAGATGCGCAAAGGTGCCGCCCCACAGGCGGCACCGCGAAGCGGCGGCGTTAGCCACCGCGAAGCGGCGGCTTTAGCCACGGAAAAAAGCGGGGGTCAAACTCGCGTAGCGAGTTTGGGGGGTGGGTTGGGCGCGGGCGAAGCCCGCGAGGGAATTAAAGAAAGCCCGCAAATCCCTGTACCCTGCCCCTAAATTAAAGGATTAAAAAGCTGTGGCTCGTCAGAGCCACGCAAAGGGACGCGCTCAGCGCGTCCCCGATTGCGCCCTTTAGCGCGAGCCTTGGCGAGCGCGTGAGCGCAATCTGCGCGAAGCGCGATTTATTTTTACCTTTTCTACTTTACGTTTTCTCCAGCCAGACGGATATATACCCCCACCCTTACTGATTACTTACTTCTCTCTTCTTTTTCTTAATACGGGAGCTATTAATAATTCACCCCCCTAGGGGCGAGCTGTGGCGTTAGCCACGGCGAGGGCAAAGGGGGGTTAAGGGTTGCGAGCGTCCGCCACGGCGAGCTTGCCGAGCCGTGCAAAGCACCCGCAAGGGTGCATAAAGTGCCGCGAAGCAAGCCTTGGGGGGGATGGGCGGGAAACAAAAGGGTTGCGAAGCAACCCTCACCCCCTCGGGACGGAGGGGGTCAAAATTTGCGTAGCAAATTTTGGGGGGTGGGGTGGGCGCGGGCGAAGCCCGCGAGGGAATTAAAGAGTGGTTGCCCGCAGGGCAACCTCCTATTCATCCAAAGCTCAACTAGCCTTACCCCTTTACTTTTAAGAACACGGCTAATTAATTAGCCGTCCCCATAGGGGCTAGACTTATATTCTCTTTTCTTTTTTTCTTTTAGACGGACATCTAATAATTCACCCCCCTAGGGGCTGTGTCTGCCGTAGGCAGGCACAGGGCAAAGGGGGGTCAAGGGTTGCGAGCGTCCGCCACGGCGAGCTTGCCGAGCCGTGCAAAGCACCCGCAAGGGTGCATAAAGTGCCGCGAAGCAAGCCTTGGGGGGGATGGGCGGGAAGGCGGCGGGCGCAATTCTAGTCTATATTGTGCCTTATGAGGCTTAGCTGGAATGAAATCCGCGCAAACGCGGCGGAGTTTGCGGAGACCTATAAAGACGCGACTCGCGAGCGTGGTGAGACGCAAAGTTTTTACAACGATTTTTTTGCGATTTTTGGAACGAAGCGTCGTTCGGTGGCTCGCTACGAACAGCATGTAGAAAAGCACTTTGGCAAAAAGCACGGTTTCATAGATTTATTCTGGCCAGGCATGTTGCTGGTAGAGCAGAAAAGCGCGGGACGTGATTTAACCAAGGCGAACGAACAGGCACTAGAATATTTTGACTTGTTAAAAGAACATGAAAAGCCGCGTTTTATTCTTGTTTCTGATTTTCAAAACTTCGTACTTCACGACCTAGACACGGATGAGTCGTGGAGTTTCAAGCTCGCCGATCTGCCAAAACATATAGAGCGGTTTGGCTTTATGATGGGAGTGTTTAAACGTTCCTATAAAGACCAAGACGAAGTTAATATTTTTGCTGCTGAATTGATGGGTTCTTTGCACGATAGGTTTGAAGAAAAAGGGTATCTTGGCGATAAGTTGGAGCGTCTATTGATGCGCCTGTTGTTTTGTTTATTTGCGGAAGACACAGGCTTATTTCCCCGCGACTCTTTCTTGGATTTAATTGAAATCTGCATTGAGAATTCGGCTGACTTTGGTGCGACTCTCACCCGTCTTTTTGAGGTATTGGATACCCCTGAAGATGAGCGCGAGCAAGATTTGAGCGAAGAGTTAAAAGCTTTTCCTTATGTGAATGGCGGGCTTTTTGAAGGGCACTTGCAGATGCCCATCTTTACCAAGGATATGATGCAGACTCTTAGGCTTGCCGCCATTCATAATTGGAGCAGTATTTCCCCTGCGATTTTTGGCGCACTTTTTCAATCGGTGATGGATAAAGACCGCCGCCGCAAGCTTGGCTCACACTACACGACCGAGCAAAACATTTTAAAAACAATTGGCCCGCTCTTTTTGGATGATTTACGCGCCGAATATAATCGGCTTCAAAGCAAAGCCCGAAAGAATGAACGCAAGAAGGCTTTGCTTGATTTTCAAAAGCACCTAGCCTCTCTGACCTTTTTTGATCCTGCCTGTGGCTGTGGCAACTTTTTGGTGATTGCCTATCGTGAATTGCGCCGACTAGAGATGGAGCTACTTCGTAGAATTTATATAGAAGAAGGTGACGCTTTTTTAGTAGATGATTTTTCGCTTCTGGATATTAACCAATTCTACGGCATAGAAATTGAAGAATTCCCTGCCCGTATTGCTGAAACCGCAATGTGGATGATGGATGCACTTATGAACCAAGAATTGAGCGAAGCACTTCACCGCTCGTACGAACGCCTGCCCTTACGCGAGTCAGCCCATATCTACCACGGCGATGCCCTAGAAAAAGATTGGAGCGAACTTCTTCCTGCTAAAAATTGCTCTTATCTTTTCGGCAACCCACCCTTTGTCGGTTATAGCCTACGGACAGATAAGCAAAAGCAACAAATGGACGCAATCGCCAAAAAACACGGGAGCGGTCGTGCCTTAGATTATGTAGCGTCTTGGTTTCTGAAGGCAGGTGAATACCTTAAGGACAATCGCAAAATTAGAATTGCCCTTGTCGCCACGAACTCCATTACTCAAGGCGAGCAGGTCGCACAACTCTGGTCTGTTCTCTACGATCGCTATCAATTAGAAATTACTTTTGCCCACCGTACTTTCGCTTGGGGGTCAGAAGTAAAAGGCAAAGCAAATGTTCATGTTGTCATCATCGGTTTGACACACCAAACCGAAGCTTCAAAACAACGCCATTTGTTCTTTTACGAAACCCCTAAAAGTGCTCCCGAAGAACTTTCCTGCACTGCTATAACGCCCTATCTAACTGATGGTAGCAACTTACAGAGTCCACACTTAGTTATCAGAAAAACAACTAGCCCCCTGAGTGGATTTTCTGAAATGCTTAAGGGTACGCAACCAACCGATGGCGGACATTATATCTTCAGCGAAGAAGAGAAAAGTATCTTTTTAAGAGAAGAGCCAAATGCAGAGTCTCTATTTAAGCCTTATGTGGGTGCTGAAGAATTTCTTAATGGAGAAATCCGCCACATCCTTTATCTTGAAAAAGCTGAACCAAATCAGTTAAGCAACTTGCCAAAAGTGCGCGAGCGAATTGTTGCAGTTCGAGAACACCGTAAGAAAAGTAAAAAGAAACCCACAAGAGAAATGGCGGAGAGACCACAAGAGTACGACTCAAGCATAATTCCAAAAAAACCTTTTCTTTTTGTGCCTGGCATAAGCTCTGAGCGAAGATATTATGCACCTATCGGCTGGCTTGAACCCCCAACAATCCCATCAAATAGGGGCTATGTAATAGAGGGAGCACCCAAGTCACTTTTTGCCCTGCTTACTTCGGCAATGCATATGACTTGGTTGCGTGCAGTCTGTGGACGCTTAACTAGTCGTTATGTCTACTCAATAGGAGTGGTCTACAACACTTTCCCCTTACCAACCGAACTTGGCAAATTTGGCAGTGATGAGGCACAGAAAAAGTTAGCGCATTTAACCCCCTTGGCAGACACGATTTTAGAAACCCGTGCCAATCATAAGGGTTCTACCTTGGCACAACTCTACGACCCTGACTTCATGCCGCCCGACCTACGCAAAGCCCACCAAGCCTTGGATAAAGCCGTAGATAAACTCTACCGCCGAACCCCCTTCACAGGAGAAGCCGATCGCCTAGCCCTGCTTTTGAAGCTGTACGAGCAACAGCGAGCTGCCCGTCTTATCACTGAGGCGAAACCCAAACGCGCCCGCCGCCGCCGCCTAAAATCCTAACCTTAGAAATCAGGGGACATACATACCCCCCACCCAACTGCCAAAGCTGTCTCCTACCCCCGTGCTGGACGCACGGGGCAGTCGCCCGCTTTGGTTTCCTGTCTCTATTTTCTGCCTTTATTCTCTTTACCTCTCCCTTATGTTTGTCTTTTTTATATAGAGGGGGACTATCTAATTAACACCCCCCTAGGGGCGAGCCACACGAAGTGTGGCGAGGGCAAAGGGGGGTCGCAACTCACAAGCCCGCTAGGGCGCAGTGAGTGCGGGGGGGATGGGTGGGAAGGCCACAGGAAATTTATTTTTTGGCTTGAGCTCTACAACTCCCCCTAATTTTGCCAAATCGGAGCGAAAATAATTTGAATCCGCCTGAAAATGGCTCATTTCCTATATAGGAGAATTTCGCAACTCTATTAGCCCCAAACCCCCAAAACAAGGATTACCCCATGCACAGCACTCGCCCAGCCGACCAGCCAACGACAGCCGCCAAGCTGCAGGAAGTGCGCCAATACTTGTCAGACCTAGACCCCGAACTACTGACAGAATCCCTAGCCAACCACTACGCGGGGCAGGCGAGCAAGAGTGCCGAAATCCGCAGGGCTAACCTTGCCCAACTCCTGCCCCATCTCAACGACAAACTAGAAGACGAAGTCAAAGCACTCCTGTCGCTCCAACGCTCTATACAGGAAGAAGACGAAACCAACGCCAAAGAGCGCGCTTTAGGCAGGGCTTTTAACGCCCAACGAAGACGAGACGAACGCCAGCTCATAATGTTCAACTTAGAGTTATTACGCCTAAATCCTATGCCCGAGGGCTTGACCGACCAAGAACTTCGCCACCACCAAGAGATTACGACCGAGACGATGAACAGGTTAACCGAAGCCTTAGAAAATATGCGCACCCGTGGAAAGCTTGTAGAGCCTGAAACCTTTGACAAAAAGCAAACGATTGCCCCCCGCCGCAACCTGCGGAGAGAAGAAGCGATACGCCGTACCGAGATGATCCGCGAGCTGACCCAGTTCTGCGAGCTGGTAGAACAAGTTGTAGCAGGAAAGAAAATCGTTGATGACGCGACTATGGCAGAGCTAATTGACCGCGCTCAGGCGTATTTATCCCCTGACCAGCCTGTAAAGGAATACAGCGAGACCGAAGACTACCGCTCCACGCGCCGTTTGATTGACAATAGTTCTTCACACGAGAAGAAGATTGCGCTCCGTGTAGAAGCCGAAGACCGCTACGCCGGCATGGATTGGAGCAACCCCTACGAAAAGAAGCCTGACGCACCCAAGAAAGAACCCAGTGCCATCTATGTAGACGGAGGCAACATCCCCAACCCCAAGCTCTACCCCCCAAAACCCAAATCCCAAAGCCCTTGAACCTTTTTCCCCACTAAACCAAACCCTATTCCCCCTTACAACTTAGAAAACCCGCAGACCCCAGTTCTGCCGAAAGCACGAGTCCATTAAAACCTTACTGAACGGGGATTTGTCTCTAAGGGTGGGCTGTGGCTTTCCCTGTCTTTACAGAACTCGGATTTCTGAGCCGAAAAAGAAAAAGTTAGGGGCGGGCTTTCTCTCACTGTTTAAGTTACGGCGGCTTGCGCCGCCTAGTGCCGTGAAGCGGTGCGCTACGCGCAAGACGCTTCACGGCGTCCGCTTCGCTTCGCTCGTTTCACTCCGCTACGCTCGCGTTCGTGGCTACGCCACTCGGTGGGGCTTCGTCTCAAAGTTAGGAAAGGGCAAGGCGCGTATCACCCGTCTAAAAAATAGGCGGGGGGCTTAACCCCCTACGCGCACTCGGTGGGGCTTCGGGTCAAAAATGGGGGTGTTCGGTGTTCTAAATTGCTCCAATTCCGCCCCAATTCATAAGCCTTAGGAGAAGGGGTTAGGGGAGGGGGATTCTAAATTTTGAGGATAGGGAGATTCGGCAGATTTCTAAGGGTTGGGGGGGAATTCCACGCATAAAGACTTGCATTCTATACCCGCCTGAAGTAAAAATAATCCGCGTTGCTTCTACAGAACCTCGCGCCAGCTCAGTGCCAGTAAGCCGCCCACGATCGCCCAAAAGCATCCCCAAGCGCACGGCTCAGAACTGAATACCCCCAATCACAACACCGTAATCAATACGAGGAGATCCTCATATGCGTACCCTTGCAACCATCGCCGCAGCTCTCGCAGTAGCGGCTTCCTTCGCACTCTCAGCCCCCGCTTCCGCAGGCACTCTAGAAGATGTCAAAGCCCGCGGCTCGCTCAAGTGCATCATTAACACAGGGCTCATCGGTTTCGCCTTCACCGACGCTAACGGTCAGTGGCAGGGCTTCGATGTCGACTTCTGTCGCGCAACAGCCGCCGCAGTACTCGGCGATCCTAACGCCGTGGAATTCGTCAACGCCACAGGCAAAACTCGCTTCACTCTGCTCAACTCAGGCGAAGGTGACCTGCTCTACAGAAACACCACCGTCACCATGAGCCGTGACGCCGACTTAAAGCTCACCTTCCTTGGCGTGAACTACTATGACGGACAAGGCTTCATCGTGCCAAAGTCTCTGGGTATCTCCAGTGCGCACGACCTGGATGGCGCTTCTGTTTGCATTCAAACAGGAACCACCACCGAGCTAAACCTCGCCGACTTCTTCCGCGCAAACAACATCAGCTACGAATCCGTGCCGATCGAAACCAACGAAGAAGCCCGTCAAACCTATCTAGCAGGCCGTTGCGACGCATACACAACCGACCACTCTGGTCTCGCCGCTACTCGCGCCTCGTTTGACGACCCTTCAGCGCATGTGCTGCTACCCGAAATCATCTCCAAGGAACCGCTCGGCCCAGCCGTGCGCCAAGGCGATGACGAGTGGGCAGATGTCGTACGCTGGGTCATGACCGCCCTAATCGAAGCCGAAGAATACGGCATCACCAGTGGCAACGCAGACCAGCTCGTCAGCGGTAGTGATAATCCTTCAGTGCGGCGTATTCTCGGCGTGGAAGGTAGCTACGGCTCCTTCATCGGGCTAGACGAAGAATGGGCGCGGCGCGCAATCAAGTCCGTCGGTAACTACGGCGAAATCTTTGAGCGCCATCTCGGGCCAAACACTCCAATCGGCCTAGAACGCGGACTCAACGCACAGTGGACAGACGGCGGTCTGCTCTACGCCTATCCAATCCGCTAAAACGGGTTGAACGCAGATAGGGGAGGCGAGACACCGAGTCATCTCGGCAAGCTCGCCTCCCCTTTTTTGTGCCTTCTTGTCCTTAGTACCTTAATGCACCTTTGCACCTTATGTACCTTTAATATGTACCCTTAACTAATATGTACCCTTAACTAACGTAACTAACGCGCCTTTGTACCCATATCCCGCAACTTCTATCCCGCAACTTCAAAACCAGCCATACCCCCAGCCGCAGCATGACTTCTGTAACCACAGATCCAGCCCAAGACCCGCGCATGTCAGGCGCAAGCAAACCGCCTTCGCTCTTTGATGGCGGATTGCAGGGCTTCCTACGCCGCAAAGAAGTGCGGGCTGTGCTCTACCAAATACTCGCCGTTACCGTTCTTTTCGCCGCCTTCGCCTGGATGGGAAACAATGTCGTTATCAACCTGAAAGCACTCGGCAAAGACTTCAGCTACGAATTTCTCGGACAAGCTTCTAACTACGATATTAATCAGCGTCCGATTGAATATGACTCGCAGTCCACTCACGGACGCGCAATGCTCATCGGGATCATCAACACAGGACTCGTCGCCTTCGTCGGAATCATCTTCGCCAGTGTCATCGGCTTGTTGGTCGCAATTGCGCGTTTGTCTCCGAACTGGCTACTCAGCAGGCTGGCGTATGCCTTCACGGAATTCGTCCGTAATGTGCCTGTGCTGCTGCATATCCTGCTCGTCTATGGCGTGGTCATCACCGTCCTGCCAAACCAACGCGAAGGAGAAGAACCCTTCACGCTTTTTGACAGAGTTATCCTTTCTAATCGCGGCTTGTTTATCCCCAAGCCCGAAATGCATCAAGGCGCAGGGTACCTGTTCATCGCCTTCCTAGCCGCCTGTGCGCTCGCCTACCTATGGCGACGCTACGCCAAAGTACGGCAAGAACAAGAAGGCAAAACCCTGCCCGTCTTGCTTCCGTCTTTGGGCCTGATAATTCTTCTGCCGTTTCTAATGTGGCTCACAAGCCCCGACTCTTTAACTTTTTCCATACCCGAACAGGGGCGCTTTAATGTCAAACACGGGCTACGGCTCCTGCCCGAATTCTTTGCCTTAACTCTCGCCCTAGCAATCTACACTTCTGCCTTTATCGCTGAAGTTATCCGCGCAGGGATTTTGTCCGTCTCTAAAGGGCAGAAAGAAGCCGCAGGTGCACTCGGCTTCTCGCGTCTCTACGCCTTGCGACTGATTATCCTGCCACAGGCCTTGCGAGTCGCCATTCCGCCAATTACCAACCAATACCTAAACCTAACCAAAAACTCATCGCTCGCAATCGCCATCGGCTACCAAGATATCGTCGGAACCATCGGCGGAATCACTCTAAACCAAACAGGGCGCGAAATGGAGTGCATGATCTTAGTCTTGCTACTCTATTTGTCTTTCTCTCTGTTTATCTCGTTTCTGATGAATATCTACAATCGCTCCATTGCGCTCGTAGAACGCTAAAGCAAGACAAGCAGGACAAAACAAGTGGCAGACACAACTGCGCATAAAGACGAAGAACAAGCCCCCATCACCGAGCGAATTCCCGCAGTCGGTTGGGTGTGGAAGAATTTATTCTCCACGCCGCTCAATACCGTTTTAACCCTCTTCTCGCTGTGGCTCATCTGGAAAGTCGGATTCAGTTTCGTTGATTGGGCGTTCTTAAAAGGTGTGCTTTTCGCCGACTCGCGTGTCGCCTGTCGCGAAATATCTCCGCACGGTGCCTGCTGGGGAATCATCAGCGAGCGGTTTGATATCTTCGTCTATGGACGATACCCACACGAACACCGCTGGCGGGTGAATCTGTCCTTTATCTTGCTCATCGTCGCCCTTGCCCCCGTACTATGGGAAACAATGCCCTTCCGCAAACGCGGTCTGCTTTTCACCGTCGCCTATCCGTTCATCGCTGGCTGGCTACTCGCAGGTGGACTCTTCGGGCTTGACCCCGTCAATACCCGCAACTTCAGCGGCTTCATGCTAACGCTGGTAATCGGTGTCACAGGAATTTCTTTGTCTCTGCCAATCGGCGTGGCTCTGGCTTTAGCTCGGCGCTCTTCAATGCCCGTCTTGCGGATCATCGCCGTAGTCTTTATTGAATTCATTCGTGGCGTACCGCTAATTACCCTGCTGTTTATCGCCTCAGTCTTGCTGGCGTATTTTCTGCCGCCTGGTACGGATTTTGATCTCATCATCCGCGTGCTGATAATGGTAACGCTCTTTGCCTCCGCCTATATGGCGGAAGTGATACGCGGGGGCTTCCAAGCCCTGCCACGCGGACAATACGAAGCCGCCGAAGCACTCGGCTTAAGCTACTGGAAAAGCCTGCAGAAAATCTATCTGCCACAAGTCTTGCGTATTTCAATCCCCGGAATCGTCAACTCGTTCATCGGACTATACAAAGATACGACTCTGGTTATCATCATCGGCTTGCTTGACCCACTCGGTATTGGTCGCTCGCTCCTGTCAGACGCAAAATGGGCAGGACTCGCCGCCGAAATGTACCTCTTCGTCGCACTCTTCTATTTCATCTCATGCTTCGCAATGTCGCGCTATAGCCTCTACTTAGAGCGCAAGCTAGAACGCGAACAAGCCGCCGAGCAAAACTAAAGACAAAAAAACCAAACCAGAGGACAGGAGACCAATATGAACACCGAAATGCAAGGCGATAGCATTATCCGCTTGGTGAATGTCAACAAGTGGTACGGAAAGTTCCATGTGCTGCGCAACATCAACCTAGATGTTAAGCGGTCAGAACGAATTGTTATCTGCGGTCCAAGTGGCTCGGGTAAATCTACGATGATCCGCTGCATCAACAGGCTAGAAGAACACCAACAGGGCGATATCATCGTTGATGGTACAACCCTAACCGACGATGTAAAGAAAATTGGTGAAATCCGCCGCGAAGTCGGTATGGTGTTTCAGCAGTTCAATCTGTTTCCGCATCTTACCGTGTTGGAGAATTGTACTTTGGCTCCGATTTGGGTGCGTAAGACTCCGCTCAAAGAAGCCGAAGAAGCCGCGATGAAGTATTTGGAGCGCGTGAAAATCCCCGAACAAGCAAACAAGTATCCAGGGCAGCTGTCAGGCGGACAACAACAACGCGTCGCCATCGCCCGCTCGCTCTGTATGAATCCGCGGATTATGCTCTTTGATGAGCCAACCAGTGCCCTTGACCCCGAAATGATCTCCGAAGTGCTGGATGTGATGGTTGAGCTGGCAGAAAGCGGCGATATGACAATTCTGTGCGTCACCCACGAAATGGGCTTCGCCCGCAAAGTCGCACACCGAGTCATCTTCATGGACGCAGGCGAAATCGTCGAAGAAAATAACCCCGAAGATTTCTTCAACAATCCACAAGCCGATCGCACCAAGCTGTTCTTAAAGCAGATTCTGCAACACTAGGCTTAAGCCTTAGCCGCTTGTGGTTTGGTTTGCGCGGGCTTGTAGGAGTTTTTCGCGTAGGCACCAAAGGTCAAGGCGTTCGCCAGGTGTCGGGGTGAAGTTTTTCCCGAAGCCATAGACGCACTGCAAAGCCATATCCACCACTTCTTTCGGCTTCGTGCCCAGCGGCATGCGTTCATACACCTTGTTTAAAGTCGCAAGAAGATAGGTAGCAGAAAAACTCGTGCCTTCTACGCGATGCTCCGATTTCAAAGCGAAAAAACCCTTCGTGTGAAGGCAGATCGGTTCAAACCCCTCACAAATACCCGCTCCAGCATAGTGCCGAGTCGCATTCGTATTTTGCCGCGTGACTAAAACAACGCAAGTCTCTGGGTCTAGCAAAATTTGATTCAGATACGCTGTGTCTATCTCTCCATGCCAGTTGAAATTGTAGCTCAAGACAGAAATCAAATCCTTGTCGCCTTTGTTCTGCATAGCAAATAAAAAACAAGTCCCCGTTTTTAACATCGGCTCAGCAATCACCTTCCAATCTTCGCGCTCTATAACCCCTTTAACCTCCGCGTTCGGAGCAATCACAGGCGCAAACGCAAAAGAAATAAAACCCTTGTTCCCTACCTCCCTAACAGGAAGCCACAAACCCTGCCGCCCATACCCCTCAAGAAATTGCACCCTGCACGAAGCACTACCATCCGAAAGAGACTTTAAAAGAGCAATCACCTTCCACGCATGATTATATCCGCCCAGCTCAACCGCAACGCACTTGCCATCAAAGCCCTGCGTACGGGGTATGTCGTTGAAGACTCGCTCCATACAACCCAGATGTTCCGCGCTCTCGTACGCCGTTCGAGTCTGACACTCTAAAGTAGAAACAGAATCACTCGGAATGTAATCGTTAACCGTAGTAGCAGAACCCGCACATCCCGCCAAAATAACAAGCAATAGCCCAGCCAATAAAAGGCGAACAGAAGCACTTTTAAAAACCAACATTATGCCTATTCCTTGCAGGTTAGGTGAAGCGAGCGGGCGAAACAAGTACATAAAAACCAAAGCTACAGGATTTTCCGTAAATATATTTATGTGCTACCCTTGAGTCAAGTTTTGTTGCTATCCATATGAACGCGACCGAAAGACTCTACGAGGAAGACTCATACCTGAAAGACTGCACGGCAGAAGTCGTTGCGTCCGAAGTAGGACTCTTTCGCGTCAATCGCACCGTGCTTTACGCCGAAGGGGGCGGACAGCCAGGCGACTCAGGTGCCGTGACTCTGCCCGACGGACAAGAGCTGGCAATCGTAAAGTCGGTCAAACAGCCCGGCAATCCGAACGCAGTGCTGCACTATTTGCAAGACGCAGACACTGTTTTAGAAGTCGGCTCGCAAGTTAAGCTCGCCGTAGATTGGGCACGTCGCCACCGCTTGATGCGTATGCACTCAGCTTTGCACCTGCTTTGCGCACAGGTTTCAGCAGGCGTTACAGGCGGCTCGGTTGGCGATGGTAAGGGGCGGATTGATTTCAATATCGGTGCCGACGGCTTAGACAAAGAACGCATCAACGACGGGCTGAACGAATTGGTCTCCCGCGATCTAGAAGTTGCTGCGCGATGGATTACCGCAGACGAGCTAGACGAAAATCCTGATCTAGTGCGCACGATGGAAGTGCAACCACCACGCAGTGGCGGGAAAGTGCGGCTGATTGAAGTGCAGTCCGCTGATTTGCAACCCTGTGGTGGCACCCATGTCAAACGCACTTCCGAAATCGGCGCACTGGTTGTCGGCAAGATTGAAAACAAAGGCAAGCAAAACCGCCGCGTCAATATACGCTTCGCCGATTAGCTAGGGCTTCGCACTGCCCACCTGCGGGCGAATGCCGTGGCTTCGCCGCCGCTACGTGGTGCGTGCCGCTCGTTTCATTCCGCTCCGCTCGCGCTCCCCTCCCGCCATAAGGGGTTTTGGCTCAATTAACCTTTTACTGGAAACTATGGGGCTTAACAGTTGGTGGGGGGCACAAGGCTTGGCACGAATGCCGCACCGCAAGGTGCCACCGCCGCAAGGTGTTCGCTGCTTTACAACCATAGGGCGTGGATTAAGGAAAAGCCGTCTTTAATAAACGCGGAAGGAAGCAGAAATAAATAAACGAAGAAGAAAAGTAGGAGACAAGGCAATCGCATCCATAGCGGGATATATTGCTTGCGGGGTTAAGGAAAGAAAAGTCGTGGCGTGGTATAAAGGACACATGACCACAAAAACCATTCGCTATCGCGGAGTCGCACTGCAGGAAGAAAGCTTGGCATTCGCTAGTCGCGCTGGCGTGTCGCTGGCGGCGAAGCTGGAATATCCGTCAGAAGACTTTTTGCACGCGCATCCCGAGCTTGGCGGCAAGCCTTGGGCGGTCGTGGTGTACGCTCCGTGCTTCACTTGCGGCAAAGACATCGCCGCCGCTCGCAACATCACCCGCGGACTCGCGCAACGCGGAATGCTGGCTCTGCGTTTGGACTTCACAGGCCTCGGCGAAAGCGAAGGCGAGTTCGCCGAAAGCGGATTTTCATCTAACCGCGAAGACTTGCTCTCCGCTGTGCGCGAGCTGGCAAAACGCGGCCACGAAACCACGCTTTTGGTCGGGCACAGCTTGGGCGGCACAGCAGCTCTGGCAAGCGTCGGAGCGGCAATGGAGTTCGCTCCCATCAAAGGCGCCGTGACCATCGCGTCACCCGCCGATCCTGCCCACGCCAAGCACCTGTTCGGAGCCGCTTTGGAAGAGATTACAACCACAGGTAAAGGCGAAATAGAAGTCGGCGGACGCAAGTTCTCTGTCTCGCGCGAATTCTTACAAGACTTAGAGTCGCAGTGCCCCGACTCAATCGTGCCAAACTTGCATTGTCCTGTTTTGGTGATGCACGCGCCAGGCGACAACACAGTCGGAGTAGACAACGCCGCCAAAATTTTTAGCTGGGCAAAACATCCGAAGTCTTTCGTCTCGCTAGACCGCGCCGACCATGTCATCTCTAACGCCGACGACGCCGACTACGTCGCCGAAATGATCGCCGCCTGGGCAAGCCGCTTTCACAAACCACATCCCGTTATGAGCGGAAGCGCAAAGCCCGCCGCTTCCGCAGGACAGAGCGAAGAAGAGCAGGGCGAAGAAGGGGAAGAAGGGCAGGTCATCGTCAGCGAACGCCTGCCCTTCGGGGCTTTAACGCAAGAAGTCTCAGTGCGCAACCACAAGTTGCTTGCAGGCGAACCCGTGCCCATCGGCGATGACGCAGGGCCGACTCCGTATGATTATTTGTTGGCGGGACTCGGCGCCTGCACCTCAATGACCGTGCGGCTCTACGCCAAACGTAAAGGCTGGGACCTGCAACATGTTTCAGTGCGTCTGTCACACGCCCGCCGCCACGCCACCGATTGCGAAGTCGCCGAAGGTGCATCCGCGCAGTTGGAAGAAATCGTGCGCGTGGTTAATTTAGTCGGCAACTTAGACGACACACAACGCGCGCGGCTTCTAGAAATCGCCGACAAATGCCCCGTCCACCGCACCCTGACGGGCAAGGTGATTGTTAAGACGGAATTGGGCTGATTGCCTTTACGCAGGGGAAGGGCTATTGGCTCTAAGGGTCTTGGCCTTTCGGCTTTGGGGGGTAGAGTTTTGGGTTGGGGATGTTGCCTCCGTCTACATAGATGGCACTGGGCTCTTTTTTGGGCTTGTCGGGTTTCTTTTCGTACGGGTTGCTCCAATCCATGCCAGCGTAGCGGTCTTCAGCTTCTACACGGAGCGCAATCTTCTTTTCGTGTGAAGAACTATTATCTATCAAACGCCGCGTAGAACGGTAGTCTGCGGTCTCGCTGTACTCTTTGATATGTTCGTCTGGGGATAGATACGCCTGAGCGCGGTCAATTAGCTCTGCCATAGTCGCGTCATCAACGATTTTCTTTCCTGCCACAACTTGTTCTACCAGCTCGCAAAACTGCGTCAGCTCGCGGATCATCTCAGTGCGGCGTATGGCTTCTTCTCGCCGCAGGTTGCGGCGGGGGGCAATCGCTTGCTTCTTGTCAAAGGTTTCAGGCTCTACGAGCTTTCCGCGGGTACGCATATTCTCTAGGGCTTCGGTTAACCTGTTCATCGTCTCGGTCGTAATCTCTTGGTGGTGGCGAAGTTCCTGCTCGGTCAAGCCCTCGGGCGTAGGGTTGAGCCGTAATAACTCTAGGTTGAACATTATGAGCTGGCGTTCATCGCGGCGGCGTTGGGCGTTAAAAGCCCTGCCAAGGGCGCGTTCTTTAGCGTTGGTTTCGTCTTCTTCCTGTATAGAGCGTTGGAGGGAAAGTAGGGCTTTAACCTCGTCTTCTAGTTTGTCGTTGAGATGGGGTAGGAGTTGGGCAAGGTTTGCCCTGCGGATTTCCGCGCTTTTGTCCGCCTGTCCTGCGTAGTGGTTAGAAAACGCTTCCGCCAGTAGTTCAGGGTCAAGGGCGGACAGGTATTGGCGCACTTCCTGCAGCTTGGCGGCTGTCGTTGGCTGGTCGGCTGGTCGGGCGGCGTGCATGGGGTAATCCTTCGTTTTGGGGTTTGGGGGCTAATAGAGTTGCGAAATCTCCTATATAGGAAATGAGCCATTTTCAGGCGGATTCAAATTTTTTTTGCTCCGATTTGGCAAAATTAGGGGGAGTTGTAGGGCTCAAGCCAAAAAATAAATTTCCTGTGGCCTTCCCACCCATCCCCCCCAAAGTCTGCTACGCAGACTTTGACCCCCCTTTGCCCTCGCCACGCTTCGCGTGGCTCGCCCCTAGGGGGGTGTTAATTAGATAGTCCCCTCTGTATAAAAAAGAAAAACATAAGGGAGAGGTAAGGAGAATAAAGGCAGAGAATAGAAACAGGAAACCAAAGCGGGCGACTGCCCCGTGCGTCCAGCACGGGCGCAGGAGACAGCTTTGGCAATGGGGTGGGGGTTATATATCTACCCTTTTGTGGGGGAATTAAGGCTTCCAAGTTTTATCGATTTCTTGCATTAGGCGATCGGTTTCAATCAAGACAGCAATGATTTTTCGGTAGTGCTTTATCTCGTTTTTCGTGAGGCAACGCCCTTTGCGGTCTTTAAGCCATTTTTGTGCGGGTTGGTAGGCACCGATACGGAACTCCCATGCTTTCTCTGGTACGTTGGAGAAGTATTGCTTGCTGTTGATGAAAACTTTGCCACCATCTTTCGGGTCAAAGTTTATTTTCTTTACTTCGTGGTTGCCTTTTTTGGGGTAGCCGACTTTTGGCTCTGGCACTTCCTCCATCAGGTGTAGTTTGCGAATTTTGCTTCCAAGGTTTGCTAAAGCACGGAAGGTTTTTGCATCTTCAGGATAGGGCACACGCGGAAAGTCGTATTTTAGAAATTCAACATATTCCTCGCGGTAGGTTGGGGAATGCAAAACTGCATAGATATAATCCAGCAGGTTATAGGGTGAAAAACACTTGCTATCCCTGTTTGGTTCGGCTGTGAAGCGTAAGCCGATTTTTTGAGCAATTCTCTCAACGATTTTCTCATTAAGATTTGGTTCGCGTCCACTAGACCCATTAGCTTTTTGCACAAGGTCGTCTTCTGGATAAAGATAAAGCGGTGCTTGATAGTTTGTCGTCTTGCCCGAAGTAATACCGTGTTCGGTTATATGCCTACTGACAAACACATGGGCAAAAGGTCCAACAATTTCTTCTCGCTTGTGAAGAATTATTCCAATATTCTCGCCTGCCAAAAAGTGGCGCATCAATTCTCTGCGTGGCCAACTAGAAAACCCACTGGTCGTGCCAGTGTAATAGGTATAGCGTTCATCAAACGGACGATACGCGATGAGGGTAGGCTTATCTTCTTTTTTCTTATCAAAAACATTTTCTTTCAAATCTCTTCTTGCCCCTGCAACAGACCAGTTTCTTCCATCATCTCCTAATTTAAATTCCTCTCGAGCCTCTTCATTGTTCAATTTCATGAAGCGAGTTGTAGCGTTTCTTAACTCTTCAGGTGTAAAATAAATCGTGAATTTATCTTTGGCTGTGACAATTCCAGAAACCCTTTTTGTAAATGCATCTTTTAAAGAAAAACCTAAAATGTAGCTATCGTGCTTGGACATGTCCGTTGGGATAAAATAGTAAGAAGGCGAAATAGGAGCAAGGCTATTCCACTTTATATTTTGCATCGCATTCCTTAAAAGAAATTGGTACTTATCCATGCGCTTCCCATAAACATCTTTGTGGCACACCTTGCCGAGCTCATTCTTTTTCTTCTTACCCGTCTTGATAAACAGGTTGATGGAGACGCCCTGCTGAATATCAAATACATTCTCGTCTTTTGAACCATCAGGAGCTACTTCTTTTTTCTTAGAATTTCCGTGCAGATTTAACACGTAAATTTTGTCAAAAGTGCGGAGCAAGTGCTGACGCATACCGCGAAAAGTCGGATTATCCAAGAATGCATGGTTGCAGATATAGGCAAGCACTCCCTGTTCTGCCCTTTCAATGTAAGCTTCTCCCATACGGATAAATTTCACATAATCATCTTGCAACCAATGTTTTTGCTCTCTGAAATGCTTGCCATCTACACGTTTGTACTCCTTTACTAATTTGGTAATCCAATCCCCTTTGTTAGCTGAACGGGCGTTGTAGGGTGGATTGCCGATAATTACCATTATCGGCTTATCCTTTTTAACCCTGTCTGCCTCTTTTGCCTCGTACTTGAGCCATCTACCAAGATCGAATTCTGCAGGGGCTTTGCTACGGTCTTCTAAAGAGTTGGTGAGGAAGATTTGTAACCGCTCATTTTCATCTGCATCGGTAAGCCCTTCTTTTTCGCGCAAAACCATCCTTAACTTAGCGTGGGCGATGGCGTAGGGAGCCATTAAATACTCAAAGCCGTGCAGACGCGGGATGAGCTCGTCTTTTACATAGTCGCGCCAAGTGCCGCGTTGATCTTTAATGAGCGGGTCGTTATAGATATGCTCCACGATGGCGGCAAGAAAAGTACCCGTGCCTGTGGCGGGGTCTAAAATCTGTACACAGTGGATGTGTTCTTTTTTTTCTACCTTTTCTTTTTTTACATCCGCGTCTACATCTACCTCTTCGCCTTTCTCGTCTAGGTAAACTTCCCTTTTGTGCCAAAATTTCTCTTTATAAGCTAGACCACCTTTCAATCCGAATTCTTGCTCTAAGATATCATCCACCGCACGGACAATAAAATCCACGACTGAGTCGGGGGTGTAATAGACACCACGAATTCGGCGTAACTTGGGGTCATATGCTTTCAGAAAAGTTTCATAAAAATGCATAAAAGGATCAATTTTTTTGTCTTGTCTATCTGTCTGTGCCACTTGTTCCATAAGGCTATGGACATTTGCAGCGTCAAACATTTCTGCGAGCTCTTCCACCAATGGAGCAATTCTTTCGTCTAGTTTGCTCCCTGCTATATAATCAAAGAAGTTACGCAAAAATGGATTGCTCTTCGGGATCAATTCCCCTGCTTTCTGGCGTGTGAATCCCTTGTCATTAGGGTCATACATACGGGCGGCGAGCATTCCGTAAACCAGAGTTTGTGCATACATATCCGCAAAAGCATCGTCGTTTAAGTCGTGAATTAAGTACTTCTCAAAAATCCCCATCTGGTCGGCAAAATTTTCATTCGCGCCATTTTCATCTTTTCCCTTATCTTCCTCCAAGGCTTCTTTTATCTTATCCCTTAAGGCAACCGCCATATCCGCCATAAATTCTGCTAGGTCGTCTGCACTGGAAATAAAACTTTTGTGCTTCTCAAAAAGACTCACCAAATTGGCGAAGGTCTCATAGTTTTCTGGCAAGAGTTTAATCTTGTCGCCCGCCAATTTTGCAACTTCCACCCGACGAATTTCTTTTTTGTCGCGGTACAAACGAAATTCTAACTGGTTCGTCAGAATTAAGTTGGGAAACTTTTCCAAATAACCTTTCAGTTGCTTGCTTTTTTCAGCAGTATTCAGGTCAATGTGTACATCTTTCGCCTCCAAGTGCCCGAAGGGAATACCCTTGCGGCGGAAGTTCATATCAGGCTTTTTCCCTGCCCTCTGTTTTGGCTCGTTGGTAACCCGAACCCCCTTCTTGAGGACGGAATTAAAGAAATTCACCAAGTGCGGGCGGTACGAGTGCTCGGAGGTCTCGCCAGCCTTATGCTCGGCGACAATGTCCTTCACATAGGCGGATATGTCTTTTTTCATCGCTGGAAAGCCTCCGACACAAAACGAATCTCTAAAGGCAACTTTACTACGAAATCAGCGAGCTTGCGCCGCTTTTTATGCGCCCCTGCGGGGCGCGTTCCCTCACGCTTGGGGCAAGCCCCAAGCGTGCCCACCCCTCCCCCCGCGTTGCCTGCGGCAACGCGACCCCCTCCGTCCCGAGGGGGTATGCGGCTCTGCGAGCCGCACTTTTCCCGCCATCCCCCCCAAAGTCTGCTCCGCAGACTTTGACCCCAGCTTTTTTACGGCGGCTTGCACCGCCTTTTTGCACGGCTCGGCAAGCTCGCCGTGGCTTCGCCGCCACTTCGTGGTGCGTGCCCTCGTGCCTGCCTACGGCAGACACAGCCCATAGGGGGGAATAAAAATATTCCCTCTGTTCTAGAGAGAAAAGGTTTGGCGAATTCCGTGAGAGAGAGTAAATTCCCGCAGTTTGGCAATCGCAATCCTTAGGGGTATCATCTAGCCAAGGCAAAACTTTCTAATCGAGGAGAAAGAAAATGGAATTCGGAAGCTACGAAGAACGACAAGACGTGAAGATGAATTTGTCCGAAAGGATTGGAAAGTATCTCCAACAAAATTCTGGCAAAAAGCTGACAGCTGGCGATCTGGTTCAGTGGTTTAAAGTAACCTATAGACCAGCATATGAAGAGAAAAGACAAGCAACCAACAAAAAAACAGATGAAGAACTTGATTTGCAAATCGGAGCTGAAATAAGATCCTGTTACTATCACGGATATCTAAACAATTATGGAATTCAACGAACAGAAGAAGTTAACGAAGGTAAGTCTACACTCTATTACTACTATAGTGGTGTGGATGGGAATCATAACTTTTCTACTTCTGAAGCTCCGAACTATGTAGATACAAAACAAGAAGACCGAGGTGAGGCAATTCGCCTAACAGAGCGATTGACGATTTACCTTAAGGAAAATCCAGGTAAAAGATGCACTGCCAGAGAATTAGCCGTGTGGTTTATGCAGAAATTTCCGCAGGCGTGTGAAGCTAAAAAACGGCGCTCAAGAGCACAAAAAACACCAATAGATTCTGATGCAGCCTTAGAGACTCAAATTGTGTCTGAGATAGGTGCTCACCGAAAAGCCCTAGAGAAAAACGGAATTCTGGTTACAAGCGAAAGACCACGCAGATACTATTATGAGGAAGGTGAAAATAGTTCAGGTGAAACAATTGCCTATGCAGAACCTGCATCAACTCCCCATGCTGTCGAATCTTTTGGAGTTGCAGACAAAGATCAAATTCACCTTCAAGAAAAAACTCGCCCTTCAAGTGAAGAAGATTTATACATGCCAGCTTTAGAATTTATTCGCACTGAGCGAGGTGTTCTTGGCAAGCGGATTCATGAAGGGCGATCCAGCAACAGAAGGGGGCCTGGCGGTAATCGTTGGCTCTACCCTGACTTGGTCGGCATGGAGGACTTAAGCTCCAATTGGAATAGGGGAGTTAGAGATTATGTTTTTGAGACAGAGGAAAAGAAGGTGAAGCTCTGGTCTCTGGAGGTAAAGGTAGAAATTAACCGATCTGATGTGCGAGAGTACTTTTTCCAAGCCGTTAGCAATTCCTCTTGGGCAAATGTCGGCTACTTGGCAGCATGGGATATAAAGGATAGCGCCCTTGATGAATTACGAATTCTATCAGGACTGCATGGTATCGGATTTATTCAACTCAATTACGATGAACCATCTGAGAGTCAGATCATCATCCCAGCACAAGAGCGAGCAGATGTAGATTGGTCTACCGCAAGTAGAATTGCTGATGAAAACACGGATTTCAGAAATTATATCAATGCTGTCAAAGTCTATCGCAGGATGGGTGGTGATGGTATTAACTGGTCAGATTGGGATACGCCCGAAATTGAAGATGATTAAGTTTGTTGGTGGGGGGGGGATTTTGGTGTCTTGCCCGCTTGTGGGCACTTGGTGGGGGTTTGTCTTCTAAAGTTGGGGGAGGGTAGGGGGCTGGGCCCTACGGGCAGTGCGGATTAAGCCTTAACTTTTCTGTTTTTCTTGTTTCTTTGACGCTCCGCCTTCTTTCTGCGCATTTCCACCATCGCTTTATCTCCTGCTTCTGTGCCGTCGTGGAAAGTGCCCATCCAGTAGTCCCACGGAGTGTCAGGGCTGCCGTAGTTGCAGTCAAAGTAGCGGTGGTGCAGGTGGTGGTAAAAGTCGGCGACATCAAGCCGTTTGCGTCCGCGCAGGCGAAAGCCTTCAAAGCCTGTGTGGCTCAAAGGTGCGCCGAGTCCGTGGATCAGCAAGTTAAAGAACGCATGCACAGGATGCGACAGCACAAACAAATACAACAAGCAGTCGGTAAACAAGATCACATGCTCGGCAGGATGCATCGCCAATCCTGACCACGGACCAATATTCACATTGTTGTGATGCCATGAATGAATGCGCTTGTACAATGGCTTCCAATGCAACAGGCGGTGTTGTGCGTAGAAATGCACTCCTGTCCAAAACGGAATTAACAAGAACAGGGCGACGAGCCACACCCACGCCCACGGCGAGCCTTCGCCAACCCCTAGCAACGGAGAAAATCCACTGGCAAAGCCCCACAACAGCAGGCATTCATAGGCGCTCCACGCGCCGACACCGCCAGTCAAAGTCCAAAACATATTGTCGCGGACTTGGTCGCCGAACAAAAACCGCTTACTACCTTTGACGAAAGGCCGTGCATCGTATTGCAGTTCGGCATTTTGTCCGCGCAAAACATAAAACCACAGGTGCGCTCCGCCGACGATGGCTAGCGTGATGATGAAGTTACGCGCCCAGATGTAGCTCATCCACTGCCAGTGAAAGTCAGCCATTGTCTCCAATGGTGGAGTGAAGAAAAACCACAGCACCAGCGCGATCATCAGAAACCAGAACCGCTCCTTGGTTGGCCGCCACGGACGCGCAATAAACCACGCCACCGCCAACGGCTTGCGCCACGGGCGATACCACAGCGGAGGTACAGCAAGCGGCTCGGGCGGCAGGTAGTTCCACTGTTTGCGTTGTTTGGCGCGTAAGCTTGCGTTTGTGCTTGCGTCTGCGCCTGTGTTTGCGCTTATGCTTGTGGCTTCGCTCATGGCAACCCTCCCTACCCCTTAAGGATATGATTGTAAGGACACGATTGACTCGGCATTTTATTAGGCGAATTTTGTGGCTCTTGCAATGGCGGCGTTTTTCCTATATCCCCTAAATCGCACGGACAAGACTCCACTTCTGGCAAAGGAATTCTGACTTATGACGCAATCCACGATCGCGAAAATCGGCTTTATCGGCCTCGGCAATGTCGGAGCCAAACTTGCGGGCAGTCTTCTGCGCAATGGCTACGACTTAACGGTGCGCGACCTGGACGAGTCGGCGGCGCGTCCGCTGTTAGACGCGGGCGCGGCGTGGAGTGAGTCGCCGCGAGCGATGGCAGAGTCGTGCGACTTACTGATAACCTGCTTGCCTTCGCCAGCGGCGAGTGCTGCGGTGCTGGAAGACGCGAGCGATGGCGCACTTGCGGGCTTATCGGAGGGCAAGATCTGGGCTGAGATGAGCACAACCGACTACAACGAAGCCACGCGGCTTGGAGCACTTGTCAAGCAACGGGGTGCAATGCCCGTTGATTGTCCTGTCTCGGGCGGATGTCACCGTGCGGCGACGGGTAACATTTCCATTTTTGCAGGATGCGACCGCGCTACCTTTGACTGCATACTTCCTGTGCTGACGACGATGGGGCGGCGCATTTTGCATACGGGAGATCTTGGCTCTGCCAGCATTTTGAAGGTCCTGACGAACTACTTGGCGACAGCGAATTTGCTGTCGTGTGCTGAAGCTTTGGCGACTGCGCAGGCGGCGGGTATGGATTTAGCTACGACCTACGAAGCGATCCGCATATCTTCGGGTACATCGTTTGTGCATGAAACCGAAAGCCAGGTGATTTTAAACGGAAGTCGCGACATTAACTTCACGATGGACTTAGTCTGCAAAGACATAGGCTTATTTCAATCTATCGCCGAAGAACACGGAGTCCCCTTAGAGTTATCCCCTTTACTGGTGCGCATTTTTGAACAGGCTCGCCAAACTTACGGCGACCGCGAGCACTCCCCGAACATTATCCGCCGTTATGAAGAGGCAACGGGCACAAAAATTCTCGCTGACGGCTTCCCTTCCGAGATCACCGACGACGAACCCGAAGAACCTGGTGCCGAAATTAAGCCCCATCAGCAACACCCCTAACCCCTGCTCACCACCTATGGGGTGCGCGTGAGCAAAAGCACTAGCAAGGGGGATTTGGGGGAGGGCTAATAAAAAGTGCTTTAATCGTGTCCTTGGTGGGTTGGTGGAGCCACGGTAGGCTCAAGGCTTGGGTGTGTCCTAAATGGATTAGGGGGGCTTTAATTGTGTCCTTAAGCCTGTAAGCCAAGCCTGTAAGCCAAGCCTGTAAGCCTGTCTTTGGTAGGCTGTAAGGGGATAATCAGGGCTTCGCTCCATAAGGCAAGAGAGAGAAGCCGCTTTATGCTAGTTTAAGCGAATTGTGTCGCAACCCAACCAAGACTAAGGCTTAAACTTAATCCGCTTCAGCTAAGGGGGTGGTAGGTAATAGGATATCGTTGTGGTAAAGACCGAACAAACCGATTTCTCTCAAAACTTGCGGCTGCTCTGCAGCTTTGAGAAGTCCGTGTCTGATGTTTGCCGCGCCATCAGCATCAATCGCCAGCAATTCAATAAATATCTAAATGCCGCGTCTAAACCCTCCGCGGCAAACCTGCGCAGAATCTGCGAGCATTTCCATACCCATCAATCAGAACTTTATCTGCCACACGCCGAGTTCACCGAATTACTCTCCCTGCGCGGATACGGTAGCGAACACACAGTCGCAGGACTCGCCGCTCCCGAACAACTCGTACGCCGTGCATTTCCAGGTAATCGCCGCGCACTTAGCCGCTATCTCGGATATTATCTCGCCCATTCACACGCGCTAAGTTGGGAAGGATATATCTTACGCGCGCTGGTCTGTCTCTACGAACGAGACGGAATGATACTAAGCAAAACAATTTCACGGGTTAAAGATCCGAAAGATGGGACTCCGTTTATCTCTAAATACGATGGCTATGTCTCGTGGCTCGGCAGTGGCAATACAATCTTTGTCGTGGAATTCCAAAACCTCGCACAAGACGCTATCGCCACCACAATCCTGCAACCCAATATACGCAGTCAGGTCAGTCTGCTACGCGGTATCACACTGGATATGTCCAGCAAGCTGAAAGTGCCCTACGCTTCCAACTCAGTCTGGAAATTCTTAGGCACCACCGTCAAGCAACGTTCCGTGCTGCAGTCACTCGGAGTCTTTGCTCCAGACTCGCGGGCACTAGACCCACAGGTCAAACAAATACTCAAGAACACAGCCCTATACCACTAAACCCTAAGCAGTCGGACTGTAGGTAAGGTAATCCCTTTGAATCGCGATTTGGTCAGCGATAAACTTCGCATCCTGCCAAACCCCCCAGATAAATGACGAACCACGGCGCGATTGCCACGGCAAACCCACAAAATACAGTCCCGACTCAGTAGATATCCCACGCGTATGCGCAGGATTGCCCGCCGCGTCTAATCCCTTGCCCTCCAACCAGCCAAAGTCAAAACCATAGCCCGTCGCCCAGATAATAGACTGTACATCCGCCGCCGCCAGATCAAGCTCGCGGAGCGGATTTTTTACGCACTCAGGGTCAGGCAAAATCTCTCGCGCTTCGGGCTCTTCGGGTAAGTCCAAACCGTGATCGGAAATATACAAATCCGCCGCGTCTAACAAGTCAAAGTAATTTTTATCTCCGTAGGCAATGTTTTCTTGTAAATCATCGGCAAAATAAATTTTTCCGTCTTTATAGCTGTCCGTGCGACCCACCAATGTCATACCAAGATGACCAAAACGCCGATAGTCAATCGTCTTGCCGCCATCAACTCCGCTCACCGCTATCGTCACATGCTTCGTACCCGGACGCGGAGTCGGCATTTCCCACAAACCCAAAACCCCCAACCACCAAACATTATCCCGTCCGCGATAGCGACGCGGTAAACGATCATGCGCACTCACAGACAAATACACCGTACGCCCCGACTCCATCAGCTCTTGCGCTATCTGCGCCCCAGATGAACCCGCTCCCACCACCAATACAGCTCCGTCAGGAAGCTGACGCGGATTCTTATAGCCAGACGAGTGCAGCTGAAATACCTTCGCCGCAGTCGGCACCACCCGCGGAATCACGGGCTCCTGAAACGAACCCGTCGCCGCCACCACAACCCGCGCCCGCCAAGTACCAGCAGATGTCTCAACCGTAAACCCCGCCGCACCACTCCGCCTAGAAACCCGCGTGACTTCAACGCCACACTTAATCGGCGCCTTAATCCGCCGCGCAAACGACTCAAAGTACGCAACCACGCCTTCACGCGGAACAAACGCATCACGATTGTAATCTTCAAACTCCATCGTCGGAAACCTGTCGTGCCATGCAGGTCCGTTCGCAACCAGCGAATCCCAACGGCAAGTACGCCAACGTTCAGCAATACGATCGCGCTCCAGTACAAGGTGTTCAATCCCACGCTCAGATAACTGCGCACTCAAAGCTAAACCCGATTGTCCCGCGCCGACAATCACAACTTCCGTAGTCTGAATCGTCATCGCTACCCCTTCCGCATTTCGCAAAACGCACAATACTTCATATCCAAAACTTACGCCCAAAACCCATGCCATGCAATTTACGCCACAATTTATTCTACGATTTACTCTACGATTTATTCTACGATTTACTTTGCTATTTATTCTACAAGCTATTCTACAATTTACTCTACAATCTACCCCAGCAATTTATTTTGCAATTTAGGAATTTCCTAATCTATGATAAGGAAAATAATTTACCGCCAATCCTTGCTGCAAAACCTCCACCTTCTAAAACAGCTCCACGCCCATTCTGGTCTTGCATTCTAGTTTCGTGTTAATTTCTCTCCCAGTAGATCGCGCACCGCGTAGAGCGCGTGCAGGGTGCATATCGTGTGCTTTGCTCCGCTAAAGAAAAGCCAAGCCACAAGAAAAGCCAAGCCCACAAGAAAAGCCAAGCCCACAAGAAAAGCCAAGCCACCAAAAAAGCCAAGCCCACAAGAAAAGCCAAGCCACAAGAAAAGCCAAGCCACAAGAAAAGCCAAGCCACAAGAAAAGCCAAGCCCACAAGAAAAGCCAAGCCCACAAGAAAAGCCAAGCCACCAAAAAAGCCAAGCCCACAAGAAAAGCCAAGCCACAAGAAAAGCCAAGCCACAAGAAAAGCCAAGCCACAAGAAAAGCCAAGCCACAAAAAGCCAAGCCACAAGAAAATCCAAGCCACAAGAAAAACCAAAACCACCAAAAAGCCAAAGCCACAAGCCAGCAAGACAATGACTCATCTCCGCATACGAAAGTTCAACACAGCGAACACCTATCCCGAGCAAAAGCTCAACAACGACCTGTGCCAAGCCGTAGTCACACAAGGCGGAAAAATCATCTGGCTACGGGGACAATGTCCGCAAAACCTTGACGACGCAAAAAACATCAGCAGCTCAGACCCCGCAGAACAAACCCACAAAGTCATGCAAAATATCCAACAACTCATAGAAGAAGCAGGCGGCTCAATGAATCATCTCGTCAAAATCGTAGTCTATATCACCAACATCAAACACCGCGAAGCCGTATACCAAACCATCGGCAAATATATACAAGGAGTGCATCCCGTCTCCACAGGACTCGTCGTGTCAGCCCTAGCCCGCCCAGAATGGCTCGTAGAAATAGACGCCACCGCCGTAATACCCGAACCCTAAACCCACAGAACCCACAGAACTCCCGTGACCTTCTCGCTCGTCGCACGATGCACCGAAACCAACAGATTCGGAGTCGCCATAACTTCTTCATCGCCCGCCGTAGCAGCACGCTGTTCCTTCACCCGCCCAGGAGTCGGAGCCGTCGCCTCACAAAATGTCACCGATCCAAATCTCGGCACAAGGACTCTGGATCTAATGCAACAAGGACTCAACGCACAAAACGCCATCGCACAAATCCAACACAACAATCGCCACATGGAATACCGCCAAGTCCTTGCCGTTGATGCAGACGGTCAAACCGCCATCCACTCAGGAAGCAAAGCACTCGGAATCTGGGCAGAAGCCCAAACCCACAACGCCGCCGCAGGCGGAAATCTGCTCGCCAACAACAAAGTACCCCAAGCCATCATAGATGACTTCTCGCACACCACAGGACACATCGGCGATAGACTCATCACCGCCCTACAAGCAGGACTCACAGCAGGCGGAGAAGCTGGACCACTCCATTCGGCAGGGCTGAAAATCGTCGGCGATGAAGTGCCGTGGCCCATCGCTGACCTGCGATGCGATTGGACAGAAACCTGCCCCCTAAAAGCCCTAGAAACCGCCTGGAACATCTATAAACCGCAAATGGACGATTATATCCAACGGGCTTTAGATCCGCGTTCTGCGCCTTCGTATGGGGTGCCTGGCGATGAGTGAGCGGAGCGTAGCGAAGCGAACGAATGCCACAGCAAAAAGGCGATGAGTGAGCGGAGCGAACGAATGCCACAACAAAAAGGCGATGAGTGAGCGGAGCGAATGAATGCCACAGCAAAAAGGCGGTGCATAGGGGCAGGGTGGTGCTGCCCCTGCCCACCCATCCCCCCCAAGGCTTGCTTCGCGTCCTGCGGACGCTCGCAACCCTTGACCCCCCTTTGCCCGCTCGTTCGCTACGCTCACTCGCGCCCCTAGGGGGGTGAATTTTATAATCAGCCCCTAAGTTTAAAAACTAAAAAGAACACTAAGAAAAAAAGTAAAAAACTTCGTGGAGTAAATCTAGAACAGGTGAAACAGGGAGTAGAGTAAAGGTAAAGTTGCTACGCAGAAGAAAAGTAAAAAAACTTCGTGGAGCAAATCTAGAACAGGTGAAACAGGGAGTAGAGTAAAGGTAAAGCTCTGCGCAGAAGAAAAGGCACAAAGGCAACACGAGAGGAAAGGTTATGGCAGAAAATACACTCCAAGATTGGCAAAGCCGTGCGGCGGCTTTGCACTTTCGTAACCAAGCTTTCATGGGCGGCAAGTTCGTAGACTCTGCTTCAGGCAAAACTTTTGACAGTATCAATCCCGCCACCGAAGAAGTGCTGACAAAAGTTGCTGAATGCGACTCCGAAGATATCAACCGCGCAGTCGCCGCCGCTCGCAAGGCTTTTGAAGCAGGCAGTTGGTCGCGGGCGGCTCCAGGGGAGCGCAAAGCCGTGCTGCTAAAGCTCGCCGAGCTGATACGCGCCAATCTTGAAGAAATGGCTCTGCTGGATAGCTTGGATATGGGTAAGCTCGTTCAAGATGCAGTCACGGTAGATGCACCCGGCTCAGCGCATTTCTTTCAGTGGTACGCCGAAGCAATTGATAAGCTTTACGACGAAGTTGCACCTACAGATCCGAATAACTTGGCTCTGGTTCAACGGGTTCCCGTCGGCGTAGTCGGAGCCGTCGTGCCGTGGAACTTTCCGCTGGATATGGCAACTTGGAAATCCGCCGCCGCCTTAGCCGTAGGCAATTCTGTTGTTCTAAAACCCGCCGAACAATCACCGCTGTCAGCTCTGCGTCTGGCAGAACTTGCCTCCGAAGCTGGACTGCCCGACGGAGTCTTCAATGTCGTTCCAGGCTTCGGGCATACCGCAGGGAAAGCCTTAGGACTGCATATGGATGTAGACTGCTTAGCGTTTACAGGCTCCACAGAAATCGGCAAAAAATTTATGCAGTACTCGGGTGAGTCCAACTTAAAACAAGTTTGGCCCGAAACAGGGGGGAAAAGTCCAAACCTAATCTTCGCCGATTGCGAAGACCTAGACACCGCCGCCGATATGGCAAGCTTCGGTATCTTCTTCAATCAAGGCGAAGTCTGCTCAGCAAATTCACGGCTCTATGTTGAACGTTCGGTTAAAGACACAATGCTAGAAAAGCTAAAAGCCCGCGCCGATGCAACCCAGCCAGGGAATCCGTTAAATCCCGAGTCAAAAATGGGCGCAATCGTAAACGAAACCCAAACCCAAGGAATCATGCACTTCGTTGACGAAGGCAAAAAAAGTGCAACCCTAATCACAGGCGGTGAACGTATCTATCTAGAAGGCAAGGGCTGTTTCGTACAACCAACAATTTTTGCCGATCTAGAGCAAAGTAATCCGCTCGCGCGCGATGAAATTTTTGGCCCCGTTTTGTCCGTCATCGCCTTTGACACAGAAGCCGAAGCCATAGAAATGGCAAATGACTCCATCTATGGCTTAGCCGCTTCGCTATGGACAGATAACTTAAGTCGCGCCTGCCGTGTCGCCGAAGAACTCAATGTCGGTACCGTATCCGTAAATACGGTAGATGCACTTTCCGCCCAAACCCCGTTCGGGGGAATGAAACAATCAGGGTTTGGCCGTGACCTGTCCTTGCATTCGCTGGAAAAATACACAGCCCTGAAAACAACTTGGATCAAATATAAGCCCAATCGCTCCTAGCACCAGAAAAGAAAAAGACTAGAGCGCAAGCAAGCCAAGTTGTACAAACAAGTCGTGCAAAACAGAGCAAAGCAAAACCCAGCTACACAAAATCCAACACGCAACAGCAAAGCCAACAAGCCAGCAGAGAAAGATAAAATGTTTCACTTCACCTTAAGGCAATTAGAATACTTCGTCGCCGTAGGGGAATGCGGCTCCATTGCGCTGGCTTCAGAAAAGGTAAATGTATCGTCTCCGTCTATTTCAGCAGCAATCACCCACCTAGAAAGCGAATTCGGCTTGCCACTCTTCGCCCGCCAACACGCCCAAGGATTAACCCTAACCTCAGCAGGACGACAAATGATGCAACAAGCCAAAATCATCCTGGCAGACGCAGAACAACTCGTACATCTCTCAGGCGATATATCAGGCAGTGTACGCGGCACCTTAACCATCGGCTGCATGCTGACCTTCGCCCAAGTTGTTATCCCGACTTTGCGCTCTAGCTTCGTGAAGAAATATCCGCTTGTAGTCTTCCAGCAAACCGAGCTAGACCAAGCCGCTCTGTTTAGCCATCTACGCCGTGCCGAAATAGATGCAGCCCTAACCTATGACCTAGAAATACCCGCCGACTTAAGCTTTACACCGATTGCATCTTTGCCTCCCTACGCAATGCTAGATGTAAATCATCCACTCGCCGAACGAGACTCGCTAGACCTAGAAGAACTTGTACCCTATCCAATGGTGCTGTTAGATCTACCCTTTAGCTCAGATTATTTTTTGTCCTTCTTCACCAAAGCAGGAGTCAAACCAAACCTGTGCGAACGCACCCGCGATATGGCAATGCTACGAAGCCTTGTCGCCAACGGCTTCGGCTACTCCATTGCCAATGTACGCCCGCTGAATGATCTGTCACCCGATGGCAAACCCTTACGCTTCGTACGCTTGAATGGCAATTTGCGCCCCATGACAATGGGCGTGCTAACCGTCGCCGACGCCAAAAATGTTAACCTGATTAAAGCCTTCATAGAACATTGTGTATCACTCCACGCCGCTGGCACGCTGCCAAGTTTGAATAACAGCGACTCCACCCGTTTGGATAACTCCGCCCATTCGTGACAACTCCGCACATTCGTAAAGTATTCACCACATCACACAAGCCCACGCCAAAGCCCACGCCTAACGCCCACGCCAAAGCCCAACACCTAACACCTAAGCCCAACACCACCGTCAGGAGATACACCCGTGCCCGACTCCCGTTACAGCATTCTGTTTGAACCAATGCAGATCGGTCCCGTAAAAGCCAAAAATCGCTTTTATCAAGTCCCACACTGCAACGGTGGCGGCTACCGCGACCCATCAGCCGCCGCCGCCATGCGCGGCATAAAATCAGAAGGCGGCTGGGGAGTCATATTCACCGAACAATGCGAAATGCACCACTCTTCAGAAATCACTCCCTTTATTGAGCTGCGCCTGTGGGAAGATAAAGATATTCCGCTTCTGCAGAATATGGCGGAGAAGATGAAAGCCCACGGAGCACTCGCAGGAATCCAACTCGCCTATTCAGGTATCAACGGACCAAACCTATATTCACGCGAAGTTCCACTCGCTGTCTCGGCGATGCCAATCCGCACCTTCACCAATGACCCTGTACAAGCCCGCGCTTTAGATAAGTCTGATCTTCAGGACTTGCGGCGTTGGTTCGTCAACGCGGCGAAACGCTCCAAGGCAGCAGGGTTTGATTTAATTTGCCTCTACGGAGCCCACGGCTTCGGTATCTTCCAACATTTCCTAAGTCGCGCCACCAACCAACGCACCGACGAATACGGCGGAAGCCTAGAAAATCGCTCGCGCTTCATCAACGAAGTTGTGGCAGATCTACGCGATGCAGTAGGCGATACCATGGCTATCACCTTGCGCGTCAGCCTAGACGAAACAATCGGAGACTTGGGCTTCAGCAACGCCGAAGTGCGTGACTTCATCGCGCTGAATCACGATCTACCTGACCTTTGGGATCTAGCCCACGGAGCTTGGGAAGATTGCTCCGCCACTTCGCGCTTCAAAGAAGAAGCCGCACAGGAAGACTTGGTGCGGGGTATCCGTGAGCTTACCGATAAGCCTGTTGTTGGCGTGGGGCGCTTTACCTCTCCTGATGTGATGGCAAGAATGATACGCAGTGGCACACTGGATTTCATCGGCTGTGCAAGACCTTCCATTGCTGACCCGTTCCTGCCGAAGAAGATTGAAGAAGAAAGAGTAGAAGATATCCGCGAATGCATCGGATGCAACATCTGCATCACAGGCGATATGACCATGTCAATCAGTCGCTGCACGCAAAACCCTACCTTCATGGAAGAATGGCGCAAGGGCTGGCACCCAGAGCAAATGAATCCGAAAGGCGAAAGTAACACAGTGCTTGTCGTCGGAGCAGGTCCAGCAGGGTTAGAAGCCACACGCGCACTCGCCGAACGCGGATACAATGTTGCACTCGCCGAAGCCACCAAAACACTCGGCGGTAGAGTCACCCGCGAGCGCACACTTCCAGGCCTGTCGGCTTGGGGCAGAGTCGCCGATTATCGCGAACACCAGATACGGCAAAAATCTAATGTTGAGATCTATCCCGATAGCGCACTGGACGCAGATGCGCTTTTGGAATTCGGCTTTGAACATATCTGCATCGCCACAGGAGCAAAATGGCGGCGCGATGGAGTCAGTCGCCAGCATCTTGTCCCCTTTGCTATGGACGCGGCTATGCCGCTCTACACGCCCGATGACTTAATGGAAGGAAACAAGCCCACAGGTAAAGTTATCATCTACGACGATGACCACTACTATATGGGCGGAGTCCTAGCTGAACTTCTTGCCCAAGATGGGTGTGAAGTTACGCTGATTACGCCTGCGGCTTATGTTTCCGAGTGGAGTGTTAATACGCTAGAACAACACGCCATACACAAAAAACTCGCCGAAATGGATGTGCAAATTGTGCTGAACCGTGGCGTAGTGGAAATCAGTAAAGATTATGTTGTATCTGATTGCTCCTTTACAGGCACAAAACAGAACTTCGCTTGCGATGCAGTGGTACTGGTCGCTTCGCGGATGGAAAACAATTCCCTGTACCTAGACCTAAAAGCCCGCACAGCAGATTGGACAGACGCAGGAATCAAATCCGTCAAAATCATCGGTGATGCCAATGCGCCAGGTCCGATTGCTTGGGCGACTTACGCAGGCCATCGCTACGCCCGCGAGCTGGATTGCAAAGATATCGGCGATGACTTGCCCTTCCGCCGTGAAATCACCCAGCTCGCCGCTTTATAGGGGCTGTACAGCCACTCACAGCCACACAGAGCCGCTTGGAGCGTTGGGGGGCTACTTTGGGCAATCAGGGCAGCTTAGAGCCACACAGAGCCATATAGAGCGATATAGAGCCACTCACAGCCCCATAGAGCCACTCACAGCCCCATAGAGCCGCTTGGAGCGTTGGTAGGCTACTTTGGGCAGTCAGGGCAACTTAGAGCCACACAGAGCCATATAGAGCCACTCACAGCCCCATAGAGCCACTTACAGCCCCATAGAGCCACTCACAGCCACACAGAGCCGCTTGGAGCGTTGGTAGGCTACTTTGGGCAATCAGGGTAGCTTAGAGCCACACAGAGCCATATAGAGCGATATAGAGCCACTCACAGCCCCATAGAGCCACTTGGAGCGTTGGTAGGCTACTTTGGGCAGTCAGGGCAGCTTAGAGCCATACAGAGCCATTTAGAGCCATATAGAGCCACACAGAGCCACTCACAGCCCCATAGAGCCCACAGCAGGAGACCAAACCTTGGACTTAGTCTTATCCGCCCTAGAACGGCTTGTCGGCTTCAATACAGTCAGCAAGCACTCCAATGCCGCCTTGATGGACTACGTAGAAACCTTCTGCCGCGAACGGGGTGCAACCATTCAGCGGCTTCCCGCCACGCCAGCAGAACCCAACACAGAAGGACAAAGCGGCTTAATCGCCCGCTTTGGTCCCGACGAAGCAGGCGGAATCCTGCTATCAGGACACTCCGATGTCGTGCCCACAGACGGACAGAAATGGCACTACCCCGCCTTCACCCTGACAAGAAAAGACTCCCGACTCTACGGACGCGGCACCACCGACATGAAAGGTTTTCTCGCCTGTATGCTGGCAGCTGGAGATATCGCTTCGCGCTCCAAGCTCACCAAGCCGCTAACTCTGGTTTTTTCCTACGATGAAGAAATTGGCTGCGTTGGCATGCAGGCAATGAAATCAAAGCTAAGTAATTTGCTCCGCCAGCCGCGCCTGTGCCTTGTCGGTGAACCCACAGGAATGCAGGTGGCACTGGGTCATAAAGGCAAGACTGCACTCCAAGCCCAATGTACAGGACAAGCCGCACATTCAGCCCTGGCTCCGAACTTTGTTAATGCACTCCACCTGGCTGGAGATTTCATCACCGCAATCCGCAAACTACAAAACTGGTTCAAAGAAAATGGAGCGCAAGACTCAGCCTATACAATTCCGTACACAACCCTACATATCGGCAAGCTTAACGGCGGCACAGCACTAAACATCGTGCCCGACTCTGCAACCCTAGACCTAGAATACCGCTACCTGCCCGATGATGGCGAAGACGCAATTTTCTCTCGTCTTAGCAAACTGGCAGAAGAAACTTCCAAGCCCTTCAAAACCCAATGGACAGAAGCCGCAATCACTCTAACCCGTGGCAATTCCTATTCGGGCTTTAGCTTGGCTCCGACTGCAGACACAGTACAGCTTGCCCTCAACCTGTCAGGACAAAACACCACCACAAAAGTTGATTTCGGAACCGAAGCAGGAATATTAACAGAACTCAATATTCCTACCATCGTGTGCGGACCCGGCTCTATGGCACACCAAGGACACAAGCCCGACGAATACATAGAATTAGAGCAGTTGCAATCCTGTATGATAATGCTTAACCGCGTTGTTGAATCCCTAACCTAAAGCAAAGAGCTACGCCAATGAGAAAAGTTACCCTCGCCACCACCCAGATGACCTGCAGCTGGGATCTTGACGACAATATCGCTCGTGCCGAAAGCCTAGTGCGTACTGCCGCCAATGATGGAGCGCAAATCATTCTGCTCCAAGAGCTATTTGAAACCCCATACTTCTGCCTTGAACAAAACCCAAGCCACTTTGAACAAGCAAAGACAGCACAGACAAGCCGCGTCGTACAACACTTTTCAGCCCTAGCAAAAGAACTCGGAGTCGTTTTGCCAATTTCGTTTTTTGAACGGGCAGGGCAAAATTTCTTCAACTCAATTGTTATTGCCGATGCAGATGGTGCGCTTGTCAGTCACTATCGCAAATCGCATTTGCCGCAAAATCCGGGGTATGAAGAAAAGTATTACTTCAGCCACGGTGATACAGGCTTTCAAGTTGCCGATACAAAATACGGAAGAATTGGCTGTGCGGTTTGTTGGGATCAGTGGTTTCCTGAAACCGCTCGCGTCTTGGCTCTGAAAGGAGCCGAAGTCTTGTTCTATCCAACTGCCATTGGCTCGGAACCTGCGAATCCAGAACTTGATAGCTCACGCCATTGGCAACGGGTCATGCAAGGCCATGCGGCGGCGAACTTGGTACCTGTTGTGGCTTCTAACCGTATCGGCACGGAACGAGGTAAAAATACTGAAATCACCTTCTACGGATTTTCTTTCATCACAGACACGACAGGGGCAATTATCGCCACACCAGAAGACAACAAGAGCGATTCACATAGCACTGCGACTCTAGACTTAGATGCGGCGGCACAAGCCCGTACCGAGTGGTGTGTATTCCGTGATCGTCGTCCAGACCTGTACGGTGCGCTCTTGTCGCTAGACGGAGCAGATTCTAGAAGCCCTATAACGAACTTAACCAAGGCGTAAGATATAAGCCCCATCATCACATAGAACTGGTGGTGAGCTTGCGGTGAGCTGGTGGTGCGTTGGTGGCAATTCAGTGGCGGAATTAGGCTTTTCCTAACACGAGATAAGGAAGACCGTAATCTTAAGCCCGCGCCATCTTTGGTATGCTAGGGCGTAAGTCTAGGGGGAGTTAAACCGTTGGCAGAGTCTAGCGAAAATCAAAACGCGATTGATGTGATTAACGCTGTGAAACGCTACGGTGATTTCGTGGCGATTAGGCGCGTTTCTTTGCGTATTCGCGATAACGAGTTTTTTACTTTGCTGGGCCCGTCGGGCTGTGGCAAGACGACTCTTTTGCGTATGATTGCGGGCTTTGAAGAAGTCACCGAAGGTGAAATTCATCTCTACGGCAAGGAGATAAAAAATCTTCCGCCGCATAAGCGGCCTGTGAATACGGTGTTCCAGAACTATGCGCTCTTTCCGCATATGTCTGTGCGCGAAAATGTAGCCTTCGGATTAGAAATGCTCGGCACGCCAAAAGCCGAAGCCGCAAGCCGTGCTGATGCAATGCTAGAGCTGGTGCGCTTGACGCAATTCGCTCACCGCAAAACCACGCAACTCTCAGGCGGACAGCAACAGCGTGTGGCTTTGGCGCGGGCTTTGGCTCCGCAACCGAAAGTCTTGCTGTTGGATGAACCGCTATCTGCACTGGACTTAAAACTCCGTAAGGCGATGCAGCTTGAGCTCAAGCACCTGCAACGCGAAACAGGAATCACTTTCATCTTCGTCACCCACGACCAAGAAGAAGCTTTAACTATGTCAGACCGTATCGCCGTTATGTCAGCAGGAGAAATACAACAGCTCGGTGCAGCTCGTGATATTTATGAACGTCCGTGCAATATGTTTGTTGCAGACTTTATCGGTGAGACCAACTTGCTGGAAGTTTCCGTCAAAGCCGTGGAAAACGGAAAAGCCACTTGCATCTTAAGCAGCAAGCACCAGCTCACCTGTCCTGCGATTGATGGACTCACAACAGGAGCCAAAGCGCATCTGTCTGTGCGTCCTGAACGTTTGTTTCTGTCAAGCACGCCTAGCGAAACTGAATCCCTACACGGGACAATCAAAGAAAATGTTTTTATCGGTACTGACATTACAACAATCGTTTCCTTAAGCGATGGCTTGGAGCTCACAGTACGCACTTCCAACTCTGACCGTGGCAACAAGCGCATCTTTGAAGTCGGAGCCGAAGTCTGTGTCAATCTAGAACCCCAAGCGGCACAGTTGCTCTCCGATTGATCTAGCGATTGACTCACCGACTTGCCTAGCAACTAGCCCAACGATTAACCCAGCGACTGACACAGCAACTAGCCCAACGATTAACTCACCGCTTCACCGAACCAACAAACTAACCAACTAACCCAGCGATTAACTCACCACTTCACCGAACCAACAAACTAACCAACTAACCCAGCGATTAACTCACCACTTCACCGAACCAACAAACTAACCAACTAGCCCAGCGATTAACTCACCGCTTCACCGAACCAACAAACTAACCAACGAGCCCAGCGATTAACTCACTGCTTCACCGAACCAACAAACTAACCAACTAGCCCAGCGATTAACTCACCGCTTCACCGAACCAACAAACTAACCAACGAACCCAGCGATTGACTCATCCATTCACGAACCAACCAACGCGCAGAAGACAGCATCAAGGCAAGCAAATGGCAGGCGGAGCAACCATAGAAGGCAGTAACACCACCGCGACCTACGAACAGGCGCGCACATGGCTTCTGTTGCCCGCTTGGATAACCCTAGCGGTCTTGGTGCTAACGCCTGTTCTGCTTATGCTGGTCTATTCGTTCTTGACCAAAGAATTTCGCGGTGGAGTCATCTGGGAATTTAGCTTTGCCGCCTACGAGCAATTCTTCTGCGATCGCGGACTCTTCGGAGATGATCCATGCAGTATGGAATGGACATACATTAACATCTTCTGGCGGTCTATATGGCAAGCGGGTCTCGCAACACTTCTATGCCTGTGTATTGGCTTTCCGACTGCGTATTTTATTGCAACACGTCCTGAACGGGTTCGCCCGATGTGGGTATTTCTTATCACCATTCCCTATTGGGTTAATTTGCTTATCCGTACTGTTTCTATGCGCTTTATGTTGCGCGAAGAAGGCCCAGTTAATAACTTCCTGACTTGGACTCACATCATTGACGAACCCATACAGATGATTAACACC
Source organism: uncultured Alphaproteobacteria bacterium (assembly GCA_958267355.1). Classification (GTDB taxonomy): domain Bacteria; phylum Pseudomonadota; class Alphaproteobacteria; order JALCBB01; family JALCBB01. Next base: position 215,281 of record OY279575.1, read on the forward strand.
AACTTCGCCGTACAAGTCGGTTTATTCTATTCCTACCTGCCGTTTATGGTTCTGCCAATTTATGCCGCTGTTGAACGCTATAACTTTACCTTAAGCGAAGCCGCCGCAGATCTGTACGCAACCAAATGGGTAATCTTGCGGCGGGTGTTAATTCCAACGGTCAAGCCCGGAGTTATCGCAGGATGCATACTTGTCTTTGTGCCTTCACTCGGAGCCTTTCTAGCCCCTGACCTACTCGGCGGAGCCAAAAACTTTATGATCGGCTCGTTGATTGAAGAACAGTTCAAAGGCAACGCTGGCAACTGGCCATTCGGAGCTGCCGCTTCCATGATTTTGCTTTCGTCGGTGCTGGTTTTGTTGATGATCTATGCGCGGTCGCAGGTGCGTCCGAGGCGTGTGCATAGCGAAGGAGCATAACCCCATGCGCTCGCAAACTTTGAATATTCGCAACTACACGGGCTTTGCCTCAATGACTGTGGTGTGTCTGCTTATACTGTACCTGCCCTTGGCAGTGGTGGCGGTTTATAGCTTTAACGCTTCGCAGTCCATTGTTGCGTGGGAAGGGTTTTCTTTCCGCTGGTATGTTGATGTCTTCACAGGATTAGAAAGCGAAAAGTTTAAACTTGCCGCTCGCAATAGCTTTGTTATCGCACTTACAGCGGCAACGGTTTCCACGATGATTGCAACGCTTGCCGCTACAGGTATGACCCGTGGCGGACGATTCCGCGGCCGCACACTGTCGTTCGGGCTTATTTCCTTGCCGCTTATGGTGCCTGAAATCGTCACGGCAGTCGCAACGCTAATCTTCTTCAATACCATCGGATTTGAACGCGGCTTGCTGACAATCCTGCTGGCACATATCGCCTTTTGTATTCCCTTCGCCTACCTGCCCATCGCCGCCCGCATGCAAGGGATAGAAGAAACCTACGAACAAGCCGCCCAAGACCTATACGCCACCAAACGCCAAGCCTTCACTAAAATTCTACTGCCCCTGATGATGCCGGGCATTATCTCGGGCTTTCTACTTGCTTTTATCATCTCTTTGGATGACTTTATTATCACCAACTTCGTCAAGGGAGCTGGTGTAGAAACCTTGCCAACGGCAATCTTCGGAGCCGTTAAACAAGGCATTAAACCAAACATCATGGCGATATCCACTATGCTGCTTGGTTTTTCTATCGTGATGGTCACGATATCGTACTTCGTCAGCAAGAAAGATGATGAAGTTTAACTCACCGTAAATCCCATGAAGGAGTAAAACCATGAAACATCTAACCCAATGCACTCTTGCAGTCGTAGCCGCTCTGGCTCTAACACTCGGAGCCACTACGGCAGCACAAGCCGCAGGTAAGCTTTCCATTTACCACTGGTTTGAATACATCCCGCAGGAACTGCTGGACAAATTCGCCGCCCAGCACGATGTGGAAGTCGTAATGGATACATACGACTCAAACGAAGCCATGCTGGCAACGCTAAAAGCTGGTGCGCTTGGCGAATACGATGTTGCAGTGCCAGGCGACTATATGGTCGCAATCTTAATTCAAGAAGGAATGCTTGACCCAATCGCCGATGGCGAACGGAAAAATATGGGTAACATTAAGGCTTCCTTTGCGAGTCCGTCGTATGACCCAGGGTGGAAGCATTCCATTCCGTACCAGGGAGGTACAACCAGCTTCGCCGTAGATACCGCTCAATACAGTGGCGATATCAACACCACGGACATTTTGTTTAACCCGCCCGCCGAGCTACGCGGTAAGATCAATATGCTCGACTCACAAGGTGAAGTGCTAACGATGGCGGCTCTGCACTTAGGAATTCCGCAGTGCTCGCAAGACCGTAGCCAGCTGGAAGCGGTTAACGATTTGCTCCAGAATGCGAAACAGCATTGGGCAAGCTTTAACTCCGACACAGCCAAGGAAGTACTTGTGTCAGGCGATGTAACCGTCGGAATGATCTACGATGGTTTCGGTGCCAAAGCCCGTTCCGAGAAAGCAAGCTTGCAATATGCTTTCCCCAAACAGGGCTGGGTCAACTGGATGGACAATGTAGTCCTGCTCAAAGATGCACCCAACCGCGCAAACGCAATTTTGTTTATGGACTTCCTGCTAGAACCCGAAAACATAGCCGCAGTCACCAACTACGCCCGCTATGTAGACGCAGTCAAAGGAAGCGAAGCCTTCCGCGACCCTGACCTTGCGTCCCAGCCTGAGAGCAATCCGCCAGCGGGTATTTCAGGCGCGTTCATTGAAACTTGCGACCAAGCCACGCAAGAAGTCTATGACCGCATCTGGACCGCCGTGAAAAAATAACCACACCACGGCTCACACAATCAGGCGGAGCTACAGCACTTGTTGTAGCTCCGCCTTTTTGTTTAATTTCTTCTGTCTGTTAGGCTTGTCGCAATGACTTCTCGCCCGCCACTCCAATTGGGTGTATGGCAAGCCACTGCTCCTTCTGTTCTGTCAGGTGGAATAGCAGACGCAGTGCAATCCATCACCCAAGCCTTAACCCACGCCAAAAAAGCAGGAGTAGAAATACTGGTATTCCCCGAATGCTTTCTCACAGGCTACTTCAGACCCACAGAAGAAGTGCCAGCCATTGCCGCACAGGTGAGCAAAGCCATTCTTGAACAGCTTGCCGACTTGGCTAAGACAATAGATATCGCTTTCGTGCTTGGCTCCTATGCACTGATGGAAGATGCACCCATAGAAAACGCAACCGTAAAAAACACAGCCATAAAAAACACAGCGAAAGCCGTAACCAACACCGCCTATGTCTTCTTACCCGCCGCACAAAAGCCACTTGCCTACCACAAGCGAGCTTTATTCGGCGACTGGGAAAAATCCACCTTTCAACGCGGAACCAAACCGCTTCTGTTTAACCATCGTAACTACACCTTCGCAGTTTTGATTTGCTACGACATAGAATTTCCTGAGCTGACACGCGAAGTCGCCCAACTTGGAGCCGATGCACTCCTTGTGCCAACTGCCCTAATGGAACCCGAACACTGGATCGCCGATTGCTTCATTCCGACTCGTGCCATAGAAAGCGGAGTCACAATCGCCTACGCCAACTACACAGGCAAGTCGCAAAACTTAAGCTTCATCGGCAAAAGCCAGATCTATAACCCGTCAGCACAGAAGAAAGTTATCGCTCCGCCAAATCATCATGGACTCATCACCGCAAACCTTGAAGACTTAAAGCCTTACACCGATTATCTAGACGAAATCAAAATCCAAAACATAAAGCCGTAAAACCGTAAAACCGTAAAACCATAAAGCCATAAAGCAAAGTCGTGAAGCCAAGCTTAAGTCCTGCCCACAGAATGTGGTACAATCGTTTCCTGTAAGCCAAAGCGCAAATCCGAACGGGAGGGAAGACAATGAGCGTTGCACTCAATCAAACTTCTGTAGAGCAAACCACGAGCCAAGCTTCTGATTGTAGTCCTGCAGAGTGGCAGGCACGTAGCGAGCTAGCTGCACTCTTTCGTATTGTCGCCCAATACGGAATGGCTGATCTCGCCAATGGCGGAATCGCCGCTCGCGTGCCTGACCAACCAGACCATTACTTAACCCATCCGTACGGAATGTTCTGGGAAGAAGCCACAGCATCGCAGATGGTCAAAATTGATTCACAAGGACAAGCCGTTGATGCAAATGCTCCGTGGCTCAATGACGGACTGCAAAATCTGTGCCAGTGGATTCTTGGCTCACGTCCCGAAACCAATTTCTTCATCCACGGACACGAAGAAGAAGTTATGGCAGTCGGTTCCATTGAAGAAGGCTTAATGCCGCTCAATCAGCCCGCTGTCTATCTCGGCAACTTAACGGGATACATTGAATACGAATTTGATGAAAACGAAGAATTCGGCAAACACTTCGTAGAAACACTCGCCGACCACGAAATTCTTATCAGTCGCAATCACGGATACTACGCCCTTGGCACAACCGCCGCCGAAGCGTTTTTCCGTGCTTACTATTTGCGCCAAACCTGTTCGGCACAGATTAAGACTCTGTCTATGGGGCGCGAACTGCATCTGCTAGACCCACAGAAAGTTGCACGCTATCAGGACCAGATGGCAAAATCTCCGCACTATAACTACAACGGCAAAACCGAGTGGAAAGCACTCCTGCGTATGCTGGATACGCAAAACCCCGAATACAAAAGCTAAACCCCGCACGCCAGTCGATTAACCCGCTTCACGCCAACCGATTAGCCCGCTCGTTCGGCTTGGTGGGCTTGTACTAGCTCCGCCATAGAGTTAAAGCAAAAGTCATAGCGGGGCATTTCAGTCGGAGTCATTGTGGCTCCAAAACCTTGCTTGTCGTGGCGGCGATAAATCCAGCAGTTGGCTATGCCAAACCTGTTCGCAGGTGCGTGGTCGTGAAACATACTTTCCGCCGTGTGTAATATTTCGTGCTTTTCTATTCCCTGACGGGCTAGGGCTTTAAGCATATAGTCAAAGTTTCTGTCTGCAGGCTTGTAGCTGCCAATATCTTCAGCCGTATAGATTGCGTCAAACTGCACTCCGAGCTGGGCGTTTGAATCCTGAAAACTTGCGTTATCCGTATTCGTCAGAACCGCCAGCTTGTAGTGCCGTTTCAGATGGACTAGGGCTTCACGACTATCGGCAAATGCTTGCCACTGGCTTACAGATTGTCCGTAGGCTAGGCATTCTTGCCAGCTTGCCTCCACGCCCCACTCTTCAGCCAAACGCCGATAGACCACAGGCAAAAGCGCACGATACCGCTTAGACGGAGTCAAACCCTGTATCGCCGACTCGTGATAGGCATGAGCTTCTAAAATAGCGTCACGGGTAAGCGTGCGACTCATCCTGTCGGTCAGGGGCTTCAAGCCATTGACGATACCTGTCTCCCAATCAATCAGCGTGCCGTACACATCAAAGGTCAGCACCTTGAAATCGCTTAGCTTCATAGGCTTGTCCTAACTCTCACGCCATTAAAAATACTTGTTCGCATTCTTCAATCTTGCGTGGCTTGATGGCGATGCTTAAATCCCATGGGGTGCATGAAGGGGTGCATGAATCTGTTGCGGTGCATCAATCTGTCTCAGCCGCCCGTGGCTATCCGTGGTTACCTGTGGCTATCCGTGGTTACCTGTGGCTACCCGTGGAGCGTCTAGTTAGCCTACGCCCAATACGGTAGCGGGGGAGGGACTTGAACCCCCGACACGCGGATTATGATTCCGCTGCTCTAACCAGCTGAGCTACCCCGCCACCTGTATCGGTAAATCTAGTGTAAAAAGCACTTTTTTTCTAGTTCATCTCTGTATGCCCGCTGACGCAGGGTTTGCTATAAAGGACAAAATGACGAGCAAAATTCTTATACGCAAAGCCCAAGAAGCCGACAACGCGGAAGTCATCGCCGTCTGGCAAGACGGATTAGAAGATGGCGCGGCAAGTTTTTTGCCTCCCCAGGCGGCACAGCAGGAAGGCTTGGCGGGGTTTCTGCCTGCTCCGCGGTTGGTTGTTGAAGATGGCGGTAAAGTTATTGGCTTTGCTTTTCTTAAGTCCTTTGCGGATAGTGCTAAAAAGTCGCACTACAGCGGAGTCGCAGAGATGAGCATTTACCTGCTCCGCTCGCACCACGGACACGGTATCGGCAGCCAATTGCTAGAAGCTCTGATAGAAGCCAGCGAAGCCGAAGGCTTCTGGACTCTGCTGGCTAAGATCTTCCGTGAAAATACGGCGAGTCGGGCTTTGTTGCTCCGCTATGGTTTCAGCGAAGTGGGCACTTTAGAAAAGCTGGCAAAACAGCAGCACGGCACCTTCGCCAACCAATGGCGGGATGTAATTCTATTCGCCCGAAGAAGCGATACAGTTGGGCTAGGCTAACCTTCAATTTTACGAATCACAAAAGCTGGGCTATATTCCGCTATGGAGTTCCGCGAAGCACTTACCTTTGACGATGTTCTGCTTAAACCCGCCGAGTCGGGTGTGCTTCCGTCTGCGACTGATTTGTCTACGCAGTTGCATTCGCGGCTTTCGCTGAAGATACCGTTTTTGTCTGCGGCTATGGACTCGGTTACCGAGTCGGCAATGGCGATTGCTATGGCTCGAGCGGGCGGCTTGGGAGTCGTCCATAAAAACCTGCCTGCCGACGAGCAACAAGCGGAAGTGCTTCGGGTTAAGCGGCACGAGGGTTTGATGGTGTCGGCTCCGTCTACGGTGCGGCCTGACACGCCGCTTACGGAAGCTGTGCAGATTATGCGGCGGGGCAATTTCTCAGGACTTCCTGTAGCCGACGAGCAGGGCAAGCTGATAGGTATTCTTACCAATCGCGATATTCGTTTCGCCAAGGATGAAACCCTGGTCTCGGAGTTGATGTCACGCGAGCTGGTGACTGTCCGTGAAGATGTAAGCCAGGGGCAAGTGCGCAAGCTGTTCCACGAACACCGTATTGAAAAGCTGCCTGTCGTGGATGAAGCCCAGCGATGCATCGGCTTGATTACTGTCAAAGATTTAGAAAACGCTGAAAAACACCCTAACGCCAGCAAAGACACCGAAGGAAGACTCCGCGTTGCTGTGGCAGTTGGCACACGCGAAAGCGATGTGGCGCGGGCGGAAGCTCTGCTAGAAGCGGGAGCAGACCTGCTGGTTATAGACTCCGCTCACGGACATGCCCGTAGTGTCCGCGAAGCTGTGAGCGTCTATAAGCAACGCGCAGGAGAAATTCCGATCATGGCGGGGAATGTTGCGACTGCCGAAGGGGCGCGGGCTTTAATAGAAGCGGGCGCGGATATCATCAAGGTGGGTATTGGCCCTGGCTCTATTTGTACGACGCGAGTGATTGCTGGCGTGGGTATGCCGCAGATGACGGCGATAGCCGACTGCGTGGCGGAGACTCAACGCCACGGTTGTGCCCTAGTCGCCGATGGAGGAATCCGCTCGTCGGGCGATATCGCCAAAGCCCTAGCCGCAGGAGCCGACGCAGTTATGCTCGGTATGCTACTGGCAGGCACGGACGAAGCCCCAGGCGAAACCTATCTACACCAAGGGCGCGCCTATAAGGGCTATCGCGGAATGGGCTCACTGGGCGCGATGGGACGCGGCTCGGCTGACCGTTATTTCCAAGAAGATGTGCAGGCTCAGGCGAATGGCTCGGTGAAGCTGGTGCCTGAAGGGATAGAAGGACAAGTCCCGTATCGCGGCGCGATGTCTGGCGTGTTGGAGCAGCTTGTCGGCGGCTTGCGAGCCGCGATGGGCTATGTCGGAGGCGAAACCCTTCCCGCCCTACGCGAACGCGCCCAATTTGTGCGTGTGACTGGGGCGGGCTTGCGTGAAGGTCATCCGCACGATGTAGCGATAGTGCGTGAAGCTCCGAACTATTCTTCTGGCGGCTAGCTTGCCCTAACCCTTAACGCGACTTTTTTACTTGGTGTCCTGTCCAATGAACGCGCTGATAGCCGCCGAGCTTGAGAGACGAAAAGCTCTATGGGAGGAGATGAAAAGAATTTCTGGGGGCAATGTTCCTGCAGATAAAGTGCCTGTGTCTTTTGTAAGACAGAATGACATTTATCATCCGCAAGCAGGAACTTATGTAGATCAAGCCCGCACTTTGCCATTAACGGAAGATGGAATTGGTGCAACTATATCTATTCGGCTTAGGGGAAATCGCTATACTAATTACATAAATGAAGATGGGGCTAAATTTGCTTACCCTGATACAAGCAATAGAGGTGCAGATAGGAATAGAGTGCAAGCGTCAAAAAATGCACAAAGATTAAACTTGCCAATTTTTATAATTATAGGTGATACAGCGAGAAAAAATGGAAGAAGTGTTTATGAGAGAATAGAATTAGCCAAAGTGGTTAAGTATGATGATAGCGATAAATCTTTTGTAGTTGAGTTCATTAATGAAACTCCAATTCCCCCCTCCACCGAAGAAACAGATGACTTTGAGTTGGAAGAAAGCGGGAAAGTAAAATCTGCAAGGGAAAGAATAGGGCTAAGGCAGAGTGAATTTCGTTCTAGTCTTATAGAAAAATATGGACTCAAGTGCGCTGTTTGCAATGTGCGTCATCCAGATCTTTTAGATGCAGCACATATTGTCGCAAAAGCAGAACGCGGAACTGATGATTTGCGTAATGGAATTGTCCTTTGCAAAAATCATCATGCAGCGTTTGACAACAATTTATTCGGTATAAACCCTGAAAGTAAAAAGTTGGTTTTTTTATCAAAAGAAATAAAGCAAGAATTAAATTTTCCTCAAAGAAAATTAAAAACAGCAACAGGTGTATTGCCTAATATAAAAGCACTTAGATGGAAATGGAAAAGATTCCAAAAAGTGTTGAAGGAAGCTAACCAGTGAGTCCATAGAGCAATGCACGAATTGGTTTTGATACTTGATTATGGGTCGCAGTTTACGCAGTTGATTGCGCGGCGATTGCGCGAAGTGGGGTGCTACGCCGAAGTTGTGCCTTGTACTACGGCGACAGAAGAAATCACCAGGCGTGAGCCGAAGGCACTGGTGCTGTCTGGCGGGCCCAACTCGCTGGCGGGAGGCGAAAAGCAGTATAAAGCCGACTCTGGGCTTTTTGCCTTGGGAGTTCCTGTGCTGGGCATCTGCTACGGACAACAGGCTATGGCTGAAGCTTTAGGCGGCACGGTGGCGGAAGGCGGAAATCGCCGTGAGTTTGGGCGGGCAAGCGTAAAGGTGTTGCGCGACTCGCCATTGTTTGAAGGTGTGTGGCGGACAGGCGAGTCACACGAAGTCTGGATGAGCCACGGCGACAAGGTGCAAACTTTGCCGCAAGGCTTTACGCCGATTGCTGAGACGGGAAGTGCAGTTGCGGCTATGGCTGACGAGTCGCGGCAGCTGTACGGAGTGCAGTTTCATCCTGAAGTGGTTCATACGCCCGCGGGCACGGAGTTGTTGCGTAACTTTGCGCTCCGTATTGCCAGGCTACGCGGCGATTGGACAATGGACTCCTTTGCCAGTGAGTCCGTGGCGGCTATTCGTGGGCAAGTCGGCGGGGCGGGGCGCGTGCTGTGTGCCCTATCAGGCGGAGTCGACTCAGCCGTAACAGCGGCACTGGTGCATAAGGCGATTGGCGACAGGCTGGTTTGTGTCTTTGTGGATACGGGCTTACTGCGGCAGGGCGAGCGACAAGAAGTAGAGCGACTCTTTGCCGAAGGACTCGGCTTGCCTTTGCGGGTTGTAGATGCATCGGCGCAGTTTTTGTCGGTGCTGGATGGTATTTCCGACTCGGAAGACAAGCGCAAGCGCATTGGCAATACTTTTATTGAAGTCTTTGAGCGGGAAGTAAATCAGCTCCGTGGTGTGAATTCGGCAGATATAGATTCAGGTACTACGGATTCAGATACTATAAGTTCAGGTGATATACATTCGGGTAGTACGAATTTGGGTAAAACGAGTCCAGCGAATATAGATTCAGAAAGGACAATTGCAAATTGGTTTTTAGCGCAAGGTACTTTGTATCCTGATGTAATAGAGTCGGTTTCGTTTCACGGCGGCCCATCGCACACGATTAAAAGTCATCACAATGTTGGCGGCTTGCCCGAGCGTATGAAGCTAGCCTTGGTGGAGCCACTACGCACACTTTTCAAAGACGAAGTGCGGGCATTGGGTGCATTGCTCGGCTTGCCGCACGAGTTTTTATGGCGGCACCCATTTCCTGGGCCGGGTTTGGCGATACGCATTCCTGGAGTTGTCACCGCTGACCGTGTGACTTTGCTCCAACAGGCGGACGCGATTTTCTTAGAAGAATTACGCGCCGCAAATCTTTACGACCAGACTTGGCAGGCGTTTGCGGTCTTACTTCCAGTGCGAAGCGTGGGCGTGATGGGAGATGCACGCTCCTACGATGAAGCCATTGCCCTGCGGGCTGTCACTGCCACCGATGGAATGACTGCCGAAGCTGCACCTTTGCCTCACGCTTTTCTCAACCGCGTAGCGACACGGATTGTCAATGAAGTCCGCGGCATTAACCGCGTCGTCTACGACATCACTTCCAAACCCCCAGGCACCATAGAGTGGGAGTAGAACTTAGAACTTTCCCTTCTCTCCCCCCTGTTCTCTATGGGGACTGTTATTAGATTCACCCCCCTAGGGGCGCGAGTGGGCGTAATAAAGCTGGGGTTAAGTGTGCTAAAGTGGGGAGTAGGGTAACTGGGGGACGGGGGAAGGTTATAAGGGAAGAAGGTGATGACTCAGCTTAACCAAAAACAAAAAGATCTGTGCAGTCAGTCCGAGTGGGATTTTTCGGATCTGTCTGCGCTGTTTATTAACTGCACCCTGAAACGCAGTCCTGAAGTTTCGCATACCGAAGGCTTGATGAAGATCAGCCAGGAGATTATGAAGCTTAATGGAGTGCAGGTGGAATTTGTCCGTGCCGTGGATGAAAACTTCGCCACAGGAGTCTGGCCCGATATGCGCGAACATGGGTGGAAGCACGATGGCTGGCCTGCAGTCTATGAAAAGGTCAAGCAGGCGAATATTTTAATTGTTGGGACTCCGATTTGGTTGGGCGAGAAGTCTAGTGTTTGCACTCAAGTTGTGGAGCGACTCTACGCCACTTCGGGCGATTTAAATCAGCACGGGCAATACGCCTATTATGGAAAGGTTGCAGGCTGTTTGGTCACAGGTAACGAAGATGGAATTAAACACTGCGCGATGAGCGTTTTGTATGCCCTGCAACATATCGGCTATTCAATTCCGCCACAGGCTGACGCAGGCTGGATCGGCGAAGCGGGGCCAGGGCCTTCATATCTAGACAAAGAGTCAGGCGGAGTAGAAAACGATTTCACAAACCGCAACACAACGTTTATGACTTGGAACTTAATGCATCTCGCGCGTATGCTAAAAGATGCAGGCGGAATTCCCGCCCACGGCAATCAGCGTTCGGAATGGGACGCAGGCTGTCGCTTTGATTTTCCCAACCCAGAACACCGCTAAGGATGGGGCGCATGCAACCCGACACGACACAAGACCATCCGTTGCAGGTCACGCCACGCGGCTTCGCCCAGATCGCCGCTCTGTCAAAAAAGAGTCAGCAAGATGGTACAGGTGCGCAGGTGTTAAAGCTCATCGTTGAAGGCGGTGGCTGTTCGGGGTTTCAATACCAGTTTTCGCTGATCTCTCCGAGTGAGAAAAGTCCAGACGATATCGCCATCAGCGATACAAAAACTTCAGCCCAAGTGCTGGTGGATAAAACTTCCCTGCCCCTGCTAGAAGGCGCAACTTTGGATTACACCCAAGAACTCATCGGCAGTCGCTTTGTGGTCTCTAATCCGAATGCAACGGCTTCCTGTGGCTGTGGGGTTTCGTTTTCTGTCTAAGTTTGTATCTCACACGTATTTCAATCCATAGCTAAACAGCAACGCGAAACCAAAACGCGAAAATAAAGTGGCACTTAAAGTCGCATCCTGGAATGTCAATTCAGTTCGGCGACGGCAAGAACACATAACCCAGTGGCTTGCGTCTGCCGCTCCTGATCTGTTGCTCTTGCAGGAGCTTAAATGCGAAGAAAACCAATTCCCGCTGGCTCTGTTTCAGGCACAGGGCTATGACGCTTTGCTGGTTGGGCAGAAGTCGTACAACGGAGTCGCAGTTGTCTATAAGCAAGAACTCAAAGTCGTTGAACGACTCCGCGCCTTGCCGAACGAGTCGTCAGGACAAGCCCGCTACTTAGAAGTTGAGCTGGACTCGTGGATCATCTCCACGCTGTATTTGCCGAACGGAAATCCAACCCACAACGCCGATGGCTCAATACACGAAAAGTTTCAGCTCAAGCTGGATTGGATGCAATGCCTAGTTTCCCACGCCCAAACCTTACGCAAGCTTGAACGCCCCGCAATACTCGCTGGCGATTACAATATTATTCCTACCGCTCGCGATTGCGTAAATCCAGCCGATTGGCACAGCGATGCGCTTTATCGTTCCGAGTCGCGGCAAGTCTTTCGCCGACTGCTTAACCAAGGCTGGGCGGATGCACTTGACGACTTAAGCACAGGCAAACGCGTGCCGAGCGATACGACTCCTTGGACTTATTGGAGCTACCAAGGCGGGGCTTTTGATTCAGATAACGGAATACGCATTGACCACTTGCTGTTGTCTCCGCAAGCCGCCGATAGATACCAGCAGGGCACAATTGATCGGACTCCACGGGCGGAAGAAGGTGCATCTGACCATACCCCCGTAATCGCCGAATTTATTTAACGCAGACTTTAACGCAGGATTTAACACAGGACTTAACGCAGGATTTAGCACGGGCTTTTATGCTACCGCTCCACGATACAGAAAAACGGGTCTGGATACGCCGCCCCTGGGCCACTTACGCCATTATGGCACTCTGTGTGCTGCTGTGGCTTCCGCAAGCCTTCGCCGACGACGCAGAAGCCTTAAGGCGGATAGAACAGACTTTCCTGACCTTTGGTGTGATTCCCAAAGAACTCGCCCTGCATACGTTGGTTTCTGCAACTTTTCTCCACGCAGGGTTTTTGCATCTTTTCGGCAATATGCTCTACCTGCATATTTTTGCTGACAATGTAGAAGATGCACTCGGGCATAAACGTTTTATCTTCTTCTTTTTGCTGTGTGGCGTAATCGCAAGTCTGGTGCATGTATCTTTGTTTTCCGACTCCGATGTGCCTTTAGTCGGAGCAAGCGGAGCTATATCAGGCGTGTTAGGTGCATACTTGGTGCTATATCCCAAAGCAAAAATTCTTGTGCCGATCTTGTTCTTTCCTGTCTTCATCTCGGCGTGGCTGGTGATTGGCTTCTGGTTCATCTTTCAGATCTTAAACTCCGCAGGAAGTGCAACAAGCGGAGTCGCGTGGTTTGCCCATCTGGGCGGTTTTGTCGCGGGCTTGGTGCTGGTCTTTCGCTTCCGCCGCAAGATTGCTCCGCTGTTTCAGGGCGGAGATTTGCCACGCGGTATCCGCCTACGCCGAGAATAGGGTAGGGGTTTCGCTATCGGCTTTCAGTATCGGCTTTCGCTATGGGCTTTAATCACGGGTCAAAGCCAGCACACGAAAATCACCCAAGCCATTTGTCTCCACAAGATTACCTGCCGCCCGTGCCGCAGGTTCAGGCAAGGCAGTAGCGCGTTGTTCTAGTCCGTGGTTGCGTAAAAAATCGCGTTGCGTGGAAAGTCGTGCCACGACTCCCGCGTTTTCGGCTACCCGCTGACAGGCAGTAAAATCTACATGCGAAGATAAATCCGTTTGCCCCAAGTGGCGCAAAACTTCAGCAGGCTTGTGTCCGCGTATCGCCGACAAAGTACTTTGCCCGCTCGCTTCTTCATAGCCGTAATCAATCAGTAAAGCTGCACCATTATGCACAGCGATTTGCTCGGCGATTAAAGCCACTGCCGCTTCACGCTGGGGAGATAGCTCCACGACAAAAGGCGTATTCCTGTATTTTCCATCGATTGCAACCACAGGCACAGGCGGACGAGCAGGCAAAAGACAAAAGGCTAACTTGTCTTGGTCTAAAGTGACTCCGCGTTCGTGCCACTTGCCTTGCGTAAAAACATACTGGCGGATTGGCAGTGCATCCAAAAACTCGTTGGCAAGAAAAAATAAAGCTCCACGCGGTACAGTGCCAAGACTTTCGTGCCAAGTTGCTTCCACAGGTGGGGAAAGCGTAGCAAGTCGCGTTTCCTGTGCCTTGCGTAGCGTTGCGCTCGTCTCAATCAAGTGCGGCTGCACCGCCGCACAAAAAGTTGCATCCGCTTTGGCAATGGCTTGCCACAGGTCAGCAAAGAGTCGGCCTGTGCCTGCTCCTGCTTCGGCAAGAAGGCACGGGTTAGGGGTATGGACTTTCCGCCACTGGTCAGCAAGCCACAAGCCCAAGATTTCACCAAAGACCTGCGAAGTTTCAGGAGCAGTCGTAAAATCGCCCTGTACTCTTCTGTCTTGCCCGCTGGGTTCGGTTTCGCTCTGTGGCGTGTCTGTTGTCTCCAAACTTGTCTCCAAACTTGTTTCCACACTTGTCCCCAAACTAGGGAAAGGCTCTGCCGTGGCGTAGTAGTGGCTCGTGCTAAAGGCTAGGAAGTGGTCTAGCGGTATCGCTCCATCGCGGCGTATCTGCCGCCGTAAAAGCTCTTCTAGGGATTGCGCCACGCTCTACGATAAAGATTAAGCACAAGGTCAAGGACGCAACGGATCAATGCGCCCTGTCGGCAAGCACAGAAGAATAAGCCCCAAGACCAACATCGGCACAGATAGCCATTGCCCCGCCGATAAATCCCACCACAGAAGCCCAAGCTGTGCATCAGGCTCGCGGGTGTATTCAATCAAAAACCGCCCCGTGCCATAGCCCAACAAAAACCACGCGGATACAAGTCCGTGGCGGTAGAGCGCACCCATACGCACCAGAAGCCCCAAGAAGGCAAAGAGCAGTAACCCTTCCGCCAAGGCTTCATAAAGCTGACTCGGATGACGCGAGTCTTCTCCCGCGTTGGGAAAGACAAAAGACCAAGCCACATCGCTTGTGCGTCCGTATAGCTCGCCGTTGATGAAATTCGCAACCCGCCCCAAAAATAAACCAACAGTGCAACCCAGTGCTAGTAAATCCGTCAAAGCCAAAAATGGCACACCGCGTATCCACGCATATAAAGCCGCCGCAATCACCACACCCAACATACCACCATGGAATGACATTCCACCCTGCCACAAAGCTAAACTATCCATTGGGTTGGCAAAATAGTATTCAGCGTTATAGGCAAGCACATAGCCAAGCCTGCCGCCGATTAGAATTCCAAAAATAGACCAAGCCACAAATTCATCAATCGCCGCTGGCGGCACAAAGGTTAAGCGTCCATGCATTCTACGCGACTCGTTCGCCACAGACTTACGCCGCGATTTTTGCGCACGGCTATCTTGCGCATCGGATGGGGTTTGCTCGCTCGTGTCGCCTTTGTCACGCTCGCGGGTGCGTAATCTTCCCTTCATCTCAGCTTTTAAGGCTTCAGTGCGCTCCCGCTCTTCGTGGCCTGCTTTATGGCGATGACGCACCCGCGCCCGCCTGCCCGTGCGCCGCTGTGTACGCCGCCGCGTTTCCCGCGCAATCCGTTGTGCCTTGCGCTTGCGCTCGCGCACCGCGTCTTGAGTCGCCTCGCCCACCGCGTCTTCGCTGTCAGCTTCTGCTTCGCCAACGCCGACATGCGCCCACGATGGTCCACGCGCCCGCTTGTCGCGTTCAATTGTCCAATCGGTGATGGCTCCGTCTAAGCCGCCTGTTGCCGCCGCGTAAGAAATCCGCCGCAAGAACCACCAAGCCCATAAGGCTCCAACCAGATACGCTAGGGCATACCAGCGAAACGCCAGCGGACCGAGCGAAAACGCCACAGGATCCACCAACGGATAGGGTAAGACTGCCAAAACCCACTGCATCGTGTTGTTTAACTCCTAGAAGGCAAAATACGAGGGCAAGATACGAGGGCAAGATACGCCAAGACGCCAGCATAGCCCACAGACGCCTTTTATAGTCCCATAAAATACGCCTATAAAGCGGCTTTGCAATTGTCCGCAAACCTATCCCCCGTGCGGGGGGAGATATTAGGTGCTGGGGGTATATCTGGCTCTAGAAAAGCTACTTTAAAATTGTCCTCAAACTTATAGGGGGGGGGTATGGGGGTTTTTACTAGGGGTACAGTTAGAGGGATAGAGTTAGGGGTACAGTTTGATGGATAGAGTTAGGGGGAGATATTAGGTGCTGGGGGTATATCTAGCTCTAGAAAAGTTGCTTTCAATTGTCCGCAAGCTATGTCTAGGGGGCGTAAGCCAGAAAAAAGACAATTTGCACCCCACGCCCGCCACTGCTATCTATCTACCATCTCACACGCGGAGTGCCCGCCACAAACAAGTCGGCTGGGCGTTCCAGTCTGGAGCCACATCCAGCATCTCCGCGGAAGACCAACTGGAACTAGAGGAAAAGCCTATGTCCGTTCCCAATGTCAGCCTGCGCCTGCTCATAGAAGCAGGAGCGCACTTCGGCCACACACCACGCCGTTGGAACCCAAAGATGGAAAAATACATCTTCGGCGTTCGTAATGGAGTCCATATCTTAGATTTAGAACAAAGCGTGCCGCTGTTTCGGAACGCAATAGAATTTCTGTCAGAAACCGCATCCAAAGGCGGAAGATTTCTTTTCGTCGGAACCAAACCACAAGCCGCGCCCGCTGTCCGTGCCGCCGCCGAACAATCAGCCCAGTACTATGTCAATCACCGCTGGCTCGGCGGAATGCTTACCAACTGGACTTCCGTATCCGCTTCGCTAAAGCTTCTGCAAGAACTCAACGAACGGCTAGAAACTTCCGCCGACGAGCTGGTTAAGAAAGAACAAGTACGCATGATCCGCAAACGCGACAAGCTTGAAAAAGCACTCGGCGGTATCGTCGGTATGGGCGGAATTCCCGACGCACTAATCGTCATTGACACAAATCGCGAGTCCATCGCCATAGCCGAAGCCAAGCGGCTTTCCATTCCGATTGTCGCGCCCGTGGATAGCAATAGCGATCCTGACGATATTGACTATCCAATACCTGCCAATGACGATGCAACCCGTGCCATCCAGCTGTACTTAGACTTAATTAGTCAGGCAATCCTAGACGGAGTCGGCAAGCACCTGCAGACCGTCGCGCAAGTCGAAGGACAAGACTTAGGAGCCGCCGCAGAAGTGTCTGCTACTTCCGCCATAGCAGGAAGCGAAATGGCAGGAAGTGAAATGGCAGGAAGTGAAATGGCAGGAAGTGAAATGGCTTCTGCTGAAGTTTCGGCTACGGAAACTTCTGCTACCGAAACGCCTACTACAGAAACACAAGCCACAGAAACGCAAGCCACAGAAACACAAGCCACAGAAATGCAAGCCACAGAAGCACAAGTAGCAGAGCCAGAGACGACTCCTGACACGGCTGAACCAACGGCGCACACCACCACGCCGACAACCGTGGAGTCAGTCTAATGACAGTAACCGCAGAACAGGTCAAAGAACTCCGCGCCCGTTCAGGGGCGGGAATGATGGCGTGCAAAAAAGCCTTGGCCGAATGCGATGGAGACTTAGAAACAGCACTAGACGCGTTGCGTAAAAGCGGTGAAGCTTCCGCCGCCAAAAAAGCAGGACGCGAAACCCGCGAAGGTGCCGTAGCCGTTGCTGTCAATGGCAATGCAGGAGTCTTGGTTGAGCTCAACTGCGAAACCGATTTCGTAGCCCGCACAGAAGCTTTTTCTAAGCTCGCGCACAGCTTCGCAACAACAGCTTTAGACAAGGGAATTTCTTCGGTTGAAGCCTTGCTAGATGCAGAAGGGGAAAGCGGCAAGGTGTCCGAGCAGTTGGTAGCGGCAATCGCCGAACTAGGAGAAAACGCAAAAATTTCGCAAGTCGCCCATCTGAAAGCAGAAGACGGTGCAGTTACGGCTTATGTGCATAACAAGTATTCTGAGTCGGTTGGCAAAATCGGAGTGCTTGTCGCCCTGCAAGGAAGCAAAGACTCCGCAACAGACGAATTCGCCAAGATGCTGGCAATGCATGTCGCGGCGTCTGCTCCGCTTGCTCTAGATGGGGACTCGCTTGCGGCTGAAATTGTAGCCCGCGAACGGAAAGTCCAAGAAGGTATTATCGCCGAGCAGGGTAAGCCTGCTGAAGTCGCAACAAAAATCCTAGAAGGCAAAATGCGCCGCTTCTACGAGCAGTCGTGTCTGCTAGACCAGCCTTGGGTACTAGAACCCAAACAGAAGGTCAAAGAAGCCCTAGCCGAAGCAGGTAGCGGTTTGTCTATTGTGGGCTTTGCCCGACTTGCACTCGGTGAAGGAGGAGAAAAACCATCCGCCACCGAATGACTCTATCTCCGAACCGCAAAACATCTTATGGCAACGAAAAGACGCGCACGAAACCAGTCTGCTCCGAAGTCGGCAACGACTGAGCAAATCTTCAGCGGACAGTGGCAACGCTGTATGCTCAAGGTCTCGGGCGAAATGCTCGGCGGTCCACGCGGACAAGAACTACACGGACCCACGCTAAAACGCGTCGCCGAAAATATTCGTGCCGTGACAGGGCGGGGCAAGCAGGTTGCAGTTGTCGTTGGGGCAGGAAATCTAATCCGTGGCACCAAAGCCAAACGCGCGGGAATTGATCGTATCCTTGGTGATAACGCGGGTATGCTCGGGACAGCAATTAACGCCCTGGCAATTCAATCGCATCTGCGCACCCTTGGCGTTGAAACCCATGTGCAAGGCACTTTCGCCTTTGGCGGCTATGTAGAACCCTACAACCACGACCGTGCCAAAACACTTTTAGATGAAGGCAAGGTGGTGATCTTCGCGGGGGGTACAGGGAATCCATTTTTCTCTACGGATACAGCCGCAGTCTTGCGAGCCGCCGAGTTGGAGTGCGATTTAATCTTCAAAGCCACCAAGGTCAATGGTGTCTATGACGGAGATCCTGAACGCAACAAAAATGCCAAGCGGTTTGCTTCGGTGAATTTCAAGGATGCACTCCATCGTGACCTACAGGTAATGGATAGAGCCGCGTTTGCCTTGCTGATGACGACAGGGACTCCGTTGATTGTTTTCTCGTTGTTGGTTCAGGGGGGCTTTTCACGGGTTGCTGAAGGACAGGGCAATTTCACCCGTATCGCAGGAGACCAAAAGACTCTGTACGACTCAGAAATAGAGACAGGAAGTACAGCGGCTTCTAAGAAGAAGACAGGCAAGAAGGTAAGTAAGAAGACAGGCAAGAAGACAAGTAAGAAAACAGGCAAGAAGGTAAGTAAGAAAACAGGCAAGAAGGCAAGTAAGAAAACAGGTAAGAAAGTAGCGAGCAGAAAAACAGCTCGCAAAGCCACGCGAAAAACAGGAAAGAAAAAAATCGCTAAAAAAGCTACGGGTAAAACGCCAGCGAAAAGAAAAGCCGCAAAAAGAAAGGCGACAAGAAGAAAATGAGTGGCTACGACAAAGCCAATCTGCAAGAGCGTATGGAGAAGGCACTGGAAGTCTTCCGCCGTGATCTCTCAGGCTTGCGGGCAGGACGAGCCAGCACAGCCCTGCTTGACCCCGTGCAGGTCTCTGCCTATGGCGGAGCAAAAATGCCTATCCAGCAGTTGGCGGGCTTGTCGGCTCCAGATCCGCGCACACTGGTGGTGCAGGTCTGGGATGCAGGTCAGGTAGAAGCGGTGGCGAAGGCTATTCGTGACTCCGACTTGGGGCTAAACCCCATGCCCGAAGGCGCAACCATTCGCATAACCATCCCGCCCCTAAGCCAAGAACGCCGCGAAGAACTGGTGAAGCTTGGCTCCAAATACGCCGAGCAAGCCCGCATCGCCGTGCGCAATGTACGCCGCGATGGCGTAGAAGCCCTACGCAAAGACGAGAAAGATAGCGCAATCGGTAAAGACGAACTGCGCAAGCTGTCTGCCGAAGTGCAAGAACTCACCGACTCGTTTGTTGGCAAGATTGATTCGCTCCTTGCTGAGAAGGAAAAGGATATAACTTCCGTCTGATGACCCGCCTGCCTTCCCGCTCTACCCTGCCGCGCAATCTGGCTGTCATCATGGACGGCAACGGGCGGTGGGCAAAAACCCGCGGACTATCACGCATGGAAGGCCATCGCCACGGCGTTGAAGCCACAAGACGACTCGTAGAAACCGTTGCGCAAGCGGGTATTCCGTGGCTGACTTTGTTTTGCTTTTCGTCTGAAAACTGGTCGCGTCCGAGCGATGAAGTCTCGGGCTTATTTGAGTTGATGCGGCGGGGGCTCCACGGCGAAGTACCTGAACTGTTACGCAACCGCGTGCGGGTAAGAGTTATCGGCAAGCGCACAGGAATTCCCGCTGACCTGGTGGCAATGCTTGCCTCGGTAGAAAAACGCTCGGTCCATAACGATGGACTCTCGCTGGTCTTGGCTTTGAACTATGGCGGGAGAGCAGAAATTGTCCAAGCCGCGAAGAAGTGGCAAGAAGCCATAGCCCGTGGAGACGAAGTGCCTGAAGATTTAGACGAAGAGCGGTTTCGCCAGTTTTTGCTTGCTCCTGATATTCCTGACCCTGATTTGCTGATCCGAACTGGCGGAGAGCACAGGCTTTCCAACTTTATGCTCTGGCAGCTTGCCTATACAGAAATGGTCTTTACGGATTGCCTGTGGCCAGACTTTCGCGAAAGCCACTTACAAGCCGCTCTGGACGCATATGCGGCTCGTGAGCGGCGATTCGGTGGTTTAGGGCATACAACCACCACCCAAGCCAAAGAAGGCTAATACAGAGCGAATACAGAGCGAATACGGGGCTAATACAGGGCGGTGAATACGGGGCGAATAGCGTGAGCGACAGGACAAGCGATAGAGACAGGGCAGGGGAAGACTCCACGGGTATTGATTCTGTGGGTAGGGATTCTGTGGGTAGGGATTCTGTGGGTAAAGACTCCACGGATGGTGACTCCGATAAGGTGTCGGTTAAGGTGGAAATTGTAGAAGACGAGTCAGGCGAGTCTTCTGCCCGCTCGCCTTTTTCGCGCTCGCCGTTTTATGGACGCGATCCGCGTGAAGTCTTTGCCACTTGGAAAGTCCACTACGAAAAACACTTCCACGCGGGCAGGGCAGGGGCAGGTGCATCAGGCAATGACTCGCACAACGATTCAGCTAACGATTCACGCAAAGATTCACTGGCTGAAGATTTTCGCCATCGTGCCCGTAGCCTAGCCTTTCCGCTGGCTTGGACTCTGCTCTTCGTCTATCTCGGCGGATTTTTCTCTACCCTACTGGCAGTCATCGCCGGCGGAATAGCCGCTTCCGAATGGCGGAGATTAATTCTTGTCCGCCGTGACCAAGAGCAAACAAGCGCATCAACTTTCTTTGGCGAGCCAGAAGAACAGCTCATCACCGCAGGGGGCTTTTGGGTTTTCCTCTCGCTTTTGCTGGTGCCAATCTTCGCCACCAGTGGCATAGCCCTTGCCTTGGTCTGGCTTGTGGCAACGCTAGCCGCCGCGAGCATTGTTGAACGCAGAGTCCGTGTGCCTGCGCTTTCGGCTCGGCGTTTGTGGATTTTTGCTCTCGGAGCTTTTTACATCGGCTTGGCTCTGATTGCTTGGGTCTATCTACGCGGACTCACCGAACGCGGCGGGTTTGTCTTTTGGATTTTGCTTGTGGTCTGGGCAGGCGACTCCGCCGCTTGGCTTGGTGGCAAAAAGATTGGTGGGATAAAGCTTATGCCGAAGGTGAGTCCGTCTAAGACTTGGGCAGGAGCCATTAGCGGGCTTATCGGTTCGGTCTGCGTGGGTGTGGTGCTGGCTCCGTTTGCTCTTGGCTTGGAGAATAGCCTTGCCAATGCCGAACATTTTGCCATCTGGGCTTTGCTGACAGGAGTCGTCGCCCAGCTCGGCGACTTGGCAGAGTCCGCTGTCAAACGCTACGCCCGCGTCAAGGATAGCGGGCAGCTGTTAGCAGGGCACGGTGGCTTTCTAGACCGCACCGATAGTCTGCTGGCGGCTTTTGTCTTCTGGTTTCTTTTTACTCTGATTCTGTCTTGAGCCAATCAGAGCGGATTTTTCAGGCAATGACTACTTCAGTCACACTTCTAGGAGCTACAGGCTCTATTGGGCGGCAAACGGCTGATATTGTCGCGGCGCATCCTGACGAGTTTTCTGTGGTGGCGGTGACGGCTCACCGTTCGTCTCAGAAGCTCGCTGAAGCGGCTTTACGCACCAAGGCGGGTTTTGCCGCTATTGCTGACGAATCGGCTTACAGGGGGCTACAGAAGGCTCTGAGTGGCACTTCTATAGAATGTGCCGCTGGAGACCAAGCAGTCATAGAAGCCGCGTCCCGCCAAGCCGACAAGGTAGTGGCAGGAATTAGCGGCACAGCGGGGCTTGCCCCTACCTTGGCGGCTGTGGCTTCAGGGGCGAATATTCTGCTGGCGAACAAAGAAGCCTTAGTTGTGGCGGGGGAGTGGTTCAGGCGTGAAGTGGGTAAATCTAAAGCCCGACTCCTGCCTGTAGATTCAGAACACAACGCGCTGTTTCGCCTGTTGGAGAAAATACCGCCAAGCCAAGTGGCAAAGCTTGTCCTTACGGCGAGCGGTGGGCCATTTCTGGGCTTTTCTGCTGATGCCTTGGAAAGTGTGACTCCCGAGCAAGCGTTAAAACATCCCATCTGGTCAATGGGACGCAAAAACGCCATTGACTCAGCAACGCTCGCCAATAAGGGGCTAGAACTTATTGAAGCCCACTTTCTGTTTGATATGCCCGAAGACGCAATTGAAACTTGGATTCACCCACAATCACTTCTACACGGAATGGTGATTTGCCACGATGGTACAAGCTTCGGACACTTTTCTCGTCCTGATATGAATCTATCGCTTGCCCATGCGCTGTTTTATTCTGACTCGGCTCCTGCATCAGAGCCGCTTTCGTTGCACGATCTGTCGCGTTGCGAGTTTTTAGAACCCGACACAGCGGCGTTTCCTGCCTTGCGGCTTGCCCGTTCGGCTTTGCGTTCTGGGGGTGCAGCTCCTGCGGTTTTCTCCATTGCCAACGAAATCGCCGTGGAAGCTTTCCTTGCCCAGCGGATAGGTTTCAACGCCATTCACCGCTTCATAGACCAAGCCATTGCCGCAAGTGGTGCGCAAGCGGCTCCGCAAGGGCTGGACGAAGTAGCTGCCCTGCAAGCCGAAACCACACGCCTATTCGCGCAAAGCAATTCTCCCGCCCGTGGAATTGCCTAACCCTAGCCCTATCAAAAGCCCCGTCAAAATTGTCCTCAAACGACTCCCCGTAATCAAGTCTATTCGTTTAGCCTGTCAATCCACTCCTTCAACTGGGGGGTAAATTCACCCCTTTCAATGGGGGGGTAAATTCCAACTATGGGTAAATTCCAACTGGGAGGTAAATTCACCCCTTATCAATAGGGGGTAAATTCCAACTGGGGGATAAATCCACCCCTTCAATCCAAACCGCCGAATTTTACAAATTGTCGCGGCTGACCGCGCAAAATTGCCGCTTCTTCTGGGAGGTGCTAAATTCCAATTATGAGTGCAATTCTCTCCTTCACAACTGACCTGCTACTGCCCTTTCTCGTCGTCATCACCGTACTGGTGTTTGTCCACGAGCTGGGGCACTACCTTGTCGCACGCTGGAACGGCGTAAAGATAGAAGCCTTTTCCGTCGGAATGGGTCCAGAAATCTTCGGCTTCAATGACCGCCACGCCACCCGCTGGAAATTCTGCATCTTCCCCATCGGCGGCTATGTAAAAATGTTCGGAGACGCTGACCCCTTTTCTCGTCCCGCAAAAGAAACCGCCGTAGAGAGCAGTAGTCCAGTCGCACAACAGGCTACGCAAACCGCACAAGGACAAGCTGCCGCACAAGCCACGCAAGCCACGCCACAAGTGGCACGAGTCGCAGAAGCACAACACACAACACAACACGCCACGCAACACGCAACACAACAGGGACAAGAACTCAACAAAACCCAAAGCTGGGCAGGCGGAACACTCCGCACAATGAGTGACGAAGAACGCAGCTTGTCATTCCACCACAAACGAGTCGGACAAAGATTCGCCATTGTCCTGGCAGGGCCAATGGCAAACTTTATCTTCACCATCGCCGTGCTGTTCGGTATGTTGCTTTTCATCGGACAAGCAATGACTCCACCCGTTATCGGTGAAGTCGTGCCCGACTCTCCCGCCCAAGCCGCAGGACTACAAGCAGGCGATAGAATCCTATCCGTAGACGGCACACCCGTTGAACGTTTCCAAGACCTGCAACGGATCGTGCAAATCACCCTAGACCGCGAAATGCTTTTCGTCATTGAACGCAACGGAAATCAACTCTCCGTGCCGCTCGTACCCGCCTTCGTGGAAGTAGAAGATATTACAGGGCGCACAATTCGCACTCCGCGCATTGGTATTGCCGCTTCGGGTACAGAATTCGTCAAGCTGTCTATTCCCGCCGCCGCTGTCGGTTCCGTACAGGAAACTTGGGAAATCGGTATGCTAACCCTCCGTGCTGTCGGGCAGATCATCACAGGCAGACGCGGCACCGAAGAACTTGGCGGGCCCATCCGTATCGCCGAGCTTTCAGGCAAGATGGCAGAAGGCGGTGCACCTTCGCTCCTGTGGTTTATGGCAGTCCTGTCCCTGAACTTGGGACTCATCAACCTGTTCCCAATCCCCGTGCTAGACGGCGGACACTTGGTCTTCTACTCCTACGAGTGGCTACGCGGCAAACCCATGCCCATCAAAGCCCAAGAAATCGGCTACCGAATCGGATTGGCACTAATCCTAGCCCTTTTCGTCTTCGTCTTCTGGAATGACCTATCGCACTACTGGGCAGGCTAGGATACACTCACAAATCATGCAGGGCTTATTCTCCGTGCCTGTCTGGGCGCGTTCTGCCTGCCAATTCCCATCCGCGAACTTTTCTACTCCTTAGATAGACGCAAGATCTACGCAACACCTACCCGACACTTACGCAACACCTAACGCAACACCATGCGAGCGCAACACCTACGCAATACCATGCGAGCCCTTCCGATAGCGCGTTCCGTACTGCCTGTACTGTCCCTAGCCCTGTGCCTTGCCCTCGCCACGGCAAGCCTTGTTCTAGGCACAGACAAAGCACACGCCCAAACCATAGAAGAAGGCGGACAAATCGCCAGCTTCCAAGTACAGGGCAATCAACGCGTAGAAGTAGAAAGTGTCATCTCACGCACAGGACTCGCCGAAGGTGACCCCTTTTCTTCGCAACTCTTGGACTCAGCTTTAAAAGCACTCTTTGAAACCAATCTGTTTCGGGATGTACGATTTGAACGCGAAGGCAATCAGCTCATCATCATCGTAGAAGAAAACCCCGTCATCTCACGCATCGCCTTTGAAGGAAATGACCGGGTAGATGACAATACCCTTGCCAGTGAAGTTCCACTCGCCGAACGCGATGTTTTTACTCCGACTGCAGTCCGCCGCGCTTTGGACAGACTTAACCTAATCTATCGCCGCCGTGGCTTCTATGAAGTGCAAATTAATCCGCAAACCATTGCCCGCGACCAAAACCGCGTTGACCTAGTCTTTGAAATCAACGAAGGAAATCCAATTCAAATTCTTTCCATAGACTTTATCGGCAATGACGCTTACTCAGACAATCGCCTACGCCGCATTATTCTGACTCGTCCGAAAGCGTGGTTTCGCTTTCTCTCGTCTTCCGATATCTACGACCCAGAACGACTCAGCGTTGATAGAGAATTACTCGGACGATTCTATCGCGGCGAAGGATACCCCGAGTTTCAGGTCATCTCCGCCACCGCCGAATACCTGCCAACCCGCAACGGCTTCGCCGTAACCTTCGTCGTAGAAGAAGGCGTGCAATACGACTTCGGAGCCGTCACAGTCACAGCCGAAAGCGGTGATATTGAAGCCGAACCACTCAAAAAATTCCTCGCCGCCAAACAAGGCAAACGATACGACGAAGGAATCCTTGACGAAGATGTAGAAGCCCTGCAAGAAGAAGTAGGCTCGTTCGGCTACGCCTTCGTGCAAGTAGATTACGAAACCGATCTAGATCGCGACCGCCGCGAAGTCAATGTAGAATACCGCATTGAAGAAGGCGCAGAAATCTATGTTGAACGCATAGACATTGAAGGAAACTTACGCACCGAAGATAAAGTTGTCCGCCGCGAATTTCGTATTTCAGAGGGGAGTCCGTATGATCGCGCCGCCGTGCGCTTGTCGCAAAAGAAAATTCGTGACCTTGGATATTTCCGCTCGCTCAACCTTGAAGAAGAAGAAGGCACCACACCCGAGCAAGTTGTACTGAAAACCCAAGTAGAAGAACAATCCACTGGCGGACTATTCTTCGGTGCCGCCTACTCAACCACCACAAAATTTTCCGCCAAAGCTCGCATTACCGAAAACAATCTGCTCGGCACAGGACGCAAAATCGCGCTTTCTACAAGCTTGGGCTCCACCAGCGACGATATTGACTTCTCCTACACCCAGCCGTGGTTTCTCGGCAGACCCCTGCTCGTCGGCGGAGATGTCTTCCGCGTCAAAACCGACTTTGATAGCAGCGGATACAATCGTATCCGCACAGGCTTCGCCGCCCGCGCAGGATACGATATCAACGACTACACACGCCATGTTATCCGCTACACCCTGCGCCAAACCCGCATTGATGTAAAAGACGAAGGCAAGTTGCCTTCCAGCATTAAAGACGAAGACAGAAGCACATACCGTTCGGGTATTTCACAAACCATCACCTACGACCGCCGCGACGATAGATTCAATCCCACAGAAGGCGAAGTCATAGAGCTCTTCAACGACACAGTCGGACTCGGCGGAGATATTCGCTATGTTCGCTCCACGATTAGCGGGGCAAAGTATTGGCCGATACGCCGCAATCGGGCGCGTCCTGCAAAAAGCGTATTCCAAGCCCGCGCAGAAGCAGGACACATCAACGGCATCGGACAAAAAACCACTTCTTCAGACCGCTTCTATCTCGGCGGCAGTAGCTTCCGTGGCTTTGACTTCTATGGACTGGGCCCGCGCGATGTTTCTTCCAACGCCGCGATTGGTGGTAAGTACTACTACAAAAGCACTCTGCAGGTTGACTTTCCAATCGGCTTCTCCGAAGAGCTGGATATACGCGGCTTTGTCTTCGGTGACGCAGGTTCAGTTTTCGGACACGATGCCGCCAAAACAAAAGCCAAAGGCGGCGATGGAGATGATGCAGACGAACAAATCCCCGCTGTCCACGATAGCCGCAACCTGCGTGCCGCCATCGGTGGCGGATTCTTCTGGCGTTCACCCCTGGGCCCACTCAGCTTCAACTGGTCACGAGCCCTGCGTAAAGAAAAATTTGATGTAACCGAAAACTTTCTTTTCACCATCGGTGGAGAGTTCTAAATCCACTCCGAAATCGTAAAGGAAACCGAAACAATGAAACTTTCACTCGTTCGTTACGCTCTTATCATCGCTCTCGCTCTAGGAATAAGCACAGCACTGCGCCCTGTCGCTGACGCATCAGCGCAAGACTCCGCCGCGTTTAGTGCCGTGGTGCTAGACCTAGACGCAGTCTTCCGTAATGCAGTTTCTGTGCTCTCCCTGCGCGACAAACTACGCGAGCGCGAAGAAACTGTACTTGCAACTCTCAGCGACCGTGAAGAAAATCTATTCGCCGAAAATCGCGACCTGCAAGCACAACGCGATGTGCTTAGCGAAGAAGTCTTCACCGAACAAGCCGCTGATATCCAGAAACGCGCCCAAGAACTCAACGAAAGCGCAGACCAATACAGCGGCGAACTAGAACGTACCCTGCGCGAAGGACTAGAAGAAGTGCAAACCCTCGCCCTTAGCCTCGCCGAAGAAATCGCCGCCGAACGCGGAGCCGATGCAGTGCTTTCTAAAGACACTTTGTTTCTGCTCACCGCAGACCTAGAAATCACCGCCGAAGTCTTGGAAAAGCTCAATGTCGCACTTAGTGTGACCCAAGCCGAGCAAAAGCTCGCTGAGTTGCCTCTGCCGTAAGTGGGACTCGTGGCTTGGCAGAAAGGGGTATTCCGTCCGAGCCGCTTGCCAACAAGGGTGTGAAAAGCGATGGATTCCGCCCCGCCGTTTTTTCGTCTCGCCAAGCCGCTCCGAGCAGGAGACTTGTTGCAACCCTTCGGGCTGGTAGCAGGACCAAACTTTGACGAATCGCGAATCTTTCATCGCTTCGGAGCCTTGACCCAAGATCGCGAGCAGAACACGCCAGATACGCCACAGAACGCTCCACAAGCCACTCTACAAGCCACAGGGAAGGGCATAGAGCAGGCTAGGGGGCAAGGCACGCCAGATACGCCACAAGCCACTCCACAAGCCACAGGACAAGCCACAGAGCAAATTAGGGGGCAAAGTGGGGGGCAGGGCACACAGGGCAAGCCACAAGCCACAGGGAAGGGCATAGAGCAGGCTAGGGGGCAAGGCAGACAAGCCACTCCACAAGCCGCTCTACAAGCCACAGGGAAGGGCATAGAGCAGACTAGGGGGCAAAGCACACCAAATACGCCACAAGCCGCTCCACAAGCCACAGGACAAGCCACAGAGCAAATTAGGGGGCAAGGTGCGGAGCAAAATAGCCAGCAAACCCCAGATGGCGTTTTAGCCTTCTACACAGGCACACGGCTCACCGCCGAGCTAACACAAAGCACAGTCGCGCTATGCCTTGTTGCTCCGTCTCTTGTGGAGACAGAAGCCGAAGCCCTAGCCAAATTGCCCATCTGCTTTCTGGTGGCAGATAATCCGCGGCTGGCTTTTGCCTCCCTGCAGAAAGCTCTAGCCGAACCCGCATACGCCGAGCCAAGCGGAATTTCTCCCCACGCCACCATAGAAGACGGCGCACAACTTGGCGCAAATCTATCCATCGCCGCAGGTGCCGTTATCAGCTCAGGAGCCACCATCGGAGACAAGACACGCATCCACGCCAATGTCGTCATCGGCGCAGGAGTCACACTCGGCGAAAACTGTGAAGTCTTTCCCAACAGCACAATCTATTACGCCCAGATCGGTAATCGCTGTGTAATCCACGCCAACGCCTCCATTGGTATGCGCGGCTACGGATATGTCGTGCCTGACCCAATACCCGAAAGCGGTATTGTTTCCCTGCCACACCTTGGCTGTGTCGTTATAGAAGATGATGTAGAAATCGGCGCAGGCACAACAATCGCTCGCGCAACTCTCCACGCCACCCACATCGGACGCGGCACCAAAATCGCCGAAGATGTAATGCTCGCACACAATGTCCGCATCGGAGCCTATTCAGCAATTTACAGCAGTGTTTCCATCGCAGGCAGCACAACGCTGGGGCAGGGCGTAGAAGTAATGGGTAAAGCTGCTATTTCCGACCATCTAACCATCGGCGATAAAGCCCGCATCGGCGGACTCGCTGGCGTAACCCGTGATGTTCCTGCAGGAGCTTTTGTTACGGGTAATCCTGCCCTGCCACTGCGTGAAACCCGCCGTATGTTCGCCGCTCTAAGACGACTCGCGCAGGGCGATACGCAAAGCAATAGGCAAGGCGATAGGCAGGGGAATAGGCAAAGCGATAGGCAAGGCAGTAGGCAAGGCGATAGGCAGGGGAATAGGCAAAGCGATACACAAAGCAAAGCCAGCACCGATAAGCACAGCACCACCAACAGCGAAAAATAAATCCTAAAGAACGAGGAGAAAACACAATGACTCAAACTCCGCTTTTGGATGGCGAAGCACTTCTGCGCTACCTGCCACAACGCCCACCGTTTCTTTTCGTCAGTCGCGTCTTGGAAGTGCAAAACGACTCAATTGTCACCGAATTTGATACCCATCCTGACCTAGACTTTTTTCGTGGGCATTTCCCAGGAAATCCAACCACGCCTGGCGTAGTGCTGATTGAAGCCGCCGCGCAATCGTGTGTCATTCTGCTCAACCGAACCCGTGAGCAAGAAGGCGGTACGCCGCAGCTTGTCTTGGCGGCGGGCGTAGATGAAGTGAAGTTCCGCGCTATTGTTCCGCCATCCACCACGGTGCGGATTACCTGCCAAGTCATCGTTGCCCGCAAGCGTTTTTCTACCTCGTCATTTTTCATCCAAAACCCGGAAGGCAAACGCGCCGCTGAGGGTAAAATCAGCGCGATGATCTTACCCATGCCTGAAGTGCCTGAAGTGTCCGAAGTGTCGGCAGGCGAATAGCTTTGCCTAGAAAGTTTTATGGCAGAAATTCACTCCACCGCGATTGTTGATCCAGCTGCTGAAGTTGCTGCTGACGCAGTCATCGGCCCCTACTGCGTCATCGGACCCGAAGTCACAATCGGAGCCGAGTGCATCCTAGAAGCGCACTGCTCCCTTTCAAGGCGTGTGCGACTCGGACGCAAAGTGCGTATCTTTCCCTTCGCTTCGCTCCACCACATTAACCAAGACCTAAAATACCAAGGCGAAAGCTCGTGGATTGAAATCGGCGACGATACGGTTATCCGCGAGCACACTTCCATCCACGCAGGAACCCAAGGCGGCGGAATGCTCACCAAAATCGGAGCCAATAATCTGATTATGGCTTCCGTGCATGTCGGCCACGACTTCCACAGCGACGACGGAGTCATCATCTCACCCGCAAGCGTTATCGGCGGACATGTCCGCCTAGACCGCGAAGCCATTCTGAGCGGACTCGTCGCCGTGCATCAGTTTGTCCGTATCGGGCGGCTGGCAATGGTAAGCCTAGATAGACTGCTCGGCACCGTGCCGCCGTTTGCCCTGCTAGAACGCGATGGCTTCGCGGGAGTCAATCTTGTTGGTTTGCGGCGGCGTAACTATTCCAACGCGGCGATTCAAAATCTGCAGGAAGGCTACCAAAAGCTTTTCCGTAATGGCGGTGAAGGGGAAGATTTCCAAACCCGCGTGGAAACTTTAGCTCAGGATTGTCCGAGCGGAGACGAAGGCGAACTGCTCGCCGAACTTGTCGCCTTCCTACAAGAGCCACGACAGCGACACCTAGAGCCACTTCTGTTCCGTGAGCGTAGAGCCAGCTAAAGCGTAAAGCCGTCTAAAGCGCAAAGCCAGCTAAAGCGTAAAGCCAACTAAAGCGTAAAGCCATCTAAAGCGTAAAGCCACCTAAAGCGTAAAGCCAACTAAAGCGTAAAACCATCTAAAGCGTAAAGCCACCTAAAGCCTAGAACCGTCTAATGGCAGCCGAACCCAGCCCAGAACAAAACCCCCCTGCCTTAGGACTCATTGCAGGCGGCGGACAACTGCCTGTACAAATCCTGAAACAACTTGCCGCTCAGGGGCGGAAAGTTTTGCTTGTCCAATTTTCTTCGGACAATTTGCCTGCTGAAGAATTTCCTTTTGTTCTTGACGAACAAGCTTCACGCGCTGTTTTCAAAACTCTT
Organism: uncultured Alphaproteobacteria bacterium; assembly: GCA_958267355.1. Classification (GTDB taxonomy): domain Bacteria; phylum Pseudomonadota; class Alphaproteobacteria; order JALCBB01; family JALCBB01. The sequence continues at coordinate 246,140 of OY279575.1, forward strand.
GCGGTAAAGACTTTTAGCGATTTACCAGAAGTCACAAAGCAGCTTGTTGAACATGGAATACAACAAATTTGCCTTGCAGGAGCTGTACGCAAGCCGAGTCGTTCAGAACTTCTTTCTCCGAAACTATCTGCTGTCTTTCGTGATTTAGAAATTTCCAATCAGGAAGAATTAACCTTGCAAAATGACAGCGCGTTGTTGAATATTTTAAAAGCCTACTTTTCGCGCCACGGAATATCAATTGTTGCTCCGCAAGATCTTGTTCCGAACTTGCTGGCAGAAGCAGGAACACTCGGCACGCAGGCACCGACACCCCGCGACTTAGAAGATATTGGCAAAGCCGTGGCTCTGCTTTCTAGGCTTACAGAAACCGATTTGGGGCAGGGGCTTGCGATTTGCGATGGGCTTGTCCTTGGCGTGGAAACAGCTCGCGGCACCGATACCCTGCTACGCCAAATCGCCGCCACCCGTGCCACCAACGAACAAGGCGGAGTCTTGGTGAAATGCGCCCGCGCCAATCAAGACTTTGCCCTTGACCTGCCAAGCTTGGGCCCTGCGACTATAGAAGCGGCAAAGGCGGCACGGCTTTCAGGAATTGCCGTGCAAGCAGGTGCTGCCTATCTGATAGAACGCGAAAGACTTATTGCCCGTGCTGATGCGGAAGGGCTTTTTGTGCAGGGCGTTGCGGACAAGCCGTGAAATTCTTCATCACGGCGGGCGAGACTTCGGGCGATGTGATTGGCTCGGCGTTGATGGCTGAACTTCGCAATGCTGTTCCGCAGGCAATCTTTCGCGGTATCGGCGGAGCAGAAATGCAAGCCCAAGGCTTGGAATGCATAACCCCGCTGGAAGCACTCAATCTTATGGGTGTCACTGATGTGGTGCGAAACTATCCGCGCCTACGCCGTTTGCTCTACGACACCGCCAAGGAAGTACAGGCTTTTGCTCCTGCTGCTTTGATTACAATTGATAGCCCTGACTTTTCTGTCCGTCTTGCCAAGCGGGTTGGAAGCGGTAGCGACAGCACCATCAAGCGCGTGCAGTATGTTTGTCCGTCGGTTTGGGCTTGGCGGGCTGGACGCGCCAAGACCTTCGCCCAAGAATATGACCTGTTGCTCTCGGTTTTGGACTTTGACGCTCCGTGGTTTGAAAAGCACGGGGGTAGCGTGGCATTTGTGGGTCATCCTGCGGCTTGGCGGGTGCAGGCAGAACTTGCCCAAGCAGGAAGCGTACAAACGGCTCGCCAAGCCCTAGCCTTGCCCGCCGACACCGTGGCTCTGCTTTTTTTGGCGGGGAGTCGTCCAGCGGAAATTGACCATAACCTGCCGCTGATGCTGGCAGCAGCAAAAGACTTTATGCAAGAAGCAAAGCGCACGGGGCGGCAGGTTTTGTTTTTGACTCCGACTCTGCCGCCTTTTGCCAAGCAACTTAACACAGCCCTGCATGATGCAAAGCTTTCGGCTCTTGTCCTTACAGATCAAGCTGAGAAATGGCAAGCTTTCCGAGCTGCTGATTTAGCCTTAGCCGTAAGTGGCACAGTTGTTTTAGAAACCGCTCTGGCTTCTGTGCCAACGGTAATGCTCTATGCAACCCGTAAAACCAATTACGCCTTGTTGCGTCCGTTTATGTCTGAACCCTTGCGCCGCTATGGGCTTTCCCTACCCAATCTTATTGCCAAGGAAAAAATTATCCCCGAGCATTGTCATCCACCGATAGAGGCAAGCCGTATCGCTGATGATCTTATGCAGCTTCTGGCGAACGATGCACCACGCCAGAAGATGATTGCAAAATTTTCTGCTCTTGGCGATGGGCTTCTACTCAAAGAAGCGGGAAGACCACAAGCCCCTGCCGCTCGTGCCGCTCAAGAAATCTTGCGGCTTGTGGCTTAAAAATACCTTAACCAAAAATATCTTAACCAAAAACATCTAAACAAAAAATATCTTAACCAAAAATATCTTAACGGAAATTACCTTAACGGAAAATATTTCAACAAAAAATATTTCAACAAAAAATACCTTAACGGAAATTATCTTAACAGGAATTATCTTAACGGAAAGTCTTAACGGAAAGTACCTTAAGGGAAAGTATCTTATTCGGAATTACCTTCAAGGCCTTTCGTGCCTTTTACTGCGCCCCCGTCTCTGCGGACGAATCACAGGTTTGTCTCGTGCTTCACGCACCATTGCAATCAGCTCCATCAAGTCGGCGGAAGTGCCACGGGCTTCGGCTTCGGCGATTGGCTCGCGTAGATCTTCTAACAGCTGGTCTGCGGCTTGGTTAGGGCTTGTGTTTTCGGGCAAGCGCAAAACCCATGCCAAAAATAAATCTCGCGCTCCCTGAAACGAGTCGCCCATCACCAAGGCTTCGGTGATGTGTCCGTAGGGATCAGAAGCAGGATAGCTAGGCTTAGCTGGCGAGTCAGTCATAAAAGGCAAATCATTCAGTGCAAGTCGTTTAAGACAAGTCATTCGGCAACAGCACGGATAGCTCCGTAATAGGCAACGGCTGGCTCACCTGTCTGGTCACTGTCTGTCCAGATGGCGATATGGGCTACTTTGTACTTGGGCGGCTCGCCAAAGGCAAGTTCATAATCGCGAGCCAAGTTACGCCGTTCATCTACGGGTTTGCCATTGGCGGTTAATCCGCTTTGTAGCACCAAGAAGCGCAGACGCGAAAAGGGGCGTGGACTTTTTATCAAATCACCGACTGAAACTTTGTTGTTGCTCCAGACATAGGCAAGTGTCGGCGGATGGCGATTCAACAAGCTTGGTGTGCCAAACAAAACATAAATCACTGCGCCGAAATCATCGTGGGTTTTGGTGCGAATATCAGCGGAGGGTTGCAGTTGCTCCATATGCCACTGCCATTCCAGCCACGGAAAGTCTGCAACCTGCCAGGCAAGATCGCGTATTAGGCCTGAAGCGGTGTTTTGTGCCTTGGCTTTTATCCACGGAGTGCCGAATAGGTTTGTCTGGGTGTAGCTGGTTGGTGGCTCTCCGAAGGAATGGGTGCGCCAGGCGGCTTCTAGGGGTGCTGATGGGTCTAGGACAACAAGCGGCTCGTCTGCCCGAGCCGCTAGTCCCCCGCCAGCCAGCCAGACCGCCACGGCAAGCAGCACAGTTGCTCTAAGCACGGGATAAGGCAGGGGGTAAGGCACAGGGTTAGGGTAAGGGGTTAGAGTAAGGGGTAAGGCACGGGGTTAGGGTTAGGGGTAAGGCACGGGGTTAGGGCAGGGGGTAAGGGGTAAGGCACGGGATGCGGATTGTACGGCAGATACAGGTAGAGCAGATTGGCGGGCATTAGCGTTTCGTGCTACATATTTGCGAGCGCAAAGGCTTGGGGGATAAATCTGCCCCGAAAGCGCACGGAAGAAAAAGCACAAGCACACAGGCTAGAGAAATGGCAAAGAAGAACAACAACGAGTGGATCCGCATGAACAGCACCGCGGATACAGGCTTCTTTTATGTGACGCGCAAAAACCCGCGCAACACGACGGGTAAGCTGACTCTGCGTAAGTATGATCCAGTTGTCCGCCGCCATGTGGAGTTCAAAGAAGGCAAGATTAAATAAATCTGCCGCGTTTTGAGTTGTTGCTTTCCAGACCGCTTTTACGCGGTCTTTTTTTTGCCTCTGGCTAGGCTTCTGGTGTTTCCGTTGCTGTCGTGGCTTGTGGCTCGGTTTCTGCAGCAGGAGTCTTTTTCGTCCCTGTCTTTTTCGTAGCTGTCTTTTTCACTGCTGTCTTTTTTGCCGTAGCTTTCTTCGCTGTATTCTTCGCTACCTTCTTTGTTGCTTTCTTCGCTGTCTTCTTCGCCGCTTTCTTGCGCGTTGTTTTCTTTCCTGTACCTTTGCGAGCGGCTTTAGCGGCTCGTTCGGCAATCAACGCAATTGCTTGCTCCAAAGTAATTGTGTCGGGGGCAAATTCTGCCGTTAGAGTCGCATTAATTTTGCCGTGCTTGGCGTAGGCTCCGTAGCGGCCTTCCATAATCGCCACAGCTCCGCCTTCAGGATGTTCACCCAGCTCGCGCAAAACTTTTCCGCCACGACTTGCTGGACCGCGTTTTATCTTTTCCTCCACCAAATCAACGGCACGATTTAATCCGACGGTTAAAACATCTTCATCGCGTGGCACAGACGCAAAAGTCTTGCCCTTCTTCACCCAAGGACCAAACCGCCCAATCCCTGCCGTAACTTTTTCTCCTTCGTGTTCGCCCAGAGTGCGCGGCAAAGACAAAAACCCCATAGCTTCTTCCTTAGATACCGCACCTGGGTCACGGTCTTTCGGTAAGCCCACGCGCTTCGGTTTTTTGTCTCCTTCAACTTCGCCAAGCTGAATGTACGGACCAAATGGCCCATTGCGCACCGAAATCTCTAAATCAGTTTCAGGATCCGTACCAAGCTCGCGGGGTAAGCCATCATCGCCGCTGGCTCCGAGCGATTTGGTGTGGCGACACTGCGGATAGTTATTGCAACCGATAAATCCGCCTGTACGCCCAAACTTAATCCCCAGCCTGCCCCCACAGTTCGGACACAAACGCGGGTCTTTGTTTGGCTCCTTTTCATCACGCGGAAAAAAATGCGCGCCCAGTGCCTTGTCTAGCGCGTCTATCACTTCGCGTGTGCGGACATCAGACAAGCCTTCCACCACAGAAGAAAAATCACGCCAAAACTCAGACAATGGCTCACGCCACTTGCGCGAGCCCAAGCTAATTGCGTCCAGCTCTTCTTCCATCTTGGCGGTGAAATCGTATTCCACATAATCAGGAAAGTATTCTTTCAAAAAGGCGATGACAATTCGTCCACGGTCGTCAGGCACGAACGCTCTGCCTTCCATGGAAACATAGTTGCGATCGCGCAACACCTGCAAAGTCGGAGCATAGGTAGATGGTCTGCCAATCCCGCGTTCTTCTAACATCTTAACCAACGAAGCTTCCGTATAACGCGGTGGCGGTTTGGTCTCGTGGCGTTTGCTTTCGGCTCCGCGTAGTTCCACATTTTCTTTTTCTTTCAGGGGCGGCAGGATCAGCTCTTCGTCTTCGCCTTTTTCATCTTCTTTATCTTCGTCTTTGTCTTCCCCCTTGCCTGCTTCGTGTGCCGCAGGAAGTGTTTCTTTCCATAGGCGTAAAAATCCATCAAAGACCACAACCGTGCCAACAGCTTTTAAGGTTCCATCAAATTTTGCGTTGCTAAGACTTGCCGTAGTCCGCTCCAGTTTTGCGTCTGCCATCTGCCCCGCGAGTGCTCGTTGCCAAATCAAACGATACAAAGCCAATTCATCTGCCCGCAAAACCTTCGCCAAAGTTTCAGGAGCCCGCGAAAAATTTGTCGGACGAATTGCTTCGTGGGCTTCCTGTGCATTCCGCGCCTTCTTCTTCCACAAACGCGGAGACTTCGGCAGGTAATCATCACCGTATGTCTTTTCAATTGTCTCGCGCATTGCCGCCACGGCGGACTCCGATATTTGCGTGCTGTCAGTACGCATATAGGTAATCAAACCCGAAGACTCCGCACCCAGCGAAACCCCTTCGTATAACCGTTGCGCCAGCCGCATTGTTTGCGAAACCGAAAGCCCTAACCGCCGTGACGCTTCCTGTTGCAAAGTAGAAGTCGTAAAGGGGGGCTTTGGGCGGCGGCTTTCACTTTTGACTTCTAGCGACTCAACCGTTACCGCATCCAAGCTGTTTAGCACTTCGGCAACTTGCGTAGCATCTTGCTCGCCATCAAAACCACGGGGCGGAACTTTCTTGCCACGCCAAGTGTCAGGACGAGCGATAAAGTTTTTCCCTTGTGCTGCAAGCCGCACCGTTACCGACCAATAGGGAACAGGCGTAAATACTTCTATTTCATCTTCACGGTCACAGATAATCCGCAAAGCCACAGACTGCACCCGCCCCGCCGAACGACTCCCTGGCAGCTTGCGCCACAAGACAGGCGATAAAGAAAATCCGAACAGATAATCCAAGGCACGGCGGGCAAGATATGCATCCACCAAGTTTTTATCAATTTCTCTGGGGCGGGCAAACGCTTCCTGAATTGCATCGCGCGTAATCTCGTTGAAGGTCACGCGTTTCCAGCCGCTCTTGCCCAACTTGCCACGGCGTTCAAGTTCTTCCACCAAATGCCAAGAAATTGCTTCTCCCTCGCGGTCAGGGTCTGTTGCCAGCCATAGCTCGGCATTTTTACCCAAGGCAGAAGCAATTTCACGAATTCGCTTCTCGCCGCGTGAGTCAGTGCTCCAAGTCATAGCGAAGTCTTCGTCAGGACGCACCGAGCCATCTTTCGGCAGTAAGTCCCGCACATGGCCATAGCTTGCCAGAACCTGCCAGCCATCACCCAGATAACGGCGAATTGTCTCAGCCTTGGCTGGTGACTCAACGATGACAATTTTGTCCATAAAAACCCGCTTTATCTTCTCGTCTTCTTTACGCAGTCCAGTGATTCAGGATACAGGTGATTCACGATAGGTGACTCACAACAGGTGACTCACGATAGATGACTCACGATACAGGCAAAGCCTGTGCTTCACTCGCCTCGCTTGGCGGAATGCCATCGGCAGAAACCCGAGCGATAACTCTGTCTCCTGCAACGCGATGTACCAAACCCGCCAACTCTAACTCCAAGAGCGCGATATAAACCATACGCGAAGGAAATCCACTCGTTTCGATTAAGTCAGATAGCCAGACTTCGTTTGCCCCGAGCAAACTGCATATCTTGTCGCGCACTTTGGCGCGTTCATCTCCCGAAGGCAAAAGCGGTGCATCAGATGCCATACCCAGCGACTTGTGCCATTCCTTCAAATGCACTTCTCGCTCGGAACGCGCATGGTGCAGAACCGTTAGTACATCCTGTGCTGACTCAACAATTGCCGCTCCATCACGCAGAAGCTGGTTAGAGCCTTTCGCCCGTGGATCTAAAGGCGAGCCAGGTACTGCCATAACTTCCCGTCCCTGCTCGTTGGCATATTCAGCGGTAATCAAAGAGCCAGACTTTAACGCGGCTTCCACAATCACCACGCCACGGCTTAGCCCTGAAATAATCCGATTGCGCCGTGGAAAATACCGTTGCAAAGCCTGTTGTCCGAGCGGAGCTTCGCTTAAGACCACTCCTGTCGCTACGATCTTCTCATAGAGCTCAGAATTTTCCTCAGGATACGCCACATCAACACCGCTCGCCAAAATTGCCGCTGTGCCTTCCAACAACGCGCCTTCGTGTGCCGCCGAGTCAATTCCACGTGCCATACCCGAAACCACGAGCCAGCCATTTGCCGCTAGCTCTTCCGCCATATCACGTGCTACCCGCAAGCCATTGGCTGTTGCATCCCGCGTGCCGACAATTCCCACCGCAGGACGCTCAAGTAAGCCAATATTTCCTAACGCCAACAGCAACGGCGGTGCATCTTCAAAACTCAAGGCCGAAGGCCAGTCGGTGTCGGTGCAGAGCATTAATCGTCCGCTTAACTGACCCAAAGCGTCTAGCTCGTTTTGGGCTTGCTTGTCGTTGTAGATGGTGAGCGACTTTCCGCCCCGAGCTGTCAGTTCGGGCAGGGCTTTCAATGCCCGCGTGGGCGAGCCGAAAACCCGCATCAGCTCGTAGTAGGTTATCGGACCCACATGCCGCGTACGATACAAACGCAGAGCCGCCAACTGCTCGGCATAGGAAGATGGAGATGGACTCAGCATTTTCTACTTTCAACAAGAGTTGGTGGGCGAATCGGGAGTAATTCTCCGCGAATCTAGCCCGTATTCTTACAGAAAATCGCTGTAAATATGTTTTTTGTGGAAAATCAGTCAGTTAGGCGAATTTTCGCTTTCGTCCTTGCGTGAGTGTCCGATTTTTGGCTCCACACCAGCGCGGAGTCTGCCGATATTGGTGCGATGTCGCCAGAAGATTAGAATCGCCATCACAAGGACAAGCAGAGCTGTCTCAGGGCTATTCCAGCCCGCTAGGACAAAGCCAAGGGCTAGAAGGCTAATCAGCGTCGCCGAAACCAGAGCCGACAGAGACGAGATTCGGAAAATCATCGTTGTGGCAATCCAGATAACCGCCGCCGCCACCGCCAAATGCCAAGCTGTGCCTAGCATTACGCCTAGAGCCGTGGCTACGCCTTTGCCTCCCTTGCCTTTGAGCCAGACGGGATACAAATGCCCCAGAAACGCCGACAAGCCCGCCACGCTAATCAGCAGCTCGTTGGGAGCCGTAAACCAATCCTGACTGCTGAACCAGAAGACCCAGCAAGGAATTGCTCCCTTCAGGCAGTCTAGGGCTAGGGTGGCGGCGGCTAATCCCTTTTTGCCTGTGCGCAGGACATTGTTTGCGCCGACATTGCCCGAGCCAATCGTGCGGATATCAATTCCGAGTCGCCACTTCACCAGCACCAGTGCCCACGGCACCGAGCCCATCAAATAGCCAAACAGAATCGCCAGCAGAAGATCAACAGAAAACATAGCCGCACCTTATCACAGACAAAAACAAGATAACAAAGAAGCCAACAAAAAAACCTGATTAAAAACTTTGACCAAAAGCTCTGACTACAAACCCCGATTAAGAGCCATCGTATACGACTCTGCCATCTACTACGGTTTGTTTTACCCGCACCGAAGTTTCAAATCCGTCAAATAATGTGTTCTGCGACCGCGAGCGAAACTGACTTGCATCCACCGTATCGTTCGCGCGTTCATAAACCATCAAGTCAGCGGAAGCTCCGATTTTTAAAGCCGACTCATACCCCGCCAAACCAGCAGGAATAGACGCAAGCCGTTGCATCAATTCTTGCTCTGTACAGACTCCGCGTTCCACCAGCTCCCAAGCCGTGACGAATAGCGTTTCCAGCCCGACCATACCTTCAGCCGCTTCCGAAAACGGCACGCGCTTGGACTCCTGATCCTGCGGCGTATGCGCACTGGTTATCAAATCAATCGTTCCGTCTCCCACCGCCGACTCAATCGCCGCCCTGTCGGCTTCACTCCGCAAGGGCGGCAAAAGACGCGCAAAAGTACGATAGTCACCCACTTCTTCTTCGGTCAGCAAAAAGTACTGCGGCGCAGTGTCTGCCGTAACCCTAAGCCCCCGCGCCTTAGCATTAACCAACACTTCCACCGCCAGAGCCGTAGATACCCCCGACACATGGTATCGGCTACCCGTCTGCGCCACCAAGCGCAAATCACGCTCTAGCCCTGCCACTTCCGCCACCGCAGATCGCCCTTCCAAGCCTAGCCGAGCCGCAAGGGCTCCTGCGTTCATGACCCCACTTCCGGCTAGGTGTAAATCTTCAGGCCTTCCCGCCAAGAGCAAATCAAATGAAGTTCCATAGCGCATGGCGTTTTCTAGCAAGCGCGAGTCTTCAACTGGATTCTCTCCGTCAGTGAAGCCTATGGCTCCGCCTTCGCGGAGCAAACCCATGTCTGACAAAACTTCCCCACGCGCACCCATAGTAATCGTCGCCCACGGATAAATCTTCGCTCCGCGTTCAAGCCGTGCCCTGCGTGCGACATAGTTCAATCCGCCTTCGTCGTCTATTGACCCCGTTTTAGCATCAGGCAAAACCGCGAAGCTTGTCACGCCCCCTGCTGCCGCCGCCCGTGCAGCACTCGCAAAACCTTCCTTCTCAGGAGAAGACGGCTCACCTGTGTAGACCCGAAAGTCAAAAAGCCCTGTTGTTAAAGTGGCTCCTGCGCAATCGTGTATCTGGGTGTCAGGACTGAGCGAGTCGGCTTGAACTTCCGCGCCAATGGCGGAGATGATTCCGTCTTCAACAAGAATTCCGCCCTGTGCGTCCGCGTCTGCGTCCAGCCCGCGCACAGGACACAGCAAGCGCGCATTAATCCACGCCGACTGCTTCATCGCGACCCCTGCCTTGGGGTCTGACTCATTGCGATAGTACCTCTAAACAGGCGCAACGCACTGCGACTCCGTTTTCTAGCTGACGCAGGATTGCCGAGCGGTCAATATCATCTGCAACTTCACTGGCGATTTCTACGCCGCGATTCATCGGCCCTGGATGTAAAACAAGCGCACCTGCCTTTGCGCGGCCAAGGCGTTCGGGCGTGAGTCCCCAGAAGTGATAATACTCACGGACAGACGGGAATAAATTGCCCTCCATACGCTCGGTCTGAACGCGTAGCATCATCACAATGTCAGCGTCTTCTAATCCGTCTTCAAGGGAGGTATGCAAGCTCGCCCGCGGAAAAGCCTGCTGACAAGGAAGCAAAGTCGCAGGACCCACAAAACGCACTTCCGAACCCAACGCCGTCAGCAGGTGATAGTTAGACCGTGCCACACGGCTGTGGCGTACATCTCCGCAGATGGCGACACGCAAGCCCTGCAGTGTGCCACGAGCCTGACGAATGGTAAGCGCATCAAGCAAAGCCTGAGTCGGATGCTCGTGACAGCCATCGCCCGCGTTAATGGTCGGGCAGGATACTTTGTCGGATAACAACTTTGCCGCTCCGCTACTGGCGTGGCGCATAACCAAAATCGCAGGACTATACGCATTAAGCACAGACGCAGTATCTAATAAACTTTCACCCTTACGCACCGAAGTAAACTTCGGATCAAAATCCACGACATTGGCTCCTAGATGTTTTGCTGCTACTTCAAAAGAAGTCCGTGTGCGCGTGGAAGGCTCAAAGAAAAAGTTAATAACGGTTTTTCCTTCAAGGATTTTGACTTTCTTTGTCTGCGAAGAATTGATTTGCGAAGACAGCGTGTCCGCCCATTGTTGTGACAAATCTAACAGTGCTTCTATAACAGGCGGAGCCAATGACTCAATCGCCAATAAGTGTCCGCCGAGCGAGCGCGACAAAAAGCTTTTGGCAGGTAGGCGACTCGGCTCAGGCTTGTCAGCCAAGGAAACTTCAGCCCGAGGAATCGACTTCAGACGCGAACGCGCAACGGAAGGCAAACCAGACCGCGCCACAGATGGCGGAGCAAGCGAAGATGGCGGAGCAAACGAAGATGGCGGAGCAAGCGAAGACTGTGCAGCAAGCGAAGATGGCGGAGCGAGCGAAGACTGCGCGGGCGAAGATTGAGACAGGGACAAATCCCTTGGCTCAGCAACTTCGGAAGCACGCGAGCGCGTAGCAGAAGGCAAACCAGACCGTGCCGCAGATGGCGGAGCGAGCGAAGACTGCGCTGGCGAAGATTGAGACAGGGATAAATCCCTTGGCTCAGCAACTTCGGAAGCACGCGAGCGCGTAGCAGAAGGCAAACCAGACCGCGCCGCAGACGGCGGAGCAAGCGAAGACTGCGCGGGCGAAGATTGAGACAGGGATAAATCCCTTGGTTCAGCAACTTCGGAAGCACGCGAGCGCGTAGCAGAAGGCAAACCAGACCGCGCCACAGATGGCGGAGCAAGCGAAGACTGCGCTGGCGAAGATTGAGACAGGGATAAATCCCTTGGCTCAGCAACTTCGGAAGCACGCGAGCGCGTAGCAGAAGGCAAACCAGACCGCGCCACAGATGGCGGAGCAAGCGAAGACTGCGCTGGCGAAGATTGAGACAGGGACAAATCCCTCGACTCAGCAACTTCGGAAGCGCGTGTGCGTCCAGCAGAAGGCTTAGGAGAAGAAAGCGAGCGATTCGGGCTAGACTTGTAGCCCTTTCGCACTGGCTGCCCTTTTTGGCTGACTGGGTGCCCTTTTGGAGTAATTGATGAAGCCATCAAAACTGCACTCTAGCGGCAAACCCCCCAAACAGCAAGAGCGGCTTATATGACAAAAAATAGCACCTTAAAACTGCACCTTGGCAATTGTCCGCAAAGGTTATACGGATTTATTTAGGTAAAGCTTCTGGGTAAGCTTTCAAAGCAGAGTTTCAGAACACGATTCGTTAAGCCAATTCACCAAGCCAATTTACTGCTCTCTGTTAAGCCAGTCTAAAGCTCCCTGTAAAATCCAAGTCGCGGCTTCTGCATCATGATTGCGCTTTCCCCGCACCCCTTCTGCTTGAAAGCCTGTCCGCACCACTGCCTGCGTGGAATGCCGTTCATCCCACTCCGACCACGGACAAGCAAGCCCGAGCAAAACCAAACTACGCATCACCCCACGCACCGAACGCACACGAACCCGCATGTCTCCGCTTTCTGTTAAAGGCAAACCAACAATCAGCCCGCCAACGCGATGTGACTCCGATAGTGCCTTTAACTTGTCGGCTGTGGCTTGTGCGTCTCCCTGGCGGCGTGTCAGGACACACAAAGGAACAGCCAGCCGCCGCGCACCATCCGATACCGCCACGCCGATTGCCCGCTTGCTTATGTCCAAACCGAGCAGCTTCTGCCCGTCGGCAAGCCGTGCCGCCATATCGGCAAGCGGTTCAGCCCGCAAGCCTGCCTGGCTCCCCGTGCGCGAAGTGCTATTTTCAGTGTTATTTTCAGAGTTGTCTACGGTCATTCCAGTTTGCGCCAATCGGCTTGTTCAAGCTTGCCTCAAGCTTGCCTCAAGTTTGCTCCAAGTTTGCTAGGCTAGGATAGTCAGCGTATCTTGTCCTTCTGCCTAACTTTACCCCCACTCTACTCCCACTCTACACGCCCGCTACAAGCCCCGTAGAAGCCCAGCAACTCACCCCCACCAGAAGCCACAAAAAACCCCAGCGGAAATTCCCCCATGGATACCTCCACCGTCAAAAAAGTTGCATCCCTCGCCCGCCTGCGGGTCAAGGAAGAAGAAATCACGACCATCGCCCAAGAACTGCAAGCCATTCTAGGACTCGTCGATCAGCTTGCCAAAGTCAAAATTGATAATACGGCTCCGATGACGACTCCGTCGGCGGGCAAGACTCCGTTGCGACCTGACGCAATAGAAGCCAATGCATCGCGTGTGCAGATCTTGGAAAATGCTCCGCAGAGCGAAGAAGGCTTCTTTGTCGTACCAAAAGTCGTAGAGTAAATTGACTGCTTGTTGGTGATATCTGTGCATTCTGATCTTTCGTCTTTCTCCGCAACTGCGGGGTTGCAGGAGCTACGAAACGGAAGCTTTACCCCTTCCGAGTGGCTTGAGTCTTTTGTGGCTCGCATAGAAGCCTGTGGCGAGCTTAACCTGTACATTTCTGACACTACTGAAACAGCTCGCGAGTCCGCCACGCAAGCCCTGTCGCGCTACCAAGACAAGACAGCCCGCCCACTGGAAGGACTCCCCATTGCCATCAAAGATATTTTCTGCACCAAGGCGATCCGCACCACGGCGGGGAGCAAATTTCTCAGCAACTTTGTGCCGCCGTATGAGTCCACGGTCACGGCTCGCTTACAGGAAGCGGGCGCAATTGTGCTTGGCAAGACAAACTTGGACGAATTCGCGATGGGCTCGTCCACCGAACACAGTGCCTTCGGAGCCACACACAATCCGTGGAGTCACCCAGACAAGCCGCTTGTGCCGGGTGGTTCGTCGGGGGGTTCTGCGGCGGCTGTGGCGGCGCGAGCGGCTCCTGTGGCGCTTGGCACGGACACGGGTGGTAGTGTGCGTCAGCCTGCTTCTTTCTGTGGCGTTATGGGCTTCAAGCCCACCTACGGACGACTCTCCCGCCACGGAGTCATCGCTTATGCTTCGTCGTTAGACCAGCCTGGTATTTTTGCGCGTTCGCTTGCCGATGTGGAGCTACTCTACCGCACGGCGGCGGGACATGACCCATTAGATTCCACTTCTGCTGTTTGTTCTGTGGATGCAGCTTCTTCTCCCTTGCCGAACTTGAGCGGAGTCAAGATAGGCGTGCCGCGTGAATACCACACCAAAGACCTAGACGGAGAAATTGAATCCGTCTGGCAACAGGGAGCCGAAACCCTACGCCAACTCGGAGCCGAAGTAGAAGAAATTTCTTTACCTCATACTGAAGCTGCGTTAGCGGCGTATTATGTGATTGCGCCTGCTGAAGCTTCGTCTAACTTGGCGCGTTATGATGGAGTCCGTTACGGCTTGCGTGCTGAAGGAGACCACAAGTCGCTAGACGCGATGTATGAAGCTTCGCGCAGTCTGGGTTTCGGCAAGGAAGTGCAACGGCGGATTCTTATTGGCACATATGTTTTATCGGCGGGTTATTACGATGCGTATTACAATCGTGCGCGTAGGGTTCGGGCTTTGGTGGCGCAGGATTTTGCTAAGGCTTTTGAGCGGGTGGATTATGTGTTGGCGCCTGCGACTCCGTCGGCGGCGTTTCCGCTCGGAGCAGAAGCTACGGCGGATCCAACTTGGATGTACCAGCAAGACATCTTCACCGTGCCTGTCAGCTTGGCGGGATTACCTGCGCTTTCACTGCCTGCCCAGCTTAACAAGGCGGGTTTGCCGCTTGGGTTGCAGTTGATAGCTCCTGCTTTTGGCGAGCGCGAGTTATTTGCGGCGGCGGCTTTGTTTAATGAAGCTTTGGACTTCAAAGCTGTGCCACCTGGGCTTGTTGCGTCAGGAGCAAACCGATGACTTGGCGCATCCAAGGAGCCAGTGGTGCATGGGAAGCCGTGATGGGCTTGGAAGTCCATGCGCAGATTTTGACTGTGAGCAAGCTGTTTTCGTCAGCCGCCTGTGCTTTCGGAGCCGAAGCCAACGCCCAAGTCAATCTACTGGATGCGGCTTTGCCTGGCACTTTGCCTGTATGTAATGACCATGCGGTGACACAGGCGGTGCGTACGGCTTTGGCGTTATCGGCGACTGTGCATGAGACGAGTGTTTTTGAGCGTAAGAATTATTTTTACGCTGACTTGCCGCTTGGCTATCAGATTAGTCAGTATCAGCAGCCTTTGGCGACTGAAGGCGAGCTAGAAGTTGAAGGAGAAGATGGTACACGCCGCATTGGTATTGAACGACTCCATATGGAGCAAGACGCGGGCAAGTCGGTGCACGATATGCACGACTCGGCGAGCTTTGTGGATTTGAACCGTGCGGGTGTGCCGCTGATGGAAATTGTTTCTTGTCCTGATTTGCGTGGTCCGAAGGAAGCGGCTTCGTATTTGCGGCGTTTGCGGGCTTTGCTTCGTACGCTGGGTACTTGTGATGGAAATATGAACGAGGGATCATTGCGCTGTGATATCAATTTGTCTGTGCGCAGGGTTGGAGATACAGAACTCGGCACGCGTACGGAGACCAAAAATGTTAACTCGGTGCGGTTTGTGGTTCAGGCGATTGAACGCGAAGCGGCGCGTCAGGTGGCGGTGCTAGAAGAAGGCGGAGTCATCGTGCAGGAGACTCGGCTTTTTGATCCGAACAAAGGCGAGTCGCGTTCTATGCGTTCAAAGGAAGAAGCGCATGACTATCGGTATTTTCCTGATCCTGATTTACTGCCGCTGGTTTTGCGAGCTGAGTGGATAGAACAGCAAAGGGCTAGCTTGCCCGAGCTTCCACAGGCTCGTGCTAGGCGGTTTGAGGAAACATTTGGCTTGGCTCCGTCGGCGGCTTGGTTATTGTCTGAAGAGCCCGATAACGCGGAGTACTTTGAAGCCCTGATATGTGGTGGGCGTGACCCTGTGCGTTGTGCGAATTGGCTGGTGACGAATTTGTTTTCTGCTCTTAACGAGTCGGGAATAGAAATTGCTGACTCGCCTGTTTCCCCTGACGAGCTGGGTGTGCTGTTAGATTTGGTGGAGCAGGACAAATTATCGGGCAGACAAGCCAAAGAAGTTTTTGAAGAAATGTGGCAGGGCGGCAAGTCGGCTACGGAAATTGTTAAAGCCCGTGGTTTAGAGCAGATTAGCGATGCAGATACTTTACGCGCTGCTGTTGAGTTAGCTCTGAACGATAATCCTGAGCAGGTGGAAGATTTTTTGTCTGGACGCAATGAAAAAGTTGCGGGTTGGTTTGTCGGACAAGTTATGAAAGCGACGGGCGGCAAAGCCAATCCGCAGCTGGCTAATCGTCTAGTGCAGGAAGCTTTAGCGAAGCGCAAATCGTAAAGCGCAATCCGCTAGAACAAATTGTGAAGCGCGAAATTCAAGACTTTAATCACCAATCAAAAAAACACCTAAACGAAAAAATACTTAATCAAAAGTTATCTAATCAAAAAACACCTAAGCGAAAAATTAGCTAATCAAAAATTCCCCCAGCCAAAATCTGTTGAAGGACAATTGCAAGCTGCTAATTTTTAGAAATCATCTGGCTGGAAGCGATACGATTAGAAATTATCTGACCAGAAATTACCCTGCCAAAAAACTATGAAGGACAATTGCAAACTGCTAATCTTGAGCGCAACATACGAACCGCAACGGGAGCTTTTATGACTGCACTTACTCTCTATAACTTCAACACGCCGAACGGCGTGAAGATCCACCTAGCCCTAGAAGAAATGGGATTAGACTACGAGACCAAGCCGATAGATATCAGCCAAGACGAACAGTTCGCGCCTGATTTTTTGAAGATTAGTCCGAACAATAAAATTCCTGCTCTGGTGGATAGCCAAGGCCCCGATGGCAAGCCGATAGCACTTTTTGAGTCGGGAGCAATTTTGCTCTACCTTGCCGAAAAGACGGGCAAGTTTTTGCCAAGTGCTGATACGCCGAGTGGTGCGCGGGCGCGCTACGAGTGCTTGAAATGGCTATTCTGGCAAATGGGCGGATTTGGCCCCATGCTGGGGCAAGCGCATCACTTTATTGTCTATGCTCCAGAGCCAATTCCCTATGGGATTGAACGATACAGCAAAGAAGCGCAAAGGCTTTACGGAGTGCTAGACAAGCGGCTGGGCGAAGCCAAGTTTGTTGGCGGAGATGAATATTCTATTGCTGATATGGCGATTTGGCCTTGGGCGCGATTTCCCGAGCGGCAGCAGGTGGATAGCGCGGGCTTGAAAAACTTCCAGCGTTGGTTTGCGGAAATTGCCGCGCGTCCTGCCACCACACGGGCGCAGGAAGTTTTAGCGGCGGCTTGTGAATAGCCACCAGCCACAGGCGATGGAACACAACAGATACGGCACAGGAGACAAACCGCCTATGGATTTTTCCCAAGCAACCCGCCGCACGATCCTGCGCAGTGGAGCAAATCTTACAGCCCTTGCCGCCACGGCTCCGCTTTTTGCCTTTCGCGGTTTTGCGGACAGGGGTGCACCCACTGCCGAGCCTTGGCCCTTGTGGAGCTTCCGCGATGATACGGCAACGGCGGAGCCTGATTACGCTCCTTTCAATGCTCTGCTTGCTAAGCACCTGCGTGACCCTGCCGACTCGCCAATCGGATTAGCCCGCTTTGATTATGCCGCTGTAGGCGAAAGCGAAAGGCAAGACTTCTTTGCCTTCTGCGATGGTTTAGCGGGCTACGAAGTTTTCACGCTAAGTGGTGCGGGACAATTCGCCTATTGGGCAAATCTGTATAACGCGCTTACTTTAAAGGTAGTGCTAGAACACTGGCCGATTGACTCCATTCGCAAAATTAATCTTTCATCTGGACTCTTCGCCAAAGGCCCATGGGATGCACCCCTTGCCGAACCTGTTTCCCGTGAAGGTGCAACGGCGGTAACGCTCAACGATATAGAGCACAGAATTTTGCGCCCGCTGTGGCAAGACCCACGGGCGCACTATGCGGTTAATTGTGCTTCTGTTGGCTGTCCGAACTTGGGCTTGCGGGCTTGGCAAGCGGCTGACTTAACCTTTGACCTTGATGCGGCGGCGATGGCGTTTGTGAATAGTCCAAGGGGTGTTGCAATCACAGAACACGGAGCCAATGCCCGAGTCACTGTCTCAAAAATCTATGCTTGGTTTGGCGAAGACTTCGCCGACGAGTCGGGCGCGATTGAAGCAGGCGTTTTTGCGCATCTTTTGCGCTATGCCGAACCTGAACTTAAAGCTCGGCTAGAAGAAATCGGCAGACTGCATGAAAGCGCATACGATTGGGCGATTAATTCCGTGCTGTAAAAGCTTTTTCTCAATCACTATTCCCTAATCGTTATCGCTAAGCGCACTTCCAGCACCACTTCTTCGTGACTCTTCAGTCGCAGGAGCATAGGTGTTGTACGCCAGCTCTTCTAAGCGAGCGAAGACTTCCAAGTCTTTCCCTTCCACGACCAGCCGTGTAGCCTTTCCGTGCCATAGGGCAAGGCTAGGGGTAGGAACCGCCACCGAGTCCACAGAAACAGCACAAGACTTCGGAAGCTGGGTTAAGTCTCCATAGACTTGTATCGCGGCTAGGGAGTCAGCGGCTTCCAGAGCAGGAACAAAACATAAAGCCACCGCACCAAAATCAGCCTGTAAGTTTGTTTGTGCCAAGACACTTGCCCAAGCCAAGAAAGGCACCAACAACAGCGGCGAGTCTGACTCTTCAATTTCTAGCCGACTCTCCACCACTGCTAAAGCCCTGTCAGAAAGACTAACTGCAAAAACAATTGCCTTATCTTCTTTTTTCTCTAAAGCTTGAGCCAAAGGCTCCAAGCCTGAAAGATTGCGTTCGGCGAGCCAGCGCACTGCCTTGGCGATATCAGCCGCTACACCCCATGGATAGCCCACGCCATGCACTGCCTTGGCACAAAGTGACTCCACTTCGTTCAGCGACAGGCTGATGGACTCTGACATATTCAGTGCGCCAAGAGTTCAGTAGATAGGCGTTCAGTAGGTAGGCGTTCAGGCAACAGGCGGGTAAATCCAATCGTCTGTGCCGCGTACCTGCCCTGTTTCGTCAGGGATGGGTGCACCTTGGTACATACAAATCCGTAGCCACCGATCCGAACGCGGATCAAATCGCGTTGCACCAAAGAAAGACAATTTGCACCGTAATAGATCTAGCGGTGACAAGCTTTCGTCAATAGTGTTATCGCAGATTTCGGCGTAGGGATGACGCTCAAGGATTTGCAACCGCCGCACTGCATCCCTGAGTTCTGGGTGGGCAAGTAACACTTCGGCGATGGGCGAGTTGTCTGGCGTGTTGCGTAAAACTTCGGCAAGCCGCATTGCATCGCGGGCAGCGGCGAGTGGTCTTTCATACGGAGACAAACCTTCGGCGGCGAAGCCCAAACGCGGCTCTAACTTTTCTGCTGAAGTGTACCAGACCAGTGCATTGGCGGAGTCGCTTTTGAAGTCTTCGGGGCTTGTCCAGCCGTAGAAGCGATTCAATACTCCACGGATTTCGCCAACGGGTCTGGCTCCATCAATGATGAATTCGGCGGACTCGTTTGCGTCCATACAATCGGCAAGTGGGTCTACCAGTTCGGGATACGGCTCAAGCAGTAGCGAGACCAAACACTCGGTGGCTTCTGTGCCGAGCTGTTGGCTTGTCCATAGGTACAACTCATTCCACGGCTGGGACTCCGCTTTGTGCAGTAGCGTTAAGCCTTCACCACGCAATCGGACTAAATCGCTCCGTAGTTGGTCTATCCGTTGTTGGTAATCTTCGTGGCTTACTTCCCATAGCTCGGCAAGCCGTTCCATACGGATTAATCTGTCAGTGAAGATTTCTACCTTTTCGGCTTCTGCTTGCTCTATCGAACGCACACGCGCTAAGGCTTCTTCTCGTGCCATCAGCCAGTTGCCAAGCAGGGCAGGGTGCGTGAGCAAAAACGGAGCCATACCTAGCCCCGTAGAATTACCAATCCCCAACTTCTGCCGCATTGTCGGCGAAAGCTTGGCTGGAGTCGTACCCTGTGCCTGTGCCTTTACCTTCGCTAAGTGCTCTACCAAGTCATAGGTAAAAAGCCGTATCAGATAGACAGCAAGTAATTCTGCTCTAAAGGGTCCGGCAAAAAATTGATTCACCTGACACAAAACTTCGCGATCGGCTAAGCCGAACTTGCCCGAGCCATACACTGCTGTGGTGCGCATTAGATAGCCAATGGCATCTACCATTTGTCCGTCTGGTTGTTGTCCTTGGGCAAGCCGCTCTACTGTGTGGTTAAACAAACGCACCGAACGATTGGCACGCGATAGAACCCACTCGCTTTCGCTGACTCTGCCTTCTTCCTGTACAGGGACATTCGCCCGCAAACGGCGTAGCGTGGCTTGGTCAGGAATACCCGTAGTCAAAGCGAAGGTTACATCCCACTCGGTTGCAATCACACGATCGGAACGTTTTTCATCGGGCAGGTTGTGGCTGAAGACGACTAGGCTCAATTCTTGCGCTTTATCTGTCGTGCCTGTGCCACCATCCGTATCGCTATCCGTACCGCTATCCGTATCGTTATTCGTACCGCTATCCGTATCGTTATCCGTACCGCTATCCGTACCGCTATCCGTGCCGTTATTCGTACCGCTATCCGTATCGTTATCCGTACCGCTATCCGTGCCGTTATTCGGCAGACGCACTGTATAGACTGCGTGTCCTACCCCTTGTTCGTCTAACTGCCAATCGCTACGGATGATCTTCCACTCTTTGTCTATCAGCTCACGCAGGACTACCCGCATAAACGACAGGCGGCTGGCGTGAAACGAGCCCATCCGAGCCAAGCGCATTACCTCACGCGGTGTGCGGCGGGGTATTGCGTTGGTTTCCCTGCTAGAGCAGGTATGGTGGTTTGTTTTGGCTAGACTCATTTTGCCCGACTCATCACAAAACTTCACGCAGGAGAAAAGCTTTCTTCATAAAACCGCAGCCAGTTTTCTCCTAAGACTGCGGCGCGTTCTTGTTCGTTAAAGCCGACGGCTTTTAGTCCGTTATCTAAGTTGTTAAAGTCTGCGCCGCTCTGAAACCACTTGGGCTGGTCAGGAAAGCCAGGTGCATCGGCACTGCCTTCGCCGAAATCGCGGATTTTTGTCCAGCGACCGCTACGCATCCACTCTAGGGCTGATTGCGGCTGACCGAGGCATAAGTCGCTACCGATACCGATGGACTGCACGCCGATTTTTTCGGCTGTATCGGCTGCCATTTGACAGAAGGACTCTAGAGTGCAGTTTGTTCCGTCAAGCAAGTGATGTGGATAGAGCGACAAGCCGAGCATACCGCTACTTTCCGCCAAGGCCTTGAGCAAATCGTCTGACTTATTGCGCTTGGCAGGAAACCAAGCTGCAGGATTGGCATGGGTAATCGCTATCGGACGCACTGAGTGTTCTATGGCTTCAAAGGTTGAGCGTTCTGCTGAATGGCTCATATCTACGACTAAGCCGACGCGGTTCATTTCGGCTACGACTTCGCGTCCCATACGGGTGAGTCCTGTGTCTTGGTTTTCGTAGCAGCCTGTGGCGAGTAGCGATTGATTGTTGTAGGTGAGTTGCATGAAGCGCACGCCGAGTGCGTGACAGACTTCTACCAGGCCGATATCGTCTTCAATCGGAGACGGATTTTGAAAGCCGAAAAACACGGCGGTGCGTCCGCTGGCGCGGGCTTTGTGCACATCGTCGGCGGAGCGTCCGTGAAAGATTTGTTTGGGCTGATGTTCAAACCAGTGGTTCCAGGCGATTACTTTGCTTACCATTTCGCGGAAAAGCTCGTGGTAGGCGATGGTGATATGCACGGCGTCTAAGCCGCCTGCTTGCCAGTCGGAGAAAGACTGCGTGCCTGGCTGGACGAACTGCAGGTTATCTATCCTGATTGGACGGTCTGAAGGCACAGAAGAGCTCATACGCTATCCTTGGAGTCCATTCTTTTAGCGGTAGGGTTTTAACGGTGTGGTTTTAACGGTAGGGTGAGTATAGCCTACAGAAAGGGGCTAGAATACACGCGAGCTTTTCTGGAAGCTCTTGAAGTCCGTAGCTTAAGAGGAGAAAACACGATGCGCGAGGAAAACGATCAGGCGGTTTTGACGGTAGAAGAAGTTTTTACCCTTGCGGCCGAGGCATTAGAGCGAGCAGGAGCTGACTCCCACAACGCGGAAGCGGTAGCCCGTACGGTGCAAGCGGCGGAGCGTGATGGCTGTGCGTCGCATGGTTTGTTCCGCGTTCCTGGATATGCGGCGGCGTTGAAGAGCGGCAAGATTAACGGAGCGGCACGGGTGAAGATATCCAAGCCTGAGGGTTCTGTTTTGAAGGTAGATGGAGATGGTGGTTTTGCTCCGCCTGTGCATGAAGCGATAGCGGAGCCTTTGGCGGACTTGGCGAAGCGTCAGGGCATTGCTCTCGGAGCCTTGACCAACTTGGCGCATTTTTCTGCTTTGTGGCGCGAGACGGAGCTATTGGCGGCACATGGTTGTGCGGCTTTTGCGTGTGTTTCGTATATGCCGATGGTGGCTCCTGCGGGCGGCAAGGAGCGTTTGCTAGGGACGAATCCGATATCGTTTGCGTGGCCGCGTCCTGATGGTGTGCCGATGACGTTTGACCAAGCTACGGCTTCGCGAGCGATGGGCGATGTACAGATAGCGGCGCGTGAAGGTGAGTCTTTGCCCTTGGGCGTGGGGATAGACGCAGACGGCAAGGACACCACAGATCCGAACGAAGTGGTGAAGGGCGCGATTTTGCCTTTTGGCGGATACAAGGGTTCGGCTGTATCAATTATGGTTGAGTTGTTGGCTGGTCCGCTACTGGGCGAGACTTTGAGTTTTGAAGCGGCGGAGTCTGACAACAAAGATGGCGGACCACCTTTGGGCGGAGAGTTTATTTTGGCGTTTGCGCCTGAGAAGACTCGTGTGAATCAGACTCGGGCGGGCTTTGGCGGCAAAGACGGAGCGAGTCAAACTCACGCTGACCACTCTGAGCGATTATTTGCCCGCCTGTTAGCAATGGAAGGTGTGCGCTTACCTGGCGATGGCAGACGCTCCCGCCGCCCGAAAGTAGCCACCAACGGCGTGCGCATACCCAAACCCCTCTACGACAAAATCATATCGGGCTAGGGCTAGTTTTCTTTAAC
The DNA here is from genome assembly GCA_958267355.1 of uncultured Alphaproteobacteria bacterium. Classification (GTDB taxonomy): domain Bacteria; phylum Pseudomonadota; class Alphaproteobacteria; order JALCBB01; family JALCBB01. The sequence goes on from OY279575.1 coordinate 268,792, forward strand.
GGAGCGTTGGAACGGAGCGTTGGAACGGAGCGTTGGCGTGGCGTTTTTGACTTACAGCTCTAGAGCGGGCAAATTCTCGATATGTGGCATGGAGGGGTGGCCGAGAGGCTGAAGGCGGCGGTTTGCTAAACCGTTATACGGTGATTAGCCGTATCGTGGGTTCGAATCCCATCCCCTCCGCCATTTTTCTTTTTGACAAGGACAAGCACCATGGATGAACCACAATCTTTAGATAGCCTCTTCAAAGAGAAGCTATTTAGAATCCCTGATTATCAAAGGGGCTATGCATGGCAAAAAAACCAGCTAAAAGACTTCTGGGAAGATTTAATTAACCTGTCTAGCGACCGTAAGCACTACACGGGTGTTCTTACTCTAAATGAAGTTGAGAATAAGGACAAAACAGCCAACGAATATTGGCTAGTAGAAGATTATTCCTATAAGGTTTATCATGTTGTAGATGGGCAACAACGCCTTACCACTTTTGTAGTTTTTCTGCAGGCATTTATAGATTCTTTCAGGGAGCGAGAAAAAAATGATGACAAAACAGATAAAGAAATATATGTTACCGAAAGCCTCAATTTAGAAGAGATAGCTAATAAATACTTGTTTAGAGTGAAGCCTTCTGATGTTCACTATAAAACATATAAATTTGGCTACACTGTGGATAATCCAAGTTATAGGTATCTTAAACACAAAATCTTCAAGGAAGATGGAGGGGGCTCAATCAAAGATACTTTTTACACGCTAAATTTAGAAATTGCTTACCAGTATTTCTTAGGACAATTCCGAAAACTTCATGATGATGACTCTAACAAGCTTCAAGAAATTTATAAAAAGCTCACCAAAAATTTTCTATTCAATGAATATGTAATCAAAGACGAATTTGATGTATTTGTCGCCTTTGAAACGATGAATAATCGTGGCAAGAAGCTATCTGATTTAGAGTTGCTGAAAAACCGCCTTATTTACCTAACGACGCTCTATACAGATGAGCAGATCGAGGAAGACGGGCGCACTATTACAAGGAACGCCATAAATGATGCTTGGAAAGAAATTTATCATCAACTGGGGCGCAATTCTGAACAGCCTTTAGATGATGATGAATTTCTAAAAGCGCACTGGATCATGTACTTTAAATCTAGAAGTCGGGGAAGTGAGCATGTTAAGTTTCTTTTAGAAAGTAAATTTTCTCCTCAAAACATTTATGCTCCCCAGGAAGCTGAACAAAAGGTAGTGCCTGAGGTTAACCCTGAGGTATCAGAGGAGTCACTTGATGAACTTGATATGGATGATACTGAAAATAATGAAAGCAACATTGAAGATATCTCTAATGCTCCTAGAAAATTTTTGAACCCGAATGAAATTAAAAAATATGTTGATAGTCTTAGAGACTCAGCAGAGCATTGGTTTAATTCCTATTACCCTTACGAGTCAGACAAGCTAACAGTAGAAGAGAAGGCAGCCATTGATAGACTTAATAGAATTAATAATATGGGTTACTTTCGCCCTCTGATTATGTCTATTTTCAAAAATTCTAACAAAACAACACCAGAAGAACGGGTTCAACTGATGGGCCAGATAGAGCGGTTTATTTTCATCGTTTTTCGGCTAGGTCAAGTGCGTAGTAATTCTGGTGAAGCTGAATTCTACAACGCCGCGCGTGAATATGATAAAGGTATATTGAATTTGGAAGATATTGAAAGAAAATTAAAAGACTCTGATTTGCTTCCTTTATTTGAGCAGAGCAAAATTCTGCGTTCTGAAGACTTCTATAATTATTTGGATAAAAAGTTCAATACTAGGAAGAAAAAAGGATTTTATAGTTGGCCTAGCCTGATGTATTTTTTGTATGAGTATGAGTTAAGCCTGTATTCTCCAAATCAGGATAAAAAAGTGTTTTGGGATAATTTGTTGAAGACCTCGAGAGACAAAGTGTCCATTGAACACATATTTCCGCAAACTCCTACGCCTACTTGGAAGAAAGCATTTGCTGATATTGGCGAGGAAGAATATGGCTACTACGGTGGCTCAATCGGTAATTTGCTTCTTCTGTCGCAGTCAATAAACAGCGCACTTCAAAATGATAGTTTTGATGACAAGAAAAACCCAAAATCTCACGATTCTGATGGCAACTCTCGAAGGGGCTATTCCAAAGGCTCATATTCTGAAATGGAGGTTGCAAAATATGATAAATGGGGTCCTGAAGAAATTAAAGAAAGGGGCTTGCACTTGTTAGCTTTTATGGAAGAGCGATGGGACTTTAAATTTGAAAGTGATGAGGCAAAAGAAAAACTTCTTTTTTTGAACATAGAAGAATAAGCTGAAGGCGGCGGTTTGCTAAACTGTTATACGGTGATTAGCCGTATCGTGGGTTCGAATCCCATCCCCTCCGCCATTATTGCGCCCGCCTTGTGGCGGGCTAGTCTTTTACAGGCCTTCGTCTCAAAGTTAATCTGTGCCTTCCCCATCTTTACAGTACCCTGATTTCTAAGCCGCAGAAAAATGGGTTGGGGTTAGTCTTTCTCGCAACATTTAATTTACGCACCCTTGCGGGTGCTCTTGCCGCAGGCAAGTGCGAGGGATTTAAAGTGTAATTGTTTCCCCCGTACCTTTCTCTACCTAACCTTAACTTATAGGAGAATAATAAATTCACCCCCCTAGGGGCTGTGTCTGCCGTAGGCAGGCACAGGGCAAAGGGGGGTCAAAGTCTGCGTAGCAGACTTTGGGGGGGATGGGCGGGAAGGCGGCGGGCACAATTCTAGGCTATATTGTGCCTTATGAGGCTTAGCTGGAATGAAATCCGCGCAAACGCGGCGGAGTTTGCGGAGACCTATAAAGACGCGACTCGCGAGCGTGGTGAGACGCAAAGTTTTTACAACGATTTTTTTGCGATTTTTGGAACGAAGCGTCGTTCGGTGGCTCGCTACGAACAGCATGTAGAAAGGCACTTTGATAAGAAGCGGCATGGTTTCATAGATTTATTCTGGCCAGGCATGTTGCTGGTGGAGCAGAAAAGCGCGGGACGTGATTTAACCAAGGCAAACGAACAGGCACTAGAATATTTTGACTTGTTAAAAGAACATGAAAAGCCGCGTTTTATTCTGGTTTCTGATTTTCAAAACTTCATCCTCCGCGATCTAGACGAAGACGCGGCGTGGAGTTTCAAACTCGCCGACTTACCGAAGCATGTACAGCTCTTCGGCTTTATGATGGGAGTGTTTAAACGTTCCTATAAAGACCAAGACGAAGTTAATATTGATGCTGCTGAATTGATGGGTTCTCTGCACGATAGGTTTGAAGAAAATGGCTATGTTGGCGAAGATTTAGAGCGTCTATTGATGCGCTTGTTGTTCTGCTTGTTTGCAGAAGACATAGATATGTTTCTCAAAGACTCTTTCCTTGATCTAATTGAGTTTAGCATTGAGAATTCTACTGATTTTGGCGCAACCCTTACACGCCTTTTTGAGGTGTTAGATACCCCCAAAGATAAACGCAGTGATGATTTGGATGAAGACCTAAAAGCATTTCCCTATGTCAATGGTAGGCTTTTTTCAGGGTATTTAAGAATACCTACCTTTACGAAGGATATGATGCAGACCCTCAAAAACGCAGCCATTTATAATTGGAGCAATATTTCCCCTGCGATTTTTGGCGCATTGTTTCAATCGGTGATGAATCCTGAAAAACGCCGCGAACTCGGTGCGCACTACACAACCGAGAAAAACATCCTCAAGACGATAGAGCCACTCTTTTTAGATGATTTGCGGGCTGAATTTGAGCGCCTTAAAAAGTTAGGAGGGAGCGGCAGGAAGGCAAGATTGCGAGCATTCCAAAAGCACCTAGCCTCTTTAACCTTTTTTGACCCTGCCTGTGGCTGTGGTAATTTTTTAGTAATCGCCTACCGTGAGTTGCGTACTCTAGAAATTGAATTGTTAAGAGAGATTCGTACAAAAGAAGAAGCAGAAGAGGCAATAAGAAAAGGCGAGCTTCTTCCTCCCGATTTTTCACAATTAGATGTCAATCAATTTTATGGCATAGAGATTGAGGAATTCCCCGCTCGTATTGCCGAAACTGCGATGTGGATGATGGACGCTTTAATGAATCTCAAGGTGGAAGTAGAATTTCGCCAACACTATCAACGTCTGCCCTTGCGCGAGTCAGCCCATATCTACCACGGCGATGCACTAGAAAAAGATTGGGGCGAGCTACTCCTTGCTGAAAACTGTACTTATCTTCTTGGCAATCCACCTTTTGGAGGTTCTAAAGTACAGGGTGCAAAACAACGCCAACAAGTACGAGAAATTGCCGCTCTTGGTGGAAGCGGTGGTTCTTTAGATTTTGTGGCAGCTTGGTTTATTAAGGCTGGCGAGTATGTAAAGAGTAACCACAAAATTAAAATTGCCTTTGTTGCGACCAACTCCATCACCCAAGGCGATCAAGTCGCACAGCTTTGGACTGTACTCTATGACCGCTATCAATTGGAAATTCATTTTGCTCACCGTACCTTTGCTTGGGGCTCGGAAGTTAGAGGAAAAGCAAAAGTCCATGTCATCATAATAGGGCTTGCTCACCAATCCGATACTCCTAAGCAATGTCGCCTATTTTTTTATGAAACCCCCAAAGGTGATCCTGAAGAACTTTCCTGCACCGCCATTACCCCTTACCTAACTGATGGCAGTGACCAGCAGAGCCCACACTTTTTTGTTAAAAAAATCTCTCATCCATTGAATGGCTTTCCAGAAATGAGATTTGGCACACAATTGATAGACGATAAAAATTATATTTTTACAGAGGAGGAAAAGGCTGAATTTTTGAAAGCTGAACCTAACTCTGCCTCTTTATTCCGCCCTTATATGGGCGCAAAGGAGTTCTTAAATGGAAAAATTCGTTATGCCCTTTATCTTGCCGAAACTGAACCGAATACTCTGGATGCCTTGCCCCAGATACAAAAGCGAATTTCCAAGGTAAGGAGATTCCGTGCCAATAGCGATCGTCCTGTCACTCAGGAATTAAGTGAAAGACCGACTGAGTATGCATTTAGCACCATTCCTGATAAACCATTTCTCTTTGTCCCTAGAGTAAGCTCAGAGCGACGGGAATATTTCGTAACTGGCTGGCTTAATCCACCAATAATTCCTGCAGATTCAGCCATCATTGTACAGGAAGCGACTAAACCACTTTTTGCTTTGCTGACTTCTAAAATGCATATGGCATGGTTACGCGCAATTGGAGGACGATTGAAAAGTGATTACCGTTACTCAGCAGGATTGGTCTACAACACTTTCCCCTTGCCAAACGAGCTTGGCAAATTTGGCAGTGATGAGGCACAGAAAAAGTTAATGCATTTAACCCCCTTGGCAGACGCAGTGCTAGAAGCCCGTGCCAATCATAAGGGTTCTACCTTGGCGCAACTCTACAACCCTGACTTGATGCCGCCTGACCTACGCAAAGCCCACCAAGCCCTAGACCGAGCCGTAGATAAACTCTACCGCCCTAATGGCTCTTTCACAGGAGAAGCCGACCGCCTAGCCTTGCTTTTGAATCTGTACGAGCAACAGCGAGCCGCCCGTCTTATCACTGAGGCGAAACCCAAACGCGCCCGCCGCCGCCGCCTAAAATCCTAACCTTAGAAATCAGGGGACATACATACCCCCACCCCATTGCCAAAGCTGTCTCCTGCGCCCGTGCTGGACGCACGGGGCAGTCGCCCGCTTTGGTTTCCTGTCTCTATTTTCTGCCTTTATTCTCTTTACCTCTCCCTTATGTTTTTCTTTTTTATACAGAGGGGACTATCTAATTAACACCCCCCTAGGGGCACGAGGGGGTTATTGGGGAGCTGTGCTACAATTTCCACCCGAATCTCCTAACCTCGTCCAAATCATAGGAGTTACCCGATGACTAGCTCAACAAGATCACCCCAATCCCAGCCCAGCCAACAACCCTCCCCAGCCCCGCAACCGGGTAAAAGGGGGGCTGAGGCAAGTGCCCCGCTTCCTTCCAAACCTGCTCCCGCTCCGGCGAAGTCCGAGAATAAGTAAGGTGCAGTGATATGAGCGATAAGCCGAGAAAGCCGCCGCCGCCGCCACGGCGGTCTGTGCAAAGCAGTGTTGAGCCAAGCGCACCACTCCCGCCCCGCTCGGGGGCTACTCCGCCACCCCCGCCAAAAAAGAAGTCCTCGTAGGCTAGGGAGGCGGTTAGAGTATGTGCGAGGATCATACTCCCGAAGAAGGGCGTGATCTTGACCAAGAGGCGTACGACAGCGCGATAAAGGCTCAAGAGGAAGGTCGCTCAGCAATTGATAGATTTGCGATAGGTGGTGCGGGGGGTGCGATTGCTTCTCTGCTTCTCTCAAGCGATGGAATTTTGTTCCCAGTAAATACGCTCCATGAGTGGGCTTTAATTTTGTCTGTGTCCCTCGGAATTAATACAGTTTTCATATCTTTGTGGAGTCACAAAGTTTCTGTCAACCTGCATGGAGTTTTAGCTGAGAATATCTATAAGAAGAGAGAGACTCAGCGCGGGGAAAAAGTGGAATCGCAGTTAGACACCAGTGCTGAGGTGTGCAAGAAGCTTGATAGGCGCGTATCAAATTTGAATAGGATGTTGCCCTACGCCTTGATCGCTACTTTTCTCAGCTTTGGGGTTGCTTGGCTGACGAAGGAATCAGAACCTTCTTTTTCTCTGAGGTCTACGCTTACTTTTATGATTATTATCGCTATCGTTGCAGTCCCTTGGCTAATCGCTAGGTTTTTGCCATACAACCCGCCTATGTATAAAAAAATCCTTCTGGAGGATGACAGAAATAACTAAGGTGGCAAAGGCCGTTCACTATAAACACGGAAAGGGGTGGCCAGCCGTCTTGAGGGGTCCTCTACCCCCCCCCAATAAATAAAAAACGCGGGCTGTAATAATTCACCCCCCTTGGGGCGCGAGTGAGCGAAGCGAACGAGCGGGCAAAGGGGGGTCAAAGTCTGCATAGCAGACTTTGGGGGGGATGGGTGGGAAGGCCACAGGAAATTTATTTTTTGGCTTGAGCCTTATATTTCCCGCTAATTTTGCTAAATCGGAGCAAAAAAAATTTGAATCTGCCTGAAAATGGCTCATTTCCTATATAGGAGAATTTCGCAACTCTATTAGCCCCCAAACCCCTAAACCCTAAACCCCAACCCGAAGGATTACCCCATGCACTCCCCCCGACCAGCCGACCAGCCAACGACAGCCACCAAGCTGCAGGAAGTGCGCCAATACCTCTCCGCCCTAGACCCCGAACTGCTGACAGAATCCCTAGCCAACCACTACGCGGGGCAGGCGAGCAAGAGTGCTGAAATCCGCAGGGCTAACCTTGCTCAACTCCTACCCCAGCTGAACGACAAGCTAGAAGACGAAGTCAAAGCCCTACTGTCGTTGCAACGCTCCATTCAAGAAGAAGACGAAACCAACGCCAAGGAACGCGCCCTTGGCAGGGCTTTTAACGCCCAACGAAGACGCGATGAACGCCAGCTCATAATGTTCAACCTAGAGTTATTACGCCTAAATCCTATGCCTGAAGGTTTAACCGACCAAGAACTTCGCCACCACCAAGAGATTACGACCGAGACGATGAACAGGCTTACAGAAGCCCTAGAGAATATGCGCACCCGTGGAAAGCTCGTAGAGCCTGAAACCTTTGACAAGAAACAAGCGATTGCCCCCCGCCGCAACCTGCGGCGAGAAGAAGCCATACGCCGCACAGAGATGATCCGCGAGCTGACCCAGTTCTGCGAGTTGGTAGAACAAGTTGTAGCAGGAAAGAAAATCGTTGATGACGCGACTATGGCAGAGCTAATTGACCGCGCTCAGGCGTACCTATCCCCAGACGAACATATCAAAGAGTACAGCGAGACCGAAGACTACCGCTCCACCCGCCGTTTGATTGACAATAGCTCTTCACACGAGAAGAAGATTGCGTTGCGTGTGGAAGCTGAAGACCGCTACGCTGGCATGGATTGGAGCAACCCGTACGAAAAGAAACCTGACGCACCCAAAAAAGAACCCAGTGCCATCTATGTAGACGGAGGCAATATCCCCAACCCCAAACTCTACCCCCCAAAACCCAAATCCCAAGCCCCCTGACACCTTGCGTCCGCCTTGCGGGCACCTTGCGGTGCGGCATTCGTGCCAAGCGTTATTACTTCCTCCAACCGCCACGCCCCATAGTTTTAGCCAAAGGGCTAATTGAGCCACTGCCCACTTTTGAGACGAAGCCCTATAAAGGCTTAACCCACCAGTAGGACGAAGACGGGTGATACGCGGCTTGCCCTGCGGGGCAAAGCCCCGCAGGGTTCGCGCGAATTTAGCGCGAACCGCGGGAGCGTAAGGGTGGTGGGACTGCCCACGCCGCAGCTCGTCCGAAGGTACCGCGAAAACGGAGTTTTCGCGGTACGCGAACGGCGAGATGCGGCAAATAGCCCGCGCCAGCGGGCGGATTAAATGTTGCGAGAAAGCCCAACACTTACCCATTTTTCTGCGTCTTAGAAATCAGGGTACTGTGAAGACGGGAGAAATTGACTACAGGTGGGTATTTCGGTACCACTAGGACAAAGCCGTTTGTTGTGGGGTAGGGTAGGCGTATGGATCTTGTTGCTACAGCCCTTGGAAGACACGGGCTTAGCACAAAGCACTAAGCCAATACGCGGGCTTGCCTGACAATGGATAAGACTCTGTCTAAACTTTCTGAAGCTGTGGCTTCCATCAAAGACGGTATGACCGTTATGATCGGAGGCTTCGGCGGCTCGGGTGCGCCGATTGAGTTAATTCACGCCTTGATTGACCAAGGCTCTAAGGGATTAACTGTCATCAACAACAACGCAGGAAATGGTCATGTTGGAATTGCGGCTATGATTGAGCAAGGAATGATAGAAAAAATGGTTTGTTCTTTTCCGCGTTCGGCTGACCCTGTTGCCTTTACTGAAGCCTATAAGGCAGGAAAGATTCAGTTGGAAGTAATTCCGCAAGGTACGCTGGCGGAGCGTATCCGTGCGGGCGGAGCGGGTATTCCTGCTTTTTTTACGCCTGCGAGCTACGGCACCGAGCTAGCCGAAGGCAAGATCACCGAAGAATTTGAAGGCAAAATGTATGTGCGAGAAAATTGGCTTAAAGCAGATCTTGCGCTTATTAAAGCTGAACGCGCTGACCTGCATGGCAACTTGACCTATCGTATGGCGGCGCGGAATTTCTCTCCTTTGATGGCGATGGCGGCGGACAAAACCTTCGCTCAAGTGCGGCGTGTTGTTGCCTTGGGTAGCATTGACCCTGAGCAGATTGTGACGGCGGGTATTTTTATTGATGGCATTGTTGAAGTGCCAGACCCTGCGCAAGAAGAAGCACTTAACCGTGCAGGAGCGGTATATCCGTGATTGATGTGGCGGGCATAAAGTTATCCAATGCGCAGATTGCTTGGCGGGCGGCGCAAGATTTGCAAGATGGCTCGTATGTGAATCTTGGCATTGGCTTTCCTGAGTTGGTTGCGCAGTTTCAGCCAGCGGGAAGGCACATTACCTACCACACCGAAAATGGAGTCTTGGGCTTTGGCAAGGCTCCGCCTGAAGGCGAAGAAGATTGGGATTTAATCAACGCAGGGAAAAAGCCGATAACTCTGAAGCCTGGCACGGCGTTTTTTCACCATGCGGATAGTTTTGCGATGATCCGTGGCGGACATTTAGACCTTGCCATTCTTGGCACCTATCAGGTGGCGGAAAATGGCGATATTGCTAATTGGTCTACGGGGCGTGGTGGTGTTCCTGCTGTCGGCGGTGCCATGGACTTAGTCCACGGAGCCAAAGCCATTGTTGTTATCACTGACCACATCACTAAGAAAGGTGAGCCAAAGCTAGTTAAGCGGTGCAGTTTGCCTTTAACGGGAGTTGGCTGTGTGACTCGGGTTTATACTTCGTTGGCGGTGCTTGATATAACGCCGCGGGGTTTTGTTGTGCGCGAGAAGCTGTTGGCTCTTTCGCTGGAGGATTTGCAATTGGTTACGGGTGCGGAACTTCACCTTGATGGAGCGATTGCTCCGTTGGTTTGTCCTGAGGTATAGGCTATGGCGGGTTGTGGTTCTGTGGTGTTTATCTGCGACTATCTTCGCACGGCGATTGGGCGGTTTGGCGGAGCTTTGGCGCAGGTGCGTCCAGATGACTTGGGGGCTGTGCCGCTCAAGGCTTTGATGAGTCGCCACGCGATTGATTGGGCGGAGCTTGATGATGTGATTTTTGGCTGTGCCAATCAGGCGGGAGAAGACAATCGTAATGTTGCGCGTATGTCGGTTTTGTTGGCGGGTTTGCCAGAAGGGGTTTCGGCGACGACGGTGAATCGGCTTTGTGGTTCGGGTATGGATGCGGTGTTAATTGCCGCTCGTGCTATTCGGGCGGGAGAAGCTGATTTGATCATTGCGGGCGGAGTTGAAAGTATGAGTCGTGCGCCTTTTGTGATGCCGAAGGCGGTGCATGCGTTTAGTCGGACGAATGAAGTGCACGATACGACGATTGGCTGGCGGTTTATTAATCCGTTGATGCGCGAGCAGTATGGAGTGGACAGTATGCCTGAGACGGCGGAAAACATTGCCGCAGAGTTTAATATCTCGCGGGCTGACCAAGATGTTTTTGCTTTGGGTTCGCAACAGCGTGTTGCTAAGGCACGGGAGCGTTTGGCACAGGAGATTACAGCGGTAACAATTCCGCAGAGCAAAGGGGAGTCAATTGTCTTTGCTGAAGATGAACACCCACGGGAGACCAATTTAGAAAAGCTTGCGGCTTTACCGACTCCGTTTCGTGATACGGGGAGTGTAACGGCGGGCAATGCTTCTGGTGTCAATGATGGAGCGGCGGCACTGATTGTTGCGTCTGAGCGGGCGGTGGGGCGGTATGGCTTGACTCCGCTTGCCCGCGTATTGGGTGGAGCGACAGCGGGGGTAGCTCCACGGATTATGGGTATGGGGCCTGTTCCTGCTTCTGAGAAGTTGCTGGCACGGCTTGGTATGAAGCAAGAAGATTTCGGAATGATTGAGCTTAACGAAGCGTTTGCTTCGCAAAGTCTTGCGGTTTTGCGGGGTTTGGGTATTGCTGATGATGATCCGCGGGTAAACCCCAATGGCGGAGCCATTGCCTTAGGTCATCCTTTAGGTATGTCGGGGGCTCGCATAACGGGCACGGCGGCTTTAGAGCTTGCAAGCAAAGGCACGCAATACGCCCTAGCCACGATGTGCATCGGCGTAGGACAAGGAATCGCCATCGCCCTTGCGTCTGTGTGATACGGGTGCGGACTTTCAGTCTTTACGCCACTCTACCTGCGAGAGTTCTGTAACTGTGGCACAGCCAAGCTGCATCATTACATTGGTTAGCTCGTCGGTTAGGATAGAAACGGTTTGCTTTCCGCCTGTGCGTCCCAGTGCGCCGACTCCCATCAGGAAAGCCCGCCCGAGCAGAACAAAGTCTGCTCCGACTGCAAGGGCTCGTGCAATATCAAGCCCACTGCGTACACCGCTATCTAGAAAGACTTTTGTGTCTGCTCCTACGGCGGCTTTAATCTCAGGAAGCACTTCCATCGTCGCAGGAGCTCCATCAAGCTGCCGCCCACCATGGTTAGAAACCTGCACTCCATCTACCCCGACAGCGACGGCACGGCTTGCGTCTTCAGGATGTAAAACTCCTTTCAAGACCAGCGCACCTTTCCACAAGGCGCGAATTTCTTCTAAGTAGTCCCACGACAGCGTGCCGCTCAAATTGTCGTTGGTGAATTGCAACATCTGGCGCATTTGCTGATCGTTAGCGTATTTCTCTAGTACCTTGAAGCGCGGCTGACCTGCGAGCAAAGTCTCAAAAGACCACCGCGGACTCCGTGCCAAGTGGTACAAAGTGCGCGGGGTTATTTTTGGCGGCACGGACAATCCTGCTTTGATCTGTCGCTCACGACGACTCATAATCGGCACATCTGCGGTGACGAGCAAAACTTTAAAGCCTGCATTCCAAGCGCGGTCTAGCAGGTCTTGGCGCATTGTCAGGTCGCGAGGTGAATAGAGCTGAAACCAGCCCATATCCCCTGTGATCTTGCCCACCACTTCAGGACTTTCCGTGGCGACTGTGCTGAGTCCGTAGGGGATACGGCACTGGCTTGCTGTCTGCGCCAAGATCACTTCTGCCTTTGGCCACATCAGGCTGGACAAACCCACAGGCGCAATCCCAAACGGAGCTGCATACTCAGTACCGAACAGCGTGGTCTGTAAGTTGGGCGTGAGCTTTCCCTTTAGAAACTTGGGCGTGAGGGTAATTTGCTGAAAAGCGGAGCGATTGCGAGCCAAGCATTCTTCGGCGGCGGTTCCGCTATCTAGGTATTCCCATGCGAAGTGCGGCATCCGCCGCCGCGCCTGTGCCTTTAAGTCGGATATAGAAAGAAGATGCTTTTTCAACGAAAAGTGTCCTTCCATCAAAGTGCGTCTAGGGTGTGTTGTAGGCCTTTTTCTATGTGCGAGCGCAGGATGGTAGACGCTCTTTCAACGTCGCGTTCTAGAGCGGCTTCAAAGACTTGTTGGTGTTCGCCGCTGGCTTCTTCTCCGCGGTAGGTTAGGACGAGCATTTGGTAGCGTAGGTATTTGTCGTACAGCACGGAGTGCAACGACAGAAGATTTTTTGAGCCGCAAGCCGATATCAGGGCGAGATGGAATTCCCAATCGTAGCGTTTCCAGACTTCTTTTTGGCTTTCGTCTCCTGCAAGGAGCTTTTGCTCCATCAGGTGGAGCTTGTGGTGGGCGGCGACTAAGTTTCCTTCCCAGTCGGTGTCGCCGTTTTGGACTGACAGGCGCAGGGCGTGGCACTCCAGCAGGACGCGCAAATTTGCGACTTCAATTAGGTCAGAGTTTGAGACGGGAGTGACGAAAAATCCGCGTTGATCTTTGGCGTCTACGAAGCCTTCGCTGGCGAGTCGGTTTAGGGTTTCGCGCAAGGTGGACATACTTGCCGCATAGCGGGTGCGTAATCCGTCTAGCTTGAGCTTGGAGCCTGGGGCAAGGGCTCCGAAGATGATATCGCGCTTGATTTTCTGGTAGGTGGAAGCTCCGACCAGGTTGCGGGAAGTCGCCATAAATTTCTGTCTGATTTTTGCTGTTTCTGTGCGGGTGTGGAGAAAACTAGTCGGAATATGATATTTTTTCAATCAGAAAAATATCTGATAAAGAATAATTCGTCATATACAATTGGAATCTCTAATAAATTGCTGATACAGTGCCTTCAAGGTGTTTATTGCCTTCAAGGTGTTTGGTGCCTTCAAGGTGTTTGGTGCCTTCAAGGTGCTTGCAGGGGGCTAGCGGAGTGCTTGTGCGGTGCGTCAAGCACCCAGCACAAAGCTCCAGCACGGGGAGAGAAAAGTTCTACGGAAATTCTGGGGGAATTCCTATGTCGGCAGATACCCGCATTGCGGTGGTGGGTTTTGGATTGATTGGCAGGCGGCATGCTGAAGTGATACGGGGTAATCCTGCGCTTGTGCTTGCCGCCATCGTGGAGACGGAGCCAGAAGCCCAGCAGGCGGCACGGGAGTTTTCCGTGCCTGTCTATGCCGACTTGGCGGAGATGATCGCCGAGCAAGACCCAGACGGAGTCGTCATTGCCACGCCGACGCCGATGCATTTGGCACAGGGCTTGACTTGTATTGAGGCGAAGAAGCCGACTCTGATTGAGAAGCCGATAACGGTAGCGTCAAAAGATGCGCAGAAGCTCACGGAAGCGGCTCGGCTGGCGAGTGTTCCGTTGTTGATAGGGCATCACCGCCGCCATAACGGAATGGTTAAAGCCGCTCGCGCAGCCATTGAAAGCGGAGTCATCGGCACGGTTCGGGCTGTGCAGGCGACTTGTTGGTTTTATAAGCCTGATGGGTATTTTGCTGTTGCTCCGTGGCGCACCCGCAAGGGAGCGGGACCGATTTCGGTCAATCTGGTCCACGATGTAGATCTGCTACGGCACTTCTGCGGAGAAGTTGTGAGCGTCCAAGCCGTAGCTGTGCCTTCACAGCGGGGATTTGAAAACGAAGACCTAGCCACGGCAATCTTATGCTTTGCCTCGGGAGCCATTGCCAACATTAGCGTTTCCGATAGCATTGTTGCTCCGTGGAGCTGGGAGCTAACTTCGCGGGAAAATCCTGCGTATCCTGCCACCAGCGAGAGTTGCTACTTAATCGGTGGGTCTAAAGGCGGCTTATCCCTGCCTGACCTGAAAGTCTGGACTCACGACACATTAGATTGGTGGACTCCCATTTCTGCCCGCTCTTTGACCTGTAGTATGCGCGACCCGCTTGTCACCCAAATGGAACACTTCGCCCGTGTTATCGCCCGAGAAGAAGCTCCGTTCATTTCAGGGATGGACGGGCTACGCTCGCTGGAAGTGGTGGAAGCTGTGGCTCTATCTTCTTCCACGGGGCGTGAAATTCTGATGGAAGACTTGCCAGAAGCCGAATCTGGCAGTTCCAAAGGGGCTGACAAGCCGCCTTTGGCGGTTTCTGCCTAATTTATCTGATTTAAATAAAAATTTCTGATGATTTTGAAAATATCTTGCAAATTATATTCTTGGCGATAGTATAGTATCGCTAGTTCAAGCAAACCTAAACATTCAATCCACGGGGAGGAATTCCATGTTGAAACGTACACGCCGTGTGGCTCTAGGAGCCATACTTACAATTGCCGCTCTTGCTGTTGCTGTGAGCTTTGTGTCTCCGAGCCTTGCCCAGAGCAAACTTAATTTCACTCTGGCGACTTCGGGTTCAGAAACCGACCAGCGTTCGGTGGCGATGCGCGAAGTCTTTGCGCCGATGGTGGCAGGCTTTGCCGATTACCAGCCTGGCTATAACGGCACGCTGTTTGCCCAAGGCACAGAGCTGGAAGCCATCAGCCGCGGAAACTTAACTATGTCAATTGCTTCAGCCCAAGAGCTGGCGCAGTTCTTCCCTGAGTTTTCGGTTTTTGGTGGTGGTTATGTTCACCAAGATGCGGCACACCAGGTGCGAGTCTTCAATGACCCGCTTATGGATCCGTTCAAAAAGAAAGTGGAAGACGAGCTGGGTATCAAGTTGCTGTCGGTTATGTATCTTGGCAGACGGCATGTGAATTTGCGTTTCCCCCGCTCTGAGCGTGATGTGCAGACTCCAGCGGACTTGGCGGGTGTGAACCTGCGTATGCCCGGCACAGACGCTTGGCAGTTCTTGGGCAAAGCCCTTGGAGCTTCGCCTACACCTATGGCCTTCAGTGAAGTCTATACCGCGCTTTCCACAGGAGCCGTTGACGGGCAGGACAATCCATTGCCGACAGTGGTTGATGCGAAGTTCTATGAAGTCACCAAGCAGATTGCGCTTACATCGCACTTGGTTGACCTCAACTACATCGCTTTCTCCAAGGAAGTGTGGGACAGCCTGACCTCCGACCAACAGCTGACCGTACAACGCGCCGCAGACGCGGCGGCGGCGTATGGGCGGCTGAAACAGCTGGACAAAGAAAACAGCTTGGCGGACTTTATCCGCAGTCAAGGCGTGGAGATCTACACGCCTGACCTAGATGCTTTCCGCACCCATGTGCAGGCAGAGTTCATCAACAGTGAATTTGCCTCTGATTGGCCTGCGGGTGTGCTGGACAAGATCAACGCACTTGGCAATTAAGTAGGCAATTAAGTTAAGTAGGCAATTAAGCTGGCAATTAATTTGGCGATTAAGTTAGCGATTAAGCTGGCAGGTCAGCGTTGTAGCGTTTAGCCACTGCCAAGCAAGCTGCTAAGCGACAAGCCAAGCGAATCGTTCGGCGCACTTTTGCCAAATCTTGATTTGCCAAACATTGATTTGCCAAATGTTGATTTGATGGCTCTAGGGGCAGGAAAGTCCGTTTTGTGAGATAATCGCAGAGCTATGGCTTTCCTGCCCCCCATCGTGCAGACAACTGCCCACAAAGCTTTGAAGTGGCTTACCCACGCCGCTGAGTTTATAGCCGCCACTTTGTTGGCGGCTATGTTTTTAACTTTCCTGTTGCAAATCTTCTCGCGTTATTTACTGCAGACTCCCTTCGGTTGGACTCTTGAGCTTTGTCTAATCCTGTGGGTGTGGATTGTCTTCTTCAGCTGTGCCTTTCTGGTACGCGAAAAAGACCATGTCACCTTTGATATTCTGTACCTTGCGACACCCCGTAGGGTGCGACAGGTCTTGGCGTTAATTATTTGTGCTGCACTGGTTATCGGTATGGCTTGGGGATTCCTGCCGACTTGGGATTACATAGACTGGATGAAGCTCCGCAACACGACAACAGTAAAAAATCCCTTTAGCGGAGAAAAAATTCCTATGCGGACAATTTTCTCCATCTATGCAGTTTTTATGGTGATGGTAATTGTGCGCTATAGCCTGCTGTTCATCCAAGTGGCTCTTAAAGGCCCGCCCGATGAAGCCCATCAGCTTGTGGAGCATAACCCGAAGCCTCCCGCCATACAGCAAGGAAAAGAAGTCGTATGAGTCTAGAACTCACGCTCTTCTTAATCGCATTGTTTGGCTTGGCGGGTATTGGCACACCTGTTGGCTACTCCATTATGCTTGCCTCCATGATTTACCTCGGAGTCGGCGGGCAGGATATCGCCCTAACAGGAGAAAAAATCTTACAAGGCTTATACAAAAGCTTCATCTTGCTGGCGGTACCGCTGTTTATCACCGCCGCCAACATTATGAATGCAGGTACGATATCCGATAGACTTCTGCACTTCTGTATTGCCGTCGTTGGAAGATTCCGTGGCGGCTTGGGCTATGTCAATGTTATGGCATCGCTGATCTTCTCAGGAATGTCAGGTTCCGCTGTCGCAGACGCCGCAGGGATTGGCAAGATCATCATCGGGATGATGACCAAAGATGGCAGATACGACCGCGGCTACGCCGCCGCCATCACTGCCGCGTCCGCCACCATTGGCCCGATTATTCCGCCGTCTATTCCGATGGTGATGTACGCTTTGGTGTCAAATGCTTCCATTGGCTCGCTCTTCTTGGCAGGTATCGTACCAGGACTGCTTATGGGTGCTGTCTTAATGGCGATGAACTTCATGATCTCACGGCGGCGGGACTTCGCTACCGAAGAACCCGTACCCCTGCGTAGGCTTCCGAGCGTTACGGGGAAGGCTTTCCCCGCCCTGCTTATGCCTGTAATCCTGCTCTACGGTATCTACGGCGGAGTCACCACACCCACCGAAGCCGCCGCTGTTGCCGCTTTCTATGCACTCCTGCTGGCGACACTGTTCTATCGCGCCCTTACGCCCAAAAGCCTATATAAAATCTTCGTAGAAAGTGCGCGGTCTTCCGCCGCTGTTGGTGTGGTTATCGGCGGGGCTTTAATTCTCAACTATATCGTCTTGTCAGAAAATATTCCTGCAACTATGTCTGCCGCTTTGACGGGGCTAGAGATTCATCCGATTATCTTTTTGCTCGGAGTCAATCTTCTAGTACTTCTGCTTGGCTGTGTATTAGATGCAACGACAATTATTCTGGTGATTGTCCCGCTGTTTATCCCTACCTGCCAAGCCCTTGGAATTGACCTTGTGCATTTCGGAGTCCTTGTTGTAGTCAATTCTATGATCGGGCTAATCACACCCCCCTACGGAGTCTTGCTCTTCGTCATTAACGCAGTGACAGGAATTCCGCTCAAAGAAATTATTCGCGAAGTCTGGGCATTCCTTGCGGTTTTGCTTTGCGCTTTGCTTGCACTGATCTTCCTCCCTGATATGGTGCTGTGGCTACCACGACTCTTCGGCTACCAAGGATAAGCCAGCCACAAGTCCGCCCCTGATTAACGAAGCAATTGACACAGCACCTGACAAAGCGATTAACGCAGCACCCGACGAAGTAACTGACACAGTACCTGACAAAGCGATTAACGCAGTACCCGACGAAGTAACTGACACAGTACCTGACAAAGCGATTGACACAGTACCTAACGAAGCAACTGACCAAAGCGATTAACGAAGTGACCGACCAAACACCAGACGCGCAAGCCATACGCCACTGGTGGCGTACCGCCATCATTGATATGCGTCCGGGCTATATCGCCTTCCGTGGCACGCCGATTGAAGAGCTGATTGGCACCGTCAGCTTCGCCCAGATGATCTGGCTCATGCTCCGCGGAGACCTACCCACAGCCGACCAAGCCGCACTTTTAGACTGCGCACTCGTGGCAGGGGTAGATCACGGACCACAGGCTCCATCTATAGCGGCAGCACGCATGACAGCCACCTGCGGAGTCGGACTCAACAATGTAATGGCAACAGGCGTAAATATGCTCGGCAATGTCCATGGCGGAGCAGGCGAACAAGCCGCCGAGCTATACCTAGACATTGCCAAGCGTCTAAAAGCAGGAGACGATATGAACAAAGCCGTGCCAGAAGCCATCGCCGAATGGCGCAAAACCTACGGCAAGATCATCTCAGGCTTTGGCCACCGCTTTCACAAACCCCGTGACCCACGGGCTCCGCGTTTGATGGAGCTGGTACGGCAAGCCGCCAAACACGGCACCGTATCAGGACACTTCGCCGATATCGCCGAAGCCATTCAGCAAGAAATCGGCACAGAGCGTAAAGCTCCGATTGCTATGAACATTGATGGAGCCACCGCCGTTATCTTCTGCGAACTGGGTTTTGCTCCGCCTTTGTCGCGTGGGCTCTTCTGCCTGTCGCGGTCTGTCGGAATACTCGCCCACGGCTGGGAACAGATGCAACAAGGCGGAAGAAACAAAGGGCCAATTCCGCCCAACTATCTGCCCGAATACGAGCCACAAGAGACAAACAAGAAAAGCAAAGGGTAGGTCAGCGATGCATGAGTCCGCAAAACCCTTCCGCGTTGGCATAATCGGCACAGGACGTATCAGCGATATCTACTTTCAAACCTTGAATCAATATCCGCAAGTAGAAATCGCCGTCTGCGGAAGCCTGAACCTAGACGAAAGCCGTGCCAAAGCCAAAGAGCACAAAATATCCCGAGTTGCAGAACCCGAAGCAATCATCGCTGACCCTGAGCTTGATTGCATTCTGAACCTGACAATTCCTGCCGCCCACGCGAGCGTTTCCATGGCGGCGTTAGAAGCAGGAAAGCACATCTATTCAGAAAAGCCTTTGGTTAGCACTCTTGCCGATGCCCAGCCGCTTTTTGACCTAGCCAAGCGTAAAGGATTAACGATTGGTAATGCTCCTGATACTTTTTTGGGGGGCAGGTGGCAGACAGTGCGCAAGCTATTAGACGCAAACACCATCGGCAGACCAACAGGATGCACTGCCTTTGTTGGTACCCATGGCACCGAACGCCATGTGGCGAATCCAGACTTTTATTATCAGCCTGGTGGTGGGCCGATGCTAGACCTTGGCCCCTATTATCTATCGGTGATGGTCTTCTGTATGGGAGCGATCATCCGTGTTGCGGGTATGTCTAACCGAGCCTTTGACAAACGGCAGATAGAATACGGAAGCCGCACAGGCGAGTGGATTGAAGTAGATACAGATACCCATGTTCAAGGCATGGTACAGTTCGCAAGTGGAGCCATTGGCTCCATCACTATGAGCTTTGATATCTGGGATAGCGAAACGCCGCGTTTTGAAATCTACGGCACCGAAGGCACGATTTGTATTCCTGACCCAGACCCTGTCCACGGAGCCAATATTTTTCAAGGCGAAGTTCTATACCGCACCCGTGAAACTTCACGCTGGACTCACAAGCCCCGTCCGACAGGGCGTGAGCACTGGCAAGTCGCAACCAACAGCCACGGACTCAACCAAGATAGCCGCGGTATCGGCTTAATCGAAATGGCAGATGCAATTGCCAAAAAACGCAAACCCCGTTGCTCGGGCGAGCTGGCGTATCATATCCTAGAGGTGATGATGGGAATTCTGGATAATTCTGGTGGGCAGTTCACCGAAATCGTTTCGCGTCCGCCTATTCCTGAGCTTTTGCCTGAGCGGTTTCCTGAATCTTGAATCTGAGCCTTAAGGCAAAACCAGAGAGCAAACCCTGCAATCC
Source organism: uncultured Alphaproteobacteria bacterium (assembly GCA_958267355.1). Lineage (GTDB taxonomy): Bacteria > Pseudomonadota > Alphaproteobacteria > JALCBB01 > JALCBB01. The sequence goes on from OY279575.1 coordinate 288,826, forward strand.
GAAACCTGCAACGCAAAGCCTTAACGCCAAGCCCAAGCTATATCCCTAAACCCGCAACCCACAAGCCAAGCCTTAACGCCAAGCCCAAGCTATATCCCTAAACCCGAACCCCACAAGCCAAGCCTTAACGCCAAGCCCAAGCTATATCCCTAAACCTTAACCCCACAAGCCAAGCCTTAACGCCACACACAACCCGAAACCAAAAGCACAAGTACAGCCATGCCTAGCCAAACCGTAAATATCGCCGAACCATTCTTCACCTTACGCCTCGTGGAAAATGAATCCAGCCACGCCATCACAGGCAAGACCATTGCTCTCAACATTGGCGAGTCAGCTATTCGTATCCGCGAGCAATCGCTCAAGCCCATGCAGTCGGTGGTGCTACAGAACACCGAGATGCACAACATAGAACACGCCATTCTGGTGGAGCGTTTTGCTGACCATCCAGACGAAGCCGAGTTGCTGGCACAGATACGCAAAACTTGGCCTACCGCCTACGAAGTGCGCAAAGAAGATAGACTCCGTGGCGTGGAGCACTATATGTCGCCGAAAGTATGGATTGAACAAGTTGGCTTAACCTTCTATCACTCGGCTTCCGTGCCGTTGAATGTAGGACTCCATCGCGAACATGCCTTTTGCCCTGTGCCAGGCTTCCGCGAAGTCCATACGCAAATTGTCGGCTTCGGCAAGATGCAGCAGTGCCGCGAGCAGAAGGTAGAAACCCTATACCTTGAAGAGCCTATGGCTCCTGGTATCACCCACAAGCCAATGTACGACGCAGAAGGAAATTATCCGTGGCACCAGTTTGAGACCATAACTCCTTCGGTCATACTGGCAGTGGAAATCTTGCCCGAAGGGGCTACGCCACCGCCTGTTCTGACTCATCCGAAAGCGAATTGATCACAGCCAGTTAGCCACGGCGAATTGATCACAGCGAATGAGTCATAGCCAGTTAGCCACAGCCAATTAATCACAGCCAGTTAGCCACAGCGAATTTCAACAATGCTTCTACCCAAAGACTTTACCCGCAACTTTGATTCCGAAGGTGCATTTCCGCGTTTGTCTCGCCGTCTGCGTCTTGGCGTTGTCGGTGGCGGAAGAATTGCCGCTACCCAAGCTGCGGCAGCTCGTTTATCAAACCACTGGGAAGTCGTAGCAGGGGCTTTTTCTTCTGACCCAGTCCGTGCCAAAGCGGCGGCTCACGATTGGTTTCTGGACTCCGCGCGTTGCTACGAAAGCTTCGCCGAAATGGCTGAACAAGAAGCTACGCGCCAAGACGGAGTAGATGCCGTAATGATTACGACTCCGAACCATCTGCACTTTCCTGCCGCCAAGGCTTTCCTAGAAGCAGGAATTGATATTCTGTGCGACAAGCCACTCACCAACGAAGTTGCGGAAGCCAAAGCCTTGCTTTCGCTTGTCAAAAGCTCGGGCTGTGTTTTCGGAGTCTCCTATGTGATGTCGTGCTTTCCTGTAATCCGACAGGCGCGTGAAATCGTTGCCCAAGGAGCTATTGGCACAATCAATCAGATCCACGCTGAGTTCCTGCAAGATTGGATGACTCCCGAATCGGCGGTAGAAGCTCCGCATGTGAAGTGGCGGCTAGATCCTGCCAAATCGGGCAAGACCAGCTGTGTTGGTGATATTGGCACTCACGCGGCTCACCTAGCGAGTTTTGTCAGCCGCCTGCCCCTGACTCATATCCGTGCTGAATTCCACGTCTGTGGAGCTCCCAAGGCGTTAGAAGACACTTTCTTCGCCTGGACACGCCACCAGCAAACTGTGCCTGGCACACTGATGGCAACACGGCTTGCTCCGGGGAATCGTGGCGGACTTAGACTCCGTATCTACGGAGACCAAGGCGGACTCGCCTGGGACATGGAAAAAGCCGAAGAACTCAAACTCAGCCGCTACGGCGAACCCGACAGAATCATCACCCGCGGACAAGGGCACGGAATATCTCCACGCCACGAACGGCTTGTGCGAACGGGGCGGGGCTTTCCTGAAGGAATTCCTGAAGCGTGGGCGAATCTTTACACAGAATTTGCTATGGCGGTGGCGGTTCGTAAAGATGGGCTAACGCTTCCTGACGACTGGCTGGAGCTGCCCCGCATAGAAGACGGAGTCAAAGGCGTAAGCTTCATCCAAGCCTGTGTGCAGTCCAATCAAGTCGATGGCGACTGGGTAGAAGTAGAATAAAGCCGAAGGCGGTAGAATAAAGCCGAAGGCAAAAGATCTGCTTGGTTTGGTGTGGTGGTGCGATGGGCTAGAGTCCGATACGCTAGGGGCTAGGCAGGGCGGATAATTGATGATTTACAAATCATCAGATATTATCTATAATATAAGATAATGACTTCCTGCCGATAATAACTGCTCCAGCCACAGCAAGAGAGGAAAACCCCCAGGCGGACACAATGTCAGACAGCAAGAAGCAAGAGCCTGCAGCTCCCCTGTATTCTCTGGCGCATTTGACCCTTATCAACTGCACGCCAGCTGAACTTGTCTATATTGCGGCACGGGCGGGATATGACGCGATAAGTCCGCGTTTGATTCAGATGTATATTGCCAATGAGTTTAAGCCAGCTCCGTTGGACAAGGTGCAGTTGCAGGCGACGAAAGCTGCGCTTGCCAGCACGGGGCTTAAAGTTCAAGAGATAGAAATTGCCAACATCACGGAAGACTGCAATCCGCGTGACTTTGAACCCGCACTAGAAGTCGGAGCAGAACTCGGTGCAAAGCACTTGGTTACTTCCGCTTGGACAAAACCCCCCAATGACCGAAACTTTATCCTTGATGTATACGGCGCGACTTGTGACTTAGCCGCCACCTACGGACTCACTGTAGATTTAGAATTTCCTAGCTTTTCGCGTTTGCCTACCTTGAGCGAAGCCTTAGATATTGTGCGTGCGGTTGATAAGCCGAATAGTGGTATTTTGATTGATACGCTGTATATCCATTTAAGCCGCATTGATCTGGACGAAATCCTGCCCATCCCACAGGAGTGGTTGCACACCTTGCAGATTGCTGATTGTCTGCCTACGACCATTGACTCCCATGCGGGAATGATTCAACTGGCTCGTGATGCGCGACTTTATACGGGTGAGGGCTGTATAGACTTCGCGGGAATTATTGAACGCTGTCCGCCGATGCACTACGCAATTGAGCTACCAAACCAGAGTCGCATTGCTGAGCTGGGCTATGAAGAACATGCGCGGCGTTGTTTAATCCACGCCAAGCGCACTTTCGGAGCCATTCGCTCCAAACGCCCTGCCAAACGCGATGAACGCGGTGAGAGTAGCCTACAAGCCCCTGCCGCCTAAACTTCCATAGAGACCCCATAAGCCCCGCCCATAGCCCCTACAGCCCACAGACAAGCCCACAAGCCTACAAACCCACCACACGAGCTTAGAAGCCCCGCCCATAGCCCCTACACCCCACAGACAAGCCCACAAGCCTATACACCCACCACACAAGCCTAGAAGCCCCTAGCCCCTAGCCCCATAGCCCTTACACTCCACAGACAAGCCCACAAGCCTATACACCCACCACACGAGCCTAGAAGCCCCTAGCCCCTAGCCCCATAGCCTTTACAGCCCACAGACAAGCCCACAAGCCTACAAACCCACCACACAAGCCTAGAAGCCCACAGGAAACAGCGAGCCCACAATGGCAGAAGAAGCAAAACCACTCCGCGCACTACGAGACGATGAGCGACAGCTCGCCGATACCCTGCTGACCCAAGCCCAAACGGCAATGGCACAGATTGAAAACTGGAGCCAGCAAGACCTAGACAGACTCGCCCAAGCCATCGGCTGGTATGCGGGTAACGAAAGCACTTTCACCAAGCTTGCACAACAAGGTGTAGACGAAAGCGGTATCGGTGACCGTGCAGGCAGACCTGGCAAGCGGTTTAAGATTCATATGGTTTTGCGCGATGCACTGCGACAGAAATCTACGGGGATTGTAGAAACAGACGAAGCCAAAGGATTAGTAAAATACGCCAAGCCCGCAGGTGTAATTGCTTCGTTGATTCCTATGACCAATCCTGCGCTGACTCCGCCTGTTACGGGGATTTATTCTGCTAAGGCGCGCAATGCGATTATCTTTTGTCCGCATCCGCGCACGGCGCAGACGACTCGTGCAATGGTGGAAGTCATGCGCTCTGCTTGTCGGGCAGTTGGTGCACCCGAAGATTTGTTTCAGTGTGTGGTGAAGCCTTCTATTCCTCTGACTAAGTACCTAATGGCGCAGGCTGACCTAACCCTTGCCACGGGAGGCAAGCCCATGGTGCAGGCGGCTTATTCATCGGGCAAGCCTGCTTATGGGGTAGGGGCGGGTAATTCTTCTATTGTGATAGACGAAACGGCTGATATAGAAATTGCTGCTGCCAATACCCGTATGTCAAAAACTTCGGATTTTGGCTCGGGCTGTTCTGCTGATGGGAATATTATTATTCAGCGTTCCATTTACGACAAGATGGTAGCGGCTCTGGTGCGCGAAGGTGGATATCTATGCAACGATGCAGAAAAAGCTCTATTAGAAAAAGCCATGTGGGATGAAAATGGCAATCGTACTTTTCCGACGATTGCTTGTCGTCCACAACAGACTGCGGAAGTGGCGGGCTTTACCATTCCTGAAGACTGCAAGTTTTTGATGGTAGAAAACCAAGGACAAATCGGCAAAGCGCATAAGTTTTCTAAAGAAAAGCTCACCACGCTAATGGCGCTGTATCACTTTGACACCTTTGACGATGCGCTTGCTATGGTGCGGGCGATTTATGAAACAGGAGGCAAAGGGCATTCCTGTGGTATCTATAGCCACGATGATGAGCGTATAGATGCGCTTGCTCGTGTGGCTCCTGTGAGTCGTATGATGGTGCGTCAGCCGCAATCTAAAGCCAATGGTGGGGCTTGGACAAATGGTATGCCTATGACAAGCTCTCTGGGCTGTGGCATTTGGGGTGGGAATATTACCAACGAAAATGTCACCCTGAAGCATATGATGAACTACACTTGGGTGAGTCGTCCGATAGCGGAAGACCGCCCGTCAGAGCAGGAGCTATTCGGCGAATTCTACGGCAAGGAGATAACACAATGACCCAATCGTTTGACCCTGTTACAGGCAGAAGCACGAGCGGAGAAAGCAAAACTGTTGCAGAACATGTGATTGACTTTCTGGTGCGGCGTGAAGTCAAGCATGTCTTCGGCTTATGCGGACATACCAACATTGCGGTCTTGGCGGCGATGGCGGAGAGTCCGATTGAATTTGTTACTGTCCGTCACGAGCAGGTGGCGGCGCATGCTGCAGATGCCTATGCGCGGGTTCAGGGCAAGGCTTCTGTGGTGCTGTGTCACTTATCGCCTGGGATTACAAACGCCACGACAGGAGTCGCCAACGCGGCGTTGGACTGCATTCCGATGGTGGTGATTGCGGGAGATATTCCGTCTCACTACTACGGCAAGCACCCGCACCAAGAAGTGAATCTGCACGCCGATGCTGCTCAGTGGGAAATTTACCGTCCGTTCGTCAAGCGGGCTTGGCGTGTGGATCGTCCTGACTTGATGGCGGAGATTTTAGAAAAAGCTTTTCACCTTGCTGAAAGTGGTCAGCCTGGTCCTGTGCTGGTGAATGTTCCTATGGATGTATTCAGTGCGACAATTCCGTCTGACACCTTTGATCGTGTGGCACAGAACAGTCGGGCTTTACACAAGCCTTCTATGGATGACGAAACTGCGCGGGTGATTGTTGAAGCTTTAGCTACGGCGCAAGCCCCTGTGGCGTATATTGGTGGTGGTATCTTGCTTGCCAAAGCCAGTGAGGAATTACGCGCTTTTGTGGAGCATATGGGCTTGCCTGTTGCTCATTCCTTGATGGGTAAGGGAGCTTTGCGTGATGATCATCCGTTGGTGATGGGTATGACGGGCTTTTGGGGTACAACACTGGTGAATCAATCGTGCTTGGACGCTGATACGGTTTTTGCCATTGGCACACGCTTTAAGGAAGCGGATTGTTCTAGTTGGTATCCGAACTACACCTTTAACATTGGCGAGAAGAACAGCAAGACCCGAGTCATTCACATTGACATTGAGCCGCAAGAAATCGGCCGCAACTACCCGACTGAAATCGGAGTCGTGGCGGATGCAAAGGCGGCTTTGCGGGTACTGAACCGCGTGGCACGGGAGTTATATCCTGAAGGTTTCAAGCGTGACCAGAAGCGAGCTGAAATCGCTACTTTTCGCGAAGCCTTTAAGGAGTCCAATCAAGAAATGGCGACGAGTGCGGCATTTCCGATGATGCCTGAGCGTATTCTTGCTGATACGCGTAAGGCTTTGCCTGAAGATGCGATTATCACCACGGATGTGGGCTGGAATAAAAACGGAGTCGGTCAGCAGTTTGATATTTTGACTCCGGGTTCAATTTTAACTCCGGGTGGATTTGCGACGATGGGCTTTGGTCCGTCGGGAGCGATTGGGGCGAAGTTGGCGGTTCCTGACAGGGTGGTGATTTCTTTGGTTGGCGATGGTGGTTTCGGACAAAACCCGTCTATGCTGGCGACAGCGGTGGAGTTGAACTTGGGTATTGTGTGGCTGGTGATGAACAACAATGCGTTTGGTACGATTGCTGGGTTACAGAAGGCGCATTTTGGTTTGACCTATGGCACGACTTTTTCGGGTAGTCCTGATGCGCCGACCAATGGCCCGGGGTATGCTGAAATCGCCCAAGCCTACGGAGCCAAAGGCGTGCGGATCACGGCGGCGGATGAGTTATTACCTGCTTTGAAGGCGGCGATTGCCAGCAACGAGCCTACGGTTTTGGATGTGCCGATGATTAACAACCCGACTCCGACGACGGGGCACTGGAACATTTTAGATATTTACGCTCCTGACAAAGAAACGGCGGGGCATGTAGCGACTTGATGGGCTTGTTATTCTGGGTGCGGGCTATTCCAAGGGGATACGCTTTGTCGGAATATCCACCAACTTGCCGCGTGGAATGAGTCGGTCTTCATCGTACATTGGAAAGGCACAGAGTTCAGCGTGGCGTGTGCTACCGTCTGTGGTTTCTACGGTGACTTTTGTGTTGGGCCCGTGTGCTGCGTCATCCATACGGACAATTCCCACGCCACAGCCTTGATAGGGTGAATAGCCTGAAGAGCAGACTCGCCCGACAATTTTGTCATCAACAGAAATTGTGCGTCCGAGTTGGGCGATACCGTTTGTGACTCGTATCCCCCAGGTGCGGCAGGATTTGTCGGCTTTTTCTAGAGCGGCACGCCCGATAAAATCGCGCTCATCGTCAAGCTCAACGAAATGCCCGAGTCCTGCTTCAAAGGGAGTCGTCGTTGCGTCAAAATCGGAGCCAGCATTCAAGATACCTGCTTCACAGCGGCGGGCACGAAAGACGGGAATTCCTGTAAGCAAGATTCCGAATTTTTCGCCGAGTTGCATGATCTTGTCGCCGATTTTGGCGTTATTGGCTTCGGGAAGCATATAGACTTCCCAGCCTAGTTCGTTACTGAAGCCTGAGCGGCTGATCCAGCAGGGCTCGCCAGCGATGGAAGCCTGTACGCAATCAAAATAGCGAAATGGTTCGGGCATACCGCCGTCAAGTACTTCGGCGAGCAACTCCAGCGAATGCGGCCCTTGAATCTGACTGACCCAGACATTGGGGTCATAGACTTTAACATCGTAGTTAACGGCGTGGGCGAGGTACCAGGTGAGCAACTCACCGTCGGCTTGTACCATCCAGAAGCGGTCTTCGGCGAGTCGCATTAGCACTCCGTCATTGATCATCCCGCCATCGTGGAGGCAAGCAAACTGGTAGGCACACCTTCCAACCTTCACCTTACCGACATCACGCGGAAAGATATAACGCAAAAACTCTGCGGCTTGTGCGCCGTGAAATTCTATGGGCAGCTCACCTGTGTTGCGGAAGATAACTTTGGTGCGCAGGGCCCAGTACTGCTCATCGGCGTTGGCGTGGTTTAGATGGTCTGGAGTCATCCGCCCGTTATAGAGTGCATACTCTGGGTCGTAGGGCAGTTCCATATAGCTGAGCGGATGCGGAGCCATTGTGCGCAGAAATTCGCTTGGTCGTTTTCCTTCACTTGGCATTGCCTTAGCGACGAAGCGTATATTGGAAAGATTTAAAGTCATAAGTGCGCCTTTTTGATATGCGTTTGATATGCGTTGTGGGTATTGCGTCCCTAGCAGTATTCCAATTGTGAGTCTGTGTCAATATAATAACCCCCAACAGGCTAACTTCCGTTTCCAGTAAGGTGAGTTTTGAGATGAGTAAAAAGAAGCAAAACAGCACCGAGCAAGGGCACGAAGTTGCGCTTGATGCTTACGATATATTCTTTGCCAAATTTAAAATCACCAAAGCCGAATTCTTTAAATTTGGTTTAGACAATACAATTTATGCTCCAAAGGGCAGGGCTGAAAAGTACTGGAAAGAATTAAAGCAGCGAATTAAGAACAATGAAGCAGTTCATATACGAAAATATGGAATGAAACCGCATGGCAATAAACTATTTATAGAATTTTACAAAAACGTTTTTGGCAATGAAAATGTGCAAATAGATATTCCAGGTAATATTGAGCCAGGAAGAATTTTCCCTGACATGACAGGTTATTCTAGAGTTGAAAACTCGCGACACAAACTAATTAAGAATTATCAAATTTCTCACATATTCGGTAAAACCAAAAATGTTTATGCCTTTACTGCTCCGTGGAATATGGCTTATACGCCTAAAGTAATTGACCCTTTTACAGGCAATGAAACCTATGGGGATTGGGCTAAAGAATATAGAGTAAAGTTTCAAAAAAATACCTACTCTCGTTTTAAATCACTTATTGAAGACTACAATGAAATAATTACGAACCCGACTCTACGGAAACGCATAGAGATGCACCTTGAAAAGATTTATGATAGAAGCCGTAGTCCGAAGGTAGATATACAAGAACAAAGAAGTGTAGATAAGTGGATTAAAGCAGTGAGAGAGGAATTAACTCCCATATCTGTATAAAGCAATTCCTTTAATCGTTTGAGGACAATTTAAAGCTGCTAATAATAAGAAATAATAGGAAGGGGAGGGGAATGCACCCTAAAAAGAATAAAGCAATTCCTTTAATCGTTTGAGGACAATTTAAAGCTACCAACAGGAAGGCCTGTGAGTTCTTCTACACCTAATGGTAAAGTTTACAATCAGCGGCTTGCCCCACAGGAGACCAATCTTGATGGGGCTTACCCACCGCGTAGCGGCGGCGTTAGTCACCGCGTAGCGGCGGCGAGCCTGTGTCGGCAGGCGTAAAAATGAGCGTAATAGGAAGGCATATCAGGTAATCTTAGAGATATGCCACAAAGCACAGCAATTCACTGGTTTCGCCAAGACCTACGCTTGGCGGACAATCCTGCTTTGCGAGCGGCAAGCCAACGCGGAGCTGTACTCCCTGCCTACATCCTAGACGACAGCAACGCGGGCACGCAGGCGATGGGAGCAGCGAGTCGTTGGTGGTTATATAACTCTTTGCGTTCTTTGAACGAGTCGCTTGGAGGCAAGCTACTACTCTACGCGGGCGAGCCACAGGACATACTGCTCCGCCTAGCCAAACGCCACCGAGCCAGCGCGATAACTTGGAATCGTTGTTACGAGCCGTGGCGGACAAAGCGTGACGCACAGATCAAACGGCACTTAAAGCAAAGTGGCTTGGTGGTTGAGACTTGCAACGGCTCGTTACTCTGGGAGCCATGGCAAGTCGCCAAAGCAGATGGCACAGCGTATAAAGTTTTCACGCCGTTTTACCGTAAGGGCTGTTTGAACGCTGAGTTGCCACGCAAGCCGCTTTCTAAGCCTCGTGCTCCGAGCTGGCTAGAAGACGAGCGGGCACAGCCGCTGGAAGCCTTAAACCTACTGCCATCGGCTTTGTGGCACGAGTCGCTTGCCTCTCACTGGCAGGCGGGAGAAGCTGCAGCCCACCGCCGCCTGAAGTCTTTCTTGAAGACAGGCTTACGGCACTACAAAGGCGGCAGGGACTTCCCCGCCAAGCTTTACACTTCGCGTCTATCGCCGTACCTCCACTTCGGAGAGCTTTCTCCGCATCAGGTGTGGCATTCGGTTTGTGCGGCGACAGCGGCGACAGCGGCGACAGACCAACACACTGACACCTTCTTGAGCCAACTGGGCTGGCGCGAGTTTTCGTACAGCTTGCTGTATTACAACCCAGATTTACCGCACAAGAACCTGCAGGAGAAATTTGACAAGTTTCCGTGGCGAGAAGACGAAGCGGCGTTATTGGCGTGGCAGAAGGGACAAACAGGCGTGCCATTGATAGACGCGGGCATGCGCGAGCTGTGGCAGACGGGATTTATGCACAATCGTTTACGTATGCTGGTGGGCTCATTTTTGGTGAAGAACTTGCTACTGGATTGGCGGTGTGGCGAGCGTTGGTTTTGGGACACCTTAGTAGATGCTGACTTAGCGAACAACGCTGCGGGCTGGCAGTGGGTTGCGGGTAGCGGAGCAGACGCGGCTCCGTATTTCCGCATTTTCAACCCCGTGACTCAGGGTCAAAGATTTGATCCGCAAGGAGCCTATATTCGCCACTATGTTCCAGAGCTAGCGTCTTTACCCCTGCCTTACCTTTACGCTCCGTGGCAGGCACCAGCTAAAGTCCTAGAGCAAGCTGACATAGTTCTTGGCACCACCTACCCCCACCCCATCACCGACCTAAAAACCTCCCGCCAAACCGCCCTAGAAGCCTACAAATCCCTAGCTTAGCTTTATCTCGCCCGTCTTCTAACTACCCTGATTTCCAAGCCGCAGAAAAAGGGTCAGGGTTAGGATTTACTTCAACATTTAATCCGCCTGCTTTTTACGCGCCCTTGCGGGCGCTTTTTGCTCGGCTTTACCCCCCTCGCTTCGCTCGGGGTGCGCCAAGCCCGCGGGCTATTTGCCGCATCTCGCCGTGGCTAAAGCCGCCACTTCGTGGTGCGCGTACCGCGAAAACTTCGTTTTCGCGGTACCTTCGGACGACCTGCGGCGTGGCTAAAGCCGCCACTTCGTGGTGGGCAGTCCTATTAAAGTTAATCTCCCGCAGTTTGCGCTCTTTTTTTCGTGGCTAACGCCGCCACTTCGTGGTGCCGCCTGTGGGGCGGCACTTTTGCACATCCCGCAAGACGGGCTGTGCGTATCGCGCAAACCCCGCCGTGCGGCGAAGCTTGCCGAGCCGCACCAACGCCCCCGCAAGGGGGCAAAAAAGTGGCAAGCCCTGCAGGGCAAGCCGCTACTTCTCCCGTCTTCGTCTCAAAAGTGGGCGGTGGCTCAATTAGCCCTCCACTAAAACTATGGGGCGTAACAGCTGGTGGGGGCACAAGGCTTGGCATTGACGCACCGCCGCAAGGCGGACGCACCGCAAGGTGCGCGGTGAGGGTGGGATTCGAACCCACGGTACCCAAATAAGGCACAACGGTTTTCGAGACCGTCCCATTCAACCACTCTGGCACCCCACCACAACTCTCCCCTATACAACACTCACCTATATAGCACTCACCTATATAGCACCTTCATAGATACTCCATAGCCGATCTATAGAGGCTCGAGGCTAGGGGGGATTCGGTCTCCCGCCCAATAGATGCCCCGACAAGCCAATAAAGTCGCCCACAAAGCCCGCACAGCCAAAAAAACGCAAATTTTTTCTCTTTTTCCCTCCCCAGCACTAGCCATAGCCTAGAAGTGCGACTTAGCACTCCATCTAGGCGCATGTTCTTTTTTTATTCACAAGCCAAATACAGAACAAAAAATAAACATATCCGCACGAATAACACCAATCCCATAGATTACCCATAGATTACCTTGACATAACATCTAGTGGCACGGTATCCCATCTTATCCCTTACTGTCCCATTTATACCCATTTGAGCGATTCACTCCACGGCACGGGGCTCCAAACCCCAAGGATACAACATGGCTGGTCTGTTCATCGGCACTCACCACAACCGACTCGACGCCAAAGGCCGCGTGTCAGTACCAGCCCCCTTCCGTCAAGCCCTAGAAACCAACGGCGACGGAACCGTCACATGCTTCCCAGCCACTCAAAATACCTGCCTGGAAGCCATGAGCACAGATGTCATCTCCTCACTCCTCGCCGCCGCCAACAAAAATTACGCCACCTTCTCACAAGAAAACGACGCCCTACTCACCGCCATCGTCGGACGCGCCGATCGCCTGAAATGGGACGCAGGCGGACGAATACAACTACCCGCAACCCTACTAAAAGCCGCCGAACTACACGAAGGCGAAATCGCCTTTTTAGGCTTGGGATTGCGCTTCCAAATCTGGCACCCCAACAAGCTAGAAAAACACCAGCAGCTCGCCAATAGCCTAGTAGAAAATAAAGCCTTGGCTCTGCCCAATGTTGCTTCTCCGTCCGGAGAACACCAAACCTCATGACCCGCCCCGCACGCCTTGCTTCCTCAGGCGAACTTCTCGGTGGTTCTCCTCCCGCCGACACAGCGGTGGCGGGTCATGAGTCTGTGCTGCTCAAAGAACTCGTGCACGGACTCGCTCCCGTTGCCGCCGGCGTATATCTAGACGCAACCTTCGGTAGCGGCGGACACAGCCGCGCTATCCTCAAAGCCGCAAACCAAACCCAAGTCATCGCTATAGACCAAGATCCAGCCGTACACTCCTATGCCGAACAACTCACGCGTGAATATCCGCGCCGCTTCTGTTTCGCATCAGCCCGCTTCGCAAACCTAGACAAAATCGCCGCCAAATATAGTGCAGCTCCCGTCAATGGAGTCGCAATGGATCTTGGAGTCTCATCCATGCAGTTGGATGACCCGCTACGCGGATTCTCGTTCCGATACGACACCCCCATCAATCACGCAACAATGCGCATGGATAGCACCAACACAAGCAATCTGTCCGCTCAGTCTGATAACAGCAAAACACTCGCCAGCTTGCTCGCTTCTATAGACGCGGCTTCGCTAGAAGAAATCCTGCGCTACGAAGGCGAAGAACCAAAAGCCCGCGCCATCGCTCGCGCCATCACAATCCTGCGTGACGGACAAGGAATGCACTCAACAGGCGATATCTTACGCGCCGCCGACACAGTGCCAGGTGCACATGGGCCAGCGCGCAATAAACGACTCGCACGACTCTTCCAAGCACTGCGCCGCCATCTCAACGATGAAGCACAAGAACTAGAACAAGCACTCGTCGCATCAGCACGAGCACTCGCCATCGGCGGCAGGTGCGTAATCATTTCTTTCCACTCGCTAGAAGACCGAGTCGTAAAACAAGCCTTCGCCAATAACGCAAAAGTGAGTCCGTTCGTACCCTGCGGCAAACCAGTGCAACCCTCGCCCGACGAATGCACACGCAATCCACGAGCGCGTTCAGCCCGCCTGCGAGTCGCCGAACGCACCGCTATGCCTGCTCCGACAGAACCATGGTGGAGAGGAAAAGAGTGGAGAGGGAAGGAGTGGAGAGGAAAAGAGTGGAAGGCGCAAGGGCAAAAGGCACAAAGGCGGAAAGCCCAAGGGTGGAGACAAGCCGCATGATCCGCCGACTCTACTTCTTCGCCAGCCTGCTCGCAGTATCACTGCCGCTCGCCATCGGTACGCTCTTCTCAATCAAACACGAAGTGCGACTCCTGCGCGATCGCGAAATTCTGCTCGTCAATGAAGCACAAGCCCTGCAAGAAGAAAGCCAAGTCCTGCAAGCCGAGTGGGCTTTTCTATCGCGTCCTGAACGGGTTGAGCGGCTCGCCGAACAACACCTAAATGCAGCTCCCTTCACGCCAGAACGTATCTGGACACTGCAAGATCTCGCCAGTCGCAACCCACGCATAACATCCAGCACAGCACCAACAAATAATAAGCAAGCACAGCAATCAACAATTCCTTCGTTTCAGACAATTTCCGAAGACACGCGCTTCGCACCCCTAGAAGGAGCAAACTAATGTTCCGTACAAGTAAGCGCAAACTTCGCCAGTCAGCTCACAAGTCAGCTCACAAGTCAGCTCGCAAAGCACTTTGCAATTCTAGCTGCAAATCTAGGTCTTCCATTCGCTTCACAAAGAGCAAGTCGGCGGCTCCGCAGAACTCTCACAAGACGCACGAACCTGTGCTCCGAGCAATTCTCGGCCGCGACTTGCTTCGCCATTCATCGGCTCGCCCGAACCGCGAACGCTCACGCGAACGCCCACCCACACGCACATTCATACGCACACGCACAGCCGCTCGCGGGTCTGGGTCTTCACCCGCATCCGCACAGGTGCATCTGCCCGTGCGTAAATCCTTATCGCTACAAGCACGGCTAGAAACCCAGCAAATGCGCGTCTGGGTCTGCACCTGCCTAGTCGGTTTCGCTTTTCTCTTCGTCTTCGCCTTTATGGTCAAGGTAACCCAGCCCTTCGCTGAATCCGAGTTGCGTCAGCTCGCCCAAGTCGTCGCCGAATCCGAAAGACCACGCGCCCCCATCGTAGACCGCAACGGCAAACCCCTAGCACAAGACCTGCCTTCTTTCTCGCTCTACGCCAACCCGCAAATCATACGCAATCCACAAAGCACAGCCCAAGCCCTAACGCAGATCTTTCCAAGCCTAGAAATCGCTTCCCTAACCCGCCGCCTACAGAGCGACAAAACTTTCGTCTGGGTACAACGCCATATCTCTCCGCGTTCATACGAAGCCGTGATGGCACTCGGTGAGCCAGGCCTAGAAGTCATTCGCGACCGTCAGCGGGGCTATCCGTTGGGGGCTTTGGCTCCGCATGTCGTCGGAATCACAGACCCAGACCGCCACGGACTCTCAGGCATAGAACGCGCCTTCCAAGACCGACTCGCTGACTCAAATGAACCGCTTGTTCTCTCGCTAGACCTGCGCGTACAACACGCCTTGAAAGATGAACTCCAACACGCCCGCGCCCGCTTTTCAGCCAAAGCCGCCTTCGGAATCGTCGCCGACGCAAATAGCGGAGAAATCATCGCAATGGTCTCCCTGCCCGATTACAATCCGAATGACCGCTCGCAAATCACCGAAGAAACAGCTTTCAATCACGCCGCACTCGGAGTCTACGAATTCGGCTCCGTGTTTAAAATCTTTACCCTCGCCCGCGCATTAGATCTAAACAAAGAGATTTTAAAGACGCGATACGATGTTTCGCGTCCCCTAAGGATCGGACGGTTCCCCATCACCGATTATCGCCCCAAGAAAACTTCGCTTCTGTTCCCCGAAGTGCTGGTCCATTCCTCCAACATCGGAACCGTGCAGGTGATGGAATCCTTCGGGGGCGAAACCCTAAAAGCAGGACTCAAATCTCTCGGACTCACTTCAGCCGTAAATACAGAACTCCCCGAAAGTGGCTTGCCAATCCTGCCCACAACTTGGCGGCGGTCAAACTATGTAACCGCTTCCTACGGACACGGAATTTCCGTCTCGCCCCTGCAACTCATTAGAGCCACTTCCGCCATCGTAAATGGCGGTGTACTAACAGCTCCGACCCTGCTCAAGCAAGAAAGCCCCACACCCGCCCCGCGCGTTCTTTCTACGCAAGCTTCTGAAACAATGCGCTCCATGATGCGGCTCGTCGTCACCGACGGCACAGGACGAAACGCCGAAGCCCACGGATACCTTATCGGCGGCAAAACAGGAACAGCAGACAAAGTAAGCCCCAATGGCGGCTATTCAGAAGATAAAGTTATGTCTTCGTTTCTCTCCGCCTTTCCGATGGATAACCCGCGCTATGTAATCCTAATCGCCGTAGACGAACCACAAGGCCGAAAAGATACACACGGATACGCCACAGCCGGATGGGTAGCCGCTCCAGCAACGGGAAGGTTGGTGCAAAGAATCGCTCCGTTGCTGGGTGTGGCTCCCGTGGAGAGCAAGGCCTTTGACGCTCGCGCCGCCCATTTGCTCCAAGCAGACGAAATCAACCAGTTCTTTGCCCTCGCACCCACAAAGCCCACCACAAGGCTCACAGAAGCCACAGGAGCCACAGGGAGCATAGGGAGCATAGGGAGCGCACAACAAGCCATATGGGGCACACAGAGCCCACAGCAGGGCTTACAGAGCGCAAAGGCTATTCAAGCCACCCAAAGCCCACAGCAGGGCGTACAGAGCCCACAGCAAGCCATACAGAGCGCACAAGCACCACAAAACCACCAAAGCACCACCCAAGCCCCCAAAGCCCCCCAAGCTGGTGTGATTCTCGCCAAGCATAAAGGCGAATCAGTCAGCAGTGCTGGAATCACAAAAATAGAAGCTTCCAAGCCAAAACCCGATTCTTCCGATTCTCCAGATTCTGTGGCGTTTCTGGTTCAGCAAATCCTGTACGGAAGCACTCCCTGATAGACAAACCCCAAAAACCCTTACCCCCCCCTGCAATCCCCCCTGCAAACCCTTCCTGACTCCCCCTGATAGATGTTGCTCTCCCACCTGCTCGCTCGCTCGCAGTCAGCATCAAATCCCGCGCCCAACACCTCGCGCGATAACACGGAAATTGTCGGACTCACCGCCGATAGCCGCTCCGTCAAAGCAGGATACCTGTTCGCCGCCCTGCCAGGCACAGGCCAACACGGAATCAACTTCGTAGAAGAAGCCATTTCTCGCGGCGCAGTCGCCATACTAACCGAACAAGAATTCGCTCCACCCCCTAGCGCAGCCACAACAGCTTGGATCCAAGACGCCAACCCAAGCCAACGACTCGCCAAGTGTGCCGCAGAATTCTATGCCCCACTCCCATCACAGATCTTAGGAGTCACAGGCACAGACGGTAAAAGCTCCATCGCCTTTCTAGCACAAGCCCTAATAGAAAAAGTCGCAACAACACACAAAACCACAAACCCATTGCGGGCAGGCTATATCGGAACCTTAGGACTCCTACCCGACTTTAAACTCTTCACAAAAACCCCAAAGCTAACCACGCCCGATGCAGTCACTCTGGCACAACAGCTAAACGCTCTACACCGCCAAGGCTACGATTGCGTACTGCTAGAAACATCATCCCACGGCTTAGCGCAACACCGCCCAGACGGACTCACCTTCCGTGCCGCCTGCTTCACAGGTCTAGGACGAGACCACTTGGAATACCACAAAACCACCGAAGAATATTTCTCCGCTAAACAACGACTCTTTACCGAACTTCTGGCTCCCGATGGTGTCGCAATCTTCTGCGCAGGACGCAAAGGCAGTAACGCCATAGAACAAACCCTAAAAGAAACCCAACAAAAAATACGCTGCATTTCATACGGACTCGCCGCTGACCCAAAACACAGCTACGCAATTACTTCCTTTCAGCACCAGCCAGAAGGAGCAGAAGTTAACTTCTCCCTTCTTGGCACAGAACATAGATGCACCCTGCCGCTCTTTACACCCTTCCAAGCCGAAAACTTACTCGCCGCTTGCCTGATGGCTTGCCAAGCATTAGACGGAGTCGCTGTCTCCGAACTTCTGACTCTCGCCAAAACCCTACCCAGCGTCCCAGGCCGCATGGAGCGTTTCAAGAAAAATCCAGCAAGCGAAATCTTCGTAGATTATGCCCACGCCCCACAAGCCGTTGAAGCAAGTCTCAAAGCCTTGCGCTCGCGCCTAGACTCTCTAAACACTTCGGCAAATACTTCAAACGCTTCCGCAAATACTTCGGCAAACGCTTCTACAAGCACTTCTACAAAAAGTACAGCTCGTCTGCTCGTCGTTCTAGGAGCCGGCGGAAATAGAGACTCAGGCAAACGCCCAGCCATGGGAAAAGCCGCCGCCAAATACGCCAACACAATCTTCGTCACCGATGATAATCCGCGCAACGAAGATGCAAACACAATCCGCGAAAGCGTCATCGCAGGCGCAAAAACACAAGCCGCTCCCACAAGCGAAATCGTAAATGTAGCTAAAGGCAGACAAACAGCAATTGAAAACGCAATTTCCACCTTAGAAGCAGGAGATATTCTTGCCATACTTGGCAAAGGACACGAAACCACACAAGAAGTTAAAGGCGAATTCCTTTCCTTTGATGACCGCAAAGTCGTGCGCACACTTTTGGGAATAACGAATGCAGACTCCACGGATACAGACTCTACGGATAGGGACTCCACAGACATAAACCCCACAGATGAAGACTCCAAGGCAGGGAAGGGGAATTCATAATGTGGAGCGGCTCCGCAGTAGAACAAGCCCTAAGCGAAGTCTTGCAAACTCCGCCCGCTTCCCTCGCCTGGACAGCCGAAGGGGTTTCCATAGATAGCCGCACCTTGGTCGCGGGAGATCTTTTCATCGCCCTACGCGGCTCAAACTTTGACGGCAACCAATACCTCACCGCCGCACACCAAGCCCAAGCCACCGCCGCCATCGCCGAAACCCTACCGTCTGGCTCCGCCCGTGCCTTGCCCGTGTTTCAAGTCAAAGACGGCTTGGCAGGACTCATCGCACTCGCCGAAACCGCTCGCGACTCTTCTTCAGCACTTCGCCTCGCTGTCACAGGATCCAGCGGCAAAACCAGCTGGCGGAAACTTCTAACCCTAGCTTTAACTCCGCTCGGGACAATCCACGCCGCCGAGAAAAGCCATAACAATCGTATCGGCGTAGCCTTAACCCTTGCCCGCCTACCACAATCAGCACAACTGGCAGTACTAGAACTCGGCAGCAACGGACTCGGCGAAATCACCGAACTTACAGCCCTAGCCCGACCCGAAGTCGGAATCATCACAGGACTCGGCACAGCACATATCGGCAAGTTCGGCTCAGCAAAAAACTTAGCCCAAGAAAAAATGAGTCTTCTACTCGGCCTAACAGGTAAGCGCATAGCAATTGTTCGCCACGCCGATCTGCCAGTCGCGAGAGACGCAACAAGCGAGCTGGAAGTGAAGTTGCACTCTTTCTCTACAGGTAAGCCCGCTACAGGTAAAGCTGGCGGTGCAGACGCAGATGCATACCTTGCTGAATGGACTCCCACTACAACAGGTTTGGCTCCGTTTCCGACTTCGGGAGAAGGCACAGCCAAAATCTTCAACGAAACAATTCGCTTTAAGCTTTCCACCGCCGCACTACACCAAGCCGAAAACGCCATCGGCGCACTACTCACCGCCAAACTTTTAGGAACTTCGCTAAAGGACTCTGCTGATTGCCTTGCCGATTTCTCCGCCGATACAGGACGCGGAGAAGTCTCACAACTCACGCTCAAGAATGGCGACTCAATCTGGGTCTTAGACGACTCCTATAACGCCAACTTTGAGTCCATGTCCGCCGCCATCGCAACCCTAGCCAAAACCCAAACCCAAACCACAACCCCAAGCCGCCGACTCGCCGTCTTAGGCGAAATGCGCGAACTGGGTAGCCATAGCCAAAAACTCCACGAAGCCCTAGCCGAACCACTCCTAGCCGCCCAGCCCGACGCAGTGTTTCTAATCGGCACAGAAATGCAACCGCTCGCAGAAATGCTTCGCGCAGAAGCTCCTGACCTAGAACTGCACTTCGCACCGAACGCAGAAGAAATTCACACCCCGCTGGAGAGCCATTTGCAAGCAAACGATATCGTGCTGTTCAAAGGCTCACTTTCAATCGGTATCGGAAAACTTCTAGCAGAACTACAACAACAAAAACTCAACAAGGAGAACAAAGCCCATGCTTTATAATCTTCTTGTCCCACTCACAGAGTTTTTCGCTCCGTTTAATCTGCTGTCGTACCTAACCTTCCGCAGCGGAGCTGCACTCGTCACCGCCTTAGTGATTTCACTGCTCTTCGGCGCCCGCTTCATCGCTTTCCTCAAACGCCACCAAACCAACGGACAGCCAATCCGCAACGACGGGCCCAATAGCCACCAAGCCAAACAAGGCACACCAACAATGGGCGGAGTACTACTACTCGCGTCTCTGGTTGTCTCCACGCTTCTGTGGGCTGACTGGCGTAACCCCTACATCTGGATTGTCCTCGCCATCGCACTCTGCTACGGCGCAATCGGACTCGCCGACGACTTAAGCAAAATACGCACCAGCAACACACGCGGTATCACCTGGTGGCTCCGCCTACTGCTTGAAGCCACCATCGCCATCGCCGCCGCACTTCTAATAGCGCGCTTAGGTCCCACAGAACTTTCGTTTCGCGTAGCATTTCCGTTCTTCAAAGATTTCTTACTCTATCTCGGACCAATCTTCTTCAGCATCTTCGCCGTCTTCGTAATCACCGGCTCAGCCAATGGCGTAAACTTTTCCGATGGATTAGACGGACTGGCAATTGTCCTAGTCATGATCGTAGCCGCAAGCTTCGCTCTAATCGCATACCTTATCGGCAATCGCATCTTCGCCGATTACCTACAAGTACACTATGTCAGCGGCAGCGGAGAACTCGCAATCGTTTGCGCCGCACTAATCGGCGCAGGACTCGGTTTTCTCTGGTACAACGCACATCCCGCACAGGTCTTCATGGGAGACACAGGCGCACTTGCCATCGGCGGAATCATCGGCGCAACTGCCCTGATAACACGACACGAACTAGTACTGCTCATCATCGGCGGAATCTTCGTCGCCGAAGTTATCTCCGTGGCACTACAAGTCGGCTCATACCGCATGACAGGAAAACGAGTCTTCATGATGGCTCCACTGCATCACCACTTTGAACAAAAAGGTATACCCGAAACACGACTCGTCATGCGCCTGTGGATCATCGCCGCTGTTCTCGCCCTAATCGGCTTGTCAACTTTGAAAATCCGTTGAGGCAATGATGAACAAAACACCAGCCCATAACCACGAAAGCAATCGACTCTTCGTGCTCGGACTCGGCGTCACCGGCCGCTCAGTAGTACAAGCCGCCTTAGCCAAGCAAACACAAGTCTCAGTCTGGGATGATAATCCAGCACAGCGGGAGTCCCTGTCTGCAAGCTTGAAAAACGCCAACACAAAAAGCACAAACACAAAAAGTACAGGCGCAAAAAACACAGGCACAAACGCAAACGCAAGCGCAAACGCAATCACAAACGCAAACGCAATCACCATCGCCGACAAATCACAGTGGGAAAATCTTCTGCCCACCACAACACACCTAGTCGTGAGTCCAGGAATTCCATACGAAGGAGTGCAAGCCCATCCGCTCATTCGCCTCGCCAAAACAAAAGGCGTTACACCCATATCAGATCTAGAACTCTTCTTTCGCGGAATAAACAACCACGCCAAAACCAAAAACCAAACCAAAAAACACAAAGTCATCGCCATCACAGGCACCAACGGAAAATCCACCACCGCAACACTCGCCGAAGCACTCCTGCAAGCCGCTGGCAAACACGCCGCCGCCTGCGGAAATCTCGGCACCGCAATCTTTGACGCAAAGATAAACTCCGAGACAATAATTGTTTTAGAAATTAGCTCCTACCAAATCCCGATTACACCATCGCTCGCACCCGACGCCGCCGTGCTGGTAAGCCTAGCCCCTGACCACCTAGACCGACACGGCTCACTAGAAAATTATCTAAACGCTAAACGCGGAATCTTCACACACGCCTCCACCGCAATCATCGGATTAGACGATGCACTCAGTCACGCCGAATACCAACGACTCACCTCAGGCAACTCTGACTTCACAGGCAAAAATATCATCGCCGTATCTGGACTCACTCCACCCAAAAATCACATCCATGTCGGAGTCCAAAACAATCAACTGGTAGACGAAGAAGGCACAGTTTGCACCTTTCCGCAAAATGGCTCCTTCGCATCGCCGCACAGCCGACTCAGCCTAGCCGCCGCCTGGGCAGCCGTACGACCCTTCGGCGTTCCACGCGACTGCCTAGAACCCACGCTACACAACTTTCAAGGACTACCACACCGCTTCGCCACCATCGCCGAAAAAAATGGAGTCCGCTTCATCAACGACTCTAAAGCAACCAACATCCACGCCACGCTCGCCGCACTCACAGGTGCCACGCAAATCAACGCCGCAAAAGTCTTCTGGATCGCAGGCGGACAAGCCAAACAACAAGACTTCTCCACGCTTTTTAACGCACTGCCCAACGCCATAGAACACGGATTCTTCATCGGCGAAGCCCGCAAAGAATTAACTTCCCTCGCCATCAAAACCCGCGGCAAAGCCTTCGCCCAAGAATGCACAGACGGATTAGAACAAGCCGTACATTCCGCCACACAAGCCGCACAAAAATTACACCAACAAACAGGAGAGCAAACAATCGTGCTTTTCTCTCCCGCCTGCGCTTCGTTTGACCAATTCGCCAACTTCAACCAACGCGGAGACAAATTCACAGCACTCGTTCAAGCACTGCTCCAAAACAGGGAGCAAGGGGAAGCACAATGAACGAACGACTCATCAAACGCACAGACACAAGCCTGCTCGCACGCTGGTGGTGGACAGTCGATCGCCCGCTACTTGTCGTCTTGCTACTCCTGCTTATCTGTGGGGCAATCACCAGCCTAACCGCAACGCCTCCCGTTTCAGAACGACTCGGCTTGCCGCACTTCGCACTCGCCTTCCGCCAACTCGTGCTACTGCCCATCGCGTTGCTGTGCATCTTAAGCCTTTCGTTCTTCTCAGTACACTTCATCCGCCGCGTGGCAATTGTAGCCACGCCGCTTTGCCTCGCAGTTCTGCTCTTTACACTCTTCTGGGGCGAAGAAATCAAAGGCGCATCACGCTGGATTACACTCTTCGGCTTTTCAATCCAACCCAGCGAATTTGCAAAACCACTCTTCGCCTTAGTCTCGGCTTGGTTCCTTGCCGCAGGCTCAGGCTCGTTACGCCACCCCGCAAGCCAAGCCGCTTTCGCCTTCTATATCTGCTTCGCACTGCTTATCGTCCTGCAACCCGATATCGGACAATTCGTTATCCTCACCGCCATCTTCGGAGCCCAGTTCTGGATGGCAGGCTTTTCCTTATGGCTTGTAGCAAGTCTGCTTCTGCTCCTGCTCGGAGCCGCACTTACCACCTATCTGCTCTTCCCCCATGTTGCCGAACGAGTCCAAGCCTTTCTAGACCCAGAAAAAAGCGACTCCTATCAAATCGACCAATCACTCACCGCCTTCACGCAAGGTGGCTGGTTCGGTAACGGCATCGCCGAAGGCAGCATCAAGGAACACCTGCCAGACGCACACGCCGATTTCGTCTTCGCCGTCATCGCCGAAGAATTCGGACTCATCGGCGCAAGCGCAGTACTTTTTCTCTTTGCCTTTTTCTCCCTGCGAGTCTTTGCCCTGTTAGCACGGCAAACCCGCCAAGCCCTCCACGGCGAAAACAACTACGCAATTCTCGCCGCCACAGGCTTGATTACTCAATTCACCATGCAGACCCTAATCAACATCGGCTCCAGCTTGCGGATGATTCCGACCAAAGGCATGACCCTGCCGTTTCTAAGCTACGGCGGATCATCCCTGCTTGCTGTCGCAATCGGCACAGGAATTCTTCTCGCACTCCTACGCCACCAATCATCCACAACCCACACCGCAAACGCCAAATCTGCTTCCGCCTTTGCCATTCACTTTCCTTTTGCAAAGAACACCCATACAGCAAATCCGCGCTTCCTAGAAAACAGGGGAACCATATCGTGAGCCCGCGCACAAACAGACACCGCTTTACCCTCGTCGCTGGCGGCACAGGCGGACATCTATTCCCCGCTGTCGCAGTCCTAGAAGAACTCGCAAAGCGCAACCACACAGCAAACCTGCTATGCGACAAACGCGCCGCTCTGCATCTCTCACGCCAAGCCATAACCACCAAGACACGCCGCATCGTTGCAGTTTCTCCGCGTGGCGGACTGCTTGCCAAAGTGCGCTTTGTTCCGCTCTTCGCAATTGGCTTCTGCCAAGCCCTGATTTTCTTCCTCGCTGATCGCCCCACCACAGTCTTGGTCTTCGGCGGATATGTCTCTGCTCCCACTGCCCTTGCCGCGTGGCTTCTGCGTATCCCTGTCATTCTGCACGAGCAAAACCGTGTGCTCGGTTGGGCAAACCGCCGCATCGC
This sequence comes from uncultured Alphaproteobacteria bacterium, assembly GCA_958267355.1. Classification (GTDB taxonomy): domain Bacteria; phylum Pseudomonadota; class Alphaproteobacteria; order JALCBB01; family JALCBB01. The sequence goes on from OY279575.1 coordinate 312,780, forward strand.
ACACTTCGCCCGCCACCTTGCTTTGTCCTTCACCGACACCGATGGACTCCAACCCAAATGGCAAAAACGCGCAGTCGTAACAGGCATGCCCATACGCCAAGAAATTATCTCCGCCGCCACGCCTTACACTCTGCCCAAAGATAAAACCTTCCGCCTTCTAGTTTTAGGCGGTAGCCAAGGAGCCGAAGCCTTTGACAGTCTTCTGCCCAAAGCCTTAGCGCGTTTGACTCCTGAATCACGGACTCGCCTGACCATCACCCAGCAAACAGACAAAACTACAGAACTCCAAACGCAGTACAACGAACTGAAGCTGTCCAGCGAACTTGCACCCTATTTCTCCGATATCGCCAAACGTCTCGCCGCCAGCGATATCGTAATCGCTCGCGCAGGAGCCAGCACAGTCGCCGAACTTATAACAAGCGCACGAGCCGCTCTGTTAATTCCCTATCCGCATGCCACCGAAGACCACCAACGCCACAACGCACACGCCTTCGCCGAAACAGGGGGCGGACTGGTTTTAGAACAAAGCCCAAGTCTCGCCAATGATCTCGCTTCTGCAATTCAAACCTGGCTTGATAATCCTTCGCGCATTGAGTCAGCCGCAACAGCTTTACGCGCAATTCCACCTTCAGCAGCTGCCGAACAACTCGCCGACTGCTTAGAATTTGCCGCCGAGTCTTCTCGCACAGAAAAAGCAATCCAAGCCCCGCAGGACTCATCCCGTAGGCAGGTGAAGAAGCCAACAAGAAAACAGGGGTGGGTGTTATGACTCCGATGATTAACCGCAAACCCGGAGCAATGGATAGCGACTTCGGACCAATCCACTTTGTCGGTATCGGCGGTATCGGTATGAGCGGCATTGCCGAAATACTGCACAACTTAGGACTCTCAGTCACAGGAAGTGATCTTGTGTCAGCGAACGATAGTCCAACCCTTGCCCGCCTGACTTCGCTTGGGATTCCGATTGTCCAAGGACACAATCCGCGCAATCTAGAAATCGCACAAACCACTGCCAAGGTAGTCGTGATTTCAACAGCCGTGCCTGCTGACAATCCTGAAGTTAGTGCGGCACGGCGGGCTTTGATTCCGATCGTGCATCGCTCCGATATGTTGGCGGAGCTTATGCGTCTGCGTAACGCAGTCGCCGTCGCAGGAAGCCACGGCAAAACCACAACCACTTCTCTCATCGCGCAAATTTTAGACCACAGCGGATACGATCCAACTGTCATCATCGGTGGAGTCGTCAATGCATGGCAAAGCAATGCACATTTGGGCTCCAGCGACTGGATGGTCGTGGAAACCGACGAAAGCGATGGAAGCTTTGAACGCTTGCCTTCTTCCGTTGCTGTCGTAACCAACTGCGACCCAGAGCATATGGAATTCTGGGGTAGCAAAGAACGACTCTGGCAAGCCTTCAATGATTTCGTGCATCGTGTTCCGTTTTATGGATTTGCTGTCTTGTGCTTAGACCATCCCGAAGTGCGGAAAGTCGCTCAAGCCACAACCGATAGACGCATTTTAACCTACGGACTCTCCCCACAAGCCGAAGTGCGAGCTGAAAACATTACGGCGACAACTCTTGGGGCGCGTTTTGATCTGGTTGTCGCACCACACGAAGCAACTCACAGCACAATTTCAGGCACACCACGCAAGCGCACAGGAGTGCATCTGCCTTTGTTTGGTAAGCACAATGTGCAGAATGCGCTCGCGGCTTTTGCTGTCGCCGAAGGCTTGGGCTTGTCCATGGATAAAGCCTGCGAAGCACTTTCTAACTTCGCAGGAGTCAAACGCCGCTTCACGCGAGTCGGTGAAGTTAGCGGCACGATTTTGATTGACGATTACGGACACCATCCCGTTGAAATTCGTGCAGCTCTTGCGGCAGCGCGCGAACTTGCCCGCGGACAAGTCTTTGCCGTTGTTCAACCACACCGCTATTCGCGGCTTGCTTCCTTGATGGACGAATTCTGCACCGCCTTTGATGATGCCAACAGAGTTTTCGTCACGCCTGTTTATCCCGCAGGAGAAAAACCCATCGCAGGCGTAGATGCAAAAACCTTAGTCGCAAACCTGCAACAACACGGACACCGCAACACACAACTCACAACGACTCCCGAAGAGCTGTACCGCCAGCTCGCCGAAGAAACCAAGCAGGGCGATATCGTGCTGTTCTTAGGAGCCGGAGATATCACCCACTGGGCAACAAACGCACCTGCCCGCCTAGCACACTTCAAAGGCGTGGAGGCAGCATGAAAGCAATAACGGCTTCTGCGCTTTTGTCTGACTCTCCTGCCTTCGTTTTGGCGATGGGTGGCGCGGGTGGTTCTGCAGGTGTCGGCACAGGTAGCTCTACAAGTGGCACAGGTGGCTCCACAAGTCCCACAAGCGGCTCCAAGGGTATTGGCACGGGTAATCCCACTGGTGGCTCTACAGGTAGCTCCACAAGCCCCACAAGCGGCTCCAAGGGTATTGGCACGGGTAATCCCACTGGTGGCTCTACAGGTAGCTCCACAAGCCCCACAAGCGGCTCCACGGGTATTGGCACGGGTAATCCCACAGGTAGCTCCACAAGCCCCACAAGCGGCTCCACGGGTATTGGCACGGGTAATCCCACAGGTAGCCACACAAGCCCCACAGGCGGCTCTACAGGCAGTAAAGGCACAGCACTACGTACAGAACTTGAATCACGCTTGCTAACTCCCCTGCAAGGAACACTAGAAACCGAAGCCCCCCTAGCCCGCCACACTTGGTTCCGCACAGGTGGTCCAGCCGAGCTGCTTTTCACACCCGCCAGCGAAGACGATCTTGCAAACTTCCTACAAGCTTTGCCTGACTCAACTCCGCTGACAATACTCGGACTCGGCTCCAATGTGCTGATACGCGACGGCGGCATACGCGGAGCCGTAATACGCCTAGCCCGTCCCTTCAACTGGACTCGCCTACACCAGCAAGGAGCTGATTCCGTCTTAGAAGCAGGAAGCGCAACTCCCGATATTCACCTCGCCCGCGAAGCCGAAAAACACAGCCTAACAGGATTAGAATTCTTCGCAGGAATCCCAGGTAGCATCGGCGGCGCACTGCGTATGAACGCAGGCGCATTCGGAAGCGAAACTTCAAAAGTGCTTATCTCCGCACGGGCGATTGTACGCAACGGCGAGACACGCGAATTCTCCGCTTCAGAGTTAGGGCTTGGATATCGCCACTCTATGGCTCCGCAGGAGCAGATCTATGTTTCGGCAAAATTCCGTGTGCATCCTGCCGATAAAAGCGCGGTCGCAAAAAAGGTAGAAGAAATCCGCGCCACCCGCTCAGAAGCACAGCCCAGCGGTATCGCCACAGGCGGAAGCACTTTTAAAAATCCCAGTGGCAAAAGCGCAAACGGAAATATGTCCGACAAAGAAACAGACAAAGCAACGGGCGAAGCAACAGACAAAGCACAAGACGACTCAATGAGTGCTTGGAAGCTTATAGAGTCCGTTGGCGGCAGGGGCTTGCAAGTCGGCAAAGCCCAAGTTTCAGAAAAACACTGCAACTTCCTTGTCAATACAGGGGGAGCAACAGCTTTAGAGCTAGAACAGCTTGGCGAAGAACTCCGCCGCCGCGTTTTGGAGCAACACGGCATAAAGCTTGAATGGGAAATCCGCCGCATGGGTGAATTTCTGCCCGATGAAAGTGTGAGCGAAAGTGCAGGTGAAGCTGTGGGTAAAGGCACGGGTGAAGGAGTTGGTGAAGACACGGGCGAAAGCTTTGGTAAAGGCACAAGCGAAAGACTTGGTAAAGGCACAAGCGAAAGTGTGAGCCAAGGCACAGCGAAAAGTGCAGGAAAACAAAATGCCTAACCGCAACCAGCCGATACTTGTCCTGATGGGCGGCTTTTCAGGCGAGCGCGAAGTGTCGCTGGTTTCAGGCAAAGCCATTGCCGAAGCTTTGCTCCGTGGCGGATGGAAAGCCGAAACCTTTGATTGGCAGGGCAGTTTGTCCGACTTGAGCCGACAGCTCGCGAAGCAGCCGTGGGGTGCTGTCTTCAACGCCCTGCACGGAAGCGGCGGCGAAGACGGAGTCGTGCAAGGCGCAATAACTTTAAGTCAAATTCCTGCGACTCACTCTAATGTTTTGTCTTCCGCTCTAGCCATGGACAAACCACTCACGCGGGCTTTGGTTTCCTGTCGGGGTATTGCTGTGCCTGAAGGTGAAGTGATGCGCTTTGCTGACTTGCAACAGGATGAGCCGCGGGTTCGTCCGTATGTTGTGAAGCCTGTTGCTGATGGCTCAAGTTTGCGCGTGACAATTGTGGGGCAAGGCGACTCTGCTCCTGACTTCGCTACGCTGTACAAGGATAGCGCGCCCGATGAGCCGTTTCTGGTTGAGCAATATATTCCAGGACGTGAACTCACGGTTAGCGTTTTGGGTACAGAAGCCCTAGCCGTAACCGAGTTGCAACCTGTTGATGGTTTTTACGATTACGAAGCGAAGTATTCGCCTGAGAAGACGCGGCATCTTGTGCCTGCTCCGATACCTGAGTCGGTCTATTCGCGTGCCTGTGCCATAGCCGAGCAAGTGCATAGCTTGCTTGGCTGTTCGTGTTTGTCGCGTAGTGATTTCCGTTGGGATGAAGAAGCAGGAGCAGAAGACACACTTTATTTCTTAGAGATTAATACGCAGCCCGGAATGACTCCGACAAGCCTTGTGCCCGAGCAGGCGGCGTGGCGGGGTATGGACTTTGACACGCTGGTTGAAAGCATTTTGCAGGCGGCTCGTCCGCTGGCTCCGTGGATGAGTCGGGCGGCGATGGCTTCGGCTTTGCAGGGTGCGGAGCTATCACCATGAAACGGGCTTTAACTTCCTTGCGTGGGCGGATGCGCTTTGTGTTTGCGCGTTTTGCTTCTGTGCTTTTTGCTTCTGTGCTTTTTGCTTTTGCTCGTTTTGCTTCTGTGCGTTTTGTGTCTGGGGGTTTTGCTTCTGTGCGTTTTGCTGGCGCGAAGGAGCGCATAGCCAGCCGTGGCTCGGTGCGGACTTCTATCGCAACCGCAGGACTAGCTTGCGTTTTGTTTGTGGTGCTTTTTGCTCTGACTTTTGCTCTTACTTTTACGGGGCTTTCGCTTCCTAGATTTGCCAGCGAGCGAACAGCGGAGTTTTCTGCTTCTTCGCTCTTGGAGAAATTGACTCCGAAAATTCGGCGGATTCACTTTACGAATGCGCGGCATATTTCTGAAGATGAGCTGTACGCCGCGTTAAGCTTTCGCCTTGGTGATGCACTCTGGAAAACTGACTTAAGCGTGGCGCGAGAGTCTTTGGCGCAATTGGCGTGGGTTCGTGATCTTGAGTTGCATCGTACGCTTGATGGCACGGTGACGATACAGATTGTGGAGCGGACTCCCTGTGCGCGTCATCAGCAAAACGGAGTTGTGCAGGTCATTGACACCCAAGGGGTGACTTTACCGAATGCGTCATTGCGTGAATTTGCGGAGCTTCCTGCTTTGATAGGGCAGGGCGCGGAAGCGGGCTGTGCTTTTTGGCCTGAGTGGCAGGCGGCAACGCGGGAGTTCAACGCGCAGCTTCTTGCGGCGGCACGGATGCGGAATCGTCGTTGGGATTTATTTTTGAGCGATGGCGTGGTGCTTTCCTTGCCCGAGGAGAATTGGCGGCGGGCTTTGTCTCGCCTTGCCAGTTTAGAGCGCGACTACGGGCTTGTTTCTTATGTGCGCGGCGAGGCGCGGCAAATAAAGGCGGACAACACGGCGGAGCAGACTCCGTTGATTGACTTGCGGGTTGGCGGGCGTGTTCGTCTTAGGGGTTTGGTTGCGGCTGGAGAGCAGGGGGTCTGAGCGGTGTCGGTGATTTTGCCTTTGCAGTTTTCTGATCCGCAGTCGGCGGTGGCGGTTTTGGATATCGGCACGTCTAAGGTGGCGTGTTTGGTTGCGGAGTTATCTCCGTCTTTGTCTGCGCCGCGTGTTTTGGGTTTTGCGCGTCATCAGATTTTTGGAGTCCGCCGTGAAGCTGTGACCGATGCGCAGGCATTGAGTGGGTGCTTGCGTTCTGTGCTGGCGGAAGCTGAACAGTTGGCGGATGTGAAGCCCGAGAAGGTGTTTGTGTCTTTTGCGGGCGGTATGCCTGAGTCGCATTTGTTGGAGGGAGAAGTTTCTTTGCCGTCTGGACGGGTTGATGATGAGTCCTTTGCGCGTGTCTTGCGGGTGGTGGAGCGTCTGGAGAGTGAAACGCTGAATGGATTGCCTGAACGTGCGTTGTTGCATAGCGTGCCGATTTCGTATTCGGTTGGAGAGACGCATGGTGTGAGTAACCCGTATGGCTTGCACGCGGATCGGTTTTCGTTGTGGATGAATCTTGTGACGGTTGAGCGCAACACGGAGCAGAATTTGCGTCTTGCGCTTTCGTTTTTGGAAGATCGTGGTTTACGGATTTTGGCTGCACCGTGGGCTTCGGCCTTGGCGGCGTTGGATGAAGATGAGCGTGAGCTTGGCGCGATTGTTGTGGATCTTGGAGCCGAAATCACTTCGCTTGCCTATATGGAAGAAGGTCAGTTGTTGCACATGCTGACTTTGCCGTTGGGAGGGAATGAAGTGACTCGGGTTTTGGCGCGGCGTTTTTCTACGGGCTTGGAGCATGCAGAGCGGGCGAAGGTGTTGCAGGGGCATGCTTTGCCGCGTGTGGCGATGCCGCATGAAATTGTGGATCTGCCGCAGGTGGGAGTTCGTGGTACGGCGAGTTTGCGTTCTGTGTCGCGTGGAGATCTATTGGCGGCGTTGCATGAAGAAACGGTGATGATTTTGCGCAAGGTTGGTGAGCAGATTGCGGCGAATGGATTGATGAGTCAGAAAGACCGCGGTGTTGTTTTGGTGGGGGGTGGAGCGTTGCTTCCTGAAATTGCGACTCTTGCGGAGGAAATTTTGGGGCGCAAGGTTCGTCAGCATAGTGCGGCGTGTCCTGACAATGTTCCTGCTTGGGCGCGTGGAGCGGATTACGCTTCTATTTTTGGTGCTTTGTTGTGGGCTCGTACGCAGGAGACAGCTTTGCAGGTGGAGCGTTCTGTGAGTGAAGTTTCGCTGGTGCGTCATCGGCGGGTGCGTGCGGGTGTTCCGAGTGTGGTGAATCGCCTGTTCGGAGCACTCAGGGTTGAGTTTTAGTTTTTCGGCGAGACCAGAGAGACCAGAGAGACCAGAGAGACCAGAGATAACGGCAACGCGGATAACACCAGAGACAGAGTCACCAGCGACAGCAGAAACAGAGTCACCAGCGACAGCAGAAACAGAGTCACCAGCGACAGCAGAAACAGAGTCACCAGCGACACCAGAAACAGAGTCACCAGCGACAGCAGAAACAGAGTCACCAGCGACACAGAAACAGAGTCACCAGCGACACAGAAACAAGGGCAACAGAGATAACAACCGAGGCAACAGCAACAAAGGAGAAAACCATGCGACGAAGACCAGATCCAAACAGGGAGTTCCGACGAACGGGAATTCTGCAACCCATCAAACAACAAGTAACCCAAGGAGAAGAAAGATGAACATACACATTGAAGTACCGAACGAGGAGTTAAATGACTCCACGAAAGGGCGCACGACGAGCGGACCAAACATATTGGTGGTTGGCGTGGGCGGCGGTGGCTGCAACGCGGTTAACAATATGATTGAGAAGCAGCTGGAAGGGGTGACTTTTCTGGCGTGCAACACCGACATGCAGGCTTTGGAGCAGAGCAAGGCGGATCATGTGATGCAGCTTGGTCCTGATGTGACGGGAGGCTTAGGCGCGGGTTCGCGTGCTGATGTTGGCCGTCAATCTGCTGAAGAAAGCATGCCGCAGTTGATGCAGTATTTGGAGTCTTCGCATATGGTCTTTATTGCTGCTGGTATGGGCGGTGGTACGGGCACGGGTGCGGCTCCGGTGATAGCGCGGGCGGCGCGTGAGGCAGGATGTCTTACGGTTGGCGTGGTGACGAAGCCATTTCAGTTTGAAGGTGTGCGTCGTGCGCGGGCTGCCGAGGAAGGAATCTGTGAGTTTTCGCAACATGTGGACTCATTGATTGTGATTCCCAATCAGAATCTGTTTCGCATTGCCAAGGCGGATACGACATACGCTGAGTCCTTTCGGATGGTGGATGAAGTTCTGTACCAGGGTGTGCGGGGCGTGACGGATTTGATTGTGCGGCCTGGACAGATCAACCTGGACTTCAACGATATCCGCAATGTGATGCAGGAGATGGGAAGAGCCATGATGGGCACAGGCGAAGCCGAAGGCGATGGACGCGCCCAGGCGGCGGCTGAGCTTGCGATTGACAATCCGCTCTTGGAGTCGAGTTCTATGCGTGGTGCGCGTAGCATTTTGATTAACATCACGAGCGGCGAAGACTTGATGATTCACGAAGTGGATGAAGTCTTTGGTCGTATCTGCGATGAAGTCGGAGACGAAGTGGATATCACCCATGGTTCGGCTTTTGATCCGAGTTTGAATGGGCGGATTCGTGTTTCCTTGATTGCTACGGGAATTGCTGAAGAGTCCGAGCATGATGGTGATACGGAGTCTGCGTCTAATGAGCGTAGGGTTCGGGCACCGACTCCGATACGGGTATTTACGCCAGCGGCGGCACCGAAGGTGACTCCGATGGGTGGAGCTGTGGCGGGGTCTGCGTCGGGATCTGCGTCGGGATCTGTGGGTAGCACGGGCAATGCGGGAATAGCTCCTGCGGCGTCTGGGTCATCTGCGAAGACGGCGAATACGGCTTCGGCGGCGGGTTCGCCTACGGGTGTGCCTACGGCTTCGCCTAGAGTGGCGACTGCGACCACGGGAGGCGTAGCCACACCTTTAGCCTCGCGTTCTGTGGGCGCACCTGTACTGCGAAGCGGAGCTGCAACTGCAACGGCGGCGGCTTTGGCAATTGAGCCCGAGCCACAAGCGGAAGCAGAAGCGGAAGCTGAGGCGAAAGAAGCTGAAGTGAAAGCTGTGGTATCGGCTCCGACTTTGAAGGCGGTGCCGACGCCGAAGCCTGAGCTGAAGTCTGAGCCAAATCCTGAGCCAAATCCTGGGCCAAAGCCTACGGAGTCGGTGGCGAGCAGTGGGCTTGCGATGGCGAGTCCAGCGGCTATGCCGACGACACCTGCCGAGCCAGCAAAGGCGGCTACACCGCAGGCGGCTACACCACAGGCGGCTACACCGCAGGTGGCGGAAACGGCAGAAACGGCGAAGGCGGCAGCTCCTGCCCCTTTTGTGCCGCCTGAGCCACAGGAAACCCGTAGTGCGGCTTCTTCGGTTGCGGTGCGGGTAGCACAAGCCAACGAGGAGAAAAAGCAGATCGCGACACCTGCTTCTGCTTCTTCCAGCGGAGCGGCTACAGCTTCGGTGGCTAGTTCAGCTCCTACGGCTCCTACGGCTTCTGTGGCTACGCCTACGGCTTCTGTGGCTCCGCCTACAGCTTCTGTGGCTAGTTCAGCCCCTACGGCTCCTACGGCTTCTGTGGCTCCGCCTATGGCTGTTCCAGCCCCTACGGCTAGTCCAGCCCCTACGGTGAAGAGCGAGACCACAGAGGCAAAGCCAGAGGCAAACCCAGAGGCAAAGCCAGAAGCCAAGCCCGAGGACAAAGCGGCGGTTAAAGCCCCGTCTCCCGAATCGTCCGAAGAAACGCGGTTCTGGGACAGGCTACGCCGCGAGCGTCAGCAACTGGAAGGCAAGCACACTTCGCCTAAGACGGTGACTCCGCCGCCTTTGAAGGTGACTACGCCTGCCAGTGTTGCTCCAGAGGCTCTGAAAGCCACCGTGAGCGGCGAATCGGCTTCTCGGGGGGTAAGTACTCCTTCCAAGCCGACTCAGCCCTCCCTGGGCACGCTAACGCCTGAGAGCTCAAGTGGCGTGGTGTCCAAGGATGATGCACCGAGCTTGCAGATTCCTGCCTTCCTGCGTCGCTAGAAGGGGAATCGGCAATTGAATACTTGTTCGGCTTATGTCTCTAATCCAAGTTACCCTAATCCAAGTTACAGGGACATCAGGGGCACAAAAAGAAACGGGCAGAAGCAGCTTTTGCTACTCCCACCCGTATCTCACCTGTCTAGGTATTTTGGAAGGCCATGACAGTGCCCCCCAGTGCGAACAAGGAATCCCCGTAGGCACAATGTCAGGGGGTGCTTATGGGGTAGGGCGGACATGGATGAAAGTCCATGTCCGCCCGTTTTTTCTCTGCGGATAATCTGTGTAATAGATTTTGTCCGCTTGTAATAATTCGCTAACGATTTGATTTGCCAGTTGTTTAGGCAAGAACTTATGTTCTCCCTATGAGCCAGATTTCTCACCAGACCACGAGCCAAAATACGGCGGAAGTGCATTCCGCTGGGGCGCTACGGGCGGTAGCGTCTGCTGTTTTGCGTCAGCAGACGACTCTGCTGGCACCTGTGGTTCTGCAGGGAGTTGGAATCCATAGCGGCAAAAATTGCCGTTTAGAAATTCGTCCAGCGGCGGAAAACTTTGGCTATCAGTTCTGTCGCGAAGACTTGAACGCTGATTGCCAAGTTAAGATTTCTCCTGCTCTTGCTGAAGAGCGGGAGTTGCAAACCCGCCTGTCAGGAAATGGGATTGCGATTGCGACTCCTGAACATGTTTTTTCTGCCTGTGCGGGGCTTGGCTTAGACAATGCGCTTTTTGTTTTTGATGCGGAAGAAGCTCCGATTTTAGATGGTTCGGCACAGAAGATTGTAGAGAAAATTGAACAGACGGGACTCAAAACACAAAACGCTCCGCGCTATGCGATGAAGATTTTGCGCGAAGTTGCACTCAGCGATGATGCGACTCCTGCACGGATTGTTTTTCGGCCAACGCCTTTGCCTCTGACTGAAATTGCCGTTGAAATGGACTCGCCCATTCCTGTCATCGGACACGAAAGCTTAGAAATGCGCCTGACCCCCAAAGCCTACAAACAGGAAATCGCATCTGCGCGCACCTACGGCAATCAGGAGTCGCTCATCCCGCTACTCAAACGCAGTCTGGGGCGGGGGGCAAGCCATAAGAACACGCTTGTCCTTTTGGGCGGACAGGTAAGCCGTGACCAAAGCTTACGTTTCAGCGATGAATTTGTCCGCCACAAGGCTCTAGATTTGATAGGCGATCTAGCCCTGCTTAACGCACCCCTGTGGGGCAGGGTAGAGACTTACGCTCCAAGCCACCGTTTCACGGGCAGGGCTTTGCGGCACCTTGTGGAGCAAACAGACGCGTGGGAGAAAATCCCATTTCCTGAAGCTACTTAATCAACCCCTTACCGTACAGGGAACTATAGCCCCCATATACCCCCCTAAGCCCTGTGGAGTGGTTAGAGTGGTAGGCAGGGCGTATAAGCCCCATATAGCCCCCCATAGCCCCTATGGAGTGGTTAGAGTGGTAGGCAGGGCGTATAAGCCCCATATAGCCCCCCTAAGCCCTTATGGAGTGGTTAGAGTGGTAGGCAGGCGTATAAGCCCATATAGCCCCCATAAGCCCCTGTGGAGTGGTTAGAGGGGTAGGTAGGCGTATAAGCCCCAACCAAGCCCACAGAAGCCACTCGGCTACGACAGAGCCGTTTCAAGTCGCTTGGCTACAGCATCCAAAAAGCCAAAGGTATCCAGCCAGCCCTGTTCAGGACCAATCAAAAGCGCCAAGTCTTTTGTCATTTCTCCGCCTTCAATGGCTTCCACGCAGGCGCGTTTTAGGGTTTCGGCGAATTTCTCCACTTCGGGAGTTTCATCAAATCGTCCGCGCCACGCTAGGGCTGCCGCCCACGCATAGATGGTAGCCGTAGAGTTGGTGCTGGTCTTGCCACCATCGCGATGCTGATACCAGTGGCGGGTTACCGTGCCGTGTGCGGCTTCGGCTTCTACGCACTGTCCGTCGGGCGTGAGTAGCACCGAAGTCATCAAGCCCAGCGAGCCGTATCCCTGCGCCAGCATATCGGACTGCACATCACCATCGTAGTTCTTACAAGCCCAGATATATCCCCCAGACCACTTCAACGCCGCCGCCACCATATCGTCAATCAGGCGGTGTTCGTAGGTAAGGCCAGCGGCTGTGAATGAGTCCTGAAACTCTGACGCAAAGACTTCGTGGAAAATATCGCGGAATCTTCCGTCATAGACCTTCAGAATTGTGTCCTTGGTGGAGAAATAGACAGGCAGGCTTCGCTCCAAGCCATAGCGAAAGCACGAGCGGGCAAATCCAGCGATGGACTCGTCTTCGTTAAACATCGCCAGAGCAATTCCATCACCTGGAAATTTCCGCACTTCAAGCTCTTGGACTTCACCCCCACCATCAGGCGTAAAGCGCAACGATAAAGTACCCTTACCCACCTGCAAGTCAGTTGCACGATATTGGTCTCCGTAGGCGTGGCGGGCTATCACAATCGGACGAGTCCAGTTCGGCACAATCCGCGGAATGTTGCGACACAGAATTGCTTCGCGAAAAACCGTACCCCCCAAATAGTTACGGATTGTCCCATTGGGCGATTTCCACTGCTTCTTCAAGCTGTATTCTTCCACCCGAGCCGCGTTCGGCGTGATGGTTGCGCATTTCACTCCGACACGATGTTCGGCAATTGCCTTGGCGGCATCTAGCGTGACTGCATCTTCGGTTTTGTCTCGCTCTTCTAATCCGAGGTCAAAGCGTAGTAGATCTACTTCTAGCCATGGTTCAATGAGTCGCTCCTTGATTGCCGCCCAGATGACACGAGTCATCTCGTCTCCGTCTAGCTCAACGAGCGGATTTTTAACCTGTATCTTTGCCATTGCTTTGCACTCCTTTATAAATTTTGCGCGATTGCATCGGTATGCAAGCCAAAAGCTTCTTCGCGGACTAGGGCAGGTAAAACTTCTTCTACCGAATGCACTTCCGTAATTACTTCCTGCCACGGATGGCGTATGTAGCCAAGCTGATGCACTTGCTCTAAGAACCGCAGAAGCGGACTCCAAAACCCGTCAGGATTAACCAAAACAAACGGATGATTCTGCCGCCCCAAAGACCGCCAAGTTGAAAACTCCAAAATTTCTTCAATTGTACCAAAGCCACCTGGCAGAGCACAAAAGGCGTGGCTTTCTTGCGCCATCCGTTGGGTGCGGATATGCAGGGTTTCCACGACTTCCAGCCGTGAAAGATTATTGGCGGGCTGTTCTTTGTCTTTCAAAAACTGTGGGATAATCCCATGCACCGTGCCGCCTGCCTGTAAGCAAGCCGCCGAGATACTGCCCATCAAGCCTTCGCTTCCGCCGCCGAAGACAAGCCGCACGCCGTTTTCCGCTAGGATTGTGCCAAGCTGGGCGGCGATACCACGGTGCGTAGTCGGGCCTTCGTTGGAGCCACCACAGAAGACACAAAGACTCGGGCGCGTTAGGACTGGCTGTTCCAGTGTCTGTTCCATCACTTTACTTTGAAGAATAAAAACTGACTTTAACACATTCGGCGCAGTTTTTCTAGCCATAGCGGTGTGTGGAGTCCTAGAACAATTGCCTAAATCATCAAGAAACTGTATCGTATGGTTTCTGCTTCCTGACATTGTGGCTGACCGAAGATGAACGACAACTCGTCTCACGAGCTGCGCACGATACTGCGCGCAATGCGTCGCGTGGAGCGTCTGCGTATGATGCGTAAAATTCTCAGCGAGCCGAAGCCATCTGGAGTGGCTGGCTCTACGAATGCAACGCGCATTCGTGTCCGTGGAGCTGACTCTATGCCGCCGAAGTCTGGGCTCTTCACCGAGCGCAACTTTATGCGGGCTTTGGTGGTGGTTTTGGTCTTGGCGTTTCTGATTGCCATCGGACGCAACTTCTTTGGCGAGGGCAGTTTTTTCGCTCGCCTCGGACAAGAAACAGAACAGGCGACTCCCGACGATGATTTGATTCCCCTGCCTGGAGCGGCTCCATCGTTTGATGTGGTCCGCGTAGAGCCAGGCGGAGATGCAATCCTAGCTGGACGGGCTGAACCTGGCTCTGAAGTCGTGGTGCTGCTAGACGGCAAAGAAGTAGGCAAGGCAGAAGTGGACTCGCGGGGTGAGTGGTTGCTTTTGCCCTCTGAGCAGCTTGCTGTTGGCTCGCATCGCCTTGACCTAGAAGCCCGCCGCGAAGGATACAAGCCCCGCACTTCTGAAGACTTGATTGTGATTGAAGTGCCTGAAGGCAGGCCTGCGAACGAAAGCCAAGTCTTTCTGCTCGGACGCGAAGCAGGAGCCGAACCCCGCGTCTTGCAGGGCAATCCGATTGGCGGGCTTGTCGTCGGAGCCTTGCGTCTTGAAACGGTTGATTATGACTCGCGGGGCTTTGCCACCATTCGCGGCAGGGCTCCAGCGGGAGGCAAGATTTACGCCAAGCTTGGCAGTACTGCTTTGGGCGAGACTTTTGTCGCGGCGAATGGGGTGTGGAAGCTTTCGCCGCGTGAAGCCATTGCCGAAGGAGAGCATGACTTAGTGGTTGAGCTTCGCAACACCAATGATCAAGTTTTGTGGAAGTTGAAGGCTCCGCTGACGCGGCACGGCGAGAGTTTTGTGACTGACCACGGCGGAGTGCAAGGCACAGACGCACAGGGGCGGATTGTTGGGGTGAATAAGTTTATCCGTGTGGAGACGGGCAATAGCTTGTGGGTGATAGCCCGCCGCGAGCTTGGGAGTGGTTTTTTGTATAGCGTGATCTACGACCAGAACCGCGAGCAGATTAATGATCCTGATTTGATTTTTCCGGGGCAGGTATTTCAGGTTCCGATTGGCGGACAGCGTTAAGGCGCAAAAACTTGCTTATTCGTGTCTGCAAAGATACAAATATTTCTTGCCAAATTAATTAACTTGGCTTTTATGTATGGTTTTTAAAAGCTAGCTTATTCATGTCCTCAAACATACTAGTGCTTCGCTTCACATTTTTAGTTTCATTTAATTTCATATTCTGGTTTCGTTTAATTCCATATTTCCAGCTTCGCTTAATTTCATATTCTGGTTTCGTTTAGCTTCATATTCTAGTTTTGCTTAATTTCATATTTCTAGTTTATGGCTTCACCTTTATAGGTTTGTGCTTCGTGATAGCGTTTGAGGAATTGATTGACTGGGCTTTTGTTTAGGTAAGCTCCATTCCTTCGGCACGGAGCTTTTCTTCACGTACCGCCGCACGGCGTTTGCTGAATTCCTCAAGCCGCCCCTTGTAGATTAAAGCGGCAGGAGTCACCAACAAGGTCAAAGGTGTGGCAAAAATCAAGCCAAAGACTATCACCGTTGAAAGTTGCGCCCACCATTGCGTGCTTGGCGTGTTGAACTCCACATTGCGGCCCAAGAAATCAATGTTGAGCCGCAAGACCAGCGGCAAAAGCCCAAAGGCAGTAGTAAAGGCGGTAAGTAGCACAGGGCGCATTCTTTGCACTCCTGTTCGCAGAACGGCTTGCGTTACATCTTCGCCCGCATTGCGCAGGGTGTTAAATGCATCAATCATCACAATATTGTTATTGACGATAATTCCCGCTAACGCGATGACTCCGATACCGCACATGACGATACCGAAGGGCTGGCCTGTTAGTATCAGCCCGATTAAGACTCCCGCCGTAGACATAATCACCGCCGACAAGATCAGCAAAGCCGAGAAGAACGAATTAAATTGAGTCAGCAAAATCACCGCCATCAAAGTCAAAGCCACCATAAAAGCCTGCATCAAGAAGGCAGAAGCTTCGCGTTGTTCTTCGTCTTCTCCTGCGAAGGAATAGCGCACACCGAGCGGCAATTTTTCTGTCTCTAAAATCTTAGCTAGCTCGGCAATCTTATCGGCGGGTAAATATTCCTTGCCCGTTTCGGGGTTAATTCCCATCCGTGCCGATACATCTACTGTCCGCGAACGATTGACGCGAAAGAGAGTTGATTCCGTCGGGTACGGATTAATCTTCACAAAAGAAGACAAAGGCACAAAGCCATTGTTAGTGCTAATCCGCAAATCTTCTAGTTGCGACAGGGTGCGGTATTCCACGGGCATACGGGCGACAATATCCACTTCGTCAGTCGTATGGTCAGGACGATACGAAGCCACTTTCAATCCCTGCGTAAAAAGCTCTACATAGCTACCAACCAGAGACAGATTTGCCCCCAACTTCTCTGCCTGCACTCTATCCACCTGCAGCTCAACCCCCAGCTTTGGCGGAGTCCGCGAGTCGCGCACATTAATCACCCCGTCCATACCCTCCATAATCCGTGCCACTTGGTCAGCCGCCGCAGACAGCTTACCCACATCATTAGACGAAAGCCGCACCTGTAACGGCTCCCCTGCTGGTGGTCCGCCTTCTTCGGCTTGAATCCGTACCCGCACCCCTGAAAGGTGCTTGGTGCGTTGGCGTAGCTCGGCAATGATTTCTGTGGCAGGACGGCGCACTTGCAAGTCAGACAGCTCAATGATGATCTGCCCAATGGTGTCAGGATTTTCACGTCCGCCAAGGCTAGAGACGGTATGGACCGAATAGAACTCGTGTTTCTCGCCCCCAACAGAAAGCACTTGGTTTTCTACCTCACGCACCAAGCGGTCTGCTTCCTGCGTGGAAAGGTTATCGCGTGCGTCTATCCGCACAATCATCCGCTCGGGCTCAATATTGGGGAAGAACTCCAAGCCCTTACCCAAAGCACTATAGGCAAAGATGGAGCCAACCAACAAACCCGCCGCCGTAGTCAGCACCAGCCACGGACGACGCACCACACGCCGCAGAAGCTTCAGATACGCCCCCGCCAGCCCTGTCACTTCGTCTAGGTTTCCGCCTGCGGCAATCGCACGAGCCAAAGCTTGATTGGCTTGGGCTTGTCGCTTGCCTATCAGTGAGCCAATCGTCGGCAAGATCACTAAAGCCATAAACAGGGCAGTGGTCAGCACGATGATTTGGGTAATCGGCAGATAGCGCATAAATTGTCCCACCACGCCAGGCCAGAAGGCAAGCGGCAAGAACGCACAGAGAGTCGTCGCCGTAGAAGAAGTAATCGGCCAAAACATTCGGTGGGCGGCAGAGCGAAAGGCAGCTTGCGGCACATAGCCTTCAGCCATTTTTCTATCGGCAAATTCAATCATCACAATAGAGCCATCTACCAAAAGTCCCACCGACAAAATCAAGGCAAACAGCACCACAATATTCACCGTGAAACCGATGGTGTTGAGAATCAAAAAAGCCACCAGCAGAGACGAAGGAATTGCAATCCCCACCATCGTTGCCGAACGCGGACCAATGATCGCAATCAGCACCACCACCACCAGCAAGATGGAAACAATTACCGTATTGCCCAAATCGCTTAACATTCCGCGTATCACGGTTGATTCATCGCCGCTATAGGCGAAGGTGACTCCTTCGGGCCAAGTTTCGGCTTCCAGTTCAACAACTGTTTTTACCTCTTCAATGGTTTCAATAATATTCGTGCCGATACGTTTAGAGACTCCTATGGAAATTCCGTTTTCGCCATTGACCCGTGAAAAATTTGCCGCTTCTCTAAAGGTAGGGCGTACATCGGCGATATCGCGTAACAGCACTACCTGCTCGCCATTGGCACGGATTGGCAGGTTTAAAATATCTTCCGAGTCGGTGTAAAGCCCTGGCACTTGGACGGTGAAACGCCCCGCACCTGTATCCATATCGCCCGCTCGTATGACCCGATTATTCCGTGCCACAATTGCCAAGACCTGCTCGGGGCTGATGAAATAGCTTTCCATCCGCGCAGGATTGAGTAGCACTTCTACATATTCTTGTAGTGTGCCAGAAACATCGGCTTCTAAAACATTCGGCAGGGCTTTGAGCGAGTCCGATAGATTGGTCGCAATGGAGCGGGTGACTCGTTCGGGCAACTGCGACGATAGGGTAATCGTGATAATCGGAAAGAGCGCTAAATTCACCTCATGCACACTCGGATCATCTGCATCATCAGGCAATTCAGGAATTACTTCATCACGGGCTATCCACGCATCGTCTAAAGCTTTGTCTATATCGTAGCCAGCATTGAACTCCATTTGTACATAGCCGCCGCCTTGGTAGGCACTGCTTGTCATCTCCTTGATACCTTCAATCTGCTGGAAGCGATTTTCCATCGGCTTAACCAGCAGACGCTCGGCGTCTTCGGGCGAAATCCCGCTTTGCGATACGGTTACATAGACAATCGGTATTTGAACATCGGGCGTAGATTCCTTCGGGATTGCAATCACCGAAGCCACGCCCGCAATAATCAGCCCCACCAACAAGCCAATGGTGGAGCGTTTGCGCGCCAATGCACCGTCAATGATTGCTCTCACCTGTCTGCTCCTACTTTGCGGTTATCTCTGCGGTTATCTGGGCGATACCCTGTGTGATTACCCGTGCGATACCCTGTGCGATGGTCTAGGCACGAGCTACGATGATTAGACACAAGCTAGATGACACAGGGCTAGATGACACAGGATACGATGATACGGGCTAGATGATACGGGCTAGACGCTATGCAGATTTCTCACCCACCATCGGTAAGACTTTCTGAAGTCTCATCTACTTCTTGAACCGAAACAGGCCGCACTTGCACTCCTTCACCAATCCAAGATTGCCCGACAACGATTAGAGTCACTTCTTCGGGTAATCCCTTCACCCAAGCTCCATCGGCTTTATGGTCAGCGATTTCTAACGGATAAAATACCGAAGTGTTATCGCTGGTGACTCCGAAGGCTCCAATATCGCCCGCGTCATTCAGGACAAAGATTCCGGGCGAGATAAAGTGCAACTGCTCAGACGGAAGCGAAACTTCAATCTGCGCCGTTACCCCCGCAGGATAGCGCGACTCTGGATTTTCAATTTCTGTCTCCACACGAAAGGTGCGGGTCTGTGGGTCAGCACTCCGCGAGACGAAAGTGATTTCTCCGCGTAGCCTATCCCCCGAAGAAAGCTCCGCCGATACCCGCGAGCCCAAAGACACTTTGTCTAAATTATCTTCATTAACCGAAAAAGTCACAAGCAACGGGTCAAGGTCTAATAGACGCACCACTTCCGTGCCTGACGAAATGTAATCGCCTTGCTCTACCGAATAGCTTTCCAAAAAGCCGCCGAAGGGTGCATCAATCACCAAACGCCGCACATTCAACTGCGCCCGCTCTAACTGGGCTTCCGCCGCCTTCAAAGCCGAACGCGCCGCGTTCAACTGGGTGTCTGAACGAAAGCCTTCGGTATGCAACTGCTCGGTGGATTGCCAATCACTTTGCGCCTGCTCTAGCCGTGCCCGTGCATCCGCCAAAGCCGCAGGACGGTCTTGGGCAGTCAGACGCAGTAAAGCTGCGCCTTCGCGTATCAGCGTACCTTCGTCCGCCAACAACTCCTGAACTTCACCGACAACTTCACTACGGACTTTCAAATCACGATCCGCCTGGGTAATCCCCGATGCTAACAGGACAGGCCTGTGAGTCTCCGCCGAAAAATCCTGTACCCGCACTTCAATCACAGTCGCATCGGTTTCGGACAAATCCACAGGCGGTTTTTCTAGCTCTGGCGGCTCACCCTGACGGGCAAGAATTCCGCTCGCCACCCACGAAACAGAAACCACAGCCACAACAATCGCCACTGCCACACGATTGCGGACAAGCCGCACAGCAAAAGCTCCAACGCCACTCCCAAGCCCACCGAGACGGGCAGTCGGGCCAGATTCATCTGTACGGGCTTCCGCCGCCAATGGTTCGTGAGAGTCTGACATAAGGCTAGATACGGCTAGATGGAGCTAATAAGAAGAAAAGCGCACAGGCAAAATCACAGTTCGCACCCGCAAGGCATAGCCACAAAGCATAGCCCACGCCCAAGATAGCACAAGAAGAGCAATTTTTCTGTATAGCCCTTCCGCACACCCCTTCTACCAAGACAAGCCACAACTTCTACCAAGACAAGCCACAACGCCGCGACCCATCGCCACCCATCGCCACAATCGGACTCATCCACGCAGAGGCGGAGCTACACAAAAGCGGCAAAGTCTGTGCTATGGTCAGAGAAAGACAGGCTTTGCTGTCGTTTGAATTTGCTCCGCTTGATTTGGCAAGACTTCGCACTTGAGCGTTGACCATGCGCATTTTGTCTGGAAGTTCTAATCCTCGGCTTGCCGATGCGATAACGGCGCACTTGGGTGTGCGTTTGACTCCTGCGACTCTGGCCCGCTTCAGCGACGGAGAAATCTTCGTGGAAATACTAGAAAATGTTCGCGGACAAGATGTGTTTTTTATTCAATCTACGTGCGCTCCGACCAATGACCACCTGATGGAGCTTCTGCTTGCCATAGATGCGCTCCGCCGTGGTTCGGCACAACGTATCACTGCGGTAATCCCCTACTACGGATACGCACGGCAAGACCGTAAGTCAGGTCCGCGGACTCCGATATCAGCAAAGCTCGCCGCCAATCTAATCACCGCCGCAGGAGCAGACCGTGTACTAACAATGGATCTACACGCAGGACAAATCCAAGGCTTCTTTGATATTCCGACCGACAACTTGTTTGCCGCTCCTGTTTTGATTCAGGATATCCGCCACCGCCATGCAGAAGAAACTCCCGTAATGGTCTCCCCCGATGTCGGCGGAGTCAAACGCGCCCGCTTCATCGCCAAAGCCATCAAGGCTGACCTCGCCATCATAGACAAACGCCGCGACAAACCTGGCGTTGCCGAAGCGATGAATGTAATCGGTGAAGTCAAAAACCGCCGTTGCATCCTTGTGGACGATATCATCGACTCGGCAGGAACACTTTGTGCCGCTGCCAATGCGTTATCCGAACAGGGGGCGCGTGAAATTTCCGCCTACGCCACCCACGCCGTTTTCTCGGGCGAAGCCAGCAAGCGGATTGGCGACTCCGCCCTAACCGAAGTGGTGGTCACGGATACAATCCCCCTATGCGACAAGGCACTGGAACAATCCAAGGTTCGCGTGCTATCCTTGGCTCCGTTGCTGGGCGAGGCGATACGCCGCATTGCCGAGGGACAATCTGTATCTAGCATGTTTGACACCTCCAAGGTTGGGGAGCCACTGCCGTTTCCCAATGTGGCGACTGCTTGATTTTCCAACTCCTAGTTTTTTCACCTGTGTTTTCTCACCTGTGGCTTTCTGACTCCACCGCTTGCTTTGGACGACTCATGACCGAACACCGAGTACTTGCTGTCTCCGCCCGTGAAGGCACAGGCAAGGGAGCAACCCGCGCCCTACGCCGCAACAATTTCGTGCCCGCCACTCTATACGGAGGCAACGAGTCAGCGGCTTCCATTGCTGTTGCCTCGCGTGCCCTAGCCATAGAGTTAGAGCAAGGCGGATTCTATACCCGTATCTATGACTTAAACTTGGACGGTAAAAAAATCCGTGCTTTGCCGCGTGAAGTGCAGCATCATCCTGTCAGTGGTGTTCCGTACCATGTGGATTTTTTGCGGGTCACGGATCGCACGAAGCTTCGGGTTTGGGTTCCGATGCGCTTTGCGAATGAAGAGTCCTGTGTGGGTCTGCGCGAAGGCGGAGTGCTTAACATTGTCCGCCACGAAGTAGAAATGCACTGCACGGCGGGCGCGATTCCGAGTGAGCTGGTGGTGGATTTGGCTCCGTTTGCTTTGGGGGACTCCATCCATGTGGATGCAGTAGACCTGCCGCAGGGAGTCCGCCCCGTGATTGAGCGCAACTTCACCATCGCGACCATTGCCGCTCCGAGTGCTCTGCGGAGCGAAGCCGAAGAAGCCGAAGCCGCTGAAGCCGAAGCCGCCGAAGAAGGCGCAGAAGCTTCCGCCACTGCCGAAGGCGGAGACGACAAAGCCACAGAAGGCAAAGACGACAAAGGCAAAGACGACAAAGCCAAGGAAGGCAAAGAAGGGGCGTGAGCAACGGACTAGAGTCCGAACAGCTTTGGGTCGGGCTTGGAAATCCGGGCAAAGACTACGAACAGACCCGCCACAACATTGGCTTTATGGCGATAACGGCAATTGCCGAAGCCCATGGCTTTACGCCGTTCAAGAACAGCAAGAAGGTATTCAGCGAAGTTGCTGAAGGAACCATTGGCGGCAATCGTGTTCGTGCGCTTCTGCCGCAAACCTATATGAACGACTCGGGAAAAGCTGTGGCGGCGGCGGCGCGTTTTTGGAGCTATGCGCCCGATACGATCTTGGTGATTCACGATGAGCTAGACCTAGCGGCGGGAAAAATCAGACTCAAGCTCGGCGGTGGAGATGCAGGGCATAATGGCTTGCGTTCCATTACGGCGGCTTTATCTACGGCTGACTATCGCCGCTTGCGGGTGGGTATTGGCGCGCCCCAACGCGGGCTTGATGGAGAAGATGCAGATGCTGGGGCGACTCCGCGGTATCGCCCTACGGGGCTGGACTATGTTTTGGCTCCATTTTCGCGGCGTGAGCGGGAGACTTGGCTTGACGCGTTAATTAAGCAGACAGCTGAAGCGGCTCCACTTCTTCTATCGGGGAGCGAAGCCGATAATAATCGTTTCATTAACGCCGTGCATAACGCGAACTGACATAACGCGAATTAAAATGACTCTTTCTTGCGGCATTATCGGCTTACCCAACGCGGGAAAGTCTACTTTGTTTAATGCTTTTGGTGGCTCGGCGAAGGTGGCGAATTTTTCTTTTTGTACGATTGAGCCGAATGTGCAGCGTGTGGCTGTGCCTGATTTGCGGCTTGGCAGGTGCGCGGAAATTTCTGGGTCTGAAGAAATTGTTCCGACTTGGTTGGAAATCGTGGATATCGCGGGGCTTGTCCGTGGAGCGCACAGTGGTGAAGGGTTAGGCAATCGTTTCTTGGCGCAGATACGCGAAGCGGATTTGCTTTTGCATGTGACGCGATGTTTTACGGGTGAGGCAAATCACCCTGAGGGAAGCATTGACCCACTGCGGGATATTGCGTTGATTGAAACCGAACTTGCTTTGGCTGACTTGGAGTCCCTTGACCGTCAGGAGCAATCTGCGACCAAACGCGCCCGTGGCGGAGATGAAGAAGCGATAGCGCGTTTAGCGGCGATAGCGATTGCCCGCCCACTATTGGAAGCGGGCAAGCCTGCGCGTTATGCGGAAGTGTCTGCTGAACTTAAGCCTGTCTGGCGCACATTGAATTTGCTGACGGCGCAGAAGGTAATCTTTGTGGCGAATGTTGGAGAAGACTCGCAACTGACTGCAGACGCTATGGCGGAAAATCAATTTGCCCAGGCGGTGCGCCAACACGCGGAGTCGGAGCAGTCGGGTTTTTTTGCCATCTCGGCTTCGGTGGAGGCGGAGATAGCGGCTTTAGATACGCCTGAAGACCGTGCAACTTTTTTGACTGAACTTGGCTTGCAGGAGTCGGGTTTGGATCGGCTTATCCGTAGCAGTTACGAACAGCTTGGTTTGCTGACTTTCTTGACCAGCGGCGAGAAGGAAACCCGTGCCTGGACTATTCCTACGGGTGCGACTGCTGCGCAAGCGGCGGGATCAATTCACAGTGATATGGAACGCGGATTTATCCGAGCTGAAGTGGTGTCGTATGAAGACTTTGTTGCTTTGGGGGGTGAAGCTGGGGCGCGTACGGCGGGCAAGTTGCGAAGCGAGGGTAAGGATTACAAAGTTAAAGACGGAGATATTTTGCATATTCGTTTTAATGTTTAGGTTTGGCTGTATCACGCGGCGGATTTTATTTCTTATGCGGAGTCTATTAAAAGCTTGCTTAATCATTTCCTCAAACATAATAGAGTTGCGTTTCATATATAGAGTTTTGTTTCATATATAGAGTTTTGTTTCATATATATATAGTTTCGTCTCGTTTCATATTTCTAGTTTCGTTTAATTTCATATTTCTAATTTCGTCTCATATTTATAGTTTCGTTTAATTTCGTATTTGTGGTTTGTGGTTTTGGCTTTATAGATTTGCGCTTCATAGTATTCGTTTGCGGAATTAATTAACTTAGCTTTTATGTATTGTTTTAAAAACTTGCTTATTCATTTCCGCAAACATACAAGTATGGTTTATGTAATTATGGATTAGCTTTTCTTTGTGAAACTTTATTCTGTAGTCTTTAACAGAATATAGTTTGTGATTTAAGTCTTGCATGATTGTTTGCGGAGTTAATTAACTTAGCTTTCGTCAAATACCACCTGTGAAGGTATGGGCTTTATTCCTATACAGGCTTTGTTGCTAGACAAGTCTTATCGCTAGATATGCTTAATCGATCGGTAAGTCTTATGCACCAAACAGGAAGCAGTAAAGCGGTACTAGCAACAATTATAGCGTTGAGCCATATGGGTATCGTTTGAGGAATTAATTAACTCAGCTTTTATGCATCGTTTTAAAAACTTGCTTATTCATTTCCTCAAACATACAAGTATGGTTTATGTAATTATGGATTAGCTTTTCTTTGTGAAACTTTATTCTGTGGTCTTTAACAGAACATAGTTTGTGATTTAAGTCTTGCATGATTGTTTGCGGAGTTAATTAACTTAGCTTTCGCCAAATACCACCTGTGAAGGTATGGGCTTTATTCCTGTTATTCGTTTGAGGAATTAATTAACTTAGCTTTTATGTATGGCTTTTATATGCATCCCTGTTTATGGTTTTTATATGCATTCCTATCTGTAGTACTTGAAACACATAGTATTCGTTTGAGGAATTGATTGACTGGGCTTTTTCTTGTGATGCAAGTTTTATGGCTAGGCAGGTCTTATGCACCAGACGGAAATGCACCAAACAGGAAGCAGTAAAGCAGTAAAGCGGTACTAGCAACAATTATAGTGTTGAGCCGTATAGGTATCGTTTGAGGAATTAATTAACTTAGCTTTCGCCAAATGCCACCTGTGAAGGTATGGGCTTTATTGCTGTTATTCGTTTGCGGAATTGATTGACTGGGTTTTTTTCTGGTGGTCTAGCCCTTGGCGTTCTGTTGATCTTCAGGACGCGGTACAACCCACTGCTCTGTGCCATCGGCGAAGACTTCGCGTTTCCAGAAGGGTGCATTGGTCTTGAGCCGATCCATCAGGAACTGGCAGGCGGCTAGGGCTTCGGCTCTATGGGGTGACGCGCACGCTACCAGCACAATCGGAGCCCCTACGGGCAGCTGTCCGACTCGGTGTTCTAGCAGACAGCCCGTGAGCTGCCATTGCTCCTGTGCTTGCGTGACAAGCCCGTGGAGAGCCGATTCGGTCATTTTGGGGTAATGCTCCAAGATTAGGGCTTGTATGCCTCCTACGCCCCGTACAAGCCCTACAAACGAAGCCACAGCACCCACAGCACCCACAGCCCCTACGGTATCTACTGCCCCTGTCGCACCCGTTGCCCCTGTCTCACCCGTTGCCCCCATCGTGGCTGGCGAGCTGTCTGTGGCTCCGCTACAGGAGTGCGAAAATTCTGCCAGTCGCTCGTAGGGATTCCACTCGTCTGCTACGCCGACAATCCGTGTGCTGTATAACGCCATAGCCTTTAGCCCTGTGTTTTAACCTGTGTTTTACTGCGTGCTATTCTCCCGCCGATGACCGACACGCCCAGCAAGCCCAGCATAGCGGCTTTTCCGAGCCTACGAATGCGCCGCCTAAGAAGCGAGCCATGGATACGCCAGCTCGTCGCCGAGCATAGCCTTAATTCGTCTGATCTAATCCTGCCCTTGTTTCTGCGTGAAGATAGCTCCGTGGCGAGCGAAATCCCAAACCTAGACGGAGTCACCCGCCTAACTCCAGACCAAACCCTCGCCACCGCCACACAAGCCGAGTCCTTAGGAATTCCCGCCGTGGCTCTGTTTCCTTGGGTGGCAGAAGCCGACAAAGACACAAACTGCACCCTTGCCCTAAACCCCGACAATCTGGTCTGCCGAACTGTACGGGCTTTAAAGCAAGCCAATCCGAACTTGGGCGTAATCTGCGATGTTGCACTAGACCCCTACAACGCCCACGGACACGATGGACTCGTCTCCGCCGATGGCACAATCCTGAACGATGAAACGCTGGCACTTCTGGCACAACAGGCTTTAACCCTAGCCGAAGCAGGAGCGGATATCGTAGCCCCTTCCGATATGATGGACGGGCGTGTACTAGCAATCCGTTCCGCCTTAGAAGGGGCAGGGCACAAGGACACAAAAATACTCTCCTACGCCGCCAAATACGCCAGCGTCTTTTATGGCCCCTTCCGTGAAGCAGTCAATTCACAGGGAAATCTAAAGGGAGCTCTACAAAGCGATAAACGCACCTACCAAATGAATCCCGCCAACAGCGACGAAGCCCTGCGCGAAGTCGCCCTAGACCTAGCCGAAGGAGCCGATTTGGTTATGGTTAAACCCTGCGGCCCGTACCTAGATATTATCCACCGCGTCAAGGAAACTTTCCGTGTGCCAACTTTCGCCTATCAAGTCAGTGGCGAATACGCAATGTTGCGCTCCGCCGCTAACGCAGGGGCTTTTCCTTGGCAGTCTGCACTCCTAGAAAGCTTACGTGCCGCCAAACGCGCAGGAGCAGACGCAATCCTGACCTATGGCGCACTAGACGCCGCTCAAGCCCTATCTGCTACCTAGCAACACAGGCAGTTCATAGTACAGACAGTTAGCGGTACAGCCAACGCACAACACAAGCGGCTAGCGGTACAGGCAACGAGCAACACAAGCAGTTAGCGGCACAAGCAGTCAGCGGTACAGCCTATCGCCTTCGCTTTCGTATAAGCCCGCATAGAGCGATGCAACTTCAGGCTCATAGCCGTTATATAACAGCGTCTCACGCTTGCCCTCCACGCCGAGCATACGCTCTTGGGCTTGGCTCCAACGCGGATGGGGTACTTCAGGATTTACATTCGCCCAAAAGCCATATTCGGCTCCTTGAACTTCTTCCCAAAAACTCACAGGGCGTTCAGCCGTAAACTCAAAACTGACAATAGACTTAATAGACTTAAAGCCATACTTCCACGGCACAACCAAACGCAAAGGCGCACCATTCTGCTTCGGCATCGGCTTGCCGTAAATTCCTGTCGCCAAGAAAGCAAGTTCGTTCGTGGCTTCTTCCAGCGTCAGCCCTTCAACATACGGCCACGGATACCACGCCGCCTTCTGCCCCGGCATCATCTCACGGTCAAGCAAAGTCGTCATACGCACATACCGCGCCGACTCTAACGGCTTGGCTAACGCCACCAGTTGGGCAAAGGGAAACCCCGTCCAAGGTACCGCCATCGCCCAAGCTTCAACACAACGGTGGCGGTACAATCGCTCTTCAAAAGCTACCTGACGGAATAAATCATCAATCGCTAAAACCTGCGGCTTTTCCACCAGCCCTTCAATCGCCACTTCCCACGGACGAAGCTGCAACCGCTGCGCCCGCTTGTGAATACTTTTGCTAGAGCCAAATTCATAAAAATTATTGTAGGTAGTTGCAATCCGCTCTTCGGTTAACGCTCTATCCAAAACATATTTCTCATTGCGACCCGCAGGATATAACGCCAAACTCGGGTCTTCAGAACTTAGCCCCAAATTATTTTGCGAATTATTTTCCGCCGCCTGACTCTCGTCTTCGCCACACGCCACCAAAGCAGGCAACGAAGCCCCCAAAGCACCATAGACACCCATAGACCGTAGTAAGCGACGGCGATCGTGCCACACAGCTTCAGGCGTTGCTTCAGACTCAGGAATCCACCAACGCGGCTTGCCCGTCGGCACAGGCACAGATTTCCGCACAGGCACAGATCTGCGATTTTTTTGCATCCCCGTTTTCATAGAGGCAAGTATAGCACAATTTTAGAACAGACGATTAAAGTTTAGACAAACCATAGCTCCAAAAATAATTCCTAGACTATTGCCAACAATTTGTGTAACAAAGCGCAATGGAATCTATTCTACAAGGCGTTAAACACTGGCGTGGGATTTCAGTTCCTGTTTTGGTGTCAATTTTAACCGCCTATCCTGTTGGGCTCGGCATTGCCTATCCTGTCATTCTTGGCGCACTGGTCTTTGAAAAAAACGGATACAGTGCAACCCTCAACGGCATCAGTATCGCCAGCTCGCTCTTTGGAGTCCTTGTTGGACTCCCCATCGCCCTGCGCCTAACCCGCAAACGATTTTATTCAGCCCAAATTGTTTTAATCAGCTACTTCGTAGAAGCGGTTTTAATCTGCATTATGGCGATTTGGTTTAATCCGTGGCTGTGGATTGTCCTGCGCTTCTTTGTCGGTATCTTCGGAGCCGCCCAATGGCTCTTCAGTGAATCTTGGCTCATCGCCTACGCGCCCGACCATCGCCGTGCCTTCTTGCTCGGCATCTACGGAGCCGTTATCGCCCTTGGCTACCTGACCGCTCCCGTTCTTGTTGCGCTCTTCGGCTCAGAACCCGAGCTCATCGCCATCGCCGCAGGATTGTTTCTGCTCTGCTTTGTCCTGATCTACATTGCCCGCGAACGCCTGCCGCGTATGCCCCTAGCCACAGGCGGAATCATCTCGTGGAAACTATGCCGCGCCATGCCGCTCGCCGTAGTCGCAGCTCTAATCTCAGGCTTCGTAGAAGAAGCCGTGCAAGGCTTCACCCCCGTCTGGAGTCTCCGCAACGGCTGGGGCGAAGCAGGAGCCGCCCGCGCCTTAATCGCCTTCGGTATCGGCTCAGTCCTGTGGCAGTTCCCCATCGGCTGGCTGGCTGACCGATTAGGCCCGCGGATTGTCCTAGCCACCACCTGCCTTGTCAGCCTAGCCGTGCCACTGCTTCTAATACTCGCCTCCGACTCAAGCGGACTACTTTTCTTAACCCTGTTCTTCCTGTGGGGCGGGGCAATTTTCTCAGTCTATTCCGTTGCCCTCGCCGCAATGGGTAAAGACCTAAAGCTAGAAGAAATTGTCCGCGCCAATGGACTCTATATCGTCTGCTTCTGCATCGGCGTAATCATCGGCACACCCGTTATCGGCTACCTGATGGAACAGTTCGGCGCAAACGCCTATCTAGTCACCGTAGCCCTTGCCCCAATATGTATCTTGCTCTCCTTCCGCTTGCCCAGACGCAAGCTCTAACCCCCACTTCACACCAAACCAATCAGCGAAAGCATTCTGCCAAAAGGCGCAACTTCTCCCGCCGACTCTTTTGTTTGCACCTGTCTCTCGTCCTGCGCCCGCCGTGCCGAGAAGAATAGCCTTGCCTCGCCGTAGGTATCACGAACACAGCTTTTGTCTATAAAGCCGACTCCTGCCCGTAGAAGCCGCATTTCTACATAGCCCGCAAGGTCAAACACCAAAGCCCGACGATTCACCTGCTCGGCAAAAAAATCTGCACTCGCAGAATCTTTCGCCAAAAATTTCTCGCGCATTTCTTCTCCGACTTCATAGTTCGGTGCCGCAATCGTCGGACCCAAAGCCACAACAATATTTTCAGCCGCAACACCCCGTTCCTTAAAAGCCATAAGCGTATTTTCTAAAACTCCCGATAAAGCTCCACGCCAGCCCGCGTGGGCTATACCAACTAAGCCCGCATCTTGTGCCGCCATCAACACAGGACAGCAATCGGCTGTCAAAACTCCAAGCACAAGACTCCGCACAGAAGTCACTAACCCATCAGCTTCAGGTATCTTGCCTCCCGATAGTTTGGTTTCATAAGCACGATCCATAAACCCATCCTGCCCCGCCACATCATCAACCACCACCACCCGATTACCATGCACCTGACGCACAGTCGCCAAAGCCCGCACACCATCCGCCAATGCCGCACAAGCCCGCCGCCGATTTTCCGCAACAACTGCTAAACTATCGCCCGAAGACAAACCGCAGTTCAAAGCAGAAAAAACACCGCTACTCACCCCGCCCGTGCGTCCCGCAAAGCCGTGGATAACACCTTGCGAGGGTAGGGGCATAGTCTCAGCCCGTAGTATTGTGATTTCGCTCATCTAAGCCACTCCGTACGCCTGCTTCCCTTTACGCCTGCTTCCCTTTACGTCTGCTTCACGCCTACTTCCCTTTACGCCCGCTTCCCTTCACGCCTACTTCCCTGCCTAAGCGTTTTTGCCTTACCCATTGCCTGCCCCTTACCTAGCCCTTACCTACCCCTTACCTATCCTGTACCTAACTATACCGAACTATGCCGAAACTGCTCCCGTCTCGCGACTCTTCTGAAGACTCTTCTGGCGACTCCGCTTCCGCCTGGATACTTCTCGCCCTAGCCGTCGGTGTCTTCATCATGGCACTGATCGGCGCCATCACCCGCCTAACCGAGTCTGGGCTTTCCATTATGGAATGGGCACCCATAACAGGCTTTCTGCCACCCCTGTCCGCCGCCGACTGGCAAGCCGCTTATTCTCTCTACAGCCAAAGCGGCGAATTTCGCGCCCAACCCGCTCCGCCAAGCTTGGACGAATTCCGCGCCATCTTCTGGTGGGAGTGGATCCATCGCCAGTGGGGCAGACTGCTCGGCTTAGCCCTGCTCGCCGCCGCCTTCTGGCTCTGGCACAGCGGCAGACTTACCGCTGATCGTGCCACACAACATGCCCGCACCCCTGACAAATCGCTCCTGTGGCTTCTTGTGGTGCTTTTTCTGCTGGGGCTATCCCAAGCCCTTGTCGGCTGGTGGATGGTCGCAAGCGGATTTTCCGACCGCACAGATGTAGCCCCTGTCCGTTTGGCTTTTCACCTAACCCTAGCACTTGTTCTTTACGCCTTGCTTATCAGAGCCGCTTTGCATCGGGCTCCGTGGCACCGTAGGCTTGCCAAAACTTTTGCCACGCTCAATGCTCCGCGCAAAACCCGCCTGCTGGCACTCTGGCGAATTCACCTCGCCCTGCTTTTCTTACTCATCATCAGTGGCGCACTTACAGCAGGTAGCAACGCGGGCTTCATCTACAACACCTGGCCGCTCATGGATGGCGAATTCATCCCGCTAGATTACACAGCCCCCGCCGCTCCGAGCTGGATAAGCAACACACTAGAAAACCCTTCAGCCATTCAATTCCATCACCGCTGGATGGCAGCAGCAATGGTAGTCTTAACCCTTATCCTTTCCGCTTGGACTTACATAAAAACCCAACGCGCAAACTTCGCAAGCACTCTATACATCTTGGCTCCTGCCATCGTGGTGTGCATACAGTTCATAACAGGAATCACAACCCTACTGCTCGCCGTACCAATCTGGCTCGGAGTCCTACACCAAGCCTTTGCCATCGTATTGCTTACAACAACACTTTCTATCTTGGCTTTACTCTCGTCCGCAAAAAACTCCACCAAAAATACTGCTAAAAACGGAGCGGGCAAAAGCGGAGCGGGCAAAAACGGAGCGGGCGATGGGAATCGAACCCACGACACGTAGCTTGGGAAGCTACTGCTCTACCACTGAGCTACGCCCGCCTAATACCTTTTCTACCGCAATCAGTTCTTCAGGAAAGTTAATATTGGTGAAAGGGTCTAATCCGCCTTCGTAGGGAGTCTTCCACGCCACAGTCGTTGAACGCAACGGCTCCGTGAAGTGCGTAATCTTACGCACCCGCTCACGCACCAAAGCCCGAGTCAAAGCCTCAACAAGACCCACACGCCAAAGAGCCACGACAGGGTGAGTCCGTAGCTTTCCGTCTGTGTCTTGCGAAGCCGCCAGGACCACATCGCTTTCCGCAGTTGCTGGATAGAGCTTGGCAAGAAGATCCAAAGGCAAAAGCGGTGCATCACCCGGCACGGTTAACATCCATGGATACGAATTACCCTGTTCGGCAAAAAACTTTAGCCCCGCCAGCACACCCGCCAACGGGCCCATAGGTGCACCATCTGCTTCTGTATGGTCATCACAGATAACAGGCAAGTCAAAGCGCATATACCGCCGCGGATCACCATTGGCGTTAATGATGATTTCTTCCAGCTCTACCGTTTCTGCCTTCTGCTGTGCCAATCGCTCTAACACATAGGCAAGCATCGGCTTCGCGCCAAGTAGCTCAAGCGGCTTATCTACACCACCCATACGCTCACCCTTGCCTCCTGCTAGAACACAAGCCGCAACTTTAATCATTGCCCTGACTCTCGCCTTGTTTTCCGCCTTGTTTCTCGCCCTGTTTGTCGCTGGTGTCTTGCCCCTGTCGCGCTTCTTGGTCACGGATGATCCGCGCACCACCAGACAAAACAGTAAACCTATGCCCGCGGGCTCGCCCAATCAAAGTCAAATTCGCCCGCCGTGCAAGAACAACTCCCGCTGCCGTAAAACCCGAACGCGAAACCACAATCGGCACACCCATATTCACCGCTTTCAGTACCATCTCCGAAGTAAGCCTTCCCGTCGTGTAGAGCCATACCCCACCACCAAGCAAATCTTGTCGCGCCATATAGCCGCAAACTTTATCCACCGCGTTGTGTCTTCCTACATCTTCAAAAAAAGCTAACACTTCCGCGCCACGCGCTAAGACGCAACCGTGTATAGCACCCGCCGCCAAATAAAGACTCGGAATCTTCTGCACCGCAGAAGTCAGGCTATATAAATCCGAAGTGCGCAGTGTGCCCGAGTCATCAAGTCGCACTTTTTCCATTTCCTGCATAAAGGACTCAAACATTGTGCCTTCAGCACAACCCGAAGTACGAATTCTCCGCCCTGCAACCCGTGCTTCCGCGATATCAGAAACCCGCACCACCACCACGCCAAGAGTTGCATCGTAGTCAATCGCTTCCACCCTGTCAGACGGCAACAGAATCCTTTGATTGCGTAGATACCCCTCCGCCAAGTATTCAGGATGATCACCGATTGTCATCGCCGTCACAATTTCAGTATCACCCAAAAATACCGTCAGCGGTTTCTCCACCACAATCGGCAGAGTCACCTTGCTGGCGTTCTGGTCTTCTCCGACCACCTGCTCGGTCAAACCCGCCGCCTGCGGGTCAGGTAAGATTTTTTCAGGCTTGTCCATCTGGGCTATACTACAGCCATGAAACACATAATGAAGCGCACCCACGCAATGCTTCTAGTCGCGGCAATCTGGCTGCTGGTGACTTTCGGCATTTTGGTCTTCTTCACAGCAGGCTAACAAGTCTTCTTCATCGTGGACTAAGTCACAAGCAAGCCAAGCCGCAGGCTATGGGCAAGCCAAGCCACAGGCTACAAGTGCGTACGCAAACACAGGCTAAAAGCTAACGCGCCAGCAAGCCCCTTGCTCTGCGTCTGTCAAAAGCAGAAGGGCTTGCGGAGTCTTTCCATCGTCAGCATACAGCGTTCTAACCTCACGGATACGATACGCCAAGTCTTCCAAATACCGCTCTTCACGCAAGACAGCAGGCGATAGGCTTTGAATCTCTCCCGCCACATTCACCTGCGGAGAAATCGCCAAGCGTACAAGTGCGCGTCCTGCCAAAGCTCCGACGAAAATGCTATCGCTGAAGCCTCCCGCATCTGAAGCAGAGCCAAGCCAGAAGTCCATGCCCGAAGGGGCAATGCTCGGCACCCAAACCCACAAAGGTGCTGTTATGCCTGGGGCTTCGGCTCCGATACCAATCTTGCCGCCCGTGTAGGCACGTCCGTGAGTGGTTTTCGGCCAGCCGTAGTCAGCACCAGACTGCAGAAGATTAACTTCATCTCCACCACGCGGACCATGTTCGTGAAACCAAATCTCTCCCGTCGCAGGATGCACTGCCATTCCTTGCGCATTGCGCGTGCCCACAGCATAAATTGTCTCACGCACCGCTTCGCCTGCTCCTAGGTACGGATTCCCCTCAGCAGGGACTCCATCAAGGGTAATACGATGCACTTTGCCTGCATCATCGGCTAAATCTCTAGCGCGATCTTTTTCTCCTCTGTCACCCAAGGCAAAGACAATAGCCCCCGTAGCATCAAAACGAATTCTGCATCCAAAGTGTCTGCCACCCCGCGACTTGGGCTCACAAGTGAAAATCCGCGAAACATTCGTAAGACGCGAACCCGATAAACGCGCCCGAAAAATTTCCGTGCTAAGTCTGCGCCAATTATCAGCCACCGAAGCAGCAAAGATAACTTCTCCGCTTGTCGCAAAATCTGGCACGGGTTGAATATCCATCAACCCGCCTTGCCCTGTGGCTTGGAGCTTCGGCAAACCACTAAGCCGCACAGGACGCAAATTGCTTCTGCCTTGCGCTAACCCTTCCACCAGCGATAGCCGCCCATCGCGTTCTGATATTAATCCCGCTCCATCGGGCAACAAGCCCAGTGCCCACGGATGCACCAATTCTTCCAGTAGTGGCCTTACCCTTGGTTCCGCCCGTGCCTGCCATACAGACCTACCCGCAACCGCAACCGTAGCCGCTACTGTACTGTTAAGAAATTTTCTCCGATGCACAAAAGCTACCCGCCGATACACAAAAGCTATCCGCCTGTGGTATGCATCGCCCGTGCAATCGCCGTTTCATTAGCACACGTTTCATCAGAACGCGATGCATCAAAACGCGATGCATCAGCAAGATGCAAAGCGAATTCGTGTCCTTTGGGCTTGTCCGCGATGGCAGAGCGAATTTCGGCTTCTAGGTTTGTGCCTGCCTTTTCTCCGCGTAGGGCAGGGCGTAGCTCGCGGGCTGAAGTCTTGCCAAGACACGGATACAAAGTACCAGTGCAAGTTAACCGAACCCGATTACACGAGCCACAAAAATTTTCCGTCATCGGAGCTATCAACCCGATATCACACCCCGTTTCCGCGACCCGCCAATAGCGCGATGGTCCGCCCGTGTCTTTCGCAATAGGCGTAAGCTGAAATCGCGCACCAAGCCGTGCCTGCACTTCCGTCAAGGGCAAAAACTGTGCCAGACGAGTCCCCGCAGGAAGCTCACCCATCGGCATAACTTCAATGAAGGTCAAGTCAAGCTTTTGCGCTCCAGCCCATAGCACCAAGTCTTCTAACTCGTCTTCGTTAAAGCCTTTCAACGCTACCGTATTAATCTTCACCTTCAAGCCCGCATTTCTTGCCGCCTGTAATCCCGCCAAAACAGGACTCAAATCTCCACGCCGAGTCAGTGCCCGAAAACGTTCGGGCTTTAAAGTATCCAGCGAAACATTGACTCTACGCACACCCGCCGCAAATAACGGACTTGCCATACGCTCCAACTGGCTACCGTTGGTGGTTACTGTAAGTTCGCCTAACCCCCTGCCGAGCAATCCGCCCAGCCCTGTAAAGAGCTGCATAACATTACGGCGGACAAGTGGCTCGCCTCCCGTCACACGGATCTTCGTCACGCCCATAGAAACAAAAGCCCGCGCAATCTGCTCTAACTCTTCCAAGGATAAAACATCGCGCTTGGGCAAAAACTGCACATCTTCCGCCATACAATAGGCACAGCGAAAATCACAACGGTCTGTAACCGAAAGCCGCAGATACGAAACCCGTCGCCCAAACGGATCCACCAAAGGCGGAAGAGCCGTAGGCACAGACTCCATAGGCACAGACTCCCTGTACGCGATTTCAGCAGTATTCATAGCCTTGAGTATAACACTCACTTTATCTCCGCTTGCTCTGTCGCTGCTTACCCTGTCGCTGCTTAGTCTGCCCCTGCTTGCTCTGTCTCTAAAGACTTCAGAAGTGCCTGCAACCCCTCGCGGTACGATGGGTATTGTGGCTTCCAGCCCAAAACTTCTTTTGTCCGCTTAGCCCGCACACGGCGGCTTCCCTGATAGAACGAACTTGCCATAGGAGATAAAGTCTTCTCCGCTTCCGCCCAAGGCTCAGCAGGGGGCGGTGCAACGCCTAACAACTCCGCCGCATAAGCCATAACTTCAGCTGGAGCCGCTGGCTCGTTATCACACAGGTTAAAGATACCGCGCACCGACTCAGCAGAAGACCGCGAAAGAGTTAAAGCCGCCAACAAAGCAGAAGCAATATCGGCTTGGTGAATTCGTCCTGTCAGGTGCTTGTCGCGGACAATCCGCCGCGCTGTACCTCTACGCAAAGCAAGAAAGGCATTGCGTCCAGAGCCGTAAATTCCTGCTAGGCGAAAACAGGCGAAGACAACTCCGTGGTTTGCACACCAATCACGCCAAGCCGCTTCGCTTTGCAAACGATTAAACGCCCGCCGATGGGCTAGAGCGACTCCATTGCTTGCTTCATCTCCTGTATCGCTGTTTGGATTTTCTTGTAGGTTTGAATTTTCTTGTAAGTTTGAATTTTCTTGTAAGTTTGAATTTTCCTGTGCGTTTAAATTTTCCTCTACAGGCACTGTCGCGGAAGATTCATCTACTTCAGCTCCCTGGTGGTCTCCATAGACAACAGTAGAAGATAAGTAGCCACACCACCGAAGAACAGGGGGCGTAGCCGCATCGTTCAGGCACGAACGCAGAAGCATAAGCCCCGCATCACCAAAAGACTCACCTCGCCCCAAACCCCCACGAAAAGGCGGACAAGAATTAATTACATGACTCGCCTGCCGCACAGCCCTACGGCAAGGATCTGCCGTATCGCCAATGGGATTTCCAGTTTCATCTACAAGAAAGGCTTCAATTCCGCCCGCCCGTAAAGCCGCGCACTTTTCAGAGTCGCGTGTCGTGCCAGCAACAGAGACTCCATCCGCCACCAGACGCTCGGCAAGAGCAGTCGCCGAATAGCCCAAGCCAAAAAGAAATACCCGCATCGCAGAAGCGTCAAAAACAAGCCGCGTTATCGCAAGATACACAAACCACAGGAAAGCAAAGCCAAGCTGTGCAACTCAAAAGTCAGGATTGGCATAATGGGCAGGAGGCGAAAGCCGCGTAATCCGTTCCGCCAATAGACCCTGCATGCAAGGACGCGATTTCATCTTGGCATACCACTCTTTGGCTTCACCCGCGTTTTGCCACTCCACAACGCCAAGATAATCCAGTACCGAAATTTGCGCAGCAGCGGCAAGGTCTGCCAAAGAAATTACATCACCACCAAGCCACTTGCGATGTTCCGCCAGCCAGCCAACATAATCTAAGTGGTAAGACAAATTCGCCTTCGCCGCGCGCAAAATTCTCGACTCGGGGGGCTTGTTGTGAATCACCCGCTTCAAAAATTGCTCTTCACGCAAAGCTTCTGTCACTTCACGCGAAAACTTATCCAAAAACCAACCCAGCAATCGCCGCACTTCAACCCGTCCCGTTACATCAGAACCAAGCAAGTTCGGCTCTGGCACAGTTTCTTCTAAATACTCAGCAATCACCGTTGCACCCGGAATCGCCATCACACCCGCTTCACGCAATACTGGAGTCTCTCCCGCAGGATTCAGAGTCAGAAATTCAGGGTCACGCTCCCATGCGCGTTCTTCACGCAGGTCAAAGGTGAGCTTTTTCTCAGCAAGAATCATCCGCACAAAACGCGAGCGCGGATCCAGCGGAGCTTCATGAAGTAAGCGCATATTCGTATTCTAACGGATAATGAAATTTTCTGCGCTCATCGCACCCCGCACCCCGCCCAAGGCACCTTAGCCTGCCCGTGCGCTTGGCGTGGCTTCCGCTGTAAGCGGATACGCCAAGAAGCGCAGGCTTTCCTTTGGCACCACCTGAACGAAACGCGGCAATTCTTCCTGCCAGTTTGCTAGAAGTAGCTCCGCCCGTGGGCTTCCCGTTTCTTGGAGATGACGCGCAACCAGCTCGCGTAATACCTCCTGCCAATGACTATGCGCCACAGGCACAAAGACCACCGAGTCATCATTCACCTTCTTCTCAAATAATCCCTCTGCATCATAAACAAATGCCATTCCACCCGTCATACCCGCCGCAAAGTTTGCTCCGACTCCACCTAGCAAAACCGCTATACCCCCTGTCATATATTCGCACCCCCCCGAGCCACATCCCTCCACCACTGCCGTAGCCCCAGAGTTGCGGACACAGAAACGCTCACCCGCTTGCCCCGAAGCAAAAAGCGCACCTGCAGTGGCTCCGTACAAACAGGTATTCCCCAGTATCGTATTTTCGTGCGGTAGCAAACGACTCCGCATCGGCGGACGCAAGACAATTACCCCCCCAGATAAACCCTTGCCAACATAGTCATTCGCATCGCCCAGGAGCTCAATCCGCACACCCTGTGCCAGCCAAGCCCCCAAGGATTGCCCCGCCGTACCCCGTAGGCGTAGGGTCAAGTGACCGCTTGGTAGCTTGTCCTTGCCAAACCGCCGCACGACTTCTGAAGAAACCCGCGTACCAACCGCACGATGCGTATTGCGTACAGCGTAGTCCAGCTGCATTTTTTCTCCGCCCTGCAGAAGGGGTAAGGCATCTTGCAGAACTTCCGTGTCTAAAGTGTCAGGCACAGGATTTCGCTTACGCGCACTATGCTCAGGAAGCGGAGACTCCAATTCACACTTAACCAAAAGCGGATTCAAATCCAAATCGTCTAAAGCTTCGTCTCCGCGTGAAACTTGATGCAGAAATTCTGTGCGTCCGATGACTTCTTGCAGACTCCGCACACCAAGACGCGCCAAGATCTCCCGCACTTCTTCAGCGATAAAACTAAAAAGCCGCACCACCTTATCAGGCGAACCCATAAACCGCTCACGCAAATCTTCACGCTGCGTACATACCCCAACAGGACAAGTATTTGAATGACACTGGCGAACCATTAAACACCCCATCGCAATCAACGAAGCCGTACCAATACCATATTCTTCAGCCCCCAAAATGGCAGCAATGACAATATCCCGCCCCGTGCGCAAACCGCCATCGGTACGCAACAAAACCCGCTCGCGCAAGTGATTTAATGCCAAGGTTTGATGTGCTTCTGCAAGCCCCATCTCCCACGGAATCCCCGCATACTTAATGGAGCTTTGGGGCGAAGCCCCCGTGCCGCCCGAGTGTCCGCTAATCAAAATTACATCGGCAGATGACTTCGCAACACCTGCCGCAATTGTGCCGACTCCATTTCGTGCCACAAGCTTCACGCAAACCTTCGCCTCAGGATTAATCTGCTTCAGGTCATAAATCAGCTGGCCAATATCTTCAATGGAATAAATATCATGGTGCGGCGGCGGACTAATCAAAGTCACACCAGGAGTCGCATGCCGCAACTTTGCAATCATCTCGGTTACCTTGAAGCCTGGTAATTGTCCGCCTTCGCCGGGTTTGGCTCCTTGGGCGATTTTGATTTCAATTTCTTTGCACTGGTTGAGATATTCGGCGGTTACGCCAAATCGTCCTGACGCTACCTGCTTGATCGCCGAGTTGGCATTATCGCCATTCGGCATCGGACGAAAATGCCGCTCGTTTTCTCCGCCTTCGCCGCTATCGGATTTTGCTCCGATGCGGTTCATCGCAACATTAAGCGTCGCATGCGCTTCAGGAGATAAAGCCCCCAACGACATACCTGGGGTCACAAACCGCTTGCGAATAGATGTAATCGACTCAACTTCTTCAATCGCAACAGGCTTGTGTACTCCCGTGCGGAATTCCATCAAGTCGCGCAGACTGGCGGGGGGCAATTCCCGCACCGCCGCCGTATAGGCCTGCCAGTCGCGAATAGACCCCGAAGACACAGCCCGCTGCAACAGGTGGATAATCTTGCCCTGCCAGTTGTGTTGTTCTTCTCCGCCGCGGTAGCGGTACAATCCGCCAACAGGAATTAGTACTTCGTTTTCGTCATCGCTCGCTCCCACAGGATATGCCCGCCCGTGGCGTGCCAAAACCCGCCGCTGAATTCCCGCCAAGCCAATTCCTGAAATTCGCGAAGGCATACCAGGGAAGAATTCATCCACCAAAGTCCGCGACAGGCCCACAGCTTCAAAGTTCAAGCCCGAACGATAAGACGAAATCACCGAAATCCCAAGCTTGGAAATTACCTTCAGTAATCCCTCGTTAACCGCTTCAACATAACCGTCAATTACTTCTTCCACCGACTTGTCGCCAAACAAACCGCGTTCGTGACGCGCAATCAATGTTTCTTCCGCCAGCCAAGCATTAATCGTTGTCGCGCCCGCACCAATCAAAACCGCCGCGTTGTGTACATCAAACAAAGTACCCGAACGCACATTGATGGAAGCAAAACTCCGTAAGCCACAAGCAGTCAAGTGCGACTGCAAAGCTCCCACCGCCAAGATCACAGGAACAGGCGCACGCCCAGAATCCACATTATGGTCAGACAGAAATAAGTGTCCGTTTCCTTTGCGCACCGACTCTTCGGCAAGTTTGCGTAACTCAGCCAGACGATGCGCCAGCGCGTTTTTATGATCTTCGCTCTTATCCGCCGAGTCTTCTGCACCCGTGCTTTCTTCTTCAATCGGAAAGGTACAATCCAAAATTGTCGCCGTAGAACCCATACGCTCAAATAGAGCTTCCGCTTCAGCATTGGTTAAAACAGGAGACTCCAATTCAATAATTTCGCGGTGTGTCGCTTCTTCTTCGTCCAGCAAGTTGCCAAGATTGCCAAACCGCGTACGCAACGACATAACATAACGTTCGCGCAACGGATCAATCGGCGGATTGGTAATCTGACTAAAGTTCTGACGAAAGAAGTGATGCATCCCGCGTTCAACCCGCGATAAGACTGCAAGCGGTGTATCGTCTCCCATTGAGCCGATTGGCTCCTTGCGCAGTGCTGCCATCGGATGCAAAATTAACTCCAACTCTTCTTGGCTGTGTCCGAATAGTACCAAACGCCGCCGTAAATCCGCTTTGCTCTGCACTTTGCGTGCTGCTTCACGCCGACTTGTCCGCTCGCTTGGCTTAATAATCTGGTCAATCCGTACAATACTGCGTGTCCAGGCACTGAAATCGTGGCGTGCCGCTAGCATATCTTTCAATTCTGAGTCGTAATACAACTTGCCTTCAGGCAGATGCACTGCCAGCATTTGCCCTGGGCCGACTCTTCCCTTGGCGACAATTTCTTCTTCAGGGAGTCGCACCATACCTGACTCCGAACCCGCAAACAGCAAGCCATCGCGAGTCAATGAATAACGCAACGGACGCAAGCCATTCCGATCCATACCTGCTAACACCCACTGCCCATCGGTACCAAAGATGGCGGCGGGTCCATCCCATGGTTCCATTACGGCGTTACAGAGCAGGTACATATCTTTCCACGCTTGGGGCATGGTTTTGTGTTTGCTCCAAGCTTCGGGCATGAGCAGGGTTTTTGCCATTGGCAGGTCACGCCCACCACGGACAACAATTTCAGCCACCGCATCCAAGCCCGCCGAGTCACTAGAACGCGGAGGTATCACAGGCGCAATCGCATCGTAGTGCTTGGCAAATTCGCCTGTTGATAAGCGCGACTCGTGGACTTTCATCCAAGCGGAGTTTCCAGAAAAGGTGTTAATCTCTCCGTTGTGCGCCAAGATACGAAACGGCTGTGCCAACGCCCAAGCAGGAAATGTATTCGTAGAATACCGCTGGTGAAAGATCGCAAACGGAGAAATAAATCGCTCGTCCAACAAATCAGGATAAAAAGCACTTAACTGCTCAGCGACAAACATTCCTTTATAAATAATTGAACGGCACGAAAGCGAAGCCACATAAAAATCGGCTATGCCACGTGCTGATTGCTCCATTCTGCGGCGGGCTAGGTATAAAGTGCGTTCAAAAGTTTCTGTGTCTTCGTCATCTCTACCCCCGACAATCACCTGCTCAATTTCTGGACGCACCCGATCCGCCAAAGTCCCTATCACCGAAATATCAACGGGCACCTGTCGCCAGCCAAAGACCCGATAGCCACAACGCAAAATTTCTCGCTCAACAATCACACGGCTTCGCTCTTGGGCTTCGGCATCGGTGCGGGGCAGGAATACCATTCCAACTGCTAGCGGTGCTGTGCCGGGCTTGTGCCCTGTGCGTTCCACCTGCTCGCGGAAGAAATCAAACGGAATGGCAAAGTGCATACCCGAGCCATCGCCTGTCTTGCTATCACCGCCAACGGCTCCGCGATGCCAAACGGCTTTTAATGCTTCAATTGCCGAAACTACAACTTGTCGCGTTGCTTTGCCTGAAGTATCTACTACGAAGCCAACGCCGCACGAACTGTGTTCTTCGCTTGGCTCGTATAAGCCGAACGGTTCGGTGCGTCCGTATAGGGGACTGATTGCGTTTGCTTGCTTAATCTTGTCCTTCATAGCGCAGTCTTTTCCTTCGTAGCGCAATTTTGTCCTTCATAGTACCTATGCTTCGGCTCGTGTTACCTGTGCATCGGCTCGGCGAGCGGATTCATCTGTCGCCGTAGCGGATGACTCGCCCAGCAACTCGGTTTCTAAACTCTTAAGAATTCCTGCGGCAGCATCGCGTCCATCGCGGACAGCCCAGACAACTAAGCTTGCTCCACGCAGGCTATCGCCTGCCGCAAAAACATCAGGCAGGCTTGTAGCCAAATCAGGAAACCGCGCCTGCACCGTTCCCCAAGCCGTACATTCAGGAGTCTCCACACCCAAAGCCGCAACCGACTCGGGGGTAAAACCCAAAGCCATAATCACCAAATCGGCGGCGTAGGGAATTTCTTGTTTGCCTTCTACAAACTGCTTGCGCCCATCTGCTCCGACAGCACCTGCCACCATCTCACGGACAAGCGCGCGCTCCACGGAAGCCTTGCCATCAAAAGCGACAGGCTGTGACTGAAAGATAAACTCCACGCCTTCTTCTCGTGCCGAAGCAATTTCACGCCGCGAGCCTGGCATATTCTGCTCGTCACGGCGATAGAGACATTGCACTGACTTTGCTCCCTGACGCACAGCCGTGCGGACACAATCCATCGCGGTATCGCCTCCGCCAATTACCAGAACCCGCTTGCCCTGTGCTAGCAACGAGCCATTTTTGTGCCCTTCTACAACTTCACCAAACCCTGCCCGATTGGCGGCAATCAGAAAGTCTAAGGCGGCGATGATCCCAGCTGTGCCAACACCTGGAGCCTTCAATTCACGGGCTTGATAGCATCCCTGTGCCAGCAGGACTCTATCGTGCTGTTCGCGCAAGCTGTCTAAAGTTTCATCCTGTCCGATTTCGCAGTTCAGGCGAAAGTTTGCTCCTGCTTGCTTGAGCTGTTCTACGCGGCGGGTGACGATTTCCTTCTCAAGCTTGAAGTTCGGAATGCCATAGACCATCAATCCGCCCGCACGGTCATGGCGGTCATAGAGAGTCACAGCCACGCCTGCTTGCCTTAGCATTCCTGCTGCCGCCATACCTGCTGGACCTGCTCCGACGATTCCGACGGAAGCTCCCGTTTCACTCTGCGGACTTAACGATGGTACCCAGCCCTTTTCCCATGCTAGGTCAGTTAGATAGCGTTCAACGG
The DNA here is from genome assembly GCA_958267355.1 of uncultured Alphaproteobacteria bacterium. Classification (GTDB taxonomy): domain Bacteria; phylum Pseudomonadota; class Alphaproteobacteria; order JALCBB01; family JALCBB01. The sequence goes on from OY279575.1 coordinate 355,811, forward strand.
CACCGATGGTTACCGTGCCGTGTCCTGATTGCTCTACGACGCAGTTGCCTTCGCAGAGTCTATCCTGCGGACAAATCCGCCCGCAGATCTCAGGAAAGTTATTGGTGATTTGGCTTGCTAGGTAGGCTTCGTGGTGTCGTCCATTGGCGGCGAGCATAAGCCAGTCGGGAATATTGTTCTCCAACGGACAATGCACCTGACAAAACGGCACGCCACACTGTGAGCAACGTGCCGCTTGGTCTGCGGCTTTGGCGGGATCGTATTCTTGGTAGATTTCCTGCCAATCTGTGCGGCGTTTTTCGGATTGGCGTTTTTCGGGCTGTTGTCCTGTGCGGTCAACGAAGCGGATCATCCGCGAGTCGGCGACAGGGCCTTGGAGGTCAGAAGCGGGGAATTCGCTTGCTCCGTTGCTATGCGGGGGCTTTTTCGCCATAGGCTAGATTATATAGCAACATTATTTGATAATTTGCATACAATTCTCGTTCTACAGACAATTTCATCATAAAAAACACAAAATAAAATAATCATAGTTGATGCATTATAGCAGTTGCCAAAGCTCAAACCCGAATTAATCAATAAAAATCAATAACATTAGCGATAGGCTGCTATTTTGCCTGATACTGCTGATAACGAGCCAATGGTTCGCCGATGGCTCTAGGGGTAGGCTAACCCCCTGCTACCCCTCCAAAGCCTCCACAGAAGCCCCCACAGCCCCCACAGAGCAGGTATAAGAGCAGGTATAAAGAAACCTGCGCCTTTCTATACTCCCTGACAGATACAGGGCATGGAGAGACACGGGAGCAAGCCACAGGGGCAAACCATAAGGGGTAAGCCACAGGGCTAAGCCATAAGGGTAAGCCACAAGGGCAAGCCACAGGGGTAAGCCATAAGGGGCAAGCCACAGGGGCAAGCCACAAGGGGTAAGCCACAAGGGCAAGCCACAAGGGCAAGCCACAAGGGGTAAGCCACAGAGGCGAAACAAGGGAATTCAAGGAGGGGAAGGAATCCGCAATGCCCTTACATCTGCTATTTGCCTTTGCCTTCATCCAGGGCTTTACGGAATTCCTGCCCGTCAGCAGTAGCGGACACCTGCAACTTCTGTGGGCTTGGGTGGATGCGAGTCCGAATGTGCTTCCGAGTCCGCGTGATTTGCTGGGCTACGAAATTGCGGTGCATCTTGGCACACTGCTTGCGGTCTTGCTCTACTGCGCGGACGATCTATGGCGACTCCTTGGTGGCTCATGGATAGCCCTGCGTCGTCGCCGTATGAATCCGCAGGCGCGGATTGTTCTTTTGCTTGTTGTCGCGACTGTGCCGCTATTTCTGGCAGGATGGTTTCTGCGTGACCTTATCGCCGAGCATACGCGCAATGCGCTTTTTGTTGTGGCGTGGGCGAATTTGCTTTTTGCCTTGTTGCTTTGGCTTGCGGACAGCTTGTGCCTACGCATTCGCCAAGCCGAACACCTAAACTTCGGCGGAGCACTACTCATCGGCATTTTTCAAGCCTTCGCTCTTGTACCAGGAGTCAGCCGCGCAGGAGCCATAATCACAGCGGCACGGTTTTTATCGTGCGAACGGGCTGAAGCGGCTCGTGTGGCTTTACTTCTTTCAATTCCTGCGATCTTGGGGGCAGGCACGGTGGCTTCTTTAGAAGCGGATCGTCTGACGACTCCTTTTTCTGTTTTTGCTTTGGTTGCGGGCTTGAGTTTTGCTGTGGCTTTACCGACGATTTTTGTGCTTATGCGTTGGCTTAAGCAGCGTACGTATTTTCCGTTTGTGGCGTATCGCCTACTGTTTGCGGCAGGACTTTTCTTAGCTCTGTACTATGGCTTTTTGTCTTAAGCTGGAAGTTATTCCTTCAGGGGCGAGTCTTTACGCATAAGCCTTTACGCATAAGCCTTTAGGCACAAATCTTTAATGGCAGGCTAGGGCAAGGCTTCAAGGACAAGCCAAAGGCAGGGCTTCAAGGACAAGCCAAGCCCAAGCCCGACCACCAACAGCACAGGATAATAGAAGCTTACGAACGCGCCGCTCGCAAGTGCGCGTAAGGCTTCTTCCACGGAGCTACCAAAGGCGGCAGGTGAAACGATAGCGGGTCAGGCTGGATTTCTAGGCGGGTAAATCCGTCTCGTTCGGCGGACACCAAGTTATCGCTTTTCAACAAAGTCACCTGATCCACCGTCAGCGGCGGAGCGGGCAGTACGCCCATCGGCATAGCCAGCAGACGAGCTGCAAAGAAGGGCAGGGGGAATAGAAAGCTTTTTTGTCCTGTGTGGTGCAGGATTTCGCGATACAATTCTTTTAGGCTTATTTTTTGTGAGCCGCCGAATTCTAGGGCTTGTCCGTGTAGGGTCTTGGCTTCGTTTTCAGGCATGGACGCGAGCCGTAGCATGGCTTGTACCAAGTCGCCGACATAGACGGGCTGGAACTGGGTTTTGCCTCCGCCGATGAGCGGCATAGCAGGAGCCACCGCCAGCAAGGCGGCAAACATACGGATAAAATTATCCCCTCCGCCGAAGACCACCGACGGACGCACGATGAAAGCTTTTGCGAAGGCCTGTGCTACGGCTTCTTCCCCTAGCCCTTTGGAGCGGGCATAGCGCGAAGCTGCTGACTTATTGGCTCCGATGGCTGACACATGTATCAGCTGGGCGACTCCTTCTGCGGAGCAGGCTTTAGCGATCTTGCTGGCTAGCTCCGTGTGCATCTTGCGAAACCCCCCAGGACGCGCATGCAACACGCCAATCAAGTTCACGACCAGAGTAGGCTTGACGGCTTGTATAAACTCTAATGGTTGGTCGCGTTTGCCGTTGAAGGCTAGGTGTACTACTTGTCCGGGCAAGCCAAGCGGAGCGCTTTGTCGGGCTTGTTCGGGTTTGCGTCCTGTTACGATGACTTGCCAGCCGTTTTTCAGCAATGCTTCGGCGAGATGACAGCCGATGAACCCGCTTCCGCCGAAGAGCAGGGCGATTTTGTTTTCTTGTGCGACTTGGCTCATGGTCTTTGTTTCTGTGTTTTTGTTTCTGTGGCTTTGTTTCTGTGGTTTTGCTTCTGTGGTTTTGCTTCTGTGTTTTTGCCTTGACTGATATACCTTGGCGGATGGGCTTTGCTTCTGTGTTTTTGCCTTGACCGATATACTTTAGCGGATAGGCTTTGCTTCTGTGTTTTTGCCTTGACCGATATACCTTAGCGGATAGGCTTTGCTTCTATGTTTATCCTGTGCGCTTTGTTACGCTTTATTCTGTGCGTTTTGCTACGCTTTGTCCTGTGTGCTTTACCTTCTAGGCTTTATTCTGTGCGCTTTGGTTGTGGATTTGCGCTCCTGTGGTGTGGCTCGTATGTTTTGGAGCGATTTTGGTGTAGATTACCACTCTGATGACGAAAATTCACTTTCACGAGCAGGACCTGCCTGAAGGGGTTTCCTTTGGCGGAGTTGTTGCGGTAGACACGGAAACGATGGGTTTGAACCTGTCGCGTGACCGTCTATGTTTGGTGCAGCTTTCGGCGGGGGATGAAACAGTGCATCTTGTCCGCTTTGACGGAAGTTCATGGGAAGCTCCGCGTTTAAAGGCACTGTTGGAGTCGTCAGAAGTGGTGAAGATTTTTCACTATGCGCGTTTTGATGTAGCGATGTTGCGGCAGTGGTTGGATATAGATTGTAGTCCTGTGTGGTGTACGAAGATTGCGTCTAAGCTTGTCCGTACTTATACGGAGAAACATGGTTTGAAAGATTTGTGTTCTGAAGTTTTGGGTGTGAATTTGAACAAGCGCGAGCAGACTTCTGATTGGGGAGCTGCGGAGCTTACTAAGGAGCAGAAGCAGTATGCGGCGGGAGATGTTTTGTATCTCCATCGTTTGCGTGATCACCTAACCTTGATGTTGGAGCGTGAGGGAAGGCTTGCGCTTGCGCAATCGTGTTTTGATTTTTTGCCGACTCGGGCGCTGCTGGACTTGCTTGATTTTACGGTTGAGTGGGATGATGATATTTTTTCGCACTAGCGTGGCGGCTGGAGTTTTTACCCACGCGAAAATGCAAGAGCGACAAGAGCAACAAGAAAAACAGCAAAGAGATAAAAAGGCGAAGACAAAAGTACATTTGAGCCAGCAAGGTGCCTAGGGGTGGAATTGAACCACCGACACCGTGATTTTCAGTCACGTGCTCTACCGACTGAGCTACCTAGGCTTTGGGGGATATATTGCTGGTATTCTTTTTAAAGCGGCTTTCTTGTGATGTAAAGGGGTCTGGTATGGGGAATGCATTTACGGGTTCTGGTGTGGGGAGTGCATTGACGGGTTTTGGTATGGGGAGTGCATTGACGGGTTTTGGTGCGGGGAGTGCATTTACGGGTTCTGGTATGGGGAGTGCATTGACGGGTTTTGGTATGGGGAGTGCATTGACGGGTTTTGGTGCGGGGAGTGCATTTACGGGTTCTGATGCAGGGAGTGCATTTACGGGTTCTGGTGTGGGGAGTGCATTTACGGGTTCTGCTATGGGGAGTGCATCTACGGGTTCTGCTATGGCGAGTGCATCTACGGGGTCTAGTGTGGCGTCTGTGTACATAGGAGGCAAATCGGGTGGTGAAGCATAGTTTTGATAAGAGCGGCTTACCGAGTCGTCATGTGTCTGTGGGTGCGGAGAAAGCGCCACAGCGTTCGTATTACTACGCGATGGGGCTGACTCGCGAGGAGATGGATCGTCCGCTGATAGGGGTGGCGACTTGTTGGAATGAAGCGGCTCCGTGCAACATTGGCTTGGCGGAGCAGGCGCAACACGCCAAACGCGGCGTGAAAGATGGCGGAGGTACACCCCGCGAGTTTACGACCATTACTGTGACCGATGGTATAGCGATGGGTCACGAGGGGATGAAATCGTCGTTGGTGTCGCGTGAGGTGATAGCGGACTCGGTTGAGCTAACGATGCGCGGTCATTGTTACGATGCGCTTGTGGGTTTGGCGGGATGCGACAAGTCTTTGCCAGGCATGATGATGGCGATGGTTCGCTTGGATGTTCCTTCGGTGTTTGTTTATGGTGGCTCTATTTTGCCGGGTCGTTGGAAGGGCAAAGATGTAACTGTGCAGGATGTATTTGAAGCTGTGGGCTCGTATCAAGCGGGCGCCTTGCCACAGGAAGAGTTGGAAGAACTTGAATGCGTGGCGTGTCCGTCGGCGGGTTCGTGTGGCGGACAATTTACGGCGAACACGATGGCGTGTGTGTCTGAAGCGTTGGGCTTGGCGTTGCCGGGTTCGTCTGGTCCGCCTGCTCCTGACAAGTCGCGGGCGGACTTGTGCCGTGAAAGCGGCCTTGCGGTTATGGATGTTCTGGCACAAAATTTGCGTCCGCGTCAGCTTGTGACGCGGGCGGCGTTAGAAAACGCGGCTCGGGTTGTGGCGGCGACTGGGGGGTCTACGAATGCGGGATTGCACTTGCCAGCGATAGCGAACGAAGCGGGGATAGACTTTGACTTGCACGATGTTGCGCGATGTTTTGCGACGACTCCGTATATTGCTGACTTGAAGCCAGGGGGTAGATTTGTGGCGCGAGACCTACACGCAGTCGGCGGAGTTCCGATTGTGATGAAAGCCTTGTTGGACGGCGGATACTTAGACGGCTCGTGTTTGACGGTGACGGGAAAGACGATTGCGGAAAATTTGTCGCAAGTGGTTTTTCCGACTGACCAAGAAGTTGTGCGCCCGACTGACAATCCGCTATCCCCGACGGGAGGCGTTGTGGGCTTGGTGGGTAACTTGGCTCCTGAAGGAGCGATTGTGAAGGTAGCGGGCATGACGCAACGCAAATTCACAGGAGCGGCACGTTGTTTTGACAGTGAAGAAGCGTGTTACGAAGCGGTTCGTGCCCATGCCTATGAAGCAGGGGAGGTATTGGTTATTCGTTATGAAGGCCCGAAAGGCGGACCTGGAATGCGTGAGATGCTGGCGACGACAGCGGCACTGTACGGACAAGGTATGGGCGACAAGGTAGCGTTGATAACAGACGGAAGATTTTCGGGTGCGACTCGTGGTTTTTGTGTCGGACATGTCTCTCCAGAAGCGGCGGTGGGTGGCGTGATAGGCTTACTGCGCGATGGTGACTTAATAACCTTGGACGCGACTGCTGAGGCATTATCAAACAATGGCGAGGGCTTACTGACGGTGGCTTTATCCCCTGAAGAATTATCAGCTCGCCGTTCGGCATGGACTGCTCCTACTTCTAAAGCGGGTTCTGGAGCTTTGTGGCGTTTTGCCCAAACCGTTGGCTCTGCTGAGAAAGGCGCAATCACCCACCCCGGCGCCAAATCCGAACTAAAACCCTACGCCGAAATCTAACCCCCCCCCCGCAGGGCAACCCGCCACTTCCCCATCTTCGTCTCAAAGTGGAGAAACCCCACATGCCTACTCCCCAAACCCGAAAACTAGATCTCAAAAAATTAATAAAATTTTTTGATGAAAAGCCTGAGCCACCAGAGAAAAATAGCATAGGGCACGCTACGGCTTTAGTATCTCTTTTTGGTGAAGATTTGGCATTTGGTCTTCTAAAGGAGTACTGCAGCCGAAAAAATTATGAATTTTCTTTACTGAGTCGTAAATGTAAAAATGAAGGTAGTTCGGGTTCAAGGTTAGATGGCTGGGTACAAATTAAAACTGGAAAAAGAAAAACATTTCACTTTCAAACAGAAGTCAAAAATTGGAGTGCCCACGCAACTGATGGTAAAAGAATTCCTCTTAAAATTTGTCCAGACAAATATGATGCAATTAGATTTGAAAGGTTTGGAAGGGAATTTACTGAGAATAATTTTCCAAAGAAAGTGCCAAAAGTTCTTACGGTAATAGAAAAGCCAACAAAAGAAAAAGAACTATTGCGGTGTAATGGTATCCCAGTGGATATGAAGGTTAATCCGCTACCTTTGCTTTGTTATTGGTTTGCACTCTATCCGAGCGAGAAGAAAGGAAAGTATAGAAGTGTAGATAAGTACTTTGATACGGATGAATTTTTTAATCTAGAGTTGGGTAAGGGAGAAAATTTCAAACGGCTTTATGTGTTTTCCATGTCTAGCTTCACAAGAAACTTGATTCGTGATGGCGTTAACGAAATTTATGTTGATATGGAAAATTTAAATCCTCGTATGGATTGGATTAGTGAAATCTTCCCTTAAATCGACAAAGAAACCAGAGATCAAAAGCCCAGTGGCGAACGAGGGCTAATTATCACCCGCCGCAAGGAATCGAATCACAAAATTCCCTATCCTCTAAATCCAGTGCTATTCTGTTGGGATGAACCAAGAAAGCATAGAAGATATCTGCGATGCGGCTAAAGAACATTTAGCTCGTGAAGAATATGACAAAGCGAGGCACCTGCTTCTTCAAGCTATTCCACTTCTCGAATCTCAAAGCAATAAGCGAAACCTTTCTGTTGCTTACAATGATTTGGGTATAGCCAATAGGCGGCTTGGAAAATTGGGTGAAGCATGGAGTTATTTTTTAAAGGTCATAGAATTATCCGAAGAGCTAGAAGATGATTATGGCCTTGCTACTGCGTATAACAATTTAGGTCTTATCGCAGATACACGCGGCAGTTTAGAAGAAGCGGAGCGTTTATACACCAAATCTTTAAGAATATATAGAATTACTGGTGGGCAAAAAGAAGTTTCTGACCTTCTTGTTAACTTAGGTGTTCTTGCCCAAGTGCGAGGAAGATTAGATGAAGCAGAACAATTGTACAAAGAGGCTTTGGAATTAAGTAAATTTTTAGAGGATAAAGATCTTACAGCTTCGATTTATACAAACATAGGTAACATTAGGCTATCGCAAAGAAAATTCGGTGAAGCAGAGCAGTTATTCCGAAAATCTTTGGAACTGTACAAGTCTATAGACAGCAAAAGCGGAATTGCTGATACCTATGCTAACCTTGGAGTAATTGCGAAAAAACGGCATTATCTTGAAGAGGCAACTCGCTTTTTCTATAAAGCGCTGGAGTTGCAGGAAGAATTAGAAGACAAATACGGTATCGTGAAGACCTGCCGCAATCTTGGTACCATTGCGCGAGAGCGAAACAATACCCATGAAGCGGAATGCTTTTATTATAAATCTTTGGATTTATCGAAAGGACTAGAAAGTAAAGAAGACATTGCAGATTCGTACTGTTGTCTTGCTGTTGTAGCTCGGGGTAGAAAAGACTTTACTTCTTGGAAGAGCCTTCTTTTGAAGGCAAAAAATTTATATGCTGAGATGGAGGCAGAAAGAAAATTACGGGGTGTTAAAAAGGAGTTAATATTGTATGGAAGAATAAGAAGATGGTGGATTTTATCTGGTAAAAAGATCATTTTAGGAGGAAGTGGGGGAGGAGTAATTGGGGTATTTGTAGGTGGGGCTTTAGAAAAGATGGCCAATTCTATTGTTACCCATACACTAGATAAGGGATTAAATTTTATTTCAGGCCTTTTTGGTAATGGTACTCCTCCTTCCTTCTAAACAAATATCTTAGTCCCTCTATCAATCTAAAAGATTATAAGTTATAGAGCTTGGATAAAAATAAAAGAGAGGGTATCTATAACTACCCAAACTGCCAAAGCTGTCTCCTACCCCCCTAAAGGGGGGCAGTCGCCACCTTTGGTTTCCTGTCTCTTCCCTGTCTTCACAGTACCCTGATTTCTAAGCCGCAGAAAAAGGGGTAAGTGCTAGGCTCTACTTCAACATTTAATTTACGCACCCTTGCGGGTGCTCTTGCCGCCTACGGCGGCGTCCGCTTGCGCGCGAATGCCGTGCGCGCCATTCGCTAACGCTCCACTCCGCTCGCGCTCGTGCCCTACGGGCACTCGGTGGGTCTTCATCTTCATAACGGGAGCCAGTTAATCCCCCCAATCTTACGCTCCCCCCGCAAGGTGTCCCCGTAGGGGCGTGAAGGCACACAAACGGGTCTTAATTTTTTCTATCTCTTTTTTTCATTTTTTAGATACTTTTTTCTCTAATAAGGGGGCATTTATATAATTTACCCCCCTAGGGGCGCGAGTGAGCGAAGCGAACGAGCGGGCACGCGTGGCGAAGCTTGCCGAGCCACGCAAAAGCCCGCGGGCTTGGCGCACCCCGAGCGAAGCGAGGGGGGGTAAAGCCGAGCAAAAAGCGCCCGCAAGGGCGCGTAAAAAGCGGGCGGATTAAATGTTGCGAGAAAGACTAACCCTGACCCATTTTTCTGCGGCTTAGAAATCAGGGTACTGTAAAGATGGGGAAGGCACAGATTAACTTTGAGACGAAGACCTATAAAGGCTTAACCCACCAGTAAGACGAAGACGGGAGAAGGCGCGGCTTGCCCCACAGGGGCGTTTTTTTTGAAGCAAATTTAAAATGAAACTACTTGTAATTTTAAAGTGAAACTTTAAATTTGCAAGGTTAATTTTCATAATTATTTGAATAAATTGAATTTTCCATATAGGCATAGTCGCGAAGGCAAGCACGGCGTCGCACACCCGTAAATTAAGCCCCATCTAAAAGGGTTTGTACGGTGGCTAGGTCTGTGAACTTCTCACGGATGCGATTGTCAGGGGCAGACGCTTCTTCTGCTTTTTCAATCACACGCCAATCGTCTAGTGAGTAGGTACGCACGCCGCGTTCGGCAAGTAGCTTGTCTAAGCCCGTGGCTCCTTGCTTTGGCGAGTCGGTGGCCCCAGACAGTTCGGCAAGCAGGGAGTCCATTCGCGCATGGGATTCCTTGCGATTGGTGGCAATCGCTCCTGTTGGCCCACGTCCGCACCAGCCGACTGCCCAAAGCCTTGAGTCGATCTTTCCGTCTTGATTGGCGAAAACGCCACGCGCTGCATCATACGGAACACCCAGCAACGGCGGAGTTACATAACCAATACAAGAAACCGCAAAATCACAGGCAAGTTCTAGTTCTTCTCCTGTGTCTTGCCACGCCCCGTTTGCTCCACGCTTGCGTATGGCAAAACGCACAGCCGCTAACTTGCCCTCCCTTTCCACAAAAGCCACAGGACGATAGCCAAACGCCCAAACCAACTCCCGCGTATTCGGCACAGTTGCTTCTGTCCCTTCTGCTACTTCTAAAAACGACTGCAAGTTCCCCTTACGCCGCCGCACTTCAACGGGAGTCGTTATTGCATCTTGGTCTTGCTCCGCCACAAGCGACTGCAAGGCTTCGGCGTTAGAGTCGGCTCCTTCAAGACGCACCTGCACCCCGTCCAGCTTCAACAGCTCGCGCAACTCGGGCGTAGTGCATTTGGCTTCTGCCGCTCCACTACGCCCCGCCATAACGACTCCCCCCTGCGGAGATGCAACAAGCAAGTCCCCCGCCTGTTGCGACAAATCCGAACCCGCAAAGTCGTCAGGATTACGCAGCAACACCCGTGCCACATCTACGGCGACATTTCCGTGACCCAAAACCACCGTGCGCCCACCTGCCTTCAGCGGCGGAGCTTCCGTATGCGACGGATGCGCGTTATACCAGCCAGCAAAACGATCTGAAGTCCAAACTTGCGGCACATCTTCGCCTGCAATTCCAAAGTTGCGCGACACCGAGCCGCCGACTCCCAAGACCACCGCATCGTAAAGCTCACGCAACTCAGCAAGGGAAATATGTTCGCCCACCTGCACACCACCAACAAAACGCACCGTATCCGCTTCTAGGTGGCGCAGAAACTGTCGCTGAATGTTTTTCACCCCCTGATGGTCTGGAGCCACTCCATAGCGCACCAAGCCAAACGGAAAGGGTAAGGTTTCCAAAAGGTCAACGCGCAAATTCTCCTCGCGCTTCAGCCGTTCGCAGGCAAAAAGCGCAGCCGGACCACTGCCAACCACGGCGATTGTCCGCACGATCATATCGGGAGTCTCGCTCATTGGATTCGTTCTAGCACAAGCCAACAAATAGGATATGCGCCCAGTCTAAGGCAAATGGTTGCAGACTCGCCATAAAGCGGCTATTCACGGACAGAGTGCCACGAGAAACAACTTCGTGCCACAGCACAAGCGTATATGGTTTGCTATGATGGGCGTACAAATTTTTGTCGGAACCATGACAGGCACGGCAAGCTTGGTCGCGGAAGAACTAGAACGCGCACTATCCGAGCTGGGGCGTTCTGTGGAAGTGGTGGATATGGCAGACGCAACCGTGGAAATGCTACGCGACTCTGCCAAGCTTTGTTTGATTTGCACCAGCACCTACGGCGACGGAGAAGTACCCGACAATGCCTTTGAGTTATACGAAGCCTTGGAGCGTGAGTCTCCTGATTTGTCTGGCGTGCGCTACGGAGTGATTGCCTTAGGCGATAGCAACTACGAAACCTTTGCCAACGGTGGCAGGCGTTTTGACGAACGACTCGCCAAGCTGGGAGCAACACGGATTGGAGAAATTTGTATCCACGACGCAAACCATTCTGAGTTACCTGAAACTTTGGCTTTGCAGTGGCTTTCGGGTTGGTTAGCGATGGCAGACAGCGAGTCAAAAAGTAGTACAGAAGGAAGTGAAGCGAGTCTATCTGTTTAGTCTGTGCTTTAACTTGGCTTGAAGCTGGCTTGAAGCTGGCTTACCTTTGGGCGTTTTTGCCATCCAAGCCGAAACCACATCACATCGGAGAAAGCAGATGAATTACGATTCACTGAAGGGTTCGGTATCTAGCAAACCTGTCCGCCAAGCTTTTTCGTCTGGCGGCGTGTCGCGCCAAGCTTTTTTATCTGGCGGCGTGTCGCGCCAAGCTTTTTTATCTGGCGGCGTGTCGCGCCAAGCTTTTTTATCTGGCGGCGTGTCGCGCCGCCGTATCCTAAAAACAGGAGCGGCATTCGCGGGTGCGGCTTTGGCGGCTCCGTATGTGCGGCGGGCTGAAGCGGCGCGCTTGAAAGTTGGTGTTTTACTCCCCAACAGCGGTGTCTTGGCGTTTTTAGGCACCAAGATCACCCAAGGGATGGAGCTAGCAATCAACCAATCAGGCGGGCTTCTAGGCGGACGAGAAGTTGAGTGGATACGATTGGACTCCGAAACTGACCCTGCCAAGGCTCCTGAGCGTACAGCCCGCTTGGTGCGGCGTGGATGCGATATTGTTGTGGGTCCTGTCCATAGTGGTGTTCTGCTTGGAATGTTGCGGGTGCTGGGGGGTACAAACACCACCCTGCTTATCCCCAACGCAGGAGCAGGAGCAGCAACAGGCGAACACTGCGGAGAAAATATTTTCCGCACTTCTTTTAGTAACTGGCAGGCGGCTTGGCCGATGGGCAGGTTTTTGGCACAGCGGGGTTTGCGCAGGGTTACGACAATGAGCTGGAACTACGCTGCGGGCACGGAGTCGGTTCAGGGCTTCACAGAAGGATTTGCATCACTTGGCGGCGAGATTTCTGAAGGAATTCTTGCGCCCTATCCAGCGGCTGATTTTCACAGTTATATGACGAAGCTGGCGGCAAGTGACGCGGAAGCCATTTACGCCTTCTTTTCGGGTGCATCTGCTGTGCAGTTTGTTAAGCAGTATCACGAAGCGGGTTTGCGCGACCGCCTACCCCTCTATGGAGTCTTCTTGACTGAAGGCACACTAGAAGCTCAGGGGGTAGCGGCTGAAGGGCTTGAGACGACTATGCACTATGCTGACGACTTACCGTTTGAAGCCAACCGAGCGTTTCGCTCTGCCTATCGTGAAGCCTATGGCGTAGACCCTGATGTCTTTTCGGTTCAGGGCTACGACACGGGGGCTTTGCTGGTGCATGCGGCACAGGCTGTTGGCGGAGACACGGATGACAAGCCTGCGTTTCATGCGGCGTTGCGTTCGTTTCGGGGTGTGAGTAGTCCGCGTGGGGCTTGGCATTTTTCTAGGGCGCAGAATCCTGTTCAAGATTTTTACCTACGCCGTGCGGCGGGCGGACAAAACCGCTACATAGAGACCATTGCGCAAGATGTCACGGATCCTGCGCAGGGTTGTACGCTGGTTTAAGCGGTTTGATTGAAGCAGCGGCGGCTCCGAGCTTGTGTTGATGGAGTCCGTGTTGCGATGAGTTTTGAATTTCTGCTTTTGCAGGTCTTAAACGGACTGCACCATGGTTTACTTCTATTCCTTGTTGCTGGGGGTTTGTCCTTAATCTTCGGCTTGCTGGGCGTGGTAAATCTTGCGCATGGTTCGTTTTATATGTTTGGGGCTTGGCTTGCTTGGTGGGCGAGTGGTGTTTTTGGGAGTTACTGGCTTGCTTTGCCTGTGTTGCTTGTTTTGGTTGCGCTTGGTGCGTTTGGACTTGAACGAGCGTTATTTCGTTACATATACGATAAGCCACATTTGGTGCATGTTTTGCTGACCTACGGTTTGGTTTTGCTGTTGGACGAAGCCCGCAGTCTTCTCTGGGATGATGATGTGCATGGGCTAGAAGCTCCGCCGCCTTTTGCGCGTTCATTAGAACTGGGAGAAGATTTACCTGACTATCCTGTGTGGCGGCTTGTGGTGTCGGGTTTTTGTTTGTTGCTTGCGTTGGGTTTGTGGTGGCTTTCTTCGCGCACGCGTTTCGGAGCGGCTGTGCGGGCGGGTGTTGAGCGGCGTGAGATGGCGGAAGGCCTTGGCATAGATACGCCGCGTTTATTCTTGTTGGTTTTTGTCTTGGGAGCGACTCTAGCGGGGCTTGCGGGAGCTTTGGCGACTCCGATTGCTTCTGTTTATCCTGGGCTTGATGCGCAGGTATTGATTTTGTCTTTTGTGGTGGTGGTGGTGGGCGGGATTGGCTCCTTGAGCGGAGCCTTTTTTGCGGCTTTGGTGATTGGCGTGGCGGATACTTTAGCTCGTGACTTGGTTCCTGCTTTTGCGGGTGTTGCTGTTTATCTGCTGATGTTTGCGGCTTTAGTCTGGAGACCTGAAGGTGTTCTTGCGAAGCGCAACTAGACGCAACTCTGTGCGACAGGCTGCAGCCAGCGATGCGAGTCACGAGTCGTTTACGCGTTTGCGTAACTTGGCGAGTCGTTGGCGTGATGGTCCTGCTCCTTTGGTATTTTTGTTACCGCCTTTGCTGGTGGCGACTTGGTTTGTGCCTGATTATGATTTACAGCGTCTTGCCAAGTTTTTGATTTTTGCCATTCTTGCTATGGGGTTAGATTTTTTGGCGGGGCGTGGGCATTTGGTTAGTTTGGGGCAAGCGGGCTTTTTCGCCATCGGAGCCTACAGCTTTGCCTTACTTGCGGGAACTTGTGATGGTGAGCCGCTACTTTCTTTGCTGCTTGGTATGTTGGTGGCGGGTTTGATTGCGGGGGGTTTTGCGTGTCTTGCGGGCGTGCCTGCTTTACGCACACGCGGCGTTTATTTCTTGATGGTGACTTTGGCTTTGGGGCAGATGGTTTTTTATGCGTTGCATGATATTCCGTTGTTTGGTGGTTCGGATGGTATTTTTGTCTGCGCGTCTCCGCGAGCGATTGAAGTGTTAAGTCTGTCTGGCTCGCGTGTGTATTACTTGATGACTGTGGCGAGTTTTGGTTTTGCGGTTTTGCTGTTCTGGTGCTTGCGGCGGAGTTTTTTCGGCACTTTACTCGGAGCTTCTGCAACGGCTGAAGTGCGGCTTGCGGCTTTGGGCTATGCGGTTTTGCCGATACGGCTTGCTGCCTTCACTTTGGTTGGAGCCGTAGCGGGCTATGCAGGCGCGTTAGAAGCGATGCGATTTCGCTTTGTCAATCCGGAGCTTGCGACTTGGCATTTGTCGGGTTTGTTGTTGGTGATGGTAATTCTGGGTGGTAGGAATCGTTTATGGGGTGCAGTGCTTGGTGCGGCATTGGTTATTGGATTGGAAGATTTGTTGGTCTATTGGTTTCCTGATCATTGGCAGATCGGCATTGGTGTCTTGGCGGTGGTGGTGGCACTATTTCTACCCAATGGAGTTCTATTCTTTGCCCGTCGGCTATCGTTTCGCCGACTGGGTGTGTGGCTTGTGCGTCAGAAGGAAAGCCCACTGCGATGACTCTAGGTACAGAATTTGCGGGCACAGAATTTGCGTCGGAAGTGCTTCCGTTGCGGGCTGAGGGGCTGACTCGCCGTTTCGGACGATTTACGGCTTTGCGTTCGGTTTCTGTCTCTCTGCGCCAGAATGAAATCCATGGGCTGATTGGCCCGAACGGAGCGGGCAAGACGACTCTTCTGCGTCTTCTCGGCGGACAAGACCAGCCTGAACGCGGCGGTGAGATTTGGCTAAGCGGACAGCGTGTCACCCACAGGGCAGCTTGGAAGCGGGCGCGCTTGGGTTTGGGGCGTAGTTTTCAGCGGGCGCGTTTATTTACTGATATGACAATTGCGGACAATTTAGTCTTGGCAATTCGCGGGCGCAGTTTTGCGCGGGGTGGAAATTACACTTCGGGCGGAGCGCAAATCCGTCAAGCGGCGGAGCGGGCAATGGCTGAAGTTTCGTTGGCGGAGCGGAGTAACGAGCTGGTGCGTAACTTGTCGCATGGTGAGCGGCGGCTTGTGGAGTTGGCAATGGCGTTTGCGGGAACCGCTGACAGCGAAAGCCGAGTCGTTCTACTGGATGAACCGCTTGCGGGTTTGGGAGCAGGTGAAACGGTTCAGGCGACTGAAGTTATTCGCCGTAATAAGAATGGGCGGGCGGTCTTGATGATTGAACATGACTTAGATGCGGTGTTTGAACTTGCTGACAGGATTACGGTTTTGATTGCGGGGGAAGCGGTGGTGGAAGGTACACGCGAAGAAGTTTTGCGTGACCCGCGGGTTCGGGCGGCGTATTTGCCTGCTGGTGGGGCTGATAGGTAAGGTATCGGGATTATGGCTCGGCTGTTAGAACTGCGTCGTGCGTGTACGGGCTACGGGCAGCTTCCGATTTTGCATAGTGCTGACTTTCACATTGATGAAGGTGAAGTTGTGGCTTTGTTGGGGCGTAATGGTATGGGTAAGACGACTTGTTTGAAGGCTATGGCGGGCTGGCTTGGCTTGTGGAGCGGACAACACCTATGGCGTGGAGCAGACATAAGCCACAAGTACAAACGGGGTGGAGTGGCTCGTTATTTGGCGCGTGATGGTTTGCTTTTGATTCCTGAAGACAGGGGTATTTTTGCTCGTCTAACGGCGGAGGAAAATTTTCACCTTATTGCGGGGCAAAAACAAAAAGCGGAAATGGAATTGCGTTTTCCTGAACTGCGGGACAAGTGGCAGACTATGGGTGATGGACTTTCAGGTGGCGAGCGGCAGATTTTGAGTCTTGCTCGTGCTTTGTCTGTACATCCGTCTCTGTTGCTACTGGATGAAACCACCGAAGGCTTATCGCCGCGTGTTGCCGAACGGATTTGGCAAATCTTGGATGAACTACGCAAAGCAGGACAAGCCTTCGTTGTCGTGGACAAAAACTGGCAGCGTGTGGCGACTTTGGCGGACAGGGTTTTGTTTTTAGCCAAAGGGCAGATTGTTGAAAGCGTGACAGGAAATGAACTGCGGGCTCATCCTGAAATTGCTGAACGCCATTTGGGTTTGTGAGCTGATACCCCTACGCCTACTGGCTTTACTAATACCCCTTGGCTTGATACCCCTACCCCTATTGGCTTGCTGATAGCCCTTGGCTTGATAGCCCTGCCCTAGTGGCTTGCTGATACCCCTTAGCTTGATAGCCCTGCCCTAGTGGCTTGTTGATACCCCTTGGCTTGATAGCCCTACTTGCCAGTACTGGCTTGCCAATAGCCCTTAGCTTGATACCCCTGCCCTATTGGCTTGCTGAAGAATTGCGCCAGCCTTGAATAATGGTTTCGGCTTGCTGGGCTAGGGTATCCTGCCATTCGGGAATTTCTTGGCGCACGGTACGCACAGCTCCTTGCGGATGACGAAATTCCAAGCAGCGTTGATTGTAATCATCTACTTCGTGGTTATAGCGTGTGGTTTCATATTGCGAATGCGGATTAACATGCTCACGGATCAACTGCAACCGTTGTTCTTGATATAGGCAATAGCGGACTTCATTAAGCGACAGCAGATTGCCTACGCCAATTTGTGGTTGGTCTTCGGGTCCGCCGGGTTGGGTGGCGAAGGCGAAGGCGACTTCTGAGGCAACAGGAGCCGACTCAACAGGTGGCGGAGCTGATCGGCGGGCACGCGAGTCCCAAAGCAGCAAAATGGCTACGACCAGCAGAACAATTGGCACAGCAGACGGAATTAATTTTCCGCCTTTAAAAAGCGACTCGGGTGCTGTGCTTACAAAGGCTAACAAGCCTGCGACTTGCCAGCCACGGGATGCACTGCGTGTCCGCCCAGCCTGGCGGACAAGAGTCGGATTTGCCTTGACCACAGATGGCGTTACAGGCCTAGCAGGAGGCAAAGCAGGTGGCGGTGGTGATGCGGGTATTTTTTCTTGGGTTTTTATTATTTCTGTGGCTTCTTCTACGGGTGGGGCAGGTGTTTGCGCCTTCCCCTTAGCGACACGGCGGGGAGCGGTAGGCGGAGCAAAACTCCGCTTTGCTTTACTGGTCGGCGTACGGGCAGGAGCAAATTTCTTAGCCGCCTTGCCTTCGCTTGGTGTTTTTTCGTCGGCGGGGGGTAGCTCCATTGTGGCTTCGGCGGAAGCGGTTTCTGACAAAGCGGCGCGGCGTTCTTGCCGCAATTCTTCTGCTGAAGGAACGCGAATTGCCCGCGGATTCATTTTTCTTTCTTTTTCGGCAAGCTGTGCGGCTTCTTCTTCTGCTTCGCGTCTGGCTAGGGTTTCGAGTTCTAATGCGGCTTTGCGTTCGGCTTGTTCTTTTTCGCGTAGCGTGCGCTCTTTCTCGCGTTGTTCTTTGGTTTCGGCGGCGCGAGCGGCTAGGCTATCGCGTTGCTTACGCACTTGGTCACGGAACGTTGTTGCGCCTTTTTTGGCGATTGTTTCGGCGGCTATCTTTTTTCCTTTAACGATTCCTTCTAGCTTGTTTTGCTCTGACTGTTCTGCTGTTTGTGGTTTTTTCTCAGGCACTACAGATTTCACCTGTTCGGCACTTTTGTGTGCGACTTTGCCTGAGCTCTTAACCAGTGCTGTTGTGCCCTTCTTCACATAGGAGCCAATCGGTACCCTATCGCCCTTGCGCGACATAAGTTCATCAAACCGCTCAAGGCCTGTTTTCTTACGGGCGGAAGCGGGGACAATACGAATCCCCCCTGCTGTAGCTCCTGTATTGCCCCCTGTGGCTCCTGTAGCCCCTGTATCACCCCCTGTGGCTCCTATAGCCCCTGTATCGCCCCCTGTGGCTCTTGTAGCCCCCGTAGCCCCTACACTGCCCCCTGTGGCTCCTTTAGCCCCTGTACCGCCCCCTGTGGCTCCTGTAGCCCCTTTAGCCCCCGTAGCCCCTACATTGCCCCCTGTAGCCCCTAGACGGCTTCCTGTAGCCCCTCCCGCAACTTGTGTGCCACTCCCTTGCCTTGGAGCAGATTCGGCTTTCGTGGCAGACACAGAGCCAGCAGACCCAGACGGGCTTACTTCCGCCTGTCGTGATGGAACTGTTTCAGTGCCACCCGAACGCCCGTGCGCAGATGACTTTTCATCAGACTTTGGCTTTTCCGCTACCGCTTTAACTTCTGTCCCTTTTGTCTCTGTCCCTTTAGCCCCGATTGCTTTTACTTCTTTTCCTTTTCCCCCTGCTTCTTTTGCCCCTGTTTCTTTTACCCCTGTTTCTTTTACCCCTGTTTCTTTTGCTTTTGCCGTTTTTGACTCTGCTACTTTTGCTTCGGTTTCGCTATCAAACTTTGCCAGCATGGTATCCAAAAATAACTGGGCGAGCGGCTTGGCTTCCTTACGCAAAGCCTGCAGTTCGGTTAAGCGCGTTGGCAAGTCATTCAAGTCATGCAGAAGCTGTTCTGCCGACTCAGCATAAGACTGCAAGAGCCACATCAACGGACGCTCTAACCGCTCGGGCGTAAACCTTGCCTTTTCTTCAGGATATAAAGAAACCAAATCTTTACTCAGACGGCTTAAGTCTGTGGCTGATAGATCAGAAACCAACACATCCAAAAAGTCTTCGCCCGAAGCACACAGATACGCCGCTAGATTTGCCCGTCCCAAAGACCACAGGCCCGCCGCTTGTACGGCTTCATAATCCCTCTTCTCTGCTGCTGCCAGGACCCGCCGAGCCTGCTCAACAGACAAAGGCAAGAGCCACGAAACTTCAAGGTTAAGTCGCTCTTCTTCGCTTGCCTCAAGCCGCGCTCGCGGGCTGGTAAAGAAGGGGTGGTGGGCTAGGCTTTTCACTCAAAATCTCCGTCCCTGAAGCGTTGGGAGCGTATCAGGCTTGCTTTAAGGCGTGGTGGGCGTATGGGGGCATAGAAGCGCGAATCACGCACTCCCTAGACGAGAGAATAGCAAAAACTGCGCCTGTCCGTTAAGCAGGAGTCCCATACAAGAATCTACGGCAAGAATCTGCGACAAGAATCTACGGCAAGATCTGCGGCAAGGCTAAGCCAGTGCCTTCAACAAAGCGTCTAGCGAATCTTTGGCATCGCCGTAAAACATACGCACATTGTCGCGGAAGAACAGCGGATTTTCTATTCCTGAATAGCCCCGTCCCTGTCCGCGTTTTAAGACGAAGACTTGCCCTGCTTTCCAAGCTTCTATGACAGGCATTCCTGCAATCGGACTATTCGGATCTTCTTGGGCTGCAGGATTCACCGTGTCGTTAGAACCAATCACCAAAACTGCATCGGTATCAGGAAAATCAGGGTTGATCTCGTCCATCTCGCAGACAAGATCATAGGGCACTTTTGCTTCGGCAAGCAGTACATTCATATGGCCTGGCATACGTCCCGCCACAGGATGAATCGCAAACCGTACCTCCTTGCCTTGCGCGCGAAGTTTTTCTGTCAAATCCGAAACCGCACTTTGCGCCCGCGCAACTGCCATTCCATAGCCCGGAACAAAAATCACCGAGCTAGCCGAAGCCAAGACCGATGCAACTTCTCCGACTTCTACCGCAACCTGCTCGCCTTCAATCGCAGTTGCCACAGCTTGCGTACTGCCAAACCCACCCAAAATCACCGACAAGAACTTACGATTCATCGCCCGACACATAATGTACGAAAGAATAGCTCCTGAAGAACCCACCAAAGCTCCTGTCACAATCAAAAGCTCATTGCCGAGCAAAAATCCTGTAGCCGCAGCCGCCCAGCCCGAATAGGAATTCAACATGGACACAACAACAGGCATATCGGCACCACCGATGGCAAGCACTAAGTGCGCTCCGAGCACAAAGGCAAGGGCAGTCATAAGCCATAGAGTCCATAGGCCTGCGTGCCCGATAAACAGCAAGAGCAAAACAAAACAAGCAACAGCAAGCAAAAGATTCCACAAGTGGCGAGCAGGCAAAAGCAATGGACTCCCACTCACCCGCCCTGCCAGCTTGCCCCACGCCACGACCGAACCCGTAAAGGTGATTGCACCGATAAACACACCGAGAAAAATTTCTACCTCGTGAATTACCCGCTCCGCGACCGAGTCAAACTGTCCGCCCAGCAAGGCTGAGTTGGCTCCAATAAAGACTGCGGCAAGACCGACAAACGAATGCAAAGCCGCGACCAGTTGCGGCATAGCTGTCATCTGCACCCGACGGGCAACAACGATACCGATGATTGCTCCGACTGCCAGCACTGCCACCAGCACGGCAGAAATCGGCACACGCGAGTCCGCCAAAGTTGCGGCTATGGCGATTGCCATTCCGACGATACCGAACCACACGCCGCGCTTGGCACTTTCTTGGTCTCTCAAGCCTGCCAGCGAGAGAATAAAAAGCACCGAAGCGGCGATGTACGCCGCAGTCTGCAGTTCGGAATTCATCTTTCGCTAGGGCTTGGCTGGCTGTTTAAGACTTTTAAGATTTGTGGAATCAAGGTTTGCACATCAAGATTTGCGAAACATCTGTAGCATTCGCCGCGTTACCAGAAATCCGCCGACGACATTGATTGTGGCAATAGCGACAGCAATCGCGGCAAGGATTTGCACCAACGGCAGATCTGCTCCCATCTGCAACAATGCGCCAAGAATGATAATCCCTGAAATCGCGTTGGTGACTGACATTAGGGGCGTGTGCAGGCTGTGGGCGACTCCCCAGATGACCTGAAAGCCGACGAAGACTGCGAGTACAAAAACCACGAAGTGCTGCAAAAACTCACGCGGAGCATAAAGCCCCAAGACCGCCATCAGCCCACCGCCAGCGACCAGCAGTGCGATTTGCCGTAATCCTGCCCGCCGTTGTCGTTCGGCTTCTGAAACGGCAGGCACAGCAGGAGTCGCCCCACCAGCCGTATCTGCTTC
Source organism: uncultured Alphaproteobacteria bacterium (assembly GCA_958267355.1). Classification (GTDB taxonomy): domain Bacteria; phylum Pseudomonadota; class Alphaproteobacteria; order JALCBB01; family JALCBB01. The sequence goes on from OY279575.1 coordinate 377,024, forward strand.
TGCCGTCTTGCTTGCCGAAGCAATCGCCTGAACCTTCGGCGGTGGAGGCGGAAAAGTAATTTCTCCGCCATAGGCTACGGTAGCTCCGCGAATTACATCATCGTCCATATTGTGGGCGATGACTCCGTCTTTGTTAGGAGTTAAATCCGCCAGCATGTGGCGTACATTGTTGGCGTAGAGAGCAGAAGCTTGTGCTGCCATACGCGAGGGTAAGTTGGTGTGTCCGAGTATTGTGACTCCGTTTTCGCTGATGACTGTTTCGTTGGCGCGGGTTAGGGTGCAGTTTCCGCCGCGTTCGGCGGCGAGATCAACGATGACAGAGCCGCGTTTCATAGCGGCGACCATTTCTGCTGTCCAAAGCTCAGGCGCTGCCCGCCCAGGTATCAGGGCTGTGGTGATGACAATATCCACTTCGGGCGCGAGCTGTGAGAACTTGGCGAGCTGGGCGGCGCGAAACTCGGGCGAAGACGGAGCTGCATAGCCCCCCGTAGCGGCGGAGTCTTGTCCGTCGTTTTGGGCGAAATCTAGGTAGACGAATTCCGCCCCCATGGACTCAATCTGTTCGGCGACTTCTGGCCGCACATCAAAGGCGCGTGTTCGGGCGCCTAGTGAAGTTGCGGCACCGATGGCGGCGAGTCCTGCGACACCTGCGCCGATGACCAGCACCTGCGCGGGAGCTGATTTTCCTGCGGCGGTGATTTGCCCTGAGAAGAATCGTCCGAAGTGCGTGGCTGCTTCTAGTATGGCGCGATAGCCTGCGATATTCGCCATGGAGGAAAGCGCGTCCATTTTTTGCGCCCGCGATATGCGTGGCACTGCGTCCATGGAGATAACCGCTAGCTTGTGGCGAGCGGCGTGGTTGAGTCCGCTTTTGTTTTCTGACGGATTGAAAAAGCAGATTAGCGTTTTGCCTTCGCTGACAAGTGCTAGTTCGTCCGTGCTGGGCGGACGTACTTTCACCACCAGATCAGCCGCCTGACAAAGTGCTTGTGCTGAAGGCAAGACTTGCGCTCCTGCGACTTGATAGTCGTTATCTGTGAAGCCTGAGGCGAGTCCTGCGCCTGTTTCCACTAGGGTTAGGTGTCCTAAGGCCTGCAGAGCCTTTGCCGACTCGGGAGTCATAGCGACTCGGGCTTCGCCAGCGTGGCTTTCTTTTAGGGCTCCGATTTTCATGGTGCTACCGCTGTTAGGGACATACCACAATATTACCGACATGTTTTTTGGCGATGAAAGCGGCTTGCGCTGCCTGTAGCTCTTCAAGCGGATAGGTAGCGGCTAGTGCGGGTTTGATTGCTCCTGCTTCAATATACGAGACGACACGCGGCATAACATCGCCATCAATCACCGTGGAGCCTATAAAATTAAGGTCACGCAAATAGAAAGTGCGCAGATCTAGCTGAACCATTGGCCCAGCGATGGCTCCTGAGCAAACATACCTACCGCCACGGGTTAGCAGGTCAATGCGTTCGTGCCAACCATTGCCTCCAACGACATCGGCGACAACAGAAACGGACTCACCCGCCAGCACATTCTGCAAATCACTGGGAGTCCGCTCAATCACCTTATCTGCTCCCAGAGCCGCAACTTGTTCCTGCTTACTTGCCCCTGCCATAGCGATGACTCTGGCTTTGCGTAGCTTGGCGAGCTGAACTAACGCGCTACCGACTCCGCCCGAAGCCCCAGGGATTAACACCGTATCTGTTTCATCCACCTTGGCACGGGACAGCATCCCTTCCGCCGTTGAATAAGAACAAGAAAAAGTCGCAAGCTCGGCATCAGACAAATCCGACTTGACTGCCAAAGCATTTTGCGAAGCAATCACCGTGTATTCGGCGAAACCGCCGTTGCATTCTGAGCCGAAATATCCTGCCTTATCCTTATTCATCGGATCATCTGGGTCACGCAACCAGTTATCGGTAATAACGCGTTCACCGATACGCGCAGAGCTAACCCCTTCCCCAACAGCAACAATCGTGCCACAAGCGTCAGCCCCCTGAATCCGCGGAAACCCCAAGGGCTTCCCACCCCAAGTTGAATCCCCCACCCCTCCCTGACCATCAGGAGTCCCTGTACTTTGACCAGACTCTTTACTGCTAGGAGTCGTGGCTTCGGTAACAGACTTTGAATACCAGCCGAGGCGTGTATTGATATCGGTATTGTTGAGTCCGCAGGCACGGACTTCTATCAGCACCTCCCCTGCGTTGGCTTCAGGACGCGGCCAGCCATCATGCAACACCAACTGCTCGAGCCCTCCATGCCCCATCGTCACCACCGCCCGCATTGTCTCTGGCAAGCCCATAGCCCCACCTTCCCACCAAAACCCCCCTGTTTCAAGGGATAGGGGGTGAGTGGGTGAGAAAAGAAAATTTGATTCAATCTTCCCTTTGGGATGGGCTGTACCCAGTCTTCATGTACCCGCCCTCTGCTTTTTTGGCAGATTTTTTATTTAATCCAAATGAGGTATCGATAGTATGCAGCATATCCATCCAATATCCTTCCCTATATAGAATAGTCTGCTTTGAATATGTGGGAGAAAAATGCTCAAGTAAAGTGAAGTGGAAATTTTTTTGACAATAGCTCAAGCCTCCGAGATTTTTAATGAACTCGGCAATGCCTACATTGCCACCATGTCCTTTATTCATATATTCTTCCCAGCGTCCCCAGACTCCTGCCTGCCCAGTTGCAGAACCAACATATCTTTTTCCGCTTTTTGTGTCAGTTATTAGGTATACGCCTTTCACGCTTTCTAATGCATTTCTCCAATTTGGATTATCTTCATCCACTAGATCTTTGAGGGTTTTAAACGATAGCTTAACTTTGTCGAATCCAGGAAAGGGTATAAATTTAGGACCTGAATAAGGTTCATCTAACATTTCTTTCACTTGAAAATTATTATAGTAAGGCTTCATATTTGTTCTAGCGGTTCGTGCCATATAGGGGGACTGGATTTTGAGTCGGCCAATATATTCTTCTCCAAATTGAATTGGCTCAACATTGTAGCCGCCATCACCTGTTCTTCCTATAACTTTATACATGCCTCCAAACAACCATGTTTTAGCTTCGTGGTAAAATTGCATCAATGAAAAAATATAACGCCGATTAAACTCATTTTTTTGAGTGGGGGATTGTTGCCACGCTTGCCATCTAGACTTGTCCTTTAACCAATCATCCAATGGATGAATACTTCCGTTCCACCGAGCAAAGTGAATTTTACAATTGCCGTGATTAACAAGTGGCCAAGAATTCTTCAACAGAGCCCCTTCTTTTGGTGCGTTCTTTACCGCTAAGGGCACTTTATCTTTCTCGTCTTCCATCATAGTAAATACTCTTGTTGTGTAAGGTTTTCTGGAAATTCTTCTTCTCTCATTTTTTCAAATACTTCTTCCAAGCCCGCTCTGTTTGTTTCTTCATCTTTTACGAGTGTTAGAGCTCCCTTGTTCAAAAGAATTTGATTCCCCCGCGCATTGACAGACATATCTGGATATTTTGCGACAAAAAGTGGAACTTTCGCTTTCAAGGCGACTTCACCTGCGTTAATTGTGCCACCTTTTTCTCCTGCTTCAATAACAACCATAACTTTGCTTAGTGCGACCAATAATTGATTGCGTGTCATGGCTCTGAAGACTTTCCACGGCTCATCGGGTTCAAATTGACTAATTACAAGCACACGCTCCCAATCCCAGACAGGTCTAAGATCTTGCCTGACTCTGAAATGATTCATACCTTCAGGTAAGACGAGTATTGTTTTCCCGCCTTCCTCAAGACTTTTGAAGTGAGCCACAAGATCAACACCTGCAGCATTTCCAGATATTACGGAAACATCACCTTGAGCAGATTGCTCTGCGCAATCTCGGATCATTTCGATTCCTTGTTCGCTGGTTTTCCTAGAGCCACAAAAACCGATGCTGTCCAAGTTTAAAAGGTCAAGATTGCCGACCATATCAAGGTGCTTAGGGGCTTTCTTGCCCAGAAGAATTTTTACACGCTCGGGATAGAGCGCACTGTCCAGATCAACCCGTATTGGGGTTTTGTCTATCTTCTCGTTATCAAAGATTGGGTTAGTCATTTTTTAAAGCTTGTGTTGTCTTTATCTCCCCATGTTTTTACAAGGCTGAGTCCACAAATTTGACGTACGCCAGCTTCTTGTAATTTCATGGCGACATATTGGATGGTTCTTCCTGATTGGTATACATCATCTAATAGCACTACGGATTTGCCCTTAACATCAAACGCACCGACAGCTTTGAAGGATATTTCAGATTTTTTCCAAGCGTCCCATTTAGCCCCAAGCTTTGAGTTCTTAACGGCTTCTTTTTCTTTACCGAAGATGAATCCTTCAGTTATGTTCGGCTTGCCAATTTTTTCACTTACCAAAGCTGTCACCTGCCCTGGAAGGTCAACGGGTTTACGGGAAGGTATAGCACAAACAAAATCCACATCTTTATAGAAGGGAAGCGTGTTAATTTTTTCAGTGGCTAGAGAAGATAATTGCTCAACGATATCTTTATTATTTGGATTATTTTTCCCTCGATGCACTAGGCTTCCTATTGAAGTGTATTCACTAGCTTTTCCCTCAACGAAATTAAAGTCCAGTGCTATTGACAGCGCGAGGCAATTTCTTAGAAAGATTAGGCTACCTTGATCTTGGATCCAGCGTTCAATTATAGATAGTTCTTTTTCACTTATCTCGGATTTCACATAATTTTTTTCATGCGCTTCATATTCTAAGAATAGTCCTGTTTGCTTTTCAAAAATTCTCTTTTGACACATAAAGGGCACCCAAAACTTGTTTTGGTAATCAGAGAGCCCAGAGGTATCACGAACGCACCTACGGCGTGGCGTTTTGTTGAACTCCGCAAGAACGGTATCTTCGGTGATTGTCTCCATTTTGCCGTGCCACCAATCGCTCATTGCGGTTTTTCCCTATAAAGCGCGTTCTGCGAGAATTTAAGTGCTGAAAATTCAGGAGTTTTGGTTTCTTTATCTTGTAATGTTCCTTAAAGGTTCTATTTACAATACCATATTTGGAGAAAAATTTTGCTTAGCTGACATCAAAACCCGTGGTCTTAAGGTGGAAACGGTAAAAAATACAATAATATTCAGTTATTTATACTGGGAAAAAATTAATTTCTAAGCCTATTCCTAGCTTTCCGCCCGATTTATCTCTTTTTTTGCCCCAAAAATCCGAAAAAAATTTGAATCTGCCTGAAAATGGCTCATTTCCTATATAGGAGAATTTCGCAACTCTATTAGCCCCCAAACCCCCAAACCGAAGGATTACCCTATGCACTCCGCACTCCCAGCCGACCAGCCAACGACAGCCGCCAAGCTGCGGGAAGTGCGCCAATACCTATCAAACCTTGACCCTGAACTACTGACAGAATCCCTAGCCAACCACTACGCAGGGCAGGCGGACAAAAGCGCAGAAATCCGCAGGGCAAACCTTGCTCAACTCCTACCCCAGCTCAACGACAAGCTAGAAGACGAAGTTAAAGCTCTGCTTTCCCTCCAACGCTCCATACAGGAAGAAGACGAAACCAACGCCAAGGAACGCGCACTCGGCAGGGCTTTCAACGCCCAACGCCGCCGAGACGAACGCCAGCTCATAATGTTTAACTTAGAGTTATTGCGGCTAAATCCTATGCCCGAGGGCTTGACCGAGCAGGAACTTCGCCACCACCAAGAAATTACGACCGAGACGATGAATAGGCTTACAGAAGCCCTAGAGAATATGCGCACCCGCGGAAAGCTTGTAGAGCCTGAAACCTTTGACAAAAAGCAAACGATTGCCCCCCGCCGCAACCTGCGGCGAGAAGAAGCCATACGGCGGACTGAGATGATCCGTGAGCTGACCCAGTTCTGCGAGCTTGTAGAACAAGTTGTAGCAGGAAAGAAAATCGTTGATGACGCGACTATGGCAGAGCTAATCGACCGCGCCCAAGCGTACCTATCCCCAGACGAACATATCAAAGAGTACAGCGAGACCGAAGACTACCGCAGCACCCGCCGTTTGATAGATAACAGCTCTTCACACGAGAAGAAGATTGCGCTGCGTGTAGAAGCCGAAGACCGCTACGCCGGCATGGATTGGAGCAATCCCTACGAGAAGAAGCCCGACAAGCCCAAAAAAGAGCCCAGTGCCATCTATGTAGACGGAGGCAACATCCCCAACCCCAAACTCTACCCCCCAAAGCCGAAAGGCCAAGATCCCTGACCTTCCCCCGTCTTCTAATTACCCTAATTCCTAAGCCGAAAAAGAAGGGGTTAGGGTTGGGCTTTACTTCAACATTTAATTTACGGCGGCTTACGCCGCCTAGTGCCGCGAAGCCTTGCGCTACGCGCAAGATGCTTCGCGGCGTCCGCTTCGCTTCGCTCGTTTCACTCCGCTCCGCTCGCGCTCGTGCCCTACGGGCACTCGGTGGGTCTTCATCTCTAAGGTTGGGAAAGGGCAAGCCGCGTATCACCCGTCTTCGTCTTACTGGCGGGCTAGGCTTTTACAGGGCTTCGTCTCCGCAATGGGTTTTGGCTCAATTAGCCCTTTGGCTAAAACTATGGGGCTTAACGGCTGGTGGGGGATACAAGACTTGGCACGAATGCCGCACCGCAAGGTGCCCGCTACTTAACTAATACGAAGTGGAGTAGGGGGTTAGGAAGGGTTTAGTGGGGCGGGGGAGATCAGGACGGAGAATTCTTCGCACCAAATCACAACACTTCCAACTTCTTCAACAGTCACAGAAGCAGGAACTGGATATACCTGACTACCCTTAAAGGCGCGTAAGGCTCCGATGATCGTGCCAGGACTAGATTGAAAGTCAGAACGAGTTTTTATCTCCGTCGCTTCCTTCACATAAACACGATACGCAGGGCCAGGACCCACTTCAAAATCTTCGCGCAAAAATACCGTAAGCCTTCCGCCTTCTTCGTAAAGCTCAACCGCTCCCTTGCCCCAGTGAACTCGGTCATTAGGATTCACATGCTGGAATTGTCCCGTAGCAACCAAGCGGCGTTCGCTAGATTGACTCGCTGTCTCGCCCGTCTTTGCCTCCGTGTTTGCTCCCGCAGCAGGCGCCACTGCCACCGACACAGGAGGTAAAGTCTCAGTCGCCACAATGTCCGACAAAAACCAAAAAGGATAAATGAATATCCCCACAGCAAAGCCAAATGCCGCGCCAGCCAAACCGCCACCTATCAAGCCAAGCAGAAATCTACGCATAAAAACCCCCTAGATGGTTCCACAATCGCTTCTGTTGCCTCCTAGCGCCGATTCTAGCACAGGCAGGCCTGTGTGTTAGTATAACCATCCACAAAGCCACACACACGCCTTACACAGCCCGTCAGGCACATAATCAAAGCTGGCTCCAAGCACAAGCCGAAACACAACTCCAAGCACAAGACAAATCGCAAGTCAGACACAAGCCAAATCACAACTCCAAGTACAAGCACAACCATGACCCCAAAACTAAGTGGACTGCTAACCGCAATGGTAACTCCGTTTTCTGCCGATGGGCGGAAAATAGACGAAACCGCGCTCGCAAACTTCATAGAATGGCAAATCAATCAAGGAGCTTCAGGACTCGTACCCTGCGGCACAACAGGTGAGTCTCCTGTTTTGACTCCTGCCGAACACGATCATGTCGCGGCTCTGACAGTAGAAATCGTCAATAAGCGCGTGCCCGTCATCGTCGGCACAGGCTCCAACGCAACAGCCGAAGCAGTAGAACGAACACAACACGCCGAAACCATCGGCGCCGATGTCGCAATGCTGGTCACTCCGTACTACAATAAGCCAAACCAAGAAGGCATGATCCAGCACTTTGAAGCCGTGCTGAAGGAAACCAAGTCTATTCCAATTATTATCTACAATATTCCGCCGCGTTCGGTGGTGGATTTTCTACCCGAGTCCTTCGCTCGACTCCTGCATCACGAACGACTCATCGGAGTCAAAGACGCAACGCAAAACCTTGTCCGTCCCGCACAAATGCGCGAAGTCATAGCACAGGCAAAACGCACCGATAGTTTCTTCCAAATCAGTGGAGAAGACCCAACAGCTCTGGCTTTCCTCGCACAAGGCGGACACGGAGTCATCTCCGTCACAGGAAATGTCGCCCCGCGGCTCATGGCACAAGCCCAAGAACTCTGGCAGGCTGGAAATTTCTCCGCCGCCGAAGAAATTGACGCAGTTCTTCAGCCCCTACATAAAGCCATCTTCGCAGCACCTTCACCCGCTCCCGCAAAATATGCCCTTGCCCAAGCAGGGCTAATGGAAGCCACCGTGCGCCTGCCCATTGTCCCGCCCGACGAGTCGGTGAAAGCCCAGATAGACCAAGCCGTACAACAAGCAAAACTATCCTTCCATATAGACAAAACAGCACAGCCAAGCGCAGCCTAAAAACCGCTAAACACAATTCTTCACCCAAAATCATTCACCCAATTCCTCACAGGCAATTTCTCACACGCAATTCCTCACGCAAAGTTCTTCACGCGAAATTACACACGCAATTCCTCACACAATTCTTTGACAGGTGGCAAAGCACTCCACACACCAACAAAAACAAGCGAGCAAAGGCACAAAAGCCAAGACTCTCGCCCGCAATCGCCGTGCATCCTACGATTACACATTAGAAGACACACTAGAAGCAGGAATTGTTCTTCTCGGCTCCGAAGTCAAAGCCTTGCGACAGGGAGACGGCTCAATCCAGCAAGCCTGGATCGGCGAAAAAAACGGAGAGCTATATCTATTCAACGCCCAAATCGGTGGCTACGCTCCCGCCGCAGGAACAGCACACGAGCCCAACCGAGCCCGCAAGCTGTTAGTCAAACACCGAGAACTAAAACGACTCCGCGCAGAGGTAAAGCAAAAAGGTATGAGCTTAGTACCGCTATCGCTCTACTTCAATCGCCGTGGCTTGGCAAAGCTAGCTTTCGCTCCAGGGAAAGGAAAACGCCAAATAGATAAACGCCAATCAATCAAAGAACGCACCTGGAAACGCCGCCGCACCCAAAACCTACAAAGCACCTTGCGGAGATGAAGACCCACCGAGTGCCCGTAGGGCACGAGCGCAAGCGGAGTGGAGCGTTAGCGAACGGAGCGAAGCGGACACCGCGTAGCGGCGGCTTTAGCCACCGTGAAGCGTCTTGCGCGTAGCGCACCGCTTCACGGCACTAGGCGGCGCAAGCCGCCGTAACTTAAACAGTGAGAGAAAGACTAACCCTGACCCATTCTTTTACGGCTCAGAAATCAGGGTAGTTAGGGGAAGGGATAGCGCACCGCTCGCAAACAAAATCTTATTCTTCTTCGTAATCACCTTCAGGGCTGTAGTGGTGATCGGCTCCCTGCGGAATAGGATTGGACTCATCTGAGTCACGCATAATCTTGTCGCGGATCTGCTCCAAGTCTAAAAAGTTATCCGCCTGTCGCCGCAATTCATCAGAAATCATCGGCGGCTGAGTCCGCACAGTAGAAACCACCGTAACCCGAACCCCTTGACGCTGCACCGCCGCCACCAAGCGACTAAACTGACCAGACCCAGAAAACAACACCACATGACTCAAAAAACGACTCGCCTCAAGCATATCCACCGCAATTTCTAAATCCATGTTTTGGCGCTTCACAGGCCGCTGTGCGCCTTCCCCAGGACCATAATCACGAACCGTACGCGTAACCATAGAATAGCCATTGTAATCCAGCCAATCAATCAAAGGCCGCAAAGGCGAAAAATTCTGCTGCTCTTCATACAACGGCGTATAGTAAAACGCCCGCACCAAACACGCCTGCTTCGCAAACAGGTTGTACAATTTACGGTAGTCTATATCAAAACCCAGCTCACGAGCCGTAACATGGGAATTGACTCCATCGATAAACAGAGCAATGCGCTCTTCGCCGTAGAACTTAACCATCGCTTTACCTCTTTCAATCGCTTCTTTGATTCACAAGTTGATTCACAAGTTTGGATCCACAAGTCTGCTTCCCGCTTTCGTCTCTAGGCACTAGAGAACACCACACAACTATGGCATTCCGCACCAAGAAATCAAGTCCCAACCAGTCTGCCAAACCAATACCCGATAACAAAGCTCGTTTCCCCCAGTTGCCAAGCAAGAATAGAGCAAAAACCAGCAAAAAGCAAACACAAAAAAACCACAAAAAAATTCTTAGAACGCACGGAAACTTACCGCCCCACAAGCCCACAAAAACAAGCCACAGAAATAAACCGCCAAAACAAGCCACAGAAATAAGCCACAGAAACAAACCACAGAAACGAACCAAGGAACACAGATGATCTACCTCGGACTTGGAGCCAATCTAAACCGCTCCGATGGCACAAAGCCCGACAAAACCCTACGCCAAGCCATAGACGCACTGGATAACATCGGCGTAGAAGTAACCCATAGCTCCCGCCTGTGGAGTAGTGCGCCAATTCTACAAGACAAGGCACCAAGCCAGCCACGCTACATCAATGCCGTAGTCGCAGTCCGTGAGGAAAAAATAGCACCACAAGTCAATCCAGAAACCACAGCCCAGAATTTTCTTGTCCGCCTTTTAGAACTAGAAAAGCAGTTTGAACGCACACGCGGCAAAGACGCAGAAGTAAATCCCGCTCCGCGCACGCTAGACCTTGACCTGCTGGATTGGCACGGAGTCATCATGGATAGCCCTAGTCTCGTCCTGCCACACGCCAAAATGCACCAACGCGCCTTCGTGCTGAAACCCCTAGCCGAAATCGCTCCCGACTGGTTGCATCCACGGCTGGGAAAAACCGCCCACCAGCTCCTAGAAGCACTCCAGAGCCAAAAACAAGACCTATACCCCCTGTAAAGCCCAGATAAGCCCCACGCCGCCTTGTAAGCACCCACAGCAAGCCACAATGGGCTTATAGCCCCCCTATAAGCCCTGTGTAGCCCCATAGCCCCCTATAAGCCCTATGTAGCCCCATAGCCCACACAAGCACCCAATAGCCCACAGCAAGCCCTATGTAGCCCCATAGCCCACACAAGCACCCAATAGCCCACAGCAAGCCCTATGTAGCCCCGATAGCCCGCACAAGCCCCCAGTAGCCCAGAGCAATATGCCCCCATACCTTGCCTAGAACACACAAAACCTGTAAAAATTAGCCACTTCGCCGCTTTTGTCCCCTAGCACAGAATTTAAGCACAGAACTTGCCTCCGCCAAGGCTCCTGCCTTGGAGACTCCACCTGCCACACATAGCCAACAGAGCCACAAACCCCCACACACAAAACCACCACCCAAAAAATCCCCCCACAAAAAAGAGACAAACCATGGCCCGCATCACAGTTGAAGACTGCATCAACAAAGTACCCAATCGCTTCCGATTGGTGATCTCCGCCGCCCAACGCGCACGGGAAATCGCATCAGGCTTTCCCATCTCGGTAGAACGCGACAATGACAAAAATCCCGTTATCGCCCTGCGCGAAATCGCCGAGGGAAACTACACCGCCGAAGAACTCGTAGAAAAACGTATCGTAGACCTAATGCGACGCGGCGAAGAAAAAGAACACGAAGTCATCGAAAACACCGAAACCCTAGACGAAGAAGCCGCATACATCGCTCGCGGAGATGCACTCGCCGCCGCAGGCAAGTTGGCTGAAGGAGATAGAGCCGCTCGCAACATCGGGCTAGAAGACGAAGACGAGCTTGAAGACGGAAGCACCAAGGTAAGTGAACTCGGCGAAGTCAGTGATGACGAATTCAGCAAAGTCGGTATCGGATCCGAACCCCTAGCCGATGATGCGGCAATTCCCGCTTCGTCAGAACCGCTCATCGGAGCCTTGGAAGACGCAATGCGTAGCGCCTACGAACAGCAAGAAGAAGTGCCAGGCGTAACCAAGAGCGCAACAGAAGCTACAACAACGGAAACAACTGCCAGTGCGGTTGAAAATGTGATTGAAACCACAGCAGGCACAGAAAATGCGTCTGCTATGGATGAGTCCTTGGCGCAGGCACCTGCGTTTGATGACTCCGCTTTGGATGCGCCTGTGATTAGCGAGCCAATGGTGAGTGAGTCTGCGGGTGAGTCTATGGATAAGTCCGTGGGTGAGTCCGTGGCGGATAAAGCCACAACGAGCCAAACCAAGGCTGATGAGTCTGTGGCTGATGAGTCCGTGGCTGATAAGTCTGTGTCTGATAAATCTGCGAATGCTGCTCCTGACGGTGAGGGAGAGTCCGCCAAGCAGTAGAGCGGATACTTATGCCAACTCCGCTACACCCCCCGCCACCCGAGCCACAGCCAGTCGCGGGTGGCAAAGTTGGCAATGCACAGCACGAACCATCTAGCGGACACGCCAGCGAACACGCCAACGGGCAAGGTGATAGCCAGTCCAGTAGCCAGTCCGATAGAGAGTCTAGGCAAGCCAAAAAGAGCCCAGACAACACGCCCAAAAAAGTCCGCAAAAAATCAGCCAAGCAAGCCAAGCCACAAAACGGCATACCTGCCCCGTTAGCTTCTAAGCCTGTTGCGAACGCTCCAAACGTTGATCTATCCCTGCCCGCAGGAGCCGTACAAGCCCTAGCGGTAGAACGCGAAATGACTGCCCTTGGCAGTTCCGCCGCGTTTGACAGATTTGTAAAACGACTCACAGACGAAGCCCAAGCCGCTGGACGAGCCGCACCCACACAAGCAGAAACCACACGGTTTCACGAAGCCTTCCTGTGGGCAGTAGAGTGCCACGGCACCCAAAAACGCGATAGCGGTGCACCCTATTGGACACACCTGCTCGCCGTAGCTGAATCCCTAGCCACTCTGTACTTTGACCCCGACTCAATTCTTACTGCACTGCTTCACGATGTCGTGGAAGACACGCCCGCCACCTTAGACGAAGTACAGTCGCGTTTCGGCGACGATGTCGCACGACTCGTCAATGGAGTCACCAAGCTTGGACAAATAGAACTTAATGCTCCGCATCAGGCAGATGCAGAAAATTTCCGCAAACTTGTTTTGGCAATGAGCGATGATATCCGTGTGCTTCTGGTGAAGCTGTCAGACCGCCTACACAATATGCGAACCCTGTCTAAGCGGCGTGAACCCGAGCCACGTCGCCGCAAGGCAATTGAAACCTTAGAAGTCCATGCACCGCTTGCCGAGCGTATCGGCTTGGATGAATTCCGCTCCGAGTTAGAAGAACTTGCCTTTCACGCCCTGCATCCGCGTGCCTATGCTTCACTCCGCGCCCGCATGGAAAACTTACAAATCGCCGAAGCCCTGGTGACTTCAGAAATTGTCACCGAGCTACAAGGCGTATTAGCAAAAGCAGGAATTAACGCAGAAGTCAGCGGACGAATTAAAAGTTTGTACTCCGTATGGCGCAAAATGCAGCAACAAGATGTCGCGTTTGAGCAACTGTCAGACATTATGGCCTTTCGAGTCTTAGTTTCTGACCTAGCGGCTTGCTATGCCGCTCTAGGAGCCTTGCACGGCAAGTATTCAACCATTCCCGGACGCTTCAAAGATTATGTGTCCTTGCCAAAGAGCAATGGCTATCGGGCTTTACATACAGGAATTTTAGGTCCTGAAAAACGCCGCATTGAAATTCAAATCCGCGACCCTGAAATGCATCGTATCGCCGAATACGGAGTCGCCGCCCATTGGCACTACAAAGAACTAGGCATTTCAGGCAAGCGGTCTGGTAAAGGAGGAAAGGTAGGCCAGGGAGCAGACGAAGCAATTTCTGCCGATGGCTTCTTCGGAGGCAAACAGCTCGCCTGGATGCGTGACTTCTTAGAGATACTAGAAGAAGCCCAAAACCCCGCCGAGTTTCTAGAACACACAAAAATGGAAATGTACCGCGACAAGGTATTTTGTTTTACTCCAGGCGGAAAGCTTATCAAGCTACCGCGCAATTCTTGCGCAATAGATTTTGCCTACGCAATTCACTCAGAAGTCGGACACCGCTGTGTGGGCGCAAAGATCGGCGGAAGACTCGTTCCGTTACGCACAGCTCTGCGCAATGGCGATCAAGTGGAAATTCTTTGCGACAAAAAATCACAGCCTTCACCCGATTGGGAGCATTTAGTCATATCAGGACGGGCACGGTCTGCTATACGGCGGTATGTCCGTCAGGTGCGACGGGACGAGTTTGTACAGCTCGGTAAGGCGTTGCTGGAGAAGACTCTACGCAATGAGTCCTATCCTGTGAACGAAGGCGCACTTGCCGCAGTCTTGAATCGCTGGCACCTAGACAGCGTACAAGACCTATATGTACAAATCGGCGAAAATCGTATCGGACCACGCGAAGTCTTGCATGCTTTGCATCCTGAAACACAGGTTAAGCAAACGCAAAATCGCATTCCAACGCGTTCAGCAAAATCAGTAGCACGACAAGTTGCCGCCGCTGTTGTCCCCGCGATTGGCGACAAGGGAACGCGCAAAGGCTCAGCAAAAGCCAAGGGAGATGCACCCATCGCCATACGCGGATTAATCCCCGGAATGGCTGTGCATTTTGCCCGCTGTTGTCACCCCATCCCTGGAGACAGAATTGTCGGAATTATCGTCACAGGACGCGGCGTGACTGTCCATACGCTAGACTGCGAAAATCTTTCCGCATACCACACCACACCCGAACGCTGGATAGATATCTCGTGGGACGAACAAACCCCCACACCCCAAGAGTTAGCAGGAAGACTCCGTGTAACCTTGCTGAATCGTCCAGGCGGACTTGGCTCGCTGTGTACCGTAATCGCAGCTTCCGAAGGGAATATTATCAACCTGAAAATCGTCAATCGCACAGCTGACTTTTTTGAAGTCAATGTAGATGTAGAAGTACGCAACCTTGCCCACCTGCAAGGAATTATCGCCGCTCTACGAAGCAATCACGATATTTGTAATGTTGAACGCCCAAGAAACTAACCTTAATTTAAAGCAACTCACACACACGATACCCCGCCTAGACAATGGTTTCTTCTGTACATCCGTTGCGCCTTGGCGTGAACTTGGACCATATCGCCACCTTGCGCAACGCACGGGGAGAAGATCATCCCGCCTTGCGACGAGCCGTAGAAGTTGCTCTCAAAGCAGGCGTAGATGGAATAACCCTACATCTACGCGAAGATCGCCGCCATATCGTTGACTCCGATCTGCACGAACTATCGCCGCTTCTGGCTTTGCATGGGACTCCGTTGAATCTTGAAATTGCCGCCACAGAAGAAATGCTGGCAATAGCGCGTACAATATCTCCGCCGTGGGTCTGCTTAGTACCCGAAAAACGCGCAGAGCTAACCACAGAAGGCGGATTGGATCTACACAACGCACAAAGTGGATTCCTACCAACTTGTTGCACCACGCTCGCCGAAATAGGTGTGCAGGTCTCGCTGTTTGTAGATCCATCGGTTCAGGCTTTAGAAGCCGCCGCTGACTTGAAAGCCCCCGCCGTAGAAGTGCATACAGGGCCTTGGTGCAACGCCGTGCGCCTACACGGATTAAACTCAGCACCCGCTCAAGCAGAGTGGCACAAGCTTGTGACTTCAGCCGAAGCCTGTGAAAGACTCGGCTTGGCTTTCCACGCAGGACACGGCTTGCGCTACGACACAGCACAACGAATTGCATCCTTAGCAAACTTGCGTGAAGTCAATATCGGACAATTCATCGTCGGGGAAGCAATTTTTGACGGATTAGAAATAGCCATTCGCAAAATGCGAGCCGCTTTAGACGCTGGTAGGGCAGGGGTGTAATGTCTTCTCCGTTTGATGACCCGCAAGAAACCGTGCGCCCCTTGGCAATCGGCTTGGATATCGTAGATATCCGCCGCATCGCCTCTGTGTTAGAACGCTATCCCAACCGCTTTGCCAAACGCATCTTCACCGAAGCAGAACAAGCACGAGCCAATCGCCGTCCAGAACACCATGGAGCAAACAACAGCCGCGCCGCTACCTACGCCCGCCGCTTCGCTGCAAAAGAAGCCTGCGCCAAAGCACTCGGCACAGGTGTACCAAGACGCGGAGTCCATTGGCGCGATATAGAAGTGCGAAACCTTCCCTCAGGAGCTCCCGAAATCCATCTCTCAGGCGGAGCCCTTGCCCGCGCACAAACCCTAGCCACTCAAAATGGAGCCACGCAAAACAGAGCCATGCAAAACAGAGCCACGCAAAACAGAGACACGCAAAACAGAGTCCACAAACCCGAACTGCAAATCTCGCTCACCGATGAATACCCCTATGCACAAGCAATCGTCTGGCTTCTAGTCCGTTCCGCACCCGCCGATAGAGATAAGCGATAATCCGTATGCTGCGTGCACTCAAAGAAGAAATTTCCGCCGCGCTTAAGACTTTTCTTATTGCCCTAGCGGTGCTGTTTGTCCTGCAGGAACTCGCCTACGAGCCGTTTTGGATTCCTTCAGGCTCTATGTACCCAACTTTGGAAGTCGGAGATTATCTGTTGATCTCAAAGTTTGCCTACGGCTATAGCCGCTTTTCCTTCTCGTTTCGCGGACTCTTTGATGAACCACTTTCCGACAACGGAAGAATACTGCACGGCAAATCCGATAAGGTAAAACGCGGGGATCTAGTGGTGTTTGAAGTGCCCGACACTTCCGCCACAGTGCGTTCCGAACCAAGCGGATTCGCCAGACTAATACAATCCATTCGCGGACAGCCCGGCACAATCTACATCAAACGAGTCATCGGCTTACCAGGCGAAACCATTCAAGTGCGACAGGGAATCCTGCATATCAATGGCGCACCCGTAGAACGCACAGATCCCGCAGGTGAAGTCACATTCATTTATGGACTCCCATTCAAAATTCGCCAATACAACGAAACCCTGCCAGGCGGACGCATACACGCCATCTGGGAAAACACCGATAGCGACTCAACTCGTCCGTTTGTTGTGCCAGACAATCACTATTTTATGATGGGCGATAATCGCGACAATAGCCAAGACTCACGCTCACGGATTGGCTCGGTGCCGCTAGAGCGTATCCTTGGGCGGGCAGACTTAATCTTCTTCTCACGCGAAGGAGACGAGTCAGCATGGAAATTCTGGCATTGGCCAGTAACAGTGCGCTCGCACAGGCTCTTTACCATACCCCGCTAGTGGCAAAAACTTCTGACACTCCGTTTGCCCGCGAAGCCGTGGAGAAAATCCTTGGCCATCGCTTTGCCGACTCCGCACTTCTGCTAGCAGCTTTCACCCATAACAGCATGGGCGGAGACAAGCACGAAAAAGAATTTGTCCGCCAACACCAACGGCTAGAATTTCTCGGCGATAGAGTCATCGGCTTAGCAGTCGCAGAGCTTTTGTACCAAACCTATCCGCAGGAAGATGAAGGTACGCTTTCCATTCGCTTCCATAACCTTGTGTCAGGACGCGCACTTGCCACCATGGCCGAACAGCTTGGCTTAGCACAACACCTACGCTATGGCGGCGGAATCGTTCAAGTGTCAGACTCCATGCTTGCCGATTGCTTTGAAGCCGCAGTAGGCGCACTGCACCTAGATGGAGGTACAGGAGTCGCTACAAATTTCGTGCATAAAGTTTTTGGCGGGCAGCTAACGCAAGATAATGAATCGCTACAAGTTGCAAATCCGAAAACACGATTGCAGACTTGGAGCCTAATGCATCACAGCGAATTACCCGTCTATGAAGTGCTAGAACTTTCAGGACCCGACCATGCACCTTCGTTTCGTGTGCAAGTCTCAGTGGGAAACCATACCGCCGAAGGAGTCGGGTCTGCACGGCGTGACGCTGAACAGCAAGCAGCAGAAAAAATGTTAACCCTTTTGGCGGACAAGTGAGATGACTCTCAAAGGTGGAACAGAGCGTAGGGTAAAGCGCAAAGCAGAATGCAGGGCAGGGCTTGAAGTAGAGCGCAAGGCAAAGTGCAGGGCAAAGCACAAGGCGGAAAACAGGGCAGGGCACAAGGCAGGGAGAAAAGTCGCGTGAGCAAGCAAGGCGAAGATATCCGTTGCGGTTTGGTGGCTTTGCTCGGGCCAACAAACGCAGGCAAGTCTTCGTTGCTAAACCGACTGGTGGAATCAGAACTTGCACTCGTTTCGCGCAAAGCCCAAACCACGCGCTTCGCCATACGCGGAGTTTTAACAGAAGGAAAGGCGCAGGTCGTGTTTTTGGATCCGCCAGGGTTTTTATTTCGTCCGCGGCGTTTGTTGGAAACGGCAATGCGCCAAGCCGCCGAAGATGCACTTTCTGAAAGTGACCTTGCAGCCCTAGTGCTAGACGCTGCTCGCAAACCACGACCCGAAGACCAAGCCGCATTAAGTAAATTGGCACAGCACAAACATGCAATTTTAATTTTGAATAAGGTAGATATTGCAGAAAAGAAACGACTCCTTGAGCGGGCAGTACTTTATACCGAAGGCAAGACAGAGTTTAAGCAAGTGCTAATGGTTTCCGCCAAAACAGGAAGCGGAGTAGATGATTTGCGACAATACCTGCTGGGGGCAATGCCTGTTGCTCCGTGGCTATTTGATGCTGAGACCAAAAGCGATTTGTCTCCGCCGCTGGCTTGGGCAGAAATTACCCGCGGAGCCATCTACGCCCAACTCCACCAAGACCTGCCCTACGCCATCGCCGTAGAAACCGAAGACTGGGAATACGAACCAAGCCACAAGAAAGGTAAGGCAGATCTGCTGATTATCAGGCAAGTGCTACATGTAGAAACCGAGTCGCAGAAAAAAATCGTAGTCGGCAAAAATGGCACACGAATCGGAGCCCTGCGCACCACCGCCGAAAAAGCTCTCAACCAACAGCTCGCCACACCCAAAGGAACTACACCAGCACGGGTGCACCTGTTTGTGCGGGTGACTCCGCGTTGGGCAGAAGACCCTGCACTGCTGGCGCGGATTTTCCCTATACTGCCGACAAGTCGCTAACGGACGAATCGCAACCAAACTAACCCCCACCGCCCCATGGAATGGACGGACAACGCTTTCTTGCTCTCTTGTCGTCCGTTTGGCGAAACGGTGGCAATCGCCCAAGTCTTGTCGCGCCACCACGGACGCTACGCAGGACTCATCCACGGCGGGCAGTCGCGGTCTAAGCAGGGGCTTCTACAGCCTGGCAATTTGCTAGAAGTGCGTTGGAAAGCACGCCTGCAAGAACAGCTCGGGCATTTTGTTTGTGAGCTGCAAACAGCGTATGGCGCGCGGATTTTAAATGATCCCGATAGGCTGGCGGCAATGACTTCGGCTTTGGCTTTGCTGGAAGTCGCACTTGCCGAACGCGAACCACACGAAGACTGCTATCAACGCCTGCAGATTTTCTTGGAAGACTTAGCCAGTCCTGATGCGTGGTTAAATTGTTATCTTGCGTGGGAATATGATTTGCTTTCTAGTCTCGGCTATGGCTTGCCTTCTTTTGCCAGCGAGCTACGGGTGACGCGTTCAAATAGCCAGACGCTTTTTGATCTGCATACTTGGAAGTTAAGCAAACCTGCCCTTGATTCCATGGGCTCTGGAGCCGAAGAACGCAACGGACAACAGCTCGCCCTGCCAAGCTGGCTTGCAGATAAGGACTCAGGTGATAGGTATGGGCGGAATCCTACGCCTGCCGAATTTGGCGAAGCCTTAGATTTTTTCGCAACTTTGCTAAGGCTTCGGGTGTTTCATCCGATGGAGCGTGAATTGCCTCCCGCTCGTCAGCGTTTGGCAGCACGATTTGCAGGATCTTCTAAAGGGGCTTCTAAAGGAACTTCTAGGGGAGCTGCCAAGGAGTCTTCAAGGGAGTCTTCAGCAGGTGTTTCTACAATGCCTTCCGCAGAGTCTTCACCAGTATCTTCGCCTGTATCTTCGTCCGTGTCTTCGCCAGAGTCTTCATCAGCGTCTTCGCCTGTATCTTCGGCCGTGTCTTCGCCAGAGTCTTCATCAGCGTCTTCGCCTGTATCTTCGTCCGTGTCTTCGCCCGTATCTTCGCCTGTATCTTCGTAAGTGTAGGAGCTTTTACGCAAATGGCTACGAAAGCGAAAAAGAAGACTCTGTCCGACAAAAAAGCCGCTAAAAAAGCCACTAAAAAAACAGTGGGCAAGAAAGCCGTGCGCAAAAAGACAGGGCATAAAAAAGCAGCGGGTAAAAAGACAGCGCATAAAAAAGCAACGGGCAAAAAATCAGTCCATAAAAAACCAGTCCATAAAAAACCAGTCCATAAAAAACCAGTCCACAAAAAACCAGTCCATAAAAAACCAGTCTATAAAAAATCAGGGCGTAAAAAGAGCCAAAGAACTTCGCCAAGCAGCTCAGAACAAGAAGTACTGTTTGAAGACTTTTCTGAATCTAAGTCTGAATACAAATCTGAATCTAAATCTGAATCCAAGTTTGAATCAAAGTCTGAATCCAAGCGCAAGAAGCAAAGCGATAGCAGTGCTGGCGCAGTTTCATCCGTAAGCTTTGTTGAAGCACTCAAGGAGCGTTACATCACCTACGCGCTATCCACAATTACAGCGCGTTCCTTACCCGATGTGCGTGACGGACTCAAACCCGTGCATCGCCGACTGCTCTACGCAATGTTGCGCCTGCGTCTGCGCGATGATGAGCCGTTTCGTAAGTCAGCCCGCGTGGTCGGAGATGTTATCGGGCGATTCCATCCGCACGGAGAAGTCGCGGTATATGACGCACTGGTGCGGCTGGCACAAGACTTTTCCATGCGCCTGCCGCTGATTGAAGGGCAGGGCAACTTCGGAGCCATAGATGGCGACTCCGCCGCCGCAATGCGCTACACCGAAGCCCGCCTGAGCCCCGCAGGACGGCTTCTGATGGAAGGGCTAGACGAAGACACAGTAGATTTTCGTGAAACCTACGATGCATCTGAACGCGAGCCTGTGGTTATGCCTGCGGGCTTTCCGAACTTGCTTGCCAACGGAGCGCAGGGGATTGCCGTAGGTATGTCTTGTTCTATTCCGCCGCATAATCTTGCAGAAGTGTGCAGGGCTTTGCGGCACTTGTTGAAAAGCCCGAAGGCACGGCACGGCTCGTTGATGGAGTTTATTCCTGGACCTGATTTTCCGACAGGCGGTGTGATTGTTGAGCCACCTGAAACCCTGTCTGAGATTTATAAGTCAGGGCGTGGGCAAATCCGTTTGCGGGCTCGGTGGCAGGAAGAGTCTAAACTGCGCGGTACGCGGCGGATTATTGTCAATGAAATCCCCTACCAAGTACCGAAGGCGCGTTTGATAGCCCGCCTAGCAGAACTGTTAGACGAAAAGAAAATCGCCAACTTTAAAGGCTTGCAAGATGAGTCGGGCGAAACAGTGCGAATTGTCTTAACCTTAAGCGGAGATGATCCGCAGGAGACAATGGAAGCCCTGTTTCGTGCCAGCGATTTGGAGTCGCGAATTCAGGTCAATCTAAATGCCTTAACGGCGGAGGGGAATCCATACCGTTTTTCGCTAGGCGAGCTGTTGCTTGCTTACTTAGATCATCGTTTCGTTGTAGTGCGAAGGCAGGCAAGGTTTCGCCTAGAACGCACAGAAGAACGATTGGAATTGGTAGAAGGCTTTTTGGCACTTTTTGAAAACTTAGATGCGGCAATACGAATCATCCGTAAGGATGAAAATCCAGCCGCAGCTTTGGCAAAGAAATTCCGCCTTTCAGAACGGCAAGCAGAAGCAGTACTAAACTTGCGTCTGCGTGCCTTGCGGCGTTTAGAAGAAGCAAAACTCCGTGAAGAGCATAAAACCCTGCTGGCGGATAAACGCACTTACAGCTCCCTGTTGCGCGACAAAGAAAAGCAAAGACAAAAGATTAATGAAGAGCTCAAGGAGTTGGAATCGCGTTTTGCTCCCAAAACAGAAATTGGGCGCAGACGTACCGATTTTGGCACACCGCCTGTGGCAGTCGCCGCAGTACGTCCGACTGTAGAAGAAGCCCTAGCCCCCGTGCGGGGTGAGCGAATTGCCATTGTGCTGTCCGCCAAAGATTGGATACGAGCCGCACAGGGGGCTATGCCCACCCCTGATGCCATCAAGTTCCGTGATGGCGATTCGTTGTTTTTGACTGCCAGTGCGCGAAGTTCTTCACGGCTGGCGGTGCTGGGCTCTAATGGGCGGTGCTATCCGCTAGAAGCGGAGCGTCTGCCCAGTATGCGGGGCTATGGCGAATCCTTGCGCCTGCTCACTGCCTTGCCTTCTGAAGCGCGCCCTGTGGCTATCCTGCCGCTTGTAGCAGGCGGACGGGCAATCATAGCCGCTTCCGACGGAAGGGGCTTTGTCGTGCCGCACGAGGCGTTACACACGCGTTTGAAAGGGGGGATTCAAGTACTCAACCTGCGCGATGGGGTAGAAGCAACTGCTGGGGCAGTACTAGCCGCAGGAGACGATACCTTGGCTTGTGCTTCGTCCGATAAGCGGCTTCTGCTTTTGCCCCTGGCTGACCTGCCTGTTCTAAAACGCGGGCGTGGAGTGATTCTGCAGAAACAGAAGCCTGATACCAAGCTTTCGGCTGTGGCAGGTCTGGCACAAGGGCAGGGGCTTTCTTGGGTAACTCTCAAGGACAAAAAACACCGCCTAACCGATTGCGAAAAGTGGCTCGGCAAACGCGCACAATCAGGGCGTAAGTTTCCGCGCAATCTATCGGTGGAAGCCCTGCGCCTTGCCCACACCACAGAAGACTCGCTAGAAGAACAAGAAGACGATTAAGGCAAGCTTAAAGCTTTTGTCTTAAATCTTTTGTCTTATGGTTTTTAACTTAAAGCTCCTGCCAATCAGCAGGACAAACCTTAAGCGAAGACTCGTTCGCAAATAGAGGCAAATTGATTTTTGCCAAAAGCACCATAGCCAATCCGTGCGTGCCCGCTACCGAACGTATTTCGCCCGCAGGCTTTCCTTCTTCGTCTCGTATCGCTGTGCCTGTTTTGAGTGGCGAGTCACCAATCACAGGCACAAGGCGGTGTTTAAGTAACCCACGGCGATAAACCCGCGTTGTTACTTCTTGTCCGAGATAGCAGCCCTTGTGCCAATCCAATGCACCTTGCCTGTCCATACCGCCTTCAGCTGGCAAATCCTTGCCAACACGAAAATCACGACTCCCATCAGGCCAAGCCGCACGAATGCGAGTCTGTTCATACGCTTCTATGGCGGCACCCGTGTCTGCCCCTTGAACTGCATCTAGAACTGCATCCATAGGAGTCAGACTCCGCCACACACTTGCCCCCTTTCTTGGGTCGCGGAAAACCATCGCTTCAGGCAGCGTGTGGGGCAGACTGTCGCACACAAAAACCTGCACCTTGTAGTAACGGCTTAAGTCCTGCATTTCTAAATCAGCACGCAAGCGATATTTCAGAAAATCACTACAAAGCTGTTCCGCCCGCTCGGCTTCGCACTCCAACAGGAAGCCCGCACCCTGACCCAAACTTTGACTCGCATCTTGTCGCAGAATGAAAAAATCATGATTATACTTACCCTGAGGAGTCAAAAAAGCTGACCAAAGGGCTTGCCCTTCACCCAGCTTGTCTAAATCTTGTGTAATCAGGTTTTGTAAAAATGATTCTGCATCTGCTCCTGCAACTTGCACCACGCCCCGCCAAGGTAGGGCAATGGCTTCTGGCACAGTCAGGTCTTGGGCAGAAAAGTCAGACACAAAAGCAAATTACGCCCGACTCGCGTTTGTCTGCAAACAGCTCTGGCAAATGGCTAGAGGATAAACACAATGCTTCTGGTCGCACTTCCTGAAAATACAGGGGAAGCCCTAGCCGCCAGCGGCACACTTGCCCTTGCCCGCGGCTATAGCAGTGCTTCGCTGGCAGTAGTCTGCGGACGCAAAGCCGCTCCGTGGTTTGAAGACGCACCAAAACGCTTCTGGACAATTGCCCTTAGCGAACCCGAAACAGCAAACAAATCACTCAATCCATCTGGGAATTCTACGCGCGTCCAGTTGCAACTCCAATGGCAACTCTACCGCCGCTTGGTGCCGTGCAACATTTCAGGCTTGCTAGACTTAGGGCCACATTCCGCCATTTCAGCTCTGCCTGCAAATCATCTTCTGCGCATCACGCGAAGATTTCCGCGACGAGTTCCGCCACTGTGGTTTCGCCGCCAGCGCACAGAGTCAATAGAACAAGCTCTAACCCGACTCCACAGTAAAGCATTGCGTGAGCTTGGCGACTCCTACGCCACGCAGGTAGAAGCCAATTCACCCGTTGCAGCTCCGCCACCCGAACGGTTCGGCGTGGCAACAGCTTGGCAAAACGCCCAACACGACCGTAGAGCCGCAGATCTGTTGCCAGGCGGAAATACCCGCCCATGGGTGGCGATTGCTCCCTGCTTCGCCCACGAGGCAAATGACACGCCGTTTTCTCCCGCCTTCTGCGAGCAGATTTGCGAAGCCTTGCTTTTCGCAGGAGCTGCACTCCCCGAAGGAAGAGTCGCCGTGCTTGCCGCTCCCGGAGAAAGCAAAATCGCCGCCCAAGTCGCTTCAAATTTCGCCGAACTTATCGGCACCGAACGAGTCGCCAATCTAGGCGCACGAACAGGACTCGCCCTAGCAGGAGCCGCTCTAGCACGAACAACTTTGGTCCTAGCCGCAAATCATACCGCAGCACAGCTCGCCGCTTCAGCAGGAATTCCGTGTTTTGTGGTTGAGAGAGCAGGCGGCGGCTTGCCCAATGCAATACCCCTGCCACTATGGACAGGACAAGAGCAATTAATCCTGCCCCTTGCCGATCAGGACTTAACAGAAAAATTTCACTCGGTTTTTAATTCTTAGAGGTTAAGTTTTTCTCACACAAAATCTTTTCTACAGCCTGCCAAACCGTATCAGGAGATAGATCAGCAAGAATAGGGCTTGTCAAAACCTGCACATTTTGTCCGATGGGAGACCAAACCCGCGCAGGTGGCTGCTTGCCAAAGAGAGAAACAACAGGCGCACCTGCAAGGCTCAACCAGTGCGCCGGACCATTATCGTTGGCGATAACAACCGTGGCTTCTTGTGCCAAGGCAACAAGGGCAAGCAAATTAGTCTTGCCAAGCAGGTCTACGGACTCAGGCACACGGGCAAGTATAGGCTCAACCAACGGGCGGTCTTGTTCGGTGCCAATCAGTACAGGACAGAGTCCACGTTTGCTAAGTCGTTCGGCAATTTCGGCATAGTGGCGAGCAGGCCAAATCTTAATCTTGCGTGGAGGCCATAAGTTCGACTCTTTTTTGCGGGCTAGACTCCCGCCTGCGACCAGTAGGGCAAAGGGCTGGGTTAACGCTTGTGCTTCTTTCGGTAGGCTTGACGCTAGGTGTGGCGTAAGGGCAGATAGGTCAGGGGGCTTGTCGCAGGCCACACCTGTTGTGCCAAGCCATTCACTCAGAGCTGTTGTTATATGGCTGTTCCATACCTTTCCGCGCACAGGACGATATAAGGGGAGTCGTGCCCTTGGAAAAGAATGCACTTTGGCAAAGCCAAAAAACTTTAATTTAATACACCGCCGCCAACGCAACAAAAGAAGCTGACTCCGCGAGCGATGGTTATTGTGTAGGTCATAGATGGTGGCGAATTTGTATGACTCAATTTGCCGCAAGATCTTTACAGCTCCATGATGATTACGGAAAAAAAGCCGCTCGTGACTGTCCAGTATGGCTTCGTCAAATAAACCAAAAGGCTGAATCGCTTGCCACAAATTATCGCGAGTCAAAAATACCAAGCGCGAATTTTTATGATGCGTCCGAATAGACTGTAAAGCCGCTAAAGCAAGCGCTAAATCTCCGAACGCCGAATACAAAATGACAAGCACAGGCTTGTCGCTAGAGGGCAAGTTTGCGCGCAAGATTGTGTCAGTGGCTTAACACTGCCTTCGCAACTGCCGATAGCTCTTCAGGAGCTTCTTCAAAGTCTATTGGCACACCAAAAGGAGGGGATTCAATAGCTCCATCACGAAGCAAGGCTTTGCCTCGCAAAAAGCTCATCACAGGCCAGCCCGTGACTTTACGCCCTTCAAAGGGAGACCAGCCACAACGATAGGCAAGCCAGTCTTTGTCAATTGTCGCCTGACGCTTGCGGTCTATGATGGTTAAGTCAGCGCGTCTTTCGGGGCGGGTAAGTGCGCCCAAACCACAGATGCCAAATAGGCGAGCTGGATTAATCGCAGTCATCTCGGCAAGGCGCCAGAGCGAGAGCTTACCCTCTGCTACATGGTTCAGCATAAGTGGCAGAAGCGTTTGCACACCCGGCATACCAGACGGGGTGTGCGGATAGTTCTGGGTCTTTTCGGCTTTTGTGTGGGGAGCATGGTCGGAGCCAATCACATCTAACACACCTTCGCCCACGCCACGCCACAAAGCTTCGCTGTGCGACTTGTCGCGGATCGGCGGATTCATCTGGGCGAAAGCTCCGAACGCTTCGTAGCATTCAGGAGCCGACAAAGTCAGGTGCTGGGGTGTGACTTCGGCACTGATAAGCTCTCCGTGGGAAGACTTTGCTTCGGCAATCAAAGGCAGTTCATCTCCTGTAGAGATATGCAGAATATGCACCTTGCGGCGTAGAGTTTTTACGATGCGCAAAAGTCGTTCGGTGGCAAGCCGCGCAGTTTCCGCATCACGCCATACAGGATGTTCAAGCGCAGTTGCACCTTCGTGTTCTACCAAAGCCCTACGCTCTTTCAGGCGCATTTCATCTTCAGAATGGACAGCAACTCTACGGCGGCTATGCAGAAAAGTTTTCTCCACGCCCGCATCATCAGACACCAACAAGCTACCCGTAGAAGAACCCATAAAGAGCTTAACCCCAGAAGTACCGCGAGTCTTCTCTAAAGTCTCAAGGCTCGTCAGATTTTCAGGAGCCGCACCAACATAAAAAGCGTAGTCGGTGTAACACCGCCCCTTAGCCCGCGCAAACTTGCCCGCCAACGCCTCAACAGTTGTCGTAGCAGGCTGTGTGTTCGGCATTTCAAAAACACCAACAATACCGCCCAAAGCAGCAGCTCGTGTACCATCTTCTAAAGTCTCCTTGTCAGGAAACCCTGGCTCACGAAAATGCACCTGTGTGTCCAGCACGCCAGGCAGAACCGTTAATCCCTTGAGAGAAATCGTTTCCGCCGCGGGGGAATCTTGCGGCACACCTAAGCCCGCGATCTTTCCGTCTTTGATGGCAAGAGTCGTCTGCTCAAGACGATCTTCGCCAAGCAAAACTTCACCACCAACGAACAGCAAATCATACGAAGGCTTTGACGGCATGCAGTTGTCTCCCGCCAAAAGGAGCTGACCCGTTTGCTCTGGACTTAACTTTGTGCAGTGGCTTCTGCTTCCGAAGCAGACTCCCGCTTCGCCACAGCCCGCAAAACCTGACGCTTAAGCCGTAGCGTCTTGTCGTCCAATAGCGTGTCATTCGCGCCCAGCAAAAATGCATCAATCCCGCCCTTGCGCTCTACAGTGCGAATGCCACTGGTAGAAACCCGCAACTGCACCGAGCGTCCAAGCGAGTCGCTGTAAAACGACACACGCCGCAGGTTCGGCAAAAACCGCCGCTTGGTCTTGTTGTTCGCGTGGCTAACATTGTGCCCCGATAAAGGGCGCTTTCCTGTTATCGGACAGTAACGTGTCATAAGTCGGTACCGAAAGGCCTGATAGGCTAGGGCAAGGCAAGGTTTCACCCCACGCCAATCGCGTTCAAGCCCCTACTCCGTTGGACGAGAATTACGAAGCCCGTCTCAAGACGGGCAGTAGGGCTAGAATAAGCCGCAATCACTCCATCGTCAAGGCAGGGCGTAGGATAGAAGGGCTAATCAGTCTACGGGACAAAACAAGGCTACAGGACAAAACAGGGCTACAGGACAAAACAGGGCTACAGGATAAAACACAGCTACAGGACAAAACACAGCTACCAAACAAAGTGTGGCAGGATCCAGCGTGGAGTAGCTCCTGTGGCTTCGTATAAAGCCCGCCAGCCCGCTTCTAAGCCCTCTGGGTGCGATAATGCCGCCGCTTCGTGAATTCCACCCTTGCGCACCAAAAGCGCGTCACAGCCCGCCTGATTAGCCCCTAGAATATCGGTGGCGAGTCCGTCTCCGACGGCTAGGACAGACCGCAAGTCTGCCCCCGCCTTGTAGCCCAGAAGATTAAGTGCCATTTCATAAACCAAGCCATGCGGCTTGCCAACATAAATCACTTTGCCTCCACGGTCTTCATAGGCTCGGGCTACCACACCAGGACAAGGCTCTAACTTGCCCCCCCGCCGAACCTGCAAATCAGGATTGGTACACAGAAGCGGCAAGTCTTGCTCCAAAGCTTGGTCTAATACGCCAGCACGGGCTTGGGTGCCCCAGTGGTCTCCGTCTGCTCCTGCTAGGACGACTGCACCCGCCTGCGTGATTTCGCCTGTTTCAGGAACTCCGTCTAGTAGCTCTTCGTGTAAGCCCGTGCCTTCAGGTCCGACATAGTAATATGGTGGTGGCAAACGCAAGTCATTCGCCCGCAAAAACCCCCAAGAAGCTTCACCCGAAGTAATGACTCCGTTGTAGAGTTTTGGGTCTAAGCCCTTTTCAGCAAGCTGGCGAGTCATCACCCGTGCCCGCCGTGGAGAGTTAGAAAGCAAAACCAATTTGCCTCCCTTGTCTTGCCAAGAAGCCAAGACTTCTAATGCCGTGGTGGGTACGGAAATTCCATCGTAGATGACTCCCCAAACATCACACAGGATGGAGTCGTAACGGCTTGCCAAGGTACGTATTCCCTTGACCTCGGTTGCTACGCTGTTCGGACTCATCATAAAAATCTTTGCCCTATACAAAAATTACAGATAAAAAATTAAAGGCAAAAATTAGAGGCGAAAATTAGAGGCAAAAATTAAAGACAAAATTAACCCACAGTCGCAGGAGATAAACGCAGACTGATTGAACGATAGAGAGGTAAGCCCACCACAACAACCAAAAGCTTCACACCCGTATCGCCCAAACACCAAAGAAGCCAATCAGCACCCGAATAGGCAAAGGCAAGGGTGAAGAACAGTACGCTATCGGTTGTCGCCGCCACCAAAGACGAAAACAAAGGGGCTTTCCACCAGCCCGCATTGCGCAGACGGTCAAAAACCAGAATATCTAAAGCTTGTCCGCAGAGATAGGCGGTAAGGCTTGCCAAGGCAATGCGGGTTTCGGCAAGCCACAGAGAAAGCGGCAAGCCAATGGCAAAGCCGCAAGCCATAACTTGCGTAGCAAAACGCGCACCGTGCGTACGATTGGCTAAATCTAAAACCAAAAAAGTCAGCGGATAGATCAACGCCGCCCAAGTCAGTAAATTTCCGAGTGGCAAGAAAACCAGAAAATTCGCCACCGCTATCAGAACGCCCATGGCGATGGCATAGGGAGCCAGTAACTTCCATGGAAGACTCCACAGAAGACTCTGTGGGCGGGAAGGCGTAGAAGTCTCGCCTGAATGCGACTCGTTCATTGCTGTTCTACCAATTGTCGTGCCAGATGATTTCTACGCCACGATATTTTACGCCACGCTTTCACGCCATGATTTCTACGCTACGATATTTTACGCCACGATTTCACGCCACGCTTTCACGCCACGCTTTCCCGCCACGATTTTTACACCACGATTTTTACGCTAGGGTTTCGCCCGCTTGTTCCAAGCACTCGCAAACCCGCCGAACGCAAACCCGTCGAAAAAAGTGCCGTGCTAGGCAGGAATTGTCAAACCACAGGCTTCAAGAATAACGCACGAATGACACACAAATGATACGGGGAAACTGATACTGGAAAATAACCCTAGAAAAATAACCCTAGAAAAATGGCACTGGAAATTGAGTGCTATACTTACGCCTATGCGATTTCCCTTTATCCTGCTTCTTGCCGTGGCGGTGAGTCTGGGCCTAGCACAGCTTGGCGGGGCACAGTTTGCCCTAACCCAATCTGCCTTGGCACAGAGTAGTGCAGACGGCACTGCAGGTACTGTTGCAACTAGCGACTCAGATACAGAAAATGCCCCGCTACGGATAGAAGTGCCGCTAGAAGCTCCTGACGCAGAGTCACAAGCCCGCCGCTCCGCCTATAAGGGCTGTTATGACTGGGCGACTGCACTGTTAGAAAGTCAGCGACAGGTAGACTCGGATCGGGGGCTTGGTTCGTTGCTTGGTTCGGATTATCAAGAATTCCACAGCCCTGCCAGCAATCAAAGCAATTCGTTTGAATTGCGGCGGGTGCGTATGGTTGAACGCTGTATGCGTGAAAGACAAGCCGAGCAGGAAAATCCGTAGGCTTGTCTGGTCTGCCTGTGTGCTATCCGCAATCTGCCTGCAATCCTGCCGTAACCCTGCCTGCAAGCGTGTCTGCAATCTGTCTGTGAGCGATTTGTAACGCCGCTGTGAAGTACTGTGCTACGGGCTACGCTTCTTATCATCGGGGATGAAATCCTGTCAGGACGCACACGCGATGTGCATCTACAGCACTTCGCGATAAAGCTCGGTGCCTTGGGTATCGTTTTGGCGGAAGTGCGTGTCGTCAGCGATGCACCCGATGCAATCGCTTCGGCTTTGCGCGATTTGGCTGGCCGCACGCGCTATCTTTTCACCACGGGCGGAATTGGTCCGACTCACGATGACCGCACAGTAGATGCACTTGCCTTAGCATTTGGCTTAACCTTGGTGGAAGACGAAGAAACCCTAGCCGCCTATCGGGCAAGCCAAGGAGTCGCTTCCGTAGATGAACTGACAGCAGAGTCACGCCGTATGACTCGTCGTCCGAGCGAAGCGGTGATGGTGCAGAATGCAGACTTTCCGCGTTCGCCAGCAATTCGCCTTGTCCTGCCAACTGGCGGAGCAACAAGCACAACAGATACAGGAGCCAGCGAGCTGTTTGTCCTAGCAGGGTTTCCACGGGTGGCAGTCGCCCAGTTGGACGCTGTGCTTCCGCTGTTGGAGACAGGGCAGAAAGTACTGTCAGAAACGCGAGCGTTTCCTGTAATGGAGTCAAAAGTTGCAGCTCCGCTGACGCAACTGGTAGCGCGTCATCCCGCCGTGGAGTTCGGAAGCTATCCGCAAGAGCCAAAAGACGGAAAATACGAAACCCAAGTCGTAGCCCGTTCCACCGATGCAACTGCCCTGCAAGCGGCAGTTAAAGATTTGGAAGGCTTACTGGATAAGTAATCGTCTCTAGAGTTGAGACGAAAGAGTGAGACGAAGTGCGTTAGGCGAAGTCTAAGCCGCTAACGAGAAAACGACTCGCCAAGATACAAGCGGCGCGTTTCTTCATCATCTACCAGCTCTTCAGGTGAGCCCGTAGCCAGCACTTCACCGCCATACAAGATGGTAGCGTAATCTACCATCTCTAAAGCTTCGCGTACATTATGATCAGTTATCAGCACACCGACTCCGCGATTTTTCAGTTCCGATACCAGCTTGCGAATTTCATGCACCGTAACAGGATCAATTCCCGCAAGCGGTTCATCAAAGAGCAAAAAACTTGGCTCGCTCGCCAAAGCACGAGCAATTTCCAACCGCCGCCGCTCACCGCCTGACAGGGATACCGCAGGTGTGCCGCGTAGGTGTGAAATACCAAATTCACCTAATAATGAATCGAGTCGCTCGTGACGCTCGGTTGGGTCAGCAATAGAAAGCTCTAGGGCAGCAAGTAAATTGCGCTCTACGCTCAAGCCGCGAAAGATGGAAGACTGCTGGGGCAGATAGCCAAGCCCCATCCGCGCACGGCGATAGATCGGCTCGCCTGTAATCTCGGTATTACCCAAGTACACAGCTCCACCATCAGGACGAGTCACACCCGCTAAGATTTGAAAGAAAGTAGTTTTGCCCGCTCCGTTGGGCCCGAAGAGTCCTACGGCTTGTCCCACCTTGGCACGCAGAGATGCACCCTTCAAAACTGGACGCGAGCCATAATGCTTAACCAACTTTTCAGCCCGCAAAGTTATAACAGCAGACGCAACTGTGGCTTCTGCTCCGCTAGCCTGCTTGCCAACAAGGTGCAGATTGCCAGTGCGCTTGTCAGGTGCGCCTTGAGTGGGAGAAGCTGTCATTTGCGAAATGTAATTACGGGTTCGTAGAATTCGTTTTTGGGTCAAAAGTACCCTGCACTTTTTCTCCGCTTTTAGGCAATAGAACCGAACGGCCAGTTTCAAGATCCATTTCAGCCCTGTCGCCACTCAAAGTTCTTCCCGCACTGGTAAGCACGACTTGGTCTTCTAATAGCACTTTACGGGCTCCGACAAGATAGGAAAGCTGTTCGGCTTGCGCCAGCTCACCATTGGCACGGGTAATCTCCACACTGCCAAGTAGCCGATATTCGTAAATCGTGCCACTCCTGCCAAGGGCTAGGGCTTCGGTGCCACGAATCACTTCCCCTTCAGGAGTGCGAATTTCAACTCCGCCACTGGCTCGCGACTCTTCCCGCCCCGAAGCCAAACGGCGATGCGTAAGCGCACCCTTTGAAGTCAAAAAAGCCCCACCACGGCTTTTCAGGTCTCCGCCGCTTGCCGCTTCTAGGATTCGCTCCTGTGGCTTCCAGGTGAGCCGCTGAGTGCGTAGAATCGTTCCGTCTTGGTGGGAAGCCACAACTTGCGATTCTATGCCCCCTGTGACGCTCCCAGTGGCTCCTGTGAGCCCTGCCAAGGCATGGACAAGCCGTAGGTCACGAGCCGAGGGCAAGGTCTTGCTCCCCGCTTCAGGCACTTCTTCAGGAGCGTAAAAGGCTTCCACACGATCTGCCCTAAGCTGCCACAAGCCACGCAAAATACGAACATTGCCTTCAGCCAAATATAAGGCTTCAGCTTTGTCCCAAGCGACTTGCCCGTCGGCTTCTATGACAACTGGCGCGCTTGTGGCGGATTCGTCCGTGGCTAACCCACTTGTGGCGGATTCGTTCGTGGCTACCACGCTGGACGAACTTTGCGCCTTGCTCTCCTGCGGCACAAAGACAAGCCCACCGCCCACCGCCAGCACCAGCACAAGAACAAGCCTAAGGGCAGGCACAAGGCTAAAGGCAGGCACAAGGCTAGGGATTAACTTCACGGGATTAACTCCACGCGGGTTTTACCCAGCAAGACCAAACGCGAAGCCCCATCATTCGGCGAACCAAATACCCGCACCCCTTCAGCAGCCCGCAATTGTCCGTCACGGTTCTTGCCCCGCACAGGCCCCGTCAAAACCATTTCTCCCACCCGCCAATCAGCTTGCCCCTGGCTGGCCTGTAAGCGCGTTGCATCAGACTCAGAAGTCAGGACCACATTCCCCGCAAAGCGCGTCACCCGCTCGGTCGGACTATGCTGAGCTTCATCGGCTCGCAACTCCAAGGGTGCGCCCGTACCCCAAATCAGCCGCACATCAGATAAAAGCAACAAATCTTCTTCATCTCCGCCTGCACTTTCGCGTTCGTATTCCGTCAATGCCAGAGAAGTCGTAACACGCGCTTCAGCACGTTCAGCATAAAGACGAAAGCCAATTTCCGACGCAGACTTGCCTTCTAAAATAATTCCTTCAGCTTCGGCATAGGCTCTGCCGCTCAAAAGCGACTCTTCATCATCCAGCGGATTCAAATCAGAAAAATTCGCCCCCAAGCTCCGCAACTGCGGCCACGCCAAAAGCGTCACCAGCAAAACCACCGCCACCACAGGAAAGCCCCATTGCACCAATCCCAAAAATGAAGCCCAAAGACGCACTTCACCACTGCGGCGACTCATCGGACGATTCATTGTGTGCTTCATCGTGCAACATGCCGTGCGATTCATCGTGCGACTCATCGGACGATTCACCGTGTGATTCACAGTACGATTCACTGTGCGATTCATTCCGCAATGCATCGCACCACTCACTATGCAACCCTGTGACTCAAAAGATCTAAAAGACGAACAAACCCCACAGGCTTCTTCCCTTCCATAACAAAGACCGCACTTATTTTTTCAGTTTCCATACGCAGTAAAACTTCTCCCGCCAGTGCGCCAAGCGGTACAGTCTTCGGATTGTCCGACATAACTTCCCGCGCCGACTTGCCAAGTAAGTCAGGACTCATATGCCGACGTAAATCTCCATCTGTGATAACACCAATTAAACCGCCTTTCTTATCTGTAATCCCCACACAACCAAAACCACTTTCTGTCATCTTCAACACGCAAACACTCATCAAGGTCTCAGCTTCCGCCAAAGGAATAGCCGCACCCCTATGCATAAAACCATCCACAAGAGTTAAGCTTTTGCCCAGATTGCCACTCGGATGAAGCGTATGAAAATCTGTCGCTTCAAATCCACGCCACTCCAGCAAAGCCACTGCCAGTGCATCCCCCAAAGCCAACTGCAAAGTCGTAGAAGTCGTCGGCGCAAGCCCCAAAGGACAGGCTTCTTCAAACAACGGCAAAAGCAAAACCACTTCTGAATGACGGGCAAGGGTACTATCCGCCTTGCGCGTTATCGCAATCAAAGGAACACCAATGCGATGGGTGTATTCCACAACAGCCTGCAACTCCGATGTTTCACCCGAGTTAGAAAAAGCCAGTACAGCATCTCCCCTAGCAATCATACCCAAATCACCATGCCCAGCTTCAGCAGGATGTACAAACAAAGCCGTTGTCCCCGTAGAAGAAAAAGTGGACGCAATCTTCGTCGCAATATGTCCGCTCTTACCCATACCCGTCGTAACAACCCGCCCACTAACCTGCCCCAGTACAGCAACAGCCCGACAGAACGGCTCTGCCAAGGAGTCCCGCAAAGAATGGAGAGCTGCAATTTCAGTCTCCAAAACCCGCGCAGCACTCGCCAAAATCACAGCGTCTTTTGTCGTAGAAGGCATAAACTCTTTCGCTAAACAGGAAGTATAGAAGGCTCGCCAATCGCATTCAACGCACTTCGTTCAAGAACATTCAAGAACGCTCAAGAATGCTCAAGAATACTCAAGAACGCTCAAACAAACCATCCAACGAAGCCCGCTTCAAAGTGACATAACTTGGCCGACCATGATTGCATTGCCCGCTGTTAGGTGTGCGCTCCATCGCCCGAAGCAACGCATTCATCTGATGCAAGTTCAAAACCCGTCCCGCACGAATAGAACCATGACACGCCATCGTAGAAGCAATATGATGCAAACGACGCTCAACTTCATTGCGTGTCGGTAACTCTTCTTCGTGACTGTGGCTATGGCCGCACGCTGTCGGCGAAGACGCAGGCTTGTCTTCCACCGCACGATGTTGCGGATCATCAGCAACAGCTCGTAACAACTGCGTCAAGTTCTCCCGCGCCAAGAGAGTCGGAATCTCCCGCACCATCAAATTTGTACTGCCAAAAGCTTCCACGATTAAACCCACTTGAGCAAGCGAGTCCGATTGCTCCAGTATGCGCTCAATTTCAGCTTCCGATAAAGCAATCACTTCAGGCACCAACAAAAGCTGACGCACAACTCCGCCACTTTCTAACTCACGCTTCAAAGACTCATAGACAAGCCGCTCGTCAGCCGCATGCTGATCCACAATCAAAAGCCCGTCAATTGTTTCCGCAACAATGTAGGTCTTGTGAATCTGTCCGCGAGCAAGCCCAAGCGGATAACGCGGAGCTTCTGCATTCGTAGCTTCCGTAGCTGCCGTAGCTTTCGTAGCTTCTGTGGAGTCTCTGGAGTCTGTGGAGTCTGTGGATTTTGTAGCTTCCGTTTCTGCTCCTGCGTAATCGGCTTCTGCCCTGTTGTATTCAGTGCCGTATTCAGTTTCGTATCCAGTGTCGTATGCAGTTTCTTTGCCACGCGCCAAACGCAGTAATGCCGCTTCTTGCTCTTCCTGCGCATCACCACGCAGATTCAAAAAACCAAAAGTATCATCATCCAGTGGCGCATCAAGGGGGGCTTGCGCCGCTTTTCCGAATTCGCTCGGACTCATACCGCCATAAGCACCCTGTCCGCCCTGTCCCACCTGTCCGCGCTGATTGCGAAGAGCCGCTTGCGTCGGGCCTGTCCCACCCGTAGGGGTGCCACCCGAACGAAACCGCGTCGCCAAAGTCTCAGACAAACTCGCCGCCGAACCACCCGCATGTTTCTCCAACATCTGACGAGTCGCCGAAATCAACAAAGAACGAACCACCGAAGGCTCACGAAACCGCACTTCAGCCTTAGCAGGATGCACATTCACATCCACTTCAGAAGGCGGCAAATGCAAACTCAAAACCGCCGCAGGTGCCATACCACGAGGCAATAGATCACCATAGGCTCCGCGTAAGGTGCCAAGTAGCACACGGTCACGCACAGCACGTCCGTTGACGAAGAGATAACACTGCTCGGCAGTACGGCGGTGATAGGTAGGCAAGCACAAACAACCCGAAACCGTAAGCTGTTCGGTCTGGGCGTAGATCCAGCGCGCACTTTCGTTGAAGGCCTTGCCAAGCACTTGTTCACTACGAATCCGCAAAAGCCGCTCTTCGTTTGCCCAAGCAATAGCATTTTGCGCAATGGAATTATGAGCAATGGAATTTTGCGCAATACCGTTTTCGGCAATATCACTTTCAGCAATACCGCTTTCAGAAATAGCGTTTTCAGCAGTAGCATTTTGCGCTAAATCATCTGCACTTCCCGTGCTACCTGCTCTCGTAGAGGGAAACCGCAAGGGGCGGTGATTTTCTTCCTCCAAAGAAAAACTCACCCGCGGATTGCCAAGCGCCATTGTCCGCACCACCTGCCGCACCTGACGCGACTCAGAATTGTCACTCCGCAAAAACTTCAAACGCGCAGGAGTCGCATAAAATAAGTCAGCAACTTCCACCGTCGTGCCCTGATCCCGCGCCGCAGGCTTAACCTCGCCCACCTGCCCGCCATCGCAAGTGATCTGCCAGCCATGGTCTGCTTCTTGTCCGCTACGACTCGCCACCCGCAAACGACTCGCCGAAGCAATCGCCGCCAAAGCTTCACCGCGAAACCCCAAAAAACGAATTTCATCCAAATCATCGCTCGCCAGCTTAGAAGTCGCATGACGCGCCAACGCCAACGGAAGTTCTTCCGCTGTCATACCCAAACCATTGTCGGTAACCCGCAACAGCCGCTTGCCTCCCGCTTCAAGAAAAACCGCAATCCGTGTGGCGCGTGCATCAAGCGCGTTTTCAATTAGCTCCTTTGCGGCGGCAGCTGGACGCTCAATGACTTCGCCCGCGGCAATGCGGTTGATAAGAGTCTCAGGCAGATAGCGTATAGCCTGCGCGTTCGTTACATTCATCGCAGAAACTCCGCGTGGGCTA
Organism: uncultured Alphaproteobacteria bacterium; assembly: GCA_958267355.1. GTDB lineage: Bacteria > Pseudomonadota > Alphaproteobacteria > JALCBB01 > JALCBB01. Next base: position 414,100 of record OY279575.1, read on the forward strand.
GGAGTGCTTGCGCCAATGCCTCCGTGTCGTCCAAGGGCAAAACAGGACAAGACACAGCTGGCGGCTCAGAATCGCTGGCAAGAGCAAAGATATACGGATTATCCCGCGCCAACGGCGGAGCTTCCACCGCCGTGCGCCAAACTTCCAGCTTTGGCAAGGCAGAAGCCTTGTAGCCTTCCACCAGCACAAGATCATTCGCCGACAATCGCTCCAACAGGGTTGAGATGTCAGGCTCGCCTTCGCCTTCTCTAAGCTCACGAATTTGCGCCACACGACGAGACGAAGAAATAATCACTTCACCAGCTCCCGCCTTGCGCTGTTCATAGGAATCCTTGCCCGGCAGGTCTAAATCAAAGCTATGGTGGGCATGCTTGATTGTCGCCACCCGCAAACCCTGTGCCTTGAATAGCGGAATCAACTTGATAAGCAAAGTGGTTTTGCCGACTCCTGAATGTCCTGTGATACCGATTGCGCGCACGAGTTATTCTCCGAAGCCCGTGCGGGTTCGTGCCTTTCTGTGGTAGCCCAAGCCCGAGGCAAGAGCGGCATAGGCAGAAAGCCACAATAGTGCCAATCCTGCGTGGCTAACCCACCGCGCAACCGCGCCTTCGCCAAGCCAAGCAAACAGCGGAGCAATCAGCAAAAAGAACAAAGACACAAACTGCGAAGCAGTTTTCCACTTTGCCAAGCGTGATACCGCAAGGGGCTGGGTTTCGTGCGATATCGTTGCACTCTGCGGAAGCATCGCCGTATAGGCACGAAGCGCAGTTATGTAAATCTCACGCAACAGGATGATCACAACTGCCAAGCTATGGATGCCGTGTATTTCTCCGCTTCCGAGCAGAGCGATTAGCACAGCAGCCACTAGGATTTTATCGGCAACGGGGTCAAGCCAGGCTCCGTATAGGGAGACTTGGTTTTGGCGGCGTGCAAGGTATCCGTCAGCCCAGTCGCTAAGGGCGGCAGGCACGAACAGAGCAACAGCCAAGAGACGAAAGGTTTCGTCAGGCAACAAGACCAGAACCGCAAGCGGAATTCCCGCCACCGCCCGAGCCCAAGAAATACGGTTCGCGGACAGGCGGCTAAGCCACAAAGCAGAAGCAGAGTCAGGAGCCATCGCGGCAGAATACCACGGAAAACACCCAGTCCTATGGCAGAGATAATTGTGCTATACTAGGCTAGCTATTGAAAATCAGGGTCACTATGGAGACACAGATTACTTTCAAAAAAACTGCGCCGAGCGACTCCTTCAAGGATATCGTGCAGGCAGAAGCCGAAAAGATAGCAGGGCTATTGGGCGAAGCAGGAATTTGTCGCGTCACCGTTGAAGGTATGGCGCAGAATCACCAAGGCAAGCGGTTTGCAATCCACATAGAAGCGGTGCCAGAGCATGGAGCTTCCGTGCGGGTTCATGAAGAAGGCCCAACTTCGTCTCGTTCTGACCCCTATTCAGTAGTGCATCAGGGGTTTCGCCGCTTGCGCCAGCAGCTGATTTCCGCCACAGGAGCCGAGCAAAAACGCCGCCGCAAGCGCGAAAGCCGTAAAACTGCTTAATTTCAGGGGCTTGGCTTTTTACGCCCGCCTTTTACGCGCCCTTGCGGGCGCTTTTTGCTTGGCTTTACTCGCTTCGCTCGGGGTGCGCCAAGCCCGCGGGCTATTTGCCGCCTTCTAATTACCCTGATTTCTGAGCCGAAAAAGAAGGGGTTAGGGTTGGGCTTTCTCGCAACATTTAATCCGCCTGCTGGCGCAGGCTATTTGCCGCATCTCGCCGTGCGCGTACCGCGAAAACTTCGTTTTCGCGGTACCTTCGGACGAGCTGCGGCGTGGGCAGTTCCATTAAGGTTAGTCTCCCGCGGTTCGCGCTAAATTCGCGCGAACCCTGCGGGGCGAAGCCCCGCAGGGCAAGCCGCGCCTTCTCCCATCTTCGTCTCTAAGGTTGGGAAAGGGCAAGCCGCAAGCCCCCTATAGCCCCCTATATAGCCCCTATAAGCCCTGTAAGCCCCTTGGAGAGCAGTTCAGTGGCTTACGCCCCCCTAACACCCAAACTGGCTCCACAAGCCCTGTAGAGGCTTCAGGTGGCTTCAGGTGGCTTTAGTGGCTTCTTGACGCGATTTTGTGCTGGCTCTATAAGTTGTCTCGCCTCCTTACTCCGTAGCCCATTCTAGGTGCCGAACAGAGCAGGGCAGGGCATATCCAAAACCCAACGACACAAACCCGCACGGATATCTGGTGCAATAGCTCTCCAATGGCAAACCACAAGTCAGCAAAAAAGCGCATTCGGCGCAATCGTCGGGTCACCGAACGCCGCCGTGCGCGGATGTCGCGCATTCGTACCTTCGCCACACGAGTCGAAAAAGCCGTCGCATCAGGAGACTCAGAAAAAGCCCAAGCCGCATTCAAAGAATTCCAACCCGAATTGCATCGCGGTGTTGCACGGGGTTTGCTACACAAAAATACAGCGGCAAGAAAACTCTCGCGCCTTTCAGCCCGTATCCGCAAGATGGCGTAAGCGATACGCTCGCCCTTTCCTACCTTTGAAACAAAGCCCTGTAAAAGCCTAGCCCGCCAGTAAGACGAAGACGGGGGAATAGCGGTTTGTCCCCTTTCCTACCTTTGAGATGAAGACGGGGAAATAGCGGCTTGCCCTGATTTCGCCCTTCAAAAAAGCCCCTACGACTGCGTTTTAGCAGTCGGAGGGGCTAGAACCTTGCTGTCTATGAAGACTTCTAAGTGTAAGAAGCGGCTTGCCCTGCAGGGGGCGAAGCCCCCGCAGGGTTCGCGCGAATTTAGCGCGAACCGCTGAAGCCCTAACCTTAATAGGACTGCCCACAGGCACAGGTGGTCTTGCGTCTCGCGCCCCCTTAGGGGCGCGGGTAGCAAGCCAGATGTGCCGCAAAGGCGGCGCAAGCCGCCGTAAATTAAATGTTGCGAGAAAGCCCAACCCTGACCCCTTCTTCTGCGGCTCAGAAATCAGGGTAATTTGGAGGAAAAGCCAGATGCGTCCAAAGCTCCTTGTGGTAAGGGGTATATCCATCACAGTATTTAGTGGTTTGTGGTTCCCTAGAACCCTTTCAAAGAGCAGGGTGCGCTATATCTGCCCGTGATTAAAGCTTTGCCTTAAGCATTGCCACTTTTTATTCTGAATTGAACTTCTCTCGCACAAATCTTGCATCCAGTAAAAGCGAGAGTTTTATTTTTCAAAAACATAGAAGGCTCGTTCTGTTTTGTTCGCTTCACAGAATATGCAAGATCGCTTCGTGCAGACATACCACAAAAAAATAAAATTATTTTTTTGTTGCTCTCCCCCTTGTCGCTCGGCAGGCGAGTCGGTATAGTCGGAGTTCCTAGAGCAAGCGTTGTATCGCACAAAACTTGCAATCAGGAAATCAAACTTTTCGAGGAGGAGTGTACACGAAAAAAACCAACCGACGGAAAAAGCATTCGTCTGTTGCATTTTTCGTAACGCCTCACCTGTGTGTTTTTCGTCACGGAAAGAACCAAGTTCTTTTCGTATATCATTTCTTGTCCTTCACGGATGAGAAATGTAACGCGGCTTGCGCTTCTGCCAAGCCAAACGAAACAAGATGCGGATCGCGCGTCAGAAAAATAATACCGAGGAAGCATGAACGAGCCCGCGCATAATCGCTCTATTCCAGCAGAAGAACCCACCTACACAGACGAACCACAGGCTGAAGACGGGTTTGCTAGTGCTTCTGATGGCTCCCCTGAAAATGGCTTGGAAACAGGCTATCGCCACAATGACACAAACAGGGACACAGACAGGGGCAAGTCGCTTCCGCCCTTGAATGCCCTAGACCTAGATACCCTGCAACAAGCCTGGCAGAACGTGCGCACAAGCCTAGCCACAGAAATCGGCGATGCAGCCTTCACAGGATGGATAGAGCCACTACGAGCGCAACCAACACAACGCAATACCATTCGTATTTCGGCTCCGTCGCGGTTTATGCGCGACCGCGTGGAAAGCGTATACGGCGCACGACTTTTGAACCTGTGGCAAAAAGCTCTGCCACAATGCGAAAATGTAGAATTTGTACTGGCTTCGCAAGCCCGCCCACCCTTGAAGAGTCGTACCGCTCCGCCACGGCGTGATCTGGCAAACGCAATTGCAACGGAAGACTCCAGTCGCATAGGCACAGGCATTGGGATGCAGAACGAAAGTGGGGAGGTAAATCCCTATACGACTCCTGATGCGCGGTTTGATTTTTCTGACTTCGTGGTCGGGCAATCCAATCAGCTGGTCTTTCATGCCGCCAAAGAAATCGCCACAGGTTCAGATCATAATAGTCCGCTGTTTTTTCATAGCCGCGTGGGTTTGGGCAAAACCCACTTGCTTCACGCGATTGGCAATGACTTTCTGAAAAACAATCCGCAAGCCACAGCAGGCTATATCACCGCCGAACACTTCCTGCAGGAATTTGTCCGTGCCTTGCGGGCAGACAAAGGCACAGGCGGTGGGCGGAGTATCCGCTTCAAGGATAGCCTTGCCCACCTGAATCTGCTCCTGCTGGATGACCTGCAGTTCATCGCCCACGCCCCCCAAGCCCAACGCGAGCTCGCACATATCGTCAGTGCCCTAATCGGCAAGGGTGCGCGAGTCGTCGTCACAGCGGATCGGGAAATTTCTTCCATCAAAGGATTAGACGAACGCATTCGCTCGCGTCTAATGGCAGGGATGACCTGTCCGATTGAACCACCCGAAGCCGAGCTGCGTAAGCGGATTGTCCGCCATAAAGCCGAACAGATTAACCGCGCACTCCCCGACTCGGTGACTGCACTTCTAGCAGACAATATTGTGCAAAGTGTGCGCGAGCTAGAAGGCGCACTAAAACGACTCTTCGCCCACGCCGAAGTACAACGCACAGAAATCTCCGTGGAGATGGCGCGGGCTACACTTGGCGATTTGCTCTCGGTATCACGTCCGCGGGTGACAATTGCCGAAATTCAAAAACGCGTCGCAACGCACTATGGCGTAGAGCTTTCCGATATGGCTTCGCCGCGTAGGGCACGGCAGATTGTCCGCCCGCGGCAGGTGGCAATGCTGTTGGCGAAGGATTTAACCGTGCATTCCCTGCCCGAAATTGGCAGGCACTTCGGCGGACGAGACCACACCACCGTGATGTATGCAATCCGCCGCATCAACGAGCTGTGCGATGAAGACAATCGGCTCCAACAGGAAGTTAAAGAACTCCGCCGCGAGCTTTCGTAAAACCGCTTTTCAGGTACGGCTTTTGGCTGTATCCGCTTTGGCTAAGGCTTTTGGCTTTATCCGCCTTTTAGTGCGTCTTTAAGCAAAGCTAAACTTTCTTCGCGTCCGTACAAGTGGAAGAACGAGCCAAGCCGCGGGCCTTCGGATTGTCCGAACAGAATTTCATAGCAAGCCCGAAACCAATCACGCAAAGACGCAAATTCATAGTGCTTGCCTACTTCATAAACCGTATTTTGAATTGTCCGCGCATCGCTGTCGGGCGGGAGCTTATCTAGCAGGTCAATTAGCTCTTGCAGGGCTTGGGCTTCCATACGGCTCGGGTGCCGACGCTTCTGGTTCGGAGCCACAAAGTCTTTGTAATAGGCAAGGGCATGGACGATGAGCTGCTTGTCCATGGGGCGTAGTTCGCTTTCAGCAAAATTCCCGTGCCTTGCGACAAAGCCCGACAAAACCTGTTCGTTCGGATCTCCAACCGTGGCGGCTAGGGTCAGCAACAGGCTATACGAAATGGACGGGCAATCATCAGCAGGCGGATCTTCTCCGCCGTAAATAGACCACAGGGGGCTACGGATACGCTGGGCTTGGTCTTGTTCTTCCCATTTGGCAAGTGCATCGCTCCACTCTTCAACGATGCGCGGGATTACGCCAAAGTGCAGGCGTTTTGCCGCCTTCGGCTTGCCGTACATAAACCACGCAAGGCTTGAAGCAGGAGCATAGCGAAGCCATTCCTCAACCGATAACCCATTGCCTTTGGATTTAGAAATCTTGCCGCCTTCTTCGTCTAAGAACAGCTCGTAGTGAAAGATGCAGGGTGGTTTGCTTCCTAAGATGCGGCAAATCTTGGTGGAGAGTTGCGCGGACGGGATTAAGTCTTTGCCTGACATTTCGTAATCCACTTCTAGCATTGCCCAGCGCATACCCCAATCGGGTTTCCATTGAAGCTTGGCTCCGCCGTCTAGGATGCAGGTTTCAACTTGCTTTCCGTCTTCGTCAGTAAAGCGGACAAGTCCGCGTTGCTTGTCGGTGATTTCAATTGGTACTTGCAAAACATGTCCGCTGGTGGGCGATAGGGGCAAGATCGGACTGTACGTCTTTTGTCGTTCTTCGCCTAAAGTTGGTAGCATAACTTCCATAACTGCATCGTAGTTTTTTAGCAGGCGCAATAATCCCTCGTTGAACTTGCCGCTGGCGTATTCGGCACTAGAAGAGACAAATTCATACTCAAAGCCAAAGCCATCTAAAAAGCTTCGCAGTTGGGCGTTGTTGTGTTCTCCGAAAGAGTCGTGGGTACCGAAGGGGTCTGGAATCTTGGTTAGCGGTAAGCCCAAGTGCGGCACAAGTGAATCGCCATTCGGAACATTGTCAGGCACTTTACGCAGACCATCCATATCGTCAGAGAAACAGACTAGGCGGGTCTGCCAGCCCGTGAGCTGTTCTAAGGCACGGCGGATGAAAGTTGTGCGCACCACTTCTCCGAAGGTGCCGATATGCGGTAAGCCCGAAGGCCCGTATCCTGTTTCAAACAGAACGGGGCGGCTTGGCTCTGTGCCGCCGAAGCGTTCAATGACGCGGCGGGCTTCGTCAAACTGCCAGCCCTTGGCGTGTTCTGGGTTTAGGGTTTTTCGCTGGATCATCTTGTTGTGCAGGATTACACGCGGAGTCTGAAAGCGTCAATGAAATACGCATACTGAAGTTGCGTGATGAAACTTGGAGGTAAGGCTCGGGGGTAAAGCTTGGTGGTAAAACTCGGTGATAAACGGGACACGGAGTTGCAGTGCAACTTCCTATCGTGGTGCGCCTGTGGCATGCTTGTGGTGTGCCGAAGCTTTTTGCAGTGCCTGTTCCTGTGCCGTCTCGCGGGTGGAGGGTTATCCGTGGGCTGTTGTTTCTTTTGCCTCGCGAGCTGGCGCATAGTTTGAGTTTAGCCTACTTGCGGCTTTTGGGAATTTTCCGCTGAGTATTTTGGGGCTGGGCGTTTTGTGGATGAGTCCATTCTGAAGACTGAGTTTGCTGGCTTAGGGTTTTCTAATCCTGTGGGTCTGGCGGCGGGGTATGACAAGAATGCGCTGGCGGTTCGGGGGCTTTTTGCCTTGGGGTTTTCGGCTGTGGAAGTGGGTACGATTACGCTGAATCCGCAGGCGGGTAATCCGCGTCCGCGGATGTTTCTTTTGCGTGAGGAAGGCGCGTTGATTAATCGGCTTGGCTTCAACAATCAGGGAGCGGTGCGTATAGCGAAGCGGCTTGTTGCTTTACGCCGCAAGGCGCTGGCGGGAAGCCTTGGAGTTAATATCGGCCCTGGGGTAGCGCAGATGGATGCACCTGCTTCTGCCTTGCGTGAGCTGGCTTGTACTTTTGCGTCGTTTGCGGATTATTTGGCGGTAAATCTTTCGTCTCCGAACACGGAGGGCTTGCGTGGCTTGCAGGCAGAGCATCATGCCCGTGAGATTCTGCTGGCGGTGGCGGAGGGTATAGGGGCTTGTTCGTTGTCTGTGGAGCTTCCTGTGTTTTTGAAGGTTTCGTCTGATATTGGTGATGATGATTTGTTGGGCGTGGTTGGCCTTGCGCGTGAGGGTTTGTGTGCTGGTTTGATTATTGGCAATAGTACTACGGCTCGTCCTGTTGGTTTGGTGGGGCGGCATGGGGGGCAGAGTGGGGGTTTATCGGGTCGGCCGTTGTTTGGTGGTTCTACGGAGCGTTTGGCGATGGCGTGGCGTATGGGTGGTGGAGAAGTTCCGTTGATTGGAGTGGGTGGCGTGGATGGTGTTGAGTCGGCTTGGCAGAAGATTATTCATGGTGCGAGTTTGGTTCAGTTATATACGGGGCTTGTGTATCAGGGGCCTGGGTTGGTTCGGCGGATTGTCTGTGGTTTGGAGAGCAAGGTTCGCGAACACGGCTACGAAAACATTCACCAAGCCATCGGCACAGCCCTTTAATATGGTGGGCACGACTGGGATTGAACCAGTGACCTCCTCGGTGTGAACGAGGCGCTCTCCCGCTGAGCTACGCGCCCTGTGTCTTAGTGTTGTTAAAAAGGGGCTTTAATTGTGTCCTTGATGGGGTGTTTGTGGTGGGGGGTTTTGGTGGGTGTTCGTGGAGGGTAGGGCAATATCGCCACGAATCTCTGGGGCGGTCAAGCAGGGCGAATTGGCAGCAAATTGGTATGGATTGATTCTTACACAGAATCATTAAGCCACAGAATCATTCAGCTTTGCTGATTCCTGGTCTTGCTCTATTTGGTGCAGGGCTTTACGAGAAAGAACAGGAAAACGAAAGGATTCTGTTTTGTCTTACTCATCGGAAAATCAATCGGGCTTAGATGACCCGTTTGCGGGGACTCCGCTGGATATCTTGCAACAGTTGCTCTCTAGTGAGCAGGGCAAGCCGCACTGCGAAGGTGCGGACTTGTTTGCTCCTGTGCGGGGCGGCTGGTCAGAATACACACTACACGCCCACTGGGACGAAGACAGCGAAACCCTACACTTGCTGTGTGGTATCTCGGTTGGAATTCCTTCCGATCGTGCCAGTGCAATCTACGAACTGCTCGGGCGGGCTAATGAGAATATGTGGCTCGGTAACTTCATCTATAACCAGCAGAGCGGGCGAGTACAGTTTCGTTGTAGCCTGTTGTTGCGGGATGATGTGAGTCCAGCTTCTAAGATTGACGAGATTTTGCACCTTGCTATTGAAGAAAGCGATCGACTCTATCCAAGCCTTTTGCAGGTGGCTTGGGCGGGAGACGAGCCAAAGAAAGTCCTGCAACGCAACGAAGCCACAGCCATCGGCACAGCGTAAAGCACGAAGACAACGTAAAGCACAAAGACAGCGTAAAGCACGAAAACTATGACTGCGACTTATCCTTCGTTGTTGCTCGTCGGGTGCGGCAAAATGGGCGGAGCACTTCTACGCGGCTGGCTGGCAAAAGGCTTGAACGGAAGACAAGTCGCTGTCCTGCAACCCTCGCGGTCAGTAGCAGATGAATTGACTCCACACGGAGTGGCAGTCGTAGCTTCGCTCGCAGAATTGTCCGCCGACTTTGTGCCACAGTTTGTTGTCGTGGCTGTGCGTCCGAACCAGCTGGCAGAAGCCTGCGCACCACTCAAAGATGCCAAAGCAGTTCAAGGAGCAGGCGTTATCTCCATTGTTGCGGGGATATCGGTTGTGCGACTTCAAGAACTCTTCCCACAAGCCAGCGCAATCGTCCGCGCCATGCCAAACCTGCCCGTAGAAGTACAACGCGGAATGACAAGCCTGTTTGCCGCTCCTGACACCAAGGTAGAGGCAAAAGGCGAAGTGGAAGCCCTGTTCGCCTCCTTGGGCAAAACCCTGTGGCTCGGCAAAGAAGAACAAATTTTATTGACAACAGCTTTGGCAGGAAGTGGTCCTGCCTATGTGTTTCTACTCGCCCAGGCAATGGCAGAAGCAGGACAAACACTCGGCTTGTCAGCAACAGACTCTGCACTCTTGGCACGGGCTACGGTATCAGGCTCAGGCTTACTGCTAGACAAACGGACAGAAGACGCGGCAACTCTAGTCGCAGAAGTAGCCGTTGCTGGAGGGGTTACAGAAGCAGCTCTACAATCGGGCTTGCAACAAGACTTGCCCCGTGGCTTGCGAACAGCTTTAGAAGCAGGCCTGGCACGGGCGAAGGCTCTTGGGTAGTAGGGGGGATAGCAGGGGAAGCTAGGGGGTGGCGGTAAGGCTTGCGGGGCGGTAGGCTTTGCCTATGGCGACAAAGGCGAAAGCAAAAGCTCAAGTAAAAGCTGGGGCAAGAAGTAAAGCAAAGCGCACGAAGCAGAATTCGGCACGCAGGAAGACTGCGAAGAAGCCTGCCAGAAAAGCCACAAAGAAATCTGCCAAAAAGACCGCTAAGAAGGTTACAAAAAGCTCCGCTAAAAAAACTGCCAAACAGGAGACAAGCGAAGAAGCCCTGCGGCAAGCGGCAATCACAGCAGCATTTGCCCGAGCCGCAGAACACGGCTGGGAAGCCGTGCGCCTAGACGAAGTGGCAATGGCGGTAGGTGTATCTCCGTTGCGCTTGCGTAGTCTCTATGGGCGGGCAGATGATATTCTGTTTGATTTTATGGCGCACATAGACGCAGCTTTAGCCGCTGAACCCCCCGAGGGTTCGGTGCGCGATCGGCTTCTGGAGCTGCTTATACGCCGCCTAGACGCTTATGAGCCACACAGGGAAGGTATTTGCAGGATCTGGCAAGACTCGCAACGCGACCCGCGTTTGGGGCTTCGGCTTGCTCCGAAATCGTATGGCTCTTTTGCGGCAACTCTACGCCTAGCAGGAGCCAAGGACGACACAGCCCATGTGTTCGGATTTGCCGCAGTGCATATGGCAGTGCTGCATGTCTGGTGTGCGGATGATGATGCAAGTCGCAACCGTACCCTAGCAGCAGCAGACAAATACCTTGGCTGGGCAGAGCGTCTAGCCAGCTTTTGCGATTGACCCACCGAAAAGCAAACCTGAACAAACCAAGGAAGCAAACAAGATGACAGAAAAAACCAAGCTAGAAACAATTGAATGGAATGATTTTGCCAAAGTAGAATTGCGCGTTGCTACAATTCTATCGGCAGCTCCGCTAGAAGGCGCACGCAAGCCCGCCATCCGTATGGAGCTAGATTTCGGAGAGCTAGGGCGCAAGCAGTCTTCAGCACAGCTGACCAAGCATTACACGCCCGAGTCTTTGATTGGACGACAGGTGCTGGCGGTATGCAACTTTGCTCCACGCCGCATTGCAGGCTTCAAAAGCGAAGTGCTGGTCTGTGGCTTTCCTGATGCAACAGGCGAGCCGATTTTGGTTTGTCCTGACAAGCAAGTCGCCAACGGCGGCAAGCTGTTCTAACGGCTTATCTCTCAGGCTTGCTAACAGGCAGACGCAAACGCACGATAAGTCCGCCTAGCTCTTCAGAACGCGATAGGGCAAGGCTTCCACCTTGGCTGATGGCTAAGTCGTGGGCAATGGCGAGTCCCATACCCATACTGGGGGCAGGACGCGGACCCGTAAGCGGATCCACCGTAGAAATAGAAGCAGAATCTGCTTCGTCCATATCGTCAGAGCTTTGGCTTGGCTCTTCGTCTGGGTCTGCATCCGCCGCCACAGGCGTAAGGCTAAAGAACGGACGCAAAAGCCGCGCGTAATCTTCTTCGGCAATGCCAGGCCCATCATCTTCTATCGTTATCTCCGCTCGTTCAGGAGAAAGATACCGCACCTGCACCCGCACACGGCTGGCCGCAAAGTTCAAAGCGTTTTGAATCAAATTACGCAAACAACGACGAGTCGCCTGCGGACGCAATCTTCCCGCCATATCAGGCGGACAAACCGACGAACGCATAATTTCAGGATGCAAACCAGATAGCTGATGCAATACATCGCGCAGAACTTCTCCGAAGGAAATATCGGCAAACCCTTCGCTTTCTGACCCGCGCACATAGCGCAGATAGGTATGAATCAATCGGTCAATTTCTTCAGCATCGCTTTCTAAAGTTTCGCGCTCCCGCGATTCAGGCAAGACCGCCAAGCCATAACGCAAACGGGCAAGCGGTGTGCGTAGGTCATGTCCGACACCCGCTAAAAAAGCATCGCGTTGCCGCATCTGATAGCGCAGTCGGTCACGCATACGCAGAAAGGCGACTCCGACTTCGCGCACTTCCTTTGCTCCGCTCGGAGTAAAAGCCCGCACTTCAAAGTTCCTGTCAAAACGATTTGCCACTTCCGTCAGCCGCCGCATCGCCCGCACCTGATTACGAAGCATTAAAGTCGTAAGAACTACCAGCAACAACGAAATAAACAAAACCAAAATCGTTATCACATACCAAGTAGAAGACAAAAGCCGCTTGCGTGGCACTGTGGCTTGGACTTGTCCGAAACGATTGTCGGTTAATCCTGTAAAGCTACCTGTAAAGGTGAAGGTAAGCTGGCGATTGTCAGGACTCCGAACCGCTTCAGCTTGTTCTACTCCTAAACGCTGGCGCAAGACTTCGGTTAAGCCCGTGCTGACAGGCAGGTCAGCCCGCCAATCCGTTTCGCCTTTTGGCGTAGTCGCAAGAGCAGGAGCCAGCGAGTCATCAAACGCCGCATCAGGAAAACGCAGCTTCAGAGACAAAGTTTGCTCAAGCCGCGACAATAGAATTGCCCGCTCTGAATCCTGTGGCTCGGACTCAAGAGCGATTAAAGCAAAACGAATTTCATCGCCAAGATTTTCCGCACTGCGAAAGGTTAACTCCTGATAGAGCCGTTCGTAAAACATCACAAAGAAAAAACCCTGTGCCAACAAAAGCGGCACAATCAACAAAGCCAGAGATCTACCAAACAAACCGCTTGGCAAAAGCCGCTTGAGCCCGTGGCGATGCAAAAAACGATTTGCATCCAGTGGCGCACCTGGAGGGGGAATTTCCGCTTCTGCCACTTTCGCTTCTGTGGCTTCTGGGGCTTCTGGGGCTTCTGTGCTTTCTGTTGGGGACTCGTTCACTCTGTCATCTCATCAAGGCACTTCGTTACGGCACTTCATAAAGCCGCTGTGTTACGGCACTTCACCAAGCCGCTTTGTTAGATAACTTCGCTAAGCCGTTTCGTCACGGTAACTTTGCCCGTTTGCTTCATCAAACCGCTTCGTCAGGCAGAAGCCGATAGCCCCTACGCCGCAAAGTCTGCAGACACTTGGCAAGAGCAGGATCAATTTCATTCAAGCTATGGCGTAGGCGGGAAATCTGTGCATCCACACTGCGCTTTTGCAGTTTTTCACCTACCGCTTGAGCCAAGACTTCTGCTAACTCCTCGCGGCGCATCGTTTGCCCCGGAGCCGCATAGAGCAAAGCCAGCAAACGGGCATGGCTTTCGGATAGCGTGTGGGTTTCTTTGCCGCGTGTGAGTCTTCCGAGCTTGGGGTCAAAGGAAAAGCCCGCCAGCTTGATAGCACCGCTGGCGGTGGACTCTGGTGCCTGTGGAGCAGCTTGTGGAACGGCTTGTGAAGCAGGTGTTGTTTCACCTGTGGCTAGGCTTCCGCCTGTTTCTGTACGGCGCAAAATTGCCCGTATCCGCAGAATCAACTCTTCAGGTGGAGCCGATTTCACCAAGTAATCGTCAGCTCCAAGCTTTAAGCCCGCAAGCCGCATATCGGATTTATCCAACGCCGAATAGAGCAACACAGGCAAAGTCTGCTTGCCACGAATGCGCGCCAAGAAATCAATGCCCGACTCGGTGGGCATCATGATGTCCAAGACCATAAGCGAGTAGCTTTCTTGGGCAAGAAGTTTTTCGGCTTCCACAGCAGACGAAGCTAAGGTTACGGCAAATCCATTGCCCTTCAAAAACCGCTGCAAAACCCGCCGCAAGCCCGAGTCGTCATCAACAACAAGAATATGCGGCTTATCAGATTGATTCATTCGTCTGTTCCTTTGTCTTCATCTTGCGAGCGTTCAGACCATCCCTGCGGAGCCAAATCACCCAAAAGATTGTGAAACCCTTCTACAGTTTCGGCTCCTTGGTTGCGGAAAGCGCGTTCCATAAGCTCTAGGGCAGGAGCTGAAACTTCTTGCATCACCTTCTCGCCCGCAGGTGTCAGAGATAAAGCCCGTCGCCGCCTGTCTTGGCTGTCGGTAGCCGTAGCCACAAGCCCGCGTTCCAACAAAGGGCGGAGAAGTCGCCACAGGTTCTGCTTGCTAACCTGAAAGCTACGCGTTACATCAGAAATCGAGTCATTCGGACAAAGTGCCAGATAACACAGCAAACGCTGCTGGGCAGGACCAATTTCGTGCTTCCTGCACAGAGCCGCTTCGCTGGCGGTAAGGTTCTGGCTCGCCGCTTGGAGCAAAGCCGCTCCGCGGCGTAATTCTTCTTCCCGCAGGAAAAGCGCAGTTCGGTGAATCATACCACCCATATTGACCTTATTTGCCAAAGGCTATGGAAAATGGCAAGCCGATTGCTATAATCGGCAACATTGCGATTTACGGGTTTTTCTTGCTTGCTTTTGCCTCCGTGGGCTTTTGTGTGGCTGGCAGGCACGGGGATACCCTTACGCAAGACACGCATACGCAGGATACGCATACGCAGGATACAGGGGCTTATGCTTCCCTTTGATGACCGAGACGGAAAGATTTGGCTCAACGGCACAACCGTGCCGTGGCGCGAAGGAAGTGTGCATTTCCTGAGCCACGGACTACACTACGCCAGTTTAGTCTTTGAAGGGTGTCGCGCCTACAACGGCTATATCTTCCGTATGCGCGAGCATTATGAACGACTCCACAAGTCAGCGCAGATTCTGGACTTTGAAATTCCCTACTCAGTAGAAGCACTAGAAAAAGCCACCCTAGACCTGTTGCAATCAGAAGGCTTAAAAGATGCGTATGTGCGTCCAGCGGCTTGGCGGGGCAGTGGGCAAATGGGAGTATCAGGACAAAAAGCTGGCATTTCTGTCGCCATCGCCTGCTGGGAGTGGCCTTCGTATTTTTCTCCCGAAGACTTAGCGCGTGGAATTCGCCTGAAAACTTCCGCTTGGCGTAGGCCTGCACCTGATACGGCTCCTGTGCAGTCTAAAGCGGCAGGGCTATACATGATCTGCACCCTGTCAAAACACCAAGCCGAAGCCGATGGCTACGACGACTCGCTTATGCTGGATTGGCGGGGCTTTCTTGCCGAAGCCACAGGCGCAAACCTGTTTCTGGTGATAGACGGCAAACTGCACACGCCAATCGCCGATTGCTTCCTAGACGGAATTACCCGCCGCACAGTCATAGCCCTAGCCCGCCAACGCGGAATTGAAGTGATAGAAAGGCGAATTACACCCGAAGAACTCACCAACGCCGAAGAAGTCTTTATTTGTGGCACTGCCGCTGAAGTGACTCCTGTGCGGCAGATTGATGATCTTTCCTTTACGCCAGGCGAGGTTACGAAAACACTCGCCACCGCCTATGCAGAAGAAGTGCGCTTACCGCCCGAAGACCAAACGCTCTTCGGACATAACTTGTATCCCAACGCCGCCTGACACTAAGCTCTAAGCAAGCGGCTTTTGTGGAGCTATGGACTCCGCTTTAACTTTTGACTCTGTGATGACTTCTGTAAAGACTTCTATAAAGACTCTGTGAAGACATCTGTAAAGAATCAGTGAAACCTGTGCCCGCTCTTGGCCCCTATCGCAACATACTGGTGCTTGCCGCAGGCCATGCCTGTCTTATCAGTATGTTTTCTTCGCTGGTGCCTTATTCGGCAATTGTCGGAGAGTCATTAACTGGAAAACCCGAACTTGCCACCTTGCCATTCGGTGTTTTGGCTCTGACCCAGATGATCTTGAGCTTCTGGGTTTCCAAGTGGATGTACCGCGTCGGACGGCGTTACGGCTTTCTGTTCGGAGCCAGCTTAGGAATCATCGGCGGAATTCTGGTTTCGGCGGCGTTGCTGCACTCGCTGTTTGGGCTTCTGCTTGTCGGCTATAGCCTGCTCGGAGCCGCCGCCGCCTTTGCCATCTTCTATCGCTTTGCCGCCGTAGAAGGCACACCCGAGCGGCTTCACAACCGCGCAGTTTCTTGGGTTTTGGCGGGGGGAGTTATCGCCGCCTTGATTGGCCCACAGCTCGCCAATCAGGGACGGTTTCTATTTGCCGAAGAATTTGCAGGTTCAGCCATGATGCTGATAGCGGTTTGGGCTTTTGCTTTGCTTTTGATGTGCTTTTTGAAAAGCGAAACCCCTGCTGGCAAAAGATCTGACAGGCAAGACTCTCGCGCCAAACTGGCAGGAGGCAAATTGTCAGGAGACAAATTGTCAGGAGATAAGAAAAAGCTTCCGCTTTTTTCGCAGTCGGTGCCAAAACGCACTTTTTTTCTTGCCGCGATTTTTAGTGCAGTCGCGTATGGAATTATGAATTTGTTAATGCTGGCGACTCCGTTGGCGATGCGAGATATTGGAATTGAATTTCCTGCCATAGCCCGCACAATCCAGTTGCATGTCTTGGCAATGTATTTGCCTTCGTTTTTTACAGGCTCGCTAATTGATAGATTTGGCGTGCACAAGGTGCTGGCTGCTGGTGTCGCGGTTTTGATGATTTCGTCAGGAATACACTTCGCAATGGCAATTCCTGACACGGTGCGCTTTATGCTTGCCCTGATAGCACTCGGAGTAGGCTGGAATTTCCTGTTCGTCGGAGCTTCCACCATTGTCGCCAAGCTCGGCACAGGAGAAATACGCGCAAGAATTCAGGGAATCAACGAAGTGGTTATCCTGTCGGCACTTGTCCTGTCTTCGTTCACCTCAGGGACGCTGTTTAACCTGCTGGGCTGGTATCAGCTCAATTTGCTTGCCCTGCCGATTCTTGTTGCTCTGGGCGTTTCTATAGTCCTGCTGGGGCAGATTCCTTCTGCGCCTAGTCCTAACACTCCCCAAGGCGAAACAAACGCTCCACAGGGCGCACAGAGCGCACAGCAGGCACAATCGGCATAGGGCTTGGGTATATTTCCCCCCCAAGGCGAAACAGACGCTCCACAGGGCGCACAGAGCGCATAGCAGGCACAATCGGCATAGGGCTTGGGGTGTTTTACCCCCAAGGCGAAACAGATGCTCCACGGGGCGCACAGAGCCCACAGCAGGCACAATCGGCATAGGGCTTGCCCCTTACCTCTCCCGTGGCTTTGTCCTAGCCTTTGCCCAAGCCTTTGCCCTTACCCTTGCTACCCTTGCTTTTTTTGGTCAGAATCGTAACCTCACCCCGTTAACACTCCTTTCATCAAGGTGATTCGTCATCAAGGGGATTCGCTTGGCTCATCCGTCACGGATAAGCCCGAATTCACTCCATCACCACCATCGCACCACACAACGGAGACTCCGTAATGGAAGCCTTTATCCTGCCCTTTGTAATTGTCGTTTCACTCGTGGCTCTGCTGCAAGGCGGATTTATGACTCGTTCTGTCCTAAACCAAGGGCAGGGCAACGAGAAGATGCAAGAAATCGCCCGCGCCATCCAAGAAGGCGCCGCGGCGTATCTAAATCGGCAATACAAAACCATTGCCCTCGTCGGAGTGATAATCCTGATAGCACTCGGCTTGTTGTTTTCCCTTTCTACAGCTTTGGGCTTTTTGATTGGCGCAGTCCTGTCAGGAGCCGCAGGCTACATCGGAATGCATGTTTCAGTACGAGCCAATTTACGCACAGCCTACGCCGCACAAACAGGCGGAATTGAACCAGGACTCAAAGTTTCCTTTCGCGCAGGAGCCGTAACGGGTCTTCTGGTTGCAGGCTTGGCCTTGCTTTCGGTAAGCGGATTTTTTGCACTTCTGCTCTCGCAGTCTCACGGCGGAGAAAGCGACACAAGGCACATTCTAGAAGCCCTGATAGCCTTGGGCTTCGGAGCTTCGCTAATCTCTATTTTTGCCCGTCTGGGCGGCGGTATCTTCACCAAAGGAGCCGATGTTGGAGCAGACTTAGTCGGTAAGATTGAAGCAGGAATTCCTGAAGATGATCCGCGTAACCCTGCAGTGATTGCCGACAATGTTGGCGATAATGTCGGTGATTGCGCAGGTATGGCGGCGGACTTGTTTGAAACCTATGTCGTCACGCTCGTAGCAACGATGAGTCTCGCCGCAATAGCAGGCGGGATTCAAAGTGCTTTGGTGTTTTATCCCTTGGCGGTGGCGGCAGTGTGCCTGATTGCGTCTATGGTTGGCGTGGCAGGTGTGCGTCTGGGAGCGAACAAAAACATTATGCATGCCTTTTATCGGCGGTTTGGCTTGGCGGCGGTTTTGTCTGTGCCGTTGCTCTACGGAGCAACAGTTGTGGTCTTGGAAGGTAGTGCAGGGCAAATGCCGCTTTTTGTCTGTGCGCTTGTCGGGATCGTCGTCACGGCACTTTTGATTGTCGTGACCGAATACTACACAGGAGCCGAATACAAGCCCGTGCAATCGTTGGTGCGGGCTTCTGAAACAGGACACGCTACCAATATCATCCAAGGGCTGGCGGTTTCTATGGAAGCCACAGCAGCCCCCGCGCTTATTGTCGCAGGAGCAATTGCCATAACCGCTTCGCTAGCAGGGCTTATGGGTATAGCAATCGCGGTCACAGCTATGCTTGCCTTTGCGGGCTTGATTGTTGCGCTTGATGCCTATGGGCCTGTTACCGACAACGCGGGAGGTATCGCCGAGATGTCGGGGTTAGACGCAACTGTCCGTGAAGCTACCGATGCGTTAGACGCAGTAGGGAATACAACAAAAGCTGTGACCAAGGGCTATGCAATCGGCTCGGCGGGTTTGGGGGCTTTGGTGCTGTTCGCCGCCTATACGCAAGACCTAGACTATTACGCCAAGCAGTCTGACGGGCTATTGAGTGGAATTCAGCTAGATTTCTCGTTGGCGAATCCATGGGTTGTGGTGGGCTTGCTGATTGGCGCGGGCTTGCCCTACCTATTCGGAGCTATGGCAATGCGGGCAGTCGGCGTTGCTGGCTCTTCTGTGGTGCAGGAAGTGCGCCGCCAGTTCCGCGAGATCTCGGGCATTATGGAAGGCACGGCTCGCCCTGAATACGGCACCTGCGTGGATATCCTGACCCACAAGGCAATTCGCTTGATGATTATTCCTGCGCTTTTGCCTGTTGTCGTGCCTGTGGTGTTTGTGGTCATCCTGTGGGCAATAGCGGGGCTGGACTCAGCCCTAGCAGGGCTTGGAGCCTTGCTATTAGGTGTAATCGCCACAGGCTTCTTTGTCGCCATTTCTATGACCGCTGGCGGTGGAGCCTGGGACAACGCCAAAAAAGCCATTGAAGACCGCGACACAGATGGCAAGGGTTCAGAAGCCCATAAGGCGGCGGTGACGGGCGATACGGTAGGGGATCCGTATAAGGACACGGCAGGACCAGCGGTGAATCCGATGATTAAGATTACCAACATTGTCGCTTTGCTGTTGCTGGTATTCTTAGCGGGACTTTAATCCCGTAGCCCGTACCTTTCTTCTCTCTTTGCGCCCGTGTTTGCCCACTGTGCTTGCACCTGTGCTTGCACCTGTGTTTATCTGTGGGGCAATAGCTCAATCAGGGAAGGCAAAGTGAATTGACTGCTTCAAGGCACTGGCAATGACTCGGGGCGAGCGGGTTGCAACTTCTTCGTGGAAGGCGACTCCCCACAGGCAAGCGCGGTGGGTTTCTTCAGCGTCAAGTATGTGTCCCATCTGTAAGCGCACATAAGAGCGTAAGTCCCAGCGGGTGAATTGCTTTTGGTCTAGCACGACCGCTGAAATCGCCGCGATGGTCTGCAAGGGAGGCAAAAGAGGCAAAGGAAGTGCTTCCACTTCTGGATTTATATTTTCCCGCAGACGCTCTATGGCTAAAACGCGTTCTATCAATGCCTCCCTATAGGTCAGGGCTTGGTCTCTCTCTTCAGATCTTCTAGATGTAAACCCACCGCCAAAGTGGGTTTGCGGTTGCACCTTGCCGTTTAGCAACAGAGCGTTGCACTCTTTCCACTGACGCTGGTCGCGGATAAAAACCAGCACCGCCGCATTGGCGATAGCATAGGCTTGCCAGTCTTGTGTATCGCCTGCTTCTAATCCTTCCTGCCAGCGCACACCGTAGAGCTGCTCTATGGTGTCGCGCTTATCCAAGCTGCCCGTGCGTAGGCGTTGGGCTACCCCCGAGTCGCGTTCTGCCACGGTTTCCAGCATAAAGCGCGTAAGCTCGTGGTAGAGCGCAGTGGCTCTGTACTGGTCTAGGAGTCCGCGTCCGATGAAGTGAAACGAGAGAACAAAAAGCACAAGCGACAAAAGCAAAACCTTGCCACCGTGCCTGAAGTCTGGGCCTGTGTGGCGAAAGCCAAAAGGCACACGGACGACTGCCCAAGAGCCAACGGCAAGGAAGACCAAGATGAAAGCAAAAAAGAACGGAGTCAGTAGGAGCAACATAAAAACTCCACTGAAAAAATGCGCCTTTAGCGCGAGTAGTATTCCACGACCAAGTTTGGCTCCATACGGACAGGGTACGGAATATCTTCCAAAGTTGGCCCCTGCAAATAGCACACAGACATTTCCTTCTGGTCTACTTCTAGATACGCAGGAATATCCCGCTCGGGCATAGCCGTGGCTTCTAAGATCACCGCCAGCGTACGACTCTTCTCACGCACACTAACGACTTGTCGGTCTTTCAAAGAATAAGAAGGAATCGTCACCCGCTTGCCATCAACCAAAATATGCCCGTGGCTGATAAACTGCCGTGCCGCAAACATTGTCGGAGCAAATTTCGCCCGATAGAGCGTAGTGTCCAAACGGCGTTCCAGAAGCTCAACCAAATGCGCCCCTGTATCCCCTTTGCGGCGCACGGCTTCTTGGTAATAACGGCGAAACTGCCGCTCACCAATATTTCCGTAATACCCCCGCAGCTTCTGCTTGCCCTGCAACTGAATACCGTAATCAGTCTGCTTGCGACGGCGTTGCCCGTGCTGACCCGGCGGATAGGGACGCTTGTTGGCAGGGCTCTTCGGCCTGCCCCAAAGGTTTTCCCCCAAGCGGCGTTCAAGCTTGCTTTTGGCGCGAATGCGTTTTGTCATGCCTGACTTTTAGCGGCTTTACAGGATTTTGGCAAGTCTTGCTATGCACGCTTGTGCGTGCTTTTGCCGCATCTGGCTTGTCTTCTAACTACCCTGATTTCTAAGCCGCAGAAGAATGGGTTAGGGGCGGGCTTTCTCGCAACATTTAATTTACGGCGGCTTGCGCCGCCTAGTGCCGTGAAGCGATGCGCTACGCGCAAGACGCTTCACGGCGTCCGCTTCGCTCCGTTCGCTAACGCTCCACTCCGCTCGCGCTCGTGCCCTACGGGCACTCGGTGGGGCTTCGTCTCAAAAATGGGAGCTAGGTAATCCCACTAGTCTTACGCTCTCGCCGTAGCCGTAAGGGGCTGACACTGATGCCGAATTAGAGAATATTTAATTCCTTGGCGGTGGAGTCTATCGCTTTGGCAAGGCGGGATAGCATTTCATCCATTTCCTCGCGGGTAATCACCAAAGGCGGACACAAAATCATAGAATCCCGCACCGCCCGCGAAATCACTCCGTTCTTCAAACAATACGTGCGGCACAAAACCCCAACTTCACCCATAGGAGAAAAACGCCTGCGCGGCTCCCCCTTCTTGTCAGGAACCAGTTCAATCGCCGCCAAGCCCCCAAACGAACGCACTTCGCCAACCAACGGATGATCCGCAAACCGCTCCTGCAAACAACGCGCAAAATACGGAGCCATATCTTCAGCAAAAGTCTCAACAATCGACTCACGCTGCATAATCCGTATGTTCTCCAACGCCACCGCACAGCACACAGGATGACCCGAATAGGTATAGCCATGCATAAACGCTTCACCACTATCAATCAAAACCTTCGCAACCCGATCCGCCACCATCACCGCCGACAACGGAACATACCCCGAAGAAATTCCCTTCGCCAAAGACATAAAGTCAGGCTGCAGGTTCCAGTGCTCGTGCGCAAACCAACGCCCCGTACGACCAAAACCATTAATCACTTCATCCACCGCAAACAAAATGTCATACTTGCGACAAATCTTCTCCACCAACGGCCAGTAGTTGCTCGGCGGCACCAATACACCCCCCGCACCCATAATCGGCTCACCCAAAAACGCCGCCACAGTGTCAGGACCCAGCTCTAAGATTTTGTCTTCTACAGCTTGCGCGGCGCGCTTGCCGAATTCTTCCTCGCTTTCGCCTTCATTGGCAAAGCCAAAGTGATAGGGAGGCAAAACATGGTGAAACCCCTCCAACGGCAAACCAAAATGCGTATGCAACGGACGCAATCCACCAAGACTCGCCGCCACCTGCGTACTACCATGATACGCAAGATCACGCGTGATAAAGTTCTTACGCTCAGGCTTACCCTGCACCGACCAATAAAAACGCGCCATACGCACAAACGAGTCTTTATTCTCAGAACCACCACTACCAAAAAAAACATACGGCAATTTGCCACCCGTTAACTCAGACAAAGCTTCCGCTAACTCAACCGTCGGCGCAGTTGTCGTTTTAAAAAACGAATTGTAATAGGGCAAATCACGCATCTGCTGGGCTGCAACTTCAGCTAGCTCTTCGCGTCCGTAGCCAATCTGCACGCACCACAAGCCCGCCATACCGTCAATAAAGCGGTTACCATCCGAGTCGCTCAGCCACACGCCTTTGCTCTCGGTGATAATCCGCGCACCACCTTCCTTGCGCTTCAGGTCGTGGTAGTTGTTCTGTGGAGCCAAATGATGCGCAACATCCAAGCCCTTCCAGCGAGCCGTAGAATTACGCACAGGAACTTCAGTCACCGCCATAGCAAAACCTCTCGTCTCTAAACACACCTAACACCACTGGAGCCTGTCAAAGCCACCACCGCAAGTCAAGTGCCACCACACAAACCACAACACCACACAAACCACAACAACAGACTAAACACTCAAAAGCAGATTTTCACGCTCCCACGGCGAAATGACTTTTTGAAACTCATCCATTTCGTCTTCCTTGACAATCGCATAGAGCCGCGTGAAATCATCACCCATCACCTCGCGAAACGCCTTATCACGACTCATACGATCCAAAGCCTGATACAAGGTCAAGGGCAACTGGTGCTGTAAATCCCAAGCACTCTTTTTGGACTCCAATGGCTTGCGGGCTCGACGCTTCTCACGCAAACCCAACAAACCACAAGCCAAGTTCGTCGCAATCAACAAATAGGGATTCACATCCGAACCCGCAATCCGATTTTCAACACGACGACTCTGCGGCTTGTCCAACGGAATACGAAAGCCAACAGTGCGATTATCATACCCCCAGTGCGTGTTAATCGGTGCATCTAGCCCTGGCATTAAACGACGATACGAATTCACATACGGAGCCATAAACGGAATCGCCGCCAAAACATGCCGTTGCATTCCACCCAAGAAATGATGAAATAACGCAGTTTCCTTCCCCGCCTTCGGAGACGAAAACAAATTATGTCCCGTTTTTACATCGGTCAGGCTGGTGTGAATATGCATTGAACTCCCAGGCTCGTGCTGCATCGGCTTCGCCATAAAAGTCGCGTAAATACTTTTACGATACGCCGCTTCACGCAAAGTACGCTTAAACAAAAACGCTTGATCCGCCATCTCCATCGGATCGCCATGATGAAAATTCACCTCAATCTGTCCTGCTCCACTTTCGTGCGACAAGGTGTCAATTTCAATCCGCGACTCCTCGCAGTAATCAAACATAGTGTTCAGAACTTCACCGTATTCATTAACCCCATCTACGCTCAAACTCTGGCGTGAAGTATCCCGCCGCCCCGTGCGGCCAATCGGCGTACGTAAGGGATAATCTGGGTCTTCGTTGCGGTCTACAAGGTAAAACTCAATCTCAGGCGCAACAATAGGGCGAATATCCATTTCTTCATACGCGTCTAACACATGCCGCAAGACACCACGCGGCGCAATCGGTGTAGGACTTCCATCTAAAAATTCCGCATCACAGATAATCTGCAGAGTCGGATCTTCGTGATACCACGGCACAATCCGCGCTGTCTTCGGGTCAGGGATTAAGAATAAATCACGACTCGTATCCGCGATTTCATCCGAGTAAGAACCCGTAACGCTCATCTGAAAAACCGTTTCAGGTACGCGCATTCCACGCCCTTCCAGACCCGCCACGAACTTCTCCACAGGGAGAATTTTACCGCGTGGCATACCTGCAAGGTCAGGCACCAAACACTCCACTTCCATAATCTTCCGCCCCTTCAAAAAGGACAAAAGCTCTTCTCGAGTCCCTATCGGCTCACCACTCATAAAACCCTTCAGAATCGTTTCAGAAACCGCCCCCGCACAGAACTCCGCGTAGGCTCTACACAGAACTCCGCACAGACCCTTTCAAGACCCGCGCAAGCAGGACTCCAAAAAGCCAAAACCCGCAAAAATCGCTATTGCAAAAGCTCGTAAAGGCAGTGCAGTATCAATCTGCATCAATTCATACCGCAAAGCAACAGTAGCACAAGAGCAAACCGTGACCGATAAAAACAGCTCCGCAGAAAAACTGGACCAGTTCTACACCAAACCACAAGTCGCGCAAAACTGCTGGCAGACACTTCAGCCTGTTGTGCATGGGCTTGTCCAAGGCGGCTTGGACTCGGCTTTCTTCGTAGAACCCAGCGCAGGAGACGGAGTCTTCTATATCCTGCTACCCAAAACCCAACGAGTCGGGCTAGACCTTGACCCACGAGCAAAAGAAATTTTAAAACGAAATTTTCTAAAGTGTCGCTCGCACCGACTCATTCCAAACGGAATTGAACGAGAGCAAGTTGTCGTTATCGGCAATCCACCATTCGGCAAACGCGGACACCTAGCAGTGCAGTTCGTCAATAAAGCCTTCACAATCGCCGACACAGTCGCTTTCATCGTACCCGTAATCTTTGCCAAGCACTTTATTCATAAACAAATTGAAAAAGAGGCAAAGCTAATCTACGCCCAGCGTCTGGATAAACTTTCTTTCCGAACAGCAAGCAAGCCCGATTACTCCGTCAATACAGAGTTTCAGATTTGGACAAAATTAAACGGAAACTTTGAAAACTTGCGCTTGTATCGTGCACCACCCATAGCCCATCCAGATTTTGTGATGCACCAATACAACAACACCCAAGCCGCACTGAAAATGTTCCAGAAGCCATTTGATTTTGCTGTACCCTGCCAAGGCTGGCAAAATTACGCACGACGGGAAACACGAGCCCAAGATTGCGAAAAACACAAGCAATGGATGCTTTTCAAAGCCAACAACAAAAAAGTCCACCACCGACTCTTCAAAGAGATGAACTTTGCCGAATTAGCACAAAAGCACACCACTTCGGTTCCAGGATTTCGTAAAGGCGATGTGGTGCAGGAATATACAAACCGATTTTTAACGCCTTCTGCCTAGCTCTGCTTTCTAAGTTGTGTTTTCCGTATGGTTTCACTAACCCCTGACAAGATGGCTTCGCAAGAGTCGGTGCGGCTAACAGCACAGGCACGTACGGGAAGCTTCGCCCACGGGGGTGCGCATATCGACTCGTGGTATGCGGCTACGGCTGATACAGAACTGCGCTTTACTGAATTTGTCGGTAGCGACAGGGTAGATGTCTGCGTGATTGGTGGCGGGCTAACGGGATTAGCCACAGCTTTAGAGCTAACAGAACGCGGGGCACGGGTAGCCGTGCTAGAAGCCAACCGTGTCGCTTGGGGCGCTTCAGGACGCAATGGCGGGCATATCTGTTCGTTTACGCCTTGTCGTTCGGCTCCGTATCTGCGTGACTTCGGTAAGGAAGGGGCAGCACGGGTCTTCGCCATGACCCGCGAAGGGCAAGAGCGGATTGTCCAGCGGGCTGAACGCTATGGCATAGACTGTGATTTACGGCGGGGCTATTACCACGCCTGCGAAGGCAAGCACCAGATGCAAGACGCACGCGAACTACAACGCGAATTTGCTTCCTATGGCTACACAGAAACCCAGATGCTAGAGGGAAACGAAGAAAGTTGTACGGTGGTTAATTCTCCGCGTTATATTGGCGGATTGCTAGAAACAGAAGGCGGGCATATGCACCCCTTGAAGTACTGTCAAGGAATGGCACGGGCAATTGTCGCACAGGGAGGCAAAATCTATGAAGACACACTGGTTTTAGGCTGGGAACGCACAGGGGCTGAAAAAGGTAAAGCCGCAAGCCCCTATCAAATCTATTGCGCCAAGGGAGATCTTGTTGCCGACCAATTGGTTGTAGCCTGCAATGCCTATCAGAATTTTAAACATCCAATTCTTAATCGTGAAATCTTGCCTGTCGGCTCATTTGTTGTCGCAACCGAGTCGTTAGGCAAGGAAGGCGCAGAATCAATTCTGCCACGCGATCTTTCGGTGGCAACCAATCGCAACTTAGGGGAATACTATCGCCGCACTTCGGATCATCGGGTTTTATTTGGTGCCCGAGCAAATTACAGCGGTAAGGAAAATATACGTAACTCCGATACGATTGTAGCCAAGATGATGGTTAACCTTCTGCCAAGCCTTGAAGGAGTGAAAATTGATTACGCTTGGGGCGGGCTTTTGGCAATCACCGCCCGCCGAGCCTTTCGCGTTGGCAGATTAGGCACAGGGGCGTATTACGCCCACGGCTATTCGGGGTCAGGAGTCTTGCTGACACAGGTAGCCGCTCACGCCATGGCACAAGAAATAGACGGAGCGCAAAACGACTCGCTTGCCACAGGCAGGGCAGGGCAAGGAAGCGATTTTGCTCTGTTAGAAAAGGTACGGGCTTGGCAGTTCCCTGGGGGGCGTATGTGGCGTAAGCCAATGCTGGTTCTGGCAGGGCGGGTGATGCAACTCCAAGACCTGCGGAAATAGACTCTCGCCCTTTCAAGGCTTGACTGTTAAGGCTTGCCTTCTAGCCCGCACTTCAATGCACTTCAATTCAATGCACTTCGATTTAATGCACTTCAATGCAAGCGGCGGGTTTTGCTCTTGGCTTTGGGTTTTGCCTTCTGGCTCGTAGCCTTGGCTCGGCGTGGCGTAGAAGCCATTGTCGCAAATACACCCGACTCAATCGCCTTCAGGGGGTCAAGGCAGTTCATACGATGCGCTTCGGCAACTGCGGGGTGCGTAATTGTCCCCGCGCAAACATTAAGCCCATCGCGTAGGTGTGAGTCTTCTTCTAAAGCCGCTCGCGTACCCCGCGAAGCAAGCCGCACAATATAGGGCAAAGTCGCGTTGGTTAAAGCCTGTGTACTAGTACGAGCCACAGCACCTGGCATATTGGTGACACAATAATGCACCACGCCATCTACAACATATGTCGGGTCTTCGTGAGTCGTCGGACGCGAAGTCTCAAAACAGCCACCTTGGTCAATGGCAATATCCACCAAAACACTTCCGCGGATCATTTTCTTCAAATGCACCCGCTTTAAAAGCTTGGGCGCACTGGCTCCAGGAATAAGCACCGCACCCACAACAACATTAGAGCGCAAAGCTTCTTCTTCCACAGCTTCAGTCGTGGCATAGCGGGTACGCAATCTGCCTTGAAACTGCTCGTCTAATACGCGCAGTCTTTCTAAGTCTCTATCCAAGACCGTGACCTGCGCACCAAGCCCCACAGCCATACGCGCCGCCTGCGCACCCGATACACCACCGCCAATAACACAAACCCGCCCTGGAGCTGCCCCAGGTACGCCACCGAGCAGAACACCGCTTCCTTGCCCAAATAGGTGCTGACAATTCGCCGCCACCTGCACCGACATACGCCCCGCCACTTCACTCATCGGAGCCAGTAAAGGAAGCCTGCCGTGTTGGTCGGTAACCGTTTCGTAGGCAATGGCGGCAGCTCCGCTTTTCAGCAAAGCCTTAGTCTGCTGTAAGTCAGGAGCCAGATGCAGAAAGGTAAAAAGCGTCTGCCCCTTACGCAAAAGCCGAGTTTCAGATGGCTGTGGCTCCTTGACCTTAACCAGCAAATCGCTCTTGGCGAAGATTTCCTGCGCGGTGGTGGCGATTTTTGCTCCATTGGCACGATAGGCAGAGTCGTCAAAGCCAATCGCAGAACCCGCGTTGCGCTCAACCAAAACCTTGTGTCCTGCTTCCGTCAGCTCACGCACACCCGCAGGAGTCATACCAACGCGAAATTCCGCGCTTTTAATTTCTTTGGGAATTCCGATATGCATATTCTTGTCCCCCATAAATTCCCTTCTTGTCACTCCATCCCGTAGGCAACAGGCTTGCGGCAAACTTTATCTAGCGCGTAGGCAACAAGCGTGCGGTAAAGCTCAAGCAAGTGCTTCCAATGCACCCCGCACAGCAGTTACGATCCTGTCTAAGTGCTCTTCTTCAGCAATAAAGGGAGGCGAAAAAGCAAGCGTATCACCCGTAAAACGCACCATCGCTCCGCGTTCAAAGCACAGACGCGAAGCTTCAATACCACGTTTGCCTGGCGCGCCTTCACGGGGGGCTAACTCTACCGCCCCGATAAAGCCCAGATTGCGAATGTCAATCACATGCGGAGCATCAGCCAAAGAGTGCAACTTTTCTTCCAGCAAAGGCGCTAAATCATCACGCACACGGTCAAACAAACGCTCGTTGCGGTAAATGTCTAATGTCGCACACAAAGCCGCCGAAGCCACTGGATGCGCCGCATAGGTACCACCATGATAAAACTCAATCATCTCGCCCGTGCGCTCCGCCCAGTCTAAGCAGGCTTCGTAAATTCCTTCACGAGCCACAACAGCTCCCATCGGAATCGTGCCATTCGTCAAACCCTTCGCCAAAGTAAATAAATCAGGCTTCACATCAAAATACTGATTGGCAAACGGAGTCCCCAACCTGCCCCAGCCCGTAATCACTTCATCAAAAATCAACAGCAAGCCATGGTGGTCACAAATTTCACGCAGTCTTTCCAAATAGCCCTGCGGCGGAATCAAAACCCCCGTAGAACCCGCAACAGGCTCTACGATGACTCCCGCGATTGTGTGGGCTCCGTAGATGGCAATCTGCCGCTCTAGGTCATCGGCGAATTCTGCTCCGTGGGCGGGCTGTCCGCGCGAGAAAGCATTGCGAGCCAAATCATGCGTATCACGAATATGCGAAATGTTCGGCAAAACACTTTGAAACTGCATGCGGTTTTTCATAATCCCCGCAAGACTCGTCCCGCCCATATTAATTCCGTGATAGCCCCTAGAACGCGAGATAAAACGATTGCGTTGCGGCTCACCGCAAGCATAGTGATACGCCAAAGCAATCTTAAGAACCGTATCAATCGCTTCCGACCCTGAGTTGGCAAAGAAAACCTGCGAATATTCCTCGGGCGTAAAACTCAAAACCTTCGCCGCCGCCGCAAACGCCAGCGGATGGCAAAATTGAAAAGTCGGAATAAAATCCGATTGCCGCAAAATCGTATTCACTGCATCGGCGATTTCTGTGCGTCCGTGTCCAGCATTGACGCACCACAAGCCTGCCGCCGCATCTACCACTTCACGTCCGTCAGGGGTGTAGTAGCAGGCCCCTTTGCTCGCGCTCAACAAAAGCGGATCACGCTTGAAAATGCGGTTCGGCGTGAAGGGCATCCAGAACGACTCAAGGTCATTCGGAGCCTTGTTCATAAGGTCAGTAACTTCGCTCATAGGGTAATTCTATCACTCCCGTTCGTATTCTAACAACACCCCAAAACGACTCTGCTTGAAAAATGGCACTGGCAGTAGGAGATATTGCTTCAAGTTAATTCGCTTCGGTTTCGCTAGGCTCTGGCTGCTGGAATGCATAGAGTGCTACCGCCGCCGCGTTAGAGACATTCAGCTCAGACAAATCTCCTGCCGTAGGAATTCGCACCCACGCATCAGCTTGCTTCGCCACCAACGGACGCACACCTTTGCCTTCGGCTCCTAGCACCAAGACCACACGCACAGGAAAGTCAGGCGTGGCTTGCCTGACCGCTTGTGCCGCCGCTTGCTCTAGCGTGAGCTGTACTTGCTTGTCGTTTGGTGGCTTGTGGTTTGGCGGCTTTTCATTTGGCGGCTTGCCGTGTGCGTGTGTAAGCCTTCCTGTGCTTGACGCGAAGGCGTAGATCCAAAAGCCGTGCTGTTCTTTCAGGCTCGCCAAAGCCTGTGCCAAGTTGCCCACCGCCACCCGTGGGACAATTTCTAATCCGCCACTTGCTGCCTTAGCCAAAGCTCCGCTTTCGCTGGCGGCTTTGCGTTCGGTGGTGAGTACTGCCTTGGCTCCGAAAACGGCGGCTGACCGTAGGACAGCTCCGACATTGCGCGGGTCGCTGACTTGGTCTAGGGCGACAATTAGGCAGGACTCACTCTGCGCAGATTCGCTTTGCATCAAGTCTTCCAGACTCACGGGGGGGAGGGGTTCGGTGAGCAGGGCTAATCCCTGATGCACGGCATCTGGCGGCAAAAGGCGGACAAGCTGGCTGGGGGCTAAAATTTCTGGCTCTAGGGGCAAGCCTAAGCCGCGTGGAGGGCTTTCCGCCCTGTCTGTAGTAGGTAGGCGCCTTACCCCCTCAGAAGTGGCACAGAGACGCAGGAAACGCCGCCTACGATTAGCCAAAGCCGCTAGGACAGCGTGGGTTCCGTAAAGCCAGACTCCATCGCTAGAACTACCATCACGGGAGTGCCTGCCCGAAGCTGTCCGAGAAGTTGTGCGAAAAGCCTTGCGAGAAGGCGATTTTGTCCCTGATTTCCTGCGATTTTCTGCTATCTTTCTGTTTTTCATACGAATTCCGTTTGAATTCCGCGCAAAATTGCCAATTTGCTCAAAAGGCGGTGGAATTGTCCTGCTACGAGCCCAAACCAAGGAGGGGTTGCAGTTTTTCCAAATAGAGCCTATCTTCAAGCCACTCTGGAAGTTAGGTAATCACTCTCCACCCAAGCCACAGATAAATCTTGGGCGGGGATTGTGCGCCTTACACTTTACATTTCAGAATCCCCACTGCAGAACCAAACGCGCATACGTTTATTAACACAAACCGTTATCACAATCATCCCAGACCAACACACACCCATTCGGAGGGGTGCCCGAGTGGTTAAAGGGGGCGGACTGTAAATCCGTTGGCTTTGCCTACGCTGGTTCGAATCCAGCCCCCTCCACCGAGTATCGCGAAACGCGGGTGTAGCTCAATGGTAGAGCCCCAGCCTTCCAAGCTGGTTGTGTGGGTTCGATCCCCATCACCCGCTCGTGTGCGTTGCAACCCGTAGGCGGATAACACGCAGGCAACAGACTGCAACACGAGTACAGCGAACACGAGTAGAGACACGCAGGAGAGAGCAAGTCAAATGGCGAAAGAAAAGTTTGAGCGCAACAAGCCGCACTGTAACATCGGCACGATTGGTCATGTGGACCACGGCAAGACGACTCTAACCGCCGCTATCACCAAGGTCTTGGCGGAGAAAGGCGGAGCTGAATTCACCGACTACGAGCAGATTGATAAAGCTCCTGAAGAAAAGGCGCGGGGGATTACGATTTCTACTTCGCATGTGGAGTATGAAACCGAAAACCGCCACTACGCCCATGTGGATTGCCCAGGTCACGCGGACTATGTGAAGAATATGATTACAGGGGCTGCGCAAATGGATGGGGCGGTGTTGGTTGTGTCAGCAACCGATGGGCCTATGCCGCAGACCCGTGAGCATATTTTGCTTGCTCGTCAGGTGGGAGTTCCTGCCCTAGTGGTGTTCTTGAACAAGTGCGACCAAGTGGATGATGCTGAGCTTTTGGACTTGGTAGAAGTGGAAGTGCAAGAACTTCTAAGCAAGTATGAATTTCCGGGAGATGAAATTCCGATTATTCGTGGGTCAGCACTCAAGGCTTTGGAAGGCGATAGTGGCGCACTTGGCACGGAAGCGATTATGAAGCTGATGGAGCAGGTAGATGCTTATGTTCCCCAGCCGCAACGCCCGAAGGATCAGCCGTTCTTGATGCCGATTGAAGATGTGTTTTCCATTTCGGGTCGTGGCACGGTGGTTACGGGTCGTGTGGAGCAAGGGGTTATCAATGTTGGCGAAGAAGTGGAAATTGTCGGTATCAAGGACACTTCTAAGACTACGGTGACGGGCGTGGAGATGTTCCGCAAGCTGTTAGATACGGGTGAAGCGGGAGATAACATTGGCGCACTGTTGCGGGGTGTTGAGCGTGATGGTGTGGAACGCGGACAGGTTTTAGCGAAGCCAGGTACGATTACGCCGCATACGGAGTTTGAAGCTGAAGTTTATATCCTGACGAAAGAAGAAGGCGGGAGACACACGCCGTTTTTTGGCAATTATCGTCCGCAGTTTTACTTTCGCACAACGGATGTGACGGGCGTGGTTGAGTTGCCTTCTGGTACTGAGATGGTAATGCCAGGGGACAATGTAAGTTTTAAGGCGAAGTTGATTGCTCCGATTGCGATGGACGAAGGCTTACGCTTTGCCATTCGTGAAGGGGGCAGAACTGTTGGTGCGGGCGTGGTCTCCAAGGTGATGAAGTAAGGCGTAGCGCGTACGAATTCGGCGTGGTGCGCTACGAGTTGTAGGAGTGTAGCTCAACTGGTAGAGCACCGGTCTCCAAAACCGGGGGCTGGGGGTTCGAGTCCCTCCACTCCTGCCATTGGCGCATCAGGGACTCGAAAGTTTTAAACATTGTGTCAGCGATGGACACAAAAAAGTACTGTGTCACAGCTCGGCACAAAAAGTTTTAAACATTGTGTCAGCGATGAACACAAGAAAGTACTGTGCCACAGCTCGGCGCAAAAAGTTTTAAACATTGTGTCAGCAATGAACACAAGAAAGTACTGTGCCACCTGATAGGCACAAAAAGTTTTAAACCAGCTTGCTAAACAAGTAAGCCAACAAGTTAACCAGTGCGGCAACAGCAACAGGACGCAAAACACAATGGTAGCAATCAATCCTGGCAAGTTTGTCCGTGAAGTGCGCCGCGAAGTGGCGCAGGTCACTTGGCCAACACGCCGCGAGACTCTAATCAGTGTCATCATGGTGCTGATTATGGTTGCTTTGGCCTCGGTCTTCTTCTTGCTCGTAGATCAGGTCTTTGCCAGTGTGGTGCGTCTTTTGTTGCGTTTGGGGTAAGGGCTATGCGTTTGGACACAGCAAATCCGTCTGCGTCTGTACCTCCGCAACAGGAGGGAGACTCCGCGTCTCAAGAAGCGGAACGGCGGTGGTATATCCTGCAGGTGCATTCAGGGTTTGAGTTGCAGGTGCAGAAAGATATCCAAGATATGCAACGCGACAATAAACACCTTGGACTCAAAATCGGTAGCGTAAAAGTACCCACCGAACGAGTCGTTGGTGTGCGGCGTGGTGTACGCCACCAATCAGAACGCAAATTCTTCCCGGGCTATGTGCTGGTAGAAGCAGACCTAGACGATATCGTCTCGCACGAACTGAAAAATATGCCGAAGGTAATGGGCTTCCTTGGCCCTAAAGGCCATCCCGTAGCCCTGCGCAAAAACGAAGAGCAAAGAATGCTCCGCCAAATGGACGATGGAGTCGCCCACGCCCGCCCCGCTGTCACCTTTGAAATCGGAGAAAAGGTGCGGGTATCGCACGGACCATTTTCTTCCTTCAACGGTATCGTTGAAGATGTTGATGAAGAACGGGCTCGCCTGAAAGTGTCGGTTTCCATCTTCGGACGCTCCACGCCCGTTGAGCTGGAATACAGCCAAGTGGAAAAAATCTAATGGCGAAGGCTCCGAAAAAGAAAGTAGATGGATATATCCGACTGGAAATCCCAGCGGGTAAAGCCAATCCCGCACCACCCGTCGGGCCAGCACTCGGACAACGCGGCGTAAACATCGTAGAATTCTGCAAAGCCTTCAACGATGCCACGCAGAAACACGAACCCGATACACCCATTCCTGTGACGATTACCGTCTATGCCGACAGGTCTTTCACCTTTGAAACCCGCACACCCCCCTGCAGCTGGTTTATCCGTAAGGCAATCAAGCAGAAAAAAGGCTCGCCAACTCCGAATAAGCAGAAGATAGGCAGACTCTCGCAAAAACAACTCGCCGAAATCGCCGAAGCCAAAATGCCAGACCTAAACGCCGCCGATCTAGAAGGTGCCAAACGTATGGTCGCAGGTTCCGCTCGCTCCATGGGCGTGGAGGTAGACTAATGGCACGGTTCGGCAAACGCACACGCACTGCGCGTGAAGCAATTGTTTCCGACAAGGAATACCCCCTGTCGGAAGCAATAGAGCTGCTTTGCGCCGTGCCAAGCCCAAAGTTTGATGAAAGCGTAGAGCTGGCAGTTAACCTTGGTGTGGATCCGCGCCAATCTGACCAGAATGTACGCGGAATGGTTTCCCTGCCACATGGTACAGGACGCTCCGTGCGAGTCGCTGTCTTCGCCCAAGGAGCCAAAGCCGAAGAAGCCAAAACAGCAGGCGCAGATATCGTCGGAGCCCAAGACCTTGCCGACAAGGTACAAGCAGGCGAAATGGATTTTGACCGCGTAATCGCAACTCCTGACCTAATGCCTCTGGTCGGGCGTCTAGGGCGAGTGCTAGGACCACGCGGGCTTATGCCAAACCCAAAACTCGGCACAGTCACCATGGATGTAACCGCCGCCGTAAACGCCGCAAAAAGCGGACAGGTAGAATACCGCGTAGATAAAGCAGGAATTGTCCACGCCGCAATTGGCAAACGCAGCTTCACACCCAACCAGCTTCACGACAACACCAAAGCCTTCATGGATGCAGTCCGTAAAGCAAAACCGCAATCGGCAAAGCAATCGTATCTGCAAAAGGTATCCATAAGCACAACTATGGGTCCAGGCTTGCGCCTAGACCCCGCAACGCTCTAGCAACAACAGCTTAACAAGTGGAATTTCGCTATGGCAATTCGTAGAGAGCAAAAAGAGGCATGGGTGGAAGATTTCCGCCGTGACCTTGGCTCGGCTGCCTTTGTCGTCGTGACCAAGCCGAAAGGACTTGGCGCAGGCGAAACCGCAAACCTGCGTCGTGCAGTCAGAGCAGAAAGCGCAAAGTTTCGTATTGTCCGCAATCGCCTAGCACAACGCGCCTTGGCAGAAACCCAAAACGCCGCCCTGCTAGATTTACTACAGGGAGAAGAACGCGGAGTCGCCTATTCTGATGACGGCATAGCCGTAGCCAAAGTCTGCAACGATTTCGCCAAGGACTTAGAAGAGCGGTTTACCATTATCGGCGGACTGCTAGATGGCGCGCCCTTAGATGCACCCCAAGTCACGGCACTGGCAAAGCTTCCTTCGCTGGATGTACTACGGGCGCAGATTATCGGAGTCCTACAAGCCCCCGCCGCCAAGCTTGCCCGCACACTTAACGAACCCGCCGCGTCTCTCGCCCGCCTATCAGGTGCGCGAGCGGCACAAGGCGAATAACACCCACAAGCAACACAACAATCACTGGTCAAGGAGTCAGAAATGGCAGCAAATCTCGAAACTCTGGTTGAGTCGCTCTCAAGCTTGAGCGTCTTAGAAGCGGCAGAACTTGCCAAGAAGCTAGAAGAAGCGTGGGGCGTATCCGCCGCCGCTCCTGTTGCGGCAGTTGTCGCAGGGGGTGCAGCTCCTGCGGAAGAAGCAGGCGAGGAGAAAAGCGAATTTACGCTCTTCCTTGCCGAAACAGGCGACAAGCGCATTGATGTAATCAAAGAAGTGCGCACCCTAACAGGACTCGGCTTGAAAGAAGCCAAAGACTTGGTTGAGTCGGCTCCGAAGGCAATCAAAGAAAATATGCCAAAAGATGAAGCCGAAGAAGCAAAGAAAAAACTAGAAGCCGCTGGCGCCAAGGTGGAGCTTAAGTAATCCCACCTGATGCAGTCTGAGTGCTCCTGACGCACCCAGACAACAGAACAAACGCCAAAGCGCGTTTGTTCCTTACATAAACGGATGGGCTAAGTTGTGCTTGTCCGATTGTATAAATCAGACTCGTCTGGTTCCTGTTAAGGCGAGTCGGCATCAGTGAGGATTCAATGAGCGGTTTCCAAACCAAACGCTATCGTCTGCGCAAATCATTCGGACGAATTCAAGCAGCTCTGGATATGCCGAATCTTATCGGCGTTCAGAAGTCTTCGTACGACGAGTTCCTGCAACGCGAGACTCCGCATGTCCAGCGCAAGGAAGAAGGCTTGCAAGCAGTCTTTAACTCTGTCTTTCCCATCCGCGACTCAGCAGGACGGGCAGAGCTGCAGTTCTTAGGCTACGAGCTGGAAGAGCCAAAATACGACATTGAAGAGTGCAGACAACGCGGTGAAACCTATGCAGCTCCCTTGAAGGTCAAGCTGCAGATGATGTTCTACGATCTAGACGATCAAAACAGCGAAAACCGTACCTTCAACATCGCCAAAGAACAATCGGTCTATCTCGGCGATATGCCGCTCATGACCGAAAACGGAGTCTTCATCATCAAAGGCACCGAACGAGTTATTGTCTCGCAGATGCATCGTAGTCCAGGAATTTTCTTTGACCACGATAAAGGGGCAAGCCATTCTTCAGGGAAGATCTTGTACTCAGCACGGGTAATCCCGTACCGCGGCTCGTGGCTGGACTTTGACTTTGATGCCAAAGACTTTCTGTATGTCCGCATTGACAGGCGCAAAAAGCTGCCCGTTACGACTCTGCTCTACGCCCTAGACAGTGCGCGCACAGAAGCCCGCCGTGCCGAATGCGCCGAAGCAGGAGAAGAAATCCAAGACCGCGAAGTCACAGGGATGACGCGGGCTGAAATCTTAGCGTGGTTCTACGACACCATCACCTATCGTGTAGCAGAAGACGCAGACCAGTGGCGGGTTCCGTACAATCCCGCACACTATCAGGGAATTGTCTTGGGCGAAGCCTTAGTCCGTGCCGACACAGGAGAAATCATCGCCGACAAAGGCGATAAGCTTTCCAAACGCCGCGCCGAACGCCTAGTAGAAGACGGGGTAAAAGAAATTCTTACGCCACGCGATTCAATCATTGGCAAATATTTAGCCTATGACCATCTTGACCCAGAGACAGGGCGAGTTGTGCATCCCGCAGGCACAATCATCAGCGAAGGAATTCTAAAGTCGCTAGAAGACGCTTCAGTCAAAAAAGTAGATGTGCTGGCGATTGATAACATTAATGTCTCCGACACGATTTGTCGCACCATGGCAAGCGATAATAACCTGACCCGCGAAGACGCACTGCGGGATATTTATCGGTTAATTCGTCCTGGGGATAATCCGACTCGTGAGTCAGCAGAAAAGCTTTTCAAAGGCCTATTCTTTGACCCCGAACGCTATGACCTATCGCCTGTCGGGCGTGTGCGTATGAATGATCGTTTGCGGGCAGCACAGAGCCATGCCCATGCGCGTCTGGGAGCAGAGGAAAGCCTGTTTGAGTCTGATGACCAGCTTCGGGTTCTACGCAAGGAAGATATTCTTGCCATTCTACGGGTTCTATGTCGCTTGAAAGACGGTATCGGCAATGTTGATGACATTGACCACTTAAGCAATCGCCGTGTCCGTTCGGTGGGTGAGCTGTTAGAAAATCAGTACCGTATCGGCTTGACCCGCATGGAGCGGAATATTCGTGAGCGTTTGTCAGCGGCGGACTTAGAGTCGGTTATGCCGCAAGATCTAATCAACGCCAAGCCCATCGCAGGGACAGTCAAAGAATTCTTTGCTTCATCGCAGTTGTCGCAGTTTATGGATCAAACCAATCCGCTTGCCGAAATTACCCACAAGCGTAGGCTTTCGGCTTTGGGGCCAGGGGGTTTGACTCGTGAGCGGGCAGGTTTTGAAGTGCGCGATGTGCATACCACGCACTATGGGCGGATTTGTCCGATTGAGACTCCTGAAGGGCCGAATATTGGGCTGATTAATTCGCTTGCCACCTATGCACGGATTAATCGTTATGGCTTCATTCAAAGCCCCTATCGGCGGGTGAAGAATGGCGTAGTCCAAGAAGAAGTAGAATACCTAACCGCAATTGAAGAAGGCACAGAAACCATCGCCCAAGCCAACGAGCCAATCGACGAAAAAAATCGCTTCGTCTCAGAAATTATCTCGTGCCGCCGTGGTGGAGAATACGTTTACGCTCCCGCCGAAGAAGTCACCTGGATGGATGTATCGCCCAAGCAAGTGGTATCGGTCGCGGCGGCGTTAATTCCGTTCTTGGAAAACGACGACGCAAACCGCGCACTTATGGGCTCAAACATGCAACGCCAAGCCGTGCCGTTGTTGCGTTCGCAGGCTCCGCTTGTTAGCACGGGTATGGAAGCCAGTGTTGTCCGTGACTCAGGAGCGGTAATCGTTGCCAAACGCGATGGCGTGGTGCGTCAGGTAGATGCCTCGCGTATCGTCGTGCGGGCTAAAGGCGGAAGCGATGACGATGCACCCAATGTGGATATTTATACGCTCCGTAAGTTTGAACGCTCTAACCAAAGCACCTGCATCAATCAACGCCCCTTGGTCTCAGTCGGCGACAAGGTCAAGGCAGGAGAAATCATCGCCGATGGATCTTCCACCGACCGTGGCGAACTGGCTCTAGGACGCAATATGCTTTGCGCCTTTATGTCATGGCAGGGCTATAACTTTGAAGACTCAATTTTGATTTCAGAGCAGGTGGTGCGCGATGATGCTTTCACCTCAGTGCATATTGAGGAATTTGAAATCACCGCCCGCGACACCAAGCTCGGAGCAGAAGAAATCACCCGCGATATTCCGAACATCGGGGAAGAAGCCCTGCATAACCTAGACGAAACAGGAATCGTCTATATCGGGGCAGAAATTCATCCCAACGATATTCTGATTGGCAGGGTGACACCGAAGGGGGAAAGCCCTGTCACGCCAGAAGAAAAGCTCTTGCGAGCAATCTTCGGCGAGAAAGCCGCTGAAACCCGCGACACTTCGTTGCGGGTTCCACCAGGAGCCACAGGGACGGTGGTTGATGTCCGTGTCTTCTCAAGGCGTGGCGTTGAGAAAGACGAACGGACTCTCGCCATTGAGCAGGACGAGAAAGAAAGACTCCTGAAAGACTTTGAAGACGAGAAAGAAATCTTGCGCGATGACTTCATGAGCACTCTGCACGACCTGCTGGTCGGACAAACAGTCGCAAGTGGGCCCAAAGGCGTTAAAGCGGGAGCTAAAATTGATGATCCACTCCTGAACGAGTATTCCGAAAACGATTGGCGGCGGTTTAGCGTCACCGACGACTCGCGCCAACGCGAAATTGAAATGGTTGGTGAGCGGCACGACTCGTGGGTCAAGAAGTTGCAAAACCGCTTGGACGACAAAGTGCGCAAGATTGAACAAGGTGCAGAATTGCCGCCTGGGGCTTTGAAGACTGTCAAGGTTTATATTGCGGTCAAGCGTAAGCTACAACCTGGCGACAAGATGGCAGGGCGGCACGGGAATAAGGGAGTCATCTCGCGGGTGATACCCGTTGAAGATATGCCGCACTTAGAAGATGGTACACCCGTGGATATTATTTTGAATCCGCTGGGGGTTCCGAGCCGTATGAATATCGGACAAATCTTGGAGACTCACCTCGGTTGGGCTGTCGCTGGAGTCGGAAGCAAAATCGGCGCACTGGCAGATGCCTGCCGCCAAGGACGCGAAGACACCAGCAAGCTACGGGGGGCGATATCCAGTGCCTATGCAGGGGCTGACGAAGAACTGCGCACCGTTGAAACAATGAAAGACCCAGACTTGATAGAGCTGGGCGAAGACCTGCGCCAAGGTGTGCCTGTTGCGACTCCAGTTTTTGACGGAGCGCGCGAAGCAGACATTGTCGCAATGCTAGAACGAGCAGGATTAGACCAAAGCGGTCAGGTGCGTTTGGTAGATGGACGCACAGGCGAGTTCTTTGAGCGTCCAGTGACTGTTGGCTATGCCTATATGCTCAAGTTGCATCACTTGGTAGATGACAAGCTACATGCACGCTCTATTGGTCCGTATAGCCTTGTCACGCAACAGCCAATGCGCGGAAAAGCCCACTTCGGCGGACAACGTTTCGGCGAAATGGAAGTCTGGGCACTAGAAGCCTACGGAGCCGCCTACACCCTGCAAGAAATCCTAACCGTGAAGTCTGACGATGTTGCAGGACGCACAAAAGCCTACGACGCAATCATCAAAGGACAAGAAACCTTTGAAACAGGCACACCTGAGTCATTCCATGTTTTGGTGAATGAACTACGGGCTTTGTGCCTAAATGTAGAAATGCAACAGTACGAAGAAAAGCGAGCTGAACTGCCCGCCACTTCTAGTGCTTCTACGCCGCCCGAGCCTTCACCCGCTCTGGAAGATAAATCCGCCACCTGACGCCTAAGCCCTAACAAACGCCTAAGCCCTAACGCCTAAGCCCTAACGATAGAGAGTCTGCCTTATGTCTGACCTGATGATTCAACGCCCCACCCGCCCAATGGAAGAACAACGGCCCGAGTCGTTTGACAGGATTCGTATCTCCATCGCCAACCCTGACCATATCCGCAACAAGTGGTCTTGGGGCGAAATCAAAAAGCCCGAGACAATCAACTACCGTACCTTCAAACCCGAACGCGAAGGGCTTTTCTGCCAGAAAATTTTCGGGCCCATAAAAGATTACGAATGCGGCTGCGGAAAATACAAGCGCATGAAATATCGCGGCGTAACCTGCGAGAAGTGCGGAGTCCAAGTCACCAAAGCCAAGGTGCGGCGTGAGCGTATGGCGCATATAGATCTAGCGGCTCCTGTGGCGCATATCTG
Organism: uncultured Alphaproteobacteria bacterium; assembly: GCA_958267355.1. Lineage (GTDB taxonomy): Bacteria > Pseudomonadota > Alphaproteobacteria > JALCBB01 > JALCBB01. The sequence continues at coordinate 454,493 of OY279575.1, forward strand.
GTTTTTGAAGTCTCCGCCTTCGCGGATCGGTGTTCTGCTGGATATGACTTTAAAACAGCTTGAAGCCGTGCTGTACTTTGAAAAGCATATCGTCACCGAGCCTGGACTCACCGACTTGAAGAAAAAGCAGCTCCTGAGCGAAGACGAGCTAATCGCCGCCCAAGACGAACACGGCGAAGACGAATTCACCGCCAAAATTGGCGCAGAAGCTTTGCGCGATCTGCTGTCAGAAATTAATCTGAAAGAAATGGCGGAAGAACTGCGCCAAGAAATGCCAAAGATTACTTCTGACCTAGCGAAGAAGAAAGCGATTAAGCAGTTGCACCTTGCGACTTCTATGCATCGGGCGAACTTAAAGCCCGAGTGGATGATTTTGGATGCAATTCCTGTTATTCCGCCTGATTTGCGTCCGCTGGTGCCGCTGGACGGTGGGCGGTTTGCCACTTCTGACCTAAACGACTTATACCGCCGCGTGATTAACCGCAACAATCGCCTGCGTCGTCTAAAAGAGCTTAACGCGCCCGATATTATTATCCGCAACGAAAAGCGTATGTTGCAGGAGTCCGTAGATGCACTCTTTGATAACGGCAGACGGGGGCGAGAAATTACGGGTACCAATCGCCGTCCGTTGAAGTCTTTGTCGCATATGCTGAAAGGCAAGCAAGGGCGATTCCGCCAAAACCTGCTAGGCAAGCGCGTGGACTATTCTGCGCGTTCGGTGATTGTGGTGGGTCCAGAACTCAAGCTACACCAGTGCGGCTTGCCGAAAAAAATGGCACTGGAAGTCTTCAAGCCCTTTATCTTTGCCCGTCTAGAAGCCCGTGGCTTGGCTTCTACGATTAAGGTAGCGCGTAAGATGGTAGAAGATGGCACACCCGAAGTCTGGGATATTCTGGAACAAGTCATTCGCGAGCACCCAGTGCTACTGAATCGTGCGCCAACTTTGCACAGGCTTGGGATTCAGGCTTTTGAGCCTGTGCTGGTGGAAGGCAAGGCGATACGCTTGCATCCGTTGGTTTGTGCCGCCTTCAACGCCGACTTTGACGGAGACCAAATGGCAGTACATCTGCCCTTGTCGTTGGAAGCCCAGTTAGAAGCTCGGGTTTTGATGATGTCCACGAATAATATTTTGAGTCCTGCCAATGGCAGACCGATTATTGTTCCAAGTCAGGATATTGTCCTGGGGCTTTATTATCTGACCCTAGAAGACGAAGACGCAGTTGGTGCAGGCTCTGCCTTCACCGACCACGGAGAAGTTGAACATGCCTTGGTGGCAGGAGGGATTACGCTCCATAGTCCGATTGAAATCCGCTTGTCGGTCACTGACGAAAACGGAAACGAAAAAGTAGAACGCACCAAAACCACAGCAGGAAGACTCCGCTTAGAGCGGATTTGGCCAAAACACGCAAACCTGCCCTTGTCGCTCATCAACCGCGAAATGCGTAAGAAAGAAATCGGCGAAGCCCTAGACCAAGTCTATCGTTGGTGCGGACAAAAAGAGACGGTGATTTTCTGTGACCGTCTGATGAGCTTAGGCTTCACCTATGCCAGCCGTGCAGGGATATCTATTGGCAAAGACGATTTGATTATCCCCGACGAGAAGGAGTCGCTTGTTGCCGAAGCCCGCAAACGCGTGGAAGGCTTAGAGCAGCAGTACGAAGATGGGCTTATCACCCACGCCGAACGGCGCAACAAAGTTATTGCCACTTGGACAGAATGCGGTGATGCAGTTGCTGACAAGATGAATCAGGCAATGCAGGTGGGGCGTGGTGTGGGTACCAACTCAGTCTTTATGATGGCGGACTCGGGTGCCCGTGGTTCAACGCAACAGATTAAGCAGTTGTCGGGTATGCGTGGCTTGATGGCTGCACCATCGGGCGAAATTATTGAGACTCCGATCTTGTCTAACTTTAAGGAAGGGTTAACCGTCTTGGAGTATTTTAACTCCACGCACGGGGCGCGTAAGGGTTTGGCTGACACAGCATTGAAGACAGCAAATTCGGGCTATCTGACTCGTCGCTTGGTGGATGTGGCACAGGATGCAATCATCACCGAAGACGATTGCGGTACCGATAAATTCTTGCGTCTGCGGGAAGTCCGTGAAGGGGGCAGGGTGATTTCGTCTCTGTATGACCGTGTGCTTGGACGAGTCGCCGCCGAAACGATTACAGACCCTGCAGACAATGCAATCATCGTAGAGCAGGGCGCAATCATTAACGAACCCGAAGCCGAGCGGATTGAAAACTCAGCTTTGGTGGAAGTGGCAGTGCGTTCGCCTCTGTTCTGCCACGCGATTACGGGGATTTGTAAAGCCTGCTACGGGCGTGACCTTGCCCGTGGGACTCCTGTCAATCGTGGAGAAGCCGTAGGGGTAATTGCCGCCCAGTCCATTGGTGAGCCAGGTACCCAGCTGACCATGCGTACCTTCCATGTCGGTGGAGCCGCACAAAGCGGTAGTGAAGAGTCCCACGCCGAAGCTGACCTAGATGGCACGATTGAAATCCGTAATGAAAATACAATTGCGGCGAAGAATGGCGATGTATTTGTGATGGGGCGGAACTTGAAGATTTTGCTCCACGACAAAAACGGCGTAGAGCGGGCTTCGTACGATATTCGCCGCGGTGCCCGTTTGCTTGTAGCAAATGGCGGAACCGTGCAAGCAGGTGAGCGGCTTGCTGAATGGGATCCGTATACCGATCCGATTATTTCGGTACAAGAGGGAAGGGTGCGCTTTACCGACTTGCTAGAAAATGTATCGGTGCGCACGGTTACTGACCCTGTTACAGGAATTTCCAGTCGGGTGGTGGAAGATTGGCGGCAATCATCAGCAGGAAGTGAGCTTTTGCCGCGTATCACGCTTTATGATGAAAGCGGCAAGCCCGTTATCCTAGAAAGCGGAGAAGAAGCCCGCTATTACATGCAGCCCGAATACACGCTGGTCGTGGAAAACGGCGATGAAGTTTCACCTGGAGATATTCTTGCCCGTCAGCCACGAATTGCCAAGAAGACACGCGATATCACAGGCGGATTGCCACGGGTGGTGGATCTGTTTGAAGCCCGTCGTCCGAAAGAAAGTGCGGTTATGACCGCCACCGATGGCATGGTGGATATCACAGGGCAATCACGCAATCAGCGGCGCACTTTAACGATTGTTCCTGACGATGAAAACGCGACTCCTGAAAAGCATATCATCTCGCGCAATCAGCATCTTCTGGTGCAAAAAGGCGAGCGGGTACAGAAAGGCGATTATCTAGTGGAAGGTGCACCTGCTCCGCACGATATTCTGCGGTGCCACGGAGTTGCCGCACTGGCTGACCACTTGGTGAATGAAGTGCAAGCAGTCTATCGCCTACAAGGTGTCGGGATTAACGACAAGCACATAGAAGTGATTGTCCGCCAGATGTTGCGCGATTACGAAATCACAGACCAAGGCGACTCAGACTTCATTAAAGGCGAGTCAATCCGCCGTGGCGAGTTTATGCGCAGCAAAATCGCATTGGAAGAAGAAGGAAAAACACCAGCGACAGGGACTCCGATTTTGCAGGGAATTACCAAAGCCAGCCTGCAGACCGACTCGTTCATTTCAGCAGCTTCGTTCCAAGACACAACGCGGGTGCTGACCGAAGCCGCAGTCAGCGGCAAGGTAGACCCGCTGGTCGGACTCAAAGAAAATGTAATTGTCGGAAAGCTTATCCCTGCGGGCAGTGGTGCGCTTATGTCTAATCTTCTGCGCGAAGCCGATAGGCGGCGGCTGGCTGAAGAACAGCTGGCTTTAGAAGCCGCACAAGCCGCTGACGAAGCCCTACACTCCGAAAAGCCTGAAGGTGGCACTTTGGACGATGGTGGCGATTCTTCGCCTCCTGTGGCTCCTACGCCGTCTCCTGAAGGCACTATGGCGACTGTCTAGGCTTTGGGGGGCTTATAGAAGCCCCACAGGGCGATATAAGCCCCAACAGGGCTATGGAGCCCCCAGAAGGCACTATAAGCCCCCAGAAGGCACTACAAGCCCCATAAACCCCTAAGGGGCTAAACTAAGCCTGTACAGGGCTTAATAAAGCTCCGAAAGCCTTACAGGGCGCAAATCAAGCCCTTACAGGGCAAATTGCCTGAAATTATGGGGCTTGGCGGTTGGTGGGGGATACAAGGCCTAGCACGAATACCCCACCGCAAGGTGCTTGGCTCAATTAGTCCTTCACTGAAACTATGGGGCTAGACAGCTGGTGGGGGAAACAAGGCCTGGCACGAATGCTGCATCGCAAGATGTCTTGACGGGAATCGCTTATATGGCTTATGTTTTGCCTATCTCCCGAAGGATTCGGCAGTAGGCTCTGGTGAGGGCTTAAACGCGTTTCCGACATAGGGCGTAAGCCCGCCATGTCGTCGGTAGAAGTGAAGCCGAATGGGGCACCGATCGTGTCCGCCCCGTTCGGCTTAAGTGCGCTTTGGTGTTTGGTTTTTGTAGCCATTTGCATCTTTGCGTAACAAGTCAGCACAGAACACAAGATAGATTGCAAAACCCGTTTTGAAGGCTTTGGCCTAGCTATGGCAACTGTTAACCAATTAATTCGCAAGCCGCGTAAAGCGATGCCCATGCGTTCTAAGGCACCTGCTCTGCAGGAGTGTCCGCAGAAGCGCGGAGTCTGCACGCGGGTCTATACAACTACGCCGAAGAAGCCGAATTCGGCTTTGCGTAAAGTTGCGCGTGTGCGTTTGTCTAACGGATTTGAAGTGACTTCGTACATTCCGGGCGAAGGACACAATTTGCAAGAACACTCGGTGGTGATGATCCGTGGCGGACGGGTTAAAGACTTGCCAGGTGTGCGCTATCACATTATCCGCGGTACGCTGGATACCCAAGGTATTGCCTCACGCCGTCAGCGTCGCTCTAAGTACGGCGCGAAGCGCCCGAAATAAGGAAGCGCAGTTATGTCTCGTCGTCACAGAGCTGCAACGCGTGAGCCGTCTCCAGACCCGCGCTACAACGATGTGGAAATCGCCCGCTTCACCAACGGGTTGATGAGCGACGGGAAACGCTATGTCGCCGAACGGATTTTGTATCGCGCGTTAGACCAGATTTCCGCCAAGGGACACGATGAAAAGGCGTTGTTTCATCAGGCGTTGGAAAATGTGCGTCCTGATGTAGAAGTGCGCTCACGGCGTGTTGGTGGGGCTACCTATCAGGTACCTGTGCCTGTGCGTCCTGAGCGGGCGCGGGCTTTGTCTATGCGCTGGATCATCGCTGCGGCTTCCAAGCGCAACGAAACAACGATGATTGACCGACTCGCCCACGAGCTACTGGATGCTTCCGAGAAACGCGGTGGTGCCATTAAAAAACGCGAAGACACGCACAAAATGGCAGAAGCCAATCGCGCCTTCGCGCATTACCGCTGGTAAGTCCGCGTTCAGAACCGAGAGCAGAGCAGAGTACAGACCATGGAACGCAAGACTCCCCTCGAGCGGTATCGCAATATCGGCATTATGGCGCACATTGATGCGGGCAAGACGACTACGACTGAGCGTGTGTTGTTCTACACGGGGCGGGCGTACAAGATTGGTGAAGTGCACGAAGGCACAGCTACTATGGATTGGATGGAGCAAGAACAAGAACGCGGAATTACGATTACATCTGCGGCGACTACCTGTTTTTGGAATGACCATCGGATTAACATTATTGATACGCCTGGCCATGTGGACTTCACGATTGAAGTTGAGCGTTCTTTGCGGGTTTTAGACGGAGCTGTTGCAGTCTTTGACGGAGTTGCTGGCGTAGAGCCGCAATCTGAAACAGTTTGGCGGCAGGCGGATCGGTATAAAGTGCCGCGTTTGTGTTTTGTCAATAAGCTTGACCGCACGGGAGCGGATTATTTCCGTTGCGTGGAGATGATTAAAGATAGGCTAGGTGCAGAGCCTTTGGTTTTGACTTTGCCAATTGGTGCGGAAAGTGATTTTGCGGGCGTGGTGGATTTGGTGCGTCGCAAGGCAATTATTTGGTTGGAAGAAAGTTTGGGGGCAAAGTTTGAAGAGCGGGAAATTCCTGCTGACCTTGCGGATGAAGCCGAGAAGTGGCGGGCGAAGCTGGTTGAGATGGCAGTAGAGCAAGACGATTCCGCCATGGAAGCGTACCTAGATGGCACCGAGCCTGACGAAGAAACCTTGAACAAGTGTATTCGTAAAGGCACGACAGATTTTAAGTTTGTGCCTGTGCTTTGTGGCTCGGCTTTTAAGAACAAAGGAGTGCAACCGCTTTTGGATGCAATTGTTGCCTACTTGCCGAGTCCGTTAGATGTTCCGCCTGTGGCGGGCACTTTGACTGATGCAGATGAGTCGGCGGCAACGCGAGACGCAAAAGACGATGCACCTTTTTCTGCCTTAGCGTTTAAGATTATGACAGATCCGTACGTTGGGTCTTTGACCTTTGCGCGGATTTACTCAGGCACTTTGGAACGCGGACAATCGGTATTGAATCCGACTCGCGATAGGCGTGAGCGGATTGGCCGTATGTTGTTGATGCATGCCAATCACCGCGAAGAAGTCGAGTCGGCGGCAACGGGAGATATTGTTGCTCTGGCAGGGTTGAAAGATGTAACTACAGGCGAAACCTTGTGTGCGTCTGACAAGCCGATTGTTTTGGAGAAAATGGACTTTCCAGACCCCGTGATTGAAGTCGCGGTTGAGCCTAAGAGTAAAGCGGACCAAGAAAAGATGGGGCTTGCACTCAGCCGCTTGGCACAGGAAGACCCATCGTTCCGTGTTTCTACCGATATGGAAAGCGGACAAACCATCATCAAAGGCATGGGCGAGTTGCACCTAGATATTATCGTTGACCGTATGCGGCGTGAGTTCAAAGTAGAAGCAGGCGTGGGTGCACCGCAGGTGGCGTATCGTGAAAGCATTTCTGAATCGACTGAAGTGGATTACATCCACAAAAAGCAAAGCGGTGGCGCAGGACAATTCGCTCGTGTGAAGTTTGTCTTTACGCCACAAGACCGCGGCTCGGGCTACGAGTTTGAGAGCAAAATTGTCGGTGGCTCTGTGCCGAAGGAATTTATCCCTGGCGTGGTTAAGGGGTTAGACGCGGCACGGGAAAATGGTCCGATTGCGGGCTATCCAGTGATTGACTTTACGGTCGCGCTAATTGACGGAGCCTTTCATGAAGTCGACTCATCTTCTTTGGCATTTGAAATTGCTTCACGGGCGGCTTTCCGTGAGGGAATTCTAAAAGCCAAGCCTGTCCTGCTAGAGCCTGTTATGGCGGTGGAAGTGGTGACTCCCGAAGAATACATGGGCGATATCATCGGCGACTTAAACAGTCGGCGGGGGCAAGTGTCAGGTATGGATCAACGCGGCAATGCGCGTGTGGTCACAGCGGAAGTTCCACTGGCGGAGATGTTTGGCTATGTCAATACGCTTCGCTCTATGAGTCAGGGGCGGGCGCAATATACGATGCAGTTCTCGCATTACGATCGCGTTCCGCAAAATGTAATGGAAGACATTCGGGCGAAAGCTGCTTGAGTCTTGCCTAGAAATCTTGCCTTACAAGTTTTACCTTGCAGGTTTTGCCTTACAAGTTTTGCCTTACAAGTTTTATCTTGCAAGTTTTGCCTTAAAGTTTCGCACTGCAAGCTAACGCAACGAACAGAACACAACAAACAGAACACAACGACTAAAAGAAGTCTCGCAAAGGAGTTATCCCCATGGCGAAAGAAAAGTTTGAGCGCAACAAGCCGCACTGTAACATCGGCACGATTGGTCATGTGGACCACGGCAAGACGACTCTAACCGCCGCTATCACCAAGGTCTTGGCGGAGAAAGGCGGAGCTGAATTCACCGACTACGAGCAGATTGATAAAGCTCCTGAAGAAAAGGCGCGGGGGATTACGATTTCTACTTCGCATGTGGAGTATGAAACCGAAAACCGCCACTACGCCCATGTGGATTGTCCGGGTCACGCAGACTATGTGAAGAATATGATTACAGGGGCTGCGCAAATGGATGGGGCGGTGCTGGTTGTGTCAGCAACTGATGGGCCTATGCCGCAGACTCGTGAGCATATTTTGCTTGCGCGTCAGGTGGGAGTTCCTGCCCTAGTGGTGTTCTTGAACAAATGCGACCAAGTGGATGATGCTGAGCTTTTGGACTTGGTAGAAGTGGAAGTGCAAGAACTTCTAAGCAAGTATGAATTTCCGGGAGATGAAATTCCGATTATCCGTGGGTCAGCACTCAAGGCTTTGGAAGGCGATAGTGGCGCACTTGGCACGGAAGCGATTATGAAGCTGATGGAGCAGGTAGATGCTTATGTTCCCCAGCCGCAACGCCCGAAGGATCAGCCGTTCTTGATGCCGATTGAAGATGTGTTTTCCATTTCGGGTCGTGGCACGGTGGTTACGGGTCGTGTGGAGCAAGGTGTTATCAATGTTGGTGAAGAAGTGGAAATTGTCGGTATCAAGGACACTTCTAAGACTACGGTGACGGGCGTGGAAATGTTCCGCAAGCTGTTAGATACGGGTGAAGCGGGAGATAACATTGGCGCACTGTTGCGGGGTGTTGAGCGTGATGGTGTGGAACGCGGACAGGTTTTAGCGAAGCCAGGTACGATTACACCCCATACGGAGTTTGAAGCTGAAGTTTATATCTTGACGAAAGAAGAAGGCGGGAGACACACGCCGTTTTTTGGCAATTATCGTCCGCAGTTTTACTTTCGCACAACGGATGTGACGGGCGTGGTTGAGTTGCCTTCGGGCACGGAGATGGTGATGCCAGGGGACAATGTAAGTTTTAAGGCGAAGTTGATTGCTCCGATTGCGATGGACGAAGGCTTACGCTTTGCCATTCGTGAAGGGGGCAGAACTGTTGGTGCGGGCGTGGTGTCCAAGGTGATGAAGTAAGCGCAACCAGAAGACAACAAGCACGACACAAGCACGGCACAAGCACGACGGGGGAACAGGGTTATGGCAACGCAGGATATCCGCATACGGCTTCGCGCTTTTGATAGGCGCATTCTAGACCAATCGGTGCGCGAAATCGTGGATACCGCTCTGCGCACAGGTGCGCGTTTGCGCGGGCCCATACCCCTGCCAACAAAGATTGAACGTTTCACCGTAAATCGCTCTCCGCATGTAGATAAGAAAAGCCGCGAGCAATTTGAAATTCGCACCCACAAACGCCTGCTGGATATCGTAGACCCAACTTCTAACACCGTAGACGCACTGATGAAGATTGAATTGCCCGCAGGCGTAGATGTTGAACTGAAACAGATGCAAGGCTAATGACACAACCCGCCCATCGCACGGGACTCATCGCCCGCAAGGTTGGAATGACGCAAGTCTTCCGCGAAGACGGAAGACGTGTGTCAGCAACACTCCTGCATGTAGATGATTGCCGTGTTGTCGGCGTACGCAAGCTTGAAACAGATGGCTACACAGCTGTCTGCCTTGGCGCAGGCTCGCGGAAAGAAAAACGCGTCGCCAAACCACAACGGGTGGAATACGCCAAGCAAGGGTTAACGCCCGCCGCAACAGTGCGCGAGTTTCGGGTGCAGAGCGAAGAAGCTTTACCGCCAATCGGAGCGGCTTTGTCTCCGCAACACTTCGCAGTCGGACAGTTCGTAGATATCGCAGGCGTAACCAAGGGGCGGGGCTTTGCAGGCTCCATGAAACGCCACGGCTTCGGCGGCGGACGCGCCAGCCACGGCACTTCAGTTTCCCACCGCGCCCACGGCTCAACAGGACAACACCAAGACCCAGGCCGAGTCTTCAAGAACAAAAAAATGGCAGGGCATATGGGTGCCCGCCGCCGCACAGCGTTAAACCTAGAAGTTCTTGCCACTGATCCCGAAGCAGGAATTCTGGTGGTTTCAGGCTCCGTGCCTGGGGCTGACCAAACTTGGGTTTTGGTTCGTGATGCTGTGAAGCGTGAAGCTCCGAAGGACTTGCCCTTTCCTGCCGCTCTGATGGGCGATTCGCCACCAAGCGAAGAAGCCGAGCAGGAAAACACAGAAAAAGCTCCTGTAGAAGCTCCTGAAGCCGCTACAGAAGCCCCAGAAGCCGTTGAAGTCAACACCCCAGCACAAGAAGAATCGGCTCAGGAAGCCACAGAAGCCGCCACAGAAGCACAAAAAGCCACAGGAGCAGATACAGCAGAAGCGAAAGGCGAATCGGCTCCAGAAGCGGCAGAAGCTGAAGCCACAGCAAAAGGCGAAGATTCAGCAGATGATGCGACAGGTGATACGGCAGACAATTCCGCCAGCGATGGAGCAGACGCTAAGAAAAAAGAAGGGGACAAAAAATGAAGTGCCCCGTGACCAACCTAGACGGCAAACAAGTTGGCGAAGTGGATTTGTCCGACGCAATTTTTGCAGTTCCTGTGCGTAAGGATTTTCTCCACGCCAGTGTGCGCTGGCAGATGGCGCGGTCGCGTAGCGGTACCGCCAAAACCAAGGGACGAAGTGAGCTTTCATACTCACGACGTAAAATGTTCCGCCAGAAAGGCACAGGCAATGCCCGCCGTGGAGACAGACGCACAAACATTTTGCGCGGTGGCGGCACAATGCACGGACCACGTCCTAGAAGTTACGAACATGGCTTGCCAAAGCAGATGCGGCGGGCAGCTTTGAAAGCGGCTCTGTCGTCTAAAGCCGCAAGCGATGATCTATACATTTTGGACTCAGCAGTCGTGCCAGAAATCAAAACCCGTGATATCGCCAAGAAGTTCAATCAGCACGGCTGGAACAACGCGCTGTTCTTAGAGCGTGAAGAAAACGCTGACACGAAGTTTTTGCTCTCGGTGCGGAATTTGCCACAGGTGCGTGTGCTTCCGTCGGTGGCGGCGAATGTGCGGGATATTCTTGCCGCCAAGTCACTGGTCGTGACTCGAGCAGCGTTAGAAGACTTGGAGGCAAGACTATCGTGAGTCGTGCTCGCCGTATTCGTCCAGCACCACCGCCGCCATCAAAGGGGCGGGCAATGGAGCTTCTGCGCCGCCCTGTGATTACAGAAAAATCCACGCGGGCGGGAGAGCGCAATCAGTATTTCTTTATTGTCCCAACCGACGCAAACAAGCAAGAAATCGCCGCCGCCGTGGAGTCGCTTTTCAAGGTGCGTGTGGTTTCTGTAAACACTCTGCGCCAGCAGGGCAAGGTTAAAGCCCTGCGCGGAGTCGTCGGACAACGAGCCGAAACCAAGAAGGCTATGGTAACTGTCGCGCAAGGACAGATCATAGACTTCGCAGGCGGAATCCGCTGAACGGAGAATTCATCATGGCGTTGCGTAAATTCCGTCCGATGACTCCTTCCACGCGGGGGCTTGTTCTGGTGGATAAGTCCGAGCTGTGGAAGGGCAGACCCGTAAAGTCTTTGTCTAAAGGCAAGGCGCGCACAGGCGGACGCAACAATCAAGGACACATCACCGCCGCACACCGTGGCGGGGGACATAAACGGCGTATCCGCACGATTGACTTCAAACGCCGCGCCTTCGCAGGACAAGAAGGCACGGTTGAGCGGCTGGAATATGATCCTGGGCGCAGTGCTTTTATTGCGCTTTTGCGGTATCCCGATGGTACGCCTTCGTATATCTTGGCACCGCAGAACTTGGCGGTAGGAGACAAAGTCGTAGCTGACGAACGTGCACCCATTCGGGTAGGCAATGCGATGGCGTTAAAGTCTATTCCTGAAGGCAGTATGGTGCACAATGTTGAGCTCAAGCCCGGTGCAGGCGGACAGCTTGCCCGTGCCGCAGGCGGCAAAGCCCAGTATTTGGGCTTAGACCGCGAGCATGCAATTCTGCGCCTTCCTTCGGGAGAAGTGCGGCGTGTCCGCAGTGATTGCTGGGCAACTTTAGGCGAGCTATCCAACTCTGACCGTATGAATGTTTCATACGGCAAGGCAGGGCGAAGGCGACACCTTGGTCGTCGCCCTGTTGTGCGTGGTGTAGCGATGAATCCGATTGACCATCCGCACGGTGGCGGCGAAGGAAAAACTTCAGGCGGAAGACACCCCGTCAATCGCAAAGGCAAACCAACAAAAGGCTTCAAAACCCGTCGCAACAGGCGGAGCGATAAAATGATAGTCCGCCGCCGCAATCTGCGTCGTGGCGGACGCTAAGCAGAACAGGCAGAACACAGGGTAGAGACTCGCAATGGCACGTTCACTTTGGAAAGGCCCATTCGTAGATGGCTATCTGCTGAAAAAGGCAGAAGCCGCTCGTGCATCAGGACGCAATCAAGTTATTCGCACTTGGTCGCGGCGGTCTACGATTATGCCGCAGTTTGTCGGGCTAACTTTTGGCGTGCATAACGGACGCAAATTCATCCCTGTGCTGGTAACCGAGCATATGGTCGGACACAAGTTCGGAGAATTTGCTCCGACTCGTACTTTCAACGCCCACGCAGGCAATAAGTCTTCGTAAGGAAGCACGACAATGGGTAAGCGCAAAGCACAACGCCGACTTGCGGACAACGAAGCCATGGCAGTTTCGTTAAATATTCGCACAGGCGGACAGCGGCTTAACGAAGTCGCGGAAACCATCCGTGGCAAGCCCGTTGAAACCGCAATCGCAACCTTGCGCTTTAGTCGGCGACGGGTTGCAGCGGAAGCTTTAAAAACTCTGCGTTCGGCGATTGCCAACGCAGAGAATAACCACAACTTAGACCCTGACCGACTCTATGTTGCACACGCTTATGTCGGTAAGGGAATTGTTATGAAACGTTGGCGGCCAGCTTCAAAGGGGCGAGCTGCACCTATCTTAAAGCCGTTCAGTCGCCTTACGGTGATTGTCCGCGAACGCTAAAGGATTTAACGCTAAGGATTCATTATGGGACAGAAAGTTTCACCCATCGGACTACGGGTCGGTATCAACCGCACCTGGGACTCGCGTTGGTTCGCGCGTAAGGAATACCCTGAGCTTCTACGCCAAGATGTAGCAATCCGCTCATTCTTGGAAAAGCGTTTGGAGCAAGCAGGGGTATCGCGAATTGTCATTGAACGGCCATCGCGGCGGGCGCGGATTACCATCCACACGGCGCGTCCGGGTATTGTCATCGGCAAAAAAGGAGCCGACATAGAAGAATTGCGGAAAAAGCTCCGCACACTCACCAACGACGAGCCAATCCTTAACATCGTGGAAATCCGCAAGCCTGAAATTGATGCACGGCTTGTTGCAGAAAGTATTGCCCAACAACTTGAAAAACGCGTGGCATTCCGTCGGGCGATGAAACGCGCCATGCAGGGAGCTATGCGCTTAGGCGCACAGGGAATTCGCATCAACTGCGGTGGCAGATTGGGCGGAGCCGAAATCGCTCGCACCGAATGGTACCGCGAGGGACGAGTCCCCTTACACACCCTGCGCGCCGACATTGATTACGGGCAAGCCACTGCCTTCACCACCTACGGCACCTGTGGCGTCAAAGTCTGGATCTTCAAAGGCGAAATTATGGTCCACGACCCAATGGCTCAGGAACGCCGCTCGGCAGAAATTCAAAGCGGCCCAGCGGGCAGGCTTTAAGTCAAAGCTAAAGACAGATTAGACAGGTTAGAAAGCAAAAACCATGCAACAGCCTAAGAAATACCGCTGGCGAAAACAGCACAAAGGCCGAATTCACGGCACAGCACAGGCGGGTGCATCTCTCAACTTCGGAGCCTACGGACTCAAAGCCGTAGAACCAGGCCGACTTTCAGCGCGTCAGATTGAAGCTTCCCGCCGTGCCATTACCCGCCATATGAAGCGGGCGGGGCGTTTGTGGATTCGTGTCTTTCCTGATGTTCCTGTTTCTAAGAAGCCAATTGAAGTGCGTATGGGTTCGGGCAAGGGCTCGGTTGAGTGGTGGGCTGTGCGTGTGCGTCCAGGGCGTATTTTGTTTGAGCTGGACGGTATTGATGAAGACATTGCCCGCGAAGCCTTTCGTCTGGCTTCTTCCAAATTGCCTGTGCGTACAACTTTTGTCCGCCGCTCAGGAGATTAAGCACCATGGCAAAGCCAATTTCCGAACTGCGCGGCAAGGGTGCGACTGAGCTTAAAGCCCGTTTGGCTGAGTTGCGGCGCGAGTCCTTAAACTTGCGTTTCCAACAGGCAAGCGGACAACTTGAAAACACAGCGCGTCGTCGGCAAGTGCGGCGTGACATTGCGCGTGTGCGTACTTTGTTGTCGCAAGCCGCAAAACCTGCCACACACAAAAAGAACTAGGGTGAAAAACGACAATGCCTGCGCGTGAACTCAAAGGAACTGTAGTCTCAAACCGTGGCGACAAGACCGCGGTAGTCCGCGTGGAGCGGCGCGTTCTGCATCCTGTGCAGAAGAAGTTTATTCGCCGTAGCAAGAAGTACCATGTGCACGACGAGAAAAACATCTGCCAGATTGGCGACACGGTGCGTATTCGTGAAGTGCCGCCGATTTCTAAATTGAAGTCTTGGCTTTTGGTAGAGCGTCAAGAAGCCACAGCGAGCCAAGCAGGCACCAACACACAGCAAACTAAATCGGGAGGCGAAAAATGATTCAGCCACAATCCCGCTTAGAAGTCGCCGACAACTCGGGTGCGCGTGAAGTCTACTGCGTCAAGGTGCTGGGTGGCTCTAAGCGTCGCTATGCCGCAGTCGGAGATGTAATCGTGGTCAGCGTCAAAGAAGCCATTCCACGCGGACGCGTAAAGAAAGGCGATGTGCATCGTGCTGTGATTGTCCGCACGGCGTATGACATTCACCGTCCTGATGGTAGCAGCATTCGCTTTGACAAAAACGCGGCAGTTTTGATTGACAAGCAGAACGAGCCAATCGGCACACGGATTTTTGGTCCTGTGACTCGTGAGTTGCGGAGTCAGCGGTTTATGAAAATTGTCTCGCTGGCACCTGAAGTGCTTTGAGAGACAAGCAGAGACCAACAAAGACAAACAGAGACAAGCAAAAACCAACAGCGACAAGCAAAAACCAACAGCAACACGAGTCACAAGCAAACGGCAAGCAGAAACGGAACGCAAAAAATGAAGCGCAAAATCCGCAAAGGAGACAAGGTACTGGTTCTGACAGGGCGCGACCGTGGCCGTCAGGGAGAAGTCTTGCGTGTCTTGCCAAAAGAAGACCGAGTCGTTGTCCGTGGCATTGCTACGGTCAAGCGGCATCAGCGTCCGACTGCGAACACGCCAGGCGGAATTGATACCCGTGAGTCGGCAATTCACATTTCTAATGTTGCTTTGATAGATCCCGAGTCGGGCAAGCCAACTCGTGTGCGTCTGCAACGCGACAAAGAAGGAAACCCACGCCGCATTGCCGTGCGTTCGGGCAAACAGATAGAAGCATGAGCGAAGTTCAAGGCACAGACGCTGTAGAAGCTCCTACGCAGGCGACAAGCCCGAGTGGAGCCACAGAAGCCGTGGCTACCAATAGGCAAGGCGCGGGTTCTGTGCCGCGTCTTCTGCAGTACTATCGTGATGAGCTACGCGGCAAGCTAATCGAGCAGTTTGGCTACAAAAACATTTTTGAAGTGCCGCAGATTGAAAAAATTGTCCTCAATATGGGAGTCGGAGAAGCCGCTCGCGACCAGCGCAAAATTGAAGGCGCATTGCGCGACTTGACCTTGATTGCGGGGCAACGGGCTGTGCCTTGTACAGCACGTCGCTCGGTGGCGACTTTCAAGTTGCGTGAAGGGCAAAAGATCGGATGCAAGGTGACTCTGCGTGGGCGGCGTGCCTATGAGTTTTTAGACCGCTTGGTGCAGGTGGCTTTGCCACGGGTGCGCGACTTTCGCGGACTTTCTGCTCGTTCCTTTGATGGACGCGGCAACTATGCCTTTGGCTTGTCCGAGCAGATTACCTTTCCTGAAATTGATTACGACACCATTGAAGACATTCGCGGCTTGGATATTGTCATTTGCACAACCGCCAAGACCAACGAAGAAGCCAAGGCACTGTTGCAGGGCTTTCAGTTTCCGTTTCGCGATTAGCACAGAAGAAGCCCAGAGCAGACACACAGAAGAAGCCTAGAGCAGACACACAGAAGAAGCCTAGAGCAGACACACAGAAGAAGCCTAGAGCAGACACACAGAAGAAGCCCAGAGCAGACACACAGAAAAAGCCCAGAGCAGACGCACAGAAGAAGTCCAGAGCAGACGCACAGAAGAAACCTAAAGAAGACACAAGAAAGCACAGGAAGACACAATGGCGCGAAAAGCACTCATAGAAAAAGAAAAGCGGCGCAAGCAGCTTGCAACACGCTATGCCGCCAAGCGCAAGCGGTTGAAAGCGATTGTGCATAACCGCGCAACTTCACCCGAAGAGCGGTTTGAAGCAGCACTGCAGTTGCAATCCATTCCGCGGAATGCAGCACCTGTGCGCCAGCGTAATCGTTGCTCGCAGACAGGCAGACCGCGGGGTTACTATCGGCGTTTTGGCTTGTCGCGTCTTGCCTTGCGCGAGATGGCTTCCGATGGGCGACTGCCCGGCGTAATCAAATCCAGTTGGTAAAGGGGAGAAAGCACACAATGTCTTTAAGTGATCCTCTCGGCGATATGCTAACCCGTATCCGCAACAGCCAGCGTCGGGGCTTGGCGCGTGTGCGGATTCCGTCTTCGCGCTTGCATCGCAATGTCCTAGAAGTCTTGCGCCGCGAAGGATACATCTCAGGCTGGCAAGAAGTAGAGAAAAAAATCGCCCGCGGCACAGCGATTGAATTTGAAGTTATGCTGAAATACCACGAAGGTGCACCTGTCATTCGCAGGATTGACAGGGTTTCGCGTCCAGGACGGCGAATTTATGCCCGCCATCGTGAGCTTCCGCGTGTTGCGGGAGGGCTTGGCATTTCTATTCTCTCCACTTCACGCGGGGTTCTGGCTGACCACGAAGCCGATGAAGCCCGTGTCGGCGGCGAAGTTTTGTGTCAGGTTTTCTAATTTCCACAACGATTGAACACGAACGCAGAACGAACCATGTCTAGAGTCGGAAGCATGCCAATTCCTGTGCCTGATGGCGTGGAAGTGCGTTTAGAAAAAAACGCGCTTCACGCTAAAGGCAAGGCAGGGCAGAGAAGTTACAACTTGCCTCGCGAAGTAGAAGTGGCTTCTGCTGACGGGCAGATTGTGGTGACTCCGCGTGGGAACTCCAAGCGGGTGCGGCAGATTTGGGGCACGACTCGGGCTAACCTTGCGCGTTTGATAGCGGGAGTGCACACACCCTTTGAGCGGCGACTTGAAATTGAAGGAGTCGGATACCGTGCCCAAGTGCGCGGACGCGAACTGGTTTTGAACTTAGGCTTTAGCCACGAAGTCATCTACGCCATTCCTGATGGAATTGAGATCAAAGCTGCCAAGCCAACGGAACTGCTCGTCACAGGAATTGATTGGCAACAAGTCGGACAAGTCGCCGCAGTCATTCGTGCCTATCGTCCGCCCGAGCCGTATAAGGGTAAGGGTGTGCGCTATGCAGGCGAGCATGTACGGCGCAAAGAAGGCAAGAAGAAGTAAAGGGTAAAGACCATGAGCCGTAAGAAATCCACCTACAGCCTACGCAAACGGCGGAGCGAGCGTTTACGCCGCGCCTTGCGGCGTAAGTCGGGCTTGTATCGTGGGCGGGGTAGGCCGCGCTTGTCGGTTTTCCGTTCTAACCAGCAGATCTACGCGCAGGTGATAGACGATAACGCAGGGCACACATTGGTTTCGGCTTCCACGCTAGACGGAGAAGTACGCAAAACGCTACCCAACGGTAAAGGCACAGACAAAGCCGCCGCCGCAACAGTCGGTAAGGTTTTGGCTGAGCGGGCTTTGGCAAAGGGAGTCAAAGAAGTGGTTTTTGACCGTGGCCCATACCTATACCACGGACGGGTTAAGGCTCTGGCTGACGCTGCCCGTAGTGGTGGATTACAATTCTAAGCACGAGAGACTTATGGCACGAGAAAAAGATAAAAGCGGCAGCAACGAGCGCAGTGACGAGCTGGTTGATAAGCTGGTTGGCATTAACCGTGTTGCCAAGGTGGTTAAAGGCGGAAGACAATTCGGCTTTTCTGCTTTGGTTGTGGTTGGCGATCGTCAGGGGCGTGTGGGCTTTGGTCATAGCAAGGCGCGTGAAGTTCCTGAAGCGGTGCGTAAGGCTACGGTGGCGGCTAAGCGGCAGTTGATTCGTGTTCCTTTGCGTGAGGGACGAACTTTGCACCACGATGTTGTCGGGCGCTTTGGTGCGGGGCGTGTGGTTTTGCGTGCAGCTCCGCCAGGGACAGGAATTATCGCAGGCGGAGCTATGCGCGCAATCTTTGAGTGCTTGGGGATTCAAGATGTTGTTGCGAAGTCTATTGGCAATAACAATCCGAACAATATGGTTCATGCGGCGTTTGATGCGCTTTCGCGTATGGAGAGTCCGCGTATGGTGGCGCAACGCCGTGACAAGCGGGTGGGGCAAATCCTTGTGCGGCGGAATGAAGAAAGCGAAGCCGCGTCGGCAAAGGACAAAAAAGATAAAAGCAAGGCAAGCAACGGAAGCAACGGAAACAAGGCAAGCAACGGAAACAAGACAAGCAACAAGGCAAGCAACAAAGCCGAAGCAACAGCCAAGCCTACAAGTGGAGAGCAAGCCTAATGGCAGGTGCAAAGACCATACGGGTGCGGCAGGTGCGGAGTCCGATTGGGCGTACGCAAGACCAGTGGGCAACTTTGCGCGGCCTTGGGCTTGGCAAAATTGGTCGCGAGCGTGAATTAGAAGATACGCCCGCTGTCCGTGGAATGGTGCGCAAGGTTTCGCACTTGGTTGCGATTGTTTCTGAGTGATCGGCAGGCGAAGAGAGTAATTTTATGAAGCTCAACCAGATTAGAGGCAAGCCAAAGGCACGGCATGCGCGAAAGCGTGTCGGGCGTGGTACGGGTTCAGGGCTTGGCAAGACTTCAGGACGCGGACACAAAGGAGCAAAATCGCGTAGCGGTTTTGCGATTGGTGGTTTTGAAGGCGGACAAATGCCGATTTACCGTCGTATGCCGCAACGGGGATTTACCAATCACAACAGGCGCCATTGGCGTGAGGTGACTCTAGGGCGGATTCAACGGGCTGTGGATGCAAAAGCACTAGACCTTAGCGGGGTGATTGATGCTGATGCGATGCGGCAGGCGGGTTTATTCCGCAAGGCAGGAGACGGTGTGCGTGTCATCCAAGGTGGCGGAGAGCTTTCGGCGAAGCTGAATCTTTCGGTTTCGGGTATTTCTGCGGGCGCACGAGCCAAGGTGGAGTCTTTGGGCGGTGAAGTTTCGCTTCTGCCTGACGCCCAAGGCGAGCGTAGCCGTGCCCGTCGTGAAAAGCGGGTTGCTAAGAAAGCGGATAAGAAAGCCAACAAGCAAGCCAGTGCCAAAAACGCGGAGACGACTCCTGCCCCTGAGACTTCTGCTCCTAAGACTCCTGCGGCGGGTGGGGCGGAGTCTGATGCGCCTGTTGCTTCCGCCTAACCTTGCCTAGACACGCCTTATAGCCAGTCCGTACAGTAAATCCTTACAGCAAGCACTTACAGCCCGCCTTACAGCCAGCAAGCCCACCCTATAACCCCTTATAGCCCCTTCTAGCCCCCTTTCCGCCTAAACCCTGCCGAAACGCCCACACAAGCCCCTACAAGCCCCTAACCCCCCTTTATCGCCTCCACTTACCTAATTCCGCCAAAACGCCCCACACAAGCCCCTACAAGCCCCTAACCCCCCTTTATCGCCTCCACTTACCTAATTCCGCCAAAACGCGCCACACAAGCCCCTCAAGCCCGTACAGAACGCTTTTACAAGCCAAGCCCTACCAAGCCCTTCCATCAAGCCCCTTACAGCAAGCCAGCAAATCCCTTACAGCAAGCCATAAAGCCCTTACAGCAAATCCCTTGCTAGCCAAGTCTCTAACCCAGTTCCTGCAACCTGCCCTGCAAGCCCCCTAGCCGCTATGGTTTCCGCCGCTGAACAGCTCGCCGCCAACTTCAACTTCGGAGCCCTTGGGCGTGCCCAAGAGTTGAAGAAGCGTATTTTCTTTACGCTAGGTGCTTTGATCATCTATCGCTTCGGAGCCTACATCCCGATCCCTGGGATTGATTCCAACGCCATCCGTGATTTGTTTGAAACCCAATCAGGCGGTGTACTCGGAGTCTTTGACCTTTTCGCAGGTGGAGCTCTGGGGCGTATGACAATTTTTGCGTTGAATATTATTCCGTACATTTCTGCCAGCATTATTGTTCAGCTTTTGACGGCGGTGAATCCGCGTATGAATGCTCTGAAGAAAGAAGGCGAAAGCGGAAGACGCAAGCTGAATCAATATAGTCGCTATGGCACGGTGGTCTTGGCGGCGTTTCAGGCTTTGGGAATTGCAGTCGGGTTAGAAGCCCTTTCGGTTTCCACGGGGGCAGGTGCTGTTGTGGAGCCAGGTACTTTGTTTCGCTTTACCACGGTGGTGACCTTAACGGGCGGAACAATTTTTCTGATGTGGCTAGGGGAACAGATTACCCAACGCGGAGTCGGTAACGGAATTTCTCTCATCATCTTTGCGGGTATTGTCGCCAACTTGCCGCTTGCGATTGCTTCCACGCTAGAGCTCGGACGTACGGGCGTTATGTCTACAGGCTTTATTTTATTTCTGTTTGTGATGGCGATTGCGGTGATTGCGGCTATTGTTTTTGTTGAAAGGGCGCAACGCCGCTTGGTGGTGCAGTTTCCGAAGCGGCAGCAGGGTGCGCGGATTATGCAGGGGCAATCAATTCACCTGCCGTTTAAGGTGAATCCTGCAGGAGTTATTCCGCCGATTTTTGCGTCTTCCTTGTTGCTTATGCCGCTCACGGTGGCAGGCTTTGCGCAGAGCAGTGGCTCAGGCTGGCTTCTATGGATTGCCAACAATGTTTCGCATGGTCGTCCATTGTTTATGTTGCTTTATGCGTCAATGATTGTTTTCTTTGCCTACTTCTATACGAGTCTTGTGGTGAGTCCGAAGGAAACAGCAGACAACTTAAAACAACAAGGCGGGTTTATCCCTGGAATTCGTCCGGGACAGCAAACCACTGCCTATATCAGCTTTGTCTTAAATCGTCTGCTGGTCTTGGGTTCTGCTTATTTGGTGGTGGTTTGCCTTTTGCCTGAGTTATTGATCTCGCGTTATGCGGTGCCGTTTTATTTTGGCGGTACGAGCTTACTGATTGTGGTGACGGTGACGCTGGATACGGTGGCACAGATTCAATCACATTTGCTGGCGCATCAATATGAGGGATTGGTACGCAAGGCTAATCTTCGCTCTCCCAGGCGGGGTTAGGGTTAGAGGCAAGGCTAGAAATAGAGGCTAAGCCGTGGCACAAGATGCGGCTCAGATAAACAGAAGATACAAACAGGAGGTATTAAGACTATGCGACTTGTTCTTTTCGGACCACCAGGGGCGGGTAAGGGCACACAGGCGACGCGTTTGTCGGAGAAGTTTTCTGTGCCTGCTTTATCAACGGGGGATATGTTCCGAGCGGCAGTGAAAGAAGGGACAGAACTCGGCAGGCAAGCCAAGCAGGTTATGGACACGGGCGGGCTTATGCCTGACTCAATAACCTTTGGCTTGGTGCAGGAGCGTTTGACTCGAGCAGATTGTGGCGATGGATTTTTGCTAGATGGCTTTCCGCGCAACACGGTTCAAGCCGAGCTGTTGGAAGCCCATCTAGCGGCTCAAGATACGCCACTGGATGCAGTCTTATTTTTGGAAGTGCCTGAAGCCGAGCTGTTGCGCCGTCTGAAAGGCCGTGCCGAGCAGGAGGGAAGAAGCGACGACACAGAAGAAACCATTCGGGCGCGTTTGCAGACCTACGAGCAGGAAACCGCGTCTTTGCGTCCCTTTTACGACCAGCGGGGGCTTCTGGTGCCTGTGGATGGAGCAGGTGGAGACGCTGACTCGGTCTTTACGGCTTGTCTAGCGGCTTTACAGCCTGTCTAGGGGCTATCTGGGGCAAAATACACCCGTCTAGGGCTTAACGCTTGTCTATGGGCTTTACAGCTTGTCTCACGGCTTGTTTAGGGGCTGTACAGCTTGTTTAAGGGCTATATGGGGCAAAATACACCCGTCTAGGGCTTAATGCTTGTCTGTGGGCTTTACAGCCTGTCTCACGGCTTGTTTAGGGGCTGTACAGCTTGTTTAGGGGCTATCTGGGGATATATTCACCCGTCTAGGGCTTAATGCTTGTCTGTGGGCTTTACAGCTTGTCTCACGGCTTGTTTAGGGGCTTGGCTACTGACTTGTAGGCTTGGGCGTGGATGAAGGCGAATTCTTGACGGATTCAAGCACGATGGGGTATCGTATGGGGGAATTCTTC
Source organism: uncultured Alphaproteobacteria bacterium (assembly GCA_958267355.1). GTDB lineage: Bacteria > Pseudomonadota > Alphaproteobacteria > JALCBB01 > JALCBB01. Next base: position 476,748 of record OY279575.1, read on the forward strand.
CGAGTTTCGATAAGTCAGAAAAGCGGCTCGTCTTGTGGGACAAGCAGGGCGGAGCAAGGTTTTTCTGTCTTTTTGTCTTGGTGAACTTTGTCTTGATGAAATTTGTCCTGATGAAATTTTTCTGGGCAAACTTGTCTGCACTCTAATCAACCGCGAGACCACTATGGCGCGTATCGCAGGAGTTAACCTACCCGCTAAAAAGCGTGTGGAAGTAGCTCTGACTTACATCTACGGCATTGGTCCGACCAAGGCGCGTGAAATCCGTGTTAAGGCGGAGATTGAAGAAGCGCGTCGCGTGCACGAGTTGAACGACGATGAAGTTTTGCGTATCCGCGAGACCATTGACCGCGACTACACCGTTGAGGGAGATCTACGCCGCGAGCGGGCTTTGGCAATTAAGCGTTTGACTGATTTGGGCTGCTATCGTGGCTTGCGACACCGCCGCGGACTGCCTGTCCGCGGACAGCGTACCCACACCAACGCCCGCACCCGCAAAGGCAAGGCAGTACCGATTGCGGGCAAGAAGCTGGCGACCAAGAAGTAAGACAGGCAAGCGTAGACACAAACTTTAGGCGACTCTGATGGCACAACAGCAAGCAGCTCCGCGGACGCGCAAGCGTGAACGCAAGAACATCGCTAGCGGTGTTGCCCATATCAACGCGACTTTCAACAACACCATCATTAACATCACCGATCATCAGGGCAATACAATTGCTTGGTCTTCAGCAGGCGTGCAGGGCTTCAAAGGCTCGCGTAAATCTACGCCTTTTGCCGCCCAGCTGGTTGCCGAAGCCGCAGGACGCAAAGCCCAAGAGCATGGAGTCCGCACTTTAGAAGTCAATATTCGCGGCCCAGGTTCGGGGCGTGAATCTGCCTTACGCGCGCTTTCTGCTGTGGGTTTTACGATTACGGTAATCCGTGATGTGACACCGATACCGCACAATGGCTGTCGTCCGCCGAAACGCCGCCGCGTTTAGAATTTGTACAACTTGCCATACGCCTTTCCCCTAAGGCTAAGAAGACACACCGACAAGCACAAGAGAGAAATCGCCATGGAAACACAAGTTAATCCTACGCCTACTGTTGCTCCTGTAGCACCGAGTGAAGACGCGCTAGACTTAATTCGTCCTGAAGGCTTGCGCGTGGAAGCAGACCCGAATTCTTCAAACACAATTGCCCGCTTTGTTGCCGAGCCGCTTGCCCGTGGCTTCGGAGTCACCTTAGGCAATGCCTTGCGTCGGGTTCTGCTTTCGTCTTTACCTGGTGCTGCTGTGACTGCCATTCAGATTGATGAAGTCAGCCACGAGTTTTCGGCAATTCCGGGTGTGCATGAAGACTTGGTGGATATCGGATTAAACTTCAAGCAGGTAGCTCTGCGTATGGAAGGTGCGCGTCCGCGTAAGTTGCGCCTACAGGCAAGCGGACCTGGCCCCGTGACCGCAGGACAGATTGAAGTCGTAGACGATATGCGGATTATGAATCCCGACCATGTGATCTGCCACCTAGACGATGGCGCGCGAATTGATATTGAAGTCACGGTCGCGACAGGGCGGGGCTATGAACCTGCGCGTAGCAATCGTGAGTCGGGTGCACCGATTGGTTTGATTCCGCTGGATGCAGTCTTCTCGCCTGTGCGGCGTGTTGCCTACACGGTAGAAAACACCCGTGTCGGACGAGTCACCGACTACGACAATCTTTCGCTAGAAGTAGAAACCAACAGCACGATTTCACCTGAGGAAGCAGTACACCGTGCCGCCGCTATTCTGCGTGAGCAACTGGCTTTGTTCATCCGTAGTGGTGTGCGGCTGTCTGAGGAGACAGATGGTAGCCCCTTGCCGCCAACGGACTTGCCGTTTAGTCCGCATCTGCTCAAGCGGGTTAATGACCTTGAGCTTTCGGTACGAGCCGCCAACTGCTTGAAGAGCGAAAATCTGCTCTATGTTGGTGACCTTGTGGCGCGTAGTGAAATGGATCTGCTGAAAACGCCAAACTTTGGGCGTAAGTCCTTGAACGAGATTAAGCAGGTGCTAGAAAATCTGGGCCTGACTCTCGGTAAGACCGTGGAAGGCTGGCCACCCGAAGAAGACATAGAAATGCTACGCAAACGCTATTCGGAATTTCTCTAAGCTTAAGCCTGTCAGCTTGTCTTCTTGAATCTGCTCTTTTGAACCTGCTTTCTTGAATCTGCTCTTTTGAACCTGCTAGGGCTTCTACACCAGCTTCTGCACCAAGCTCTGCCCGAATTTGTCTAACCCTTCTACTCTACCGAACTTGCTATGCGACATAGACTATCAGGCCGTAAGCTGAATCGTACCTCTGCGCATCGCAAGGCGTTGATGGCGAATTTGTCCACTTCGCTTTTGCGTTACGAGCAGATCCAGACGACTCTACCGAAAGCCAAAGAACTACGCGGACATGTTGACCGCCTGATTACCCTCGCCAAAAAAGGCGACTTAGCCGCACGCCGTAGGGCAGGGCGAATCATCCGCGATGAAGAAGTACTGGCGAAGCTGTTTGAAGACTTAGCCCCACGCTACGCCGAACGCCCTGGCGGCTATACCCGTGTGCTTAAGGCGGGGTTTCGTCACGGCGACAATGCACCACGGGCTGTAATTGAACTGGTAGACAGAAACCCAGACGCAAAACCCGTAGAGACAATAGAAGACGAATAGCTTGCGCTACCTTTAAACCCGTTTAGTGCTAGGCACGACTTATAAGTTGTCATTTCACTTTTTAGCAACTCTGTTATCCCACGACTTTACTGCTGGCTAATTTTGTTTCGCTACTTTTAAACCTGTTTGTTGCGCTCTAACTTTTGCCCTTCTTAGTGCGCTCTGCATCCCAAGCGTCTAACCGCTTTTTAATCTCAGCTTCTGTACCATCGCCCTTAGGGCGATAAAACTTGCGCCGTTCCATTCCTTCAGGAAAATAATCCTGCCCCGAAAACCCCGTTTCGGTATCAGGGTCATAGACATAGCCCTTGCTATACCCCATATCTTTCATCAACCGAGTCGGCGCATTCAATATATGCTTCGGTGGGGCTAACGAACCACTTTCCGCCGCCGACTGCATTGCTTCATTAAACGCCCGATAGCCCGCAATAGATTTCGGAGCACTCGCCAACAACAAAACCAAGTTGGCTAAAGCTAACTCTCCTTCGGGTGTGCCAAGCCGTTCGTAGGTCTCCCAAGCCGAAACCGCATAGCCAAGGGCTTGCGGCTGGGCAAGCCCGATATCTTCAACTGCAATCCGCGTCAGGCGACGGGCAATGTAACGCGGATCTTCTCCGCCATCTAGCATTCGCGAAAACCAATACAAAGCCGCATCAGGATCACTTCCGCGAATAGACTTATGCAAAGCCGAAATCAAATTGTAATGCTCTTCACGACTCTTGTCATACAGGGGTGCACGTCTCTGCACAAATTGCGCCAAAGCCTTGCCATCCAGCGGGGCTTCACTTTCAGGCAGGGCAAACAAAGCTTCAGCAAGATTAAGCAGATAGCGTCCATCGCCGTCGGCTAGGTCTAAGAGCTGAAGACGCGCTTCTGCACTCACAGGAAGCGAACGATTTACACGAACTTCCGCCCGCGCTAACAAAGTTTCTAAAGACTCAGCTTCCAAGCGCGCCAAGGTCAAAACCCGACAGCGCGACAGCAAAGCACCATTCAACTCAAACGACGGATTTTCAGTCGTAGCTCCCACCAAGGTTATCGTGCCGTCTTCCACATAGGGCAAGAAGCCATCTTGTTGCGCCCGATTGAAGCGGTGAATTTCATCCACAAATAACAGCGTTTCAATTCCGCCTTCCCGCCGCTTGGCGGCTTCGGCAAAAATCTCCCGCAGTTCCTTTACGCCCGAAAACACCGCCGAGACCTGAACAAAGTGATAGGCAATTTGCTCCGCCAAAAGCTTGGCAATCGTAGTCTTGCCCGAGCCTGGCGGACCCCAAAAGATCAACGAACCCAAATGCCCTGCCGCCAAAAGACGGGTTAGCGTGCCTTCGGGGCCCAACAGGGTTTCCTGCCCCAAAACCTCGCCCAAAGTCGCAGGACGCAGGGCTTCCGCCAAGGGACGGGACAGAATAGGCTCCAGAAGCCCGTCTGCTGGCTTCTCACGCCTTGTACGGGGAGTTTTGCCCATATATGCGCCCTAGTTTCGTTTAAGCCCTGTCAGTGGCTCTCTGTGGCTGTCTGTGGCTGTTCTGTGGTTATCCTAGCAGAGCGACAGGCTATACTTGCCTGCCTATGGTGTTTTCTTTTCCTGCTTTGCTGGCTGTTGCTCTCGGCGGCGCACTTGGAGCCACCGCCCGCTGGCTCTTTGTCGTGCAAACCTCTGCTCTCCTTGGCGTGGAGCGGGCGCACTTTGCGACTTTCGCGGTGAATCTTCTGGGCTCTTTTATCGCGGGTCTGGTGGTTGGAGTTTTGTTGCAAGCGGCTGTGCCTGAGGGGAATCCGCCTGCGCCTGTTTTGCAGGCGGGCTTGGTTATCGGATTTCTCGGCGGCTTCACAACTTTTTCTGCTTTCTCGCTGGATACACTTCGCCTCATAGAACAGGGAGCAACGCTCGCGGCTGGACTCTATGTTTTCGCCAGTGTGGTCTTGGCTTTGGGTGCAGCTGTCTTTGGCTTATGGCTTGGGCGGACAATTTTGTCTTTGGTGTCGTGAGTGCTTCGTCTGACAAAATCCGCCGCTCTGGGATTACGGAACGCTCTGGAGTTACGGAACGCTCTGGAGTTACGGAACGCTCTGGGACTACAAAACACTCTGGAACTACGGAACAAGTTGTACAGCAAGGCGAAAGCAACACGCGGCTAGACCGCTGGCTCAAGCGGCAGGTTGATGGTCTGCCACAATCGCTGATTCAAAAGCTCCTACGGCGGGGAAAAATCCGCGTCAACGGACAAAAGGTAGCAGCCAGCCATCGCCTTGCCAGTGAAGATAAAGTTTCGTGGCCCGACTCGCTTGCTTCTGCTTCTGTAAAGACTCCTGCGAAGATGAAGGCAAAGCGCATTACGCTTACCCCCACAGAACAAGAAGAGTTGCAAAAGCAAATTCTCCACGAAGACGAAGCAATCATCGCCATCAACAAACCCCCTGGACTTGCCGTTCAGGGCGGTACAAAGCAAAAACGCTCGTTGGATGCACTTCTATTGGCTCTGTTTGCGGCTCGTGCTGACGCATCGGCATTGCAACCCCGCCTACTGCACCGCCTAGACAAACGCACAGGCGGAGTCGTGCTATTTGCCAAGACAGCACAAGCGGCAGCACAAGGTATGGAGCAATTCCGTAATCGTACAATCCATAAGGAATACTGGGCAATCGTTGCGGGAGTCCCGCCCGATGACACAGGCACGGTAGATCATCCGCTCGCCAAACGCAGCAGCATCGGCGGACAAAAAGTACAGCTAGATGAAAGTCCGCAAGCCAAGGAAGCGATCACCCACTGGCGGCGTATCACAACCCAAAGCTTAAGCGCAGAAGCAGGAAAAATTTCACTCCTAGAGCTGTTTCCTGAAACGGGACGCATGCACCAGCTACGGGTGCATCTGGCAAGCATCGGCACACCCATCTTAGGAGACGGAAAATACGGCGGGCGTGAAGCCTTCCGTGCTTTGCCCGCACTTGGACTCCCCCACTCGGGCGACAAAGTGCCGCTACTTCTACTGGCACGAAAGCTGGTGCTGGAGTCTCCCGCCACAGGGCGTGAGCTATCCTTAGAAGCTCCGCCATTTCCTGCCTTTGCGCATGCCCTAGAGCAGCTTGAACGCTAGCCGTGCCCTTGCCGACATCTCTATACCTCGCTACAATCACAGTAATTCTTAAAGTTTCCGCACCCCAATCACCGCCAAACCAACCACGGAGCGCGCGATCCGCTCGCCAAAGCGCCCGAACGCACCGCGTTAATCTTTTCTAGACCTTCTGAAGTACTGCTGAAGTATGAGCGAATTTCTCCGCGAAGTAGATGAAGACCTGCGCAGCGAGCGACTCCTAGCTCTGTGGAGACGCTGGCGTTGGGTGATTTTGTCCTTTATCGCCGCACTGCTGATTGGCGTTGGCGGCTGGGAAGCCTTAACCCAGTGGCGCGACTCGCGACAGGAGCAAACCACAGCAAGCTATCGCACAGCACTTCTGGCTTCTGATGATGCTTTTGAAGCGTGGCAGGAAGAACGCGATAAAGAAGCTGAAGAAAAAGCCAAGCAGGAAGAAGAAGCGGCTCAGGCGGCGGCAGAACAAGAGTCGGCGGAAGAAGCGAACGCAGAAATCACAGAAGACACAACAGAAGATACAGAAACGACAGAGACAACAGAAGCAACAAACACAGAAGCCACAGAAACCACAGAAACGACAGAAGAAGCGAATGTAGAAATTCCCCTCACCGATGCAGAGCTACGAGCCGAGCTAGACCTGCCCGATCCGTTTTACGATGAAACCGCTTTAAGCGCGCTAACAGCTTTAGCGCAAGACGACAATAAAGCCATAGGCACACGCACTTTGGCACGACTGCAAACAGCGTTTCGCCATTATGAATCTGACCGTCACGACTTAGCCGATGCGGCGTGGTTGGCGGTGATATCCGATGAGTCTGTGCCTTTGCTCTATCGCGATTTAGCGACAGTCCTACGCGGATATGCAATGCTAGACTTGCGTGAAGCGAGTGATTTGCGTTTATCTCTACAGTCGGTGGTGGATCGTCCTGACAGTGCGTTTCATGCTTCGGCTTCTGAAGCCTTGGCTTTGGTTTTGATTAAGGAAGGTGATACTTTTGCGGCACGGGGGCATCTAGCGGCTTTGGCGGATTCGGATGAACGCGAAGAAGTGAATCCTGTACCTGCCAGCTTGCGAAGCCGAGCCAATCGCCTGCTTTCTTTTATTGAAAGTGAAGCCGACACTGCGGCTAGCGGAACCACAGAAGCCAGCGAAGCCACAGAAGCCACAGAAGCCAGCGAAGCTACAGAAGACAGCGAAGCCACAGAAGACAGTGGAGTCACAGAAAACGCTGAAGCTACAGAAGCAGAAACAGAAGAAGAAACAGGGGCAGAAACAGAAGTAGCCAAGCCAGAAGGTGACTCACAGGGCGAAGAAGAAGGTGCAGAAGAAGGCGAAGCAGCAAACGGAGACAAGCAATGACACGGCTTGAACTTTTCTCAACCCAGAGCACCCAAAACACGCAAAAGGCAGGGCAGATCCTTGCCGTGTTGTTATTCTGTTTTGTGCTTCCTGTGCTTACAGCCTGTGCCAAGAAGCCCGAAGAGCGTTTGGAAGGCGAGCGGCTACCTGTCTTCGCAGTCGGACGCACAGAAGCAACAAGCACAAACTTATTGGCTGACCACGAAGTAGATGTGAGCGAAATTGTCTTGCCGCAGATTGGTACGGCAAATGATTGGGCGCAAAGCTCTGGCACGGCGGCGGGAAATCTTGGCAGGGTTTCGCTTCCTGCGCCCACTTCCTTACGGCAAGTGTGGAGTGCAAGCTTTGCGACTCCGCCATCACCTGCGCAAGCCTTACAGCCTGTTGTTTTGGGCGATAGGGTTGTGGTCTATGACGGTAAAAACTTAGTCACGGCTTTGTCGTTAGAAAGTGGCGCACGACTCTGGCAGCAGGAGCTTTCTTCAGAAGGCGAGCGGGGTGCATTTTTCGGCGGTGGAGTCGCTCTTTCATCTGAGGAAAAAACCGCTTATGTCAGCACGGGCTTTGGTCTGGTCTATAGCTTGTCGCTAGAAGACGGGACAGAACGCTGGCGGGTGGCGACTCGTGAGCCAATCCGTGCGGCTCCGACTGTGGATCGGGGGCGAGTTTTTGTGATTACCTTGTCCAATCGCACGATTGCTTTTTCGGCAAGCGATGGCTCGGTGCTATGGACTCACGCGGGCTCGCCACAGCAGGTCTATGTTTCGTACAGTGCGCCTGCGGCTGTAGATGGCGGAAGCTTATTGGCTCCCCACAGCACAGGAGAGTTTATCGCCATTGTTTCAGAAAGCGGCACCGATCTATGGGCGCGACAATCGGCGGCGTTTGATGCGCTTGAAGCGACGATTTTGCGGGCTCCGACGGCTCCGACTTTGGAAGGCGGGCAGGGCTTTATGCTGGGGCCTACGGGGCTACTGGCAGTGACTCTGTTTGACGGAGCTGAACTATGGGAAAGCCGCATAGAAAGCGACCAGCGTCCGTGGCTAGGGGGGAGTCATCTCTACGCCATTCACCAAAGCTCCCTTGTTGCTTTCAACCGCAACGATGGCGCACTGCGTTGGCAAAGAAGCCTTGAGTCGCAAGACACCCAAAGCCGTACATCGCCGCGTTGGTTTTCGCCACGGCTTGTAGAAAACGGATTACTTGTGACTTCCAGCCTTGGTGATTTGTTAATCTTAGACCCAGACACGGGAGTCACCGTAAGCGAAGCCACGATTTCTCCCTTGCCTTTTGCGGCACCTGTGATTGCTGGGCGGACTCTCCTTTACGGCACGCAAGACGGCAGGCTTGTGGCCCTGCGTTAGCGTGTCCGTGCGTTAGCGTGTCTATGCGTTAGTGTGTCCCTGCGTTAGTGTGTCCCTGCGTTAGTGTGTCCCTGCGTTAGCGTGTCCCTGTGTTAGTGTGTCCATGCGTATAGCGATCCGTGCCGCCACGGGTGCAGAAAGAGATATCAAACCATGTTACGGATCGCCGTTGCAGGACGGCCAAATACAGGCAAGTCTTCGCTCTTCAATCGTCTGCTTGGCAAGCGCATTGCCATCGTAGAAGACACGCCGGGCGTAACCCGTGACTGGTTAGCGGCTCCGATTGTCTTGGGCGGTCATCAAGTTGAACTGGTGGATACAGCAGGGCTTGAGTCGCTTGGCAAGACGCGGGGTGTTGATGCACTTACCCGTAGGATCATCCAGCACAACTTGCAGGCCTGTCAGGATGCAGACTTGATCTGGATGGTGGTAGATGCTTCCGTGGCACTCACGCCTGAAGATAAAGATTTAGCCCGCCATCTGCGCCGTTTGGGTGTGCCAATCCTAGCGGTGGCGAACAAGGCAGAGCGGGGCGTAGTTGCACTCGGAGCCGAAGAAGCCACAGCAACTTTGGGCTTTGGAGCTCCTGTGCGGGTTTCGGCAACCCACGGCGAAGGCTTGGCAGACTTAGCAGAGCAGAGCCTAGTGCGATTGGGCTTGGAGGCAATGGTTGAAGCCCAGGCTGAATCGGGTGCTGAAACACTCACAGAAGCTCATACAGAAGCTTTACCGCAATCTGTAGCCGACTCTACGGCACAGGAAGCGCAGGGGCTGGAGACAAGCCCACAATCGCCAGAGTTAGAGCCAAGCCACAAGCCACAGGAATTACAACCAAGCCCCAAGCCACAGGAGCCAGAAGGGCAAGCAAGCCCATCGGCTCGGCTTTTGAACTTGGCGGTTGTGGGAAGACCCAATGTCGGAAAATCTACTCTGGTCAATGCGCTCCTTGGCACGGACAGGCTTTTGGTCAGTGACGAAGCAGGAACAACGCGCGATGCAATCGCGGTTTCGCTAGAAACAGAAGCAGGACAATTACAGGTAACCGATACAGCGGGCTTACGCCGTTCGGCAAAGGCAACGGGGCGTATGGAATATCTATCGCGTCTTCGCAGTCATGAAGCTTTAGAACACACGGAACAGGTTTGGCTGGTCGTAGATGGTACAGCGGCTTTGTCAAAGCAAGACCTGCGGATTGCCACACAGACTATGGAAGAGGGAAGGGCATTGCTGGTGGTGGTCAATCGCACGGATTTAACAGCATCGCGTGAAGCGGCACGTTTGGCGGTGCTAGAGCGATTACAGCGTTCGCTATCGCAAGCCCAAGGAATTACCGTGGTAGCGATTTCTGCCAAAACAGGGCAGGGGCTACAAGAGCTTTTGGCAGAAGCCAATCAACTGCATGCGCGTTGGGTAACGCGAATTTCAACAGGATTATTAAACCGCTGGCTGGCAAAAGCCGTAGCAGTGCATCCGCCACCCGCTCCGCAGGGTAAGCGGATTCGTATCAAGTATGTGACTCAGTACAAAGCTCGTCCGCCAAGCTTTTCGCTCTTTACCTCGCAAGGAAAAAAATTACCCGCTTCGTACCTGCGCTACCTAGAAAAAGATCTACGCGCAACTTTTGCTTTGGAAGGTGTGCCAATCCGCCTGCATCCAAAAACTGCGGATAATCCCTATCAGAGCAAGCGCAAAAAGCGATAGGCAAAAAGTCAAAGATCAGGAAGCAAAATAAGCGCACCACTTCGGGTTTCCTGTTCGGAAAGCAAGGGTAGGCAAAGCTCGGCTACCTGTTCAGGCGTAGGCAAAGTTGCGGAGTCTTCTCCGGGCCAGCCGCGTTTGCGTAAAGCACTTCTAAATGGCGGCGGGACAGCAATATTTGCCGCTACGCTACTGCCCTGTAACTCGGCTCCCCAAGAGCGGACAAAAGCACTCAGCCCTGCCTTACTGGCAGCGTATGCCGAAAGGTACGGGCTTCCTGACTCTGCCAGCATAATCCGATCGCCAAAAAATAAAGCCCGCCCCGCGTCAGCTCGAGCCAGCAAGGGGGCAAATCCTGCAACAAGGCGATAGGCACAAGTCAGATGCAAGGCTATGGCTTCGTGCCACGCCTTTGCTTCAATCTGCGGAGTCAGAGTCATCGTTGGCATAACCCCTGCCGTGACACAAAGTAGATCTAAGCGTCCGTGGCGGTCCGCAAGAGCCAGAGCAAGATTGCGTAGCGGATCATCTCCGCGTTCGTCTTTCTCTTGGGTCAAGTCTAGCGGCACCAGAGTCGGACGCAATCCACCCGCCGCAACAATTGCATCGTCTAAGTCTTCCAAGCCGCCAACCGTGCGGGCAATCAGTACAGTTTGTGCTCCGCCTTCAGCAAGCCGTAGGGCAAGGGCTTGCCCTAAGCCACGCGATGCACCCGCAATCAGAGCAATTTTATTTTGCCAAGGCTTGCCACTCATTGAATTGTGCGTAGGCTTTCCAAGCCACGAAGCAGTTGCTGGATATGCCGCTCGGCTTCGGGCGACTGCACAGCGGGCAAGTCTTCACGCGTGAACTGCGGCAAATCAGGCACAAACGAATTGCCGCTATTGTCTTGTTGTAGAGTCTCGTGGTCTTCTAGCAACTTGTTAAGGCGACGCAGAGCCGCAAATTCTTCGTCTGTCCCTGACTTGCCTGCAGGCTCAGACAGCAAAGTAGGAAGCGAAGTAGCTGTAGTGGCAATTTCTTCTTGTATCGCAGACTTAGTGGATGTGGGTGCAGCTTTGCCAATCGCACCTTCACTGCTCTTGAGCAAAGCGTCTAGGGCTTCCTGAATGCGTTGTACTTCTTCTGATGCGATAGGGCTTCCACCAAGTCCGCTTGCTACGCCACTGCCATAGCCTGTAGCTCGGCGCACCGCTTGACCATCAGGCGGAGCAGGAAGAGCAATTCTTGTGCCATCTTCTAACTCCAAGATCCGCGATGCGCCCGTGCCTGTTTCTTCGCTGTTCGTTTCTTCGCTTTCTTCTTGTCCGTCGGGAAGCTGATATTCGCTCGGCAAAAGCCGATTCAACAAGCCACGACTCGGAGCACTTAAAACCCGTATCAACTGCACACCCCGCGAGCGGGCTAAGACTTCTTGTTCGGTAACAAACGGAGCCACCGCCACGGCTAAAGTCCAAGAAAAGGTTAAGATTAGCAAGGCTAAGGCAAGACCAAAAATTAAACCCAGAATGTGATCCCAGCGTTTGGGAAAAAACTTGCGCGTGTACTTCGGAAAAAATCCAAACAAAATTTGCAACAACACCAAGCTCACAACAAACGGCACAACTACTGCCAAAACATCGGCGACAATTGGCTCTTCTAAAAGACTGCGAAAAAAGAGCGATAGACTCGGGCGGGCTAAAGCCGTAATTGCCGAAGCTCCAATCCACGCCGCCAGGTTCAGAAACGAACGCACCAGCCCCCGCGAAGCCCCAAGGATTGCGACAAACAGCAAAAAGGCAAAGACAAAAAGGTCAATTAAGCCTGTCATAGCAAAAACATTCCTAAGGCAAAAAGCTTCACAAAAAGTTTGGTTAGCTTATTCAGGGTTACGAAAGGTATCAAGTGCTTTGCTACGTTGGTTTCTTAACTTCTCAACCGCACTTTTGTCTGTGCCTTCCCCTTTTGCCGTGCCAGACTTTTTCGTAGAGCCGAAGCTTGCGGTATCGGTTGCTCTCTGTAGTCTTTCCAATTCTTCGGCACCTTGGGTAAATCCGCTTTCGCGCAAAGTCTCGCGGAGTTCACCAATTTCTTCCTCGCGGGTTTTCGGCTTGTCTTCGCCTTGCTCTTCTGAACGGAGAAAAATTTCCGTGCCATCTTGTAGGCGAATAATTTGCCCTGCAGGTCTTTGCTCTGGCAGGTCAGTAAACATTGGCACCTGCCAATCGCCTGCTTGGAGTGCATCCAGTGTGGCGTTAAGATGATTCAAAGGCAAGGTAGAAGCAAGGCGCACAGTCCGTATAGACCAAGACCGACTCAAAGCTTCTGCCATCTGTGGCGTGACAATGATTAGGCTTGTCCATACAGCCGTAAGCACCAGCACAGCATTCGCCAAGCCAAACACAAAGCCAAGCGGTGTGTTTAATACATAGATATATTTTTTCTTGATTTTTCTCTCTGCCTTTAAAACAAGCCTAGTTTCTACCTTGCCCCAACCAAGGCAGATAACAAAAAAAGGCACCGCCAAGGCAAAGAAGGCAAGCCAGCCCACACCCCCCACATAAGGAGTCAGAAATGGACGCAAGCCAAATGCCACAGCCAAAGCAATCACCAAAACAAGCAGACGAAAGCCCGTGGTGACTCCGCCCCCTGCCAAACCCGATAGGGTAATCAGCAAGAATAGCGACACGGCGCATAAATCAAATAGTAGTAAGCCCATAGCTTTTCCTGAACACCTTGAAGCAAGCTTTTCTCTAAAGCTTACTTTAAAGAACTTTTTCTTTCTTGCCGACTCGTTCTGCGCTGTTTCGTTCTTCGCTTTCTCGTTCTGCGCTATCCGCACGCACTTGCTTGCCCGACTCCGCTTTGGACTGCATAATTTTCTTCGGCAAATCCTGCACTCTTTCTAGCTCTGTACAGACAAGATTTAAAGCACTTGGCATATCTTTGCCCTTGCCTTTAACTTTGCTTTTAACTTTTTCTTGTCCGCGTCTTTCATTACCTGGATGCCAAACCTGACAAAACCCCAAACGCTTCGCCTCACGCATACGGATTTCATGATTTGCCACACCCCGCACTTCACCCGAAAGAGCAATTTCTCCGAACATCACTAAATCCAACGGTAAAGGCGTATCTTCCGCCGCCGACAACAAAGCCGCCGCCACCGCCAAGTCAGCCGCAGGTTCAGCAATGCGTAAGCCCCCCGCAACATTCAGGTACACATCTTGCTGGGAAAATATCACGCCACAACGAGTTTCCAAAACCGCCAAGATCTGCGCTAGGCGATTGCCATCCCAGCCGACAACAGCCCGCCGTGGCGAACCATACGGAGCGGGAGCCATCAAAGCCTGAATCTCCACCAGTAGCGGGCGACTCCCCTCTAAGCCCGCAAACACAGCCGTGCCTGCCACCGACTCCTTCTGCGAGCCCAAGAAAAGCGCCGACGGATTCGTCACTTCAGACAAGCCATCGCCTGTCATCTCCCAGACGCCGATTTCGTCTGCGGCTCCGAAGCGGTTTTTCCACGCCCGCAAAATACGGAAATGCCCACCCCGTTCGCCTTCAAACTGCAAAACCGTATCCACCAAGTGCTCCAAAACTTTCGGACCTGCAACTGTTCCGTCTTTGGTGACATGGCCGACAATCAAAACCGCAATTCCGCGAGTCTTCGCCAAACGCACCAAAGCATTCGCCGACTCACGCACCTGCGACACCGAACCCGGAGCCGACTCCAAAGTGTCTAAGTGCATCGTTTGAATTGAATCCACCACCAGCAGACGCGCTGAACGATCGCGCTCCATAGAAGCCAAGGCAGGGGAAAGCGAAGTCGTAGCCGCACAAGACAAAGGCGCACCTTCTAGGCCCAAACGCAAAGCCCGCAAACGTATCTGTTCCGCCGCTTCTTCGCCCGAGAGATAGACCGTGTCCGCTCCTGCCCGTGCTGTTGCCGCAGCCACTTGCAACAACAAAGTAGATTTCCCCACCCCAGGATCACCCGACAGCAAAGTAACCGAACCAGGCACCAAGCCACCGCCCAATACGCGATCAAATTCTCCGATACCCGTGACAATACGCTGAACCTGCGGCGTAGCTGCACCCGCTTCGTCTTCCAGCGAAAGAAAATCTACGCGGGCACTGGCTCCGCTTTCAGCCTTCGCCGCATGCGTGGAAATAACTTCTTCGGTGACTGTGTTCCATCCATTACAGAAGTGGCACTTGCCTACCATACGCGCATGATTTGCACCGCACTGTCCGCAGACATACTGGGTTTTCTCGCGTGCCATTGTCTGCTTGCCTAATCCTGCTCGCCCGCACGGGTTCGTACCGCCAGTGGGCCCTGCGCTTCCCCACGGACAAATTGCCGTAAGGCTTCATCCTGTGGGTCTTCTAAGGCTTGCGATGAGCCGTGCCAGACAATCTGTCCGCCGTGTAGAAGTGCAACCCGATTGGCAATCCGTGCGGCAGAAGCCATATCGTGAGTCACAGTGATTGCACTTGCGCCAAGGCGATTCATTGAGCTCAAAATCAAATCGTCAATAATCCGCGTCATAATCGGATCAAGCCCCGAAGTGGGCTCGTCAAACAGAAGAAGCCGTGGCTCAGACGCTACAGCTCGTGCCAAGCCTACGCGCTTACGCATTCCGCCTGAGAGTTCAGCAGGAAACAAATGCGCTGTCTCAGGCGGAAGCTCCACTTCTTCGAGTCGGGCAATGGCGATATCCAAGGCTTCAGAACGCGATATACGCCGTGCTGCCATAAGCCCGAAGGCTACATTTTCCCATACAGGCAGGGAGTCAAAAAGTGCCGATGATTGAAATAGCATTCCGCATTGAGCGCGAAGTTCAGCATAGCTTTTGCGTGGAGCTTCTTCGTCTTTGCCGCTACCACTTCGGGAGCCAAGTTCTGCACCCCGCCAGAAGATATCTCCGCGATTGACTGCTAGAAGTCCGAGCAGACATTTGAGAAAAACCGATTTGCCAGTACCACTGCGTCCGAGAATAACCAGAGATTCACCACGTTTTAAACTTAAAGAAAAGCTGTTTAAAACGCGCTTGTCACCGAAGGCAAGGTGTAGATCTTGCGCTTCTACCTCGTTGGCGACTCCTTCTGGTGCGGAGTTAGGAGTCGGGCTTGCAGTTTCAAGAGTCATTGTGAGAGTTATTGGGCGAAGAACAGCTCGGTGACCAGATAGTTTGAAATCAAAATCAAGATGGAAGCAGAAACCACGGCATAGGTTGCAGCTGTGCCAACGCCTGCAGCTCCGCCACGGGATTTGTAGCCGTGGTAGCAGCCCATCAGGGCGATGATGAATCCGAAGACTGCGGCTTTGACGAGTCCTGAGATGACATCTTGGGCTTCTAGGAAAGACCAGGTGTTTTGAATATACGTCCCAGGGTGAAAGCCAAGCCGTGCGGTGGCGATGAAATAGCCGCCTGTGACTCCGATGATATCAGCGACCAGCACCAAGAGCGGCAAGACCAAAATCGCGGCAAGCACACGCGGCAAAACCAGATAGCGAAACGGATTGGTTGATAAAGCCCACAAAGCATCAATTTGTTCGGTGACTCGCATTGTGCCGATTTCAGCCGCCATTGCCGAGCCGACTCGTCCTGCGACAATCAGCCCTGCCAGCACAGGACCAAGCTCGCGGGTGATGGAGACCACAACAACATTTGGAATCGCGCTTTCTGCAGAAAAACGCGCAAAACCCGTATAGCTTTGTAGAGCTAAGACCATGCCTGTAAAAATCGCTGTCATACCGACAACGGGCAGGGAGTAAAAGCCAATTTCAACGAGCTGGCGGGCGAAGTTGCGTCCGTACCAAGGTGGCGCTAAAGCCTGCAGGATTTGTCCGATGAACAGGGTAACGCGTCCTGCGGCGGCGGGCAGGTTCAGGACAAAAGCCCCTAAGCCTGCGACTCCGAGAAGAATCGTTCCGAACTGCTTGGGAGCCGAGTTGAAAGCCATTTGCCTTGCCTTACGCTTCTTGCCGCTTCTTGTCTTACGCTACTTGTCGCTACTTGCCTGACGCTTTTTGCCTTCTGTGCCGTATCTTAGACAAAGACTCGCTGTACCCGTGTGCCAAGAGCGCAGAGTGCATCCCGTGCGTAGGGAAAAGCCGCTTCGTAGGGGAGCGCAGATAAGTCACGGGAGCCAGTATCAGAAGCTTCGGGCGGGAAAAGATCTAGCCAATCGCCAACTTTCAGGAATGGTGCTGCAGTTGCTTCCACGGAGACTAAATCCATAGAAATGCGCCCCCGCACAGGGAGAGGAATCTGCTTGCACCATAGCGCGAGTTGTCCGTCCCGTATAGGGTCAGGAGCCGTGCCTTGCGGCTTGGGCAATGTTCCACCTGCTGTGCCACCTGTTGTGCCATCTGTTCTTCTGTGGGCTTGGAGCGAGCGCACAGCCAAGCCATCGGCGTAGCCAATGGCTATGGTGGCAAGGCGGGTTTGCTGATTGGCGCACCAGGTTTCGTTGTAGCCAACGGTGCTACCTTTGCTGACTTCTTGAATCTGTACCACGCGGGCGCGTAGATGCACTGCGCGTTTGAGTGGAGCCAGCTTGGCGAAGGCGGCGGCTTCTAAGCCGTATAGAGCCGCACCTGGACGCACAAGGTTAAAGTGCCATTCTGTGCCTAAGGCTATCCCTGCGGAGTTGGCGAGACTCAAGGGAGCAGGGGGAAGCAACTTGGCAAGATTTTCAAAAAGTAGTCTTTGGCTTTGGTTTGTGTTTTGCTCTTGCTGTTCGGAAGCCCTGCGTTTCGTGGAGCTACTTTCAGCAGAATTACTTTCAGCGGAACCGCGTTCAGCAGAGCTTAAGTGCGCCATCCATAGGGCAGGGCGCAAACCTTGAAAGTGATGCGCTAGATCGCTGGCGATATGGTGTAGGTCTTGGGCGGGCAGGGCGTAGCGGTTCATTCCGACATCAAAGTGCAGGACAAGCGGCAAAGGCGAGTCGTACTTGCGCGTATAGCCGTGGGCAGCTTCACGCCATAGAGCCAACTGCTCGCTGGTGGAGACTACAGGCAGGAGTCGTTTCGCAATCGCCGTGCGGACAAGTTCTTGTGGCGTATCGCCAAGCGGAATTCCACCCAGAAGCATAATCCGTGCATTGGGGGGTAGGGTTTGGCGCAAAGCTAACCCTTCTTCAAACGAGAAGACAAAAAAGTTACGTGCACCTTCACGCCACAATAGACGGGCAATGCGTTCGGCTCCGAGTCCGTAGCCATTGGCTTTAACCACAGGAGCAATTGTCGCCTTTTTGGTGAGCCGCTTTAAAACCCGCCAATTGTGAAGTATTGCACTACGCTGAATCACCAGTTGCGGATCAGCTGTCTGTCCGTTCATCGTGTGCCACGCAAATCAGTAGAAGCTAAATCAATAGAAGCCAGTAGGACTTAAAATCCGCCTTCGTACGGATCATCTGCGCTTATATCGCCGCTATCTGCAACGACTCCTTCTTCTTCAAAGTCGGTGAAGCGCGTAGCCTTCTGGTCAAAGAATAAACGCGCAATCCCCGTGGGCCCATGGCGGTGTTTGGCAACAATCAAGTCAGCACGGCCATGGGCTTCATCACAAAGCCTTTGCCAATCCTGAAAAGCTGCTTCGTATTTTTGCGTATCACCACGGAAACGTTCATCTCCTGCTTTGGGTTCGCGTTTTTCTAAATAATAAATTTCGCGGAAGATGAACATGACAATATCCGCGTCTTGCTCAATGGAACCCGACTCACGCAAATCAGACAGGTGTGGCCGCTTGTCTTCGCGTTGCTCCAAAGCCCGCGAGAGCTGCGACAGAGCCACCACAGGCACATCTAGCTCCTTGGCAATGGATTTCAAGCCCCGCGTAATTTCTCCGATTTCTAGAACCCGATTGTCGGTGGGTCTGCCGGGCTGGATGAGCTGTAGGTAATCCACAACAATCAAATCAAGGCGTTTATTGATACGTTTCAAACGCCGAGCCCGCGCACGGATTGCTCCCACAGTCAGCAGAGCCGAGTCATCTACATAGAGAGAAATTCCTTCCAAAGCACGGTGCGCTTCATAGATATCGCGAAACTGTGCTTCATTCACATTGCCTCGCCGCATATCGGTTGCAGTCACACCCGAAAGCTCAGACAAAAGCCGAGCCGCCAGCTGGTGGTGCGACATCTCCAACGAGAAGAAAGCAACGACTCCTTTGCCCTGAGTCACCTTCAAAGCCATATTGGTCGCTAAAGCCGATTTTCCCATACTGGGTCTTCCCGCCAAGACCAAAAGGTCAGAGCGATATAATCCGCCGATGATTTTGTCTAGCTCGTTAAAGCCGCTGGCTAAGGGGCGTTTTGTTGCATCTCCCTTACGGGCTTTTTCTGTGCTGTCTATGACTTCGGCAAAACCATCGCGAATATTCAAAAGCCGTCCGTGGGCTTCACCTGTCTCACCCAAAAGGTAGAGCTGTTCTTCTAAGGCTTCCAACTGGCTTTCAGCCCGCACTTCAGGAGCAGGATGCAACGCCTCCCGCATTGCCCGCTCGGAAATTTCAACAATCCGCCGCCGTAAGTGCGAGTCGCGAATTACTTCGGCGTAATCGCGTAGGTCTGAAAGCTTAACCCAAGACTCCTGTAGTTCTTCTAAGTATTCTGTGCCACCCAGCAACGCTAGCTCGGGGTCTTCAGCAAACGAACGAGCAAGAGTTACCGCATTCGCAATCTGCCGATTTGAAAATAATTCTACACAAGTGCGGTAGAGTCTTCCAAACAACGGGATATGAAAGTGTTCTTCACGAAGTAAATCTTCTACTTCGGTGATGGCTTCGTTGTTGGCAAGAATTCCCGCTAGCAAAGTTTGTTCAGCGGCGTAGTTGGCGGGTAGGGCTCGTGACTCTCCTGTTTCGGCGAGTGGCAGAGACGCAGAGTCATTCGCTACGGACTCGTCGTCTAGTGGCGTCTTGCCAAAAGCCGAAGCAGTTTTAGACAGGGCAGGAGATGAAGGACTCATAGCCCCAGAGTAGAGCAAAAACAGACAAAAGCCCGCACAGAACAGGGCTACAGGCTTTTGCCTCTGGGGAATTTCTGTGGGAGATAGGGGAAAACCCACTCCCAGAGCAATCCTGCCAGCAAACCTGCCTAAGCGTAAAGGTAATCGCGGGTCAGGGGCAGGGCAGACGAGCCACGCGGATGCGTAACCTGTATCTGCACCACGCCAATCGGTCCGTAGCGGAACATAGCGGCAAAGCCTAGAAGGTAAAGCTCCCAGACGCGGCAGAAACGGCTATCGCGGATTTTTTCTGCTTCCGCACGATTGGCTTGAAATTTTTCGTTCCAAGCCAGCAAAGTTTTTTCGTAGTGCGTTCCGTGCCAAATTTCTGAGTCGCGGATATGCAATCCTGCTTTGGCAATAGACGAAGTTAGAATAGACAGAGTCGGAATTGCTCCACCAGGGAAAATGTACTTCAAAATAAATGGATCCCCTGCACTCATATGCGGATTAAGCGAAACAATTGTATGCAGAACATAGACTCCATCAGGAGCCAAAAGCTCCTGCACCTTGCGAAAATAAGTCGGATAATGCGCCTTGCCAATATGCTCTAACATTCCAACCGTAACGATACGATCATACTGCCCCTTGTGGTGGCGGTAATCCTGCAACGCAAAATGACAATTTTCCGCCAAGCCCGCTTCTGCCACTCGTTGCTCTGCCACACGCTTTTGCTCTTCGGAAAGCAGAATTCCTTGCACCTGTGCCCCGTGGTCTCGTGCCATCTCCAACGATAGCCCGCCCCAGCCGCTACCAATATCCAATACCTTCAAGCCCGACTCGCTCAAACGCAACTTGCGAATAATATGCCGCCGCTTGGCGGCTTGCGCTTCTTCTATATTTTGCACTCCATCTGCCCAGTAGCCACAGGTGTACTGCATATCGGAATCCAAGAACAAGCGAAACAAAGCTTCATCTTGGTCGTAATGAAATGAAGAATTTTTACGCGCCTTACGTAAAGAATTTTTCAACCACAAACTACGAAGCAAAGTAAGCTTTTCCTTCGGCAAAGAGTCACGATCCGCCAAGTTGCCAACAACAAGTCGTAAAAAATCTTTCAAATCTCCCTGTTCAAAAGTAATTCCTCCCGCAATATAAGACTCAGCAAAGGCAAAATGCGGCTTGCCTGTGACACTACGCCAAAAACCCTTGTCGGTGATTACCATCCGCACGGGGCGTTCGGCAAAAGCCCCTGCCGTGCCATCACCAAAGCTGTGCTGTGTTCCGTCGGGTGCGATGCACTCCAACGCACCACGGCGGACAGCCCAGTTCAAATACTTCGGAAGCAACACGAAATGGTACCTCCTTGCGTCTTCGTGCCCCCTAGCCCGCAGGCGGACTGTCTTCGGGGTTTCTGTGCTCTGTGGCGGTGGATTCAGATTCAGAAAGCATAGCTTCACCTTCTGGCACAGAAGCCACTTGCACGGCTTCTGCGCCTTCTGTGGCTTCTGCGCCTTCTCCAGCGACTGCTTGTGAGCCGCTTTCTGATTTTGTGTCTTTCTTATCTTTCTCGCCTTTCTCGCCTTCCTGTTCTTTGCGAGCGGCTTCTTCGTTGGCACGGGCTTGCGCTTCATTACCCGCAACATTGAGAGTCATATCCACCAGCACTTCGGCGTGCAGACGCAGACGGACACTATGTAATCCTGTGCGCTTAATTGCCCGCTCTAGCGAGACTTCACTGCGGGCAACTGTGTCTCCCTTTTCGCTCAGGGCTTCAGCAACATCACGAGCCGTGACCGAGCCGTATAGGTGTCCGCTTTCGGTGGCTTGGCGCAACAGAACCAGCGTAGAACCCTGCAACACAGAAGCCCGTTCTTCAGCGTGACTACGCAGGGCACGGTTGCGCTCTTCGTAGTGTTCGCGGCGACTTTCAAAGTGCGCGCGATTTTCAGGAGAGTCACGCATCGCCTTGCCCTGTGGGAGCAAGAAGTTACGGGCAAATCCGCCACGCACGGAAACCAAGTCTCCAGGTCCGCCTAGACGCTCGATGGATTCTTTGAGAATAACTTTCATGATTTGGAAGCTCTTGACACTTAGTGACTGACTCTTAGCGATTGGCTCTTAGCGATTAACATAGGGCAGGAGTGCTAAAAATCGTGCGCGTTTGATGGCGGCGGCAAGTTCGCGTTGCTTTTTGGGCGAGACGGAGCTAATCCGACTGGGGATAATCTTGCCTTGGTCAGAGATATAGCGTTGCAGGAGTCGCAGGTCTTTGTAGTCGGGCTGGGGGCTTCCTGGCTTGGAGAAGGGGCAGGTCTTGTGCCAGCGGCTGGTACGGCGTTGCGTGCGGGAGATGACTTGAAACGACATTAGGCTTGTTCCTTTTCTAGCACGGCTTCGGATGGGCCAGAGCTTTCGCCGCTTTGGTTGTTGTTATCAGCTGGCGTTGGCGTGGCTTCGCTTTCGTCGTCGGACTTGCCCGCGATTGGCTCGTCGCGTTCGGAGCGGCGGCGTGTGCCGCGTTCATCGCCTTCGCTAGAGCGGCGCGGTACCATGGCTGAGTCTTCGCTATTGTGTTCTTTGACGCGCACGGTCATGTAGCGCAGGACTTTGTCGTCGTAGCGCAGACGGGATTCCATTTCGGCAATCGCGCTATGCGGAGCATCTATGCACAGCATGAAGTAATGCGCTTTCAGATTTTTGCGGATGGGAAACGCAAGTGTGCGCAATCCCCAAGATTCCCAGCGCGGCACTGTGCCGTTATTTTTCTCTAGGATCTCGGAGTAAATCTTAGCGAGAGACGCGACTCCTTCGGCGCGTGCTTCTTGCCTGACGATGATGACGGTTTCGTATAGTGCCATTTTGTCCTCTCGGTCTTGGAGCGTATCGGGCAGGATTTCCTGCCCAAGCCACTCCGTGCCCGTGGTGCCTTGGTGGGACTACGGGAAGGGAAAATAAGGGATAGACTTCACGGGGCTTGTGACCCCTTGAAGAAGCCCCAAGATAGCCGAATCCATAAATTTCCACAAGACACCTTGCGGTGTGGCATTCGTGCCAAGTGTTATCCCCCCACCAGCCGTCGAGCCCCATAGTTTTAGTGGAGGGGCTAATTGAGCCAATTTCCCTAGATTAGTGAGATTAACTGGCTCCCGTTATGGAGATGAAGACCCACCGAGTGCCCGTAGGGCACGAACGCGAGCGTAGCGGAGTGAAACGAGCGAAGCGAAGCGGACGCTCGCGCTTGCGCGAGCAAAAGCGCCCGCAAGGGCGCGTAAATTAAATGTTGAAGTAAAGCCCAACCCTAACCCCTTCTTCTGCGAACTAGGAATCAGGGTAATTAGAAGATAGGGAGTAGACTCTATTGTAAATTTGCACACACACGGTGATATACGGCAGACTGGCAAGATGCTTGCGTTTGTTTTTCCAGGGCAGGGAAGCCAGAAGGTAGGGATGGGGCAAGACTTTGCGGAGTCTTCTCCAGCGGCTCGGGCTGTCTTTGAGGAAATAGACGATACCTTGGGGGAGCATCTATCAAGGCTTATCTTTACAGGCGAGCCAGCAGAGTTAGAGCGCACTGAAAATGCACAACCTGCGCTTTATGCGATGAGCTTAGCGGTGGTGCGGGCTTGCGAAGAAGCCTTGGGCGGATCTTTGGCGGATTATGGAGCGTATGCCGCAGGACATTCGTTGGGTGAATATACGGCTTTGGCTTTTGCGGGAGCTTTGACTCCATCTGATGGAGCAAAGCTTTTGCGTATTCGGGCGCGAGCGATGCAGCAGGCGACTCCGCTGGGTGTGGGGGGAATGGTTGCGGTCTTGGGGTTAAGCCGAGCGGGTTGTGAGTCGGTGGCGGTGCAAGCTGCTTCCCGTGCCGAGCAGGAAGCAGGTACGCCGCAGGTCTGTGTTGTTGCTAATGATAATAGTGGTACGCAAGTTGTTTTGTCGGGGCATGCTGGGGCTTTGGCTCTGGTGCCTGACCTTGCCAAGGAGCAGGGGGCAAGGCGTGTGGTTCCGCTGGCTGTGTCTGCTCCGTTTCACTCGCCTTTGATGCAGCCTGCCGCTGACAGGATGCAGGAAGCCTTGGCGGACATTCCGTGGAAGCCCTTAGTGGTTCCTGTTGTTAGCAATGTGACAGCCACGCCTGAAGCCGATGTGGCGGCTTTTCGCGAGCTACTGGTCAGGCAGATTACGGGGCAAGTGCGCTGGCGCGAAACAATGGAGTTTTTCGCAGGAGCCGTATCAGGTGTGGTTGAGCTAGGAGTCGGCACGGTTTTGTCTGGTTTGGTGCGTAAATCGCATCCGGGCTTGAAAGCCAGCTCGGTTGCAACTTGGGAGGCAATTGAGTCATTCTTACGCCAGCTTGAAGACAATCGGGTTTGAAGACACACAGGAAGAAGCCAATGACTGAAATTTTTTCTCTTTCGGGCAAACGGGCACTGGTCACAGGAGCCAGTGGCGGGATTGGCGGAGCCATAGCCCGTCGCTTTGCCGAAGCAGGAGCGCAAGTGGCTCTATCGGGTAGGCGTGAAGATGCGCTAGAAGCGGTTAAGGCGGAGTTAGCGGGTTTGGGGCATGTGTCTGTGCCGTTTGCCTTGTCGGATCCAGCTACGGCGGGCGAGCTATGGGACAAAGCCAGCGAAGCCCTTGGCGAGTCTGCGGATATTCTGGTGAATAACGCAGGTGTGAACAGGGATATGCTCCACAGCCGTATGAAGCCCGAGCAATGGCAGGAGGTATTAGATACCAACTTGTCGGCGGTATTTTTCTTGAGTCAGGCGGCGTTACGTACGATGACTCGGGCGCGGCAGGGGCGGATTATTAACATTTCGTCTGTGGTGGCGGGTCTGGGCAATGCGGGGCAGGCTAACTATGTGGCGGCAAAGGCGGGGTTAGAGGGGTTAACCCGCACTTTGGCTCGTGAAGTGGCGGCGCGTGGGGTTACGGTCAATGCGATAGCCCCTGGATTTATAGCCACACAGATGACTGAGTCGCTTCCTGAGGCGATTCGCGAGAAATTTGTAGCTAATATACCTTTGGGTAAAATTGGCGCTCCTGATGATGTAGCGGCGGCGTGTGTCTATTTGGCGGCTCCTGCGGGGGAGTGGATAACGGGGCAGACTTTGGCGGTCAATGGCGGAATGGTAATGGGCTAAACTTGCCCCTGCCTAGATGGCTCAGAGGGATAGCTAGGCAGGGTAATTTGGCAGGGTAGCCAAGTAGGGTAATTTGGCAGGATAGCCCAGCAGGGTAGTCTGGCGGGGGTAATCCAAGGGGGGAACAAGCCCGTCAGTGCGCCTACCAAGCACAGGCAAAAATCGTGCTATAAACCCCACATAGAACGCACGGAGCAAATCTCCACAAGCGAGTCTCCATAGAACAACAAAGGAGCCAAAAATGGCGAGTGATACAGCGGAAAAAGTGAAGCGCATTATCGCCGAACACCTCGGCGTGGAAGACGAAAAAGTCAGCGACAACGCAAGCTTCATCGAAGACCTCGGCGCAGATAGCCTAGATACGGTAGAAATCGTTATGGCTCTTGAGGAAGAATTTGGAATAGAAATTCCTGATGAAGCGGCTGAAAAAATCGGCACAGTCAAAGATGCCGTGGATTATGTCGACAAGATGGCTTCTGCTTAAGTCTTGTTGCGAGTCCGTGCGTGGGGCGTGAAGCTCCCCTGCGCCTAGCTGTTTTGTACTCTGAATGACTTCGGACTGAAATGCGTCGCGTTGCAGTCACGGGTTTGGGCGTGGTTTGTCCGCTGGGTGTGGGCATTGCTCCTGTGTGGGAAAGACTTCTCGCAGGGCAGAGCGGTGTTATTGCCCTTCCTGAGCCGCTCAATCAGTCGGCTTGCAAGATTGGCGCACCTGTACCTGAAGGAGAGACTGCACAGGGCAAGTACTGTGAAAGTGATTTTATTCCCGCTCGCGAAGCCCGCCGCATGGATGGATTCATCCGCTACGGGATTGTCGCTGCGGCTGAAGCCTTAGCCGACTCAGGCTACCAAGCTGAGACAGAAGAACAGCAAGCCCGTAGTGGAGTCTATCTTGGCTCGGGTGTGGGCGGGCTACAGGGAATCGCCGATGCAGCCTATACCTTGCGCGACAAAGGAGTGGGAAAGCTTTCCCCCTTCTTTATGCCAAGTGTTTTGATTAACTTGCTGTCAGGACGGGTTTCAATTGCCCACGGATTTCGTGGCCCAAACTCAGCTGTGGTCACGGCTTGTAGCACGGGTACCCACGCCATCGGAGATGCAGCTCGGATCATTGCCCTAGACGATGCAGATGTCATGATTGCAGGCGGAGCTGAATCCGCTTTGGTGCCTTTGGGTATAGAGTCGTTCTGTGCTTTGCGGGCTCTTTCTACGCACTTTAACGATAGACCTACTGAAGCCAGCCGCCCGTGGGATACAGACCGCGATGGCTTCGTAATGGGTAATGGCGCGGGAGTTGTTGTCTTAGAAGAATGGGAACACGCCCAAAAACGCGGAGCCAAGATCTACGCCGAAGTCGCGGGCTACGGTATGAGTGGAGACGCACACCACATCACAGCTCCCGCAGAAGGCGGCAGGAGCGCAATTCTGGCAATGCGCTCGGCTCTGCGGCATGCAGGAATATCAGCTGACGGGCTTGAGTACATAAACGCCCACGCGACTTCTACGCCCTTGGGCGATATTGCTGAGCTTTCGGCTTTGCGTGAAGTTTTGGGCTCGGCACTGGGGCAGGCTTCGGTATCTTCTACCAAGTCGCAGATTGGCCATCTGCTCGGGGCGGCAGGAGCTGTAGAAGCGATTTTTTCTATTCTGGCTTTGCAGCATCAAGTGGCTCCTGCGACTTTGAACTTGCATAGTCCTGACCCAGCGGCGGAAGGGTTTGATCTCGTGCCCCATCAGCCCAAGGAACGGACAATCCGCTATGCCTTGTCTAACTCGTTTGGCTTTGGGGGGACAAACGCTTCGCTCATCTTCCGAGCGATTTAGCTGAAGTTTGTATCCCCGTGCCGCGCGAACCCAAAAGCGGAAAAAAACTTCTTGGCGAAGTCTTGTTGCTACTGCTCTTCTCGTGCTTGGTGGCGGGGGGTGCAACTCTCAAGGTGCGTAGCGATATTGAAACCTTATGGAATGCATCGGGTCCTGCCCGTGAAGAGCGTTTGGTGCGAATTCCGAGTGGTACACCTTTGAACGAAGTGGCTTTACTGCTTGCCTATGCGGGGGCTTTGAAAGAGCCTGAAATTTTTTCTCTGATTGTCCGCCTAGACGGTAAGGCCAATGGCATTAAGGCGGGGGAATACCGCTTACCGCCACAAGCTTCTATGGCGGAAATCTTGCAAATCCTAGAGCAAGGACAAGCATCGGGAAAAATCATTCAACACCGTATTGTTATCCCTGAAGGACTCACAACCCGCCAAGTTTTAGCCCGTGTTGCTTCAGACCCAAACCTAGAAGGCGAGATAACGCTGACTTTTTCAGAAGGTGAGCTTTTGCCTGAAACCTATTTTTTTCCGCGTGGGACAACGCGGGATGCAGTGCTTCTGCGGATGCAGGAGTCCATGCAAGAAACGCTGGCTGAGCTTTGGCAAAGCCGTGCTGACAACTTGCCCCTGACCCGCCCGCGTGAAGCGGTAATTCTTGCCTCCATCATAGAGAGCGAAACGGGATTAGCTTCCGAGCGGGCGCAGGTGGCGAGTGTTTTTATCAATCGCCTACGCAGGGGGGTGAGATTGCAATCTGACCCAACTGTGTCCTACGCCATCACGCAGGGGCAATTCATCCTAGACCGTGCCTTGACCCGTGCCGATTTAGGGTTAGACCATCCGTATAACACTTACAAGAACAAGGGCTTGCCCCCTGGAGCCATTGTCAATGCGGGGCGAGCGGCGTTACAGGCGGCGGTAAATCCTGCTGAAACTGATTACTACTACTTTGTTGCTGATGGAGAAGGCGGACACCGTTTCGCTAGCAATTTGATAGACCACAACCGCAATGTAGCGGCGTACCGTGCGGCTCTGGAGGCAGAAAAACGCTCGGCGGCGGCTCGTAGTCAGGCGGTGGAGAAAGAACGCGCCACAGAGGCATTACGCGAAGCTGTGGAGCGTTCTGAGCAGGATCGGAAGGGCACGGCTGAATAGTGATATTCACAGTGATATTCACAGAGATGTTCATAGTGATATTCTAGGCGTATGGCTGAAATATCTAGGGCAAGCCCCCCGCCCACGGAAGGCGAATCCGCCAACGGACAGATTGGCTCGTACATTGGTGTCCTGCAGCTCCTAGACACAATGGACATCGGCGGGATTCTGCTTGACGGCAAAGGTATGGTCTTAGCACTCAACGAGGCAATGCAACGCCATTGTCGGGCAATCCCTGACTTGAAGCCTGGCGTGGCGTTTCAGGAGCGATTTTCTGAAGCCATAGCACAGGGAGTCGTTTTGTCTATGTCTTCGCTCAAGGAAGCGACTCCGTCTTTTGGCACAGGGGCGACAGGCGGGGAAGGCGCACAGGCTACGGCTCCGTCAAAAAATGCTCTGCAGGAAGTGCGCTTTGAAGATGGGCATGCAGTTCTTGTCTCGCGCACGAATGTAGGTGACGATATGACCCTGTCAGCCTGTATGGATGCAAGTTCATTAATCGCCGCCCATAGAAGTCATGCTGCGGCGATGCAACGGCTTGCTGATGCCCAGCGGCTTGCCGCGACAGCGGTTCTGGCAGGCGGTATTGCGCATGATTTGGGTAACTTGTTGTCGGTAATCCGTGGAAATGTTTCTTTCCTTGAAGGAGACCTTGCCGAGCTACCTGACCTACCTGTGAAGGCTCGGCGTTCGTTAAATCACATCTTGGAGAGTTGTAGCCGTGGCGGCAAGATGGTTTCGTCTCTGCTTTCGCTGTCCCACCCACAAGGAGAAGACTCCGAGCCGAAGCAATTGCCCCTATCCAAAGCCGTCGTGGAATTCACCGAGCTGATGGAACCCGCTATGCCAAATGGGGTGCATTTTTCTTGGGCAACAGCACCCGAGCCGCTTTCGGTAGTCTTAGACCCTGTTTATCTGCAACAGATTTTAAGCAACTTCTGTATCAACGCGGCACGGGCGGTGGAGCGGCGACAAGGCAACAGCACAAACCCACAGGGCGCAAATCAACAAGGAACAAATCCACAGGGCGCAAACCTACAGGGCACAAATCCACAAGGCACAAACCCACAGGGAGCAAATCCACAAGGCACAGCTAAGAAGACAGGCGAAGTCTTCGTTATGACCGAGCGACTCACCCTGCCCACCCACGGAAGCTTGGCAGAGCGTTTGCCTTCCTTTGTGTCAAAGCGGCAGGGCAGGGCAAACGGAGTCCACTCTACCAACTGGGCTCGGCGTGTGACAGGTACTTTGGTTTCTGGCCCCGTGGCACGGCTTGCCGTCTGGGACAACGGCACGGGTATGACTCAATCGCAACTGATAAGTTTATTTCGTCCGATTCACGCGCCATCTGCGTCCGCCCAAGGTGCGGCAAAAGGAGAGTCAGACAAAAACGAATTCTTCTTCCACAAAAGCACTTTCGGTGGTGCGGGCTTGGGCTTAGCAATGTGCGCCTACCTAGTGGCAGAAAGTGGCGGAGCATTATTACTGGAAAGTGCCGAAGGTGAAGGCACAGTCGCTTCGGTTTTCTGGGAATTAGCAGAAGCAGAGACAGAAGCAGAGACAGGGACAGAAATGGAAGATGGGGCAGAAACAGGTTAACAGTATTTAACCCTTTACGGCTCCATCAATTGGCCCACAAGGAGATGAACCGCGCTATTCTTGCCCAGAAGATGGAAGATCTTAGGAGGCAAGAAGTTAGAGTCCGATGAACCGTACAGCAGAAAACACGCGGGGCGAAACCGCTTCGCCAAAAACAGACCAGACGGACAAGAAAAAACTCCGTCTCTTGGTCGTAGACGATGACGAGCAAGTGCGCACGGTAATTGTCGAGTCCCTGACGCGGGCGGGCTTTGAAGCTTTAGAAGCCGATAGCGGCATTGCAATGCGGCGTATCCTAAAACAAGACTCGGTTAATCTAATCATTTTAGATATGCGTATGCCCGAAGAAGATGGGCTTTCAGTCTTGCGGGATCTGCGTCGCCGTTCGCGTTTGCCCGTGTTGTTTTTGTCCGTCACGGGCGAAGCCGCGGCGAGTCGTACCCTTGGCTTAGAAGCGGGTGCAGATGATTACCTTGCCAAGCCATTTGACCCGCAAGAATTGGTCGCACGAATTCGTGCCATCTTAGATCGTACCGAAAGCGGTGGCGCACCGCTCGCGGAGTCCACTTCGGCTTCGTATCAGTTTTTGGATCATCACTTTTCTGACCAAGGATTAAAAAACCCCGAAGGCAGAAGCATAGACTTAACCAACGGCGAGCAAGAGCTTTTACGGATTTTCCTAGAACACCCGCACGAAACTTTGACTCGCGACAGGCTTTCCCGCACGGTTTTGCAGCGGCGATGGAATCCGCAAGATAGAAGCTTAGATGTACTGGTTAGCCGTTTGCGCAAAAAGGCAAAGCTAGACGCGCATACCTTAAGCGGTGTGCGGGGTGAAGGCTACCGACTCAACGCCGATGTAAAGCGCAATTAAGTTTCGGCTTGTTCTTCTACAGAAAAGCTTTCGCCACAGCCACAGCGCGAAGTTTCATTCGGATTCTTGAAAACAAAACCGGAATGAAATGACTCTTCTTGCCAATCCATTTCGCTACCAATCAGAAACAAAAGCGATTTGGTATCTATAAACACAGGCAGATCCGTACCCGTCAAGGGTTGATCCGTGGCTTCAGGACTTTCCAAATAGTCTAGGCAATAGCGCAAGCCATTACAGCCGCGACTGCTCACCCCAATCCGCACCCCTTGCACGCCATCAGGCGCGTTCTGCAACAAGGCGACAAGGTGTTCCTTGGCACGATCGGTCATTGTCAAAAGGGGAGGCGATTCATTCATATTTTTTTCCTTCTGGTTTTTTCCTTCAAGCAGTCAGGTTAGGCATTCGGCTAGTTCAGGCAATCAGCTAGGTTAGGCAATCGGTCAAGCAGTCAATCGGTGAAGCCAAGTGAAGCCAAGGGCAAGCCATTCAATCGGTGAAGCCAAGGGCAATTCGTGCGTCATCGCTCATTCGCGACCAATCCCACGGTGGCTCCCATGTCAGGCGCACAATCACCCGTCCAGAGCCTTTTACCCCCGCCGCCGCATCAGCTACCTGTTGCGGCAGAATCCCCGCCACAGGGCAAGCAGGAGCCGTCAGGGTCATCAAAATCTCAAACCCCTGCCCATTCGGCTTAATCTCGTAGATCAGCCCCAAGTCATAAATATTGACTGGTATCTCAGGGTCAAAGACTTCTTTCAAGGCTGACTCAATGGAAGCGATGGTTGCAGGCTCTGCTTCGCCTTCCGTTTTACCTCCCGTTTCAGTGCGTGGAGTCCCAGCGGTGAATTCAGAAGCCAAATCAGGCGGAGTCGGCGGCGCACCACCTTCAACAAAGGCAAAGTCAGGAGCCGTATCAGCCGAACCCCTATACGGCGACTCTGCTTGTGGTGTTTCTTCCTTAGACATTTGCCAACGCGCCATCGGATTTTTCTGTGCCTGTTTCTTCTGTGCCTGTTTCTTCTGTGCCTGTTTCTTCTGTGCCTGTTTCTTCGCTGGTCGCGTGTTTGTCTCCTGTGAAGGCGGCTAACAAGGCATGCCACGGCAAAGTCGCACACTTCACACGCATCGGAAAAGCCCGCACCCCTGCAAAAACTTCTAAATCTTGGTGCACAGAAGGCAAAGGCGTAGCTTCAGCCCGTTCAGCACTATGACACAAAGCCCGAAAGGCTTCGGCAAGCCGCCCAGCGTGGGAGTAATCCATCTGCGCCACCGCCTGGGTCATCAGCGAAGCCGAAGCCATAGATATCGCACAGCCCGAACCACCAAACCCTATAGCTGAAATCTTGCCCGAGTCGTCCAAGCGGATCTGCACCTTGATACGGTCACCACACAGCGGGTTATGCCCCTGCGCTTCCAAGCACGGCGGTTGCAAATCACCAAAGTTGCACGGACTCCGACTATGGTGCAATAGCGTATCGCGATACAACGCCTGCAAGGTCTCGTTGTCAAACATTGCCTAACGACTCCATGCTTATCCTGCGCTACCGAAAAACTCTGCCGCTTCTGCCACTCCGTTGGCTAGGGCTTCAATTTCTTCAAACGTGTTGTAGATACCAAACGAAGCCCGCGTAGAACCATTAAGCCCCAAAGCTCGGTGTGCAGGTTCAGCGCAATGGTGCCCTGTACGCACAGCAATCGCTCGACTGTCTAAAAAAGTCGCTAAGTCGTGCGGATGCACTCCGTCTAGCGTAAAGGAAACAATCGGTAGTGTATCCGTAGCCGTACCGTGAATCCGCAAGCCCGCAATCGCTCCGAGCCGCTCGTGCGCAGTCCGCACAAGCCCCACCGCATAGTCATGCAAAAGCTGACGCGGCTGACTCGCTAACCAATCACAAGTCGCACCCAAGGCAATCGCTTCCGCAATCGGCGGAGTCCCTGCTTCAAAACGAGCAGGAACTTCACGATACGAACTTTTCTCTAACTGCACTTCGCGTATCATCTCTCCACCCCCTTGCCACGGAGGTAAGACATTAAGCCGCTCACTGCGCCCCCACAGAACACCAATCGCATTGGGGCCATAGGTCTTGTGTCCTGAAAAGGCATAAAAGTCTGCACCCAACTCTTTCATAGATAGGGGCAAGTGTGGAGCAGCTTGTGCACCATCAACCAACAGTGCCGCCCCTGCCTTGTGTGTCATCTCCGCCACCTGTTCTATAGGCACAATAGAACCAAAAGCATTAGACGCATGAGTCACCGCCACAAGCTTCGTCCGCGAAGACAAAAGCTCAGCCAAATCTTCAAGCCGCAAAGTCGCCTGTTCAGTGATACGCCAAAAACGCAGCTTTATTGGCTTGCCCGCCGCCGCACTTCGTTCCGCTAAAAGCTGCCACGGCACTAGGTTAGAGTGGTGTTCTAGCTCACTGACAATAATTTCATCTCCCGCCTGTACATTGGCTCCGAAGGAATAGGCAACAAGATTTATCGCCGCAGTCGCACCACTGGTAAAAACAATTTCCTGCTCGCTTTTTGCCCCCAAAAACTCCGCCACCTGTTTGCGCGCCTTTTCATACGCCAAAGTACTTTGCGCACTTTGACTATAGGCTCCACGATGCACATTGGCGTAAGAGCGAGTCAGCGCGTTCTGCAAGGTCTCAATGCACAGGCGAGCTTTTTGCGCACTGGCGGCACTATCTAAGAAAATCGGCGTGCGCCCGTTAATCTTGTGCTCCAAGTACGGAAATTCCGCCCGCACCGCCGCAACAACAGACTCAGCCGTTTGCGCCGTTTCTTGCACTTTTGATTTTCTATCTTCGGCAACAAGTGTCATAGACTTCAAAAGCTCAAGTGAGCTCTCCAGACGAGACGAACTGCAACAGGCTTGCTTCTAAAGCAGCCTGTGCCTGCTGGACAAATAGATCTTCGTCTAAGACTGCATCATCCTGCACAGCTTCCCGCAAAAAACCACTCACCACAGCACGACGAGCCGAAACTTCATCCAAACCACGACTGCGCAAATAAAACAACATATCAGGCTGTAAATCAGAAACCGCAACCCCGTGACTACAGGCTACATCATCGTGGCAAATTTCTAACTCAGGCTTATTGCGACTCTTGGCAGTATCAGACAAAAGCAGTGCTTTGCTTGTCATTGCCGCTTCCACTTCTTTTGCCCCCTCGGCAATTTCAGCTCGTCCCTGAAAGATATGATCCCCATGGCTCCCGACTGCAGTCTTACACAGCAACGAACTACGGCTTCGTACAGCCTTATGAAGAACACGCAAAACCGTTTCGCTATGTCTGCCACTTTGCTGGCTATCTTTAGCATCACTGAGAGATTCAGCCCCACGAAACCGCAGGTATGAATCTTGTCCGCATAGGTTTGCGTCTAGCTCTAGGCGGGAAAATCTTTGCCCATTGCCACAGCGTAGAATTTCTATTTGGGCAGCTTCTCCCAGAGACAAAGCCAGCCCGCCACTGACAAATCCATCAGGCACTTCTTCTTCTGCCAGCAACAAACGCAAACGTGAGCCTGCACCCGCTTCTATGGCAAGTCCGTAGTTTATCAAGGCAGCTTGTGCAGTCGGGGTTTGTGCAGGCGCAATTCGCCAAATCAAATCTAGCTCTGCGCCTTCGTCCAGACGCACCAGACAAGCCGCATGGGTCGGAGTGCTTGCGTTCGTCAGAGTGATTTTTTGCGGCTGGCGGATTTTTTGTCCGCTTGCCACTTCTAGCAAAAACGAGTTTTCAGCAAGTCCTGCTGCAACCAGTGGAAATGGGTTTTTTTCTCCGTGGCGGGCTTGTGCCACCAACTGCATAAAGGGAGCGCAAACTTCTTGTTGATTAAGCTTAAGCCCTTCAACAAGCGAATGCTTTTCTATATTCCGTCCGTGGAGAACAATTCCTGCATCTTCTTGCCTACCCGCCAAAACTTCACCTTGCCCTTTTGCCACAGAAGATGATTCAGAAGATACCAAGACAGCAAGCCGCCCCGCCAAGCCCGACCAACGCCACGCTTCGTCTTGGGCAGAAGGCAAGCCCAAGGCCTGTGCCGCCATCAAGGCTTCACTACGGCGTGGGTCTAAGCCAGAACCAGCAGGAAAAAGAGTTGCAAGATCTGTCATCGCTTTCAAAGGCTTCAAGCCGCTTCAGAAATCAGTGCGTCATAGCCTTGTTGTTCTAACTGCTCGGCAAGTTTTGCATCTCCTGAGCGAACAATTTTTCCCCGCGCAAAAATATGCACCCTGTCAGGAGCTACTTCTAAAGCACCAATCAAACGCTGGTAGTGGGTGATAAGCAGAAAACTTCGCTCGGGTGTGCGTTGGCGATGAATCGCGCTTGCAACATTACGCAGTGCGTCTAGGTCTAATCCGCTATCGGTTTCGTCTAGTACGGCAAGCCGCGGTTCTAGCAAAGCCAGCTGCAGAATTTCGTTGAGCTTTTTCTCTCCGCCTGAGAAGCCAACATTAAGATTGCGTCGTATCAGGTGTTCGGGCATAGGAATCTTCGCAATTTCCTCACGCAGGACACGCAAGAACGCAAGCGGATCTAATGGCTCCTTGCCTTCGCGTTTGCGCTTGCCATTGACGACTTCACGCAGGAAAGTCGTGTTGGCAAGCCCTTCCACTGCGCTCGGATATTGAAAGCCTAAAAACAGTCCCGCCCAAGCCCGTTCTTCAGGAGACAAGACAGCAAGGTTTTGTCCGTCTAGCAAGATTTCCCCTGCGGTGATTTCGTAGCCTTCCCGCCCTGCTAGTACATTCGTCAGGGTAGATTTTCCTGAACCATTCGGACCCATCAGCACATGCATCTCGCCCGCCTGAATGGACAAATCCACGCCCTGTAGAATTTCTTCTCCTTCAACGGTGGCGTGAAGCCCGCGCACTTCTAACACAGGAGTTTTGCTCTTACTCATCCGACTGCACCTTCTAAGCTGACCTGTAAAAGCCTGTCAGCTTCAACAGCAAATTCCATTGGCAGTTTTTGCAGGACTTCACGGCAGAAACCATTAACCACCAAGCCCGCCGCTTGTTCTGCGGAAAGCCCCCGCGATTGACAGTAAAAGAGCTGTTCTTCAGGCAAACGCGAAGTTGTAGCTTCGTGTTCTACGATTCCACCACGGCACAGGTTTTCTACATAGGGCACGGTGTGGGCTTCACAGTGTGCGCCAATCAACAAGGAGTCGCACTGGGTAAAGCTTCTTGCCCCTGTTGCCTGCGGAGCAATTTTGACTCTTCCGCGATAGGTTTGTCTGCCGTGGCCTGCGGAAATTCCTTTAGAGATAATCCGCGAGCGGGTTTGTGGTGCAAGGTGCAACATCTTAGTGCCTGTGTCGGCTTGTTGGCGATTGTGGGTAACTGCGACTGAATAAAACTCGCCTTCTGACTCGGCTCCTAACAGGACACAAGATGGGTATTTCCAAGTGATAGCAGACCCTGTTTCTACTTGAGTCCAAGAAATACGGCTTTTGCGTCCTTTGCAGAGTCCGCGTTTGGTGACGAAGTTGTAGATTCCGCCTTTGCCGTCTTTATCGCCTGGATACCAGTTCTGTACTGTGGCATAGCGTATTTCTGCTCCTTCTAGTGCGACCAGTTCCACGACTGCGGCGTGGAGCTGATTTTCATCGCGCATGGGTGCGGTGCATCCTTCAAGATAACTGACATACGAGCCGGCTTCGGCGATAATTAAAGTTCGTTCAAACTGTCCGCTTTTTGCGGCGTTGATGCGGAAGTAAGTAGAAAGCTCCATCGGACAACGCACACCTTCAGGGATATAAACAAACGAGCCATCGGTAAAGACCGCCGAGTTCAAGCAAGCGTGTTTGTTATCGCCGGGTGGCACAACTGAGCCAAGGTATTTCCGCACCAGCTCAGGATATTCACGCACGGCTTCTGATATGGGGCAGAAGATGACTCCAGCCTTGCGTAGAGTTTCTTGAAAGGTAGTTGCGACCGACACGCTATCAAAGACTGCATCTACGGCGACTTGTCTGCCATCTGAAGGAGCTAAATTTTCTGCTCCTTCCACGCCTGCAAGGATTGCTCGTTCGTGTAGGGGGATTCCGAGTTTTTCGTAGGTTTCCAGTAGGGCAGGATCCACTTCGTCTAAAGACTTGGGCTTATCTCCCTTCGGAGCCGCCCAGTAGTAAGCGTCTTGATAGTCAATTGGCGCGAAGGATAGCTTTGCCCAATTTGGCTCTGCCATTTTCTGCCAACGGGCGAAGGCACGGAGTCGCCACTCCAGAAGCCACTCTGGCTCGTTTTGCTTTGCCGAGATGTAGCGGACAATCTGTTCGTTCAAGCCTTTAGGCGCAGTTTCGGTTTCAATCTGGGTTTCAAAGCCCCAGCGGTATTCTTCTGTGCGAGCGGCGGCTTCACTGCCTGTCAGGCCATCGGGAGTTGTCAGGGTCATCTGTGGGCTTCCTGTGGGCTGTGTGGGGTGCCACGAGCCGCAGGAGCAGGCGGCAGGGCAGGAAAGGGCGACTCGGCGATTTCGCGGCGAATATCGGCGAGGGTAATGGCTTCTAGGGTAGATTCAACTGCGCCATTGACGCGATTCCACCAGCCGTGCATCTGGCAGAAAGAAGCGACTGTGCAACTGTCGGAAGTACCATCGGTGCAGGCTGTGAGTGCAATTGGCCCTTCTAAGGCACGGATAATTTCCGCCAGAGTTATCTGCTCGGCGGAGCGAGCAAGGCGATAGCCACCGCCCACACCGCGTTGTGAGACTAACAGACGGGCACGGGTAAGCCGCTTCAAGAGCTGTGCCACGCTTGGTGCGGCGATGGCACTTTTCTCTACCAGCTCTGAAGCGGGAGTCACGCGGTTTTCCTCCATATAGGACAAAAGCACCACGCCGTAATCGGTCATGCGTCCGAGGCGAAACATAATATAGGACTAATACGCTCTTATTTAGCTTCCTGTCAAGCATTCCCGCCAAATTCTGCGATTTAACCCCTTTCTATGGCTTTGTTAACCCCTTATCTGTAGTTATCTGTGGCTTTGCTTAGCCCCTAGCGTTTTGGCGGATTACGCAAAAAGGCGGGTAAGCCGCCTGTGTCGCCTTTATCGTCTGTTTGGGGGGTAGAGGCATCTGAGCGATTCGAGCGGCGTGAGCGGGCTTTACCGTGGCTCTGGTAAGGCTTTTTGACACGAGCCTTACCCCCCTGCTTGCCACCACGCCCACCATTACCCCCGCCATCACGCCCACCATTACCCCTACCATCCCGCCCATCATCACTTTGAGCGTTGCGCCTGTTGCCATAGCCGCCAGTCCGCCTATCCCTACGCCCACCACCAGACAAGCCCCTTTCAAAGGGGCGATAATCGTCTCGCGTCTCGGCTTCTTGGGTCAGGACTTCAATCAGGCGATTTACTTCATCCCGCGACTCTTGGGGCAAAACCTTCACAATATCGGCAAGGCGTTTTTCATCGTCATCGCCAACAAAAGATACCGACACACCAGTCCGCCCTGCGCGTCCTGTGCGCCCGATACGGTGGACATAATCATCACCGCTATAGGGTAAGTCCCAATTGAAGACATGGCTCACCTGCGGAATATCCAAACCACGAGCCGCAACATCAGAGCAAACCAGAATCCGTACCTCGTGTTTGCGAAACCGCCTTAAAGCTTCCATACGTTCGGGCTGGGTTAAGTTGCCGTGCAGTTCGTCTAGGTCGTGGTGTCCGTAGCGGCGCAAGCTACGCACCAAATCACGCACTTCAGTTTTGCGATTGCAGAAGATCAAAGCACTCACCACCGAGTCATCATTTAGCAAATCTTCCAACCGCGCCATACGCTCGCGTACGCCAACGCGTTCAAACCGTTGCGCCACAGAAGTTGTCGCAGAAGATGGTGCATCCACCGACACTTCAACAGGCGTGCGCAAAAAACTATTCGCAAGGGATCTAATCTCCTGCGGCAGAGTTGCCGAAAACAACAAAGTCTGGCGGGCTCGCGGCAATAGGCGGGTAATCTTCTCAATATCAGGAATAAACCCCATATCCAACATACGATCGGCTTCGTCTATGACAAAAAACTTTGTGTCAGCCAATAGCACTTGTCCGCGTCCGAACAGATCCAAAAGCCGCCCTGGAGTCGCAACCAAAATATCCACCCCTTTCTGCAAGCGGTCTTGTTGCTCCTGCATGGAAGTGCCACCGATAATCAAGGCATAGGTCAGGCGGTGACGCTTGCCATGAGTCGCGAGCGACTCTTCCACTTGAGCGGCAAGTTCGCGTGTGGGCTCTAATATCAAAGCCCGTGGCATACGGGCACGGGCGCGCTTGCCCGCTAGACGCTCTAGCATTGGCAGGGTGAAGCCTGCAGTCTTGCCACTGCCTGTTCGGGCAATGCCAAGTAAATCCTGTCCTTCTAAGATCGGCGGAATTGCCTGCGCCTGAATCGGAGTCGGCGACTCGTACCCTGCCTCGGCAACACTCGCCTGCAGCACCTGCGAGAGTCCAAGTTCGGCAAAGCTTTTGTCAGAAGTAGGGGAAGGGCTATCGGTCACAAAGCACACTGTATAGGGGAGTCATATAGAATTTTCGTATCTCCCCCTCGTATTCTCCTGTGGCTTGTTTTACCACAAAAGCCTGCCTGTAAGGGTAAGGGGGGTAGGGGGCTTAGATATCTAGCCCTGCTTGTCCGACTTGTTCGGCTTGCTCGTGGATAAACCGCAAACGGGTTTCTACATTGCGTCCTAGCAGGTCTTCAATGAGCTGTTGGGCTTCGGCGACTCCGCCTTTCTGTCTGCCTGTACGCTTGCTTTTATTTTTTGCTCCATTCGGCTTTGCGCCACTTTTTTCTCCGCTGTCAAAGCGCACCCGCAGAAGCCGCCGCGTATCAGGAGCCATTGTCGTATCGCGCAATTGTTGCGGCATCATTTCGCCAAGCCCCTTAAATCGTCCGCGGGTTACCTTGGCTCCTTTGAAGGCTTTGGCGATTAGGCGTTTGGCTTCGGCTTCATCAACGGCGTATAGGGTTTGTCCTTTAGCCGAGAGACGAAACAAAGGCGGCTGAGCGAGGTAAATTCTTCCCTCATCAATTAAGTCAGGGAGTTCATAGCAAAAGAACGATAAAAGCAAAGCGGCGATATGGGCTCCATCTACATCAGCGTCTGTCATAATGATAACCCGTCCATAACGCAGGCTTTCACTTGCGTTATGGTCTTTGCCTGTTTTCTCACAGCCTAAAGCCAATAGCAATTCTTGTATCTCGCGATTAGAGCGCAGTTTTTCATTGGAAGCACTCACTGCATTTAAAATCTTTCCGCGTAGGGGCAGTATGGCTTGGGTTTCGCGATTGCGGGCTTGCTTTGCCGAGCCACCTGCAGAGTCACCTTCAACGAGAAAAATTTCAGTCTGC
Source organism: uncultured Alphaproteobacteria bacterium (assembly GCA_958267355.1). GTDB lineage: Bacteria > Pseudomonadota > Alphaproteobacteria > JALCBB01 > JALCBB01. Next base: position 515,836 of record OY279575.1, read on the forward strand.
TCTCTATCGGGAGAAGTACAATCCACCAGTTTGCCGGGCAGGCGTAAGGTGCGTCCTGACAGAGCCTTGCGTTGCACCTTGGCATCACGTTCGGCACGGCGCATACGTCCGCGTTCGGCGATGGCACGGGTGAGCAAAGCCGTGCGTTCAGGATTTGCCGCCAGCCAATGGGCTGCGTGATCGCGCAAGACTGCTCCTACCAGCTTGGTTGCTTCAGGAGACGAAAGCCGTTCTTTGGTTTGTCCTTGGAACTGTGGCTGCGGAATGAAGATTGACAAGACCGCAATGGCTCCTGAGAAGACATCTTCGGCTTGGATTTCACCATTGCCCTTGTCTCCTGCTTTGGCGGCGTGTTCGCGTAGGGCTGTGGTTAGGCCTGTGCGCAAGCCTTGCTCGTGGGTTCCGCCATTCGGAGTCGGTATTGCGTTACAGAAAGCCAAGGTTTCGCCATCGGCGTTTAAATCGTCTAGCCAAGCGATGGCCCACTCTACGCGGCCTGTTGGACTACTTCCGTTTCCTGTGTTGTTGCCATTTTTGTTTTCGTTTTCGGCGGAAATTTCTACGCTTCCGCTAAAGACACCATCGCCGAGCAAAGCCCGTTTGCCGCGTTGTTCTTCTAGTAGGTCAGAAAGCCCGCCTGTGAAGCGCAGGGTGGCTTTTTCGGGTATGCGTTTGGCTTCGGCGGCGGATAGCACTGACTTGGCGCACTGCCACTCTAGGCATAAGCCTGGAAACAGAAAGGCGCGCGTGCGTAGCATGGCAAAAAGCCGTGGAGCGGAAAACTTTGCGTCCTTGCCAAAAATTTCAGGATCAGGAGAAAAACAAACTTCTGTGCCTTTGGCGAAGCCTTTGCTTTTTGCCACGGATTTCAAAGTAGCTTTTGGCTTGCCACGGCGATAGGGCTGGAGCCACAGCTTGCCATCCCGCACGGTCTGCACCTCTAAGCTTTCGGACAGGGCATTAACCACCGACAATCCGACTCCGTGTAGTCCGCCAGAAGCTTTATAGGCAGACGAGCCGAACTTAGCCCCTGAATGCAGAGTGGTGAGAATAACTTCTAGGGTAGATTTTTTGGGAAACTTTGGGTGCTTTTCTACAGGAATACCGCGCCCATCGTCGCGTACTGCGAGTCGGTTAGCGGCTTCTAGATGCACTGACACCTTTCCAGCGGCACGGGCTGAGACTTCGTCTAGGGCATTGTCTAAAAGTTCTGCGGCTAGGTGGTGCAGAGCGGTTTCGTCTGTGCCACCGATGTACATACCGGGGCGGCGGCGCACGGCTTCTAAGCCCTCTAGGACTTCAACATCTTTCGCCGAGTAATTCGAATCGGATTTTTTCACCATAATGGGCGACTCTGTGCTTCTTGCTGTTCACGGTTCCTTGCAGATTGGGATTTACGCACTTTAACTTTTTCGGGAGAAAATTTCCCTACATTCATTCCTTCTTCTTTTCTTTGTTTGAAAGTTTTTTCAACTTGGTGCTTTGCTATTTCATTTTCAAATTCTTTTTGTTCTGAAAGATAATTATTCAATCGCTCTTGACTCATTTCAATGTAGGCTTCTGACATATCAACGCCGATGGAATCGTGGTTTAAAAATTTAGCGGCGACTAGAGTTGTGCCACCACCACAATAGGGATCGATAACAACACCTTTTTCTTTTGTGGTAGCGGCAATACAGCGGAGCGGCAGATTCAAAGGAAACGGTGCTGGGTGCGGGTTTTTTCTTTCTGGTGGAAATCTCCAGACAGAAGTTTGCTTGGCGTATTTGGATTCCAATTCTTCACCAATTTTATTACCGTTTATGGGTTTGATGAGCCAATAAATTCGTTCATCAACTTGCCAAAAGCGCCAGCCCCGTATGTTGGCGGCGATTTGTCTATCCCAGATGATTTCTTGTCTGCAGGCCCAGTGGGTTTTTGCCACCCAAGAAAAGGGGTGTAGCAAAACCCCCCTTTCCCAACGAATTTTGTGGTTGTAAAAAAACGAGCCACCAGGTTTTATGATTCTGTATAGCTCATTTAGAACTTGAATTTGTTCTTGCTGATAAATTTTTTCATCCTTGACATCACTGACATTGGCGTATTTTACATTTTTCACCAGCCAGCCTTTTTGCTTTTCCTGTTTATTGTACGGAGGTGAAGTCACACCAACATCACACGAGTCATCAGGAAGCCCTTTTAGGGTTTCAAGTGTATCGCCGACGATGAGAGAAGATAAAGACTTAGCCATTTCAAGAGTCGCTATTCTTGGCGTGAAGTTCTTTTAATTTAGAGAGTAGATTTTTCGTAATTATATCTTCGTGTGAATCTATATCATCAGTCAAGTAGATGCACTCTGCATCATTTATAAAGTGACTGGAAGAAAAGCTAGCTGATCTAAGATAGCTCCCAGAGACATCACCTTTAGGAAACATTCTTGTTAATTGCTCTTCCAACCTTGCTAAAAAAGGCTTTGTGTTAAATGGAAATCTTAAAATGTAGATAATTTTTCCATCCACAAACCCACTTACCAGCATCATGGGGTTTTCTTTTTTATGTTCTTTGAGCCGAGCCCAAGTGAAGTCAGTAAAATTTCCCCTACCATCTAGTTTTCTTTTTCCTACTTTGCCATCGGGTGCACGAACAACATTTACAGGTTTAACTTCACAGTGCTCTCGTGCTCCACTTTCCGTGATACGAAATCCGTTATAGCCTAATTTCTTCCAAGTGGGCTCATAGCCAGATAGAATTAGCGTTATCCACTCCCTTAATGTGGATGAATTTGTATCGTTGAAATAGATGGTCAGGATATCTTGTAGCGTACGCTTTACCTCGTCGTTCGTGAGTCCCCTTAAAGCACTCTCGAATTCGGCCTTGCCGAAAGCGTAGGCTGATACGATGTCTTGTAGCTTTTGGTTAGAATCGGTCATAGAGACGGATTCTAGCCTAATTGTTGTGCTAAACGCTGTAGTACATCTGGAACTCTAGGGGGTGGGGGGCCAGCTCCAACGCACGGACTTCTTCACGGCGTAGCTCTAGGTAGGCACTGATTTGATCTTCGGAGAAAACATCTCCTGCGGTCAAGAAGTCATGGTCAGCTTCTAGTGCGTCTAGGGCAAGGGCGAGTGAAGGCGCGACTGTTGCAACATCTTCCAGCTCGGCGGGAGGCAAATCGTATAGATTTTTGTCCATGGCATCGCCAGGGTGAATCTTGTTGCGGATACCATCCAGCCCTGCCATCAGCAGAGCGGCAAAGCTCAAGTACGGATTACAAGCCGCATCAGGAAAGCGCATTTCAATCCGCGCCCCTTTCGGGTCTTCCGAGTAGGGGATACGAATAGACGCGGAGCGATTTCTGCCCGAATAAGCCAGTAGCACAGGGGCTTCATAGCCTGGCACAAGCCGCTTGTAGCTATTGGTTATCGGATTGGTCAGAGCATTCAAAGCCCGTGCGTGGCGGATTACGCCACCGATGCAGTGTAGAGCCATTTCTGATAGCCCTGCGTAGCCTTCGCCACTAAACAAGTTTTTGCCGTCTTTGGCGATGGACATATGCACATGCATGCCCGAGCCGTTATCTCCGAAGACAGGCTTGGGCATAAAGGTTGCAGTTTTTCCGTATTGGTGGGCTACATTCTTGACCACATACTTGTAAATTTGCACATCGTCAGCGGCTTCAAGCAGAGATGAAAAGCGCATTCCGAGTTCGTGCTGTGAAGGTGCAACTTCGTGGTGGTGTTTTTCGGCATCTACTCCCATTTCGGCGAGCACTTCGGTCATTTCGGCGCGCAGGTCTGAAGCGCCATCAACGGGCGGCACAGGAAAGTATCCACCTTTCGGTGGCGGACGGTGACCCAAGTTTCCTTCTTCGTAATCGTGCCCGCTCATGTATGGGCCTTCGTCCGACAAGATTTCAAAGAACGAGCGATTTTCACGGACATCAAACCGTGCTGAGTCAAAGACGAAGAATTCGGGCTCGGCTCCGAAGTATGCGGAATCTCCTACGCCTGACGCTTGCAGGTAGGCTAGGGCTTTACGGGTTACGCCCCGTGGGTCGCGTTCATAGATCTGTCCTGTTGCAGGTTCGTGCACATCGCAGAAGATCACTGCCATAGACTGTGCCGCAAATGGATCTGTGATGACTCGCGACAAATCAGGCACCAGCCGCATATCGGACTCGTTAATCGCTTTCCATCCTGCGATGGAAGAGCCATCAAACATAAGCCCTTCTTCTAGGTCACTTTCACTTAGAGCTTCTGTGCGGTAGGCGAGATGTTCCCAAGTGCCGCGTGGATCGGTGAAGCGAAAATCCACATAGCGTACATTGTTGTCCTTGAGTTGTTTTAGAACTTCTTTTGCTGATGACATAAAAGTGCAGGCTCCGAGATAGAGTGTTGCAGGGTAGAGTTAAGACAGAGTTAAGCGGGCAGGGTTCGTAGGGTTAAGCCAATGGAGTTAAGCAGAAGGAGTTAAGCCAATGAAGTTAAGCAGAAGGAGTTAAGCCAAGGGAGTTAAGCAACAAGGAGTTAAGCCAAGTTTTAAAGTGCATCTTCTCCGCGTTCGCCCGTGCGGATACGCACGACTTCTTCCACTGGGCTGACGACAATTTTACCGTCTCCGACTCGTCCGCTGTGTGCCACGCGCAGGATGCACTCAACGATTTTCTGCACCTGTTCGTCTCGCACGATGAGAGTCACCTTCACCTTGGGTATGAAGTCCACGACTTGCCCTGGGGCTTCATACGGATCTGATCTTCCGCCTTGTCGTCCGAAGCCGCGAATTTCAGAAACGCTCATTCCGCCGAGTTCAGGCACTTCTTCTTCCAGTGCCTCGCGCACTTCGTCTAGCCGAAAGGGCTTGATAGTCGCTTCAATCTTCTTCATTACCCCTGGGTCATCTAGGGAGTAGCAGCAAAACTTAACTTATAAGGACAAGTTAGCCGAGTCTCCGACAGGCTGCAAATTAGGCTTGTGGGTTTAGCCATTGCCTTGCTGAAAGTTGCTTAGAAAGTTTCCAAGTCGTGCTACGCCGTCTAGGAGCTCTTCGTCAGCCGCCGCCACCGAGAAGCGGATATATCCCTCTCCGTGTGTGCCGAAGGAAGTGCCGGGAGAAATCGCCAAGCCTTCTTCTTTCAGTAGAGCCTGCGAGAGTTGGCTACTGTTGTATCCGTCTATGGCGACTCGGGGAAACAGGTAGAAAGCTCCGTTGGCGGGTGTGCAGGTAACGCCGGGCAAAGCCCGCAGAGCTGTGCAGGCTTTTTCAGCCCGTCGTTGGAAAGCTTGGCTCATCTCGGTGATCTGGTCTTGTGGTCCTGTCAGAGCCGCTAGGGCTGCCATTTGCGAAGGCCCATTGACGCAGGAGTGTTCATTTACTGCAAGCCGACTGGCATATTCAACGAGTGGTTCTGGCCAATATCCGTAGCCAACGCGCCAGCCTGTCATTGCGTATGCTTTAGAAAAGCCATTGAGATAGATCAGCCGCTCGTCCAGCTCGGGATAGGAAAGAAACGAGTGGTGGCTATAGCCATCAAAGATGATACGGTCGTAGATTTCGTCTGCGAGTAGGTACAGGTCATCGTGGCTTAGGATCAGCTCGGCGATGCGGTCACATTCGCTCTTTGAGATGACACTTCCTGTCGGATTGCTTGGCGTATTGATAAGCACCAAGCGCGTTTGTGGAGTAATTTTCTCCGCCAGCGAGTCTGCTGTTAGTTCAAAGTTATCTTCTTCGCGTAGAGGCAAGACAGCGGCTTGGGCTTGGGTGAAGTTGACTCCGTTGCGATAGACAGGAAAAAACGGGTCAGGGACAATAATTTCACTCTTGGGCTCACCAAACATTAAAAGTGCCATCCAAGCTGTGGGCTTGCCCCCAGGAGTCACAATAAAACGCTCGGGGTCTAAAGAGCGGCCAACTTGCTTGCTGTGGTATTCCGCCAAGGCTTGGCGTAGTACGGGTAGGCCTGTGGCGTTGGTGTAGCCGTGTGGTCCGTCTCGTGAAGCCTTGGCTCCTGCCTCTAGGATATGCTCGGCAGGCGTGAAGTCGGGCTGACCGACACAGAGCATAGCGATATTGCGTCCTTCGGCACGCATCTTGGAAGCTTGTGCCAGAACATGCAGGGCGGTTTCGGTGCCGAGATTTAGAATTTCGCTTCGCAAGGCCATACGCTTGCAATCCTTTGTCATTTACTGTGGAAAGCCACGGAAGTCCGTATAGAAAGCCCATATAGCGGGAGTTCAACAGTCCGTGTAGTATTTGACTATATAACCCACCTTGAAGGGACTGCAAACGCGGCTCGGATGAACACCGCTAACGCGGCTCGGATGAACACCGCTAACACGGCTCATACGAACACCGCTAACACAGCTCATACGAACACCGCTAACGTGGCTCAGGCGAACACCGCTAGAAGGTATACAGGAAAATACTATGTCTGTGATTGACGCGCTTTTTGCCCGTGAGATTTTTGACTCGCGGGGCTTTCCGACTGTGGAGGTAGAACTTGTTCTAGAGTCGGGCGCACGCGGGCGGGCTTCTGTGCCATCAGGAGCCAGCACGGGTGCAGGCGAAGCCCACGAGCTTCGTGATGGCGATGGGCGGTTTGGCGGCAAGGGAGTGCAACAGGCTTTGGCGGGCTTGCGCGATGAGATATTTTCGGTCCTGTCGGGCTTGGAAGTCTCAGACCAGCGGCTGATAGACAAGACTCTGATTGACCTAGACGGTACCGACAACAAATCAAGGCTAGGGGCGAATGCGCTTTTGGCGGCGAGTCTGGCTTCGGCTCAGGCGGCGGCGAACGAAGCAGGAGTCGGTTTGTATCAGCATTTGGGTGGGGTTTCGGCGCATACCTTGCCTGTTCCGCTGATGAACTTCATCAACGGCGGAGCCCACGCCAATAACGCACTAGATTTTCAGGAATTTATGCTTTTGCCTGTGGGCTATGGCTCGTTTAGCGCGGCATTAGAAGCAGGAGCCGAGCTATATCACGCTCTACGGGCTCGTTTAGCGCAAGATGGGGTAAGTACTGCCTTGGGCGATGAAGGCGGATTTGCGCCTGCTCTAGACGCTCCTGAGCGGGCTCTGGACTTGCTAATGACTGCGGCTGGGGAAGCGGGGGTAAATCTTGGCAAAGATGCTTTCCTAGCCCTAGATTGTGCCGCCAGCGAGCTTTCTGCCTCTAGCTCTGCCTCTGCTTCTGCTTCTGGCTCTGCTTCTAGCTCTTCTGGGGCAGGGAAGGGCAAAAGCGGCTACCAACTGGCGGGTAAATCCTGTTCGGCGGCGGATTTGATTGATTTGCTAGAAAAGCTGGTGGCGGGCTATCCGATTCTTTCTATAGAAGACCCTGTCGCTGAAGATGATGCACAGGGCTGGCAGGAAGCCACTGAGCGGCTTGGTAGCAAAGTCCAGCTGGTGGGAGACGATAGCTTGGTTACTTCGGCTCAGCGGGTCTTACAAGCCGCTACGGGTGGTCTTGGCAATGCGGTTTTGGTTAAGCCGAATCAAGTTGGTACTTTGAGCGAAACCTTGGATACCCTAGCCACGGCACGGAGGGTAGGCTTCAACACGATTATTTCGCATCGTTCGGGAGAAACCGAAGACACGACAATTGCTGACTTGGCTGTGGCGACCAACGCAGGACAGATTAAAACGGGAGCTATTGCTAGAGGCGAGCGCACGGCGAAATACAATCGTCTCTTGCGGATAGAAGAGTCTTTGGGTCCAGCGGCGACTTGGGCGGGAGTAGCACCTTTTGCCCGTTGGCTGGCTTCGTAAGGCTTTGGGGCTAGAAGGGCTAGAAGGCTTGAAGATTAGGGCTAGAAATCTAGGGCTAGAAAGCCAAGGCTAAAAGGCTAAGGCTAGAAAGCCAAGGCTAGAAAACTACGATTTGCGGAAAGGCTAAGGCGTGAGTGCAGGGTGAGTGAAGCAGAGTCTCCGCGCCGACCGTTAGCCCCTCCCGTTAAGGCACTGCTGGTCTGGATTGTTGCGCCTAGCTTGGTGCAAATCTTTGTGCCTGTTTTTGATGCATTTGCTGTGCGCTATTTGTCGTTACGGCTGTATAGCTTTTCGGGTGCTGGGACTCCTGTACAGGCGGTCTATGGTCTGATTACCCACACGGCAGTTCATGGCGGAGCTTTGCACCTTGCCTTCAATAGTTTGTGGCTTTTGGTGATTGGTCAGACTTTGGCTCCGTATCTGGCAAATCGCACGGTGCGATACGAGTCGCCGTACCTTCAAGGAATTGCCTTATGGGCTTTGTTCTTTACGGGGGCTATGGCAGGCGGAGTTTTACAGCTGGCTCTATCTCCGAACGCGGTCTTGGTGGGGGCTTCGGGCGGAATCTTTGCCTTCTTCGGAGCTTTCGGGCGTATTCAGCTCATCATAGAAGGGCAGACTCTGTCTTCTGCGGAACGGCGTGTGCGTTTGGTGCGATTTTTGGCGATGATGTCGGTGATGATTTTGCTTTTCTCGCTTCCGACTTTCAGCTTAGCTGAAGGGGCGCGAATTTCTTTTGCCGCGCACTTGGGCGGATTTTTAGTGGGAGTTTTGGGCTTACCGTTATTTTTGCGCTTGGCACAAAAAGTTTAGCTCTTGCTTCTGGCAGCACTGTTTAGGAGTCTGACTCCGACTCCGACTCTCGCTCCGACTCTGTCTCGTTCACTGGCTCGTTCACTGGCTCGTCCATAAGTGGGCGGGCACTGACTACCCTGCCAACAGCGGTAATTACACAGAGCACAGCAAAAGCCGTAGCCAGCAGAGCAAAATAATCAGGAAACAAACAGAACAATACGAAGAAGACAATGGTTTCGCCGCCTTCAACCAATCCTGCGGCGTAGTAGAAAGACTTTTTGCCTTGGGCTTCGGTTTTTAGCCCTAGTTCCTGTGCCAGCAGGGCGAAGCCGAAGAACGAAGAAGCCGTGCCCATAAAGCTTGCCAAGAGCAGAGCCGCGGGCAGGGCATTTTCAGGACGCGCCACCGCAAAAGCCAAAGGAATCCCGCCATAGAAGCCATAATCGCAGACTGTGTCCAAATAGCCGCCAAACGCATTCTTAGCCTCTCTGGCACGCGCGAGTGGTCCGTCTAGGCCATCTGCTAGGCGGGACAAAACAACGAAGCCCAGGCCCATTAGATAGGCTTCTAGGGCGATAAACAGGCAGGCGACTCCTGCTAGGGCTAGTCCTGCCAGCGAGAGTTGATTCGGCGTTATGGGTAGGTGGCTGAGTGCTTGTCCGCCTGCTTCTAGGCGGGAGCCGAAAATCTTGCGGAATCTTGCGTCAAACACAGGACAAAACCCCCCAGATCAAGCACAGCCAGCAGGCGTGTAAAACGCGGGCTTCACGCTGTGGGATAGGTTTCGCTTTCGGGGTCATAGCCCAGGGCTTTGCCTAAGGCACGCCATTCGCGGGCAGACAGAGCGGTTTCGCTTTTTGCGACTTTTTCTCCGTTTAGGAGTCTGCGCAGTACTGTGCGTTCTTCTCCTGACAGGGTTAGGGCTTCACGGACATAATCGCGCCACGCTTCAGCTGTGAGCGGCACCCACTTGTCTAAGATTTCCACCATGGTTTCGGCATAGACGCGGATTTCTTTCTGGGCGTGTGGGTCAGCCCGCAGAGAGACGAAGTGCAGATAGTTATGCAGATCGCACTTCCAATAGAATTCGGTGAAAGTGGCTAGGGGTAAAACTGTGCGGGCTAGTTCGCGGGCGACTCCTTGTTGGTCTGGGCGTTGGTTATTTTCGTTGAGTAGGCGCAAATAGAGTGCATAGGCGTTTTCGGCAGCTTGTTGCATTTCGCCTGTGAGCTGTGTGGCTTCGTGGGCGGGAAGTGTTTCCCCGCGGCCTTGATTATTGACAGCGGATTGTACGGCTAGGTCTTGTATGCCTGCTTTGAAGATTTCGTCAGGGACAAGCGAATAGCGGGCGGAATATTCGTTCACATTGGCGGTGCGGTGGCGGAGCCATTGCCGTGCCACGAAGATTGGCATTTTGAGATGCAGCTTGATTTCGCACATCTCAAACGGAGTGGTATGGCGGTGGCGTAGAAGATAGCGAATGAGTCCGCGGTCTTGGCTGGTGTGTTTTGTGCCTTGTCCGTAGGAAACCCGAGCCGCTTGGACGATGGCTCCATCATCGCCCATGTAATCAACAACCCGCAGAAAGCCTTGCCCGTCTAGCACGGGGATTTGTTTGCCTAGAATTTCTTCCATTGCGGCTATGGTGGCGCGCGCTGTTTTGCTCTTGGCGAGCAGTGGCTCGGGTGCGCTATCAGGAGCAACAGACATAGCTTAAACAATGCTCGCAAACGCGCCTTGTCGGGCGGGTCGGAGCCGATTAAAGGTGGGGAAATTCACCCGCCTTAACCCTTCTGCTGACTGCTCAAGCCCCATCTATCCCTAAGCCCTATCCCAAGCCTTACCCTCTAAGCCCTATCCCAAGCCTTACCCTCTAAGCCCTATCCCAAGCCTTACCCTCTAAGTCCTATACCCCAAGCCTTACCCTCTAAGTTCTATCCCAAGCCTTACCCTCTAAGCCCTATCCCTAACCTTACCCTCTAAGCCTTATCCCTAACCTTACCCTCTAAGTCCTATATCCCAAGCCTTACCCTCTAAGCCCTATCCCTAACCTTACCCTCTAAGTCCTATACCCCAAGCCTTACCCTCTAAGCCCTATCCCTAACCTTACCCTCTAAGTCCTATACCCCAAGCCTTACCCTTTAAGCCCATCCCTTAGGCAGGAGATTTATCAGGCGGCTCGGGCGGAGTCTCACTTGTCTGGCGGCTACGCCAATCCGACAGCTCCACCACAGGAGCCGAACGATCGGGCTCTTTTTCGCTTGGCACGCGATGCGGGCGATGGGGGGAAGCAGGGCGACGTGCCCGTGCTTTCTCCATGGACAGGGTATTGTCGCTATCGTCTTGTCCTTTGGCTTTTTGGCTGGCGGGTTTTGCGGACTCGTCTTGTGTGGTTTCTCGTTCGCTTTCACGATTGGCAATTCCTTCGTCGTTGAGCGACTTGTTTCTTGGCAGGTGTGGGAGCTGATAGAACAGCGGCACCGATGGGTCAGCGAAGTCCATAATTGCCGCGAAGGGAACGGAAATCCGTTCGGGTGTGCCTGAAAATTCCAGCACGACATTGAAATAGTTTTGAAAGACTTCTAGGTCGCGAAAGCGGTGTTGCAGTACAATCCGCATTTCTGATGGATAGCGTCGGCGTAGGCGTTCGGGTAGTTGCAGGTCTGGGTGTTCGGTGCGAAAGCGGATATAGAGATGATGCGGAGCCGACAGCCCGTAGGCTTGAATATCTTCTAGGATACGCCGCAACAGCAAGGCATTGGCTTCCTGAAAGTGGCTACGATAATCAGGAAAGTCTCCTGACTCGTCGGGTGGATCTGGTGGTCTTTGGGGTACGCTCATGGTTCACCAGTTCGCTTTATTTGCTGTGCCGACTTGTTTTATCTGCTGTGCCAACGCGCTTTATTTGTTGTGCCGATTTGTTTTATCTGCTGTGTGTGCACTGCCACGCAACCCTAAAGCTGACTTTTTGTATCTTCTCTTTGTGTGTGGGGGGCTTCTGTTGCCAGGTGCCCCCCGAACCCCGCCTGGCCTTGCTGAGAGGACAGGACTTAAAATCGGCTGAGCCGACCGCGTTTACGCGGCCAGTGCAACCTCAGCATAGTTGTCATTGGCAACTATTCTGTGTGGACCGTTAACGTTGGTACCTTTCCGAGTGCCGAACCTTGCCTTTACTGCGCGTGTCGATCCTATTTCGCCCCCGTCAGAGTCTGTCTATTGAGTCCGTGGGTTTTGGAGTCTCTAGGCAGATTGTGGTGGAGGCGCCGGGTACTGCCCCCGGGTCCACTACGGATATTCCGCAACGCCGTTTAGCACTATATCTACCTTGCGGTAGCTCTTTTAATTTGGTGCTTGGCGGGCAAAAAGTCAAGGATTGAGAATACCGTCCAAGATTTCGTCTAAAACGCTTTTGATGACTTCGTCGGCAACTTGGTCAATGCTTTCATCGGGAATTCGCAAAGTCGGAGAGTTTTCATATTCGTCGGAACCTGGTTCCGCTGTTGTGCCTGTGGCTTCTAGTTGTACTTTTGGTTTGTGTATGGGTCCAAGAAGGGTAATTTTGTACGCGGGTTCGGTTTGCTGTTCTTCAAAAATTTCTGCTTGTAGATCTAAGCTATTGTCAGAGAAATTCGCTGCGGTTCCGACAAAGGTAAGGCGGGCACGATTGTTTTGTATTTCTCCTTGGCGGACTTGGAAGGCAAGCCTGTCTAGCTGTCCTGATGCAGATAGGGTTGCATCGCGATCGGCAAAGCTGGCGAGTGAAAAGTTCAGTGCGTCAGAATAGGTTTTAAGACGCGGGAGTTTCTGCAGCTTATTCTGCAAAAGCAACGAAACCAAGCTGGCAATTTTTTCTTCTTCCTCGGGGATATACCGCACAGTCCCTGTGGTTTGCCAAGTGCCTGCCAAGCTTTGTGCTAAGGCATAGGCGGAAGTTGCATCGGCGTTAAATTCTCCTGTTGCTGAAATTGTGCCACGCACCCGCGTGAAATCAAAGTGCTTTTGCAAAAGTGGCTCTAGGGCTAATTCTTCTACCGCTAGATTGAAATCAACCAGACTCCGTGTTGCTGAAGCAGGGTCAGGACGCAAAGTACCATCTGCTGAAATCACTGCATTTTGCCAAGCGAAGAAACTTTCCTGCAAAACAAATTTGCCATCTTCAAAGATAATCCGCCCCCGTGGCTTAGAAAATTTTTCCTTGCCAAGAATTAATGAGTCCAGCTCAAGGTCTAACATCAAAGACAAGTCTTCATTAAAACGAAAGCCAAACGGACGACGCGAAAGATTCTGCACCCTACGAGCAAAGGGCACTTTCGCCACAGCAGGAGCTAATCCCCCTTCAGGGTCAGTAGAGTCAGTCGCACGGCGATTCATATCCAAACGCCCACCGCGAAGCCGTGCTTGCCAAGTGCGGGAATTGCCTTGCCCTGCGACTGCTTCCTGTCCTGCTTCTTGTCCTGTTTCCTGTACTGCTTCTTGTCCTGCTTCTTGCCATGAAACTTCGCCCTTGAACGGAAAGGTACCAATCCGCGCACTGACAATTTCAGCTGTGCCGTTTTTTAGCCCTCCCGTAAAGGCAAGATCGGAAGTTAAAACTCCGCGCAAAAAATGCACTTCTTTTCCGTCAAGCCAAGGGTCAGCCACAGGACGAATATCAGGCGCGTTGATTTCTCCGCGCAAGTTGAGTTGTGGCATTGCTACGCCACTCGTTGCGCCACCTGCTGTATTGCCCGCAAAAGCTACCGAGCCACTTGCTGACACTTCCAAGCCATAGCTAAAAGTTGCCTTGCCCTTGAGAGCTAGACGATCCAAACCGCCTGATAGGGAGCTTTTAACACTGGCTCCGCGTAGGGCATTTGCCCGCCGTGCTGACAAGCCGACAACAGCGGCGGCACGGCGGAGCTGGTCTTCCTGTACCCGTGCTGAGACCAAGCCATCGGTGAGCGTCCAGCCGTAGGGCTGGGAGCCACCACGGGAGGCAAGAATTCCACTGGCAGAAATTTGCCAGCCTGAATAGCCAGTTGCTACGCGTTCTATCCGCCACTGCTGGGCGGACTTTCTGTCAGCCCGTAGTACCAAATCATCAAAGCGGTGCCTGTTGTAAAGCACACGGTCAGCACTCAGGAGCAAAGCCAAAGAAAGCGCGTTTGCTCCTTCTGGGCTTGCTTGTTGTCTCGGGCTTGGTTCCTGTCCGCTTGAGCTAAAAGTTTCTAGGATACGATTGACATCCAAACGCTGGGCTTTTACATCAGCCGCCAAGGTTCCGCCCCGCCAATCTAGATCTGCTGTAGCCTTGCTTCCAGCGGCTGATAGTTGCAAATCGCGTAGTTGAGCCGATAGTCCTCCACCTGCTTCACGGAAAAGCCGCACTGTCCCCTGTGCCTTGGCAGGGCTTGTAGCGGCTTGTCGTGGCGTACCAGAGCGATTCTGCAGGTCATCTAGTAGTTGGGGCAGGTCACCCGATTCTAGGCTTGTAGAGCCGCTATAGAAGGGCTCTGGAGCGTTCTTATCGCCACTTGCCGTACCCGCCAAGCGATTCGGGCTAAATATGCCACTTGTCGTTAAGGTGCTATCGCCGGCGAGCCGTAGGCTTAGGCTTTGGACGAGCAGTTGGTTTCCTTGGTTGCGTAGGTTTGCGCGTATGTGGCGGGCAGGAATGCCTCCATACGATAAAGCCTCGAGTGAAAATTTCACCGAGGCATCGAGACCTTTCAGGAGCTGATTTGTCTCTGTGTTGGGTGGCCCTGTGGCTTCTTGGCTTTGGCTGATTGGCGTATTTTTATCTGTGGCGAGATGTTTTGCGTAGGCGAGGAGTCCTTGCACTTCTTGGGTGCTCCAAGCCCCGCCTTGTATTTCAGAAGTTAGCACCAGCGTGGCATTTTCGCGTTGCCAGAGCAGTTCTGCGGAGCCTTCCAGCACGGGCGCGGAGTCTTCTTCGCTTTCGCCGAAGCCGAATGCTAGTTCGGTGATTCGCACGGTTGGAGTCTCACCCCAGACGGCTTCAACTTCGGCTTTTGTCCAGAAGCTAGACGGGACTGAATTGGTTTCTTTTCCTGATAGGGGGACAAATTTTTCGCGTGCGTCTGTGCGTACGACGACTCGTGGGTTTCCGTCGCTCCACAGGAATCCGTTGTAGTGCAGGATTCTTGAATGGGCGCCTGTTTGGGTTCGTTGTGCGATCATTCCTTGGGTGATGAATCGGGTTTTGGTTTTGTCGTCGGGCGAGGCGACAAGGGAGTAATCAAATTCGTCTTCATCGTAGAGCACAGTTCCGTTGGCTTTGACGGAGCCGTAGCCGAGATCTAGAGTGGCGAGTCCGTTGGTGATTTGCCACTGTTTTTGCGTGTTGTTGACCAGATCGTTGAATTGGATTTGTCCGTTGGCGATTTCTACGCCTTTGAGGGTAAGGGAGCCGATCCCGCCATCGGGTTCTCCGCCGATGGTGGAGCCTGTGCCTTTATGTTGTTTTTGTATGGCTTGAATGAACGGAGAGACATTGTATAGCTGGTCTTCAAAACGTTCTATGTTGAGCTGTGGATTGACGAGTCGCACATCAACGTTGAGTTTTCCTGTGAGCAGTGGGATGAGGTCAAGGTATGCGTCTAGTTGTGGTACTTCTAGAATATTTTCGCTGGTTTTTTTGAACGACAGGGTAACGGCTCTTGGCGGAGTGTTCTTAATCACCCCTTGTTTCATGGTCAGGCGCGGACGGGGCAGGAAGACGAATTCTACATCGCCTTGGATTTGCAGTTGCAGGCCTGTGTGTTTGGCGAAGGCGCTGACGATATCGGGTTTGTAGGCGTTCCAGTCGGTGGTGCGGGGCAGGAAGTAGGCGGCGGCACCGAGGAGAAAAGCGAGTGCCATGACGACCATGGCGAGCAGTGCGAGTAGCTTGGACATTGGCGGGTCTTTGGCGGGCGTGGAATTACGCTGACTTTTACGCTGAGTTTTACGCGGGGGTTATTTAGGGGCTATTCGGAGTTTTACGCAAGGGTTATTTAGGGGTTATGCGAAGCTTTACGCAGGGGTTATCTAGGGGTTAGCGGTGGTTTACGCAGGGAGTCACGCAAGGTTTCACGCAGGGTTTGAAGGACAAGATTAAAGCCGCAAAATTGGCAGAGCAAAAAATGCTTTGTGCTTGATTCTGTGATTATAGCGAAATTATGATTTTCTTACCTAGAGCCTTACCCCTTGCTGCTTACCCCCTTTATCTCCTGTATCTCTCCTAATACCCTGTGCCTATCTCTCACTACCCCTTACACCCCTTACCGCTTGCCCTGTATCCCTTTTACTCCTACCCCTTGCTCCTACCCCCTTGCCTTAAATCCCCTGTCTTAAATCCCTTGCCTTAAATCCTTTGCCTTAAATCCTTTGCCTTAAATCCTTTGCCTTAAATCCTTTGCCTTAAATCCCCTGCCTTAAATCCTTTGCCTTAAATCCTTTGCCTTAAATTCTTTGCCTTAAATCCTTTGCCTTAAATCCCTTCCCCTTAAAAGAAGACCGCGCCCCGGAGGAAAGGGGCGCGGTCGGAATGTTACGCTGGCTCAAAGAGCGAGCGTAACGTAACGCTACTACTAGGGAGGAGGAATCAGTAGCAGCGAAAGCGATTGACGAAAGGCTGAGCCATCACGCTGGCAAGGATCCAGCCTGAGTCCGCACGATTGCACGGAGCCAGACCAAGATCTTGGCGCAGATGCGCGTTAAGCCGATCGGTGGTGGAATGATTGCTGGAGCGGAAGAATTTTCTACGCATGGTTCTAACTCCTGTTGGGTTTGGATGTGTTTTCTCGGTGGCGGCGGCGGTGCTGTCTTAGAGACTTGTCTTAGAGACTTGTCTTAGAGACGTGCGCCCGCTTTCTGCGTACCAGAGATGTGAGAGAAAGACCCGCTACGGACTGGCACATCGGAAACGACAGCCGAGTTGCGCAGGAATTTACGATAGACCGAAGTCTGGATCTCATCGCGTGAGTTCAGACTGGAGTCAAAGAAAGATTTCAAAGTTGTCATCATTTGCCTACTCCCTGTTCTTGTGGCTCTGGGTTCTTGTGGCTCTGGATGGAGTCTAAAAACCCTGCTGTTTAGAGCCGATTTGGTTTTTGTTGGTTTGTCTTGGAGGTGAATATAGGGTGAATCAATCGTGGCAGGAATGGGGCAAAACGCAATTAGGAATGCATGAAACGCAATTCTGGTATGGTTTTAGAGTCCATCACAGATCTTTTTAGGGTGCTTTTCTGGAACAGTTTTAAAGCCTGTTTGAAAGCCTGTCTTTTTTTGTCATTTTTGTCTGGTGGCTTGTATCCTGTAGCATCTGTTTATTGTTCTTTGCCGTTGAGCTACTTATCTGTTACGCCTAAGCCCTGTTACGCCTAAGCCTTTGCCACGATGCTAGATACTTCCCTATACGCCGAGCGCATAGCCCAACTGCAGGAGCAGATGGCAGGGCAGGGCTATGCCGCCGTAGTCGTGCCACGGAGCGATGAACACCAAGGCGAATGGGTAGCGGAGTCGTCCGAGCGTTTGCGTTGGCTGACGGGTTTTGCTGGGTCAGCGGGCAGGGCTGTGGTTACAGTCCGAGCGGCGGCACTATTCTTAGACGGGCGTTATGCATCAGAAGCCAAATCTTCCTTGGCGAGTCCAGCCCTAGAAGTCCGCCATATGCAGGAAGAGCCGTTAAGTGCTTGGCTGGCGGTTCAGACCCAAGCCAACGGAATAGCCCCTCCAGCGGCTTCTACAAGCGTCACAGGGGCAAGTTTAGCGGGCTCTACGGGTGCTGATTCTGCGGGCTCAGATTCTACGGATACAGGCTTGCCGCTTTTGGGCTATGACCCGTGGCTCACCACGCGCACCCAAGCGCGGGCTTTGTCGCGTTTGGCGGCAAGGTATGGCTTGCAGGCGAGTCCGATGGAGGAAAATCCGATAGACCTGCTATGGCAGGACAAGCCCAGCCCGCCGAGTGGTTTGGTTAAGCTCCACCCGAGCGAGCTGGCGGGAGAGTCATCGGCGGACAAGCGCACCCGCCTAGCTATGGAGTTAACAAAACATAACAGCGAGTGGGCGATTTTAACCTTGCCCGACTCGATTGCCTGGCTTTTCAACGCTCGCGGACAAGACTTAGCGCATGTGCCTGTGGCTTTGTCGTTTGCGGCACTCCACGCCAGCGGAGCCGCAACTTGGTTTGTCGATTCAGACCGCCTAGAAGCTCCCCTGAAGGAAACCCTAACCCAGCAGGAGCCGCAAGTTGTTTTGGCTGCACCATCTGACTTTTCTGGTTTCCTAGCCAGCTTGGGCGGACAAACTGTCAGCCTAGACCCTGACACGGCTCCTGAAGCTTGCTTTGCGCTTGCCGCAGGCGGCGGAGCGCAAATCATCGAGTCGCCTGACCCGTGCTTACTGCCGAAGGCTTGTAAGAATGAAATTGAGCTATCGGGCACGCGTTTGGCGCACTTGCACGATGGAGTCGCTCTGGTTCGTTTCTTGGCGTGGTTGGAAGCTGCGTTTGCCAAGTCCGAGCCGTTAACCGAGGCGAGTCTATCGGCACGGCTTGGTGCGTTACGGGCGCAGAATCCAGCTTATTGTGGAGCGTCATTTGAAACCATTTCGGGTTCGGGAATCCACGCTGCGATGATGCACTATCGTGTTGCTCCTGAAACGGACAGGGCTTTATCCTTGGGCGAGCCGTATCTGGTGGATTCGGGCGGACAATATAGCTCCACAATCAACGGACAGCCCTGTGTAGGGACAACAGATGTAACCCGCACGGTTTGCTATGGAAATCCACCTGCGGGCTTCTGTCGGGCTTTTACGCTTGTTCTCAAGGGGCATATTGCCTTGGCGACAGCCCGTTGGAAGGAGGGATTAACAGGCGACAGGCTAGATCCCTTAGCCCGTCAATTTCTGTGGCGTGAGGGATTGGACTACGACCACGGAACAGGCCATGGGGTGGGGGTATATTTGGCGGTCCACGAAGGCCCGCAACGGATATCGTCGGCGGCGAATGCAGTGGCTTTGCGGGCGGGAATGATTGTTTCTAACGAGCCGGGTTTTTACCGTGACGGACACTGGGGCATACGCATAGAGAATTTGGTAGCGGTGCGGGGTGCTGGTGAAGGAATTTTAGAATTTGAAAACTTAACCCTTGCGCCGATTCAGCGGAGCTTAATTGAAAAGTCGCTGCTTACGGAATTTGAGCTGGAGTGGTTAAACGATTATCACGGGCAGATCCGCCGTGCAGTGGGAGCTCTTTTAGGCGATGATGAGTCACAAGTGAAAGATTGGTTAGAGCAAGCGACTCAACCCCTCTAACCCGATGGCAGGCTTACCCCGTACCCCGTATCCCTTATCCCTTATCCCGTATCCATTAGCCTTATCCCCATTAGCCTTACCCCGTATCCTTTAGCCTTATCCCCCTTACCCCTTACCCTTTAGCCTTATCCCCTTTAGCCTTACCCCTTACCCTTTAGCCTTATCCTTTAGCCTTATCCTTTAGCCTTGTCCTAGCCACTTCAAGATTGGCTCAATCCATAGGAACAGCACGATAAGACTCAGTGCGCCACCCATCACGCCGTAGAAAATCCGTGCGCGTTTTGGTTCGCGTAGCCAGCCCCGCAGGCTGACTCCGAAGAGCGTCCAGCTGAAGGTACCAGCGAGTGCTATGGGCGTGCCAAGCAGAGCAATCACCAAGGCTTCGGAAGTCACCGTCGTCGGGTTTCCTGACCCACAGGAGACGATGATAAAGGTATGCACTGCCCAGGCTTTTGAATTGACCCACTGGAACAGCAAAGCCCGCCAAAAGCCGAAGGGAATGGGAAAGCTGGAGTCTTCTTCCTCGCTGGTTGGAGCAGTCGCAATCTTGTAGGCGAGCCACAGCAGGATAGCCGAAAAGATAAAGCGCAAGATCAGCAGTATCGGCGGAAAGAAATCAGCGGCGGTATCTAGCACCAAGCCGAGTCCGATAACCAGCAGGAATACGCCGACAAGAATTCCCCAGATGTGGGGCAGGGTGCGGCGTAGACCAATGCGCACACCTGATACCATCAGCATCAAGTTATTCGGCCCTGGAGTTATATTGGCGACAATAAATATGACCAGAGCGGCTGAAATCGCTATGGCGGAAGCAGCTTGGTTAATTTGGTTTAGAAGTTCCATCACGAGCCACTATAGGCTTGCCAGAGCCTAGACAAGTCTTCCGTATAGCCTAAGACCAAGGCGACGACCAGCAGAACTGCCATCAGGCGATAGAAAGCCCGTGCGCGTTTTGGCTCACTTAACCACGAACGCAGAGCCATACCGAAGCTTGTCCAGAGTGTGCAAGAAATCAGCGACAGCGGAAAGCAGCTCACGGCGATAATCACACTTTCAAAGGCAAGCGTATCGTGTCGCCCTGAACCATAGTTGGTGATAATTACTCCGACAATTGACCAAGCCTTCGGATTAATTGCCTGAAACAGAAACGCCCGCCAAAAGCCAAACGGAATCGGAAATGTTGGATCCGCTTCTGCCTTAGCCTTCACATCTACGGTGGCGATTTTATAGGCCAGCCACAACAGGAAGGCACTAAAGGCGAGTTGTAGAATCCGATAGCTCCACGGAAAGACCTGAAACAGCTCGCCGAAAAATATTCCCTGTACGGTTATCAGTGCAACCATTCCTGCGGCGATACCGAAGCCGTGGGGTATGGTGCGGCGAAAGCCAATCCTTTGCCCTGAGAGCAACAGCATTGCGTTATTCGGACCTGGGGTAAAAACCCCAACAAAATACACAACGAAAATGACAGGCAAAGAAATTGCTGACAAAGAAACCAGCAAGTGGTTAAACATTGTTTCTGTCCTTATGTCTTTGTAAAGCTGAGTCCAACTTCTAGCCGTTTATTCCTGCGTGAGATACGAAGCCAGAATCACCCGCTCTTCTCCGTCTTCAAAGGCAACTTGTACCCATTCATCGTCCGTCTGGACGACACGCCCCATACCATAAGAAGCGTGCTGCACCTGCGAGTCCGCAGGAAACTTCGCCACCATAGCCGCTTTTTTTGCCTTGCGGGTAAAGGCTTGTCCTTGGCTTAAGGAATTGCCTGCTGTGCCTTCTGTGCCTGCTGTACTTCCTGTGGCGGCTTGTGGGTTCTGCGACTGCTGAAACTGTGCCATTTGCTCTTCGTTGGTTTCAATCAACTCTGGGGGTAGGTATTGCAGAAACGAAGATGGGCGCTGATTTTCTACCCGTCCGAACAGGCGACGCGAAGCGGCGTAAGAAATACATACCCGCTGTTTTGCCCGTGTAATCCCAACATAGGCGAGTCGCCGCTCTTCTTCTAAGTTGCGCGGATCATCCAAGCTTCGCGCATGCGGAAATAACCCTTCTTCCCAGCCTGGCAAAAACACCGTATCAAACTCCAAACCTTTTGCTGAATGCAAAGTCATCAAATTCACCCGCGACTCACTTTCATCGCTCCAAGCGTCTAGCACTAGGCTTACATGCTCCAAAAACGCCGCTAAGGACTCAAAATCCCGCAAGCCCGCAATAAAGCTTTCTAAGTTCTCCACCCGCCCACGGGCTTCAAAAGACTTATCCTCCCGCCACATCGGCATATAGCCCGAGTCTTGCAAAATATATTCCGCCGCTTCGTGTAGAGGCAAAGTAGCAGCTTGCTTACGCCAATCTGCCAAGCTGTCCAGAAACTTCTGCAAATTCCCTGCCGCAGGATTACGCAAACCCTTGTCAGCAATCAGCGTGGCAATTGCCTTGGCACGAGTCTCTCCCCCGCCTGCCCGCCGTGCGATTCCTACCTTCTCAACGCTGGTGGTACCAATCTTGCGGCGTGGTTTGTTGACGATACGGGCAAAGGCGAAATCATCCGAGTCATTATGCACCAAGCGCAAATAGGCAATCGCATCACGAATTTCTGCTCGCTCATAGAAGCGCAAGCCACCGACAACCCGATAGGGCACGGACTCAGCAATAAACCGCTCTTCAATCTCACGCATCTGCGCCACGGTACGCACCAAGATGGCGATTTCTGAAAGCGAGTCTCCACGGCGACGCAAGAGATCAATCCGCTCTGCCAGAAACGCGGCTTCGCCTCGATCATCCCAGAAACGTTCTACGAAGACACCGCTATCGTCCGCCGCCTTGAGCTTTGAATAGAGCTTTTTGCCTACCCGCTCTTTATTTTGCGCGACAATCGCTCCTGCTACGGACAAGATATTAGCGACCGAGCGGTAATTTTCTTCCAAGCGCACAGTTTTCGTACCTGGAAAGTCATCAGCAAAACGCAAGATATTGCGTATTTCCGCCCCCCGCCAAGAATAGATGGACTGGTCTTCATCTCCGACCCCGCAAATATTTTTATGCTTCTCACCGAGCATTTGGATCCATAAGTATTGGGCGGTGTTGGTGTCTTGGTATTCGTCAATCATCAGATAGCGAAAGCGTTCTTGCCATGCTTTGCGTAGTTCTGGGTCTGCTTGCCAAGCCCGTATCGGATGCAAAATTAAATCCGAGAAATCGCAGGCATTGAGTTCTAAAAGCCGTGCTTGATAGTCTTCGTAGAGCTGAATTCCTTTGCCCCCAGATACCCAATCGGCGTTTTCGGTTTTACTTGCCTGTTGCGGAGTTAAGGCTGCATCTTTCCATCCCTGAATCATTTCTAGCAAAGCCCGTGGGGTGTGGCGTTTAATATCAATCTGCAGGGATTCCGCAATGCTTTTCACCAACCGTTGCTGGTCATCATCGTCGAGCAGGGTAAAGCCGTCGCGCAGGCCTACGGCTTCAGGAAAGCTCCGCAGCATACGCAGGGAAAGCGAATGAAAAGTGCCTACCCAATCCAAGCCGAAATCGCGTGAGTTGCCAAACTGTCCTGCGAGTTCAGGGGTATTTTGCAAGTCGTCAATTGCCCGCCGCCGCATCTCGGATGCAGCTTTATTGGTGAAGGTCACCAACAGCACTTCCCACGGACGTGCCTGTCCGCAGTGAAGAATCCACACCAAACGCGCAACCAAAGTGCGCGTCTTGCCTGTGCCGGCTCCTGCGAGAATCCGCAGCGGCCCGTCTGTGGTGCGCACGGCTTCGCGTTGTGCGTCATTCAGGGAGTCAATCAGCATGGGGCTTGCCCGCTGTGCCTGCTACGACACCCGAACGGATGAGCCGTGCTGTTTGTGTCTGTGTTATTCAACCCGCGACCAGACGCGGCGTGTGGCGAAGAACATAACCACCGACAGGACAAACAAGAACAGCAACACCTTAAAGCCCATCTGCTTGCGGGCTTCTAGTTCGGGTTCTGCTGCCCAGGCCAAGAACTGGGTGACATCGCTGGACATCTGCTCCACCGAAGACGGAGTGCCATCGGCGTATTCTACTTGTCCTTCGGTCAAAGGCGGAGCCATCGCCAGTTGTTGCGAGGCGTAGTACTCGTTGTAGTACAGCCCGTCGGGTACTTCGTGTCCTGCTGGAGCTTCGCGGTAGCCTGTCAGTAAGGCGTGAAGATAATCGGCACCACCTGCCCGTGCTTTGGTAATCAGCGACAGGTCAGGCGGCAAGGCTCCATTGTTGGCAGCCCGTGCCGCATTGTCATTGGCAAAGGGAGCGGGAAAGCGATCCGACGGTAAACCGACTCGTTCAAAGAAATCGCCTTCGTCGTTTGGCCCGTCGGTGATTTCGTATTCGGCGGACAAAGACTTAACCTGTTCAGGAGAGTAACCAAGGGCTTCCAAGTTGCGGAAAGCCACACGCTTTAGGCTATGGCAAGCCGAGCAGACTTCGCGATAGACCTGCAAGCCGCGTTGTAAAGCCGCTTTGTCGTAAGTGCCAAGCGCACCATTGAAAGACCAATCTTGTTTGGGTGGTGCTTTACCGCCTTCGGCGGCTGTGGCGGGGCGTATTGTTCCTGCCACAGCAAGAGTCGCTACGACAACAAGAGTCGCTACGACAACAAGGGCAAAGCCGTAGCCACCAGCCATACGGATTTGCGGCTTCATTCTGCTTGCCCTTCTTCTGTGGGGTTTTGCTCTTTTGCGGCTTTTTGCTTGCCGCTACTCTTTTCGCTGTAGGCATCGGCGATGGAGACAGGAAGCTCAGGCACTTTCTCTAGCTTCGGCAAAACGAAGGGCAGAAGTACCAAGAAGTAGGCGAAGTAATAGACAATTCCCAGCAAGCCGAACCACTGGAGCGGTAGTCCGAGCAGAGTTGCGTCAGCGGGCTTGGCTCCGACATAGCCAAGGAAGACACAGCAGACAAAGAACAGCCAGTAGCAGGGCTTGAAGAGCGGGCGAAACCGTCCTGACCGCACGGGTGAGCGGTCAAGCCATGGCAGGATGAACAAGACTCCGATGGCTCCGAACATAACCAGCACGCCGCCAAGCTTGGCTTCAACGAAGACAATATCGGTGAAGGGAATACCGATATCAAAGGTGATTGCCCGTAGCATTGCGTAGAAGGGCAGAAAGTACCATTCGGGCACAATGTGGGCGGGAGTCACCAGCGGGTCAGCAGGAATATAGTTATCGGGATGGCCTAAATAGTTGGGTGCATAAAAGACAAACAGAGCAAAGAAAAACAGAAACACCGAAAGCCCGAACAGATCTTTGAAGGTGTAGTAGGGGTGAAAGGGGATTTGGTCGCGTTCTTCACGCACATCAATTCCGAGCGGATTATTGCTCCCGACAACATGCAACGCCCAGATATGAAAAATTACGACTCCGACGATGACAAAGGGGAACAGGTAGTGCAGGGCAAAGAACCGATTGAGCGTTGGATTTCCGACCGCAAACCCGCCCCACAGCCACTGGACAATTCCTTCCCCGACGAGCGGTATGGCTGAAAACAGATTGGTGATAACCGTTGCGCCCCAGAAGCTCATTTGTCCCCAGGGCAGGACATAGCCCATAAAAGCAGTCGCCATCATCAGCAGGAAGATAATTACGCCAAGGATCCACAACAGCTCGCGGGGTTTTTTGTAGGAGCCATAATAGAGTCCGCGAAACATATGGATGAAGACAACGAGAAAGAAAAACGAAGCTCCGTTGGCGTGTATGTAGCGGATAAGCCAGCCGTAATTTACATCGCGCATAATCCGTTCTACGGAGTCGAAAGCCATATCTACATGCGGCGTGTATTGGGTAGCCAGGACAATTCCTGACAGGATCATAATGACTAGGACAATTCCTGCCAGCGAGCCGAAGTTCCACAGGTAGGAAAGATTTTTTGGCTCGGGAAAATCGCGCAGGGTTTTATTGAAGAGCGACAGGGCGGGAAGTCGTGCTTCCATCCAGCCGTAGAAGCCTTTAGCGGGTGTGGCGTTATGCGAGCCACTATGCGAGCTGTGCGGAGCAGACATTAGCCAATTAAGATCCGCGTATCGTCTAGGAAGCGATATTCGGGCACGGTCAGATTTTTCGGAGCTGGCCCTTTACGGATTCGTCCTGAAGTATCGTAGTGCGAGCCGTGGCACGGACAAAACCAGCCACCAAATTCGCCGCGATTATCGCCTGTCTTTTGCCCGAGCGGGATGCATCCAAGATGGGTGCAGATTCCGACAATCACCAGCCACTCTGGGCGGACTGCCCGCGCAGAGTCTGCTTCGGGATCAATTAAGTCTCGTTCTGTGGCTTGGGCGGCTTGGTTGATTTCTTGTTCGGTGCGGTGGCGGACAAAAACGGGCTTACTGCGCCAAACGACGGTGAGTGATTGTCCTGCTTCTATGTTGGCGAGGTTAACTTCAACGGTGGCGAGTGCCAGGACTTCTGCAGATGGACTTAGCGAGTCGATCAGTGGCCAAACTGCAGCTCCTGTGCCGACAGCGGTCATAGCCGTGCCTGTCAGGAGCAGAAAATCGCGGCGGGTTGGTGGGTCTTGTGAAGCGTCTGACATAATCGGCTCGTCTGCGGACTATATGCGGCGTGATGCGAAGTTGCAGTCGAGCCCTTCGGAGCTACCCCCCGAATCGCCTCAACCTTTGGCACAAGCCCGATAGTAGGCGGAAACGGCGAATTTGGCAAAAATTGGCGTTGGAGATACCGCTATTGGCGGGGCAAGGGTGGGCTTGGGGCTTGTGGCTATTTTGTCTGTGGTGGGGCTTTAGGGTTGGGCTATGGGGCAGGGATTGCTTGCTGTGGCTTTGGGCTATTGTGGGGTTATGGGGGATAGGCTTGCGGGGTAATTTTGTGGTTTTTTAGATGGCTGAATATGGCTGAAAAGGGGAAACAAACAGACGGTCAAAGGCGAACTGCTGAAGCGTCTTTTTTGGGCTTGGCGGACAGGCTAATTGCGGCTTTGGAAGCGGCTGAGCCTACGGGTGCAAGGTTTGCCCTCAAGCAGTGGGACTCGGCTTCTCTGGAGCGTCCTGAGCCGCCTCCAGCCTGTTCTGATATGCCTGAAGCCCTAGCAGAGCCAAAGCCCCTTACGGGCGGTGGCAGAAGTGCTGTGCTACGCGCCACCAGAACAGGAGCCACCACAGAAGCAACAATAGAAAAAGCGGCGGTGAATTTCTCGGCTGTGAGCGGGCAGCTTTCGGGAGCCACAGCCCAGCGTATTGCGGGTACAGATAGCGACTCACCTGCGAAGTTTACGGCTACGGGTACTTCGGTGATAGTGCATCCGCGTAATCCGCATGTGCCGACTGTCCATATGAATGTGCGCTACCTAGCCACGGAAAGCGAAGCGGGCGAGTCGCGTTGGTGGTTCGGTGGCGGAGCCGACATAACGCCTGTGCTTCCTGCAACGCCCGAGACAACAAGCGCAGAGTCAGCCGCGAAGTTTCACGCGGCTTTACGCCATGCCTGTGAGAGTCATTCGTCCGTTGCTGATTATCCGCGTTTTGCGTCTTGGTGCGACCGCTACTTCTGGATTCCCCATCGTGGCAGACCGCGTGGAGCAGGGGGTATTTTCTTTGACGCAATGGGAGTCCATAGCCAAAGCCGTGTGCAGATTCCGTCTTGGCAGGCGGGCTTAGACTTCTGCCTTGCTGTTGGTGCGGCTTTCTTATCTTCGTACACAGAAATTCTGCAAGCCAATAGCGGCAAACCTTACGGCGAAGCCGAACGCCAAGCCCAGCTCCGCCATCGGGCTTTATACGCGGAGTTTAATCTGCTCTACGACCGCGGGACTCGTTTCGGCTTAGAAATCGGCGGCAATGTTGAATCAATCCTTTCATCCCTCCCACCCCTAGCCGCGTGGGACTAATTCACTTCTCACCAAATTCCTTCCGCAAATACTCAAGACAAGCTTCCCTACCAGCTTCACGCTTGCCTAATAGCCACCAGTCTTCCACCGCTTGTAATATCTCTCCCACTTGGGGGCTAGGCGAAATTTCTAATTCCCGCATCACATCATCTCCCGTAATATGGAAAGAAATTTTCCCCCTATAATATTCTGTGAGATCTAGGCTTAGTGCTTTATTGTTTCGATTGTCTCGTGCCGCTGTAATGCATAAACGCGCCCGTACAATTTCTTCATCATATTTTTGACTTGCGCGCAACAAATCAAGGTTTCGCTTGTCCGCTTCCAGTTTTTCTTCTGATTTCTCAGGTAAGCCAACATTAGTAACCTTACGGGGGAGTAAAGGTTCATTTAGCACCTTAAATGAATTTAATTCCTTGTGTGTAAGTCTAAGTCTTTCTGCCACTTCTTGTATGACTCCATCCCCTTGAGCTAGGAGAGCAGTTAGGTGCACAAGTGCGTCAAAGGGTTCAGCTAGTTTTTGCTTGTTCAGTAGCCACTCAACTTCAATTTCGCTGATACTAGGGTGAATTGCCTCTAACACACCCATGGCTTTCATAACTCGCAGAATTTCACTGCGTATTTTGTTATCGGAAATAGACAGAATTTTCTGTAACTCCATCCATACCCGTTCGCCTGATAGTCTATCTATCAAATGGGTTTTTGATTGTATTGCCCGCATGCACCAGCGGTTCGGGTCTATATAGCCCGTTTCACCAACTAGCCCACTAAAGCGAAAGAAACGCAGTATGCGTAGTGCATCTTCTTCAATCCGTTCTTCACGATTGCCGATGAAGCGAACAACTCTTTCTTCTAAATCCCCTATACCGTGATGAAAGTCATGGATTGTACCCTGTGAATCGCCATAGAGTGCATTGATGGAAAAATCGCGGCGATTGGAGTCTTCTTGCCAATCTTCGGTGAAATCAACTTCGGCATGTCTTCCGTCTGTTTTTATATCCCTACGCAGGGAAGTAATTTCAAACTGGCGATAATCACCAGAGCTTTCGCTTCGTGGCAAAACTGCAATCACTGTCCCGTGTTCAAAGCTTCTGCCCTTACGGATTGTTTTAATTCCTGCTTCGTTTAGCAACTGCTCTACCTTGTCAGGACGCAAAGGAGTCGCAAAGTCTAAGTCTTGGCTTGGGTCACGAACTTTATCTGGCGCAAGCAACAGGTCACGCATTGTACCACCGACTATCCGCAGAACTTCTAATTCACTTCCTGCCGCTAAAGCCTGATGCACCTTAACAACATCAGGAGTCGCAAAAAGCTGGCGTAAAGTTTCACCTGCCGAGTCGTGATTCAACATTACCCATTCCCCCAAACGGCTTCGGCGGGTTGCGTTGCACAGGCAGGAGTCCCATGCGCACAATCCAACGGAAAGAAAATTTCTTCGCTAACAATACCCATATGCGACTCGCCGTGCCAATTGTGTCGCTGTGCCATTTCTACAAGGTGATAAAACGGCGCGCGTAAAATTCTGGCTTCTAAGCCACGCCACAAAGCAATATAGGGACGCGGCTCGCCACCTGCCCCCAGCTCCATCCGCAACGGATGTTCTGCCCCAATCCGCACCCATTGGTCTAGGTTTGTCCGCAGACAGAAGGCGTTGTGGTTTTGCTCCACTTCTACTGCTGTGAAAGCCGAGTCTTCTACGGCGACTCGTCCGCGTTCAACAGGAGTGATAAGCCAGTGTTGTCCGCTAGCGTCAGCCCGCAGAACCCGTGAGAAAAGCCGCACAAGGGGTTTGCGTCCGATTGGCGAGCCTTCGTGAAACCAAGTGCCATCGGCAGCAATACGCATAGCCCAATCGCCGCAATCAAGCACTGAGTCTGGGCTTGCTTTTGTCTCTGCTACTTTACTTGTCATCTGCCTATCACCTGCCCGCCACTGGTGTTCTGGAGCCCAGCAAAAGAGCCTAGAAAATCCGAATTCAATTGAGAAAATCAGCGTTTCGGTCTATCATACACGGGCTTGCCTAGTTTCTCTCGAGCTTTCCGTTGGAGCCTTTGATTTGGCTTTTTCCTGCTCTGTTTCTGTGTCCTTGCGTTTCTGTGTCTGTGTGTCTTTGTCCCTGTGTTTCTGTGTCTGTGCGTCTTTGTCCCTAGCTTGTCCTTTCGCTTGTCCTTGTGCTGGCATGATTTCTGTTTCTGATGACTGCTTCTGCTTCCCCTCCTGATCCGTCTCTCTTGCTGGAAGACCCGCCCGAAGTTGCGCCTACGCTCAACGATGGAGCAGACACTCTAGCAGGTGAGGCAACGAGTCAGGCAACGAACCAAGACCCAGTTGCAAACGGCGTTGATATGACTCCGTCTTCGGACAAGTTCAACAGCATTGTTGCTCAGCTAAAAGCTGTACGCGCAGAAATCGGCAAGGTCATCTACGGACAAGAACAAGTCGTAGAACAAACCCTAACCGCTATTCTGGCGGGAGGCCATGCACTGCTTGTTGGCTATCCGGGGCTTGCCAAGACGCGTCTAGTAGAAACTTTAGCAAACACTTTGGGTTTATCTGAACGGCGAATTCAATGCACACCTGATTTAATGCCGGCTGACATTCTAGGCAGTGAAATACTAGACCAGGATGACTCGGGCAAACGTTCTTTCCGTTTCTTGGAAGGCCCTGTTTTTACACAGCTGCTTATGGCAGACGAGATTAATCGGGCGAGTCCGCGCACGCAATCGGCTTTGTTGCAGGCAATGCAAGAACACCGCGTAACCGTGGCAGGACAAACCCGCCCCTTGCCGACTCCCTTTCACACGCTTGCGACTCAGAATCCGCTTGAACATGAAGGAACCTATCCCTTGCCTGAAGCCCAGCTAGACAGGTTTCTGTTGCAAGTAGATGTGCCGTATCCTGCTTTAGATGCCGAGCGCGAAGTCTTGCTACGGACAACGGGGGAAGAAATCCCTGAAGCGGCACAGGTGTTATCAAGTGGCGCACTGTTGGAAATCCAAGCCTTGGTGCGGGCAATGCCAATCGGAGAAGAAGTTTTAGCGGCAATCTTGCGCTTGATCCGTGCGGCAAGACCTGCTGAAGAAGGCAATGCAGAAAACGCCAGCCATGCAGCGGCAATCGCCGAAATCACAGCGGAAATTGCTTGGGGTCCGGGTCCGCGAGCGGGGCAAGCTTTAGTCACGGCTTCTAAGGCTCGGGCTTTACTTAACGGGCGTTCTGCTCCGGGCATTCAGGACATAGCGGTCTTGGCGGTTCCTGTTTTGAGTCACCGTATGGCATTGCAGTTCCGTGCGCGTACTGAAGGCGTATCGTTAGCCGAGCGCATTCAAACCCTAGCGGAGTTGACTCTCTAAGCTGTGGCTCTGTTCTCCAAAAGTGCGGCGGATAAGTCTTCTTCGTGGAAGTTTAACGCGGCTACTCTCAAACGGGCACTGCGGGCTTCGGCGCAGAGGGAAGACTCAATTCACCGTCTTCTAATCGACGCGCAAACCTTGGCGGGTGGATTTCCGCCACTTAACTTGCATATTGCTGACCGTGCGAATGCTACGCTTGGCAGGCACGGCAGGCGGCGTTTCGGACACGGAAGTGATTTCTGGCAGTTCCGCAACTATGAATGGGGTGACTCGGTTTCAACGATTGATTGGCGGCAATCGGCGCGGTTTGACAGCTTGCAGGTGCGCGAGCGTGAGTGGCAAGCGCAGCGGGCATTGTACATATGGAGCGATCCGTCTCCGTCGTGTGATTGGTCTTCGGCGCGTCATTTGCCGACTAAGCGGCATCGGGCGCAGGAAATTCTGTTAGCCCTAGCAATCCTAGCTTTGCGCGGAGGCGAGTCGGTTGCGGTACTGCGTAACAGTGCGCGTCTAAAATGGGGTGGAGATCTTGCGGCATCTTTGGCGCAGGAACTTTTTCAGGAGTCGGCAGATTGGTCAGCCCGTAGAGCGGGTAGAGCGCAGGGTGAGTTACAAGGTGAGTCACAGGGTGCATCACAGGGCTCGCTACAAGGTGAGTCGCAACAGGAGTCGTCTCGTGGTGCGAGTCCATTGCAGGGAGTGCAGGGGGCTGACAATTTGGAGTCGGCGGCGACGACTCTGCCTGACTTGCGAATTCCCGATGCGGCGAGCCATGTCATTTTGGCGGGAGATTTCTTAGACCCACCCGAGCCGCTTGTTCCCTACTTAAAAGCTGTATCAGCTCGTGGAGCTACAGGCACACTTGTGCAGGTGCTAGACCCTGCTGAATGGAATCTGCCGTGGCGTGGCGGAGCCATACTAGATGGAACCGAAGGCGAAAGCCCATGGAAAGTCCGCCGCTTAGAAGAAATTGCTTCTGCTTACGAAAAACGCCTTGCTGACAGTACTGATAGGCTTCGTGCGATTGCTCGTGGTTCGGGCTGGGGTTATTTGGCGCACAACACGGCGGATTCGTCTGCCAAGGCACTTTTAGCCTTGCATATTCGGCTTAACCAGCGGGCGGGGCAGGGAGCTACCCAGGGCTCAGGCGGCTCAGGAAGCTCTGAGAAGAGCCCTGAAGCCGATTCGCCGATGAATCCCACTCACACCACCGCGCCACCAGAAAGAGCCACCAGCGTGGCTCCTGTGGCTTCTCAGGCAAGCCAACGGACAAGCCCACCCAGTGTGGCTTCATCTACTGGCGCGAGATAGGCGATAGCCTTAGCTATGCCACTGGTTTTTGAATTTCCTTGGCTTCTGGCTGCTTTGGCGGGTTTGCCTGCTTTGTGGTGGCTTTTGCGGGTGATTCCTCCGCCTGTGCGGCGGCGTACCTTTCCAGCGGTGCGTTTGCTTTATGACTTACGGGATAGCGAAGACAAGCCGCATCGTATTCCGTGGTGGCTTTTGGCTTTGCGGCTTTTGGCGGCGGCGTTGTTGATCGTTGCTTTAGCGGGTCCGCGGTTTCAGCCTGAGCCTTTACTGAACGGCTCGGACAGCTTGCTTCTAGTGATAGACAATGGCTGGTCGGCGGCACCTGCTTGGGACAAGACCAAGAGCGAAGCGCGTACTATACTGCTTGCGGCTCGTCGTAAGGGTAGGGCGGTTCAGCTTTTGACGACTGCTCGTGATACGGAAGAAGCGGCAAGTGCGGTGGGGTTAGAAGTTTTGTCGGCAAATCAGGCTTTGTCGTTGTTGCGTGGCCTTGAGCCGCGGGGGTATCCAGCGGATTACGATTACGTGCTATCGCGTTTGGCGGCACATGGAGTCTCTCCAGACACGGATGAAGTTGTATTTTTTGCTGATGGTTTTGGTGGTGAGTTGGCGGCCAAGCTGACTCGCCAGCTTAGAGCGTATGGAAATTTCTCTGTGCGGTATGTTGCGCCACAGGATACGGCGCGTCTTTTGCTGGCTCCGACAATTCGTGCGGAAAATTTTTCTGTTCGTATTGCTGAGCTTTATGATGAAGCGGCGTTTGATAGGAGTCCACCGATCTTGCAGCTCCACGGACGTGATGGTGCGCTTCTTGCCAAGATTGAAAGCAAAGAAATCGGGCACGAAGATACGATTCGTTGGTATGAAGCTAGCACGCGCTTACCCCGTCGTTTATTGGACGACACTTCGCTTTTGTCTCTTAACGAGCTGTCGGCGGGAGCGGTACAACTTCTAGCGGACAGTGACAGGCGGCACCGCGTTCTTCTATGGGAGCAGAGTGCTACGGCGGTGGCGCGTCATCCGTTGCTATCGTCGGAGCATTACTTAACGCAGGCGTTTTCGCTTTTTGCTGAAGTCCAGAGCGGCGGCTTGGAGCAGCTTTCTACATTTGCGCCTGACCTTGTTGTCCTAGACGGAGATATTATCCTCGGCTTGGACGAAACCGAAGCCTTAAACACATGGCTCAACGCGGGCGGAGTTCTACTGCGTTTTGCGGGGGAAGGGCTTTTGCGTGAGGGACGTGAATCGCGTCTTTTGCCTGTGCGTTTGCGTCCTGCGGTGCGGGCTTTGGGGGGTACTTTGTCGTGGGAGGAACCTGTGTCTATTCACCCTCAGCCGCCTGAGACGAGTCCGCTGGCGGGGATAGAAGTTCCGCGTGATTTGCGTATTCGCCGAGCTGTTTTGGCGGAGCCTGGTCCTGACTTAGAAGAACGCACATGGCTGTGGTTGCAGGATGGCTCACCGTTTATCACGGCGGACATACGTGCAGAAGGGGTATTGATACTGGTGCATAGTGCGGCGAATGCTGAGTGGTCTAATTTGCCGATTTCGGGGTATTTTGTGCAGATGCTGCGCCGTTTGACCGAACTTGGACGAATTGCTACTGAAAGCACGATTACCGAGTCGGGCGGACTTGCTGAGCCTGCGTTATTGCTGGATGGTTTTGGTAGATTGCGTGCGTCTAGTAAGAGTCGTTTTCCTATTGCTGAAGCGATACGCCTTTCTGATTTGGAGCAGATTGTGCCGTCGGCGTATCATCC
This sequence comes from uncultured Alphaproteobacteria bacterium, assembly GCA_958267355.1. GTDB lineage: Bacteria > Pseudomonadota > Alphaproteobacteria > JALCBB01 > JALCBB01. The sequence continues at coordinate 548,966 of OY279575.1, forward strand.
TGCGGGTTTTTATGGGATTGAAACGGGCAGGTTATCGATTAACCTTGGCGGAAGAATTCCGTTACCTGAAGCACTTGTCATCCCGCCTGGGGTTTCTGCGGCTCCACTTGGAGCGACTCGTTCTTTTGACCTCCGCCCTCTGCTGTACACCTTGCTTTTACTTCTGGTCCTTGTGGAGTTCTGGGCGGGCTTGTGGCTTCGTGGTCTTTTGACTTTTCGCCCGTTTGCGCCTGTGGCGAGTCGCCTACTCGGAGCCACGCGCAACAGATTTGCGGGCAAGTTTGTGCTGAGTCTTGTGGCGATGTTTTTTCTGGTGGCGGTGTGCTTTAGCTATTCTCCGTACCCAGCCCGAGCGCAGAGTAGCCAGAACAACCAGAACAACCTGCAAAGCAATTTTGCCACGGCAGGAGACATAGCCAGTGGCGCGAACATTCAAGAGCCACGAATGGTCTATGCGATTACAGGAGTCCGTGAAACTGACGAAGCGAGCTTTAAGGGTTTGCGGGCTTTGAACAACATAGTTATTGCGCGGACGAGCGTAACCTTGTCGGAACCGTTTGGTGTGCGTGTGGGCGTGGACGACATATCGCCCTATCCGCTACTGTACTGGCCGTATGACAAGTCTGCGTCTTTACCAACTGCGGAGTCATCGGCGGCATTGAGCGAATACCTAGCGCGTGGAGGTATGGTCTTGGTTGATTTGCGGCAAGCCCCATTCTTGGATTCACTGAGCGAAACGGGTTCGGCATTTGATGCGGGATCACTGGCATTTCTGCAGGCGCTACGGGCACCTGCTTTATCACAGATGCGCGAAGACTACGTGCTACGCCGAGCTTTTTACTTACTGGAAGGCACCCCTGGCCGTTACGACAGCGAAACTTTCCTGCTATCGGCTCCTGACCCAGCGGCGGACAATGTTTCGTCATTTTTGCTAGGCACGAACGACTGGGCGGCGGCGTGGGCACTAGACAGCCGAGGACAACCTGAATACGCCCTCATCCCAGGCGGAGAAGACCAACGCGAACTATCATACCGTTTCGGAGTCAACCTAGTCCTCCACGCTTTATCGGGCAGCTATAAAGCCGACCAAATCCACCTCCAAGCGATCATCGACCGCCTAAACCGCTAACCTAATTTCCTGCGTAGTTACCAACGGCACACTAGCGAACGCGGCGACTGCGCTTTGCCAAACGCGAAGCAGAAGCCTATCCTCACCAACAACCCAAACACAGACAAGCGGCTGTGGCGGAACTGGTAGACGCGCAAGATTCAGGTTCTTGTGGGAGCTAATCCCGTGGAGGTTCAAGTCCTCTCAGCCGCACACCCCTTGCGGGGCGGCGTCAATGCCAGCCCTTGTATTCCCCACCAACTGTTAAGCCCCATAGTTTTAGTAACGGGTTAATTGAGCCAATACCCCTTTGCGGGGGGAGCGTGAGATTAGGGGGATTAACTGGCTCCCATTTTTGAGACGAAGCCCTATAAAGGCTTAACCCACCAGTAAGACGAAGACGGGAGAAATAGCGGCTTGCCCTGCAGGGGGCGAAGCCCCCGCAGGGTTTGCGCGATTGAGCGCAAACCGCGGGAGATTAACCTTAATGGAACTGCCCACGCCGTAGCTCGTCCGAAGGTACCGCGAAAACGGAGTTTTCGCGGTACGCGCACGGCGAGATGCGGCAAATAGCCCGCGCAAGCGGGCGGATTAAATGTTGCGAGAAAGCCCAACCCTAACCCCTTCTTTTTCGGATTAGGAATAAGGGTAATTAGAAGACGGGCGAGATGCGGCAACTAGCCTGTATAGGTGCTTTGCGATCTATCTATCGCGGTTTCTTTTGTGGGCAAGAATGTTCAGCTTTTCTCGGTAGATTGCAACAGAGTGATCTTTAAGAAACTTTTTTATCGTTTTTCCTTTTATAAAGATTGCAAGACGCCTTTCCCACGAAACCTTGTAGGTTAACTCTACTTCATCATATCGGTTTGGCTTGCAGCTGGTTAAAAATCTTTCGTCTCCGACATGGAAGTAATCTTCAAAGTGGCCGAGATATTTCACAAACTTTCCGACAACAGGAACCAGCCCTAAGCAAAATTTTATTTTCTGCATCGTCTCCTTGCCAGGAGGTAACATCGTCACGCAATCAATTGCATTGACAACTCTGTAAATCGGCGTCTTGATGGCGTACGACCAAGCTTCGTCTCCCACGCGTGGAGCTCCAAAGGTATAGCAAGCGGCAACGCCGCCTTGATGGTTTAATCTTTTTGCGGCGATCGTGGCTAAAGCTCCGCCTATGCCGTGTCCTGTTATCAATAGGGGCTTGTGGGCAAATGGCTCTTTGTTCAGGCTCGTTTGAATTGCGCTGGCAATTTGTTCGTAGGCTTCTTTAAAGCCAGCATGCACGCCGCCATTGGTTTCGCAGGAAACTTTGCGAGCGTTTGCTTCTGTTTTTATATCTTTGAAGCGTTTGGCTTTGTGTCCTTTGAATGCGAGTATTAGTAAGGTGTTGTTTGAAACGAGCAGGGCTTCGGTTCCGTTGGTATCGTATTTTTGTTCTACGGATAGTCCGATCTTTTCGATTTCGGCATCTACTTCGTCAAAAGGCATGTAGGCAAGCTCGGACAGGTGCGCCATTAGCCAAGCGATGCGGTCGCTATATCCTTGCCGATAGGTTGGGAGCTGGTTGCTTTGGATATAATCCACCAGCAGGGCTTTTTTATCTTCGCTACTTGAAGGCTTGCTCATGGTTCTGACTTCCTTGAGACTTGTTCCGTGCGGAGTGCATTCTACCACAGCGTGAAGGCGTGGCAGTTGCAGGGGCGAAACGTGTCGGCTGTTCTTCTACCTGCGGGTTTTGAAGGGGATATAAAGCCCACCTGCTACGCCATGGGCGGTTTTGCCTCGCTCAATGGAGCCACAGCTAGAGCTTGCGTAGCAGACTTTGCCTCCTGCGAAGTGGGCGGCATAGCCCGACAGGGTGAAACGGGTGCCTTGAGCCGTGGAGAAGCCTAAAGCCGCCTGTACACCCCGCTCGGTGCCTGTGAGCGAGCGTAAAAGCGAGCCTGTGCCATGAACCGAAGCCTGTGTTTGCCAGGCGGTCAGGCTGACTTGCGACACGGGGCGTAGTGTGGCGGTGAAGCGCAGGTTTTCGCTACGGGCGAAGGAAAAGCCTTGGCTTCCCTGCGAGCCGAAGAAGCCATCGGAAGAAAAGCGTGTGGCGGCGACTTGCCAGCGGATTCCTGCGTGATGACCTGCAATAGCGGCTCCGCTTTCGCCTGTCTTCTCGGAGACCAAGCCGAGCCGTGTTTTGTCCTGCTTTGTGCCAGTGAGCGGCAGAAAAGCCCGCGCCGAAGGCGGAGTCGGCGCATACGCCACCTGTCCCTGCGGATTGTAGCCAAAGAAGCGGCTTTCGCCTTCGGGTGCAATTGCCAACTTGCCGTTGCTCTGGGCGGGTAGGGAGAGTCCGCCGAACTGCCGCCCATAGAAAGCACTCAAAAAGCGAGTTGCGACTCCGCTTGCCCCCGCAGGAGCTGACCGAGTCGCCTTAGCCACTTCTTTTGCGGTTTCGTCTGCGGCACACCACAAATCAAATCGCCCACGGCCTGTGTCTTTGTCTAGCCCGACGGCTCCGATATCCACGGAGCATTTATCAAAGATTGCCATAGCATCGCTGGCGGTGGCGGAAGCGGGCAGGTGTTCCCAGATCATGGTAAAGGCAGAAATGGCACCGCTAGAAGACGAGAAAGAAGTGCCGCCATGAAATTCGCTATTGTCTTTCGCGTTCATTAGCTTGTAGCGGTAGGGAAAGCCCACGCACCATTTTTCTACGCCTTCACAGCCGTTTGCCCTGTATCTTCCTCTATGGTCTTCTGTGAGTCCGTAGATGAATCGCACCCGCTCGCTTGTGTCGGCGATATACTTTTGGTTACGCATACCGCCTTGCATATAGGTATCGTCTTGGTCGGGAGAGTCTAGGTTACTATTTCCTGTGCCTACGAAGATATAGGGGCCAGCGGGTTGGTTGGTGTTGGTGTTAAAAATATCTCCGAGCTGAATTCCGTGCTTTGAGAAGATGCGGGCAGTGGCAATGGAGACAACGCCATCGGTGGGTAACGCATTATAGAGTGGCGGTATGTTGTAGGTTGAAAAATTGCCGACTCTATACCGCCCACTGAGTCCGTCGTTTGCGTCTTTTGGCAGGAGTCGTTTTGCTAGGTTGGTGACTTGATATCCGTGGGTGGTTTTTGTCGCGGGGTTTGGAATGGGACTGTAATAGAAGTTTTGCCGAGAGATATCTTCGTGATCATGGAAGCTCACATTCAATCCGCCGTTATCCATAATGAAGATACCGCTACGCTTGGTGCGCTGTGCCTTTGTAAGCCCGTGGTCGCGGAAGACTTGAGCCAGACAGCTTTCTTCATTGCCGTTTAGGTTTTCGCCGATTTGGCAGGTAACGGTTTTGTATCCTTCGGTTCTTTCTGCGGCACACCAGAGGTCAAACCGCCCGCGGCCTGTGCTTTCGTCTAATCCTGTTGTGCCGAGATCTACGGCACAGCTATCAAAAATTGACATTGCATCGCTGGCGGTGGCGGAAGCGGGCAGGTGTTCCCAAATCATCGTAAAGGCGGTAAGGGCTCCGCTTGAGGTGGAGATAGAAGAGCCACCAAAAGTCCTTCCCTTGACCTTGTACTCATCAGGAAAGCCCACGCACCATTTTTCTACGCCCTTGCATCCGTTGGTTCTGGATCGTGCTGTTTGTGCTTGGTTGAGTCCATAGATGAAGCGCACCCTGTCGCTTCGCATGGCGACGAGTTCTTGATTGCGTATTCCGACTCCTGAGCGTGTGTAGCCGTTATCTTGGTCAGGAGTCATAACACTGCCATTATTTCCTGTCGGAGCAAAAATGTAAGGCCCCATAGCTTGTTTTGTGACGCTGTCAAAAACATCGGCGACTCCGATACCGCTTCGTTGGAAAAGCAAACCATAGGCAATGGCAACTGCACCATTCGTGGGCAGGTTATTGTAAACCACTCGGAACTGGGCTGAAGATGGCGTAGAAGAAGTTATGTAATGCCCCTTGAAGCCTTTTGTGGCTGGGCTACGACTATCTTTAGGAAGCAACGCATCGGCAACTGTGGTGACTTGGTGTGCGTGAAGATTTGAAGCTGGATTGCTAACAATTTGATCGCTGGTTTGAACATCCGTTTTAACACCAAGGAGCGTTTCCGTGTATGTATTTTGAGTGCCTTGACTTGGGTTTCCGCCATTGTCAACGAGGAAAATATTGTCGCGCTTGGTGCGTGTGAGTTTTCGCCCTTCGCGGAAAGTGCGCGTGAGGCAACTTTCTGTGCCTGTGTCTAAGTCTTGTCCGTTTTGACAAGCCAGGACTTGCGCCTGTGTAAGTGCCACAGGCGTGCCCACACCCGTGCCAGGCGTAGGAGGCGTAACCACAGGCGGGTCTTGTGGGTCAGGGTCAGGGTCTGGGTCTGGGTCAGGCTGGGTAACAGGCGCACCGCCACCACCACCGCCGCCACCGCCACCTCCACCACAGGCAACAAGCGGCACAGTAAGTAGCAAAGAAAGCAACAAGACAACAAAAACACAGAAACCCCGCACGGAAACAAGCCCCGCCCCACTCATCCAGCGATTGCCTTCTAGTTGCACGGATTATCCTCCACCACCAACCCAATAATAGCCCATCCTACACCCCCACAGAACAAGCCTGTAATAATCGCAAGCAAACCCAAAGTGGGTTATATTAAGTCCCAGCGGAGGCATTAGCCAACGTTAATGCGGTGACGCACACCGCCACTTCGTGGTGGCGCACGTCGCCGCTCAGCGGTGGCTGACGCCACCGCTTCGCGGTTGTGGCGGAATGGTAGACGCGCAGCGTTGAGGGCGCTGTGGAGGCAACTCCGTGGAGGTTCAAGTCCTCTCAACCGCACCATTGTTACGGCGGCTTGCGCCGCCTTTGGGCGCATCTGGCTTGCTATCCGCGTCCTACGGACGCGATACGCAAGACCACCTGCGCCTGTGGGCAGTTCCACCACCCTTGTTCTTCACGGGCGTTTCACGCCCTACTTAAACAAACGGGCTTCACAAACTTCATACTTACCGTTCGGCCCGCTGGCTAAAACGCCAGCGGGCACTTTGGCGTGTTGTTACATCCGCTCGCGTTCGTGCCCTACGGGCACTCGGTGGCTAAAGCCGCCACTTCGTGGTGGGTCTTCATCTCTAAAGTCGGGAAAGGGCAAGCCGCTATTTCCCCGTCTTCGTCTTACTGGTGGGTTAAGCCTTTATAGGGCTTCATCTCAAAGTTAATCTGTGCCTTCCCCATCTTTACAGTACCCTGATTTCTAAGCCGCAGAAAAATGGGTAAGTGTTGGGCTTTCTCGCAACATTTTTTACGCACGCTTGCGCGGGCTTTGGGCGCATCTGGCTTGCTATCCGCGTCCTACGGACGCGATACGCAAGACCACCTGCGCCTGTGGGCAGTTCCACCACCCTTGTTCTTCACGGGCGTTTCACGCCCTACTTAACTGACGGGCTTCACAAGCTTCACACATACCGTATGTCCCGCTGGCTAAAACGCCAGCGGGACACTTGGCAGTGCGGCATTCGTGCCAGCCCTTGTTTCCCCCACCAGCTGTTAAGCCCCATAGTTTTAGTGACGGGTTAATTGAGCCGATACCCCTTGCGGGGGGAGCGTGAGATTAGGGGGATTAACTGGCTCCCGTTATGGAGATGAAGACGGGAGAAGTAGCGGCTTGCCCCTTTGCGGGGGGAGCGTGAGATTAGTGGGATTAACTGGCTCCCGTTATGGAGATGAAGACCCACCGAGCACCCGTAGGGTGCGAACGCGAGCGTAGCGGAGTGAAACGAGCGGAGCGAAGCGGACACCGCGTAGCGGCGGCTTTAGCCACCGCGAAGCATCTTGCGCGTAGCGCAAGGCTTCGCGGCACTAGGCGGCGTAAGCCGCCGTAACTTAAACAGTGAGAGAAAGTCCGCCCCTAACCCCTTTTTCTGCGGCTCAGAAATCAGGGTAGTAAGAAGACAGGAGGATAACGGCTTACTCGCGGGTTAGATTCAAGCAGTCTTGCGGACATAAGCGCGGGAGCGGTGTTCAGGGCAGTAGGGACTGTCTTCAGTCGCTGGCGATCCGCAAAAGTGAAAATCAGGAGTCTTCGGAGTACCCATCGGCCATTGACACGGCCTGCCACCAGTCCGCACAACAGGCACCTGCTCCGCACCAGACTTCTTCGCCACAGAAGCACTAGAAGCACCACCAGAAGCACCACCAGAAACCCGCGGACGAAACGCCGCCACTTCCTGACCACCCTTGCCACCAGTGCCACCAGCACCACCAGCTCCAGCCTTAGCCTTCGCGCCACTCGCACCACCACGAGCATTACGTAAGCTCTGCTCCGCTTCTTGAGCGCGAAGCGAAACCCATTCCTCGCCCGCCGCCCTAGCGTTGCTGCCATGGGAATCACCCCCACGCCTGCTAGGAGGACTCAAAGCCACTCCAGCCCCAGCACTGCCCCCCGTGTTGCCAGGCACAGCCCGCGCCAAGCCCAAACGATGCGCCTTGCCAATCACCGCATTCTTGCTATATCCCAAACGCTCGCCAATCTGGCTCGTGGTCAAACCACTGCCCCAGAGCTCCTTGAGTTCAGAAACTTTTTCTTCAGTCCAAGCCATAGTCAGGTCTCTCCAATATCTAGTGCCAGCGATACCTTCGCTGACCAAGTATAGAAGCGATTCGCCACAGCGCATCACAACAGCACAACATATTGGGGGAAATCTAACGAATTCCCCAAAAGAGTTTTCTCCCCGTTCCACAAACTGTGGAAAGTCATCCAGTAAATGAACCACCACCAGCCAAAATAAAACAAAACACGAATCAAATCCTACAAAAACAAATTCACAAACCACAATAAACACCGAAAATATATAAACTTTCAGATTCTTCTTAGATTATTACCAGATTCTTCTAAGAAATCCGCCGCGAACCCTCGCGCACAAGCTTTTCCAACGCCTCACGCAAGCCAGAAGCAGGAAAACCCTTCAAAATCATATCCGCTTCAGCCAATAAGCCACTCGCCTCCCCACGAACCATATCACCCACCCCATGCCGCACCAGCAAAGCTTGAGCTAGCTTTAAATTGTCCTTCATAGACGCTGTATTGCTCCGTGAAGGCGATTCGTTTGATTCAGGGTGTTGTGGTGCATCTTCGCCACTTTGCTCGCCCACAGCGGCTTTCTGGAAGGCTTTGTGAGTGGCTTTCTGGATGGCTTTATGGGGGGCTTTGTGAGTGGCTTTCTGGTGGGCTTCGTGAGTGGCTTTATGGGTAGCTTTGTGAGCGGCTTTCTGACCTTCGCCTGATTGCTCGCCTTCATCGCTTCGCTCACCCCCGCTGGCTCGCCCAATCGCCACAGAATCCGCCAACACAGGGCTATTTCCCTGATTGCTCTCCTCCACCAGAACCCGATGCCAAAAAGCCCGCTCAGAATCATCTCCCGCCTGCCACGCAAGCCACACAGGCAAAGTCATCCGCCCATCACGCAAGTCATCGCCCGCCGCCTTGCCCGTAACCGCACTTCCGCCTTCGTAATCAAGCAAATCATCCACCATCTGGAAGGCAAGCCCAATCGCTTGCCCAAATTCCGCCATCGCCGCCCGCTTGCTACCCACAGGCGGCTCAGCCAAGTTTTCAGGCTCCACCAAACAAGCCCCCGCTTCACAAGCCGCCGAGAATAAAGCCGCAGTCTTACCCTCCATCACGGCAATGATTTCAGCCCGCGTCAGGTCGGTGCGGCGGGTTGTCCGTAGCCCCAGCATCTCACCTTCAGACACAGTAATCGCCGCCCGCGCCAAAACCTGCAACGCCGACGGACAGCCAACTTCAACAATCAAACCAAATGCCCGTCCAAGCAAAAAATCACCCGTCAAAACACTCGCCTTGTTGCCCCAGACAACATTGGCGGCAGGCTGTCCGCGGCGGAGCGCACCCAGATCCACCACATCATCGTGCAGTAAAGTCGCAGAGTGCATAAGCTCCACAGCCGCCGCCAGCTTGTGCGCCTTAGGTAGCTCGTCAGGCGGAGTCCCACACAAGTGCGCCGCCGCACAAGTCAGCAACGGACGTAACCGCTTGCCCTCCGCGTCTAGCAGGTGTCCCGCAATTTCAGACACCAGCGGCACATGCGAAGCTACCTGCTGGCGCAAAATGTCAGCCACGGCTTCAGTATCAGGGGCAAGCCGCTCGGCAAGTCCTGCGGTGTTGCGGATTGTTTGCGGGTTCTGCATAAGATATAGGGCAGGAGATATAGGGCAGGGCTGGCAGTGTGATTCGGTACGATTCAGTGCGACTCAGTGTGGCAATCGCTCGCTTCAATCCGTGGTAAGACTAGCGGAAATAGACCACACACAGACTAGCCTAAACCCACAAGAACTAGGGATAAACAAACCGTGGCAGAAGTCGCCAAGCCAGTAGGCACCTTTCAGGAGATGATCTTCCGCCTAGAGCAATTCTGGGCAGGGCACGGCTGTGTGGTCTTGCGTGGCTACGACAAAGAAATGGGGGCAGGGACTTTTCATCCCGCAACTGCGCTTTATGCTTTGGGGCCGTACAATCCGTGGCGTTGTGCTTATGTTCAGCCGTCTCGCCGTCCGACCGATGGGCGGTATGGAGAAAATCCGCATCGCCTACAACGCTACTATCAGTTTCAGGTCTTGCTAAAGCCCGCTCCTGAAGACTCGCGAGAGCTTTACGAAGCAAGCCTAGCGTATCTTGGCTTAGATAAACGCCGCCACGATTTTCAATACGCCGAAGACGATTGGGAGAGTCCAACTCTGGGGGCTACAGGGCTTGGCTGGGAAGTCCGTTGCGATGGGCTAGAAATCACCCAGTTCACCTACTTTCAAAAGATGGGCGGGATTGAATGTAATCCGCCATCGGTAGAGCTTACCTACGGACTAGAGCGTATCGCCAGCATTGTGCAAGAACGCGATAGCGTTTATGACCTAGCGTGGAACAAAGACTTCACCTATGGCGAAGTTCATCACCAAGTGGAAATAGACTTCAGCAAGTACAACTTTGAACAGGCTGACCTAGAAGCCTTACGCCACGACTTTGACCAAGCCGAAGCCAGCGTCAAGCAGATGCTAGACAGGTTTGACTCAGCCGAAGCCGAATTCGCCGAAGTGCTAAGGGGTGAAGCTGTGCTAGCGGCTTACGACAAGTGCCTTGAAGCTTCGCATCTGTTTAATCTTCTTGACGCACGGGGCGCGATATCTCCACAGGTAAGGCAGGAGATGATCTTGCGCGTGCGCAAGCTTGTCACGCGGGTTTGCCAAGCCTGGAAGGGTCAAGTAGGAGCACAAGACAATGGCTGAACTATTCGTTGAGCTTTATGGAGAAGATTTTCCAGGCTGGGCACAAGAAAAAGGGAGTAGGCAACTTTCTGACCTATTGTACGAGGCTCTAAAAAAAAGAAATTTGCTTGATAAAAGAGCAGACTCAATTGGTTATGCATCACCACGCCGATTTGCGGTGCAAGTTGAAGGGGTCTTACCCGAAAGCAAGGCACAAGAAATTGAAACCCGTGGCCCACGCGAAGGGGCAAACGAAAAAGCACTTGAAGGCTTTTTGCGTAAGGCGGGTTTTTCTTCAACCGAAGACCAAGGGGTAGAGTTACGCGAAACCCCTAAGGGCAAGTTCTGGTTTGCGACCAAGCTTGTGCCACCAAGTTCTGCTGAAAAAGAAGTACCTGAAGCGATAGTTGAAACACTTCTTGCAACGCGTTGGCGAAAGTCGATGCGCTGGGATGCAAGTGGATTTCGCTGGCCGCGTCCGTTGCGTCGCTACACAATCTTGCTTGATGGAAACCCTTTATGTCTTCCCGATTCAGAAAGGCTACCCTCACTTAGGGGGGGCACGAATGAAATAGAAATTGGTGAAGAATATATAGCGGTGTCTAGCAAAGAAGATTGGCTCAAAATTTTAAAAGCCAAAGGTATTGAACCATATGCTCAAACGAATAAGAGAGGCGTACAGATAGTGACAGAGTCACAGGAAATGTCCACGCCTCGCTACTCTTCACGCTTCCATATTGAAAGACCATCTCTCCTAGTAATTCACCCTAAAGCAAAAAATTTACCCGAATCTTTTGTCCCAGTTATCTTAAAATATCATCTTGGTGTGTACGAAAGATCCGAAGGTGGGTATTATTACTCAGCTTCCCTGCCATATGGGCTAGAGGGAGGGGCAGAATCCGAATGGGAGCAGAAAACTATTAAGCAAGTTGAGAAGGTTGCACAGGCGCGCCTAGACGATGCCCGATTTTACTGGGAGCGGGATAAAAAAATTGGAGTAAAAGAGCTTCAAAACCGCTTAGACAAAATTAATTTCCACCCAAAACTTGGATCAATTCGTATGCGGGCAGAACGCATAGCCAACTTAGCTAAAGAAATTGCAGGGCTATTAGGAGAACAGGATGAGAAAGAATTAGAGCATATTCAAAAAGTAACTTTATACTCTCTGTGCGACTTAGCTTCTGGGACTGTGGGTGAAATTCCTAGTTTAGAGGGGTTTGTTGGTGCCAAGCTTTTTGCAGAAGAAAAAGATTTAGCTCCATATGAAAATTTTCCACTTGCTGCTCACCTAGCGTTAAGTATTCGCGAGAGAAAATTTGTCGTACAGGAATTTTCTATTTCTTTGGCCTCGTTATTGGATTATTTGGTTGGCTTTATAGCAGCTGGTGAGCAGTCAACAGGCTCAACCGATCCATATGCTTTGCGTTCTAAGGGTGAACTTATATGTAGCTATCTAATTCATCCTAATTATAGGCTGACAGATTTGAATTTTGATGAGCTAATGCTTAATGTAATGAATATTTATCTTGAAAATGCAGATATAAACACAAAAAATTTACCAAACGATGCTCCCGACTTTAGGGGGGGTAGTCGTAAAATTGAAGAAGATGTAATCAATTTTTTGAAAGATAGATTGGAGCGTTATCTGCAGTGGGCAGAAAAGATTCCTTATGATGTGACTCGTGCGGTGTTAAATACTTCTGGAAATGAAGATAGGGCTTACTTTGTATCAATTAAAAACTATGCGGTAAATCTAAGAAATCTTCTTTACTCCTCCGAAGAGGAAGAAAGGCAGAAGGTAGAAAAATTGCTTGTTGCTTGGCGACGAGCACAAGGATTGCTAAGAGGGGTTGAGCTTAAGTTAAATTCTTCTGATAAAGTGCTATCAGAAGAGGGAGAAAAATTTAAAATGGCACTCCAGAATGCGAAACAACGCTTAGATGCTAAGCTTAAACCTTCTTTACGAGTGGAGATATTGGCAGAGCTTAGCGAACCTGTGAGTGCGTTTTTAGACGCAGAAAAAGTCTTGGAAGGCACAGAGCAGGAGCAACAGGCACGGCTGGCACTTTTAGACCGATTTATACAGGTGGTTAAGCAGGTGGCAGACTTGGATTATATTGAAGGGGGCGATATAACCGCTCGTAAGGACTTTGCTTATTATAGTAAAGTGTCTAACTCTACTGACTAGCTCTCCAAACCCTGACTTGGTGACTTCCGTGGCAAACCTGACCCAGACTGAAACCCGCGTTGATACGGTGGCAGGTATGCGCTCCATCTATAGCTTCGGTGGCGGTAAAGCCGATGGCGGGCGTGACGACAAGGCACTGCTCGGCGGCAAAGGAGCCAACTGTGCCGAAATGGCGCGTATCGGCTTGCCTGTCCCCGCAGGATTTACCATTACCACGGCGGTCTGTAATGACTATCTGGCGCGTTTTGCCCAAGCCCCTGAACAGGCACTAGCTGATCCTGCTTCGGCGTTTCCTGATGGCTTAGAACAGGCTATTGCCGAGTCGCTTGCTGTCCTAGAAGAACAAGAAGGGCGGAAATTCGGAGACGCCAAAAAACCGCTTTTGGTCTCAGTCCGCTCAGGAGCCCAGGCAAGTATGCCCGGCATGATGGATACAGTCCTGAACCTAGGGCTCAACCCTGACACAGTGCAGGGCTTGGCAGAGCAAGGTAATCCGCGTTTTGCCTATGACTCGTGGCGGCGGTTTATTCAGATGTTTTCCGATGTGGTGCTGGGCTTGCCCCACGGCGACTTTGAAGAAATCCTTGAAGAAATCAAAGACGAGCAGAATGTCCTTGAAGACTCAGAGCTTGACGCAGAAGCCCTACAAACCCTGTGCGACAGATATTTAGAGTTAGTCGCTAAGACAGGTACGCCGTTTCCGCAAGACCCCATAGCCCAACTCCACGCCGCCATCGGCGCAGTCTTCCGCTCGTGGAGCAACACTCGAGCCAAAACCTACCGCCGCCTAAATAACATTCCCGACAACTGGGGCACAGCTGTTACCGTACAAGCCATGGTCTTCGGCAATCTAGGCAATGATTGTGCGACAGGAGTCGCCTTCACCCGCGACCCTTCCACGGGGGAAAACCTGCCCTTCGGCGAATACCTAATCAACGCCCAAGGCGAAGATGTCGTGGCAGGAATTCGCACTCCGCGTAGCCTAACCATCGCAGGACGCAAAGCCATCGGCTCAAACGAACCCGCACTAGAAGAAGCTATGCCAGAAGCTTTCGCCGAGCTGATGCGTATCCGCACACTGCTCGAGCAACACTACAAAGATATGCAAGACCTAGAGTTCACCATCCAATCAGGGCGACTCTATATGTTGCAGACTCGCTCCGGCAAACGCAGTGTCTCAGCGGCTATTCGTATTGCCGCAGAAATGGCAGGGGAAGGGCTTATCTCCCAAGACGAAGCCCTAATGCGCGTTGAACCCGAAAGTGTGCGGCAGATTTTGCATCCTACCTTGGCTCCTGACTCGGGCGAAACCGTAGAGCTAACACGTGGCTTACCTGCATCTCCTGGGGCGGCAAGCGGTATCGTGGTCTTTTCCGCAGCCGAAGCCGAACGACTCGCCCCAGAACGCGCCGTAATCTTATGCCGCAGTGAAACCAGCCCCGAAGATATTCAGGGCATGTACGTAGCCCGTGGCATCTTAACCACCCGTGGCGGTATGACAAGCCATGCCGCCGTAGTCGCTCGCGGAATGGGCAGACCCTGCGTCGTCGGAGCAGGAAGTCTGCATATTGACGAAGAGCAGGGGGTTATGACAGGCGGCGGACAGACCATCCGTGCCGGAGACGAAATCACCGTTGATGGCACAGGCGGGCGAATTCTACTGGGCGAAGCTAAGATGACCGAGCCAAACCTTGGCGAAGAATTTACCCTGCTTATGCAGTGGGCAGACTCCCGTCGCCGTATGAAAGTCCGTGCCAACGCCGAAACCCCCGCCGACTGCAAAACAGCAATCCGCTTCGGGGCAGAAGGAATTGGTTTATGCCGCACCGAGCATATGTTCTTTCAGAAAGAACGCATGCTGGCAATGCGCGAAGTAATCGTCGCCCAAGACGAAACAGGCAGACGAGCCGCTTTGGCAAAGTTGCAACCTGTCCAGCGTGAAGACTTCGCTGAAATCTTCCGCATCATGGAAGGCAGACCCGTAACCGTGCGTCTGCTAGACCCACCACTCCACGAGTTCCTGCCCCGTGGAGCAGAAGAACAAGCCACTCTCGCCGAAGCCTTAGGCATTTCCGCCAGTGAGTTGCGGGGGCGGGTTTCACGCCTGACCGAGAGTAATCCAATGCTAGGGCATCGTGGCTGTCGTCTGGCGATGACTTACCCCGAAGTCTATGAAATGCAGCTTCGTGCCTTGTTTGAAGCCGCCCATTTGGTCGCAGGCGAAGGAGTCGCGGTTTCCGTAGAAGTTATGATTCCGCTCGTCGCCTTTGACCAAGAGTTAGCAAGATTGCGCCAACTCAGCGAAGCCGTCGCACAGGAAATCGCCAAACAAAATTCAGCAACAGCAGACAAAGTCCAGTACATCGTTGGCACAATGATTGAATTGCCACGGGCGGCTTTGTGTGCCGATACCTTAGCCAAACAGGCTGATTTCTTCTCGTTTGGTACCAATGACCTAACGCAAACCGCCTTGGGCTTGTCGCGGGACGATACAGGACCATTTCTGCCGTACTATGAGTCCAGTGGTGTGATTCCGCGTGATCCGTTTGCTTCCTTGGATCTTGAAGGGGTAGGGCAGCTGGTCAAACTAGGCGTAGAACGCGGCAGGGCAAGTCGCCCTGACCTAAAGCTCGGAATCTGTGGCGAACACGGCGGAGACCCTGCATCGGTAGAATTCTTTGACTCCGTGGGCTTGGACTATGTTTCCTGCTCGCCATTCCGTTTGCCGATAGCTCGTCTGGCGGCGGCACAGGCACAAATCCGTAAAGACCGCAAAGACCGTAAAGACACAGATTCGTAGGGGCAATAAGCCCGCTAGTCGGTTTCTTCTCCCTCACACGAGAGAAGCACCAAGTCGTAAACGGGGTGTTCCACCGAAGACACCGACGGAGACGAAGCATACAACCAGCCGCTAAATACCTGTCTCTCGCCTTGTCGTGCGTTTTCAGAGCGATTCGCCGTGTTGGTGGTGGTGCCCGTCCGCGCGAAAGAACGCTCTGAGACGCGAAGCCAGGCGATGGACTCAGGAATTTCCAACGGCAAAGCCCGCCAACAGGCTTCTGCCGTAACCGACAGGGTTTTGTAGGTCAAAGTCCTGCCAATCGGCAGGGTCAAAGTGCTAACCCGTGCTGTGACCTTGTCCAGCACCTGCACCTTAGCTGGACCCGAAGTGCGGGCTAATCTGCCCGTCGGACTTTGCGCTTCTGTTGCGATTGGGGCGAAAGCTAGTCCGCAAGCCAAAAGCACCAAGAGACCAGAGAAAACAAGCCGAGTCACAAGCGGTTTCCTATTCGGACTTTTCAGGCTCTGGTTCGGGCTTGGCTTCAGGCTTGGCGGCAAAGGGATTCGCCAAGCTGTCAGTCGTCTCACGCAGGGCTTGGCGTAACTGCGTTTCTTCCACGCCCAGCAACAAGCCATCGGCTAGGGTTTCGCTTGCCATTGTCCGCACTTCGGCGAGTCGCTGTTCTAGAAGCCGCAGTTTGTCTTGGCAGTCTATGGCTTTGCCTGAGCCATCGCGCCAAACCTTCTGATTTTTCGGCTGATTTTGTGATGAGTCCGCACCCATAATAAGCTCCACAGCGGGGTAAGCCCTAAAAACAACAGGAAAAACACAAGCCACAGCCCAGATTAGCACTCATCTTGCCGCTATGGGTGAAAGGGGTAGGTTAGAAGCGTGGGTGAGAAGTGGGCGGGCGGGCTGTCTTTTGCCTATACTGCCGCCTATGGATTTTCTCGCCAACTTGCTCAAGCACATGCAGCTAGACGCAGAATTCTTCTGGGATAGCTTCCTGCCGTGGTTTCTGGAAAAGCTGGTCATTATCGTTGTCGCCTTACTGGGCGTTTGGGTGGCACGGTTTCTGGTCCGCCGCGCTACCGTATGGATGGAGCAACTACCAGGACTCGCCGAAGACCAAACCGCCCGCGAGTTTTTGGGACGATTGGTTTATGTCCTGCTTCTGGTGGTAGTTGGAATCGCCACTTTGTCTGCCTTTGGCGTGAAGACTTCCAGCCTGCTGGCTCTGCTCGGCGGAGCTGCCCTAGCGATTGGTTTGGCTCTACAGAATACGCTTAGCAACTTGGCGGCGGGGTTGCAGATTTTGATTTTGCGTCCGCTGGCGATTGGCAGTGTCGTGGAAGCGGCAGGTATCAAGGGCACGGTGATGAGCGTTTCGCTCTTTACCACGGATTTAAAAACCTTTGACGGCGAGCGGATTATTGTTCCGAACCGTGCTTTGACCGAAGCCAATATTATTAACTACAACCAGCCGAGCATACGGCGTTTGCGGGCTTTGGTCGGCGTATCGTATGACACCGACTTACGAATGGCACGCACGGCGTTGCTAGAACTGGCAGAAGAATTGCCGCAGGTCTTGGATGATCCTGCGCCTTCGGTATGGATGGAACAGCTTGCCGATAGCAGTGTTAATTTGTCTTTGCGGGTGTGGGTGCATCAAGATGATTATGTTCCGCTCTTGCGGGAAATTGTAATGCTGGTGAAGGAAAAGTTGGACTCCCACGGCATAGAAATTCCCTTCCCGCAGAGAGTCGTTATGATCCAGGGACAGAATCCAGAGGAAAATTAATCTTAACTTATTTTGTTTGTGCGGCTGAAAAAATAAAGCGGGCAAGCAGGTCTATCAGATTTACTGAGCCTTGGGTTTGGTCTATCTCGGCTCCTGCTTCTAGGTTACTAAGCTCTCCGCCTGGAGTTAGGCTGATGTAAGCCCCGCCTAGCAATCCATCGGACAAAACTCGTGCCGAAGTGTCTGCGGGCAGAAGAATGGAATCGTCAATATCCAAGGTGACTTCGGCGTAGAAGGTTTCAGTGTCTAGCTCCATGGATTTGACCGAGCCGATTAGCACTCCCGACAGGCGCACTTCCGCCCCAGGAGCAATTCCCGAAGCGTTATCAAAGATCGCAACAATCGGATAGGTACCTTCGCCCGACAAAGTCTCCCGCTGGGACAAGCCAAAAAACAGAAAGGCAAGAGTCAGCAGAATCACCGCCACGCCCGTTAGGGTTTCAACTGTGCGTCTAGAGGGTTGCGCCATTGCCATCGGTAGATTTGCCTTATAGCAAGCCAGTTAGCACCAGCCATCAAAACGCGGCCGATGGCTCGGTAAGGAGTGCATAGACTGCTTATTCGGAAGCCATGCATCATAATCGCCTGTGGCTTGCGCTCGCTTGCCTCCTGCTAGGCGGTGGCCTGATGGCAGGTAGGGAGACAGGGCAACGGGCTGTTGCTCCGCCAGTGCGCCACTAGGCGGGTTCTGGGTCGTATAGTGGAGCCACGCCCGCCACGCAGGAGGCAAAGTCGGTACATCGCCCCGCCCGAGTCCACCGAACAAGCCTTTGACAAGGCGATACCGTGGCGAGCGGACATAGACCACCCAGCGGTGTTCTTCCATACCTGCCTTGACCTGTCCGCGATGGGCACGGCGAATCTGCGAGCGATAGTACCTATTGCCCGCGCCATCGCTGCCAACCAGCTCGCCCTTGCGTGCTTTGAGAAGATTCATAGCCAGCAGTATAGCCCATCCACCACAGACCGTAACGATGGGCTTACCGCAGGAGATTACCGCTTGAGAAATCTTCCAGTGGCTTTATGTGGGTCTTGGTGCAACTTCACAAGTTAGGTTAACCGTGACGATTTCTCCTGATTCCATTTTTCTTGATTTAAATCTACATCAGGGGGCTATCTGCCCTTGCGGGACAAAATATAGTGGGTATATTGGAAGCGCGATGCAACTGTTCCTACGGTGAGTCGCCTTGAAGAAAATTCACAGCTAAGGGCTTTACCTGCTTTGCACGGGTTTTAGGCAGGCGGGTTTAGCAAAAAAGCCCTATTAGCAAGTTCTGCGTGGCAGAGTACCGACTCACCTCTGTGGGTTTGGCAAGCGCAGGGCAGGGCAATAATTGTTTTAGAGGAAAAGGAATTGCGTCATGCGCTTTGAAAGGTTTCACACCGTCGCGGGAGAGTCTCCCTATCGCGGAATAGAATTCAAGACCGTGTCTTCGGTGATGCGCAATCCTGATGGACAGGTTGTATTTGAAGCCCAGAATATTCAGGTGCCCGAGTTTTGGAGCCAAGTCGCAACCGATATTTTAGCCCGTAAGTATTTCCGCAAACGCGGTGTGCCGACTGTTCTACGCCGCGTGGAAGAAGAAGGCGTACCTGCCTTCCTGTGGCGGAGTGAAGCAGACGAAGCGGCTTGCGCTGACCTGCCCGAAGACCAGCAAGAAGGCGGAGAAACCGACGCACGGGCGGTCTTCAATCGCCTAGCAGGGGCATGGACTTATTGGGGCTGGAAAGCAGGAATTTTCTCCGCAGAAGAAGATGCACAGGTTTTCTACGATGAGCTGTGTCACCAACTCGCACGGCAAATGGCTGCACCCAATTCTCCGCAGTGGTTTAACACAGGACTCCATTGGGCATACGGCATTGAAGGCCCACCACAAGGCCACTGGTACTGGGACGAAGAAAAGCACCGCTCCGTGCCAAGCGAAAGCGCCTATGCACGTCCGCAACCACACGCCTGCTTTATTCAGTCTGTTGAAGATGATCTGGTCGGCGCAGACGGAATTATGGATCTATGGCAACGCGAAGCCCGTCTGTTCAAATACGGCAGTGGTAGCGGCACAAATTACTCGGCTTTGCGCGGGGCGGGAGAGTCTTTATCAGGTGGAGGCGAATCTTCAGGCTTGATGTCGTTCCTGCAGATTGGCGATAGAGCCGCTGGTGCGATTCGCTCAGGCGGCACAACACGGCGGGCGGCGAAGATGGTGACCCTAGATGCGGATCATCCTGATGTTGAAGAATATGTCTCCTGGAAGTGGGTAGAAGAGCAGAAAGTAGCGTCTCTGGTCGCAGGAGCTGCTCTGTGCCGTAAGCACTTGAATCGCGTTCTACGAGCAGCACAGGAAGGCACAGAAGCCACTGAAGGCGCAGGAGGCAATAGAGGCAAAACAGGCAATACAGAAGGCACAGCAAGTGCGTTAGAGACGGCAAGTGCGTTAGAGACAGCAAGTGCGCTAGAGACAGCAAGCGCGCTAGAGAGAGAGTCGCTCCAGAAGAATCCCGCCCTGCGGAGTGCAGTCCGCCAAGCCCGAAGAGCAGGAGTGCCAGAAAACTATATCCGCCGTGCCGTGCGTATGGCAGAGCTAGGACAATCCGAGTGGGATTTTCCGCTCTACGACACCGATTGGGATAGCGAAGCCTACCGCACCGTGTCAGGGCAGAATTCCAATAACTCTATTCGCCTGCCCGACGCATTTCTGCAAGCCGTAGAAACCGACAGCGAATGGCACCTAACCCGTCGCACCGATGGAGCAGTTTCCAAAACTCTACGCGCCCGCGACCTGTGGAAACGCATCGGCTGGGCAGCTTGGCATTCAGCTGACCCAGGCGTGCAGTTTGATACAACGATTAATGAATGGCACACCTGTCCCGCCGATGGACGAATTCGCGCCAGCAATCCCTGTTCGGAATATATGTTCTTGGATGATACGGCTTGCAACTTGGCTTCTTTAAACCTGTTGCGCTTTCTGGCAGAGCCAAACGAAGCATCACAAGAAGGACAAGAAAAATCAGAAACAGGCGAAGCCTTCCGCGTTGAAGCCTTTGAACAGGCAGTACGCCTATGGACTGTTGTCTTAGAAATTTCTGTGACCATGGCGCAGTTTCCGTCTGCCCAGATCGCCGAACGCTCGTGGAGATTCCGCACCCTTGGTCTGGGCTATGCCAACTTAGGGGCTCTGCTGATGTCTCTGGGGCTTGGCTACGACTCAAAAGAAGGTAGGGCATTGGCAGGTGCCGTAACCGCACTGCTCGGCGGAGTTTCATGGCGCACTTCAGCTGAGTTGGCAGAACAACTCGGCTCGTTTGCTGGCTATGCCGCAAACCGCGAGTCGCTCCTGCGGGTTCTGCGCAACCACAGACGCGCCGCCGCAGGAGAACAAGAAGACTACGAGTCGCTTTCCATCTTGCCCGTGGCACACCAAGAAGCCGAGTGTCCGCTTCCAAGTGTGAGTCGGGCAGCCCTGCAGGCTTGGGATGATGCCCTAGAGCTAGGCAACACCTGCGGCTTTCGCAACGCGCAAACCACTTGTATTGCTCCGACAGGCACGATTGGCTTGGTTATGGATTGTGACACCACAGGCGTTGAGCCAAACTTTGCTCTTGTCAGCTTCAAGCAGTTAGCAGGGGGCGGATACTTCAAAATGATTAACCGTGCCGTGCCACAAGCCCTGCAAGCTTTGGGCTATGACGAAGTCGCAATTCAAGAAATGATCCGCTACGCCACAGGACACGCAACTCTGGCAGGGGCTCCGGGAGTCAATCACGAAACCCTACGCGCCAAAGGCTTTAGCGACTCGGTGCTGGAAGAAGTAGAACGAATTTTGCCCGGAGTCTTCTCTATTCGCTTTGCCTTCAATCGTTGGACTTTGGGCGAAGACTTCTGCCGTGAAACCTTGGGCTTAACCGAGTCCGATTTAGCAGACCCATCTTTAGACTTGCTGGCGCGTATTGGCTTCACCGCAAGTGATATTGAAGCAGCAAATCGCTTCTGCTGTGGGTCAATGTCGTTGGAAGGTGCACCCGAACTGCGTAGTGATCATCTAGCCGTATTTGATTGCGCGGTCTTGTGTGGCAGCGAAGGAACGCGGGTGCTGGCTCCGCGTAGCCATGTGGATATGCTCGCCGCTGTCCAGCCGTTTATCTGCGGCAGTATTTCTAAGACAATTAACCTACCGCCCACCGCCACCGTAGAAGACTGCATGGACGCCTACCACAGGTCTTGGCGTTTGGGCTTGAAAGCCAATGCACTCTACCGTGATGGCTCTAAGCTGTCGCAACCGCTGGTCTCTGCCTTCTTGGATGACCTAGAAGACGAAGCCGAAGACAGCGACAGAGACGAAGCAATAGAGCTAGACCAAGCCCTGCATTTGCCAAGCGAGTCGGTTGATGACGGAGAAGAAGTTCGTGTACCACTGCGCGAGCGTTTGACCGATCCCGTGCCTGAAAAACGCGCCGAAGCCGTAGCCGAGCTGGCAGCAAAAGCCATTGCCCGTGGCAAACGCGATCCCTTGCCCTCACGGCGTTCGGGCTATACACAAAAAGCTTCTGTCGCAGGACACAAAATTTACCTGCGGACAGGCGAATATCAAGATGGCGCACTGGGCGAAATCTTTATTGATATGCACAAAGAAGGCGCGGCGTTTCGCTCTTTGATGAATAACTTTGCGATTGCGGTTTCTATTGGCTTGCAATACGGCGTGCCATTAGAAGAATATGTTGAAGCCTTCACCTTCACGCGGTTTGAACCCGCAGGAGCCGTGAGCGGTAACAATATGGTCAAGATGGCGACTTCTATTCTGGATTATGTCTTCCGTGAATTGTCCATTAGCTATTTAGACCGCTACGACTTAGGGCATGTGGCTCCTGAAGACCTGCTTGCCGACACAACAGGCCACGGAGCTAAATCTAAAGGACGCAACGAAGCTGGCGAAGCAATTTCAGCCGCCACTCTGGCTGGCGGAATGTCACGCGGCTTCGGACGTGGCGGATTGCGTCTGGTCTCGGGCGGAGCGGGGCAAGACTCGCGACAGGCTGTTCATAGGGAAGACCAAGAAGGAGAAAAGGTAGCAGAAGCGGTTTCTGGGCAAGCGGGTGCTGTCGCTGGTGCTACAGGTGCGCCAACGGGTGCGCTAACAGGCACAACAGCCAGTGTCGCAACAGGAATGCTAACAGGAGCCATAGCAACAGGCGGTGTCGCGGCTACAGGAGCCGCTACGGCACAAGAAGTTTTTATTGCTTCAGATACTGTTTCTGATACCGCTTCGGCTATTCCTTCAGGTATCGCTTCAAGCGGCGGGGAGGTAATGCACTCCACTGCCAGCCGTTCGGCAAAAGCCAAACTGCAGGGCTATTCAGGAGACGCCTGCACCGATTGCGGGAATTTCACCCTGATGCGAAATGGCTCGTGCCTGTCTTGTGCCACCTGTGGAGCGACTACAGGCTGTTCTTGAAGTATCTTGTGGGTGCAAAAAGGCTAATCAGGCACGAAGCCATCTGCTACGGGCAATAACATTTCTTCGTGCCTGTCTAACGCCTAAAGCCTTTACCCCTTCAAGCGCACGATTAGATCTACTTCAACCGCAACATTAAGCGGCAAGACTGCGACTCCAACTGCTGAGCGGGCGTGTTTGCCTGCTTCACCAAAAACCTTGCCAAGCAAATCAGAAGCTCCGTTAGCGACTTTTGGCTGTTCGCTATAAGACGGGTCTGAGGCAACAAAGACAGCAATTTTTTCAATTCGACGGACTTGAGTTAAATCTCCACCGCAAGCGGCGCGGATCTGCGCAATCGCGTTGATGATGCATTGCTCGGCGGCGGCGACTCCTTGTTCGGTGGTTACATCTTTGCCTAGCAAGCCACTGGCAACGGCTGTCCCATCTTTGAGGGGAAGCTGCCCTGAGATGTAGAGCGTACTGTCGGTCTTCACATAGGGCAGATAGTTCGCCACAGGAGCAGGGGCTTCAGGCAGGGTAATACCCAGTGCTTCAAGGCGTGAGTCAGGCGTATCAGACATTTGGAGTCTCCATTGTTCAAGGGCGTAGCGGGCTAAAGACAGGGTTTGTAGAGTCAGCAGGGGTAGCAGGTTTAGAAGTCAGGTTTATAGGCGAAAAACGCGTAGTTGGTAAGATAGTTGGTGAAGGCAGTTGGTAAGACATTTGGTGAAGGGCAATCGGGGGAGCTGTGTAACCGCTCTTTCAACGATTCTTGCCTCCCACACGGCTTGTATGCCCGCTACAGGGCTTTATTCCCGCCACAGGCACAAAGTCCCCACAGGGCTTTATAGGGCTTCCACGGGGCTTATAGGGCTTGTACAGGGCTTTTCCACTGCCCCTAAGGCTTGGTACCGCCACAGGGCTTATAGGGCTTCCACGGGGCTTATAGGCTTCTATATGGCTTCTAGGGGGCTTATGGGGCTTGTGAAGGGCTTGTATGCCCGCTACAGGGCTTTATCCCGCCACAGGCACAATGATAGCCCTACAGGGCTTATAGGGCTTCTACGGGGCTTATAGGCTTCTATATGGCTTTCTAGGGGGCTTATAAGGCTTCCACGGGGCCTATGGCTGCCGCACGGCTTACCCGCTCGCGTAGGGCTTCAGCAGAGACAGGGAGAGGGGCTACAACAATCGCCGTAGCCCCAGAGACTTCCAGACGGCGTAGAGCCGCAAACAGGTTATGGGCGGCTTGTTGGGGGTTTCCTGATGGGCTTAAGGTTTCTGCCGCCAGTGGCGTTCCTATCGGCTCTGTGGAGCCAAAACCAAGCCAAGCTTCACTACGCTCCACCCGTGGCGATTCGCCCTGCCGTAGAAGCCGCACAGGAATAGCAGGAGCGTAATGCCTGAAATGTCTCCCTGGGGATAAGGGGCGGGACTCTACCGCTACGGCTTCCGTGGCTTCTATAGCTATAGCTTCTGTGGCTTCTGTGGCTTCAGGCAAGGCGGCTAGGGGTGCGCCCAAGACTTCTTCTAACTCTGGGCGGGAAATCG
Organism: uncultured Alphaproteobacteria bacterium; assembly: GCA_958267355.1. GTDB lineage: Bacteria > Pseudomonadota > Alphaproteobacteria > JALCBB01 > JALCBB01. The sequence goes on from OY279575.1 coordinate 573,084, forward strand.
CTCCGTAGCGCAAAAGGGTAGGGGCTTTGTCAGGCAGGCACAGGACAATTGTCGACTCAAGTCCGTGTTCGCTGGCTCCTGCGTCTAGGATGAGTGCAGGGGCAAATTCACTCTCGGCAAAATCATCTGCTACATGCTGGGCTTCGGTAGCACTCGGTCTGCCCGACCGATTAGCACTCGGAGCCGCAATAGGACAATGAACCGCTTTCAACAAATCTTGGGCAACAGGGTGCGCAGGAACCCGCACCGCAAGGGTAGGCAAATTCGCCGTCACCGCAGAAACAATCGCAGAATCCATAAGTGGAGCCACAAGGGTTAAAGCTCCAGGCCAGAAGGCTTCACCAAGCCGCTTGGCTGTGTCATCAAAGGAACAGGTTTTTTCCGCTTCTGCCCGATTGCCAAGATGCACAATCAACGGATTCACCGCAGGACGATTTTTCGCCGCGTAAAGACGGGCAATAGCTTGCCCGTTGGTTGCGTCGGCTCCTAAGCCATAAACCGTTTCGCTAGGAAAGGCGACAAGTGCGCCCTGAGTCAGCTCTTGTGCGGCTTGGTCTATCGTCTCGGCAGTCGGAGAGACAAGTTTCATTTCCCATCAGGGGGAGCCAAAGGCGCAGAAAATCGTTCAAGGCTTGGCTCAACTTTAATCGTTCCGTCAGCAACCGCGTAAGACCAGTAGGCAGATTTTTTAAGCCCGCCCAGCGGGTAGATATGCACGGTCTTCAATAGCGAGTCAGGGTCAGCGGCGACTCCGTGGGCAATTCCTGCAATCAGCTTGTCAGGCGCATTAACCATAATCAGCCGCGAAACATTTTTCGCCTGCTTAACCAAAAAAGACATAGAATTACCAATCCCGCAATTCTTCGCATGCATCAGCAAAGTTTTAATCTGTGCCGGCCCTGGCACGCCAAGGGCAATCGGAAGCCGATTTCCTGCGGCACGAATTGTCCGCTCCCACGCAAGAACTGGCTCGGCTTCAAAACAGAACTGGGTAATCAAGCGGGTTTCAATCTGCGGATTTTGCTCCGCCCATTCGTTTTTCTGGCGTAAGGCAAGGGCAAGGTCAGAGTCAGAAATATCAGGGCTTCCTTCAGGGTGTCCTGCCACAGAAATACGCGTGAAGCCGCTGTCTTGAAATGCACCATCAGCCAGAAGGTCTAGCGAAGAAGTAAAAGAGCCAAGCGGCTTGTCAACAGCACCCGCCAAGACCACAGCTTCTTTGACTCCGACTTTGCTTAAGTCTTGGACAAGGCTACGAAACGACTCCGCATCAGGAAAAGACCGCGCCGCAAAGTGCGGCACAGCAATAAAGCCTTCGCGCATCAAACGCTCGGCGGTTTCTTTGGTGTCTTGTAAATCTGACCCAGGCAGAAAAGTCACCATCACCCGACAGCTCGGACGCAATAGATCTGCAAAGCTCTCAATCTTCTTCGCCGAAGCAGGAGTAATCTCCACCGAAAAGCCCGCAAACAGACTTTGCACAGCAGAAGTCAAAGCTTCCGCCGACTCAATCGCAGGACTCGTTGCCATGGTTTCTGTCATTGCTTCTGCCATTGTTTGTTTCCTTATTCTGGCTTTTCTTCAAAGCCGCTGTTTTGTACAAGCTGTTCTAGCCGTGCATCATCATAAACCTGTTCTAGCCGCGTGGCTTCAGCTTGGATGACTTTTTCTAAGTCTTCGCTGGTCTCTAGGGTAGAAGTTGTCCGCCGCCATTCTTGTAGGTATTGGTCGGTGCCGATAAGGCGTGCCCGCATGGCGGCACGGTCTATCGCCTTCTCAAACCGCTCGGATAGCTTGGCGGCAGTGCGGCTGCGTCCGTGGCGGCCATTGACTTGGGCGGGGATATCCCGCCACCAAAGGGTAATCTGTTCAGCCATAGGTATCCTTGGGGCTTAATCTTTGGAAATTAATCCTTAGGACTTAATCTGTGATTCGTGCTTGTCGCCGAGAGCAGGGTTCAGGGCTTCAGCAAACGGAGTCAGCCCTGTGTGTCGCTCTTCATAAGCCAAGCCAAGCTGTTTGGCAATTTCTTGGGCTTGCTGGCGTAGGCTCGGGATATCCAGCTGCGAAAGATAAACCAGCTTCTGATAGTTGGAGAAATAGGTGTCTAGCAGTTCAGGGTGTTTATCCAAGCCCAAGCCCCGCCACATCAGGCTATGAAAGTGGCGGACAAGAAAGTCCGTCAGATAAAAGCAAAACGGATTGTCTTCGTGTTCTTGGTCAAACAGCTCTGTGCCACGAAAGAAACCATAGCAGTGGGTTCCAGGCAGGGACTCAACGCCGAATTCGTTCAGCACGGGTTGTAAAAGTCCGCCTGTGCCGCAATCCGCATAGCCGACGAATATGCTTCCCCAGCCACGCGGCTGTTCTTCGCTCAAGACCCGTCGCACTTCGTCAGGAATACGTTTCGGATAATTGTGCAAGATCGCTGGCAAACAGCGCAAAGCCAAATGCTGCCAGTTATTCTTCTTGCGCAAAAGCAAAATCTCAGGAGCCAAAGCTCCGCAAGCGATGATCAGAACGCTTTGTGCCGTATCGGTCGCAGACCGCGCCGATGGCGAGCCTTGAATGACTTCTTCGCTATCAAGGCTATCAGGCTTGCCACGCCAAGGATGCAACAGATTAGCCCGCAGGTGGCTGATTGTGACGGCGGGCAATCAGCTCTTTGGCGGTATCTACGGCTACTGCCGCATCACGGCAGTAGGCATCGGCTCCGATGGCTTCAGCGAATTCTTCGTTCAAAGGCGCACCACCAACCAGCACAATAATTTCATCGCGCTTTTCGTGTTCTTTGAGTGCTTCAATCACGACTTTCATGTAGGGCATAGTCGTTGTAAGCAACGCCGACATACCGAGTATTTCGGGCTCGTGTTCGTCAATTGCCGCCATATAGTTTTCAACGGGATTGTTAATCCCCAAATCCACGACTTCAAAGCCTGCGCCTTCCATCATCATGATGACAAGATTCTTGCCGATGTCGTGGATATCTCCCTTGACCGTGCCGATGACCATCGTGCCGATTTTTGGCGCTCCCGTTTCGGCAAGGAGCGGGCGCAGGATTTCCATCCCTCCCTTCATCGCGTTGGCGGAAAGCAAAACTTCAGGCACAAACAAAATTCCATCACGGAAGTCAATGCCAACAATTCGCATGCCTTCCATGAGCGAGTCGGTGAGAATTTTATAGGGTGCCCAGCCCCTGTCCAGAAAAATACGAACCGCTTCGCAGATTTCATCTTTGAGTCCGTCGTAGAGATCATCCATCATCTGCTTAACCAAGTCTTCGTCAGACAGGTCAGCAAGGATAATTTCTTCGTCGTCCTGGCTTGCGCCATTGGCAGGTGTATCGTTCATAACTCCTCCGTAGAAGGTAAAATCAGGGGGAGAATAGGGCGGGCAAGCACATAGAGCAAGACCACCCCGCACAAGAAATAGAATAGCAAGAAAGCCTATGCGTCCAGATGACTTGCCTTATGGGGCAAGCAAGCCTAAAACTCCCCCTGCACGCCCCCTGCAAGAGCCCTTCTAAATGGGGCGTGCATACGCCATCTAGGGGGCTTATTCCCTAAGCTAACCCGCCTGGGCCAAGAGGAGAAAAACCATGGCAAAAAGCGATATAGAAATCGCACGGGAGGCGACTCCCGACGCAATAGAAGTCATCGCCGAGCGAGCAGGAATTCCCGCGGATTCGCTATACCGATATGGCCCCTACAAAGGCAAAGTCGATTCAGAGTGGCTGGCACAGCAAAAAACCCGCTCCGACTCAAAGCTGGTTTTGGTAACGGCGATTAATCCGACTCCAGCAGGAGAGGGCAAGACAACAACAACCGTTGGCTTAGGCGATGCACTCCGCCGCATTGGTAAGTCGGTGCATATCTGCCTGCGCGAGCCTTCACTCGGACCCTGCTTCGGAGTCAAAGGCGGAGCCGCAGGCGGCGGCTACGCGCAAGTCATTCCAATGGAAGATATCAACCTGCACTTCACAGGGGACTTTCACGCCATCGGTGCTGCCCATAACCTGCTATCAGCAATGGTTGACAATCATATCTATTGGGGCAACGAACTGGGAATTGATACACGCCGCATCGCTTGGCGGCGGGTCGTGGATATGAACGATAGAGCCTTGCGTAAAATTGTTGGCTCATTAGGCGGCATAGCAAACGGATTTTCCCGCGAAGATGGCTTTGACATTGTTGTGGCTTCCGAAGTTATGGCGATTTTCTGCCTGTCGCGTGACCTAACAGACCTGCGCACGCGTTTGGGAAAAGTCGTTGTCGGCTACACCCGTGACAAGACTCCGATCACGGCAGAGCAGGTGCAGGCTCCAGGAGCCATGACAGTGCTTTTGCGTGATGCATTGGCTCCGAACTTGGTCCAGACTTTAGAAGGCACACCTGCCTTCATTCACGGTGGACCTTTCGCCAATATCGCCCACGGATGTAACTCCGTCGTCGCGACCAGTGCTTCGCGCAAGCTCGCCGAATACACCGTAACCGAAGCTGGCTTCGGAGCAGACTTAGGTGCCGAGAAATTCTTCAACATCAAATGCCGCAAAGCAGAATTATCTCCTGATGCGGTGGTGGTGGTAGCAACTGTACGAGCCTTGAAATCACACGGCGGAGTCGCCTTAAAAGAACTCGGCAAAGAAGATCCGCAAGCCGTAGAACGCGGCGTAACAAACCTTGAGCGTCACCTAGAAAATCTGCAAAAATTCGGCGTACCAGCCGTAGTCGCAATCAACAAGTTTTCGGGCGATAGCCAAGCCGAGCTTGATGTTATTTCCGAACGCTGTGCAGCGCTCGGGGCAAAAGCCGTGCTGTGCTCGCACTGGGCAGATGGCGGAGCTGGCACCGAAGCCCTAGCCAAGCAAGTTGTAGAAGTGGTTGAGTCAGGCACAGCAAGCTTTAAGCCGCTATATGATGACTCACTCTCCCTATGGGAAAAGGTAGAAACCGTAGCCCGAGAAATCTACCGTGCCGATGGCGTAGATGCCCCCGCCGCTGTGCGCAAGCAGTTTGACGAACTACAAGCCGATTACGGAAACTTCCCTGTCTGTATGGCGAAGACACAGTATTCTTTCTCCAGTGATCCAAGCCTCAAGGGTGCGCCCAGCGGACACCGCCTGACCGTGCGCGAAGTCCGTCTATCGGCAGGGGCGGGCTTTATCGTCGTAGTCTGCGGAGAAATCATGACCATGCCAGGCCTACCGCGTGAGCCTGCGGCGAATAAGATTCACCTAGATGACCAAGGCTTAGTTCAAGGGCTTTTTTAGGGGCTACTGCTTAGGGGGTACTGCTTAGGGCTATTGCTTAGGGGCTATTCTATACTCCGTCTTGTTTGCCCGATTCACCGCTGGATTCACCGCTGGATTCACCGATGGGCTTGCATTCTAGCTCTAGCCGTTTAAGGTATTCTTCTTGTTGCTCTAACCAGCCAACGCGATATCCAACACAACAAAGGGAAGGGTTCAGACAATGACTTTTCGTTCTTGTAACCCCGCAGGGGTTTTGGTGCATAAAGTTCTGTCCGCAGACGCCACAGAAGCCAAGTTGCTTTGGCAAACCTTGGGCTTTGCTTTGCTCTTTGTTTCAGCAACAGCTCTGTTAGCTGTTTCGGCACATATGAAAGTGCCGTTTTATCCTGTGCCAATGACTTTGCAACCGCTGGCAGTCCTGCTGGTCGGAGCTGTCTTCGGTGCACGAGCAGGAGTCGCAGTTATTTTGCTCTACCTAGCCGAAGGGATCATCGGCTTGCCCGTCTTCGCTAGTGGGGCAGGGCTTGCCTATCTGATGGATCCGACTGCGGGCTATCTGCTGGGCTTCGTCTTGGCGGCAGGCGTAGTCGGATACGCCGCCGACAGGGGCTGGACTCGCTCCTTGGTCAAGGGAGTCGCTGTTATGACACTCGCCACGGCTACGATATACCTTTTGGGCGTGGCCTGGCTCGCCACAAGCGTGATGGGCGGCGATTGGCTGAAAGCCGTTCAGGTGGGAGCAATTCCCTTCCTGCTCGGCGATGCTTTGAAAATCGCCATCGCGGCTTGGCTCGCCAGTGGCTTAGCCCGTGTCGTCTCACGCGCCAACGCGTTGCCACAGGAAGCCGAGCAACAGCCACCAGCGCAAAACGAGTAGTCAGCGAAGTTGATAGCACTCCTTGAACTTAAGCGCGTAAGGATAGGAAGCAACAATGCAAGCAACAGAATCTACCGCGCCAAGCAAAGCGACAAAACCGCGGCGCAGTGTTCGTTCGCGTGCCCGTTCGGGTGGGCGTTCGGCAAACCTTGCCGAACGCGGCGGGGGGGGAATTAATCAACTTCCCAAGCGTAAGTTTATGAATCGTTTTCCGCCTGTCGCGTTTTTGAGCGAAGACGAAATTGAGTCAATTCATCAGGCTTCGCTCACCGTGCTACGCGATATCGGAATGTCTTTTATGCATCCCGAAGCCTTGAAGATTTTAAAAGAACACGGAGCCGAAATTGTCCCCGATAGCGATGTGGTTAAGTTTGATCCTGCTCTGGTGGAAGAATATATCGCCAAGGTACCGCCAACTTTCACCCTACGCGGACGGAATCCCGACTCGGTGCATCAGATTGGCGGCAAAGAAATTGTTGTTGGCACGGTGAGCTCTGCGCCCAACTGTAGCGACTTAGACAATGGACACCGTCCAGGCAATCAAAAAGATTACGAAAATCTTCTGCGGTTAAACCAATACTTTAATGTCTTCTCGTTTGTTGGCGGATATCCCGTAGAGCCTGCTGACCTGCCGCCCGAAACCCGCCACCTAGACGCGTCTGAAGCAATGTTGCGCCTATCGGATAAGCCCTTCTACGGCTATTCGCTCGGGCGGGCGCGTATTCTGGACTCAATTGAAATCTGCCGCCGTGGCTTGGGTATCGGGGATCAAGAGCTTTTACAAGACGCCTATTTGATGACCGTGGTGAATACTTCGTCGCCGATGCGTTTGGATGGTCCGATGATTGAAGGAATCATAGAAATGGCGCAGGTGCGTCAGCCTGTGATTATTACGCCTTTCACTTTGAGCGGAGCTATGGCTCCAGCCAGCTTGTCAGGAGCTTTGGTATCGCAAAACGCTGAAGCCTTGGCGAGCATTGCCTTTATGCAGATGGTTAAGGCGGGAGCTCCGCTTGTCTATGGCACTTTTACCTCCAATGTGGATATGAAAAGCGGTGCGCCTGCTTTCGGCACACCCGAATATGTCAAGACAACTCTCGCCAGCGGACAGCTCGGCAGACGCTATAAGATTCCGATGCGGGCAAGCAATGCCTGTGCCGCCAACGCCGTAGATGGACAAGCGGCTTACGAGTCTATGTTTTCTCTCTGGTCTTTTGTTTTGGGCGGAATTCATGTCTGCAAGCACGGAGCGGGCTGGCTGGAAGGGGGCTTAGTGGCTTCGTTTGAAAAGCTCATTATGGATGTAGAAATTCTGCAGAACTTCTTGGAAATGATGGAGCCAATCGCCATGGACGCAGACTCAATGGCATTAGAAGCCATTCGCGAAGTCGGGCAGGGCGGGCATTTCTTTGGCGCCGCGCATACTATGGCGCGCTACGATACGGCTTTTTATTCGCCTTTGGTGTCCGATTGGCGCAATCATGGAGCGTGGGAAGAAGCGGGGTCTCCGCAGACGGCAGAGCATTGCAATCGCGTGTGGAAGCAAGCCCTTGCCGAATACCAGCAGCCCGAGTGGGACCCTGCCTGTGCCGAGTCGGTGCGGGAATATGTAGAGCTACGCCGCGCACAAGGCGGAAGTGAATCCCTGCCTGACCACGCGGCTTGACTCTAACAAGCTTGCTACAGACGAACCAACAAGCAAGGGTTAATCCACAGGCAAAAGCGAAACCACGACTCAAAGCGAAAGCTAATTCATAAGCAAAAGCGAATCCACAAGCAAGAGTTAATTCACAAACAAATAAAAAGAAGGAAACAAGATGAGCGACCAAGCCAAAGGGGAAATGACTGGCTCCTGTGTCTGCGGAGCTGTTGCCTTCCGCACAACAGGCGGAGCCCATCCGATGAGTTGGTGCCACTGCACCCTGTGCCGCAAATACCACGGCCACGCCCTAGCCGCCGTTGCTGTTCCCAACGATAAGATTGAGTGGAAAGCAGGAGCCGAAGATTCCATCCGCTGGTACCACACTTCCGATACAGGACAACGCGGTGGCTGTGCCAAATGCGGCTCGGCTCTGTTCTTTCGGAGTCTCGGCGAAGACCATATCTCCATCGCCGCAGGAATTTTAGATAATCCAACGCAGCTTGAAACCCGCGACCACATCTACACCGCCGACAAAGGCGATTGGTATGCACTAGAACCCGATAACGCACCCCGCTACGAACAAGATTGGCCAAGCGAAGCCCATCCCTATAAGGGCTAATAAAAGCTACGCACTACGGGCTGGGGCAGAAACAAAGCCTAATCAGGCAGTACATCTTTTTTGGGCAGACGGGAGAAGAAACGGTCTGTCCAAGCGGGGGGCAGGGTGGCAAGAAACCACACCACATAGTACAGGCGACGCGGAAAGCCAATACGAGCTTTGTTGCGAGCCAATCCGCGTTGAATGAAACCCACCGCCTGCTCAGGACGCAACAAGAAAGGCATCTTGTAGCTGTTTCTGTCCGTCATCGGTGTCGCCACATAGCCCGGACAAATCACCGAGAGCCGAACCCCCGACCCTACCAAAGCCCCGCGTACAGCTTCGCCCCAGACCCGCACAGCAGCTTTACTGCCACTATAAGCCGCTGAACCTGGCAGTCCGCGAAACCCCGCCAGAGATGAAATTATGGCGATCTGTCCGTGGCCGCGTGGCTCCATTAGGCGGACAGCTGTTTCCACCGTATAACGCACACCATCTACATTGGTGGCGAAAACCTTTGCCGATTGCTCTCCTGACTCAATACGGCTTTCTGTGCCACCCGTGCCAGCAGATATTCCTGCATTGGCAAAGACCAAATCCAACGGGCTTTTGCCATCGCAAGCGGTAACCCATTCACGCACCGCCGTAGCATCGGTTACATCAAGGATTCCGCCTTCGGCTTCAGCTCCCTTGGCTTGGCATTCAGCAACAACTGCCGCCAGCCTTTCAGAATTGCGTCCAGACAAAAACAAACGCACACCCGAAGCGGCATAGCCCAAAGCAATGGCTCTGCCGAGTCCGCTACTGCCACCTGTTATCAAAATGGTTTTCGCTGGGGCTACGCGGGTCATGGCTTGTGTCCTAACTTGTCAACAAAGTCCGCCAAGCCCTGCTGACGAATACGCCGATTGCGCTCCACCTGCAGAATCGTATGGACTTGCTGTACCGTGCGCTCCAAATCTTCATTGACGATGACATAGTCATATTCGTTCCAGTGAGTCATCTCTTGTAAAGCCATCTGCAAACGCCGTTGAATATCGTTTCCGCTTTCACGGGCGCGTTTATGGAGTCGCTCTGAAAGAATTTCAAAACTCGGAGGCAAAAGAAACAGCGAACAAGTTTCTTGCGGCAACTGCCCACGGATCTGCTTCGCACCTTGCCAATCAATATCAAACAGAACTGAAATTCCTTGGGCGAGTTTTCCTTGTACTTCTTGGCGTGGTGTGCCATACAAATTGCCGAAGACACTGGCGGTTTCCAAAAACCAGCCTGCTTCTTCACGATGGCGAAATTCGGCTTCGTCTAGAAAGTAGTAATCCTGTCCGTCTGTTTCGCCCTTGCGCTGCGGACGAGTCGTAGCAGAAATAGACAAAGCCACCGAGTCAGCTTCTTGCGTTTCAGCTTCTTGCAAAATCCGCCGTGCCACCGTGGTCTTGCCGCCACCCGAAGGAGAAGACAGAACAAAGCAGAGTCCGTGGCTAGACCAGTGCCTAGACCCCTGTCCAAGCATAGGAGCGGTAAAAGATTCTTTCGTCATAGAGTGCCTAGCATATAGCCCACAGGACACAATTGCGCCAATTGGCGCACAATTGCGTCAATTGGCGGGGCTTTAGTCCTTCAAGGCTCACAGCTTCGGCTAGGGCGCAGGAATACGCTCCGCCAAGACCCGTGCCATAGCACAGAAATCCGCCAGCGAGACTTCTTCAGCCCGCTCTGTGCCTTCTAGGGCAGTGGCTTCCAGATAGGGCTCTGCGCCGTCAGGCAAGCGCGCCAGGGCGCGGCGTAGCATCTTGCGGCGTGTACCAAAGGCGGCGCGGGTAATCGCTTCCAGCGTCGCTAAGGACGCGCTGTGGAGCGGTTCTAGACGCGGAGCTAACCGCACCACCGCCGAATCAATCTTCGGAGCTGGGGTAAAGGCTCCACGCCCCACCTTGAAGAGCCGCTCGCTGACACAAAGCCATTCACACAAGACCGATAGCCTGCCGTAGTGGGCTTCACCCTGCCTGCTAAGAATCCGCTGTGCCACTTCTTCTTGGAACATCAGCACAAAGCCGCTTGCGGGTAGGGGCTTTTCTTCTTGGTGGGCGGTGGCGATTTCTCCGAGCCACAGGGTTAAAAGCTTGGTAGATATGTTGTAGGGCAAATTTCCCACAACCAGAAAAGCCCGATTATCATTCCGCTCAAGTGCCAGAGTCGTAAGCGGTGTACGAAGTGCATCCGCCTGTACAGCAACAAGGCGCGGATCAGCTTCGCCAAGCTCCGCCAACTTAGGCAAAAAGCGTTTGTCGCGTTCTAGGGCGATAAGCCGTTTGACTCCGCTCGCCAACAAAGCTTCTGTCAGTCCGCCAGGGCCTGCACCGATTTCCAACACGGTTTGCGTGCCGCTTGTCGCAATCGTTTCCTCGGCAAGCCGACGCAAGATCGCAGGGTCGTGCAGGAAGTGTTGCCCGAGCGACTTCCGTGGTTGGGGTGTTGTACTAGGCACCGTGGATAAAACACACCTTAAACGAAACACATCCTAGACAAAGCACACTTTAAACAAAATACACTTTAGACAAAGCACACTTTAGACAAAACACTAGCGAACAGCGCGTGTCTGCGCCACAGCATTAGCAAGATTAAGTGCGGCAATAAAGCTTTCAGGACGCGCCGTGCCTTTCCCCGCCAAAGAAAACGCCGTGCCATGGTCAGGAGATGTACGGACAATCGGTAGCCCCAAACTGATTTGACAGCCACTCCAAAAGTCTAAAGTTTTTAACGGGATTAAGGCTTGGTCGTGATACATCGCCAAAACCGCATCGTAGCTACGGCGGGCTTCTTCGTGAAATAGCGTATCGGCGGGGAGCGGACCCACAGCAGGAATTCCCTGTTCGTTCATAGCGGCAACGGCAGGGGCAATGACTTCTTGTTCTTCTCCGCCAAAGCTACCGCCTTCCCCCGCATGCGGATTCAAAGCCGCAATCGCAATTTTTGGACTAGCAACACCAAAGTCTTGTTGTAATCCTGCATGCAAAATCTTTGCCGCCGAAATAATCGTATCGGCAGCTAAGGCTTCACCAACTTTTGACAAAGGCAGATGCACCGTTACAGGCGCAACTTTCAATTCCTGCGAGACAAACAGCATTAAGGCTTCAGCGTCTAGGCGGGCTTCAAGCCAGTTGGTGTGCCCTGGGTAGGGAAAGCCAATTTCTAACAAGACACGTTTTTGAATTGGCAAGGTGACAAGTCCGCGCGTGGCGTTTCTGCGGGTTAGGTCTAAAGCTGTTTCTAAGGAATCAATTACCGATTGTGCTGTCTGCACAGACGCTTCGCCTAAAGTGACACTAGCTTCTAGCGGACAATCCACCACCAGAAGGCTCGGGTCTTCGTCATCAGCAAGCAGCAGATCAGGCTGGTGCGTACTATCTTCAGCAGCAAGAACTTTAAGCGACAAGTCAATCTGCAAAAGGTGTGCGCGGGCGCGCAGGGTTTCAGCGTCTCCGACAACAACATAGCGCGGACAAAGCCCACGATTGGCAAGGCGGGCTTGCCAAACATGCACCGCAAGGTCAGGACCAATTCCCGCAGGCTCGCCTAAGCTAACCGCAAGCGGACGCAAATCAGCAGGCACAGAAGCCTTCCCTATTCAGAAGCGGTTTCGCGTATAGAAATTTGCGCCACACGCCGTAGCCTACGCAACGCGTTGCGAACAATGGAATTCAATTGCTCGTTGACAAGGGTATTGTGCGCGGCTTGCCATTCAGCACTGCCCTTGTCAGGCGGACAAAGCACATAGGCAAGTGTCGTGCCGTCTTGCTGTCTCGCAGGAAGAGTCGGCACACCTGCCGTAGCGTCTCTGATTGCCGCCTGAATGTTGGTGGATAGGTCAGCACGGCGAATAGCTCCTAGATTGGCAGAAAGCGGACTTGTGCCTTCTTGTTCGGCTTGCCGTGCCGCAAAGTTACGCGCCGCACGGCAGTTGTGAATCTTAGACAGGGCTTCGTTGATCTCTTCTTCTTCTACATTGACAGTCCACGCTAGGCGGACAAGGTGAATGGTTTTCGCTTCCTCACGGCGTGACTCGCGCAAAAGCAAAAGCGATAACCCATTACGCTCGCGCAAGGGCTCGGTGATATCTCCTGCAAAAAGCCCCTGCAGAGCCGCATGGCGGGCAGGGCTTAAGTTTGACTCACGCACCCAGCCAATTTCTCCGCCCACCGAAGCCGTAACCGAGCTGGAAAACTGCCGCGCCAGATCATCAAAAGTTGCTTCTCCCGATAAAGCAGAACTACGGAGTCGCTCCGCCGCCTGACGGGCTTCAGGCAAATCACTCGGACTGACCACAGGCAAAAAGATTTCAGCCAGCCAATAGGCAGGTTCATTTTCTTCATTCAATGCCCGCGAAAGATATTCTTCCACCGAACTTTCCGAAACCGTCGCTTCGGGTACATAGCGTTGGCGAATAACTTCATTCCACAAAAGTTGCACTTCTAAACTATCCCGCAAAATTTGTGCAGGCACACCTTGGCTTTCTAACTGCAAGGTAAAAGCTTCTGCTGACAGCTGATTGCGGCGGGCAATTTCTGTAAGGGCTCCGTTAACCTGTTGGGGGAGAATTGTAATTCCTAAATCTTGTGCGGTTTCTTTTTGAATCCGCTCTTCAATTAGTTGCTCTAAGACACGCCTTTGTAGGTCAGCCCGCACTGCAGGTGTGTCCGACAAACCCGAGGCGACAATTCCCATACGCACCCGCAAGGATAAATCCTGCTCGGTAATCGGCAGGTCATTAACCACAGCCACCACCGATTGCGCAGAAGCCACACCCACAGCAGGCAAGCCCAAAGCCGTAGGAAGTGCCACGCCAACCACAAGGACAAGGAAAAATAGAAAACGCATAAGCCTATTGATAGCAAAAGTTTCAGAAAAAAACCGCGCGGGGCTAATCTGCTCGCGCTCCCAGTAGGGGTTTTAGGTCTATCACAAAGAAAACTCCACGGTCTTTCTCTATGTTTTCGGGCGTGCCTGTGTACTTTTGAAAGAATCCAACATCTAGGCGTAGGCAGTCATCTTCGTAGATAAACACACTTTCCACACGCCGCGTTTGGTTTGCCGCAGTATCGCGAATGAGTCCAAGCTCGCTAGACAAATTATCATAGAGCGGAAGAGAAAAACGCAAATTAACTTCTTCACGATGGGCTAGGTCTTCAGGGGGGGGTCTTTCTAAGCCATAAAAATACCCAAGCGTTGCGTGTAATTCATCTTCCCTGCCAACGCGCAATTCAGAGTCGTGTAAGTTAATACGCGGCGACTCTTCGTCAATCCGCAAGACAGAGTCGAGAGCAATCCACTGATCCCACTCGGCGTTGAACGTTGTAACCCAATCCGTGCGCTTTTCTGCAAACCCTGCGTAGCGTCGCTTTTCTTGACGGTATTTATTCAAATAAGTACTTTGCCCCAAAAAAGTAGAAAAACCGCGTTGCTCAGAAAAGCGACTTGTCCAGCTGGCTCCGTAATCAATGCGCGAGCCTTCTTCACTCCTATCAGACCCTGGATAGCGATTGATACGAAAAAGTCGCGCTCTATCTAACGACAAGCTTTGACTCTCCTCGTTGGGAATATCTTCACGCTCAGGGGAACCCGCCACAGTAACCAACTGAACCCTTGGCTCAAGTAGATGCAAAGCCCGTGTTCCATCCACAGCAGTAGAGCCAGCGTTTTGCCCTCTAGCCACCACCAAGGGCATACGCCAGCCAAACGCCGCACTTGTATAGCTAACCAAAACCGCGTGTTGTTCTCCACTTGCCCCCGCCGCCGATTGCGACAAACCCCTTGACGCCAAAAACGCCGCCCGTGAGAAAGAATAGGCACTACTTTGCAGTACGACTTGCCCATCCCAGATATGCCCGCCCTTGGTGGTAATCGTACGACGCACCGACGGACGCAAACTTATACGGCGACTGTTCCCAAGATTTTTACGGTTTAAGATCCGCGCACTGGCATGAAGCTCAGGATAAAACCCCCGCTTAGGTGTACCAAACCAATACCAATCGGCTTGCGGCAAAACCACAGGCTGACGAATTTCTTGCGTCGCAATAGATAACGACTCTTCGCGCAGGTTTTGATAGCCAATTGTCCGAAGCCGTAAGTACGTGTTGCGTCCGAAACGCTCTAGCCAGCCACGTTGCGAAAGCTGTGCCGCAGAAGAACGCACACGATATTCACGCAAATACCGCTTGTCACTCGCACTATCAATAGAAACACCAGCCCGCCAACGTTTGTTTAAGTCGCTCGTTGCATCAAAAAATACATAGCCACGGTTACGACGGTTTAAAAAATCTCCTGTCGGAGTCTGCGGCTCAGAGCGCGTAAATTGTCCCTGCAAAAATATATGCTCGTGGCGGGTACTATGCTCCAAATCTACGCCCAGTCCAGGCCCGCGCTTGGTCGCCAGAAAGGGATGTAACTCCAAATTGGTGTTCGGCTGTAAATTAACAAAATACCGCAGAAGCGTGAATTGTCCGAGATATTCATCAGCACGAATTTCAGGAGCCAAAAACCCTGTCCGCCGCTCTACAGTCGGATCCGGCAAGGAAATATATGGCGTAAAAAGAGCAGGAATACCAAAAAGCTTTAACCGCGCATTATGATAACGAACAACACCACGATCTTGATCCCAAGTCGCACGATCCGCATGGAGACTCCAACTCAGCTCGTCTTCGCCTTCCAAACCCGTCGGCACGGAATCATCCGCCAGCGCACTAAGCCTGTCACCGCCTTTGGCCTGTGAATCAGCACAACGACACGCACTATAAGAAATATTGTCCAAGTGCATCTGTCGCGCACCTGTTGCATCTTCTTGCAAAATTGTCTCCCCCGCGAAGATCTGCGAGTCGTCCGACAGAAAGCCAAAAATCTGTGCCGCTGTGCCTGCCGAAAAATCATCCTGCACAACAAGCTGGTCGGCGTAGTATCTATCTCCTTCAGCCGTAGAAACCACTCCGCCTGGACTCATCGTTAAGATTCCGTTTTCTAAGTCGTAAAGAATTTCATCAGCCGTGATGGTGCGTCCATTCCAAGAAACCCGTGCCCCACCCGTAGCACGAGCAAATTTCTCGTTTTCTTCATAGACCAACTGCCCAGCTTCCAAACGCAAGGGAGAGCTTTGCAGATCCTGCGCCCTAGCAAGCCCCGAACCAGTCAAGACCACAAAGACACAAAATACAGCCGTACACAGAAAACGAGCCATCAAAGACGCTCCGAGCGCGAGAGAGCAGCAACAGACAGCAAAGCACAAATCACTAATGGGCCCCAAATAGCAGCCAGCACAGGCACTTGCCGCGTGAGTCCGAGCGAGCGCATTAGATCAGAAAATCCGTGCAATAGAAGTAAGCTTCCTGCGACAAACAAAAACCACTGCAGACGGCGATTCCGCCGCCACGGATAAAGCGAAAACACAGAAGCCAGCAAAGCAAAAACCAAAAGCCGAGCTGGCGTAGCTAGAATTTCGTGATAGCGATAGGTAAGCGGATGAGTCCCAGAACCCAAGTTATGACGCGCTTCAATCAAAGCAGGCAAACGCCACAGCGAAGTCGTTTCAGGAGCATGATCACGACGACGCAAAGCCGCGGGTTCAACTGTGCTAGGCAAACGCAGCTCGGGCAGGGCAGAAGCCTGTGCGCCAAGCGGCACCGAGGAAACATTTTTCAGCAGCCACGAACCGTCGCGCAGGGAAGCTTCGCGGGCGGATAGGTGCTTTGCAATCTGCCCTTCGGACACCGTGATAACGGTGACTCCTTCTAGTGTGGTGCCGTCTGCGGAAGCTCGTTCGGCACGAATAAAAATTCGTTGCGCAGGAGTCTCTAAAGTGTCGCGTTGCATAAGCCAGAAACCTGCCTGCCACGCACTGGTGTGAAGTGCAAACAAGTTAGACTGCAACCCTGCCGCAACTTGTTGCTTGCGCAAAGTAGAAGCCGCCGCCAGCGGATTTAACACAACGAAGGTTGCAATTCCCAAGAGTAGAGTTGCTACAAGCACAGGAGCCAGAATTTGCCGATCGGATAGTCCGTGCGAACGCAGGGAAGTCATTTCTCCGTGGTGGTGCAGGGAGATAAAAAAGTGAATCACTGCAAGAAAAACGATAAAGGGCAGAATGCTCTCCAAAAGAGCAGGCACAGCTAGGACAGCAAGCCACAAAACTTGCGTGAGTGCTGTGCCGCTGGCGGCTCCGTGGAGTTCATCAACGAAGGCCAGCAATAGCAGTAGGCCTGACAGGACTCCGATAAACAGCCCGCAGGACAGCAGAAAAAGCCGCGCCTGATAGAGCCACAGAGTGCCACCAAGCTTGCGCCGTGTAGGCACAACTTCAGACGGAGCTATAGAGGCAAGTGACATAAAAATTCTCGCAGGCGTTTGCTTGAGCCTTCGGGGCGGGCGGGGAGTGGTGCATTTGCGTAGTTTAAAGTATGATTGGACTATAGCCCACTGGAGCGCATTGAAATCCACTGGGAAGCCCACTGGTAAGCCTACTGGGAAACCCACAGGGAAGCGCCCACTGGTAAGCTCACTGGGAGACACACAGAAACCGTAGCAATAAATCCAAGATTCGGAGGGAAACCCGTATGCCAGCAGTAGCCTCAGCACGCAGTGCCTTGAAAATCACCTTTCACGGGCGCGAAGCCTTGCCTCCGCATGGAGCCGCCATCGCTGTGCCGCTTGGGGCGGGCGGGAGCTTTCCTGCCGTCACGCGGCGGATTGACGCAAAGCTGGGGGGCTTATTGAAAGACGCGGCTACGCGGGCAGAATGCACGGGAGCGGCAGGTGAAGTTCTAGAAGTTTTTACGCCGCAGGAAAGCGGATTGTCGCGGGTCTTTTTGTATGGAACGACTCCGCAGCAGGATTTGCCTGAAGGTAAGGCGAGTCGTGCTGGACGGAATGAGAAGAAAACTTTTCCTGAACAGCCTGTGTCAAGAATTCCTGCCTTGAGTGCGACTCTGGCGGCTGAAAAGGCAGGAGCCATTTTGTATGCCAAAGCGGTTGCGGCAAAAGTGCAGGGCAAGGAGTTGTGGCTTGTTTCTGACTCAAGCACGCGGGCTTTGTCTGTGGCTGAAGGAGCGTTACTCCGTTCGTGGCGTTTTACCACCCACCACACACGCGGAGCCATGCACGGCGAAGCAAAGGTGCAGGCTTTGCGGGTTGTGACTACGGCGGGCAGGGGGCTTGAGCGTTCGTTTGTTGCTTACAAGGCGCGGGCACGCGGAAATGAAATTGCTAAGGCTTTGGTTTCGGAGTCTCCCAATTGGTTGTATCCCGAATCTTTTGTGGCGGTGGCGAAGCGTGATTTGCCGCCTTTGGGGGTTAAGGTTTCGTCCTTGGGTGAAACGGAAATGCGCCGTCTAAATATGGGAGCATTGCTAGGCGTGGCGCAGGGGTCTGTGCGCAAGCCGCGTCTGCTGGTGATGGAGTACAAGGGTGCACCTGCGAGTGAAAAGCCTGTGCTCTTGGTGGGCAAGGGAGTCTGCTTTGACACGGGGGGAATTTCGCTCAAGCCCCCTAAGGGTATGGAAGATATGAAATACGATATGGGTGGAGCCGCCGCTGTCACAGGAGCCATAGCGGCAATCGCAGGACGCAAAGCACGGGCGAATGTTGTGGCGTTAGCGGGCTTGGTGGAAAATATGCCTGATGGTAATGCGCAACGTCCGAGCGATATTGTTTATTCGGCGTCGGGACAGACAATTGAAGTTCTGAACACCGATGCTGAAGGAAGACTCGTCCTTGCGGATGCGCTTTGGTATGCGCAGAAGTATTACAAGCCGCGAGCGATTGTGGATCTAGCGACTTTGACAGGAGCTATGGTCGTGGCTTTGGGTAGTACGCGGGCTGGGTGCTTTGCCAATGATGACAGGCTTGCTAGGGCTTTGCTGGCGGCGGGCGAGCGGGTTGCTGAGCCTTTGTGGCGGTTTCCGTTGGAGCCCGATTACGACAAGCTGTTGGATTCTCCAGCGGCTGATATGCAGAATATCAGCCCGGGCTATGGAGCGGGTTCTATTACGGCGGCACAGTTCTTACAGCGATTTGTGGATCGGCGTGTGCCTTGGGCGCATTTAGACATTGCTGGCGTTGCTTGGCGGCACGGTGGCAGCTTAGAAGCCGCCAAGGGAGCAACGGGCTATGGTGTGCGGCTTTTGAATGAATATGTTTTGAGTACAGAACGCGGTAGCCGCCGCTAGGGTTTCGCTGGGGTTTTGCTAGAGTTTTTATGGCTAAGGCAGATACAGCAGGAGCAGAGCTAGGAGTCTATCTTTGCTCGGCGGGGCGTGAATTTGCGTCTTTGCGCAGTTTGCTGACCCGAGCTTTAGAGTCGGGGGCACGGGCGGTGGTGCGAGTGCGTGAAGAAGAAAGCGAAGCTTTAGACAAGCGGCTCTGGCACGGCTCGGACTCGGGTATTCTTTTGCCCCACGGAGATGCAACAGCTCCACAGGCTGACCGTCAGCCGATTGTTCTAATCACAGAAGGGCAAGCCGAGACCAAGCCTAGCAACGGGGCGCGTTTGTGGTTTCAATATCTTGCTCCGCGTGTGGCTTTGCCTGAAGTGAATCGTTTTGACCGTATGTTTGTCATTGCTGTGGAAGGCTCGTTGGGTGCAGTCCAGTTTGACGAATGGCGGGCGAGCGGTTATGTAGTGCGTCTCTGGCGGCAGGATGAGTCTAACCACTGGCGTGAAGAAAAACCTGAATAGAAGAAACACCTAAATAGAAGGAAAACAACAATGGCGATTGAGCGCACTTTATCCATTTTGAAGCCCGATGCATGCCTGCGCAATCTAACGGGGCGGATTATGACTGTGATTGAAGACTCGGGCTTGCGGGTTGTGGCGGGCAAACGTCTGCAGCTCACCCAAGAGCGGGCAGAAGCTTTTTATGCGGTTCATAAAGACCGCCCATTTTTTGGTGATTTGGTTTCCTATATGATTTCGGGTCCTGTTGAAGTCCGTGTTTTAGAAGGCGAAGGCGCAGTTGCTAAGTACCGTGAGATTATGGGTGCAACCAATCCTGCGGAAGCGGCTGACGGGACAATCCGCAAGCTGTTTGCAGAAAATGTAGAGCGCAATTCAGTCCATGGCTCCGATAGCCAAGAAAACGCGGCGAAAGAAATCGCCTTCTTCTTCACCCCCGAAGAATTCACAGGCTGAAGTTATCCACACGAACAAATTGGCAATCATTAAAATTCACGAACAATTTACGGCAAAAAATTAAAACTTTTTCACAGATTAAAATTCTTCCACAGAATAGATTTTGCCTTTCCACAAGAGAGTAGGGCAGGTCATACCAGCCCAGTGGTTAAGACTCTTACAGTGCTTGCCAAGCATTCTTGAAATGCTTTGTAAGCAGTTCGCATTCCACCCAATGTTTGCGGATCTGCATGGAGCTACCGCGTCCCTTGCCTCCACCAATAGGCATAGGCATGGACGTACGGGGGGAGGCAGATGGGGCAGGGCAATGCTATTGCACACCAAACGGTGTGCCTATGTTTCAGGCAATACGGACTTGCAGTTTTGCTGTTGAGTTTCGTTCCTGTGTTTTTAGCGGGGTGTCAAACCGCGTATCTTGGTGAGTCGGTTTTTATTTCTCGTCCGAGTTCTGCGACTTTGCTGGCGATTGCTCTCAGAGAAAAATCTGCGTGGGACGATAATTCTGAAAATCGCCATAGCAAAAATACGCAAAAACATACTGTCACGAATGGAGTGACTCCTGTTCAGATAGATGAAACCAAACCGCTCACGAAAACCGAAGAAAAATATTTACAAAAAATTCTTGACCAAGCTATAACCCCACCACCACCCAAGCCGAATGTTTCGCAGATTCCATCTGAGCCAGTACCAGAACTGCGTGAGCCAGAATTGCGTGAAAAAGAAGAAGAAACAGTAGGGCAAATCGCACCCCTGTTAGAAAAGCCGATTGACTCCATCGCAATAGATATAAAATCACGCACACAGCCTGACCCCGAACCTGCAGTCATAGAATTCCGTCCGCCTGAAGTTGAAACCAACACAAGCGAAGTTCAGCTTAATCCCGAGCCCGTATCGGAAAAACTAAAAATGGAAACAATACCCAAGCCGCAAACGAACTTTAAACCCATAGATGTGCAGGTAGAAATCCACGAGCCGAAAGTCATAGAAGAAGAATTTACAGCCCAGCAAGTAAGCGTAAGCTTAAACAAGCCTAGCCCCCAACCCGAACCCGAAGAGCAAGACCCAACAGAAGTGGAGCTAAACAATAGCGTAGTGGTACGCAAAAATATGTTCGTGCTGGGAGAGCCAGACCCTGACCCTGAAAGAGTAGAAATAGAAATCTACGCACCAAAAATCGTAGAAGAAATATTTACATCACAAAGCATAAGTCTACACCTAGATGAACCTGACCCTGAACGCGATGCACCCGAGACAAGTATATATGAAATCCAGTTTGACAATACAGTCTTCGTAGAAAGCACAGACACAAGTGCACCCGATGTGTTAAATGTGCCAAATCCTGACCCTGAAACAGTAGTGGTAGAATTCATACTTACACCCCCTGACCTTGACCTTATAGAAGTCAAAGCAGTGATGACAATAGATACTGGCGCACCAAGTCCTAATGACGAAGACCATACAGACGGCGGAGCGGATAGCACCGTAGATGACAGTCCAGAAAGCCTTCACGAAGTTAGCAAAGACCAGACAGATAAATACGGCTTGGGAGATGCAGAAGACTTATTAAACTCCTTTTTGGGAGGCTTTTAAGCGCACCTGTGCTTAAGCAAAAATAAACGCGAGAATAATAAGAACAATTGCCGCAGAAACGAAGCCAATACCCATTCCGCGAATGAAGTTGGTGTAGGTTTGCTTGCGCTCTTCTTCTGAAACTTGTGCGGTCATGGTGATTCCTCCCGTGGTATCGCTTGTGGTTTTAGCCTTGGTCTTGGCTGTGATACTGCCCGTGGTGTTAGCCGTGTTATTGCTCGTGGCGTTAGCTGTGTTATTGCCCGTAGCGTTAGCTGTGCTACTGCCCGTAGCGTTAGCCGTGGTCTTGGCTGTAGCCCTGCGCAGGTTGGGGTTAAGGATTCCAGTACTTGCGCCAATTGGCAAGACTTCAAGATGGCGACTCCTTTTGGTAAAGCCTACAAAGCTCTGCGGCTTCTTTTTGTCCGATTTTGTGGCGGATGGTAATTTCCGCAAGGCGACGGGCGAGCGGTAGCAAATCACCATGCTCGGGAATTGACACCAAGCGATATTCAGGATCTCCGTGCTGTCGGGTGCCGATTAAATCGCCACTGCCACGCAGACGCAGGTCTTGCTCGGCAAGGACAAAGCCATTGTGCTCCTTGCGGATCAGTGCAAGCCGTTCTTTAGAGTGAATCCCAAGGGGGGCGCGATAGAGTAGCAAACACGAACTTGTTTGACCGCTCCGCCCAATCCGCCCGCGCAACTGGTGGAGCTGTGCCAAGCCAAACCGTTCAGCGTTTTCTACCACCATAATTTCAGCAGTCGGTACATCTACACCGACTTCTACGACAGTTGTTGCAACCAAAAGCGGGCGCGTACCTTCAGCAAAGGCAGAAATTGCATCGCTTTTTTCTTGTGGCTTCATCTTGCCGTGAATGGAACCAACTTGTTGCGGAAAACACTCCGCTAAATATTTTGCTCTGTCTTCTACAGAAGTTAAGCCTTTGTGTTCTTCTTGCGAGTCTGTTTCCGCCGAGTCGTCTGCCAACAAGCGCGGACAAACCCAAAAGACTCTCGCCCCCTGCTTCAAACGCGGAGCCAAACGCGCAATCACTTCATCAAAGCGTGTCGCAGGTAGCACTTTCGTAGAAACAGGCGGACGACCATGCGGTAATTCGTCTAGAGTAGAAACCGATAGGTCTCCGTAGCTTGTCATTAACAAAGTACGCGGAATCGGCGTAGCACTCATCGCTAACAAATCTGCCTTATGCTTCTTACCTGCCTTCGCCGCCAAGGCAGTGCGTTGGCGGACTCCAAAGCGATGCTGTTCATCAATAACCGCAAAGCGCAAATCTTTAAACACCACCGAGTCGGCATAGAGCGCATGGGTGCCAATGGCAAGCTGGGCTGTACCATCAGCAAGACTCGTGTGAATCTGCTTCTGTGCCTTGGCAGTCATACCGCCAATCAATAAAACTATCTTCACGCCCAACTGAGTCGCCAGTGGTTGTAGACGCTCATAGTGCTGGCGGGCAAGAACTTCAGTCGGAGCCATTAAGGCAACTTGTCCGCCTGTTTCTACCACCGCCAAAGCTGCCAAAAACGCCACCGCTGTCTTGCCACTGCCAACTTCTCCATGGAGCAAACGCATCATACGGTCAGACGAAGCTAAGTCCTTAACAATTTCACCAAGCGCGCGAGTCTGCGCCCGAGTCAAAGTAAAGGGCAGAGCTTTTTGTCCTTGGCGTAAAAGCGGCGAAGAAGTTTTGGCGTTACTTTGCCCTCCTGTGCGGTTATGACGGCGGGCTTGCGACAAAACAAGCTGGTGGGCAAACAGCTCGTCCAAAGCCAAAACCCGCCGCTCAGGAGAGTCCGCCGTCAAAGAAGCAAGAGCGGCTTGTCCGTCGCTAGGCCTATGCAAGCCACGCAACGCCGTAAAGCGACTCGGAAGCCCGCCCAAGATCTCAGCCGCCCGTAGGTCTTCGTTACCACCTTCCGACTGCAAATGCGTAGCCCATTTGCCATAGGGAGCTTTCGCCGAAGCCTTCGCGTCTTCCTGCGGCAAGAACAACAAAGCTTGGGCAATTGACTCACGGACAATGTGCTGCGATAGCTCCTTCACCAACGGATAGACTGGCTCAGGAACCCGCAAAGCAGCAACAGCCGTTTCAGGCTCAACCCGTTTCGGATGGGCAATCCGTGGCACAACAGCATTGCGCTCCACCTTGCCCGCAATCGCCAAACGCACACGCGGACGAAACGTTTTACGAAGCCAAGCCGCTTGTCCGCGAAAATACAAAATCTGCAGGTGCTGGCCTGAATCATCCTGACAGTGAATCACCCACGGCTGACGCGGATGACGCGGCTGAACCACCGACAAGACCTGCACAACAAAGACTCCATCTGTGCCGTGTGGCGTGTCAGCAAGCGAAGAAGCCTGACTACGGTCAACAAAGTTAAGCGGCAAGACAAACAGTAAATCCGCAAGCCGCGTGCCGTGTGCCAAATTGCTTAAGGCTTCACCGCGTTGTGGCCCCACGCCCTTGAGACTCGTCAAGGGAAGCCACAAAGCGTCGGGCAGGATTGTTTGCCGCGGAGTTTTTTCTTTCGCCATAAACAGACTTTACCAACAGAACAAAACAGACTGTAAAGATAAAACAGATTGTGCAGATTGTAAGGATAAAGCAGACTGTAAAGACAAAGCAGATTGTAAAACAAGTCTATACAGACTTGCATTTTTACCAGCGGCGGCGGACTATAAGCTGTCCTGCAGGTTTTCCGCGCTTGCCAGAAACAAGCGAGCGCAAAAAAGCCACGCGGGCCTACAGCTATTTAATCACCACTTTACACCCCTCAAGCAACGGGCTGTTCTTCGTGAATTTGCATCTCTCCCCCACCGCACTTGAATCCCTGCGCAAACGGCTGAGACACCAATCAGCACAACGCGGAATGCGCGAGCTAGACCTACTGCTAGGCGCATGGGCAGAAAAACACCTGGCGGACTTGTCTGAGCCAGAACTGCTCGCCTACGAGCAGATTTTAACCCTCGGTGAGCCGGTGCTGTGGCACTTCCTACGCGAAGCAAGCGCACCTGTGCCAGAAGACCTAGACGCAAGCACACAAGCCCTGCTGGTGCGTATCCGTGCGGATTCCATCCCGTGAGCAGGCAGGCTGACTTCGCAGGCTCCGAGCCATGGCGCCTACTGTCACTCACAGAGCACCTAAAGGCACAGCAAACCCGCGCTGTGCTTGTCACGCCCGATAGAGCAGCCCTAGAACGCGCCTGCCTATCGGTACAGTTTTTTGCTCCTGAGCTTGAAGTTTTACGCTTTCCTGCTTGGGATTGTCGCCCTTACGATTCCCTGTCTCCATCGGCAGAGACAATGGCTCTGCGCCTGTCGTGCCTGCACCGCCTTAGCGAGTTGCAAAACGGGCAAGACGCGCAAGACACAGGGACTCCGCTTTTGGTGATTACTTCTGTGGCGGCGGTGTTGCAGCGTGTTGCTCCGCGGACTTGGTTTGCTGGACGCTCGCAAATCCTAAAACAAGGCACAACAAGCGGCTTGGATTCCGTGCGTGAATTTTTACATCGCAATGGCTATCGCCGCGTAGAAAATGTTGCACTGGCGGGCGAATATGCTGTGCGGGGTGGCTTGTTAGATGTACTTACGCCTGCGGCTTTTACTCCTGCGGCTTTTGAAGCTTCAAGCGAAGAAGCCAAGTCCGAAGGCGGACATGCCTTGCGGCTAGATTTTTTCGGCGAAGAGCTAGAGCGCATTCGGGTTTTTGATCCTGTAAGCCAACGCAGTTTGGCGGAAGTGAATTCGGCGGTATTGCTTCCAGCTTCGGAAGTTTTGGCAGACGCGAAAGCCATAAAGCGGTTTCGCCTTGGCTGGCGCAAACACTTCGGAGCCCAAGCCACACGCGATGGTCTTTATCGTCAGATGAGTGCTTTGGCGGACTCAAGCGCAGAGTCCCAAAATCACAATGGACAAACCCACGATTCTTTGGGCGAAGCTTCCATCGTTGCGACAGGAGCCGATGGTGTGGGTTTATTTCACCACCTACCGCTTTTGCACGAGTCCATGGAGACCTTGGCTGACTTTCTACCGCGAACAAACTTTTACTTAGAGCCGCAAGTTCCTGACTATGCGCGCTTGCGAGAAGATGAAGTGCAACGCGGCTACACGACACGCACGGAGTTAGAAGCTAGAGAAAATAAGGCGCGGCGAAAGTCTGCTTTGCAGTACGAAGTTTTGGAAGCCGAAACGCAACGGGCTTTGCCAACCGAAGCTCTGTATCTAAAACAGCAGGAGCTAGAAGCCACGATCAAGAAGACAGGCGGACAAGTTATCCTTGGCACAGATGAAGTCAAGGGCGATGGTGTAGTTCTTGCGCGTGATTTTGCGAGTGCTCGTGGCACGGGCAAGCTACTTGAAGAGTTGAAGCAAGAAATACAGGCGCAAAGGCGGGCGAAACGCCGTGTATTGTTTGCGTGTTTTTCGGAGAATAGTCTTGAGCATTTGCGTGGTTTGTTGAGCGAAAACGAGCTGACGGAAGTGCAAAAAGTTACAAGCCTTGCTGAACTGGAGTCTTTGCCAATTGAAATTGCGGGCTTGGCACTCTTACCGTTGGGACATGGATTTTATCGTGAAGGTTTGTGTATTTTTGGTGAATATGACTTGCTGGGCAAGCGGGTGCAGACTCGTGGAAAGACTCGCCATGCTGAAGATTTTGTTGAAGCTTTAGCGGGCTTGCATGAGTTAGAGCCGCAGGATTTGGTAGTGCATCACGCGCATGGTATTGGACAATTTTTGGGTTTAGAGACGCTGGTTGCGGATAAGAAGCCGCACGATTGTTTGCGGGTAGCCTATCGTGGCGGGGATAGCATCTTGGTGCCTGTTGAGCATATGGATTTGCTTTCACGCTATGGCGGCAAGACGCAAGATGTTGAGCTTGATCTTCTGGGGCGGAGTGGCTGGCAGTTGCGGCAAGCCCGTGTGCGCGGAAGGCTTCGTGATATGGCGGAGCGTTTGATTGCCTTAGCGGTGGAGCGGGCTGAGTTGCGGGTTGAGCCGACGCTAGCGGACTTGGCTTTGTATGAGCGGTTTAAGTCGGGTTTTGGCTGGGTGGAGACTCCAGACCAGCAGGAAGCGATTGCGGCGGTGGAGGAGTCGCTTTCGCTTGCCCATCCGATGGAACGTATGATTTGCGGAGATGCGGGTTTTGGCAAGACTGAAATTGCGTTACGGGCTTCTTGTTTGGTGGCGGCGAGTGGCAGGCAGGTTGCGATTGTGGCTCCGACGACTTTGCTGGCGCACCAGCATTACCGCAACTTCAAGGAGCGGTTTGCCGATTTGCCGTTTCGGGTGGCGCAGTTTTCGCGGTTGGTGCCTGAAGCCCAGCAGAAGGAGTCGCGTGCGCTTTTGGCGGCGGGGAAGGTGGATATAGCCGTTGGCACGCACGCGCTTTTGGCGGAGCGTATTTCTTTTGCTGACCTTGGGCTTTTGGTGATTGATGAAGAGCAGCGTTTTGGCGTGAAGCAGAAGGAGCGGCTTAAGGGTTTGCGCTTGCCGCCCAATGAGGGAAAGAGCGAGAGAAAAGGCGAGGGAAAGAGTGAAAGACAAGGTGAAAAAAAGGGTGAGAAAAAGAGCGCAAGCGAGTCAGAAAACAGCAAGGAGAAAAATAGTTTAGTTAATGCGCCGCATGTTTTGACTTTGTCGGCGACTCCGATTCCGCGTACTTTGCAGCAGGCGTTGCATGGGATTACGGATATGAGTTTAATTTCCACGCCGCCGCCGATGCGCACGGCTGTGCGTACTTTTATTGGCACTTGGGATTCGGCGGCTGTGCGTGAAGCCCTGTTGCGGGAGAAGCGGCGTGGTGGGCAATCGTTTGTTGTTGTGCCGCAGGTGCGTGATTTGGAGTCGTTGCGTGATGATTTGGAGCGGCTTGTTCCTGAGCTTAGTGTTTGTCAGCTTCATGGTGGTGTATCTGCGGCTGAGTTGGAAGAAACAATGGTGGCGTTTTTGCGTGGTGATTATGATGTACTGCTATCCACGGACATTATTGAGTCGGGCTTAGATATTCCGCGGGCGAATACTTTGCTGGTTTGGCGGCCTGATCGTTTTGGCTTGGCGCAGTTGTATCAGTTGCGGGGCAGGGTGGGGCGTGGCAATGAAACGGGCTGGGCGTATTTTTATACGCGTCCGCATGAGTCTTTGACGCAGGCGGCGCGTCAGCGGTTTGCCGCCTTACAGCGTATGGACGGACTTGGCGTTGGTTTTTCTTTAGCGGCGGCGGATTTAGAAATTCGCGGTGGCGGAAATTTGTTAGGCGAAGAGCAGAGCGGACAAATCCGTGAAGTGGGTTTGGAATTGTATCAGCGTATGTTAACCGATGCGATGAAGGCGGCGCGAGAAAATCGTGACAGGAAAAATCTTAACAAGACAAATCGCGGTGGAAAAAATCGTGGCGAGACAAATCGTGACAGGCAAAATCGTAATGAGACGAGTCGTGATACGAAGCACCAAGGCGGCAACAAGCTGCCCCCAGACCTGTCAAGCCAAGACGAGTCGCAGAAGACGATTACGGAGTTGAAGTTAGATTTAGCGTTACGGATTCCTGAAGACTACATAGAAGGTTTGGGTTTGCGGTTAGATTTGTATCGCCGTCTTTCGCGGTTGGAGTCTCCAGAAGCTTTTCGGGCTTTTCGCGAGGAGATGGAAGACAGGTTTGGCGTTATGCCTGAAGCGATGGATAATTTGTGTCGTGCGATGGCATTGAAGCGGCGGGCTGAAGCCTTGCGGATCATCCGCGTGGAGGCGCAGGCGCGTATGATTCGCCTGCATTTCGGAGAAGCGGGCTTTAGCAATCCCTTGGGTTTGGTGCGGTGGCTGGAAGGGGCGCGTGGAGCTGTGTCTTTGGGGGCGGATTCGGTCTTGGTCTGGCGCACGAGTTCTAGCAATGGTGCGGAATTGCTGGAGAAAATCGGTAAGTTTTTAGCCAAATTGGAGAAGATAGCGGCGGTAGAATGAGTGGTATAATATATTTTAAAGAAAGAGTTAGGTATTTTAGTTATTAATTTACTTTAACTTTGTATGGCTGGCTGAAATTCGGGCTGTAATTGGACAAAAGCGCGGTAAAAGCCTGTTTTTTGGAGAGGGTAAAGTTTTGTTTTTACCTTATATTTGTGGAGATTAGGGCGAAAATCCTGCGTGTTTTGTGGTAATATAGGGTTTCCGTAGGGGAGTGCTTCCTGCTTTGCTGTGAAGGCTCTGGGGCGTGAAGGCCCAGATTCAGGTTAAGGCGAGTTAGGTAGGGCGAGTTAGGTGTGGAGCGGTTGCGTTAGTTCGGGGACTGTACAAGGCATTATTGGTTATCAAGCGGAAGATCTGGGGAAGCAATGGGGCACTACGGAGACTTAGCGGGACGCGCCCGCTTAAGCGTTCTATTGGCGGCGGCGGCGTCTTTGCTGGTGGCGTTGGTGTTGCTGTCGGGTCCGCAGGTTGGCGGGGCGCAGGAGCAGTCGTTTAGCGAGCCTTCTGATGCGTTGAATAGCGTTGCGGGTAGCGATGAGTTGCCGGAGGCGAGCGAGCGCACGGCGCGGATTGGCACGGGTGGTTCGTCCAATGGTAGGGATTCTGAAGGCTTGCGTGATTGGGTGGAAGGCACGGCAGATTCACGCCTTCGTGAGAAGTTTTTGTCTTATACGGCGGGACGGGCTGAAGATTTAGGAAAATCTATATATGGTTTGAATTTTCAACTGCAGTCGCGATTGACTTGGGGTAGGCACGACAGCATTAAGGGTTCGGTTCGGGCGGTAGTTCCGCTGGGCGGACGCGGAGGCAAGAGCGGTGGCAACTGGGCGTATTTTTTACAGCCCAGCATTAACATTTGGGATGATGATTTAGACGAGCGGCGCACTGACTTAGGCTTGGGCTTGGTCGGCAGGTTGCGCACGGGTACGGACTCGTCTTTGGGCTTGGGTGGCTTTCTTGAGCGTGGTCGCTACGGACACGAACGGGCTTCGCTAGGCACCGAGTGGCGGCACCGCCGTTCGTCGGTGGGTGTGAATGCGTACTTGCCGTTAAGCAAGGAGCGGGCGGGTGTGAATGGCAGGCGCGAGCAAGTTGTTTCGGGCTATGACATTCAGTTGAAGCAGGGGTTTGGTGACAGGCTGGTGCTGTCGGCTTCGGCGAACCGCTGGAACAGTAAGACCAGCGAGTCATTGTCTTCGGGTGGAAGCGCGGAAATTTCTTATGCGCTGACTCCGTCTATTCGGGTTTTGAGTGGCTACACTTGGAGCGATAAGTCGTTAACCGAACGCGAATCCTATAATGCGGGTTTTGAATTCCGCCTACCTGCTGACAAGCTTTCGGGCTTCCAAGCGGGGGCGCGAAACCTGTATGAGCCTTTCGCCCGCAACGAGCGGATAACCACGCAGGTTACGCTTGAGGGCAGGCAAGATGTCCTTCTTTTCCTGCGTACGAAGGTTAAAGTTATGCAGGGTGGAAGTTTGACGGCTAGTTCTCCCTCCAGTCAGATCCAGCAGCCCACGGGTAGCGAATCCGAAGTTAAAGTACCGATTACTTTGCTTTTTGAAGATACCTTAACCAGAAAAGTTTGCCTTAGGATGGAGTTCAGCGGCACGGCACAAAGCGGGGAAGACTATCTACCTTTGGCTACATATGTGCAATTGGATCCGAATACAAGAGTTAAAAAATTTGATGCTTTTGATCTATTGAATGACTCGGGGACAAATCCGCATGAGACTGAAGAGTCGGTAACAATTCATTTTCTTTTAGAAAATATTGATCAGTGTTCAGGAGAGCACGGCGTAGTGGCATCTTATTATGTTTTGAATATTCCTGACGAAGAAAAAATAGAGCGTAACAAGCGGCTTGGTAGAGAGGAAGTTTTTTCGATTAGTATGCGGCTTGCTCCGCGGGGGACTCCCACGGTTGCTCAGCAAGGCGATTTTCGTTTGCTCCTAGAACTAGACGATGACAGCGTGGATGAGACTAATGACAATAATAATACGGTTACTGCGACTGTTACGGTGCAGAAGAAAGATGGCAATGCCTATATTGACGCAACAGCGAGTGATATAAGCGTGCGTAATTTGCCTGATGGTTTGCCCTATCGTTTGGTTTTGTTGAATCGTTCTGCGACCTACGGAGAAGACTTCACGGCAGAAGACAGCGAGGCAGATGGTGGAGTCGGGGGTAGAATTGAAGGTGTTTTTGGCAAGGGTGAAAGTGCTTTATCTGCCACGCATGAAATTGAAATCAGCGAAGACGACAAGACCGAAGGTGCAGAGAGTTTTGTTGTACAGCTATTTTCTCGATCTGATGAGGTAAACGCGGAGCCTGCGGCGGGCGTATCGGTTGCGATAGCCGATACCAGTACTGACCCAGATGTTGCGACACCGCCGACGCGGGTAACCCTTTCGTTGTCGCAGAACAGTAGAACCGAAGGACAAAGCTTAACCATAACCGCAACTCTGGCAACGGCGGCGGCGGCACAGGTTGATATTCCGATAACGATTGAAGGGCATAGTCAGACTCCTGAAGCGACTCAGGCTGACTTGGCGGATCCGATTCCTGACACGATAGAAGTTGCGGCGAGTGCAACAACAGGCACGGCGACGGTTACGATTAAAGACGATACAGATTACGAAAACCTTGAGCGGTTTATTGTGGCTTTGGGTGAGATGCCTGAAGGCTATGTAGCGGGAGCGGTTGATGGCACAGGTGCGCGGGCGGTTTTTGAAGTGGCGGTAAGTGATATTCCTGCGATTGCGAGCGAGCAATTGCAGGTTAAGGCTTTTACTACGCCGAATGTTTTGACCGAGGCGAGTAGCGGGCGCAGTGCGAATTTGTCCATCACGGTTGAGCGTTCGTCGCAGGATATGGCGGAGGTTAAGAGCTATGACTTCCCGTTGACTTTCACGGATGGCACGGCACAGGCAAGCGAAGAGGGCAAGGAAGATTATGAAACGCCTGAGAAGGTGACGGTTTCGTTTGGGGCGAGCGAAACCGAGAAGACGACAACTTTTGGCATTTCGGCGAAGGATGATGATTTAGCTGAAGGCGCACAGCGTGAAAACTTTTCGTTTCGTTTGGGTAATCCTGCTGATGCGGAGTCGGTCACTTGGTTAGAGTCGGCGGGTTCGCGCACGCGGTTTGTCTCTATTGTTGATGATGACCAGTTAACTTTGTCGGTTGCTGATGTTGCGGTAAATGAAGGTGAAGCGGCGGAGTTCACGGTGACTTCTGCTGGTAACAAGACGAGTGAATATGCGATTGAAGGGCAGGTTTTTGCGGATAAGAGTTTAGACGGGCGGCTTTCGGGTTGGGAGTCAGAAAACGATGCTCTGCAGGCTTCGCGTTTTATTTTGGCGGCGGGAGAGACTGAGGCGAAATTTACGATTGCTACGACTGACGACAACAAGGTTAATGGTGGAGCGACGATAGATGATACGACTGCGATTTCGGTGAAGCTTGATGATCGGCGTGGGCTTTTGGCGGCTGGTTCGGGTTCTTTGTCTGCGAACTTGAAGGTGACGGATAACGATAAAGCGACTTTATCGTTTCGTGATTTGCCTGCTTTATTGAAGGAAGATCCCAATCCAGTAGAAAATGGTGATGGGCGTTTGGTTTTGAGTCATAGGTTAGAGGCACCTGTTAATGTTCAGGTGCGTAAGGCTGACACGGCGGCGGGCCGTTTTACGGTGGCTTTGGGGGCTACGAAGCAGGCGGTTACGGGGGCTTTTGCTACGGCTTATACGATACCGAAGGGAGTAACTGAAGTTCCGATTTTCATTACGCCGAAAAACGACAATGCTTCAACGGGCAATCAGAATTTGAAATTGCAGGTGCAGTTTCAGTCGGGTACATCGACTTGGCTTGTTGGAGACAGTCCGCAATTGGCGGTGAGTGAAGCGATTGTTTTTGAAGATGATGAGGCGAGTTTTTCTTTTGACCATGCGGGCTTGGCGGAGGTAGACGAGGGTAGGGAGGTGCCAGTTCGGGTTGTGCTGGAAAAAGCGGGCGTACCTGCACAATTAAAAGAAGAGGCGAAACTGGTTCTGCAGTGGCGTAAGGGCCCGAGCGGCAGCTGGAGCAATTTTACCCCTGCGGCGGAGAAAACCGATTTCTCTACTTCTGCCAGCGAGCATACTTTTAACATTAAGATTCCAGGCGACGAGACCTTAAACACGACTACCTATCCTGTGCAATTTCAGTTGTTGGTGACGAAGGCGAGCGATGGTACTTCACAGATAAGCAATTTGAGGAAGACAGATTTTACGAGTTCAGCGGTTCAGGTGACCAACACTGAAGGGGCGGAGTTTTGGTGGAATTCTACGAGTGCTACTGGGGATGAGGGCGATATAGCCCGAGGGCGGATGAATGTTGCCTTGATTGGGGCTGATGGGGTGGTGGATGAGAGCAAGGCTCCGGTGCGCTCGGGGATGCTTATATATGTTCCCTTTTCGCCGAGTTTTGAGCCGAGCACGCGTGTGGGGATTGCTTCGCCGACTCAGTTGACTTTTGGGCTTAGTGATACGGGAACTTCTAAGAGTGTAAATCTTAGCTATCCTCTGGATAATTTTGTGCGGCGTGGGTCTGTTGCGGTTACGTTTGCATTGGGTCAGCCGTATGCGACGAATGGTCGCGATTCGGCGCATCTGACGATCGGCAAGGGGGAGTTTCGGGCACGGAGTGGTGCGGGGAGTGCTTTTGTTGTCAGGTATAGCAATCTTGACGAGACGACATTAACTTTGACGGCGGATCCTGCCAAGCCGCTTATTGAGCCTGGGGGTGATGCCAATCAGGTGAAAGCCGATGGCGAGATGGCGTTTTCTCTGGGCTTGCAGGGTCGCACGACGTTGGGAGAAGACTACAGCTTTGAGATAGCGGCGACCAGCAATGGGGGTGCGATCAACGCTCCGACGGTTGAGGGTTTGAGTGGTGGTGCGACTTATTTGGGGGGGATTTTGACTTTCCCTGCGGGTACTACGGAGGCGAATGATGATGCAAGGATCAAGGTAGGTTTTACGGGCACGGCTTCTGACAAGATTGGCACGACGGTTACGCTGAAGGTGCGGAATGTTGTGAATGGGGCGGCGTCTGATGCGGCTGTGGAGGGGATAACGCTTCCTTCTGTTACGGGCTTTGTGGTGCAGGATGCGGATAAGGCGCGGCCTGTGTTGAGTGGGGTGCAGGGTACGATAGCTGAAAATGGCGCGTTGTCTGATTTTAGTCTGCGTTTGTCGCGGGATACTGCTACAGCCACTGCCGCAACGGTGGAGTTGGTGGCGATTTTATTGGATGAAGCGGGGGCAGAGCAGGCGCGGGGTGCGGCAAAGACGATAACTTTTGCGCAAGCCGATGATGCGACGACTGCCAAGACGATTACGGGTAGTGATTTACCTGTGCTTCCGACTGGGTTTGACGATGCGTTTTTGAACGGGGCGCGGAAGCTGCGAATTTTGGCGACTTTGAAGACGGGGGCTACCAGCGAAGTAGAGCTTAATAGTACCGACTCGGCGGAGATGGCGATTACTGATGATGAAAAGGCGAGCAGTTCTTTTGAGATTGAATTTACCTCTACGACCAATCTGGCGGAAGACGGTGGCACGCGGGATATCAATATTGATTTGTCTCCTGCGGCGACGGTTGAGACGAAATATATAGTGAGTGTGGGCGGGTTTGCCACTTTAGAAGACTATAGCCTTGCTTTGAAGAGCGGTCAGCCAACGGGGTCAAGTTTTGCTAAAGATGCGAGTGACAATCTTGTTCTTACGGTACCTGCGAAGGCGGCGCGGGTTGTCCTGACTCTTACGGGGCAGGAGGATATTCTGTATGAAGGCGGCGAGACGGTAACGCTTAGCATAAGACAACGCCTCGAGTCACAAGGAGGCGGTGCGGCACGTTATGCGACTGTTTTTGAACAAACGCCTTCTGGTTTGACGATTGACGATGCCGAAGATACGACGGCTTTGGCTTTGAAGGTGGCGGGTGATGCTTGGCCGACTGCGATAGCCGAAGGTGGCACGGCGGCTTTGGTTTTCACTTTAGATTTGCCGCCAAGTACGGTTTTGGGGCGCAATGTAACTTTTAAGATAAAGGATTTTGCGGTTCATAAGCGCAGTGATAATTCGGTGGTGTCGGGTGCGACTCCGACTTTTTCGGCTGGCGGTGGGGCGTGGAATGCAAGCAGTGGGATTTTGACTTTCTTTAATCCGCGTGGGTCTTCGCTCACGGCACGGGATGAGACGGTAACTTTGACTTTGGCTGTACCGAACGATGATCTGGCGGCTTTGTATAATGTGCAGTTTCAGGTAGAGGCGGTAGCGACCAATGCGCTATCGGCGGCGGCGACTTTGACCGATCCTGTTGATGCGGCGGCGAAGATCAATATTACCAACGATGATACGGTGGCTTTGTCGTTTGAAGGTGTGCCTGCTTCGGTGGCTGAAGGGGCGGTGGCGAATACGGCTACGCGGTTGAAGTTGAGTCATGCGGCGGCGGAAGATTTACTCGTCACCATGAAGCTTGAAGGCGAAAGCACAAACAAGTTTGTGGTTTCTACAATTGGGGGAATTCAAACTGCGGGGAATAATCCGCAAACCCAGCTGCAAACAACTGGGCGAGACTTTGTGATTCCTGCGGGTACGAAAGAGGTTGCAATCGGGATTTCAGCGGTGGATGACTCGGTTGTGACTAGTCCGTTGCCGAATGTAAAGATTCTTGCCAACTTTAAGAACGCAGACAATAGTGCGGCTTCGGCGGGCTTGGTGGCGAGCAATGGCGTGGTGGAATCTTCGGTTGTGGGTTGGGTGGAAGATGAGAAGTCGCTTACGATTTCGCATATTGGCGGTGTTGCGGTGGCGGCGGGTGCGGAAGTGGCTTTAAAAGAAGGAGTCGCGACTCCGATAACAGTGAAGATTAATGGCACGGGTAATTTGGCGGGTACAAAAGATGCGGTTACGACGATTACATTTCGTCCTGAAGGTGTAGGAGAAAATGAAAACTCCAAGTTTATTCGTCTGGGGGCTTTTCAACTGACTCGTGGTGCAAGTAGTTGGTCTCGTGGTGTGCATTATGATTCGAATGGCGATCCGATAGCGGGTGGGGCGAAGCCCTTTATGATTACGGTACCTGGGGACGGAATTTTGAACCAAGCCGCCCGCAAGGGTACTTTACAAGTCGGGCTTGAAGGGAATGACGGGACTTTTGCAGGACTTGATACGACTCAATCTAATCCTGTTGTGGTTTATCCTGCGGCGAAGGCTGCGGTTACCAACACCGAAGGGGCGGTGATTGTTTGGGATGGCTCACAAGGGGGATCTGCGGCGGCGCGGTTAAAGGCAGATGAAGGGGTGGCAATTGCTCCACGGGCGCGTTTGTTGTTGGTGCCTGCGAGCACAACGCCCGCGACAACGGCTCCTGATGCAACCAAGACACCGATTTTAGAGGCGAATATTACGGTTGATGTAACGCCGATTCCGCGCTCGCAGGGCGGGCGGGCACCACTGGTAAGCAATATCGCTACCCGCCCGACAAGCCTGACCTTCACGAAAGTAGATGATACGGCGGTTGCATTGAGCGACTCGGCTGATTTTGTCTATCAAGAGAAGATTATCACAGCGATAGATTATGACTTTGATTTCCGCCTAGCGGCAAAATCAGAAAAGGTGGCGGGCGATGGTGTGGTGCGGGTTTCAAGTACCGCGAGCCAGCACACAAGAATTTTGGAGTGGGAAAACGACGACACCACAACTTTCACCCTTACCGCAGGTACAGCGATTGGTGAGCCAGGGACAAGCGATGGCGGAGAAAAAGCAGGTACAGATGGTACCCTGCTATTTGATTTGGGCTTAGAGGTGGGCGAAACTTTAGGCGAGCCCTTTAACGTCTTTATTTATGCGACCTCGGTTTCTAAAGATTCGACCAAGACTTTAGAATTAAAAGAGCCAAAACTGAGTGGGGCACCGACGGGTTGGACATTTGATGATTTTAGCAGCGATGCAACTTCTAAGAATTACGCTCTAAGGCTTCCTAAAGATACTAGAGGTACAAGCGATAACAGCGGCACGGCGACCATAACCCTTGGCTTCAAAGGCAAACTGGGAGACGGAGATGGCGGCACGCAGGTAACTGTGTTTGCGTTTAGCAATACAGGTGGGGTTGAAGCAAGCACAACCACGATAGAAAACTTCAAGGTTATTGATTCAAGTAAAGCTTCGCCTGTCTTTGGTACCTTGCCGACAATCACCGAAAACGCGGTAATTCCTGACTTTACGATAACCCTGTCGCGGGATACCAACGTTGCGAATGTGAAGGTGGATGTAGAGGCTTCTTATACCGATAGTGAAGGCACGACCACCAAGGGCAACAGAAAGCAGGTTAGCTTCCCCAAGGGGCAAGATGCTACGACAACCGCCAAAACAATATCGGGCTTAACGCTCCCTGCGGCGGCGGTCAATGATGATTTGGTAAACCTTGCCCCACGCACCATAAAGATTACTGCCACGATAAAAGACGGGTCGGGCGATGATGCTGAAGTAGATAGAAGTGCCGTAGAGTCTTCGGCAATTGCGATTGTGGATGATGAAGCCGCCGACAACAAATTCACTCTTGCCTATGCAGGTGGCACTACGGCTTTGGCGGAAGGTGCGACCAGCACCTTAACCTTAACCCTAGACAAAGCCGCAGACGAGCAGATTACTTTTGCATTAGCGGGCGTGGGCGGAACTTTACCGCTCACGGCTAATGATGATTTTACTCTTGCGCTTAAGGCGAACGATCCTGCTACGGGCGAAGCTTTCACCGCCAGTGGGCTGGGCGGTACTTTCACTATGCCTAAGGGAGTCCGCGTTGCAGTCCTAGATGTAACCGCGAAAGACGATACCCTGATTGAAGGCGAGGAAAGCCTAACTTGGACGCTCAGCGATGGCGGCAACACTAAGGCGTATGTCAAAAAATCTGACGGGGTGGATACCGCCACCTTTAAAATTGACGACGCGGATGATGCGACTCCCTTGGCACTGTCAATAGATGCTTCTTCTTGGAGCGATTACAACAAATTATATGAAGATGGTTCGGCAAATATTGTCTTCACCCTAACCACGCCAGACAGCAATACCCTGCAACGGCCGATTTCCTATGTAGTCAATACTTTCAGAATTCAATCTACGGCAGATGTCAAACACGCGAAAGAGCCAAGCTTCACAGGCGATGGCTGGCAAGTAGGGGCAGCGGCTGGCACAGGAACCATCACCTTCCCCGCAGGGGCGAATGACCCGACCCGCCCACTGCTTTTAGTTGTGCCAGATATAGACGATATTGTGCGCGATGACCTTGAAGTTTTCTTTTATCTGTCTACGCAAGTGGGCGATCCTTTGTCGGTGGCGACTACCTTTACCGCACCTTTGAAGAAAGCCGACTCCACAGACGACACCACACCTGCGCGGATACCGATTAAAGACAACGACATAAAAGCCATTAGCTTCGGTACCGTGCCACAGCTCAAAGAAGGTGTGGCGGCGACAATTCCGCTTTTCCGTACAGGCGATGCCTTGAGCGACACGAGCGATCTTCGCTATAGAGTGGTCTTCCGCCCGAAAGTCGGGGCTGATGTGGCACTCGCCAATGGCACGCTAGACCGCACCCAAGAAGGCTGGCGTATCGCAATCACCGTACCCGGAGACGAAACCCTAAACGCAGGGCAAGTCGGAAAACTCATCGTCACCATCAACAGCATTGACCGCAACCTTGAAGACTGGGCAAATGGCGCAGTCGTATTGGAATCAACAGAAATCACCGTCACCAACACCGAAGGGGCATTGGCGATTTGGAATGGCGCAACAACAACCACAGCCGCACCCGAATTTAAAGGTACAGAAGGCGAGAGATATATACCGCGTGCGCGTTTGGTATTGATTCCCGCCAGTGCGACTCCAAGCACGACAATGCCCACTGACTGGAATAAATCCCCAATTTTAGAAGGAAATGTAACAATTGAAACCGAGATTAAATATACTTCTTCTGGAGAGTTTGCGGCGGCAACCATAAATGGTGGGCAAACCACTGCCTATGATGGCGATGGATACAACTATCATCTCTTCAAACCTGTAAGTGGAGCTGCAACGGTTCTATCTGAAGATGTGGATAGTCAGAACAAGCCTGCATACCTCTCGCATGAAGACAACATTGTATCTGCAACTAGGAACCAATTCACCAATACCCTTTCGAGTATATGGGGCGTAGGGAGTTATGCTAATGCAATCGGTGAAGGAAAATTTCGTTTTGCAAGTCAAGCGACGCTAAAAACTCTAAATATGGAGTGGGAAAACGACGATTTCCTTACTCCAACACTCACGGTCGGCACAGCAATCGTAGAAGGCGGCAGTGGGCAAACCAAAGCCCAAGGCACAATGATCTTCAATCCAGGCTTGCCCTCAGGAAAAACTCTGGGGCAAGCCTACACCTTTCATTTCTCACTGGTCGGCGATAGGGGTAGCTTTGGTAACCCAGATTACGGTACTTTGCCAGGGGGCTGGCAATCTGCTGGTTCGGGTAACAAATTATTCATTGCCACCACTGCGGCAAGTGCAACCAGCATAGGCAACATAACAATTTCCTTGGATTTTTCACGAAGTTCAGCCGATGATAAAGCGACCAAGATTGCCCTGCAGGTACGCAACGCCAATCCAAATAGGGGATCCGTCATAGAAGGAGCTGTCGGCGGGGTTAAGTTGCCTGTTGATCCAAAAGATGCAAGTAAAGTCGCCTTAATCCGCAACTTC
The DNA here is from genome assembly GCA_958267355.1 of uncultured Alphaproteobacteria bacterium. Taxonomy (GTDB): domain Bacteria; phylum Pseudomonadota; class Alphaproteobacteria; order JALCBB01; family JALCBB01. Next base: position 611,952 of record OY279575.1, read on the forward strand.
AAAATTAAAGACGCGGATAAAGCCGTTCCTGTTATAGATGTCGCGTCCATACTAGACGCAACAGGCAGGACAATCCCCGATGATGCAACCGTGCCCGAATTCAAGTTGCGCCTGTCGCGCAATGTCTCCAGCCAAGATGTAGCCGTAAAACTACAAGCCATCTACAACGATGGAACCACCAACCACCAAGGCACCGCACAAACTATCACCTTTGATAAAGATACCGACACCACCACCGACAAAACCATCAGCAACTTGGCTCTACCCAGCGAAGCCGTTGATGACTTGGTGAATATCGCTGACCGCACTGGCACAGTCAAAATTGTCGCTACTATCACCAGCGGAGCTGCCGCCGAAACCGAAACTTTAGGCAGAAGACGCATAGCCGAACAAGAATTCACACTCATAGACAGCGAAGCAAACCAAGCCACCTACGAATACGCCTTTGCACCCACGACCGCAGCAGAAGGTAGCACCAGCACCTTCACACTAACCTTAGCCGCCGCCGCAGACGCAGAAACGACTTACAATCTGGTCGCGGGCGATGGCGGCACAACCCTGCTGATTGGCGATTACTCCTTCGTTAAGGCAAGTGGGGCGGACGCTGGAGTCGCGCTTTCCTTTAACAAGGCAACAAAACGCGGCACTTTAACCGTGCCAAAAGGCGTTGCCTCCGTGCCGCTCACCTTCACCGCAGCAGCCGATAACTTCTTTGAACGAGACGAACAATTCACCCTTGCGCTCACCTACGCAGGAGACGATGGCAAATATAAAGCCAAAACAGGGCAGACTTCTCCCGTTGTTCTCACCATTGACGATGGAGATGACTCAGGGGCAGCTCCAAGCTTTCAAAACGACGGAAATTGGAATGCAGTCGCCGAAGGTGGCTCCGTTTCTTTACCTTTCGTATTTGAAACAGGTGGCCCAGATGTAGAAGAAGGCTTTACCTACGGTGTTTCCATGGGCATTTATTCTGTCGGCGACGGCGACCCTGTCGCGGGTATCTATCCAACCCTTTCAAGCGCACACTGGGTGGCTGACCCCAACGACAAAAGCAAAGGCTCAATTCGCATCGCCAAAAACTCTGGCGGTACCGTAAGATTTACCATAGGTTTATCAGTACCCGAAATTGACTCGATCTATGACCCCGCCTACGAAGTGCGCTTCAGCTTCTCCAAACCCACCACAGGAATCGGAAGCTTTACCACTCTAAACCTGCCTAGCAAAGTCGCCATCACCGATGACGACAGACTCACCATCAGCTATCGCGGCGTGCCTGATGGTGCGACACAGGCTTCCAGCAATCGCAACAGCAGAATCCTGCTGAATGGTGCCGCTCCTGCCGATACGAGCATTAACCTAAAACTAGAAGGCACAGAAACCAGCAAATTCACCATCAAAGCAGGTCCAACAACAGGACAAACACAAATCACCCTCACAGAAACCAATCAAGCCTACAGCGTTAAGGCAGGGGTAGGGGTAATTCCGCTCATCATTGAGGTGAAAGATGTCGCCAAAGGAAGCGGCAGCCCCGCCGTGCAAATCGTCGCCGCCTTCGCCAGTGCCTCAGCAGGAGTCATCGGTAGCACCAATCCCGTCAAGAGCAACGCAGTTCAATTCATCTCCTCGCGGAAAGGTGTCGCCTTCGGACGAGTCGGCAGTGGCGCACTGGTTGAAGGCGAAACCCTAACCCTCGTGCTTGCAGTCAATCCCGCCCTAGACGATAGCGACGGCTCTAAACTGCAAGTCGTTTTCCGCCCCAATGACGGCGGGGCAGACATAAACTATGGCAGCAAAAACATCGCCACAGGAAACACACAATACAATCTGAGCTTCAATATCCGCGCTGACGGAATCGTCACCAACACACCCCGTAGCGGACAGCTCATCGCAACCCTAACCACCGACGACGCCGCCATCAACGGAGTCAGCAACAAAAAAGCCCAGTTCGCCTTACCCGCCAGCATCACCAACGCCGAAGGCGCCTACATCATTTGGAGCGGCTCACAAGCAGCCACACGGCAAAATATCAAAGCCACAGAAGGTGCTACCTTCACGCCACAAGCCAGTATCTACCTCGTGCCACCTTCAGGAGTCGGGCGCTTCAATAACTTCCCCATCCTAGAAGAAGATCTCACCGTCAATCTTACCCTCACGCCCACAACCACAGGCGGCCACACCCCCTTGATGAGCGCTTTCTCTAAGCGTCCCACAAGCCTGACCTTCAAAGCCAATACCACAGGCGACAGAAAAACCCGCGCAAGCGACACCGCAAACAATATCGCCGACTTCATCTACGACGACACAATTATCACCACCGTCAGCAATACCTTCACCCTAGCCTTCGCCTCCACAGAAATAGATGTCGGCGAATCCACCATCACCGCCGCCGATGCCGTAGCCCAACAGAAAAACCTAGACCTAGAAATCAGCAACAACGATACCGCCACCTTCACCGTCTCAGCAGGAGACCCAATCGTTGAACCCGGCGACGGCACAGGCAACGCAAAAACACAAACCGCCGCCGATGGCAGTATTGTGCTTGACCTCGGCTTGGCGAACGGAGAATCCATAGGCGAGCGTTTCACCTTCAGAATCATCCCCACCATCACAGGCGGCGGCACGCTGAAAAATTGGGCCATGGATGGCGCAACCCGAACCGCAGGATGGGGGCTTATCGGCCCACTCAAACAAGGCGGGCAAGACTATTACACTCTGACTGCTCCTAAAGGTTTGACCCATAGCAACGACTCCGCAACTCTAAAGACGGGCTTCACTGGCACAGCGTCAGACGACAGCTTCAGAACCGCCGTATCGCTCGTAGTCGCACCAGAAGGAGCCGCCGCCAAAAGGGTCTTCACCACAGGCACAGTAGAAGGGTTTGATATCACCGATGCTGACTCTCCGCCGAAGATTGCGGCAAGCATCGGCACCATCACAGGTGCCTTGATTGAAGGAGCCGCCACCAACACCCTGACCGTGCCTGTCACGCTTTCTAGTGCCGTGCCAAGCGGCGGAAGCGCGTCCGTGCGGGTGGTCGCCACACGAGCCCGCGTTGCTGACTTGTCCGCCTTGGGAAGTGTTGCCGCCGCCGACAAGGTAGAAAAAACCCTAAACTTCGCCGCAGGAGAAGGCACAACCGCCAAAACCCTATCCTTTACGCCCGCCGATATTTTGAAGCTTTATCCTGACGATAGCGTCATAACCGCCGCCGCCCGCTATGTGCATTTCACCGCCACCTTCGCGGCGGGCACCGACTCCGCCGTCTATGGCACTGACAACGCGAGCCTTGCCCGCTCCATAGTTGCCATCACCGAAGACGACATAGAACTCAGCTTTGTTTTTGGCACGTCAAGATCGCCCTTGACCGCACTTACCGAGGGGGTGGAATACTCAAAAGATGCAGCGACTGCGATTAAAATCGCCAATAATCCTTTCTCTCCAGAGATAGATATAAACGGGCCCGCCGACAATACACAAGCTCAAATGGCTCTCTATTGGCGTGAGAAGGGGGCGAATGCTGATGGCAGTGCGGATGAGAAGCTTGTAGACCCCTCCGATCTTGGTACCAGAGATACGCATTTTGGCAAATTCGCTTTCCCAGGCGATAAGACGCTCAACATCGCCAAGCGCAAAGGAAACTTCGTTGCCAAGTTCACTGCCTTGGACGACCCAGGCATCATCAACACAGGCTACGACAGCTCCGCCAAGACGCTAGAGATTATCTCTAAAGAATTCACCGTCACCAACACCGAAGGGGCAATGGTGATTTGGGATGGCACACAAGGTAGCTCTCCTGAACAGCAGATGCTGACAGCCTTAGAAGGAAATGTGCTTGTGCCGAAAGCCCGCTTGGTATTGATTCCTGCAAGCGCAACACCTGCCACTCAGGCAGCAGACTTTACCATGAGTCCAATTTTAGAAGAGGACATAACGGTGAATCTGGAGTCAAAATCTGTCCGCACTGAAAATTATATACCGTATACGGCATACCTCATTGAAGCGACTGATAAATTAACTTTCAAAAAGGGGGCAAACGGAGCTACTACGCAATTCAGCGACACTGAGGGGCAAGTTGCAGATTTCATCTTTGATGACCTTCATATCACCAAGGAGAACAGTGACATCAATGTCAAACTCGTCGCGAAGGCTGGGGAGAAAGTTGGCGAAGGGTTTATCCGTGTTTCTGCGATAGAGGCACGCAACACCATGCGGTTACGATGGACGGATACTGATACAGCGACTCCAACCTTGACACCAGTCAATCCGATTGTTGAGCCAGGTGGCACATCTAGTCAGACAAGAAAAATGGGCACGATGGTTTTTTCCTTGAATTTAGATCCAGAGGAAAACCTTCCGCACTCACCTTTCCCTGAGATTATCGTTGAGTCGCACAGCTTTGTTTTAGAAGCCTCCACCACAGGCGGATCTTTGTTTCCTCTCTTGGTGAGTACTGGAGGCAATTCAAATATTTCCTATAATTCATCAACTCGCACTTTAACTTTTGATGAATATACAGATGGTGATGAAGACGAAGTGACCATATTAGTTGGCTTTCGTGGCATAACTTCTGATAATAAGGCTACAGAAGTTACATTGAAAATTCGCCCTGTAAGTATTGACACAGCGGCTGTAGGAATAAACTTGCCCGATGACCCCGATGACTCAAACAAAAAGCTCCTAACGCAGAACTTTATCGTTCAAGATGCAGATCTAGCACAACCCGTTTTGAATGTAAGTGCAACTTCTATAGCAGAAGACGCAGGTGTAGTACCTGATTTTGGGCTCAGCCTATCGCACGACACAGCCGCAGTGGCAACCGTGGAGGTGGTAGCCTCTTATGATGATGGTGCGACAGTGCGGAAGGGCACAGCACAAACGATTACCTTTGCGGCAAGCGATGACGCAACGACTGAAAAAACCGTAACGAACCTAGCTCTGCCAAATAGGCTTGACGATGACCTACTTAATGCAAGACGCAATCTTATGATTACAGCTACTCTAAAGACGGGTACTGCAAGTCAGGTTGCACTAAATAGCTTCCGCACGAAAGAAATTCCGATAACTGACGATGAGTTTGCTTCAAGTAAATACTCTTTTGAATTTGACAATAAAACGGTTAAGGAAGGTAAGACTAGCATTCTACGTGCAACTTTAACGCCTGCGTCAGATGTAGATCATGTTTTCTTAATTGGCACTTTGCTTAACAGTGAACCCAGCAGAGAAGATTTTACTCTAACTCTGGCACCCAATCAGCCTGCAGGGGTTGAATTGTTGTCATCGCTAATTTTCGATGCAGACGAAGAGCTTGATGTAAGCCTCAAAGTCCCTGCTGGAGTGACCGAAGTTTCTATGATCTTGACAGCGCAGAACGATTCCTTGGTTGAAGGAGATGAACTTTTAGAGCTTGATGTTGCCCAATCTGATGCCAATCCAAAGATTGGTAGTCATCTTTTTGCGAATGATATATTTCCTGAAATTACGATTAATGATGCCGATAGCAATGGCTTGACTCTATCGGTGAATGACAATGCTTGGCCGACCTCTGTGCCAGAAGGTGGCAACACCGAGCTAACCTTCACTTTGGATATTCCTGAAGGCACTTCCTTGGAGCGAGATGTTGTCTTTGATGTTTCAAACTTTGCCATTCACAACAAGGCGACGAGCACAGACTTGACAACGCCCAAACCAACTTTTTCAGGCACGGGCTGGGCTGCCCACAGTAGCGATGCGACAAAGGGAACTCTGACTTTTGCTAAAGATCTACGGGGCGACCCAACCCGTGTTCTTACCTTGGCGGTGCCAAACGATAATGTCGTGAATCAATATGAGGTTCATTTCCAAGTCCAAAAACAAGGCAAGGACGAAGACGCGATATCGGCGGCAACTACTTTAACGCCTCCTGTTAATGCTGAAGCGATGATTCTGATTGCGGATGATGAAAAGGCGTTCTTATCCTTTGCGAGCTTGCCAGCTGAGGTAACAGAGGGAGCTTCTGCAAATACGGCGGGCAAGTTGGTCTTGAGTCGGGCGGCTTCTTCAAATTTAGAAGTTGATTTGAAGATTGAAAGCCAGAATAAGGATCAATTTGAAGTGAAGGCAGGTGCATCTTTGACGACACTGACCGAAACGGCACAAACATTTACCGTTGCGGCGGGTGCTACAGAGATCCCGCTATCAATTCAGGCCGTTGAAGATAGCAATCCAAACAACAATCCACCGCCAAGTGTGGTGATTGTTGCTAAATTTAAGAGTGATTCCTCGCTTAGTGTGGTTTCCTCTACGGACGAAATCAAAAGTGCCTCCATATACTTTAAGGACAACGAAAAAACCTTATCCTTTAGCGCGCTCAACGGCGGGGCGGCTTTCCGTGAAGGCGCTGCAGCGTCTGCGACGATTGAATTAGGTGGTGCGGGCTCTCCAACTTTGAATGATGCAGATGGTTCAACCTTGTCTCTTGCTTTCCGTCCTGCGGGCAATAGCGATAACAGCAACGATATCGCTTTAACATTGCAGAACGGAACTTTGGCGCACAATCAAGCAAGCTGGAATCTTAATTTCACCATCCCAGGAGATAAAACGCTTAATACCACCAGACGCAAGGGCAACTTAGTCGCAAACCTAACAACAGACGACGCAACAATCATCGGCGTATCTAGTGGTAGATTGGAATTTCAATCTACTGAAATAGATGTGATCAACACCGAAGGTGCGGCGGTCTATTGGGATCCGAAGGTGGTGGCACCCGTTGAGGGCACAAAAGTCACCGAAACCGCAAAGCTGGCGTTAATTGCGGCGGGGGAGACAAAACAGCCAGAGCACTCTAGCGATTATGAAGATGTGATTTTGCCGACGGGCTTGACGATACGGGCGGTCGCGACAGCGACTCCGCCTGGTCTTCTTACTGATAGTGGTGGGCTTTTAGCTGATCTTAATGCGATTTATAAGGCGGCGGGGATAGCTGCTTATGGGAATAAGGATGCGACTCCGAACCCGACCAACAAGCGCAATTTTGATTTCGTAGGCGATGGCACGCCCGCGAGCGTAACCGTAAGCCAGATAACCTACGACGACAAGGTGATCGGCGATGAAAATCGCAGAGCGATAGTGGAATTTAGCACGCCGACTGTGGTGACGGGTACGATTGATGGCACTGCGCCATTGAGATGGTCTGATAGTAATGATGATCATAGGGCGACGCACAATTGGAATACCAAAAACCAAGACCGCACAACCTTAACCATTGCCCAAACCAAGGATGCGGTTGAGCCGAGTGGTGGCACTGCTGGCACAGACGCTGAATTCACGATTACCTTAGACTTGCAGGCGGGTGAGGTTTTGGGTGCTCCTGTGCAGATGGATGTTACGCCCACTTCTGATTCTGTTTTAGCATCTTTAGCTAGAGATGAGACGCCAGCGGATAAGTTGAAGGCGCCGCGTATTGTTGGCACTTTGCCGAGTCATGCGACATTTGCTCTGGAAGATACGAATGAGTCGTGGGGATTAAACAATCCGTATCAGCTGACCTTCTTATCGGGGACGACCAATGCGACGAGTGTGGTGAAGTTGGCGGTTGGTCATAGGGGCACGGAGACGGACGGCAGGATGGACACTGATTTAGGGGTTCAGTTGCTTTCAGGTGATGTGTCGTCTCCGGGTGCGGTGGGGGATGATGTAGCGGCGATTGAGTATGCGGCTACGAATGCGGACGGCAGTTTTGATTTGACGATAGAGGAGAAGGACAAGGAGGAAGCGACAGAAGTTACGATGGGCTTTGCGGATGTCGCGGTGACGACGACTTCTGCCAACGAAGACAAGTGGTCTGACGGTACTTTCACTCTGTATAAGCACGAGGGCAATCTGTTTGAGCTAGAACCCGCAAGCAGAGGCGCGATTGCGGATCGTTCATTTGCAGTCACCTTGTCGGAGGCGAAAAATCTGACGGTGACCCTGACTGCTGACTCAGAAGCGGTGACTCTGGGTGGCACAGGAAAAACCGAGACGCTGACCTTCACAGATAGCGGAGCGACAACGCAGACGGTGAATGTGAAGCTGACAAACGCGCAGGTGAATAACAAGGCGGAGGGTGAGCGTAAGATAACGATTAGTGCTGCGTTGTCGGGAGCGGATGCGAGTGGAATAGACGCACCTGACCCTGCCACCTACACGATTTTTGACGACGACAACACGGTCGGCTTTTTGATTAAAGAACGAGACAATTGCGTTGATCTAGGGAATGATGGTTATTTGAATCCTGCGAGCACGGGTAGGGCTGCTTGCTTTTACGAAGAGGAGTGGAAGCGGCAGTATAAAGCGACGAGTGGGAGCAATTACAAATCTCAAGCTTCGGCAAATACGATTGCCTTAGCGGGTGTGCGTGAAGGGGCAGAGTTGCCTGCAGTCATTTTGGCGAATAAGGAGATTATTGGGGCGACAGGTGATTTTGCTTTTACCTTTGCGGTTGAAGGGCATGGCTTGACGGGAAATGATGCGCCTTTTGCGCTTTCGGCTTCGGATTATTCTTTGCCGACAGTAGAGACGAAGATCATCGCTTCAAAGAACTATATATCCAATGGCGATTGGGATGTTCTTCCTACGGTTGGCATTTTGGCGGCGACAGCCGATAATCTTGTAGAAAACCCGTTCACCTATGGGGAGAGAAGTGAAGCGAATTTTCAGAGAAGAGGTTCAGTGCCACGACAACAGGGCACAGAGGTGGGGCTCTTGAAGATGACGGGGGTTACGCCTGCCAATCGTGGCTTGAAGCTGACGACAAAGGCGGCTGACCTTCGAGATTATGTTGGCATCGTGGATATGGACTTCGGCACGATGAAGCTTTCGTTGTCTGAGTCAAATGCCAATGTCAAATCAAATCCGAGTGCAAAGTATAGTGCGGGTGATACGGTGCCGCTCTATATCCACTTAGACAAGCCGACTCAATATAGGCGTGTTTTTGAATTTGGTCCTGCAACAGTGGATGCAGGGAATGAGGGGTGGAAACTTGTATTAGACAATAATGCAGGTGATGAAATTACGGTAGAAGCAGGTTCGGGGCAGGCGACGAATGTTGTATTTAATGGGGGTATAAAGCAGATAGCAGCGTTTGAGCTACAGTATGACGCTGACAACATTCTACGGGGGCTCTCCAAGGTACAAGCGGCTCCTACACAGGGGACAGATGGTAGTGATGCCTGTACCACGACAAATCTCAATGTAGGAAGCGATGAGACAGCCGTCAGTTGTTATTTCCCTGTAAAGGGAGCAAGGGATGCAGTAGAAATTATCAAGGAGGGTTTGGTTCCGTTAACAGTGGCTCCTAAACCCGTTGAGGGCGAGGATGTGCCTGAAGCGGTTGATGGCAAAGTGGTGGCTCAGGTTGTCGCGGCTGAAGGGTCAGAGATTAGCCTCATCTTTACCTACAACGAAACATTAGCGGCAGGGGCTAACTTGGTCTGCGACATTGCCGATGGAATTACCTTAGGGAAGGCTTCTGCAACATCGCTCTTGGGCGATGGGATTCTTTCTGAGATTTCTGTGAATGGCGTGGCGGTTGCAAATGCCTTTACAACTGGCAATACGCCAAGCATTGATTCGCTCCCACTCAGTTTTGCGGCGGGGACGAATCCGACATCAACTGTCACCTTCAAATTCGCAGGTACGCTACCCAAGAAGAATCCTAATCTTGAATTTACGATCGGTGATTTGGATCAAACTTCGGCTCCTTGTAAGCGAGGCTCAACAGCAGCAGCAGCAAGCGAAGCCATCGGCTCTGAGAGTGCAACCATCAATCTGAAAGTCGTTGGCGCGGACAAAGCTACTATCGGGGAGGTAGGCGCAACTCCGCTGACGCTTGAGCCTGCGCCAGCAAACGATGCTAAATCTCCTGGGGGCAGGAAGTCTTTGCATGAGTTTAATGCAGGAGAGGTAGGGCAGCTTACCTTCAAGTATGGTGGCACATTGGCGGCAGGGGCAGACTTGGTTTGTGATATTGCCAGCAAGATTACGCTGAGTACAAAGGCTAGTGAGACGAGACTCCTAACGAGCGGATTAATTTCTGGGATTGCGGTGAATGGAGTTGCGGTTGATGGTGCAATAGCGACTGATAATAGTGCGATTGATAAGTTTCCTTTGACCTTTAAGGCGGGTGCGGAGCCAACTTCTGTTGTGACTTTTCACTTTGCGGGTAATGCTTTTACAGGAAACCCGCCTTTCAAGTTTGGCATAGGCGAGCTGGACGAGTTTGCGTGTAAACGTGGCAGTACAACGGCGACGGAGACGATTAGCTTCCCTGAGACAGGGATTCATTTAAAAATTACAGCGAATAATGGAGACGATATCAGCACTGTGCCTGCGCCAACTCCAGTTGTTGCGGCTCCGCTGACGATTGCCCCTGCAGCGAACAGCGATGGCAAATCCATTGTTCAGATTAACGCGGCAGAGGCGAACGAGACGGAAATTGTCTTTACCTACGGAGGCACGCTGGCGGCGGGCGACCCGCTTGTCTGCGATATTGCCGACAAGATTAGTTTCGGTGCGCCTTCTACATATCAGCTTTTGCTTCGTGGCAATCTTGAGTCTATATCGGTCAATGGCTCGCCTGTAGCAAATGCCTTTACGGCTTCTCCTGCGAGCATTGACAAATTCCCGCTGACTTTTGCGGCGGGCACAAATCCGACTTCCACCGTCAAGTTTAAATTCACGGGTGCATTGTCTAAGAGGAATCCCAACCTTCAATTTACGATTGCCGCGCTGGATGACTCGGTTTCTTGTGTGCGGGGTACAACGCCAGCAACAGAGAAGATTAGTTTTGCGGGTACAATCGTCAATCTAAAAATCGTTGGGAATAGCGGGGCTACGATAAAGACCGCTTCAGTCGCGCCACCAACAGGGACTTTAACCCTCACACCGACAGTCGTTGTAGATAACAATGCCCACGGTAAAAGAAAGTCTGTCAGCACTGCTAGCGCGGGTGGATCTACTAAATTCACCTTTACCTACGCAGGTACTTTGGCAGAAGGCGAGCCTTTGATGTGTAATATCGCGCATAAAGTTTCGTTCGGTGCGGGAAGATCGCTTATCGGAAATGTGGCTCACCTCCAAGTTAATGGTAAGCCTATTCAGGATCTCGGCAATTTGGGTGGCGAAGATTATCAATATAGACTTTTAGATTTTCCTTTGGTTTTTGAAGCAGGGGAAAATCCGCAATCTGTTCTTGAGTTCCGTTATAGAGGTACGGCGGCAGTCAACAACCCTGTAATGGATTTACATGTAGATGAAATTGATGATTCCGTAGATTGTACACGGGGTGGCGAGCCGTCTGCCTTAAAGATTAGCTTTGCGCCGATTCTTCTTAGGTCAGAAATCACAGCGAGCACAGGGGATTCTCTTCTCTCGACCACCTCAAGTGCGGCGGAAAATACTCTGCGCTTTTCTGCCTTGGGTTCTCCCTATGTCCCTTATGGTAATCAAAAAACCTTGGTCTTGAATCTATCGGGCGTTAACACGGCAACGCACTTTAAGATTGACCTAGATACAGATGCGCCTGAAAACCAAGCGCAAAGTGGAGACTATCGAATTACTCGTGTTCTTTTTGGCACTGGCGATGGGGGCCCCGCTAGTTGGGATGCAGCCACTAAAATTCTAACGGTGCCTGAAACATCAGTTTTAGTTGGGCTCCTCTTGCAGACAAGGATTGAGCCTGCTGCCGTACGGGATAGGAAGCTTGTTTTAGCGGTGACGCAACAGGCGACGGATACCGACAAATATACGCCAGCAAAAGCGCAAGTGGCTTTGACGATTATCCATTCTAAAGGCGCAAATGCAGCACGGATTCCGACACGGTTGACAATAACAGACCCTGCAGACGAACAGATTCCTGAAGCCGACCAACGCACCTATACACGAGCTTACGCAGGACTGTGGTCGCGGTCTAAAGTGAATCCTGGCAGTGTCGGCTCATTCACCTTCACCTACAAAGGAACTTTATCAGCAGGTCAGCCATTGGTCTGCGATATTGCGCGTCAAACCTCCCTGTATCGTGATATTTCACTCTTGCCAAACATTGCCGAAGTATCGGTAAATGATGCCGTTATCTCTAATGCAATTAGTGAAAAGAATCTAAAGTTTAACACTTTGCCTTTATCCTTTGCGGCGGGTACCAATCCGACTTCGGTCGTCAAATTTAAGTACAAGGGCACGGCAAGTCGGGATAACCCAAGGCTTGCCATATTAATAGAAGAGTTTGACGACTCATTGACCTGCACCCGCGGTGGCTCACCCGCAACCGAGAGGATTGGTCTTGATAGGGAACATCTGATACTAGAAGTCACGGCGGCAAGTGGGGCTTCTGTTGCGACTGCGGCTTCAACGCGGCCGGCGGCGGTGCCAAATACGAGTGCGACTTTAACCCGCCTTGTGGGGCGCAGTGGCAACACCGAGGACACCAGTACAGCAGCCAAGGAGCTACCTACAGGTGGCGAAATCACAAGGCTGAGGCTTAGGATTGATCACGATACGCGAGACGCCACCGCCAATACAAGACGCTCCATTGGTGCGGTGAACTTTATCATTGCGCCCACCGAGGCAAGCACCAGCGAGGCGGGCGACTATGTCATAAGTGTTTTAAGCACCACTCCTGCAGACCGAAAGGACTCCACTCTGTGGGATGCAAACACAAACACGCTGGCGGTTCCGAATGGTGTTGTTGATGTGTCCTTAGCTATTCAGGCGCAAGTTGATGAAGACAAAGACAATGAAACTTTTGGTCTTACCTTTGAGCAAGTTGCCACCGACACGAGGCAATTTGCGCAGGTGCTCTTGACGCCATCTGACCCGCTGTTATTTTCCATCACCGACCCTGACCCGGGGTACGCGACCCTCAATCAGCCTACCACGCCACCGACTTCCATCACCGAAGGCGGAAGTGTGAATGTAACCTATACGACGACTCCTGCCGATACACCGCTGAGCGCGAGTTCCGCCTATTTCGGTTCTTTCAAAATCACTGCCACAGTTGTCGGCACCGAGAATGAAAATCCGCTTTCAGACATCGGCACGATAACAGTGGGTCAGAGTCCGAGTCAGGTGCAGGTTTCTAAAACACGGGTCACGCCATCCGCTGGAGATGGTTCTGGACAGTACTGTTGTGGCTATTCGGGTACTAGCAGTACCAGTGCGCCAGTCGGCTTTATGCACCTACAAGCGGGCGGAGCTGCGAATCTCAACCGACGGGTTGTTAGGTATACGGTTTATGACTACGACGAAGATGTCCGCAAAGCACGGGTGCGGATTCTGGTTTCCAAAGATTCAAGAAGAGGCTCTGATTCAAACGATCTACGCACACAAAGAGGTGCGAGCAACTATGCAAACAAGGGAGCCTTAGACGGCAGAGCGATTTTCATTCCCGTTGTGGATGACGATTTCATCACTCCAGGCTTTGCCAATCTGCCTACGGTTATCGCAGAAGGCGGCGATGCCTCTGGCACGGGGCGGGTTACCATAGACAGGCGGGCAGACGCAGATATCACGGTGCAGGTCAAGCTTTTGCAAGCTGTGCCTGAGTTTGAGGTGTATCTAAAGGCGGACAAGGGCAATGCAGGAGCGGTGCGGCTTACCGATGCTTGGCAAGCGACTGCCGAGCATACCTTCCCTGCGACAACCAGTTTCTCAGGCGCGGGCGGAGTGCAAGAAGGCGCACCGATTTTCATCCATGTGGTGGATGATAATTCGCTCAATGACCCCGCGCCAAGGCTGGTTTTACAAACGCGGGTCAAACGAACTTCTGACACTGACTTCTATGTAAAGAAGGTGGGTGGTTCTGCGGCCTATGAAGTGGTGAATTCGGATCCTGTGCGCCATAGAAACGACGATGATATTTTCCGCTCGCAGTTTTCTTTGAGCGAAGGGCTTGTGGCGGTGGCGCGTCCGTCTAGTGGTAAGGGTGACATAGAGCTTACGGTTACTTCTTCGGTGGCACCCACGGCTTCGGTGCCGTTGTTGCTGGTGCCTCTCACCAAAACCGCAGACCTAGAAGCTGCGGGAGCTGTCGCCCCCACGGTTGCCGTGCTTAATACCGATTACGAAGAGAGAAACAGCGCGACAAAAGAAGGGGCGGGCTATGTGCTGACTTTCCCGTCAGGCAAGACCGAGCATACCTTCACCTTGCCTTTGCGCACGCTTGCCTATGCGGGCAGCAACTACCGCGAGCGGATTTTAGGGATACGCCTGACCTCCGCCAGTGCCACGCCAGCGCAGGGCATCACCTACGGCAGAGACTTGGCTCTAATCCGCATTACAGGCGGAACGGCAAGCCAGTCCTTAGCCTTTGCGGCGACTTCACGCTTTACTTTAACTGAAGGAACGCTTCCAGGTAGTGCTGATGTTAGCCCTGCGGTCACCGATGTAACAGGAAGTGACGAGACCTACCATTACCGCCTAGCCACCGATGGCACGGCAAGCCTAAACGACTTGGTGGTGGATGAAGCGACGGGCGGGGGCACTATATCGGGGAGTGCGGTAGCACCCGAAGCGACTTTCAGCACGGCTAAACTTGTTGGAGGCGGGGGCTTCAGTGGTATTCCCTTGCGGGCTCATGACGACGAGGTCTACGAAGGCGAGGAGACAATCGCTTTGACCCTTGTCGGTGTGACAAGAGAGCAGAGCGGGCAACAAGTCTCTGTCGCCAATGTGGCTTTGCCGTCTGCGCCGATAACGATAACCATTGCTGACAACGATTCCGCTCCAGCCCTGACCACAGAGATTGAGAAATCGGCGGGGATTTGCGCTGATGATGACACAGCAGGGGCAGACAACTGCGAAGGAGACACCATCAATATTACGCTGAAGTTAGACACGCTCAGCAAGTTCCGCACGGGTGTGGCGTGGACGACTTCTAAAGAGTCAGGCGACACGGCAGAAACGGGCGCGACTAACAAAGACTTCACCCCCGCATCGGGCACGATTTACTTTGATGCCTACGAAGGCGGAGCAGAGAAAACCAGCCACAAGCAGGCGGTTCTATCCATTCCGACTTTTGGCGATACCGATACTGAAGACGATACCTTCACGCTAACCCTTGCGGCGACAACCGAGTCAGCCAGCCACCTAACCATTGCCAACTCTGTCGCCACGCAACAGCTCACGATTAAGGACAAGGGCGCGACCCGCAATCTGCCTGCGCGAATTATCAGGCCTTCGGCTGACCTCGCACAATTTCAAAACGGGCGGATATACAGTACCTCGGTGCAGTTCTACATAGAGGAAGAATTCGGTCAATTCCCTGCAACTCTGGCTCTCTTTAAAAAGAGCGCAAGCATTGGCGAGCCAACGGGACGCGGTCAGCGTCCAGGCAACGGAGCGACAACAGGCGGATTTTGTAACAACAGCGAAGTTTTGTGCTTTACGGTTACCTCTGCACAAGCGACAGCCAACGCCAACCCGAACTCGCGCACGCGCGTTTCTGTAATTGCGCGCGGATTAACCGCAGGCACAGCCTACCAAGCAACTGTCTTTAGCAAAGACAAAGATTACTTCTGGCCGCCGTTTGAATTTTCTACTTCGGGCAACAACAATGTGATTCCATTGGATGGCCCAGTACGCAGCGGGGAAATTCATGCAACAAGGGCTGATAAAGCTGCCAGGGGCTATAGAAATCAAAATCAGTGGATCGGTGGAAATATAGCAACTGTACATCAGTTTATGGAAAGCGGACATCAGCCCCTTATGATTGCGGCTCCTGTGGCGAATGGCGGGGCTTTGCTGACCCTTTTGGGTGGTTTGCCGTATCCGACTTCGCAAGCCGACAGTCGTTGTAGCGGAACGACGATTTGCCTTGAACACCGCAACTCGGAGGATTCAGCGAGCTTTAGACCTGGTGCGACTCCATTTTATGATAGTAGCAATCCGGGTGGGAAAACGAACTTTTGGTTTCTACCCCGTTTCTTTGAACCTGAAAAAGTCTACTACGCCATATTTGTCAGCAGAGACGGAAGGCGCACAGAGCCCTTTACCTTTACGCCTCCTGCTGTAACGGCTGGCACGAAAAACAATCTGCGCTTTGCAAATATTGCGGGTTTGGCAGAAGACGTAATCGCCTATGGCTACACGGCGATTACCAACACCGCTTATCAGCAGGCGTTTCGTGTGGGTATGGGTGGAGATGCAAATTTTTACGGCTTGTTAAACCCGATACAGATTATTTTGGATAGGCCTATCGCAACTGACTTGAACGTTACTCTGACTTTGACGACACCCAACCCAACAAGCTTCTTGACCCGCCGCGACTCGGCGCAAACCTTTAGTGCGGCGACTGCAGACACCCATTACACTACGACAAGCGATGCGACAACCACAATTACAATTCCTGCGGGCGAGAAAATTGGTACTGCGAGCAAAGACTTCTTCAAGGTTAAGGCTTCCAGTCCAACGGGCACGGGCTACTATTATGCGGTTGCGACAATCAGCGGTGCCCCGACGGGCGTAACCGTGCCGACACCCAACGGCTTCATTGAGTTGGTAGACCAAGACAATGCGGTGGAAGAACGCGCTCGAATTGTTATGGGAACAAAGAAGCGTGATGGAAGGCAGCCTTTAGAGGGATCAGCCACCAGCCTAGACAATGTCGCCTATGATGTTAATGTGAACTATGGAGATTATAATGATGGAAGTGCAGATTTCCCCTCCTTTGATGTGACAGCAACGATCACGGGGCAGGGTGGGTCAAATCCTACAAGGGACTTAGAATACAGTTCGGCACTGGCGGGTTTTTCCTACCCGTTGGATAAGACAAGCACTAGATTTCCAAAGCTCCCTGACAATTATCCGCGTGATACGGCTTTTGTGCCTTTAACGACCCCGTATACATTTACGGTTGGGTCGTATAAAGCGACGCGCAATGCGCCTGATATGCGTTTTGCATTAGGGTTGCGCGGGCGGCGTGATGGGATTTATGAGGGTGCGGAGAGGTTTGGTGTGAACTTGGCGGTCAATATACCAGGCGCAACGGTTCAGGTTGATTCGAGTAGCTTTGTTGTTTATGACTCTGACCCTGTTCCTGAGAATCGGATTGAAATTCGTCGTCTTGGTGATGGTGTTCCGATACCCGATGATGTTCTTTACGAAGAGTCGGGGGGCAAGACGATTTATGAGGTGCGGATTGGCTTAAGCAATCCCTCTCAGCATGCGACTAGGATTCCTTGGGAGATCTTTGGTCAGACTGCGACTTATGGTGGAAGTTTTGACTTTGATATTGCGGCGACAGAGGCGGGTACGAGCTTACCTGATGACACTCCCAATCTTGTGAGTGGTGTGGCGGTTGTGCCTGCCTGTGCCGAAGAAGGCAAGGCACCCGAAGACCTGCGTTGTAACACTTGGGCACCGCCGCTGTATCTGCGGATCAACGACGATAGTGCGATTGAGCTTGACGAAGTGATTTCCATTACGACCACGGCGCCGCGTTTCAGGAGTTCGACAAATGACGAAGGAACTGTGAATGGCACGCCGCTGACAAGGGCTTTAACCCTGCGCGATCGTGATTCCTTGCCTGCGCCTGACTTTTTGCCGACCTTAAAGCTAGAGAGTGCGCTCGGCGATACACATTTGAGGGCGGGGGGTGATTGGGTTGTCAATGCGACACTGGATAAGCCTGCGCCTTTTGATATTTTTGCGCCGATTACATTAGAGGGTGCGGGGGGTAGTCCGCTACAAGCCCGTGAATATAGCGTTGTTTCTCTGCCGCGCACTTCCATCTTGATTCCTGAGGGAGAGCAAAGTCGTGCCTTCATCGTAAAGACCAAGGTCAGTCGTGCTGGAAGCTCCGTTACAACGGGTGGTTTATCTCTTACCTTGGGTGCGGGGCGGGGCTATCGCCTAGCCTCTGAAAAGAGTGCGACTCTAACGGTTTCTTATCCTGCGGTACAATCGGGGCTCGGTGTCATTAAGCCCAATCTGGAACAAACTACAAATACGAAACTGGTAGCCAGCCTTACTGGCATAGGAGTCTTTACCCCTAGCACTGGGCCTTTTCTAAGGGCTGTAGCCCAGCCTGGTGGCTTAGTAAATTGCGTAGACTTTACCTCGTTCTCGGCAGATCGGTTTAAGCAGCCTGGTACTGATTCGACCTTTCTGGGTGTGGGTGCGGGCTGTACTTATAAGCTCTATGCTGTGAGAAATCGAGCCGACACCGAGGTGATTGCAGAAGGCCCGATTGTGCAGATGGCTATTGGAGCGGATATAGCAAAAGAAGCGCGATTCTTTGCCACGCCAACAACCATACGCGCAGGAAGGCGCAACTTCTTCATGCCCTTTACCATAGCCTTCACTGGCACGTCTGCGAATTCGGCGAAGCTGAGAGAGGGTTTTATTACCTTTAGCAATCTGCGGAGCAAGGGTTTGGCGGCGGCGATAACGGCGGGCACGGCGACAGACGCTAACGATGACGGCATTGAAGACGGAGTCTTTGTCAGTCTGCAGCAGAATTCAATAGACCTAGAACCCAAAACGGGGAGTGGCATACTATTGATTGAAGGCACGGCGGCTTTGTCTCTATCTGCCAGCAGTGCCATACCGACTCTGCCCTTGGTGCTGACAGCAACCGTGTCAGAAAATATTGACCCCTTGTTTAAAACAAAAGAGCAAAAAGCCAATCCTAACGCACCGATTACCAGCAAAGACCTAGAAGCCAGCTTTATCACCGCGCCTGAATTGTTTGTGGATCCTGAAAAGATTGAGCTAGACGAAAAGAACACGGGCGATGAGCCGAGCACCACCGATGGCTTTATTACCCTGAAGTTGAGGCATCCGACAACCGAAGCACCTTTGGCGGCGGGCGATTATATCCGTATTGCCATGGCTTCTGAAGATGGTCCTGCCACGGGTGCGACCGCACAGAACACCGCCACCGAAAGAACTGATTACCGCTCTGAAGATGGAAAAACAACCTTTATCGCACCGGGGGTAACTCAAATCCGTGTGCCCGTTCAGGCCTTGGCTGACGACACAGAAGAAAAAGAAGAGTTTTATCGGGTGCATTTCTGGGCGACTGGGCCTGTTGCCAATCCGCGCATGCAAACCAGTGACCCCAACAACCCGAACGCCACGGGCATCGTCGGGATTCAAGACAACGATTGTACCAGCCCGATAGTCTCTTTTGCCGAGCAGACCTATAGCCTCGCCGAACGCACAGGGTCAGGAAACGCCCAAACCGAGGGCACGGTTGCGGTGAAGATTGTCTTGCGCGACCCCGATAACGCCAATACACCTTTGCCGAGCTGTGCGCCGTATCCTGTCGTCAAGTGGCAGGTGGATAACATCTTCGGCGGAAATGCTGCAGGCACGAATGCGAATGCTGACACGGGTGGCACAAACGCCAAGTTCAACCGCGACTATTACCTATCTGAAGGCACAACCAGCGATAGTGGCGCAACCTATACAGAAGGCACTACCAAATACTCAAGCGGCACAGCCGATGGCAACGCGATGCAGTTCTCAACCACCTTTACTGCTGGTGAGACGGAAAAAGTCATCTTCGTCAAAGCGCGCCGCGATGATCTGATTGCCGAAAGCAGTGAAGCCTTTTCTCTCACACTCACCGATATTGACGGCTCGGATGGTGGGGCAGATTCAGGGCGTGGCGTTTTGTCAAGCACGCCCGCCAAGCTTTCAACCGCCATCACCATCAGCGATGTAGATGAAGACAAGCCGACTGCTACGCTTCATCCGACCACTACATCGGGGCAAACCGTAACGGCGATAGCAATCGCAACCCCAAGCGCAACCGATGCTAGCCATGCGCAAACCATGAAAGAGGGGAATAGCCCAACCGACAAATTTATGGTGAAACTCTCGCGCAAACCTTTTGGCCCACTCCCCATAAAAATCCGCTGGAATCCTGTGGGAGTCGCCAATGCAAGCGCAACGCCCCCCTACAAAGCCACAGTCGCAGCTGACTTTGCCCTCCCCAATGAAGCGGGGCGCACCCTGAGCTTCGCACCAATCGCACAGGGGCAGGCGGGCGAAGACCAAAAAGTATTCACGCTCACCGCGGCAACCGATCCCGATGCCACAGAAGGGCTTGAAGCCGCAAACCTCACCATAACGGGTGTGGATGATCCCTATGTCACTCTCGGTAGCCCTCTACTGGTCTATGTAATAGACAAGTCTCTTACAGCACCCTCTTTTTCAATACTTTTACTTAGCACGGGCGGTACTGGCACCATTGTCATGTTACCCAGTCAATATGGGGATATAGGCGCGCCTCCCTTTTACTTCATCGTCCGCCCGAAAAAATATGGCACAATCGCAGAGGCTTTGAAAGCCGCACCAAGTGGCGAAATTTGCACCAGAGCCAGAGCCTCCGTACCTGGAAAACCTGTAGTTCCATCACCAAATAACACTATTGGTTGCCAATCATATGCTAGCCCCACATTAAGTGGATTTTATGGCCTCAATTTCCCGGGTTTTGAAGCTACCCCACATGAAATCGGAGTCACCAACTCTGCAGGGTTTCCCATCGGCATCAAAGAAAAAACACTAACCCCTTAACCCCACCACCTGCGCTCCGCATCTACGCCCCCCTTCACAGGGGGGCTTTTTCTAGAATACCCCCAAATAAAAATTTGTTAACAGGAGAAAAAAGGCTTACAATAGAAATTCATCAAAAGTTCGGTTGACAGAGGGAGACCCCATATAAACCGCTACACCCCACCACGAGGCGGAGGAGAGTTCGTTGCCAACGCGAATGGTTTCACTGCGCCAAGGCAAGGCGCGATTCGTTGCCCCACGGGGCAGTCATAGATACTTTGATTTTTTTACCTCCATATTCACCCCCCGCTTCCCACTCATCCCCTTTTTACTCTCCCTAGCTCTTGTTGCTTGCGGCGGCGGGGGAGGTGGCGGTTCTGGAGGCGGCGGCAGTACTCCAACCACAGAACGCGTCTATGTCGGCTCAACCCTGCCGAACACAGAAGAACTGCCCGACGATGAAACTCCGCCTGACGACCCGCCTGATGATCCGCCTGACGAAACCCCTGACCCAACAGGTGGCTCAGGCATACCTGACCCCAACAAACCAAAAGAAACCGTAAAAGAAGAAAAAGAAGAAGTCACCGTCACGGACGACAATGGCAATACTGACAATAACGAAGAAGAAGAAGATTTCATTCTAACCCTCGTCTCCGAAACAAAACCCACACACAAGCCCACCATCGTTGAAGGCACACCTCCGCCACCACCTGCACCCACAACCCAGACGATTACCATTCCGCCACCCGCCGCACCCGAACCAGAAATCCAAGACGAAACCACCATCGCACTCAACCCCAAACCCGCCCGCGTAGAAAGCCAATTTACAATTCAGCCTCCGCAAACCGTAGCCCCCGACCCCGTTGAAGTAGAAGTATTCGTAACCATACCGCCGCCACCTCCACCGCCCGACCCAGACCCCGTAGAAGTACAAGCAACCACCACCGTCACCATCCCCCAGCCCGTCATTCCGCCAACGCCACCAACGCCACCAACACCGCCAACCGTCATCACCCCCACAGGCAACACTCCATCAGGAGTCATCGGCAAACCGCCGCCCAATCCAGTCGGTCAGCCCGACCCCAACGACAACAACGATGACGACGACGACACACCTTTCATTCTAACCCTCGTCTCAGAAACCAAACCCACACACAAGCCCACCATCGTTGAAGGCACACCTCCGCCACCGCCCGAACCCACCACGCAAACCATCATCATTCCGCCACCCGCCACACCCGAACCAGAAGTTCAAGACGAAACCGAAGTCGCACTCAACCCCGAAGTCACCGCAGAAACCGAAATCACACTTCAGCCCCAGCCCATCAAAGACCCCAAACCCGTTGAAGTAGAAGTATTCGTAACCATACCTACGCCGCCACCGCCCGACCCAGACCCCGTAGAAGTAACATCCACAACAACCATCACCTTCACGCCCACGCCCACGCAAACCTGGCACAACACCTTCTCACTCGGCAAACCCACAAAAACTCCACGCGGCACCCCCCTAGACGGACGCGACTCCGCCGCCGCACTCATCGGCATTGATTTCGCCTACCACAACAACCTGCTGCAAAACGCGCTCGCAAGCCGCCGCCTCGTCATCACACGGCGCGGATACTTTCAACGCCAAAACCCCGCCGAAAGCACACGCGGCTTACAAATCAGCAGCGTCATCGGGGCACAAGGCGGGACGGAGTATCCGCAAGGACTCGCCCGTGGCGCAAGCCTGTACATGTTTTCGTCCGAAGCCATTCACCAGCGACTGCCCCTGCCAAACTACAACGACCCTAGCCTCAACCTCGGCTACGACTACGATGTAGAAAAAAATAACGCGCAAATCACCGCCATCAATCTTGTCCGCGTCTGGAGCAACGCCTACAACGCCCGACTCGTCGGCCGCCAAACCGACAAAACCTTCACCTTCAAAAAATTTCTCAACGAAAATTATGGCCTGCGCGGGCTTGTCTCCGCCGATAAAGACCGCTTGGCAAAAACCGTGCGCGGACAGTTTTTTAAAGTACAAGAATATACCGTCAATGGCGTAAAACAATACCGCTTCACCAACCGCCTGCGCGACCGCTTCGTCAGTGACGCCCACGAAACCAGCCAGCCGCTCGTCGCCGTGCAGTTCAGCACTTCATACAAAGGCGAGCAAGCCATTCGTGCCGAGCTGCTTAGAGCCGTTGTCTCTTACTTCTGCTACAAAAACTTTCACGCCATCATCGCCAGTCCGCACTGGTGGGGCGACAAAGAAAACTCGCACTCTATTCCCGAAAGCGAAAGACGCAAACTTTGCGGGAGTGTAAATCCAACCTACGAAGCCCACCCCTATATCTCAGAACGACTCTACGCTGGCCT
This sequence comes from uncultured Alphaproteobacteria bacterium, assembly GCA_958267355.1. Lineage (GTDB taxonomy): Bacteria > Pseudomonadota > Alphaproteobacteria > JALCBB01 > JALCBB01. The sequence goes on from OY279575.1 coordinate 634,830, forward strand.
GCTGCAGAACAATTTTCTCAACTTCCGCGACCGCGTAAACAACATGATCACCGCCCTAGACGCAGAAATCACCCGCCGCAAAGCCATCGGTCAGCCCGATCCTTCTAATCGTAATAGAAACTCCTTAACCAATACCGTAGAAAATACCTTTCCGCTTCGCCAAGAAACCTACAATGTTCTGCGCGACCTAATCGCCGACCTTGGCGCAAAAAATATTCCCACAGTCGCGCCACTCGGAGACGACGGATTCTGGCGCAAAATGATCGTCTATTTCAACGGCCATAAACGACTCGCAAACCCCGAATTCTCAGGCAACTATCCCGCCATCTTCGCCGATGAAACGAAGTCCTTCTACGCAGGAGAGTCAGACGAAGTCACCCGCAACCTTAGACTGCGAAGCTATATTCTCACAGTCGGCGCACTGCAAGGCCCCATCAAAGCAAGCAAAACCAGCTTTGACTCAATCTTGCCGAAAGAATGGTACCGCGCCTACGACTCCAATGCTTGCGGCAACACCAAAGCCCGCTGTCTATTCGTGCCCATCAGCCACCACGCAGGCGGCGAACCGCATCTGTTTCAGGGTATTCCTGTTCTCAGCATCGTAAAAAACGACAGGGGCTTAGACGAAGCAGGGCTAAACCCAAATCAACGCGGCTCCGATTACGCGGCTTCTGTGGTCACAGCGTCCATCACCTTGCTGGTGCAATACTTCAAAGAAACCAACCCGCAATACAACGGACTCGACGCCGCCCAAGACCTGCTCGACACCACCTTCGGACTCAGAAAATGCCGAGGCATGCGCGGCAAAGCCTGTCGCCTCGCTGGCAAACTAGACCACGAAGTCGGACACGGACTGCTTGACCTCAAAGCCGCCCTGAGCATTCAGCAAACGCAAGATAGTCCAGGCGGCGTGGCTTTAACCTCGGGCGATTGGGCTACCGTGCCGCGGGTGCATCGCCACGGAAGCCTTTTGGCACTTGGCACTCCGTTTGGTGATGCGCCTGGGCGGCTGCAGGTAGCTCTAGACCGCGCCATCGTGATTGATGACCTTGGACGCGCCCATCGCGGAGCCTTGTCCGCGCTTGTCGCCACAGGCGCAGAAACCCACACCGACTTGCTGTTGCTGGCTCCTGTGCGGGCTTTGCGCTTTTCTGTGGCAAAGGCAGTGCTTTCTGACAAAGCCGCAATGCACTTTTCGTTCAGCCCAAACACGACTCCATTTAAGCCGCAGGAAGCCGAACTTTTCGCCAGTGGCGCACCCAGCGAAAGTTTAAGCAACTTGCTGGGTGAGTCTCCGAGCTTTTCTGTCGCCTACAGAAGCACAGAAGGGAAGGGCACAAGCCAAGTGCAACTCTCGTACTCTAGCTCTACTCTGACGGGCAGGGATTCCGCGCAAGACGCTAACCCACAGGGTGATAGCCAAAACAGTAAGCAACAACTCATCCGCTTGGCAGGAAAACACTCCGCCAAACCCGAAGTGCAACTGCGCTGGCAAGCCGCCCTGCTAGACGAAGAGTCACAAACCCTCGGCGGAGCCAATCAAGGAATCTACGGCTTCAACCACGGCGCACAAACCTACGCCTTCAGCCTTGGCGCATCGCGTAGCCTGCCACACAGCCTAACCTTAAACGCAGACATAACCGCATCGCGCACCCACGCAGGGCAGGGCGGACTTATCGCCCGCTGGAATAAAGTCCGCGCCTTGGGCTGGGCTTTGGGTCTGACACAAGCTTCGCACAACGGCAAAACCCTAACAGGAGCGCAAATCTCACAACCCCTGCGCACCACAAGCGGCACACTAGACCTGCACTATCCCGCCCGCTATTACAGCAACGAAAATCGCGTGGCGTTTGAATCAGCTCGCGTGGGTTTGCGTCCGTCAGGACGCGAACTGCGGCTAGAAATCGCACAAAGCCGCACAATCAAACCTTGGCTCACCATGCAAAGCCGCTTTCTCTACCGCCACCAACCAAACCATACGCGTTCGGCTCCTGCCGAATACGGCTTTGCCCTCGGCTTTAATATCACCTTTTAACCCGCCAGCTTAATCAAGCGGTGCATCTTTCATTTGAAAGTCGGAGAAAGACTGCGCCAACGGCATAACTTCCATTGTATTAATGTTGATATGGCGGGGTAGGGTAGCCACCCAAAAGATGCACCGCGCAATATCATCGGCTGTAAGCGGGTCATAGCCTTCGTAAGCAGCCTTGGCACGGACTTCATCGCCAGCGAAACGCACCAGCGAAAACTCGGTTTCGGCTTTGCCCGGCTCTAGCGAAGTCACGCGAATAGCCCGTCCTGCAAAGTCAGAGCGCAAGCCAAGCGAAAACTGCCGCACAAAAGCCTTGGTGCCGCCATAAACATTCCCCCCCGGATACGGATAACTCGCCGCAATAGAAGACAAGTTAATAATATGTCCGCGATTGCGCTTAACCATCACAGGCAAAACCGCCCGTGTGCAGTGCAACAGCCCGTCAATGTTGGTGCGGATCATCGCCTCCCAATCTTCCCATTGGGTCTCGTGCGCGGCTTCTAATCCACGCGACAAACCCGCGTTATTCACCAGCAGATCAATCGCACTGAATTCAGCGGGCAGGGTAGCAATGGTTTGCTCCACGGCTTGCTTGTCGCACACATCTAACGCAACGCAATGCGCCTGTGTGCCATAGTCAGCGGCAAGCTGCTCTAACCGTTCGGCTCGGCGTGCCGCCAAAATCACCTTCGCCCCTGCGTTCAAAAAGCGCGTGGCGGTGGCGGCTCCGAAGCCTGACGAAGCTCCTGTAACCAGAACGGTTAGCTCTTTGGGGTTAATTTCATCTGCCATCGTAGGGACTCCGTAAGAAAGACTAAAAGAACAGAAAATACGAAATCACGCCCGCGCCACCCTGCAAACGCTGTTCGCTAATCTGTATCACCAAGACCGTCAGTTGCTCCTGAACCTGCGGAGTCATCGCCAACAACCCGCCCAAGGCTAAGTGTGGCCCCGCAGGAAATTCGCGCTGGCGGGCGGCAAGTCCGTAGATGCAAGCCGAACAGCCGCCGAGCACAATCGCCACCACCAAACCGCTCGGGCCCAGCCAAGCCCCCAGTGCAACCAACAGCTTAACATCACCCCAGCCGAGCGAGTCTTCTTGCTTGTAGACTCCACGCAAGATGCGATTGAAGAGCCAGAGAAAAATCCAGCCGCCCAAGACCGTCATCACAGCAGGGATAATCGGCACTTCCAGCGGTGCGCGAAGCCAGTGCGCGAGTGCATCGTGTCCGCGACTGGCAGGAGATACCGCCGCAAAAGCCAAGCCAATCCACAGAATAGAGTAGTTCAAGCGGTTCGGCAGAATTCGCCGCTCAAGGTCAGCCAACGAGCCTGCACCCGCCAGTGTCGCATAGACCACCACCGCCAGAAACGTTGTAGTCGCACCAAACGACAAGAACAAAGCAGGCAACAGCAGTGCGCCCAAAACTTCGCTGACCAAATGGCGACGCGGAATTGCAGTGGCTCCACAGCGACACCTGCCACGCAGGGTGAGCCACGAAACAATCGGAATATTGTCGTAGAAGGCGATCCTACGCCCGCACGGCGGACATAAACTACGTTTGCTTCGCACCAGTTTTTGTTCGCCATCAGATAGCGGCACGCCGAAATCTTCAGCATCTTCTAGGCGGGCGAGTCGCCAGCCAAGTTGATCCGCGTAGCTGGCAAGAATAGCCCCGAAGACTGCCAAGGCGGGAAAGACCAACCACCATGGCTGAGCGGCGAAGATATCCAAGCCGCGATTGAGTCCCCAGCTCAAGACTTCCACGCCCCGTATCAAATCCCAAATCGGGCCCAAGCCGACAATGGAACGCGAATTGCCTTCGGCAATTGCTATCTCCGCCAGCTCAGAAATCTGGTCGCGGGGCAAACGCTCTAAGTGTATGGGGTCAATATGCGACACAAGAAATCCCTGAAGGCGTGAAAGTGCGTGTGAAATCAAAGCCGTTGGCTACAGATTAGCCCATAAAAGCCAAAGCCGCCTTAACGAACCAAGCCATCTGAAGCCCAAGAATACCCGCCATTTTGACAGCAGGTAATTTTACATAATATATCTTATGCGAATAAGCCATATGGATAAGCAAAGCTTTTAGCGGTTTTCTGCGGATTATCACTGCCTATACTACTACACAGCCTGCGGCGTTGTCGCTCCCATATGCGAGCGAATTGCCGTGCCTTTCCCACCCCACACCCCCAAGGCTTGTTTCGCGTCTTACGGACGCTCGCATCCCCTTGCCCCCCCTTTGCCCTCGTCACCGCTTCGTGGTGGCAAGCCCCTATGGGGGAGGTGGAATTTATAGTCTGACCAATGAATTTTTACTTATTTTACTAAAAGTTGTATATAATAACTTAGGATTGAATATAAATCTCTTGAGGAGGAGAAAATGAAAAAAACGACTAACTTCTTAGCCGTTGTTTCAGCGGCTCTACTGTTCGTATCTTACGCATCACAAGTAAATGCCGAAGTTGGAGTAACTCAGGCGGTACTACCTGCACAAGGATATGTGATACCAGAACTAACACCTGACGAAGCGCAGTTAGCTCGAACTTCGCTTAATATCCCGTGCAGTGGCGGACAATCCCTTATGTTTGAGCTAAGAAATCAATTAAACTTGCCCAGTGTTACTGAACGAAACGGGTTTTACGATTTATCAGGAATTACCCCTACTGATCTAAATAGGGCGATAGCAGCAGGCACTGGCTGGCGTTGCTTTGGAGGGACAGGCGGTGGCGGTTCTGGTGGCGGCGGTGGCGGCGGTGCTGGTGCTGGCGTAATTGTCGGAGTAGCTCTAGTTGCTATCCCTGTTCTTATCGCGGGGAACAAAGACAAGCAGGGGGAGAATTCTGAAAGTCTTTCCTTCACCCAAAAGAAGCACTCAAATCTTGGCTGGGGCTTGTCTATCGAAGCACAAATGACCGATTTTTGGAGCTACAAAACCTTTATGCAGACCCCTGCCCGCTTGGGCGAATATAACTATGAAAGCGGGTTCTGGCTTCGCTGGTAAGGCTCAAGAAAACTGTTTGAAGAGCCGTTGGGCGTTGCTGGTGGTGAGTTCAGCAAAGGAGTTGAAGTCCATGCCCTTCAAATCGGCTAAAAACTCGGCGGTATGGCGCAGGAAGGCAGGTTCGTTGCGCTGCCCTCGGTTTGGCACAGGAGCGAGATACGGCGCGTCTGTCTCAATCAGCAGGCGATCATCAGGCACTTCTAGAGCTAAAGCCCGCAGGTCATCGGCGTTCTTGAAAGTGACGATACCGGACAGAGAGACATAGAAGCCCAGAGCCAGGGCTCGTTCCATCAGGTCTTTGCCGCCCGTAAAGCAGTGGAGAACACCCGAAAGCTTGTCTCCCCAACGTTTTGCCCCTTCTTCAAGGCAGGCGGCTGTATCGGCTTCAGCGTTGCGGCTATGGACAATCAACGGCAGCTCCAACTGCCCTGCTAGGTCAATGTGGGTCTTGAACGAAGCCAACTGCTCAGGTTGGGGGCTGTGGTTATAGTAGTAATCCAGCCCGCTTTCGCCGATTGCCGCGACTTGTGCGCCCCCTTGGGCGATTTGGGATTCTAGGGCGTGTTTGGCGGTTTCTCCCTGCCCTTCTTTCTCGGCTTCGTGGGGGTGGATTCCGACGCTACACAAGACTTTTGGCACCTTTTCGGCTTGGTTTTTGGCTTCCTGTGCTAGGCGGGTTGCGGTCAGGACTTCGTCCCAGCGTGAGAGAGTCGTGGCAATGGTGAGAATTTGGCTGACTCCTTGGCTTTCGGCGTGGGTTAGAGCTGCCAAAAGCAATGAACGGGCTTCGGGTTCGGGGGTAGATTCCCCGTCCTGACCTCGTATCAGGTAGTCAAGGTGGCAGTGCGTATCAAATAGCATAAAAAGACGCGATTTACGGATTGTTAAAAAGCACAATTTTGCTTGTTTCTAAAGTGATTTATTAGCTTATTCTTTGCTTTCCGCCTCGTCTTCTTCTTCAAGACGGGCAAAAAGCGGCTTCGGAGCAGGTAATTGGCGGCTTGGCAACGGAGTCTCCAAGGCAGAAAAGGTAAAACTCCCCTCCCCCTCTGGCGTGTCCGCCGCAGGATCACCCAGCAACACCAAAAGCCTGCGGCACGAAGTCGGCATAATCGGATACAACAGATAAGCAAAAAGCCGCAGTCTTTCTAAAGTCTCTGCCAAGACCGCCGCTAACTCTGCCTGCTTGCCTTCCTTGGCAAGAGTCCAAGGTGCCTGCTCGTCAAAAAAGCGATTGGCAGCACCGATTTCGCTCCAGACTTCTTCTGCCATTAGATGCAGTGCCTGTTCTTCCATATGGCCCGCCGTGCGAGCAAGAAGCGGAGCAACAATTTCACTCGCCGCTTCCGCCACAGGAGCCGTGCCGCCCAAGTTCTTCGCCACCATGGTTAGCGAACGTTGCGCCAAGTTGCCAAGTCCGTTTGAAAGCTCGGCGTTGCAACGGGTTACCAACGAGTCGTGGCTGATATATCCGTCTTGCCCGAACGGCACTTCGCGGATCAAGTAGTAACGCAACGGATCCAGCCCATAGCGTTCCACCAAGTCCGCAGGACGCAAAACATTCCCCTCAGATTTGCTCATTTTGCGTCCGCGGTTGAGCAGCCAGCCGTGACCGAAGACTTGGTGGGTGACAGGAAGCTCCGCCGCCATCAAGAACGCAGGCCAGTAGACGGCGTGGAAACGCAGAATATCCTTGCCGACCATATGTAAGTCCGCAGGCCACCACTTTTCGTAAGACTCCTGCTGTGCCGAGTCAGGCCAGCCCGTTGCCGCCAGATAGTTCACCAAAGCATCCAGCCAGACATAGACCACATGCGCGGAATCATCTGGCACGGGAATTCCCCAATCCAGCCCCTTGCGGCTGACCGATAGGTCACGCAAACCCCCGCGCACAAACGAAAGCACTTCATTCCGCCGAGTCGGAGGCAAAATAAAACTCGGATTTTCTTCATACAACCGCAACAAGCGGTCTTGCCATTCAGACAAGCGAAAGAAATACGAAGGCTCTTCAAGCCACTCTACTTCGGCTCCACTAGCACGGGCTTTGCGTATGCCGTCTGCGCCGACTTCGGTTTCGTCTTCTTCATAGAAGGCTTCATCGCGGACAGCGTACCAGCCTGAATAGACTCCTTCATAGATCTGATTGCGACTGCGGAGTCGTCGCCAAAATTCTTGAACAGCTTGACGGTGACGCAGCTCGGTAGTGCGAATAAAATCATCAGGAGAGCAGTGCATCGTCTCCACCAAGGCGCGGAAGTTATCGCTAATTCTGTCGGTGAAGGCTTGTGGGTCTTCTCCGAGTGCTACTGCCGCTTTACGGACTTTTTGTCCGTGTTCGTCGGTGCCTGTGAGAAGCCGCACTTCTTTTCCCGCCAAGCGGTGCCACCGCGCCACCAAGTCACACGACAACGAAGTGTAAGCATGGCCGATATGCGGCGTGTCGTTCACATAGTAAATCGGCGTAGTGATATGATACCGCGCTTGCGCCATAAGACAGAACCAATAGCTAGAAACCTTGCAGGTTTAGAAAATTCTACAGGGTAGAGGGAAAGGGGTAAGGGAAAAAGAAAAGTGTAAGCGGAAATGCACTTCCGCATAGCGCAAGTTTAGCCTATTTCCCACCCCTGACGGGGAAACCACCACCCGCGTCAGCAAAAACACCACCCCTAGCGCAAAGCCGCCACTCCTTCTAGCGAGACCAGAACCGCCTGCGGATGGCTCAGGTGTGTCCGCTCTACCCTTTCGTCCAAATCGGCAAGATCGGCAATCGCCTGCAACAAAGTCGCAGGCGCAACCCTGTCAAAAAGCCCCTGCTCTTCTTCAAGGCGTGGCTCTACGCCCCGTAGCACTTCTGTGGCGGCTTCGGCTTCCGCTTCGGCTTCTGTGGCTATTTCTGTGGATGTTTTGGCTCCTACCTGGCTGGCAAGTGCGCGTTCTAGGATTCCACGCATCAAAGTCGCATAAGCCTGCCAAGAATTGAGCTCTTTATCGCGTTCTAGCAAACCAACGAATTCATGCTGGGCTAGTCGGCTGGTGCTGTTTAACACCCGCGCTAGGGCTTGGTGAAGCTCGCTACAGCCCCATTCTTTCATTTGCAGGGCGACTCCGGGGGCATTATCACCCAGAATCCGCAGACGCTCTATTTCAGACGGCACAGGGGCTCGTGGCAAAGCACGGGCAAGAATTTCAGAAAATTCGGCTTGATTGGGCGGAGTTAGGGCAAGTCGGCGACACCGCGAGACCAGAGTTGGCGGTAATCGTCCGAGTCGGTGGCAGGGCAGAAGAAAAGCCACTCTAGGCGGCGGTTCTTCTAGGATTTTCAAAAGCGCATTGGCAGCTTGGTGGTTCAAAGCACAAGCTGAATCAATGATTGCGACCCGCCAGCCACCCCGCCCCGCTGTTAACATCATTTTTTCATTCAATTCCCTTATTTTATCTACTGTAATTATTTTAGTTTTACTTTCTTCTTCATCCATATTGATAAGGTAAAAGTCAGGATGACTCCGCGCCACCACAGTGCGAGCTATCGGATGCTCACCATCATCTAAGGCTTCCTGTCCGCCAAGGATATAAATCGCCGCCCACAAAGCAAGCCGCGCCTTGCCTATCCCCTGTGGGCCATGAAGAAGCCAGGCATGGGCAAAATTCCCCCCCGCTAGGCTCTGGCGAATCGCCATCTGCGCCTTCTGGTGCCCTATGACTTCCATATCTGCCCCATATGCCCCTCAGACGCTCCCTAACGCCTCTGGGAGACGATCGGGCGCACCGCCCGCCATATCTGCTCAGATTGCTCCTTGGGGGCTAGACGCGCATCTATGACCCTGTAACGCCGTGCCGCAAAAATCCGAGTCCGTGCCGTAATGCCTCCGTGCCTTGCCATCGCCAGAAATCCACGCCGCACCCGATTCGCCCAAGCTGTGCCGCGTTTTTCAAAATCGGTGCGCTTTTCTCCGCGCATTCCTATGCGCCTGCCTGCCGCCGATACGGGCAAATCCAGCACAATCGTCAGGTCTGGACGCAGCCCATCCGCCGCTTGCGCCAAGATCGGAGCCAAAGCCGCCCGCGCCCGCGGAGTCATCTCACCGCCAAACCCCTGATAAGCAAGAGTTGAATCAGAAAACCTGTCTAGAACCACCACCTTGCCCTGCTCCAAGGCTGGACGCACCTTACGCCGCACATGTTCATTCCGTGCCGCCAAAAACAAAAAGATTTCCGAAGTTGTGCTCCAGCCACCCCTTGGCGGATGCAACAAAAGCTCGCGTAAAGCTTCGGCTCCTGCTGTGCCGCCGGGCTCGTGGCTGAAAAGACACGGCACCTTGGCTTGCCGCAAACGCTGAACCAAAAGCCTAGCTTGCGTAGATTTGCCTGCTCCGTCTATGCCCTCTAAGACAATCAGCCGCCCCACCCGTGGCTGTGCCTGTCTAGTCGCTTGCCCTGCCGTTTGCTTCGTTGCTCGTCCAGTTGCCCGCCCCGTCTTTTGTGTCTTTGTGCGCGTTGTCATTCGGCGTTTTCATTCGGCTTTGTCATTCGGCTTTGTCATTCGTGGACGGACAGGCATTAACTACCCTCAGAAGCCACTGCAGGCGTTTCTGCTCCAAACAATAGATAGCGCAAAGACGAAGCGATACGAGCGATCCCGCCCAGCTCTTCAACTGCACTCCCTGCATAGACAGGAATATCTTCCTGCCGCTTGCCCAAAGTGAGAGTTAAAACTCCGACTTCTTGTCCTTCGCGTATCGGTGCAACAATCGGATCCGTATATCTAAGCTTCGCCTTCATACCCTGAAAATCATCGTGCGAAGCCGCAAACCGCACTTCTTGCCGAACCACGAGCGGCACAAGGCTTGCATCTCCGTGCCAGACCCCAGCCTGGTGGATCGTATCACCCGCCTGCAACAAAGTGCGAGTCGTAAAGTTACGAAACCCCCAACGCAAAATCCGCTCGGCTTCTTGACGGCGTTGGGCTGTGCTTGTCAATCCGAGAAGAACTGCAATGAGTCGCGTTCCGTCTTGGTTTTTGGCACTGGTTGCCAAGCCATAGCCTGCGGCTTCTGTATGGCCTGTTTTGAGCCCATCCACGCCGAGTTCTCCGCCGAGCAGGGGATTGCGATTGTTCTGGGTAATATCGCTCCAAGTGAAGGAGCGTTCTGCAAACATCGGATACTGCTCAGGAAAATCATGAATAATATGCCGCGACAAACTAGCAATATCCGAAGCTGTCATCATATGCTGCGGATGCGGCCAGCCCGTTGCGTTACGAAAAGTAGAATTTTTCAATCCTAGCTCACGCCCCATCTCGGTCAGCACGCGGGCAAAGGACTCTTCCGAGCCAACAAAGTTTTCTGCCAAGACCACCGAGGAATCATTGCCCGACGAAACGATAACACCACGCAAAAGATTTTCTACCGATACCTTCTTACCCACTTCCACGAACATTTTAGAGCCACCCATACGCCACGCCTTCTCGGAAACCGTGAATTCGTCTTCTAAGCCGACTTGTCCGCGCTTGATGGCACGCAAGGTGTAGTAAATCGTCGCCAACTTAGAAAGCGACGCAGGAGGCAAAGGCTTATGCGGACTCTTCTCAAACAGCGGCGTGTTGGTTTCGTAATCCAGCAAGACCGCTGACTTAGCGGGGGTTTGATAAGACTGCGCTTGGGCCTGCGACAGAGCAAACCCTCCGCTCAAGACCACAGCAAGAGCAACTGCCAGCAAACAACGAGCGGTTCTGACGGCAATAGGCGGGGTTTCTGTATGTTCCATAGGCTTCTGTGTGGCTTATAGGGCTTGTAGGGCTTCTGTGTGGCTTATAGGGCTTCTATGGGCTTCTAAGGCTTCTGTATGGCTCTGTAGGCTTCTAGTGGCTTCTGTGTGGCTCTTACAGCTTCTATGGCTTCTATGGGCTTCTGTGGCTTCTATAGCCTCTCCTGCCCCTATTCTGGCGCAGTCAGCTGTGTTTGTGGAGGGGCTTGACGAACAATTTGCACACTCGGATACCCCCCCTGAGCCAAACGAGCCGCCAAATCACTTGCCTCCTCGGTGGTGGCAAAGGGACCCAGCCGCACCCGATGATAGCGGATTCCACCAACTTCGGCTTCCTGTAAGCTCGCCACGCCGAATTCTGAAAGCTCAGCCGCTAGGGTTTCAGCATTTCCACGACTGCGGAACGAACCCACCTGAACATAAAACTCATCCTGATTGGCAGGATTCCCCGTGCGATTGGCTTCCGCTTCAAGAGCCGCCGCTTCTTCTTCACTCAGCAAAACTTCCGTATCACCACGAACTTCTATAATCGGCTCTTCGGAGATTAACTCTTCCGCCACTTGTTCTTCTGCTACCTGTTCTTCTGCCACTTGTTCTTCTGCGTTAGCCCCACCATCAAGCGACTCCTCTACGACATTTTCTTGCACCCCAAAGTCGGCTCGAGAAATTCCGTCTTCTTCCTGCACGGCTTCCCCTTCAAGTATCGTCTCCCCACTCTGCCCCGTTGGCGTAGAAGTGATTTCCAACAAGGCAGGCGCACTGTCCGCAGAACGCTCGCCCAGCGAAATCTGCTTGATTACCCGACTCTCAGGCTCAAGCAAACGCACCTTCACCAACGCCGTGCCCTTTTGCTCAAATCCTAACAACTGTGCTGCCCGCCGCGATAGATCCAAAATACGATCATGGGCAAAGGGCCCACGGTCATTAACACGAACAATCAAAGTGCGATTATTCTCCAAGTTCTCAACATGCACAATGCTCGGCAGCTGCAAAGTCCTGTGGGCGGCAGAAATTGCATTCTGGTCAAAGAACTCGCCGTTGGCGGTGCGTCGTCCGTGAAAGTTTGGACCATACCAAGAAGCAATACCCACTTCTTCATACTCCCACTCTTCCTTCGGATTATAGGTGACTCCCTTGATGGTATAGGGCGAGCCAACTTTATACCTTCCGCCCTTGGTCAAATCAGGCGGCGGAGCCGCTATCGGCGGTGGCGGTTTAGTACACCCCACCAAGACCAAGGTGCTGACAAAAAGCACCAGAGAAAACAGCAAGCGCAGAGACATCGCGTTCAGAGCAGCGTAGCGAAAGACAGAGCAAGAGCAGACAGAACAGACAAGACAGAAGAATCACAAGCTATGCTCCATTGTAGAGCAAATTTTCCGCAGACTGGTATGATGGGCGCGGATGGGTGGCCGAGCGGTTTAAGGCACTGGTCTTGAAAACCAGCAGAGGTTAATGCCTCTCGCGGGTTCGAATCCCGCCCCATCCGCCAGCCCGCCACAGGAGCCGCCCAATGACCCACCACACCACAGGAACCACTCTATGACCCGTTTTCTGTCTTTTGCTGTCCTTGCTTCTGCCCTTGTTTCTTTTCTGTGGCTTGCGGCTCTGTGGCTTGTGGTGGCTTCACCCGCCGAAGCCGCAGAGCAACCATTTGCCGAGTGGGTTTCTGACCTACGGGTTGAAGCCGTTGGCGGCGGATTGATTTCAGGCACACTATTTGACCAAGTATTTGCTGACATTACTCCGATAGAGCGAATTATTGAGCTAGATAGGCGCCAGCCCGAATTCACCCAATCCTTCAGTGGCTACTATGGCTTGCGCGTCACCGCAGAACGCACGGAACGTGGCAGACAAGTTTTAGCCGAACACCGCTCCCTACTGGACGAAGTGCACCAACGGTACGGAGTCCCCCCTGAAATACTCGCCGCCTTCTGGGGCATGGAAACCGCCTACGGCAAGCATCTTGGCAAGTACAATACCGTTGCGGCTCTGGCGACTCTGGCTTACGACGAACGCAGAAGCGCGTTTTTTCGCCGTGAGCTTTTGGCGGCTTTGCGTCTATTGGAAGAACGCGCACTCAACCCTGCCGAATATCAGGGCTCTTGGGCGGGAGCTGTTGGTCATATGCAGTTTATGCCCTCCACCTACCGTGCCTACGCCATAGACGGAGACGGAGACGGACAACGCAATCTATTCGCTAGTCTGCCTGATGCTTTTCACTCGGCAGGCAAATTTTTGCATTCCCTTGGCTGGCGACGTGATGCGCCCTGGGGCGAAGAAGTGCTTCTGCCTGCTGGCTTCAAAGACTTTGGCTTGGCGTCTGTGCGCACTCCGCCTGAGACACGCAGGACACGGGCGGCTTGGAAGGCACTGGGTATCCTGCGAAGAAACGGAAGCCCCCTGCCCCAAGACAAAGTGTCTGCGGCTCTGCTTCTGCCTTCAGGAGCCAATGGACCCGCTTTTCTGGTCTATGAAAATTACAACCGTATTTTAAACTGGAACCGCTCGCGGCTCTACGCCCTATCGGTGGGAAGCCTTGCCGATAGGATCGGAGGCAAAGCTGCACCCAGTCTGCCCGCAGATGATGAGCCGATACGCCTAGAAGAAATGCGCCAGTTGCAAACTGCCCTAAAGAAACTCGGACACTACACCCGAGACATTGACGGAGTCTTCGGCAGTGGCACACGCAAAGCCATAGCGGCTTTTCAAAAGACTCAAGGCTTGCCACCTGACGGGCACTTAAACCGTGCCCTTTTAGAAAAAGTTATTGTTGCTGCTAAGGGGCAATAGGCGAGTCTGTTTTTATGAAAATATTTCTCTAACCAAGGCTAGATTTACCTTTCTGCGTCTTTGTAGAGCGGCTTCGTCTAATTGCTGGACTACAGCCAGAGCCGAAGCGTACGAACGCTCACGGTGTCTAAGAAGCCATTTTAACAGCTGCTCGTCAGGGCGTATCTGACGATCATGGAAAAGCTTAGCCAGCACGGCTTCTAGCAGAAGATCATCGGGTGGCTGAATGGCTTGGCGGGCGATGGTTGCAAGCCGTGTGCGTAGGTCAGGCAGGATAGCTTTGGCAAGCGAGTCTTCGTCTCGTGCTGTCAGGAGCAACCGTGCCTGTGCTGTGCGCTTTACCGCGTCTAGGAAGTGCTGAAAGCCTACTTCTTGCTCGTGGTTTCCCAAGACCGAGGCGAAGTCATCAACGATGAAGCCATCGTGTGCTTGTGGCTGTACTTCGTGCCACTGGTCGCGGGTCAGGCTCGGGCTTAGGCTTTGCGCTATCAATTCGCCGCGGGCGTGGCGGTGTTCTGCCCAGATGTGCGTAAGATGGGTTTTGCCGCTACCCGCGGAGCCAAGCAGGAGCAAAACCTGTCCGTGTCCCCAAAGCTCGGAGCATTCGCTTGACTCAGACGGCAAAGAAACTGCACGAAAGGCTTGCAGATTGCCAAGGGTGGTGAAAAAATCTGCGCTTGCCCAAGAAGGAGACCAAGCCAGATTTGCTGTGCCTGTACCTGAAATACCTTTCCCCATCGTATGTGGTTAGAGATCTAGGTCTAGGCTTTTGGCAAAACCAGAGCGGTAGAAGCGGCTTTCTTTCCATACGCGGGAGACTTGGTGTAGCACCAGCCCCAAGACCGCCGAAACAGGAAGAGCCAACATTACGCCTAGCAGTCCGAATAGCGAGCCACCGATGAACAAGGCAAAGACTGCAAGAAGCGGATGCATACCAATCGTGCCACCCACCAGCTTTGGTGTGATGAAATTGCTTTCTAAGACTTGCACGACGATGAAGAGTAAAGCGATTGCCCAGGTTTGCCAGCCGAAACCAAACTCCACGATGGAAAGCCCGCCTGCGACCAGAATACCGAACAATCCACCGATGAAGGGAATAAAAGAAATCAAGCCTGCGAAAAGCCCTACTGATACGGCATGCGTTAAACCGATTAGCGACAAGCCTACGATATAGACCACTGACAGAAGCGCAATGACAATCGCAACGCCACGGATCCATTGTGCGACCAGCTTGCGGCTATCCAGCGAAAACTCTTGGAGCAAAGGCACCCAAGGACGCGGCAACCAATTCTCGCCACTGGCGGCGAATTTTTCCCAATCACGCAGTAAGAAGAAACCTGCAAGCGGTACGACAAACAGAAAGTAAAAAGCCCCTAGCAAGGCGGCTCCACCTGAAAGCAAGGGTTGAAGGAGCCATTTGTTGATTTGGTTTAGCAACGAGCCTGCAGTTGTTGCGCTTTCTTGTAGAAGCCCTGACAGGCTTTCCCCCCAGTTGAAGCCAAAGAGCGAACGTTCGCTGAGCGAGCCATCGCGGACCTGACTTTCTAAGGCGCCAAGGGCGTGGTTAATTTCTGAGACAACGACAGGCAAAAGCACTAGAAAGCCAGAGAGAAATAGCAGCACCACGGCGGCGATCAGCACACCCGAAGCGATTGACTCCGAACAGCCGAGTTTTTCCACCCGCGGACGCAAAGGCACCAGCATCCAAGCCAGAAGTACACCGATGACAAAAGGTGCCAGAACTCCGCGCAACAGGAACAGCAGAACGAGAGCAACAAGCCCACCGCCCAAGATAAAAAGAAAAGTTGTTTGTCTTGAGTCCAACATTGTGCTTACTCCCACCCTAGATGTAGCCCCCAGATGTAGTGCATCCGAGCGCACTTGTGCTGCCAGAACTTTTGGTAATCCGCCTTGTAATCCGCCAATGTTAGCAAACTTTGCCTGCTATTCCAAGAATGGCTAGAGCGTAGAGCATACGGGAAGCAAAGTGCATCACGCCAAAATCACTCTAAAGTCAGAAAGTGCCATCTGAAAACGATAGCCGCCGCAGGCGTGGTGTTTCGGCGAGAAATGCCCTGCCCTGTTGTGCGAGTGAGTCTTCGCCTTGCTCGTGTAGTACGAGTCCGACTGAGATCAGCGAGTCGGCAAGGCCTTCTTCTCCGCCACCCAGCGACAAGCGGAGGTACACTTCTGCCCCTGAAAAGCCGAACAGTTCTGCTTCTACGCCGGCGACTCCTCCTGCGGCTGTGAGAGTCCGCAGGGCTTGGCGTAGTTTGCCCCAATCTTGTGCGTTGCGGGTTTTTAGTACGGCGATGATTTCGGTTTCTTGGTCGGGATTGACCAGATTGCGCCGCCGCCACTCTTCTTGTAGGGGCAATAGGATTGCATCGGCGGCTTGACGGAAAGTTTCTTGGAAGTCTGGGTCTGCCTGCGGGTCAGGATAAAAGACTTCCAGCAAAGGCGGCACGGTTTCGCGCGGACGATAATGGGTTGCACTTAGCAAGGCGCGAGTGGCTCCGTAATCGCTGGTGAGAAGATCTAGGTGCGCGACTACAACGCCCCGCGTTTGGTACTGTGCTGAAATTGCATGCAGGGCTGAGGCGTTACTGGCGAGGGCTTGCTCGCCTTTGACGCGGGCAAGGTCTTGCAGTCCGCCTAGCGGCACACGGATGGGCACCAAGCCGTACTGTAGTTCTGCTTCCCGCCACCACTCTAGCCATGGATTATTTCCTTCAAACAGAATGGGCGCGCTACTGTTATGCGTCAAAACGGGCAAGACCAAAAGCGGACGCGCTACGGCTTCTGCCCAAATGATTTGATGTCCTGTGAGAAAAGCCCGAATTGGTTCGGGACGAAAGCGCAAGGTTAGAATTGCTGCGTAGCGTGTGTCGTCGTAGCGTTCGTGCCGCACGCGGACTGTTTCCACCCAGGCGTTTAGAGTTGCGTCTGAGACATGCGGCACGGTGCCTTGGGCGGCGGGGGTAAGGATACGCTCCCACAGGCGGGTTAGAGCCACGCGGCGAGCGGCGTTGAAGACTTGTTCGCGGGCTTGGGTTGCGTTTTCGGCGCGGCTTTCTAGAGCTACGCCAGAGATCACCCAGGCTGAAGTTTCTTGGGCGACGAAGGTGCTTTGCGCGTTTGCCGACTGACTTGCGTGTTCCAAGGCGAATAGGAGCAGACAGCAGGCACAGGCGAGAGCGTATTTGGACATTTTGGTTAATTTCCTTCTGACAGCCCGAGCGACAAGATTAGCTTGAAGGCTTCTTCTACGGACAGAGAAACGGGGTGTACATCTTCTTGCGGTACCATCAGGAAAAACCCTGTTGTCGGATTTGGTGTGGTTGGAAAAAAGATATTGCATAGGTCTGTGCCTGTGCGTGAGGTAATTTTTGTGCTTGCGTCTGAAGTGACGAAGCCGAGTCCCCACAGATCGCTACGCGGGTACGAAAACAATACGGCGCGGCGAAATGCTTTGCCTTGTCGTGAGAAGGTATTATCAACGAGCATTTTGAAAGCGGAATAGACTCCACCAACGAGGGGTACGCGGGGCATGAAACGCTCTAGGTAAGCCATAATTTTTTTGCCGAGCCAATCGTGCGCCATCCAGCCGACGATTAGAAGTAAGACAAGGAGTGCAAGCAAGCCCATCCCTGGCACGGTGCCACTCATGGTGTCTTCGGGTATGACTGAGTTCAGAACTCCGTGGGCGATACCGTCTAGGAAGGAAGCGATTTTCCAGCAGAGCCACAGGGTAAAAAGCACGGGCACACCGACAAGCAGTCCGCCGAAGAAGTGTCGGCGGAGCCAAGTGCCGATACGGCCTTCTGGGCGGTGTTTTTTGTGTTCGCTGTCGTTGTTGGTTTCGTCTTGCAGGATTCCGCAGGAGACGAGAAATTTTGCGGCTTCATCGGTGGACATATCCAGCGGTTCTAGCTGACTGCGGCGGGCGAAGAGCAGAAAGCCGGTGGTTGGATTAGGCGTGGCGGGAACGAAGACTCCGACTGCGTCTTCACCGATATGTTGGCTGATGGCGTATGGAGCTTTACGGGCTATGAAGCACAGGCTCCACGAGTTGCGATGTGGATAGCGTAGCAGTGCGACTTCGCGCAGGGATTTGTCGCCATTGGCGAGTAGTGTTTCGGTGATTTGTTTGGAAGTTCGGTATAGGTTTCTGATTACGGGCAGGCGTGAAAGGACGAGTCGTTCTGAAGTGGTGACGAAGAATCGTCCTAGCACTCCTGCGGAGAGTCTTCCGAGTATGGTGATGGCGGCGAGTGCGAGTGCGACTCCGAGTCCTGGGATGACGAAGGGCAAGTTGGTGGTTTCTTTGTCTGCGTCTTCTAGTTGGAGGGTTTGCAGTATGGTTCCGTCTATAAGCGTGAAGAGCCAAAAGATGAGCCAGAGTGACAGAGCGATGGGCAGAAGAAACAGGGCTCCCGTAAGGATCAGGTTACTGACCTGCCCGAGCACTCGCTTAGGCAGGGATTTTTTGCGCGGCTCATCACTCATGGCTGTTAACTGAAATGCTGGAGGGAATGAAGTGTATTCTTGAATGGTATGAAGCCTAATCTTACTTGATATCCCAACATTTAGCATTTCCCCTTACCCCCTCGGGAGAGCCTTCAGCCCCGCGTGGCTTCGCCCGCAGGTGGGCGCACTTGGGGCTTGGCTCAATTAGCCCTTCATTGAAACTATGGGGCTTAACGGCTGGTGGGGGATACAAGGCTTGGCACGAATGCCGCACCGCAAGGTGCCCGCAAGGTGTCAGGGGGATTGGGATTTGGGTTTTGGGGGGTAGAGTTTTGGGTTGGGAATATTGCCTCCGTCTACATAGATGGCACCGGGCTCTTTTTTGGGTTTGTCGGGTTTCTTTTCGTAGGGGTTGCTCCAATCCATGCCGTCGTAGCGGTCTTCGGCTTCTACACGCAACGCAATCTTCTTCTCGTGTGAAGAACTATTATCTATCAAACGCCGCGTAGAGCGGTAGTCTTCGGTCTCGCTGTACTCTTTGATATGTTCGTCAGGGGATAGGTACGCCTGAGCGCGGTCAATTAGCTCTGCCATAGTCGCGTCATCAACGATTTTCTGTCCTGCCACAACTTGTTCTACAAGCTCGCAAAACTGCGTCAGCTCGCGGATCATCTCGGTACGCCGTATGGCTTCTTCTCTCCGCAGGTTGCGGCGGGGGGCTATGGTTTGCTTCTTGTCAAAGGTTTCAGGCTCTACGAGCTTTCCGCGTGTGCGCATATTCTCTAAGGCTTCGGTGAGCCTATTCATCGTCTCGGTCGTAATTTCTTGGTGGTGGCGAAGTTCTTGCTCGGTCAAGCCCTCGGGCGTAGGATTGAGCCGCAATAACTCTAAGTTGAACATTATGAGCTGGCGTTCGTCTCGGCGGCGTTGGGCGTTAAAAGCCCTGCCAAGGGCGCGTTCTTTGGCGTTCGCTTCATCTTCTTCTTGAATAGAGCGTTGCAACGACAGTAGGGCTTTGACTTCGTCTTCTAGCTTGTCGTTCAGATGGGGTAGGAGTTGAGCAAGGTTAGCCCTGCGGATTTCCGCGCTTTTGTCCGCCTGCCCTGCGTAGTGGTTGGCTAGGGATTCTGTCAGTAGTTCGGGGTCAAGGGCGGACAGGTATTGGCACACTTCCGCCAGCTGGGCGGCTGTCGGGCTTGGGCTGTCGGCGTTGGTGTGCATAGGAATATCCTTGGTTTGGGGGTTGGGAGTTTACGGGTTCGTGGCTAATAGAGTTGCGAAATTCTCCTATATAGGAAATGAGCCATTTTCAGGCGGATTCAAATTTTTTTCGCTCCGATTTGGCAAAATCAGCAGGAAAGCTAGGCTCCGCCTTGAAAAATATTTTTGCACCTTGCGGTGCGTCCGCCTTGCGGCGGTGCGTCGGGGAGAGAGGATTTGAACCTCCGGCCCCCACGTCCCGAACGTGGTGCTCTACCAGGCTGAGCTACCCCCCGATTTTTGGATTTGAATTTGTGGTGTGAGGATAGCGCAGATTGGCTTTGTCTTCACGGCTTGGTTTGCGGCTTAGTTTGGGCTTAGTTTGCGGTTTAGTTTGGGGCTTAGTTTTCAGTATTTTTTGTTGTGGTGTCTTTTGTTGTGGGGGGTGGTGGAGCGGGGCGTAGGTGGAGTTCGCGCAATCGTTCGGGGGTGATTTCGGCGGGGGCGTGCATCATTAGGTCTTCGGCGCGTTGGTTCATGGGGAAGGCTACGACTTCGCGCAGGTTGGTGGTGTTGGCGAGTAGCATTACGATTCTGTCTATGCCTGGGGCTGAGCCGCCGTGTGGTGGGGCTCCGAAGCGTAGAGCGGATAGGATTCCTGTGAATTGTTCTTCTACATCTTTGCGTTGGTAGCCTGCGATTTCAAAGGCTTTGAGCATAATTTCTGGTACGTGGTTACGGATGGCTCCTGATGAGAGCTCGGTGCCGTTGCAGACGATATCGTATTGGTAGGCTAGGACTGAAAGTGGGTCACCGTTTAGGGCTTCTAATCCGCCTTGGGGCATAGAGAAGGGATTGTGTGAAAATCGTACTTTTCCTGTTTCAGGATCAGGCTCGTACATCGGAAAGTCGGTGATCCAGCAGAAGCGGAAGGCGTTTTGTTCTATGAGTGGCGGAGTCTTGGCTTCGCGGGTTTCGTCTAATCGTCGTGCTACTTCATCGCGGGCGAGACCTGCTTGTACGGCAGCTGTTCGGGCTTCCCCTGCGATGAAGAATAGTGCATCGCCTGGCTGGGCGTCTGTGCGTTTGGCGAGTGCTTCTATGCGGTCTGGTTCTAGGTTGCGGGCGATGGGGCCTTGTCCTGTGCCTTGGTCGTCGTAGATAAGATAGCCCAGCCCGTTGGCTCCGATTTCACGCGCCCAGTCGTTCAGGCGGTCAAAGAAGCTGCGCGGGCGGCGGGCGGCTTGCGGAGCCCGTAAGGCGCGGACAATTCCGCCTTGTTTGGCGACTTCGGCGAAGATACGAAAGCCTGAGCCTGAAAATATATCGGCGACTTCGCATAGCTCTAATGGATTGCGTAGATCGGGCTTGTCGGAACCATAGCGGGTCATGGCTTGTCCGTAGGCGATACGCGGAAAGGGAGCGGGGGTAATTGCCGCGTTGGGAGCGAATTCTTCAAAGACTCCGTGTAGTACGGGTTCTAGGGCGGCGAAGATATCTTCTTGTTCTACGAAAGACATTTCAAAGTCCAGTTGATAGAACTCGCCTGGGCTTCTATCCGCCCGTGCGTCTTCATCGCGAAAACACGGAGCAATCTGAAAGTATTTATCAAATCCTGCAATCATTAAGAGCTGTTTGAAGATCTGTGGGGCTTGCGGCAGGGCATAAAACTTATTGGGATGCAGACGACTTGGCACTAAGTAATCACGCGCTCCTTCAGGACTTGCCGCCGTTAGAATTGGAGTCTGAAATTCCGAAAAGCCCTGCTCTACCATACGCCGCCGAATGGATTGAATCACCGCGTTGCGTAATAGAATTCGTTCCTGCATGGGTGCGCGGCGTAGGTCTAGATAGCGGTAGCGCAGTCGCACTTCTTCTCCTGCGGGTTCATCGCTATTGACCTGTAAGGGAAGCGGGTCAGCCTGCCCTAAAATTTCCAGCTCTTGAATTCGCAGCTCTACTTCGCCTGTGGCTAGGGCGGGATTGCGTGTTTCATCGCTCCGCAAAACTACTTCGCCAAGTACCGAAAGTACTGTCTCAAGCTTCAAGGCTTCGGCTTGGTTGAAGAGCGGTGTGCCTTGCTCAATGACGCACTGGGTGATTCCGTAGCGGTCGCGCAGATCTAAGAACAATAGATTTCCGTGGTCGCGTTTGCGGTGTAACCATCCTGACAGGCGGACTTGCCGCCTATCGCTTTTTTGTGCGCCCTTTTCTTGGCTACCGCTTTCTTGGGCGGTGTGTTCCTTGCGTAATGCGCCACAGGTGTGGGTGCGATAGCGATTCATAGGGCTGTACTTTGGGCTGTACTTTGAGCTGTGCTTTTTATAGCTCTTTTGCCACAGGAGCGGTGACAACTGAATCACTCTTCCAAGTGAGTCCTAAGTGGCCACGGCATAGGGCTTCTGCGTCTTTGCCGAAGGCATCGTAACGCCATCCCTGTAGTAAGCCGCTATTTTTGCCGCCACAGGCAAAGGCGGTGAGTTGCTCGCTGGTGGCAATTAGCTTGGAGGCGACTCCTAGCTCGTTGGCGCGGGCTCGGAGCAGAGCTTTTAGAAGACTTAGCAAGTTTTCACAAGGAGTCGGAATCTGCAACTGCGCCTTCACCTCTTCCACAATTTCAGGACACGGCTTGGCTTGTGCCATAACCCGAAGTGCAGAGCCTAGATCATCATCTCTGACTCGGCGTAAAGCAGCTTGTTCGCGTCCGTTGCGTAGGCTTGCGATCTTTGTGGGCTGTTTTTGCACCAAAAGCGACAGGGCTTTATCAGGCAAGACAAAACCGCGTGGAACATCGCGTTTGCGGGCTTCGTGCTCACGCCACTCCGCAAGAGCAACAAGGCTTGCAATTTTTTTGCCATCGCTTGTGCGAGGCATAATTCGCTTCCACGCATCGGTGGGATTGGTTTCGTATAAGCTTGGATCTAAGAGTCGTTGCATTTCTTCGTCTATCCACTTGGTGCGGCCTTCGGCTTTAAGGCGTTTGGACAGGTCTTCATAGATGGCTCTTAGCGGTACAACATCGGATTCTGCATAGCGCAACTGTGCTGGACTCAATGGCCGTGCCGCCCAATCGGTAAATCTTTGCTCCTTGCATATTTCTACGCCCAAGATGGAAGCGGCAAGATTGTTATAGCCCGGTTGTTCTCCGTGTCCGAGTGCCATTGCGACGATCTGCGTATCAATCACAGGACTCGGTAAGGTTCCGAACTGGTGATAGAAAATTTCTAAGTCTTGCCTACCACCATGAACAACTTTCAAGACCTGCCGATTGGCAAGTAACTCCGCGAGTGGCTCTAAGACTTGGGGGGCAAGAATGGGGTCAAGGGCAACTGCGCCTTCGGCTCCTGCGAGTTGCACGAGACACAGGCGCGGCCAGTAGGTTTTGTCGCGCAAGAACTCCGTATCCAGAGTGATGTACTCAGAAGCCGCTAGGCGTTGGCACCACAGAGTCGCCGCCTTCTGCGAAGTAACCAGATCCATAAAGCGAAACCGACAAGCCTTTTTGAAACTACGCGCACTGCGTCCCCAACGGGATTCGAACCCGTGTCGCCAGCGTGAAAGGCTGGTGTCCTAGGCCTCTAGACGATGGGGACATACCCGGTGCTAGGCAAGTGCGCTAAAGCCCCTATAGGAGCCACATCACGCACCAGCAACTCGGGCACTTTACCACTAAAACCACCAAAGTCTGAAAGTGCCAGATGCGCCGCCACAGCAAAGCTCGGCGTGTCTGCGCCACGCAATAGCTGCCCGAGACCCGTATCATAAACACGAAAGCAAACGCCACGCAATTCGCTACCCCGCAAGCCACTGTCTTCGCTCCGTAGGCGCAACGCCAAGCCTGTGTCGCGGGCGATGGAACGCTGGCTGACAATACGCAAGCCGCCAATGGCAAATAGGGGTTTCGGATTCCCCGCTCCGAAGGGGGCTAGGGTTTCTATGGCTTTCATCCGTTGGAGCGTAACTTCGCTAGGACGCAATACCCCGTCTAGCGTAAGCCTGCTTGGCGAGTCCGCCATCTGCTTGGCTTCTTGTTGTAGGCGCGTGGTCAAAAAAGCTTTCAGCTCGTCCAAGTGCTCGGCTTTGAGCGATAGCCCCGCGGCGGCGGGGTGTCCGCCCCCTGCCGTCAAAAGCCCCACCTGACGCGCCGCCAAAATCGCCGTGCCAAGATCTATTCCTTCTGGCGAACGCCCTGAGCCATTTAACACTTCGGCTCCTGACTCGTCCCTAGAACGCGATAGGACAATCACAGGACAATGAAACCGCTCGCGTAATCTACCCGCAACAATTCCCAATACGCCACGGTGCCAGTTTTCTCCACTGACCAGAACCAGCGGCAAGTCTTTGCCTACTGCTTCTGCCTGTTGCAGTGCCTGTTGCAGGGCTTGGCTGCGTACCCGTTCTTCTATCTCCCTACGCTGTTGATTTAACGCCACCAGCTTGCCCGCCAGACTTAGTGCTTCCCTTCTGTCATCTGTACTCAAAAGACTTCGCGCCAACTCTGGATACCCCAAACGCGCCCCCGCATTGATGCACGGACCCAACTGAAAAGCAAAAGTTTCCGCTGTTGGCTTTTTATCTATTCCTAAAACTTCTAGCAGAGCGACAAGCCCCTTATTGCCTCCCCCTTGTGCTTGGCGTGCTAGGCTGTGGAGCCCGTGGAAGACCAAAGCCCGATTACTCCCCTGAAGCGGACGCACATCACATACCGTGCCAAGCGCAACCAAATCTGTCCACGCTAAAGGGTCTGGTACATCGCTCGCTTGCCCCGTCTGGCGCAAACGCGCGTTCGTAGCCACAACCAGCATAAAGGCAACACCCACGCCCGCTAAGCCACCTTCACCACTCGTATCATCAAAGCGGTTCGGATTAACCACCGCCACAGCAGGCGGCAAGCCCGCTTCCGCTGTGTGGTGGTCACAGACAATGACATCCAAGCCAAGGCTTGCGGCTTCGCTTAAGGCTTCCGTGGCAGTGGTGCCGCAATCTAGCGTGATAAGCAAACCGCACCCCTGCTCTCGTAGCTGACGGATATGCTCCACCCGTGGGCCGTAGCCTTCGCTCAATCTGTCAGGAGTAATTACCTGCGGCTCACAATCAAAGTGGCGCAAATAGCGGATCATCACCGCCGCCGCCGATGAGCCATCAGCATCACTATCCGCAAGCAGAGCGATTTGCTCCCTATTGGCTAAGGCGTGGGCTAACCGATCCGCCGCTTGGGGCAGGTCTTTGATCTTGTCAGGATGCACTAACGAGTCGCGCAAACGTGGCTCTAAGAAGCTTGGAGCCAACTCAGCCGACACACCACGCCGTGCCAAAAGCTCAGCTTGGGCAGGCGATAAGCCTTCCAACTGCGACAAAGAGCCAAACAGCGGAGCCGAAAAATCACGCAAACGCCATTCCCGCCCGCTATACGAAATCGCAGGGTATAGATCAGTTTGTGAAAGGGCGAGGCTTGCAGTCATCGCCAAGAGCTCAAGCAGGCACAAAAATGCGTGATCTACGACAGACTCCGTCTGCGGTTAAAATCAGACTCTCGCCATAATCCCCTTCAGGAGCAGAACAAAAACCCTGCAACAAATCGCCGCTAGTAATTCCTGTCGCGACAAAAGCCAAATCGCCTGACGCAAGTTCATCGCGGCTATATTCACGCTCTAGATCTTCTATCTCCGCAAGCTTTGCCCGCTCGCGTTCGGCTTGATTGCGAAACAGCAACTTGCCACGAAAAGAGCCACCAAGACACGACAAACCCGCCGCCGATAAGACTCCTTCAGGTGCGCCACCAATACCCATATACAAATGCACCGATGGATGCGGCAGAGCCAAAGCCAAAGCAACAGCAACATCTCCATCGCCAAACAGTTGCAAACGACAGCCCGTAGCCCGCAAGCCCGCCAGCAAGTCTTTATGGCGCTCGCGCTCCAAGACCGCCACCGTGACTTCACGCACAGCGATACCCAAGCTTTCGGCAACGACTCCCACAGCTTCAGCAGGAGTCATTTCAATCCGCAAAACATCAGCCGCCACCTTCGGACCCGCCGCAATTTTCTGCATATAAACATCAGGGGCACGCAATAAATTCCCCTCAGGAGCCAAAGCCATAACCGATAAAGCCCCCGCCGCCGCTCGTGCCGCCAAACCCGTGCCTTCTAAAGGGTCTAGTGCCAGCTCGGTAATGGCTCCCTGCCCCTGCCCCAGCTCTTCGCCCATATACAACATCGGAGCCTTATCCCGCTCACCTTCACCAATCACCACCCGCCAACGGACTGGACTCTCCGCCAGAACAGCCCGCATTGCGTCCACAGCGGCTTGGTCGCAGGCTTCAGGGTCACCCCGCCCCACAGTCGCCACGGTCGCTTGAGCCGCCGCCCAAGTCGCTCGCCAAGCTATGTCAATCTGCTTGCTATCCACTGGTTCGTATCCACAGGCCACACGGGGCGAATCGCCGCCCGTAAGTCATCTGCCCTCTAGTATAGACTCGAGAGTATAGACCCGAGCCAAGAATTCAATCGGTTTCTATCCGCAAAAGCATCGGAGCCGCTGTGCAGAACGACTCTTTTTGTATCTCCGATAGGGCATGCCGCACCGTTGCTTCATCCGTATCGTGAATCGTGACATATAACGGCACTTCATCATTTTCACGCTCACGCCGCCGCTGACGCACCGACGAAACCGATAGCCCATGCTCCGCAAACTTGCCCGTCAGTGCCGCCAAAGTACCAGGCTTATCCGTCACCCGAAAGCGCAAGTAATAGGCACCATAACGACTCTCCATCGCCACCGCCGAAGCCTGACGCAAAAGCCGACTCGGAATGCCAAAAGGGGCATGGACTCCACCACGAGCAATCTGCACCAAATCAGAAGCCACAGCTGTCGCTGTTGCTTGTCCGCCCGCACCCGTGCCTTCAATCAAAACTTTTTCTGCCCAATCATCCAAGACTTCAACCGCGTTGCGGGCTCCGTAGATACGCGCCAATCCCGTTGAACGCGGCAGCAAACACGGATAGACCGCCCGAAAAACCCGCCTGTCCTGCAACAGAGTCGCCACACCCAAAAGCCGAATGCGATAGCCCAATTCATCCGCAACCGCAAAGTCTTCACGAGTCAGCTCTTCAATTCCTTCTACATGAATAGAAGACAAGTCAGGCAACTCGCCAAAACACAAAGTCGTAAGCAGTGCCAGCTTATGCGCACTATCCCAACCGCCAACATCAAGCGCACTATCGGCTTCCGCATAGCCTTCTGTACGCGCCTGGGCTAAAGCTTGGTCATATTCCAAGCCGCGTTCCATACTGGTCAAGATATGATTGCTCGTGCCATTCAAAACCGCCCGCAAGCCATGGGCTCGTCCAGCAATCATTCCGTCACGCAATAGCTCTACGCAGGGCATAGCCCCGCCCACCGCCGCTTCAAAAAACAAATTCACACCCTGCTGCTCTGCCAAGCGGGCTAAAGCACCACCGTGGCGGGCAAGGAGTGCTTTATTCGCTGTCACAACCTGCTTGCCCGATTGTAAAGCCGCTTCTACTAAGTCTTTGGCGACTCCATCTTCACCGCCGATGAGCTCAACAACAATATCGCAATCGTCACGCTGTGCCAGTGCTAACGGATTGTCTTCCCAAGCATAGGCAGACAAATCTACGCCGCGTTCGGCTTCACGCTTGCGTGCTGATACGGCAACGATTTCTAAACGCCGCTCGCTCCGTGCCGCCATTGCGTCAGCGTTTTCCTGCAGGAACTTCACCACCGAAGCCCCCACCACGCCCAAGCCTGCAATTCCGATACGCAAAGGTGCAGTCATTGGCTCTGCTCCTTTGTCTTGTCATTCCTTGGGTTGTGATTTTGTGGCTGGGCTTCGGCGGCTCGGTATTCTTCCGCCAAAGCGACATACCGCTCCGCCGAGCTTTTCAGCCAAGCAATTTCGTCTTCGCGTAAAGCCCGCACTTCGCGGGCGGGTCTGCCGCTCCACAGGGTGCGCGGAGTCATCTTCTTGCTCGGCGGAAGCAAAGCCCCCGCCGCAAGTAAGGACTCTTCAGCAACGAAAGCTCCATCCATCACGATGGAGCCCATGCCGACCAAGGCACCATCTGCAACTTCACAAGCATGGAGCAACGCCATATGGCCTACGGTGACTCCATTGCCAATCAGAGTTGGAAAGCCCTTGTCTTCTCCGCGCTGTTTGGCGAAAGCATCGCTTTCAACATGGATTACCGTGCCATCTTGAATGTTGGTATCCGCGCCAATGACGATATGATTAACATCGCCACGCAGAACACAGCTTGGCCAAACCGAAGCCCGTGCACCAATTTTTACCTTGCCGATGACCACTGCGGTTTCGGCAACAAACGCATCATCGGCAATCTGCGGAAAAATCCCCCGATAGGGGCGGAGGCAAGCCATTGTTGGTCTAGCGTTGTGTAGCGTTGGAGTGGCTCGCTTGTCTTGACTCCGCGAGCGAAAGGCTAACGCTTGGAGAATTGCGTACTACGGCGCGCTTTGTGTCTTCCGTATTTTTTACGCTCAACCGCCCGCGAGTCACGAGTCAGCATACCCGCCCGCCGCAAAGTGCCCTTTAAGCCTGGATCATAGTTACGCAAGGCACGGGCTAGACCGTGGCGTAGTGCGCCTGCTTGACCTGAGACTCCGCCGCCTTTGACGGTGGCGTAGACATCCAGCCGCTCGTCCAAGCCGACTTGCTTCAGCGGACTCACCGCGTGGATCCGTTGCGCCATACGCGGAAAATACTGCTCGGAGTTGCGTCCGTTGATTTCAATCTTGCCACTCCCTGGACGAATCCACACGCGGGCGACTGACTCTTTGCGTCTTCCCGTGCCGTAGGCACGGCCGAGTTCATCCAAAACAGGAGTCGCAGGTGCTGGCGGCTCGCTTAAAGCCTCTCCTGCTGTCTCGCCGATTGCCTTGCCCGCAACTTCGCCCATTGCTTCGCCCAAGCTACCGACTGCCGTAGCAGGCGTAGCCCCAGCTCCTTCAGAAGTTGTGGGTTCAGTAGCAGAAGTGGTCGTGTTTTCCGTGGTCATTGTTTTCTCTCTACTGTTTTCTATCTTAGGCGCGATTTTTCCTGTTCTCTGCGCCTAAGTCAAATACTTCTGGACTCTGCGCTCCATGCGGATGCTCTGCGCCCGCATAGACCTTAAGCCGCGATAATTGGCGGCGGGCGAGTGGTCCCTTGGGCAGCATGCGTGAAACCGCAAGGCGGATCATCCGCTCAGGAGCTTTTGCCCGCAAGCTGGCGGGGGTTTCTTCCTTGATGCCGCCGACATAGCCTGTGTGACGGTACCAAACTTTGCTTTTCTCTTTACTACCTGTCAGAGCCACCTTGCTGGCGTTAATGATAATCACCGTATCGCCTGCGTTAATGTGTGGCGTGTATGTTGGCAAGTGCTTGCCCCGCAGACGCAAGGCAACACGGCTGGCGAGTCTGCCTAAAACGAGTCCATCTGCGTCAATTAGAATCCACTTGCTATCGTGTTCTCCGCGTTTCAGGGTCGGAGTCGCCGCCTTCCCTGGACGATAGGTATGGCGACGGGTTGCAGGATGGCGCACACCTGGCTTGGGTGACTCTCCCTTTGGAGCCTTTGCTCCGAATGGGCTTTTCGTCTTGCTCTGTTTCTGTTGTGGCTTTTTCTGTTGCGGCTTTGATGCAGCCTTTGCTGGACTACGGCTAGCCGCTTCGCTTGTGGCTACGGCACTTGTGGGTTCTGTATGGGCTTCGGCTTTCGGTTCGGGTTTTGTGGCGGATTTTGTCTTCGCAGGTTTTTCTGGCTTGGTAGCAGATTTCTTTGCCTTGGCAACGGATTTTGCTACCGACTTAACCGCCTTGGTCGCAGTTTTCTTTTCAGACTTCTTAGCTGGCTTTACAGATTTTTTTGCGACTTTCTTGTCCTTTTTGGCTTCTTTCTTGTCTGCTACTTTTTTATCTTTTGTAGGCGTATCCGCCGTAGATGCACTTTTCCCTGCTCCGCTTTTGGCGGATTTTTTTGCCGCCTTTTTCACCGCCTTCTTAGCGGATTTCTTGGCGGTCTTGGTCTTGCTTTTACTCATAGCCATTTCGTACAGCTTTTATCGTCATCTTGCCTTTACAGCCACTTCGCCTTTACAGCCATTTCTACAGCCATTTCGCTTTCACAGCCCTATTGCCTGTATTGTCATCTCAGGGTCATCAAGCCACTCGCACCCCTGTTGTCGCTCTGGGGGCGAATTGGCTAACTGCGAAAATTCAGAAAATCACGGGCAAAGCACGCTTAAACAAAAACGACTCCGACTCAACGAAGTCGCACCGCACTTCCTGTTCTTTCACAGGTGCCTTCACAGGAAGCCCAGAACCCGTAATTTGCCCCAAACCCCAAGGATTCGTCAAGTCTAATTTGCTCTGTACGCCCCTGCCAAGCCCGTCAGTGGCTTTTGTCTCCCCGTGGTGTCTATAGGAAGCCCGCCAGTAGCTTTTGCCTCCCTATAGTGCCTATAAAGCCTGTCAGTGGCTTTTGCCTCCCTATAGTGCCTACAAAGCCCGTCAGTGGCTTTTGCCTCCCTATAGTGCCTATAAAGCCTTCCAGTAGCTTTTGCCTCCCTGTGGTGCCTACAAAGCCCGTCAGTGGCTTTTGCCTCCCTGTAGTGCCTATAAAAAGCCCGCCAGTAGCTTTTGCCTCCCTGTAGTGCCTACAAAGCCCGCCAGTGGCTTCTCAGGCTAGAAGATGAAGAACACTAGGCTCATTACCAAGAACAGTGGCACTAGGAAGACACAAGCCCAAGCCATATAGCCGAAGAACGAAGGCATGGGCACTTTCCACTCTTGGGCGACTGCCCGCACCATCAAGTTCGGAGCATTACCGATATAGGTCATTGCCCCCAGAAACACGGCTCCGCAGGAAATGGCGAGTAGGGTTTGGGCGAGTGCTCCCATAAGCACTTCGGCGTCTCCGCCTGCGACATTGAAGAACAGCAGATATGTTGGAGCATTATCCAAGAAAGCGGACAAAATCCCCGTAAGCCAGAAGTAGGCAAAGTTGATCGGCTCGCCTTCATGGCTCACGGACGAAATCAAGAAGCCAAGCTGTCCTGCATCTCCTTTATGCAGAATTGCCATCACGGGCAGGATGGTAATAAAAATTCCCGCAAACAGCTTTGCCACTTCGCGGATTGGCTCCCAAGTGAAGTTGTTCTGCTCGCGAATACCCGCCGCCGTCAAAACCAAAGAAGCCGCAAAACAAGCAAGCAAAATTCCGTCACGCATTAATCCGTTGGCGTGGACTTCCACACCCCACAAATCAAAGTGCGGTGAGTCTTTCCAAATGCCGCTGGCGATAATTGCCCCTAACACAACCATCAACAACAGCAGGTTAATGGCTCCATCTAAACGCAAGCCCGCCGCATCAGCAGGAACTTCAGGCGGAGTCCCTTCCTTGCGAAACCAGTGCAAATCCAAGAAGTAAAAAATCACCAGTAGCGGTACTGCAACCGCCACCATCGGCATAAACATATGAGTCGTTGTCCAGAAGAAATCCACGCCCTGCAGAAAACCCAAAAACAACGGCGGATCACCCAACGGAGTCAAAGACCCACCAATGTTAGACACCAAGAAAATAAAGAAAATCACTATATGCTTACGATTGTGCCGCCACTGATTAGCCCGTAGCATCGGGCGTATCAAAAGCATAGAAGCTCCAGTCGTTCCGACAAAACTCGCCAGTACGGTACCGACTCCCAAAAGCACACAGTTGGAAGCAGGTGTACCATTGGCGCGTGAATAAATCCGTACCCCACCCGACAAGGTAAAAAGCGTCAGCAGAAGTATGATGAAAGGCATATATTCGTGAAAGAATAAAGCCAGCAGTGCCGTGCGCGTTGTGACTCCGCCGACATAGAACAGCAAAGGCACCAAGACCAGCACCGCCCAAACCAACGAAATCTTGCCGTAATGCTTATGCCAAAAATGCGGGCGCACCAGCGGCCAAATGGCAATGGAAAGCAAAATCCCGACAAAGGGAAGCACCCAAAGAAGCGAAAACTCCTTGTCGGTGTGGAGTGCAGGCTCAGCGGCGGCATAAGCAGCTTGCGATAGACTGAGCAACAGCAGACAGCCCGCCACCACTGCCATCCCTAAGGCCAGAGCGGCAATCGCCATCGGACGCAGAAACCTAGACAGAGACAAAAGCATTCAGCAACCCAATGGAACCAGCAGTACAATACGACAGGGAGTGAAACAGACTTTGCGTAAGCTTGCCGTACAGTTGCCAAGAGTTGCAAAGTGCAGAAAGTGCGGCAAGGATAGCAGTTTCACAGACAAAAAGCATCCGAGAAACCACAGACAGACTTGAACGACAAGCACAGGAAAACTATGCAAGTGCAATACTTTCGCGATCTTGCGCGTGTGCCTTCCACGCTTAAAGGAGCTGTGCTCGCGATTGGCAATTTTGATGGGCTGCACTTGGGGCACCAAGCGGTACTGACTGCCGCCCGTGCCCAAGCCGAGCGGCTTGGCAAGCCTTTGCTTCTTGCCACCTTTGAGCCACATCCGCGCCGTTTGTTTAAGACCGAGCAGGAGCCTTTCCGCCTTACCCCTCCGCTTGCCCGCTTGACCCTTGCCGCTTCCTTGGGTGTGGATGGAATCCTAGCCTTGCGCTTTACCCCTGCCTTTGCGGCTTTAAGTGCCGAGTCTTTTGTGCGGGAAATCTTACAAGACTCCCTTGCTGTTGATAGCGTGGTGGTGGGCGAAGGGTTTCGCTTTGGCAATCGCCGCCTTGGCACGGTGGAAACTTTGCGCGGACTCGGTATGGAAACGCATGTTGTACCTCCGTGTCGTGATGTGAGCGATGCAATTGTTTCCTCTTCGCGGATACGGGCTTTACTGCGTGGTGGAAATCCGCAAGAAGCCGCACAACTGCTAGGCAGACCCTACGCCATGCTGGGGCGTGTGCAGCACGGTGCTGGACGCGGCGCAAAACTCAAAATGGCTACGGCGAATTTGTCTTGTCCGCGTTTTCTGGCTCCTAAATATGGAGTCTACGCCGTGCGTGGCACTTTTTTGGCAAGCGATTTATACGAAGCAAGCAATGGACAAGCCCCGCAACAAGCCCTAGCCCCAAGCCAAACCCTAGACGGAGTCGCCAACTTCGGCATACGCCCAATGTATCCGAGCCGTGACCCGCTTTTAGAGTCGCACTTCTTTGCTGACCTACCGCCGCTGTATGGCAAAAGGCTTTGCGTTTCTTTTATTTCTTATCTACGCGAAGAAGCTAAGTTTGAGTCAGCCGAAGAACTCGCCGCACAGATGCAACGCGATACGCAACAGGCACAGGCTGTACTTGCCAAGTCTTAGGGAATACCGAAAAGCGAAGAAATAATCATCCAGATACAAAACAGCACAAACGCCAAAAGCCCCGAGATGATTAACTTCTTTTGAATTTTATGCTCGCGGGGTGCACCTTGATCCCATCCCTGTTCGGGGTTTTCTTCGGTCTCAATGCCAAACGGCAGTATGACAAACAAGGTAACGCACCAGATGGTCAGAAACGCCGCGATTGCAGTTACAATTCCCATTGTTGTTCTCCGCCTACACCCGCACCACCTGTACTTCAATCCGCGGACTACACCCCAGCTCAACCATACAAGCATCGCGCAAACGCCGTACAATCAATTCCGTCAGTGGGTCTTGCCTATCTTTTGCTTTGCCTGCTTTGCCATTTTTCTTGTGTCCGTTTTTGCTCCGAGCCTTAGCTCCGCCGAAGGCTTTGCCTCCACCGTTGGCAAACAGAGTTGCGCCTTCTGTCAAAGCTTCACGCAAACGATTCAACGAGTCGGCTTCGTGTGTGCCGTCTAGTACTCCGTAGGCAAAAAGCTCAGGCGTTGCGGCAAGTCTGTTTTTATCGTCTAGCACCAGAGTTGCAGCCAAAAGCCCGCTTGCCGCCAGCGTACGCCGCTCGGCATACAGAGTGCTTCGCGCTGAAATAAGCCGCTCACCTTCTACCGCCCAACGCCCTGCCCCGACTCGTCCGATACGTGTGGGAGAAGACCCATGCAAAGCAATTACATCGCCGTTTTCAGGCACAAGGCTATGGTGCACACCTTGTGCTTTTGCCAATTCCGCGTGGGCGACTTGCATACGCAACTCACCATGAACGGGCACCGAGCAACGCGGTTGAATCCACGAATAAAGGCGAGTCAGCTCATCCCGACACGGATGGCCTGAAACATGTACACAGTTACTTTCTCCCGCCCGTAAGATTGCCCCTAGCTTCACCAAGCGGTTTTGCAAATTATAAACCGAACGTTCATTGCCTGGAATAATCCGTGATGAAAAAATCACCGTGTCGCCTTCTTCAATTCGTGCTTGTGGATGACGATTTTCTGACAATCGTTGCAAGGCGGCGCGTGTATCCCCCTGACTGCCTGTACACAGATACAAAACCTTATCAGCAGGAGCATTACGCAAAGCATTTGCCGACTCTAGCTTCGGCCAGCCTTCCAAATAGCCTGCTGCTCGGGCGGCGGCTACGACTCGTTCCATAGATCTCCCTAGCAGGGCTACCCGCCGCCCTGCCTTGCCCGCCGCCAAGACCACAGCATTCAAGCGTGCAACATTGCTGGCGAAACAAGCGACAAAAACCTTGCCCTCTGCTGCTGTGATTTCTTCTGCTAGGCCTTGTGCGGCTTTTTCTTCAGAGCCTGATACGCCTGAGATTAGCGCGTTGGTTGAGTCGCAAACCATTGCCAAGGGAGATTCAGCTCCGATTGTCTGCAAACGTTTTTCGTCGTAGCTCGGACCCAAGCCAGGTGACTCGTCTAGCTTCCAATCGCCCGTATGGAATACCGTGCCCAAGGGTGTGCGCAAAGCCAGTGCGTTCGGCTCAGGAATAGAGTGAGTCAAACCCACCCACTCCACTTCGGTTGCACCAATTGTGAGTTTTGCGCCTTCTTCTACTTCGCGCAAATCTACTGAAGGTGCATTATTGTCTTGTAGCTTGCGCCGCAAAAACGCTGCTGTAAAACGCGTGGTGTAAATCGGACAATGCAACCACTCTGCCAAATAGGGCACGGCACCTAAGTGGTCTTCGTGGGCGTGGGTTAGTACTACCCCTGCCAGCTTGTCTCCTAACGAAAAGGCGAAATCTGCATTCGGAGTCGCGATATCTACTCCTGGCAGTTCTGTTCCTGGAAAAATAACTCCGCAATCCACCATCAGCCACGAGCCTGCGTGTCCGTAAAGATTGAGATTCATACCGACTTCTCCGCATCCGCCGAGTGGCACGAAAAGCCACTCTTCGTCTGAAGGGTCGGCAAAAGCAGATCCTGCATTTTTGCTACTGTTTTTCATCTTGTCCTGTTCGCTTACCTTGCTGTTTGTCCTGTTCGTTTGCTTAACTGTTTGTCTTGCTTGCTTTGCTGTTTGTCCTGTTGGTTTGCCTAGCTGTTTGCCTTGCTTGCTTGCTGGCTACTTGCCCTGCTATCTGCCTTCGGTGGCACGTGCGTAAAGCTCTGCCAGACCATACACTGTCAGCGCGCCATCTACTGCATCAATCATCGGCAGGGATTTCGCCACCAGCTGTGCCTGTCCGCCTGTGGCGATTACCTGCTCGTAGGGAAATTCTGTTTTGAGACGAGTCAGAATTCCTTCTACCAAGCCCACATAACCCCAATAGAGCCCTGATTGCATTGCTGCAACTGTGTTTTTTCCTAAGATGGTTTGGGTGTCAGCAAAGTCCACCTGCGGAAGCTTTGCCGTGCCTTGATGCAGGGCTTGGCGTGAAAGGTTTATTCCTGGAGCGATAATACCGCCCAAGTATGCGCCTGTGCCATCTACGCAATCAAAGGTCACGGCACTGCCGAAATCTACCACCACTAGGGGGACACGATAGCGTGCGTTTGCTCCGATGGCGTTGGCGAGACGGTCTTCGCCTAAGGCGTTGGCTTCGTCAAGGTGGACGATAATTCCTGCTTGTTTACGGGCTTCGTGCACCTGCAGGGGTTGCACTTGGAAGTGCTGTTGCGCCCATGTTTCTAGGGGCTTCTGTAAGTCGGGCACGACATTGGCGATAATCACTCCCTGTACGGAGTTATAGCCTGTTTCAGCAAGTCCTGTCTTTAGCTTTGTGTCCATTGCTTCAGAAGAGAGCACAGATGCGGTTGCAACGCGCCAGGAAGTTTTGATTTGGTGCTTGTTGCTTGTGGACTCCACCAGAGCGAAGCTGGTGTCGCTATTGCCGCAATCAATTGCCAAAAGCATGGTTTGCCTTGCGTTCTGTGCGCTCTGCTGGATTTGCTGTTGCTCCGAGCAGAGACGACTCTAGCGGACTCCACCAGACATCGGCGGCGGCTATGGTTTTTTGGCGTATGGTTCCGTTGGCTTCTTCTATATCTAGAAGTAAATGCCCTGAAGTATCAATTCCGCGGAATTGCCCTGAGAGTTTTCTGTCTGCCAGACGCGCTACGATTGGCTCGCCGAGCTTGCAGGTGCGTTTTAGCCAAGCTTCGCGGATGGCGGAAGCAAAGCCCTGCTTTTGCCAAGCTGTGTAGTGTTTGGCAAATCGTTCAAGAAAAGCTGTCAGAAGATCTTGCGGAGCAATTCCTGTGCCAAAAACTGCTCCGCCATCTGCTTTCGGAGCTTCTAGCAGATTCACTCCGAACCCTACCAACAGGCTTTCAATGGAATTCGTTTCATTCTTTTTCGGAATGGCTTCTAGCAAGAGTCCAGCTACCTTGCCTTTGTGGGTGAGTAGATCATTCGGCCACTTGATTAAAACTGGCTCGTTGGGACTAGCTTCAGCTTCTGGGTCTTCTGTCGCTTCTGTGGCTTCTGGCTTGCCACAGCTTTCCAGGCCTTCAGCGAGTGCTAGGGAGGCAACAAATCCGACCTGCGGAGCCACCCCTGCCGCCACATCAGGACGCAACAGCAAAGTTCCGTATAGATTGCCTATGGGGCTTTGCCAGGTGCGTCCGAATCGCCCGCGTCCTTGGGTTTGCTGGCTGCAGGTGATGATCAAGCCCTCATTTGCTCCCTGAGCGGCGCGTTTGCGGGCTTGGGTCATTGTGGAGCCAAGCCGCTTATGGTGCTCCTGTGAGAAGTACAGCGCGTCTGAGCCGCATTCTAGGGGAGTTGTGAAAACAGCTCCTGCGGAGCGTTTTGGGGCGAATCTCCCTTTCGCAGAAATACGCTTGGAAATACGGCGACTCACGGAAACAGCGAAGCAGCTGCCGACTGCGCAAAAGCCACAGGAGCCGAAGGGGCTAACAGGAACAACAGCACCAAAACCCCGCTGACTGCCATAATTCCTGCGTATTCGGCGGGAATGGGTCTTTCTTGTGGTACAGAGCCGCTATCAAAGCACATCAGGCGGATAAGTCGCAGGTAATAAAAGGCGGCGACAACGCTGGTTAGAGCTCCTGTGATGGCGAGAATTACTTCTCCAGATTCTAGAGCGGCACGGAAGACATAAAACTTGCCGAAAAAGCCTGCTAGCGGCGGTATCCCCGCCAAAGAAAACAGGAAAATTCCAAGTAGCACTGCGACCAACGGATGGTGTTGTGCAAACCCCTTCAAGTCTTCCAAACGCTCTATGGCTTGTCCGTCGCTACGCAGGGACAGAACAACGGCAAAGACTCCTGCTGTGGTCACGAGGTAAATCGTCATATAGACCAACATAGCGGCGAGTCCATCTTCTGTGCCTGCGACGATTCCCATTAGGGCATAGCCTGCGTTGCCGATTGCGCTATAGGCGAGCAGTCGCTTGATCTGTGTTTGTCCGAGTGCTGCGAGTGCTCCCCAGAGCATAGACAAGAACGATAGGGCCCACAGAACTCTATCTACGCCTAGTGCGGAAATGATTGCGCCTTCTCCGAGCATTAGGCGGGCGAGGATAATTACTGCCGCTACCTTCGGGACAATCGCAAACAGGGCTGTGACAGGCGTGGGTGCACCTTCATAAACATCTGGAGTCCACATATGAAACGGAACTGCCGATAGCTTGAAGCCCAAGCCGATGACCACCAAGGTTAAGCCGACGATTAATCCGCTGACTGCCGATTGTTCTTGTCCTTCTATGGCGTGTGCCAGAACGGAAAAGTCTAGCGTGCCTGAAAAGCCATAGACCAAGGAAATTCCGAAGAGCAAGATTCCTGAAGCCAACGAGCCAAGGATAAAATACTTTACGCCTGACTCGGCTGATGATAAGTCGCGTATATGAAACGTTGCCAAGACGTACAGGGCTAGGGATTGTAGCTCCAAGCCGATGTACAGAGTCATAAAGTTATGTGCTGAGACCAAAAGCAGCATACCGACTCCCGACAAAAGCACTAACGGATACCACTCAAAGCGCAGTATTCCTTCACGGCGAAACCATGGATCCGCTAGAAGTAGCGAGACAAACAAGCCGACAAGCAATAAAGCGGCTCCGTAATCGGATAGCCCATCGCGGATAATCAATCCGCCAAACCCCGTCACAGGAGTTGAAAATTCCGCTGACAAAATCTGTAACAAAAACGCGACCAGCAGGGTCATCAAGGCGGGTAGGCGTAGATCGCGTTTTCCGTTGCTGAAGGCACCGACAACCAGCAGGAGCATAGCGGCTCCTGCTATGAAGAGAGTTGGTTGCAGCAGATAGAGTCCGCGCAGGGTTTCGCTCATGGGTTAACCCTCCCCTGCCGCTGTGCTGTCGTGAAACAGGCTAAACAATGGCTCGGACTCTAACAGTAAATCTACTGTCAGCCCGCTTACGCTGGTCAAAAGCGTGGGCGCAATTCCCAAGAGCAAAACCAAGACTGCCAGTGGGACAAAAAACGCTAACTCACGCGGTGACAAGTCTTCCATTTTTGCTGACTCGCCATCGCTCGGAGCTGCAAAAATCACACGCCGATAGAGCGACAACATGTACAGTGCTCCTAGCACCATTCCTGAAGCGACGAAAAACGCTAAAAGTCCGCTTGCTTGAAACGAGCCCATAATCACCAAGAACTCGCCGATAAAGCCGCTGGTTCCAGGCAAGCCAACAGAGCCCAACATAAAGACCATGAAGACCACGGCATAGCGTGGCATAGTATTCACCAATCCGCCGTAATCGGAAATTTTCCGCGAGTGCCGCCTGTCGTAGACGACTCCAACAATCAGAAACAGAGCTGCAGAAATTAATCCGTGCGAGACCATTTGAAAAATTGCTCCTTCAACGCCTTCGCGGGTGAAGGTGAAAATTCCTGCGGTTACGAAGCCCATATGTGCGACTGAAGAATAGGCGATCATTTTTTTCATATCTTCCTGCACGAGTGCAACCAAAGACGCATAGACAATCGCCACTGCTGAGAGAGCAAAAATCAGGGGCGCAAAATCTACGGAAGCTTCGGGCAGCATAGGTACTGAAAAGCGTAAGAAGCCATATCCGCCGAGCTTTAGCAAAACGCCAGCTAGAATTACCGAGCCACCCGTTGGGGCTTCTACATGTGCGTCAGGAAGCCAAGTATGCACAGGCCACATCGGAATCTTCACCGCAAAGGAAGCAAAGAAAGCAAGCCACATCCAGTGTTGCAGGCCACTGACCACCTGGGCATTTTCTAATAGCCAGGTAATATCTGAAGTGCCTTGCGTATGCCGTAAAGCCAAGAGAGCAAGGAGCATTAACAAGCTTCCTGCCAAGGTATAGAGAAAGAATTTGAAAGTTGCGTAGATGCGGCGTGGTCCGCCCCAGATACCGATGATTAAAAACATCGGAATCAATACGCCTTCAAAGAAGATATAAAACAGGAATAGATCTAAAGCACAGAACGAGCCGATCATTAAAGTTTCTAGTACCAAGAATAAAATCATATAGGTACGGGCACGTTCTTGGATCATGCGGCTGGCGACAATCACAATCGGAGTCAACAGAGCTGACAGCACGACAAAGGGCAAGGAAATTCCATCTACACCGAGTCGATAGCTTAACCCCAAAGCGGGAAGCCACTCGCGTTCTTCTACGAATTGAAAGCCGCCGAGTGTGCGGTCATAGGTGAACCATGCTAGGAGTGCTAAAAACAAGGTGACGAGCGAAACCCACAGTGCCATCCAGAAGGCATTGCTCTCTACGGTGCGTTCTTCTCCACGGACAAGGAGCAGGAACAACACGCCCAAGAGCGGCAGAAAAGTTATCAAAGACAGCAAGGGCATAATTAATTGGCTCCTGCAGTTGTACTGAACAAGATCCAGCCCATTAGAAGCACTAGGCCTAACAGCATCCACAGAGCGTAATGGTAGAGATATCCCGTTTGCAGTTTGCGTAATCGGGCTCCACTTCGTGCCATAAGAGACGAAACCCCGTCGGGGCCCCATCTATCAATTGTGTTTTTATCGCCTCCGTGGAAGAAAATTTCTCCGACCCGCCAGGCTGGACGCACAAAAAGCCGCGCATAGAGCTCATCAAAAAACCACTTATGCAACAGAAAGCGATGGAGTCCAGCAAAGCGCGTTGCCAGTGTTGTGCGTAAAGCTGTGTTGCGCATAAAGAGCCATAGGGCGAGTGCAATCCCTATCGCTCCTGCGACAAGCGGAGATACCTTAACCCAAAAAGGAATTTTTCCGTGGGCTTCAAGCAACGGATCGTGCGCCAAAGAAATTGCATCTCCCCAAAACTCGTGGGCGTGGTCTCCGACAAATTCGTGGTGATAGAAGACACCTGAGAAAATTGCTCCGAGGGCAAGAAAGGCTAACGGCAGAAGCATAACCATCGGCGACTCGCGCACCCCTGCAAAGCCATGGGAGTCCGAACCATGCGAGTCCAACTCGTGCGAGTCCAATCCGTGCGCACCTGAAGCATCAGCTTCTTTGGCATCTTCGTGGTGGTGTGCGCCGTGTGCGCTGTGTTCGCCATCCAGCTGTGCCGCCGCTTGCTCGGCTCTAACAGAAGCCGCTAGAGCCGTATCCTGCGGCAAATGAAAAACCAGCAACAAAAGCCGCAAAGAATAAAAAGCTGTAAGCACCGCCGCGACTAGCCCTACCGCCATAGCGAAGCTTCCGATTGGTGAATGGGCAGCCCAAGCCGACTCAATAATTGCGTCTTTAGAATAAAAGCCCGCCAAGCCAAACACGCCTGGCACGCCTACGCCGATTAACGCCAAAGACCCGAGCCATAAGGCGGCACAAGACCAGGGCAGTTTTTTGGCTAATCCGCCCATAGAGCGAATATCTTGCTGGTGGTGCAAGGCTGTAATCACTGAACCTGCTCCTAAGAACAACAGGGCTTTGAAGAAGGCGTGGGTTGCTAGGTGGAACATAGCGGCTCCGTAGGCGGAAACCCCTGCGGCAAAAAACATATAGCCCAGCTGCGAACAGGTGGAATAGGCGATAATTCGTTTAATATCGTTCTGTACTAATGCGACTGAAGCGGCGAAGAACGCGGTTAGGGCACCAAGCACGGCGATGACTTCTAAGGCGAAGGGAGCTTCGGCAAACAAGGGGGATAGGCGGCAGACCATAAAGACTCCTGCCGTGACCATTGTTGCGGCGTGGATTAAAGCCGAAACAGGAGTCGGCCCTTCCATTGCGTCAGGAAGCCATACATGCAATCCGAGCTGTGCTGATTTGCCCATGGCTCCGATAAAGAGCAACAGACAGGTTACGGTGAGTGCATCAAACGAAAGCCCTGCGAAGTGCCACTGTACTTCTGCGACATCAGCCGCTAGGGGCAGGATTTCTTCAAAGACAACACTACCGAACAAGACAAAGATTCCTGCAATCCCGAGTGCAAAGCCTAGATCTCCGACTCGATTGACGACAAAAGCCTTAACTGCTGCTGCGTTTGCTGCGGGTTTGTGGTGCCAAAAGCCAATCAACAGATAGGAGGCGAGTCCGACTCCTTCCCACCCGAAGAACATCTGCACGAAGTTATCGGCGGAAACCAGAGCCAACATAAAAAAGGTAAAGAGCGACAGGTACGCCATAAACCGTGACGGACTTGCATCTTCCTGCATATAGCCCACGGCATAGACATGCACTGCCGCTGAGACCAGAGTCACTACGCAGAACATTACGGCGGTTAGGCGATCCACATAAATTGCCCAAGAGACGGCAAAGCCGCCTGATTGAATGAAGGGAAATAATTCTTGCCGTATTGGTGTTTCGGGTAGTGTGAGCCAGACTACGACTGCCAAGAAAGCTGACAAGACCATAGGCACGACTGCCAAGCCGTTTGCCAAACTGCGATTGCGTCTGCCGAAGGTACCGCTGGCAAGGGCTCCGAAGAGAGGCAAAAAGACAACAAGTGCGACCAGCATGGTTCTATCCCTTTAAGCTGTCCACATCTTGGACTTCAATGCTTCCCCGCAAGCGAAAGAAGACTACCAGTATTGCCAAGCCGATTGCGGCTTCTGCAGCTGCTACGGTTAGGATAAACATAACTAGAACTTGTCCGACTGCGTCTTCTAGGGCTGCTGAAAAGGCTACCAGATTGATATTTACTGCCAGTAGGATTAGCTCTATTGCCATGAGCAAAACGATGATATTTTTGCGTCCGACGAAGAGTCCGAAGGCACCGAGCGTAAAAAGCAGGGCTGCGACCACTAGGTAGTGGGTCAAGCTCGGAAAAAACCAGTGTGCGTTTTCAAACATCCCAATCCACTCCTCCACCAATTGGCGGATTGTTTGCGTGAATGCGGGCTTCGGCAGGACGCAAAACCTGTTCGGCAATTTCTTGTCTTCGTACGCCGGGGCGGGTGCGATGGGTGAGCACAATTGCGCCGATCATTGCGACCAGAAGCACTAAGCCTGAAGCCTGAAACAATAGGAAGTAATCGTCGTATAAAACCGCGCCAAGCATTTTTATGTTGCTGACTTCGGCTCCGACTTCGGCGAATGGCACGGCGGTAGCAACTGTTGCGCTGACGAAGCGCAGGTCTTGGGCGGCGTGCCATCCGATGGCGGTTAGGATTAACTCGGCGAGTAGCACAAGTGCGAGCAATGCGCCTAAGGGCAGATGGCGTAAGAAGCCTTCGCGCAGGGCGACTAGCTCCATATCTAGCATCATAACCACGAACAAGAACAGGACTGCCACGGCTCCGACATAGACTACGACTAAGATCATCGCTAAGAATTCGGCTCCTAAGAGCAGAAACAATCCTGCCGCGTTGAA
This sequence comes from uncultured Alphaproteobacteria bacterium, assembly GCA_958267355.1. Classification (GTDB taxonomy): domain Bacteria; phylum Pseudomonadota; class Alphaproteobacteria; order JALCBB01; family JALCBB01. The sequence continues at coordinate 677,192 of OY279575.1, forward strand.
GAAGCACAAGATTAGAAACAGCACCGAATGTACAGGAGCCCTTGCCAGGACCACCGCCAAGGCAGACCCGACCAGCACGCCTGACAAGACCCAAAAGGCGAGTGCTGTCAGAATCGGAGCAGGATTCGCAAATAGCTCCATTACTGCGATTCCCCGTGTGTAGTGTTGGGGGTGGCGATGGGTGTAGTGCTGGGGGTAGCGATGGGTGTGGCGGTGGGGCTATCGGTATGGCTAGCGGCGTGGGAGGTATGACTAGCGGCTTGATTATGCTCTGTAGCGTCTTCTAAGGCCTCTAGGCGAAGATTTTCGGCCATAGCGGTTTCCCATAGCGTGCCATTTTCCAGCAGCTTGTCGCGGTCGTAGAAGAGCTCTGCGCGTGATTCGGCTACGAATTCAAAATTTGGCCCTTCAACGATGGCATCTACGGGGCAGGCTTCTTGGCAGAATCCGCAGTAGATGCATTTTGTCATATCAATATCGTATCGGGTGGTGCGGCGTGAGCCATCGGCTCGTGGTTCGGCTTCAATGGTGATTGCTTGTGCTGGACAGACTGCTTCACAGAGCTTACAGGCGATGCATCGTTCTTCTCCGTTGGGATAGCTGCGTAAGGCGTGTTCGCCACGGAAGCGCGGCGAAAGTGGGCCTTTTTCCTGCGGATACGAAAGCGTCACCTTCGGAGAAAAGAAATAGCGCAAAGTAAGAGCCATTCCTGATAGGAGTTCAGGCAGGGCAAATCCGATTAGGCGGCGGGGCAGTGCGGTAGGTTTCATGGTTTTGGGTCCTGTTGGAATTTTGCTTTCGTTAAAGCCCTGTTCTGTTAAAGCCTTGTTTTGATTTAAAGCCTTGTCTGATTTAAAGCCCTGTTCTGTTAAAGCCTTGTCTGATTTAAAGCCCTGGGGGAAGATTTGGATCAGGCAACAGGTCAAAGGCGAAAAGTACAATTGCCGTGAGAGTTAGCCAAATCAAAGTGAAGGGCAGGAAGATCCGCCAGCCCAACCGCATCAACTGGTCGTAGCGATAGCGCGGAAAGCTTGCCCGCACCCACAGGAAGCAAAACAGAATGAGAGCAATCTTAGCGAAGAACCAGATAAATCCTGGCACGAGAGTAAAGGGAAGAATTTCTAGTGGGGGTAACCATCCGCCTAAGAACAACAGCACGGTCATTGCGCTCATTAGGATCATATTGGCGTATTCGCCTAAGAAAAATAGCGCAAACGGAATAGAGCCATATTCCACGAAATATCCGCCGACCAGCTCGGACTCTCCTTCGGGTAGGTCAAAGGGTGCACGGTTTGTTTCGGCAAGAATAGAGACAAAGAAAATCACAAACAGCGGCAGGTGTGGAATGGCAAACCAGATTGTTTTTTGTGCTTCAACGATTGCGGTTAAGTTCAACGAGCCTACGGTCAGCAAGACCGTGACGATCACAAAGCCCATGGAAATTTCATAGCTCACCATCTGTGCTGCTGAGCGCAAAGCCCCTAAAAAAGCATACTGCGAGTTGGAAGCCCAACCCGCCATAATGATTCCATAAACTCCGAGAGAAGAAATTGCGAAAAGATATAAAATCCCGACATTGATATCGGCGAGTGCTAATCCTGCATCAATTGGAATTACTGCCCAAGCGACAAACGCCAAAGTAAAAGTAATCATGGGTGCCAAGAGAAAAATCACGCTATTGGCTTGCGTGGGTAAAATTGGTTCCTTAAAAAGCAGCTTGAAGGCATCGGCGAAGGGTTGCAGGAGTCCGAAGGGGCCAACTGTATTGGGCCCGCGTCGCATCTGCATGGCTGCGATTACGCGACGCTCGGCGTAGGTCAAGTAGGCGACAGACAAGATCAGCGGCACAACAAACGCCAAGATCTTGCCGAGCAAGATCAATCCAGGGACAAGCCAGACGGAGAGAAAAATTTCCATCAGCTTGCCTCCACTTCCTGTGGGCTTAAGCCTTCTTGTGGAGCCAAATCAAACAACGGCGAGCCAGTCTGCGGAAATATTTGCTCTGCTGAACCACTGCGAGCTGCTTGCCGCACTGCTGAGCAACGCGCCATAGTTTCTGACACCCGTGAAATTGAATCGGTGCGATAGAAGTCAGGCACGATTGGCGTGAAGGCTTCTTGGCTGAAGTTTAATTCGCTTTGGGTGGCGTGCCATTGGCTCCATTCTGCTTTTTGCGGCTTGTCTAGCTCTGCCAGCACGGGATGATCGGCAAACAGCTTTTGCCGTAGCTGTGGCAAGGTATCAAAGGGCAGGACTACTCCGCCACCAGACTGCTTTGCCAAGGCTCCGGATACGGCACGGATGATTTTCCAATCTTCGCGGGCTTCGCCAGGCGGAAAAATTGCCCGATTGGCAGTTTGCACTCTTCCTTCTGTGTTTACATATAGCCCTTCTTTCTCAGGCCAAGCTGCGGCGGGCAGAACTAAATCGGCATGGCTTGCGCCAAGATCTCCGTGGTGTCCCTGATAGACAACGAAGGTCTTGCCGAGCTTTTCGTAAGGATTTTCGCGGGAGTTTTCGTCAGGAGCAGAATTCCCCAGCTCATCAGCTCCCAGAAGCCACAGGATATCCAGCTCACCTGCTTCTGCCGCCTGAATGATTTCTGCTGTGCCCTTACCCCCCTTGCCTCCATTACCGCCCTGTGTGGGCACGAAGCCCATCAGCAATCCCCCTACACGCGAAGCGGCTGAGTGCAGTACGTTAAAGCCGTTCCAAGTGCTCTGCCCTACGGCTCCGACTTGCTCTGACAGGCGGCGTAGGCCTTCCCACAGGGCTTTTCCGTCTGGACGAGCTGCTGAACCTGCTCCGACGATGATTAGGGGTTTGTCTGCCCCTGCCAAGACTTCGGCGAAGCCTGTGCCAGCTAGAAGCTGTTCTAGGGCTTGCGGACTATTTCCCAAAGACTCTACGGCGTAGGTTAGATCGGCTTCGGCTCCGATTTGCGCGATGGGTAGAACTCCACCCTGTACGCCTTGCAGGAAGCGTTTGCGCAGTCGTGCGTTGATCAATGCGCCTTCGTCACGCGGATTGCATCCGATTAGAAGCACAGCGTCGGCTTCTTCAATTCCAGCAATTGTGGAATTAAACAGCCACGCGACAGGAGCCGATAGATCTCCACTCCCCAACTCTCCGCCTTCTTGTCGGCAATCTATGTTTTGACAGCCACGAGCGGCGAAAAGACTTTTCAAGGCGTAGAGTGAATCGCAATCGGCTAGATTTCCTGCCAGTGCTGCCATGCGTTCTGCTTCGCAGGAAGCCATACGCTCTGCCAAGATGGTAAGTGCGGTATCCCAGTTGGTTTCGGTGAGTTTTCCGTTTGGGGTACGCAGGTATGGTCTATCTAGTCTTTGGCGTACTAGCCCATCGATTGCGTGGCGGGCTTTGTCGTGGATCCAATCTTCGTTTACCTCTTCGTGGAGTCGGGGTAAAACCCGCAGGACTTGTCTACCGCGTGAATCGACGCGAATATTGCTACCGACTCCGTCGCTGACATCTACGGATTGGGCGTGATTTAATTCCCACGGACGAGCGGCAAAGCTATACGGAGCACTTGTTAAAGCTCCGACAGGACAAACATCAACCAAGCAGCCTGCAAACTCTGTATCTAACGCGCGTCCCATAGTTGTAATTTCGGCTTCTTCGCCGCGATTGATTAGCCCTAGATCTTCTACGCCGGCAATTTCGGTTGCAAAGCGCACGCAACGGGTGCAGTGGATACAGCGTGTCATGAAGGTTTTAATCAACGGACCCAAATACTGTTCGGGCATTGCCCGTTTGTTATCGGCGAAACGCGAAGTGCCGCGTCCGTAGCCTAGCGACTGGTCTTGCAGGTCGCATTCACCGCCTTGGTCGCAGATTGGACAATCCAGCGGATGATTAATCAGCAAAAATTCCATCACCCCTTCACGGGCGGCTTCTACTGAAGGAGTGTCTGTACGCACCACCATTCCGTCTGCCGCAGGAAATGCACAAGACGCAATTGGCTTGGGTGCGTTTTCTAGTTCCACGAGACACATGCGGCAGTTGCCTGCGACTGATAGCTTGTCGTGGTAGCAGAAATGCGGTACTTCCACGCCGGCGGCGACGCAGGCTTGAAAGACACTGCTTCCGTCTTCTACTTCAACCTCTATGTCGTTGATTTTTAATTTCACGGCAAGGTCTCCCTGTGGTTTTGCCACCGTCCGTTTAGGATCCACGGGAGCAAAACATTGAATCCAGGTACGAAAATGTACAGAGCCCAGAAGTCAGCATAGCCGCTACGCCGACAGACCAACAGAGTCGCTCGCCATAGGCTCCAGATGTAGAACAGCACCAAGGACAGGCTTGCCGCACTGGCTAAGAACAGGTGTAGGAAAAATTCTCCGCGTGGAGAGAGTCCAAGCAGCTGTATGGCGAAGTGGTGGTTTGCAGGTGTGCCAGACAGAGCCGATAGCAGTGCGGGAAGTGTCCAAGCCATCACCACAAGGGCAGCCAGCAGTGCCACAGGAGCCAATAGCGTCAAAGCTCGTCTGCCGCGTTGTGCTGCCATTTCAGCAAGCGGATTGACAGGCTTGTGCCACTCCATGGAGGCGAAGAGCCAGACGCAGATGAGTCGTGAGACCAGCGGCACGAAGGCGAAGAGAGCAAAGCTTTTTGCGCGTCCTACCTTGACCAACAGAGCTGCCAGCGGCACTGCCAAGATGACAGCGTGGAAAAGATACAGGGCGAGCGATACGCCAAGTTCTCCGCCGACGACCAGAAAGCTCATACGACTTCTCCTTCACCCGAGCCTACGGGAGCCGAAGCCACAGACGCAGAAGACACAGCTGTTGAAGACACGGCTGTTGAAGACACAGATGCTGAAGACACAGAAGCCGAAGACACGGGTGTTGAAGCCGCAGGGGCAAAAGGCACCAGAACAGGAGCAAAAGCCCGGGCTGGCTCTTTGTATAAGTAGCCAAGCGGTACAAGGCGCAAGATTGGAATTTGACTTGGTATGAGCCACCACCAGGAGACATTGCCTGTTTGGCGGCTAATTTGTATTTGCCGAATTGCCACTGCCAAGATAACTAAAGGCGGAGCTGATAAAAGCATTGTTGCGCCTAGTACTGTAAAGACTACGAAAAACCACGAGGCGAAATCTAATCCTGCGTTTGGCAAAAGGAGTGCAACAAAGACTCCTGCGGCTCCTACGATGGGCAGAAATATGGCAAGGCAAAGCCAGACGATAAGCCGCTTCATCCATACGGCGGCTTGGACTTCATCGCCCTGCAAAAGATGCAGAGCCAGCAATGGAGTCCAAACCCCGATGAGCGGATGAAAAGACCACAAGCCCCAAGCGGCTGTGCGCCCTGCCGTACGGAAGAGTCTTGCGTAGAAGACCAAACCTGCAACGGCTTCTATCAGCAAGATTGACAGGGCGAAAAGCACCAAGCCGACAAGCCCCCCGAGCAGAGTCGGCAGGTGCGAGCTAAATGCCTTAACCAAGGGCAACTGTAGAAGTAAAAGCTCCATGGGCTTTAATCTTTTAGTACTGCTTCTGGTGTAGCAGGTGTAGCTGCTGACGAAGCAGACGCTATGGCTTCTACGGAAGCGGGTGCACCCCCTTCCCCCGTGGGGCTCTTCGTCACGCTTTCTGCTTGGACAATCCGCGACTCCAACAAGGGTCTGAAATGCCGCATCAAGCCTTGTATCGGCCAGGCGGCGGCATCGCCGAAGGCACAGATTGTGTGTCCTTCAACCTGCCGTGACACTTGCCACAATAGATCTAAATCTTCTGCTCTCCCCTGCCCTGCGGAAAAACGTTTCATGATACGGTACATCCAGCCACAGCCTTCGCGACAAGGCGTACATTGCCCGCAGGACTCATGCATATAAAAATGGGCAAATCTTCCGACTGCTTCTATTAAGTCGGTTTTTTTATCCATCACAATTACAGCTGCAGTACCCAAGCCTGATTGATGCGAAGCCAGCGTATCAAAATCCATCAACAGATCATCACAGATATGTTTCGGCAATAAGGGCATAGACGAACCCCCTGGCACTACGGCTTGAAGTTCGTCCCAACCGCCGATGACTCCCCCTGCGTGTTGCTCTATTAAATCGCGCAAAGGAATTCCTAACTCTTCTTCTACATTGCACGGAGTCTCTACGGCACCTGAAATAGAGTAAATTTTCGTACCTGTATTTTTTGGTCTGCCTAAGTTGCTCCACCAATCGGAGCCACGGCGCAAGATTGTGGGGACTACGGCTATCGTCTCAACATTATTCACAGTCGTTGGACAGCCCCACAAGCCAACTCCCGCTGGAAAGGGGGGCTTTAACCGCGGCATACCTTTCTTCCCCTCCATAGACTCCAGAAGAGCCGTTTCTTCGCCGCAGATGTAGGCACCTGCGCCACGGGTAACTTCTATATCAAAGGCAAAGCCACTGCCTGCTGCGTTATCTCCGAGCAAGCCTGCGGTGCGGGCTTCGGCGATGGCTTCTTCTAGTCGTTGTAAGGGAAGCCAATACTCTCCACGGATGTAAATATACGCTTTGTGCGCTCCCATTGCGAAGCCAGCGATTAAACACCCTTCCAATAGCAGGTGTGGGTCATTGCGTAGAATTTCTCTATCCTTGCACGAGCCTGGTTCGGACTCGTCCGCGTTAATCACCAAGTAGTGCGGAAATTCCCCTTCTTCTTTTGGCATGAAAGACCATTTCAAGCCTGTCGGAAAGCCTGCTCCCCCGCGTCCGCGTAGGCCTGAGTCTTTAACTTTAGAGATAATTTCTTCGCGTCCTTGGGCGAGTAGTGCGGCGGTGTTTTGCCATACGCCGCGGCTTTGTGCTCCTGCGAGTTGCCAGTCGGCTTGTCCGTGAAGATTGCGGAATACTTTATCTGACTCGGCGAGCATTAGGGTTTATCTCCTACTGGCTCGGAAGCGATGCGTCCTGTTTGTGAACCACTGTGCGTGGGTAATTTGTCTTGGCGCAAGTCGCGGACAATTTCTCCTGCTTGTTCGGGGCTTAAATCTTCGTAGTATTCGCGGTCATTAATCTGCATAACAGGAGCATTACAACAGCCGCCTAAGCACTCTACTTCTTCTACGGAAACGGCACCATCGGCTGAAACTTCTCCTAGATGTGATACGCCTGCGGCTTTTAGGCAAGCGGCTGTGATCTTGTCCGAACCCCGCAACCAACAAGGAGTCGTACGACACACCTGCACGCGCCACCTGCCCTTATTCTCGGTGTTGAGCATTGTGTAGAAGCGGGCTACTTCCTGCACCCGTATCGGAGCCATCGCCAAGACTTCTGCGACATGCACGATGGCGGCTTCACTGAGCCAGCCGCCGTTTTGGTCTTGAGCTAGATATAAAGCCCACAGGACTGCTGACGCGGCTCTGCCTTCAGGATAGCGTGCGATTGCTTGGTTTAGCTTGGCGCGATTTTCTTCGCTGAAGTGGAAGGCTTCTTGGGCTTCAGCGTTGCCTGCCTTGTGCGGTGGCGACCAGCTAGAAGTTTTGACGATGGGAGCTGTTGTCATCGGTCTACTTCTCCGAAGACAATATCCATTGAGCCGAGTATTGCCACTGTATCGGCGAGCATATGCCCGTGGCTTAGGGTTTGCATGGCGGCTAGGTGGGCGAAGCCAGGGGCGCGGATACGCGCTCTATAGGGGCGATTACTGCCATCGGCGACAAGGTAGATTCCGAATTCTCCTTTCGGAGCTTCTACGGCGGCGTAGATTTCTCCTTCGGGGACATGAAAGCCTTCGGTGTAAAGTTTGAAGTGATTGATTAGGGCTTCCATGGACTTCTTCATTTCGCTCCTTTGCGGAGGTACTAATTTTGAATTCTCAGCCAACACGGCTCCTTCGGGCATTTGTTCTAAACACTGCTGACAGATTGCGACGGATTGGCGCATTTCTTCCATTCGTATAAGGTATCGTTCAAAGCAATCGCCGTTGGTGCCTGTTGGTATTGAGAAAGCAAGGCGGTCATAGACTTCGTATGGCTGGGCGCGGCGTAGATCCCACGGAATTCCTGCGGCTCGTATCATGGGTCCTGTGAAGCCTAGAGCTACGGCTTGGCTGGGTGTGACTGCGCCGATTTCTACGGTGCGTTGGCGGAAGATGCGATTATTGGTTAGCAGGGTATCAAAGTCGTTTATGACTTTGGGGAAGGTTTCTAGGAAGCTGGCGATATCATCGGCGAGTCCATCGGGCAGGTCTTTGTGTACTCCGCCCGGACGAAAATAGCTGGCGTGGAGTCGTGCGCCACTGACTCGTTCGTAGAAGGCCATAATGCGTTCGCGTTCTTCAAAGCCCCACAGGATTGGAGTCATGGCTCCGACATCTAGGGCGAAGGCGGAGATATTGAGCAGATGATTGGCGATGCGGGTCAGCTCGGAAAACAACACGCGGATATATTGTGCGCGAAGCGGAATTTTTTCTTGTACCAAGCCTTCAATTGCCAAGACCCAGGCGTGTTCTTGATTCATCGGACTAACATAATCAAGCCTATCCATGTACGGTAAGGCTTGTAGGTATGTTTTGTGCTCCATGAGCTTTTCTGTGCCACGGTGGAGCAAACCGATATGCGGTTCTATGCGTTCTACGACTTCGCCGTCTAGCTCCATGACCATCCGCAGGACTCCGTGGGCGGCGGGATGCTGTGGGCCGAAGTTGACCGTTAAGGCCTTTTGCGTATCGGAGTTTTCACGCATTGTGCTGTGGCGTGTTGTTTTGTGAGTCTGGTGCGTTTTGTGTCTTTGGATCTTTTTCCTGACTTGGTTTTGCTTTTATATCTTTGCCTTCGGAGTCTGTACCTTCTGTGCCTGCCCCTTCTGCGTCTTTACCTTCTGTGTCTGCCCCTTCTGCGTCTTTATCTTCTGTGTCTTTGGCGAACAGGCGGGTGATTTCTTCCCACGGACTTTCAAAGTCAAAGTTGCGATAGGCTTGCATTAGGGCTACGGGTTCATATACGACTTCTTTGCGTGACTCGTCGTATCGTACTTCTAAGTGTCCTGTTAGCGGGAAGTCTTTACGCAAGGGATGACCTTCAAATCCGTAATCGGTTAAGATCCGTCGTAGGTCTGGATGTTCACTGAAGGCGATACCGAACATATCCCAGACTTCGCGTTCGTACCAGTTGGCGCAGGGGAAGACTCGGGTAACGCTGGGTGCGGTTTGGTTTTCTTCTAGGGTGCATTTTACGCGCAGGCGTATATTGTGGTGCATACCGAGCAGGTGGTAGACCAAGGTGAAGCGCGGAGATTCTGCGGGGCTATCTAGGGCTGTGATATCGATCAGCTGGTCTAGGAGCAAAGCTGACTCGCCGCGTAGAGTTGCGAGTAGGCGCGGTATATTTTCTCGTGCGCTTGGGTCAAGGGTTAGCACCCAGCAGTCGTGGCCGCGTTCTAGGTGTGTGGTGAAGTTTGCTGTGGCTTGGGCGATGGCGGAGCGCACATCTTCGCTTAGAGCTGATAGTGGCCACTCGGTGTCTGCGCGCTCTGGCAGCTCGGGCGGGGATATTTCGGCCATGGCAACTGTGGCGGGAACTGCGGTGGCAAGGGGTGTGGATTATTCTGCGTTAACGCCGCGTGGCCCGCGCATAATTTTGCGCTGGAGCTGCAGAATGCCGTATAGCAGGGCTTCGGCTGTGGGCGGACATCCAGGCACATAGATATCTACGGGGACAATTCTGTCACAGCCGCGCACGACTGAATAGGAGTAATGATAATAGCCTCCCCCGTTGGCACAGGAGCCCATTGAAATCACCCACCGTGGTTCGGGCATTTGGTCATAGACTTTGCGCAAGGCAGGAGCCATTTTATTTGTCAGGGTGCCGGCGACGATCATAACATCGCTTTGCCGTGGAGACGGACGAAATACGGCTCCGAAGCGGTCTATATCGTAGCGGGCGCAGGCTGTGTGCATCATCTCCACGGCACAGCAGGCGAGTCCGAAGGACATAGGCCACAAAGATCCTGAACGTGCCCAGTTGGCGAGAGTTTCCATTCCTGTGACTAGAAAGCCTTCGCCTGCTGATGCTTGTTGCAGGCGTTTATGGAAGCCTAGAGCGGCTTCTCTGTCGGGCTTGGTGCTTCCCCAAGTTGGAGATGCAATGGCTCCTGTGCTGACTTGTGTTATTGGCACTTTCTTACTCCTACGCCTTTACTCTGACTCCCGTTACTCCTACGCCCCTTACTCCGATACCCCTTTACTCCCACACCCTTACTCCCATTCTAGGGCACCGCTTTTCCACTCATAGATGAAGCCGACGGTCAGGACACCCAAGAAGACCAACATGGAGACCAAGCCGAAGACTCCGAGTCCACCGAGCGCAACCGCCCACGGAAACAGAAACGCGACTTCTAGGTCAAAGATAATGAACAGGATTGCGACGAGATAGAAGCGTACATCAAACTTGCTGCGGGCATCAGAGAAAGCGGCGAATCCGCACTCATAAGCCGAGTTCTTCTCAGGGTCAGGAGCCCGCGGAGCCAGCACAAAGCTAGCCATCACCATTAACAGCGAGATCATCCCTGCGACTACGAGGAAAACGGCGATTGCCAGATAAGGTCCTAAATCGGGAGCCATACGAAAAGACGGGTAAGCGTTGCGCGTGGATTGCGTGAGCGTGGGCGTGAATGCTTGTCTAGGGGCTTGTGCGTGGGCGTGAGTGCTTGTCTAGGGCTTGTCTGGGCGTTTGTGCGGCTATGTGCGTGAATGCTTATCCAGGGGCTTGTGCGTGGGCGTGAATGCTTGTCTAGGGCTTGTGCGGGCGTTTGTGCGGCTATGTGCGTTAAGTGCTTGTCTAGGGCTTGTCTGGGCGTTTGTGCGGATATGTGCGTGAATGCTTGTCTAGGGGCTTGTGCGTGTGTGTCTTGTGGTGGCGGGAGTGACGGGACTCGAACCCGCGGCCTCCGGCGTGACAGGCCGGCGCTCTAACCAACTGAGCTACACCCCCATACGGAGACTCTACACCCCCTTACGGAGACCTATGTATTCTTGTGGGTGGCATTCCTGCGGGCAAGCCTTGGGCTGTGCCTGTGGAGCTACCCTGTGAATTTGGCTAAATTCCCACGCTTGTGGCTTAAAGTCAATAAAACTGGGCTAGACTCGGAGTTTATGAAGGCACGATTTTTGACACTCCTGCGGATTTCGCGGCAGGATTTGCGTGGCTGGCAGTTCCGCGTCCTTGGAGTCGTCGCTGTCTTGCTGGCGGATCAGGCGTCTAAGGTGGCGGCGATTGCCGCCTTGCAGGTCGGAGAGTCAGTGCAGTTGCTCCCGTTTTTCTCGCTGACTTTGACGGGCAATCCTGGCATTGCTTTTAGCCGCTTGGGCGGAGTCGGCCCGTTGTTGCTGGTTCTACTTTCTGGGACGATTACGCTATTCTTTCTTATCTGGATGCTCCGTGTCGGACGGGCTGGCACTGCCCTACGCGGAGCCTTAGTCTTCATCGTTGGCGGAGCTCTTGGTAATCTTGCTGACCGTGTGCGTTATGGTGAAGTTGTGGATTTCTTGCACTTACACGCGGGTGGAAAATCTTTTCCCGTATTTAACCTTGCTGACACGGCACTGACAATCGGAGCTATTCTACTAATAACTGACTTTCTGATGCACCTCCAACAGGAGCCACAATAATAAACTGACACTATAACTGATACTATAACTAACACTATAGCTGACACTATAACTGCTATGGGGTGAGTAGCTCAGCTGGTTAGAGCGTCTCGTTTACACCGAGAAGGTCGGCGGTTCGACTCCGTCCTCACCCACGTTTTTACGCACCCTTGCGGGTGCTCTGGGCGCATCTGGCTTGCCTTCTAATCACCCTAATTCCTAAGCCGCAGAAGGCGGACGCACCGCAAGGTGCAAAAAAAGGGGGAGTGGCGTGAGCCACTCCCCCCGCAGGATTAGATCCTGTTGGCTGACTGAAGTTTAGAACTTCAGGTCAAGTCCGATACCGAAGCCAGAGGTGTCGGTTTCTTTCTTGCCAACAGAAGCGCTGGCACCCGACAGTGCAGTTGATTCAGCAGTGGCTTGCTCAATGACGAAGTCAATGGCAGCACCATCACCGAGTTGGTAATCCACGGTGAAGGCAAGGACATCTTTGCTGAGATCCTGCTTGAAGGGAGAGGATGCCTTGACTTCAGCTGCCGTCGCACCACTTGTGGTGAACGTACCCTTACGCACGTTGTGGTGGGTCGTTTCGGTGTCTTGCTGGGCATAACCAATACCGAAGGTCATGGCATCAACCGTGTACGAAGCACCCAAAGCAATGATGGTGTGCTCGCTGGTTGAGGCTGCATTGGCAGCTTCTTGTTCACGAGCGGAGTAAGAACCACCAACCGTGAACTGGCCGATGTCAAACGAGATGTAGCCCGTGAAAGCAGATGGATCTTGGTTCTGCCTAGAAACACCTAAGGCCGTAGCAGTACCGCCTGACGCACTCGAAGCCGCAACTTGAAGCGCATTGTCCGCGTTCAAGAGAAGAAAGAAGTCGTCTGCAGTTACTTCGCTATTATCAGCATTAATCATGCTCATAGCAGTAGCAGCAGTACTAGTGTTGTAGACGAGGTCTCCACCCACATAGCTCTCACCCTTCTTAGAGACGATCTTGGCTTGCTCCATGCCGACACCCATGCTCACGCCCGTTCCACCGAACGAACCCGAGTAGGAGGCGACAAAGGCAATGCTGTCTTCTAGATCATCTTGTTTAGAGACGAAGCCAGAGTTTCTGCCGTTCTTGTTCATCTGTGGTGCCCAAGAGACACCGACCTGGGCACCGCTGAACGAAGGCGACCAGTAGGCGATGCTTGAAGAGCGACCACCAAGGCTTCCCGTCGCTGACGGATTGATGAAAACGCCAGCAGGTTGGTTCCAAGCGTCACTGACACCAAAGTTGGCAGTGCCAGGCGTTCCGTAACCAAGGGTACGGTAAGCAACATCGTGGAAATACCCGACATCAACCTTACCGAACGAACCACCAATAGAACCAAAAGCGTTCTTGAAGCGAACACCATCAGCTTGTCCGCCTTCCACTTTAGCATCCTCTCTACCAGTAGCAGAGTTGTCTCTGGTTTCAAGCTGGAAGAAGGCACTGGTAGTCAGACCATTTGGATGATCCTTACTGCCATCAAAGGTCAGGTGGATAAGGTTAGACGCAAGAGTCGTTGCACGATCCTTTTCACCGTCAGATATGTCCTTATCCTTGTCCGCATCCTTCTTGGACTGGGACATCAACGCCGCGCGGTAACGCAGGCTGACATTAACTTCCGCCTTGGCAGGAACAACAGCTTCCATCAAGAAAGCCGCACCGACCAGAGCCGAAGTCGTATAGAGAAGCTTTTTCATTGCTTTTCTCCAGTTGTAGTGAAAGATTTTAGGAGTGGCAGTTACCCACCACTCCTAAAGTTGAAGCCCCCTGTCTCATAACAAATCCCCCGCTCGCGGTTCGCACCCCAAACAAGAACCCATAAGAGATAGGAAGTGTGCAACTCCGCCACGGATTCCCCCCCAGCAGTGTCGCAACTCCGCCAATTTACCCGCCCGACTCGCGGCTCGCAATAGGATTTACGCCAATCCGCCGCCCTTATGCCGTTTTTGATTCGCTTGTGGTATTTCTGCCACTGGCATTTTTAGTTTCTGTTTTTTCTCGATTTTTTGCTTTTCTTTGACAATTTGTCGCCTGTGGCAGAAAAACAACGCGGTTTTCTCCCCACTTTTCTATGTTTTGTGGCTCTTTTACCACAGCACAACCCCCCACCACCAGCCCAAAAATCCTACTAAAACGAATCGCTTAGAGATTAGGGGGGGCTTCGTCGCAGCATTTAATTTACGGCGGCTTGCGCCGCCTTTGCGGCACATCTGGCTTGCCTTCTAATCACCCTAATTCCTAAGCCGCAGAAAAATGGGTTAGGGTTAGGCTTTACTTCAACATTTAATTTACGCACCCTTGCGGGTGCTCTTGCCGCCTACGGCGGCGTCCGCTTGCGCGCGAATGCCGTGCGCGCCGCTCGTTTCACTCCGCTACGCTCGCGTTCGTGCCCTACGGGCACTCGGTGGGTCTTCGTCTCAAAGTTAATCTGTGCCTTCCCCATCTTTACAGTACCCTGATTTCTAAGCCGCAAAAAAATGGGTAAGTGTTGGGCTTTACTTCAACATTTAATTTACGCACCCTTGCGGGTGCTCTTGCCGCCTACGGCGGCGTCCGCTTCGCTCCGCTCGTTTCACTCCGCTACGCTCGCGCTCGTGCCCTACGGGCACTCGGTGGGTCTTCGTCTCTGCAAGGGGTATTGGCTCAATTAGCCCTGTATTGAAACTATGGGGCTTAACGGCTGGTGGGGGTATAACATTTGGCACGAATGCCGCACCGCAAGGTGCCCGCTACGCTCGCGCTCGTGCCCTACGGGCACTCGGTGGCTAAAGCCGCCACTTCGTGGTGGGTCTTCATCTCTAAAGTCGGGAAAGGGCAAGCCGCTACTTCTCCCGTCTTCGTCTCTAAGGGTGGCAAAAAAAAGCCCGCTCCTGAGGGAGCGGGCTTTTAAAGCCTATACAGACAAGCCCTGCGTTAGCGGTTGTTCACCACATCGCGTAGTGGCTGTCCTGCCTTGAACTTGGGCTGCTTGGACGCGGCAATCTGAATGGTCTCGCCCGTCCGCGGGTTGCGTCCCGTGGAGGCCTTACGATTGACCACATGGAATGTGCCAAATCCGACTAGGCGCACTTCTTCGCCCTTTTTCAAGCTGCCCTTAATGTTGGAGACAAAGGAGTCCAAAGCACGAGCGGCTTCTGACTTCTTAATTTCGGCATCGTTGGCGATGGCTTCAATCAGCTGTTCTTTGTTCACGGGATCCCCCTGTGTTGGCTCTATTGCTGGATCTTGGCTTCAAGCCCATAAACGGAGCGCGGTTTCTACTTGCTTGTGCCTTGGCTTGCTTGGTCTCCTTGGGTGGCTTCTGAGCCCGTGGCTTTACCCAGCGGGCTGTGGAAGACTTGGGGAGATATCTGCAATCCCGCAGAAACGCTAGGCAAAAGCGCGGTTTTCTGCAAGACAGAATTTCACAAGCCACGGATAATTTTGCTAAGATTTTGTAAAAACAAGCTTTTTTCTTACACGAAAAAGTGATTCGGGAGTTTTCTGCGGGTTAGAGTAAGTTGCCTTGGGCAGATTCCCACGAATCGTTATACCTCTAAGCTTTAAGCCTCCCTTTCTTTCTTTTCCTCTTCACTAATCAACATATGACGCACAATTATCAGCGGGGATTTAATCCCCGTCTTTAGGACGACAATCCGCACCACAGCCACAAAGACCATCGTGGCGATGACGGAAAAGGCAATCCACTGGTTTACATAGTCTAGTGGCACGCGGTCGGAGAAGCGTAGCAGTAAAGCCATTAGCAGTCCGCCTAGAATTGCGATTTCTTCGTAGATCTCGCCACGGAAAGTCCGCGGCTCACGCCCCGTTACAACATCTAGCAAGACTCCGCCGCCCGCACAGGTCAAAGCCGAGCAGATCGGAATCCAAAACCATTCAAGATTGGCAAGGATTGCCACCTTTGCTCCGATTACCGTAAACGCCATCATGCCAATCAAGTCGGTGACAAAGTGAAACCGCTCAAAATTACGGCGGAAAAAATTCGGCCAGCGTCCATACTTGGCGGCAAGAAAACCCACCACCGCAATCAACGCCACAATCTGAATGTAAATCGGATTAGAAAAAATAAACGGCGTGTTATCGCTTATCAAAACATCGCGTAGCGTACCTCCGCCCACGGCAGGCATAGAAGTCAGGACTAAAGCCCCCCACAGGTCGTAGCGGCGTTCCTGTGCGCGCAACAAGCCCGACAAGCCAAAGCCAATCGTGCCGATGATATCCAGAAGGTAAAACCAACGGTTGGCGAGCAAGCCCGACAGAATGTATTTGCTCTCCACCGAGAAAATGCCCGGATTGGCTCCGATGGCTTGGTTGTAGATGTCAAAAGTCCAGAACCGCTCACTGCCCGTAAGCAAAGACGGAGAGTCCGCCGACTCTTCCTCCTTGTTTAGCAAAGCACTTGCCCACGCCTCACGAATGCTTGGCGTGTAGAGCTGGCTTTCCTCGCTGGCACGGACAATCCGTAGCGTCTGTTGCGACTTGTCTAGGTTGAAAAGCCCTATGGTCTCGCGCGGACCGATCAAACGCGCTACTTCGTGCGCCATCCGCGTCTGGTGCGTCAGGTCAGCATCAGGACGCAACTGCTTAATAATCGTCGCCGCCGCAGTCGGATCATCTTTAGCGATTTGCCATCCCTCAATTGTCGCCCGCAGAAACCGCTCAATTTTATCGCGAAACTTTGCATCTTCCAGCCGACTGGCATGCACATAGAGTCCGTCTTCCAAAAATCCGAAGTCATTATTCGCAAAGTCAAACCGCGTAATATCAGAAAGCGAGACTCCACTATTCAGCAAAAGCCAAAACTCATTATACGAAGTGACCGAAATACAATCGGCGATGTAATGATTAAACAAATCAATTCCCAAGCCTTGATTGACCATCATCGGCATGGACGATTGGTCTCCTTCTTCATCAATGAAGTTATTGATCCACAAGGTGAAGGGCACGCGGGTACCGCCGCTCCAAACGCCGATGGTGCGCTGACGCAAATCCGAGGGATGATAAATCCCCGAGTCAGCGTGACAGACGATTCCTAAACTGGACTCCTGAAAAATCTGCGCGATGTTAACCAACGGCAAGCCCTGCTTGCGAAACTCCAACGCTGTCGGAAGCCACTCAACAATCACATCCGCCAAGCCGTTACGCACCGCACTGGCATTATCAATCCCAGGACCGCCAGGCACGATAATCACCTGCAAGCCCTCGCGCTCGTACAATCCGTGCTGTTGGGCGATGTAGTAGCCCATAAACTGGCTCTGCGTCTCCCAGCGTAGCTGCAAACGCACCGTATCCCGTGCCGCCGCAGGAGTCGCCAGCACCAGCACCAGCACCAGCAAAAAAGGCAAAGCCAAAAAGCTAAAACAACACCGTTGCATCACATATCCCTTGATTTCTAAGCCGCAAAAATGGGTAAGTGTTGGGCTTCTACTTTAACATTTTTTACGCCTGCTTGTTACGCGCCCTTGCGGGCGCTTTTTGCTCGGCTTTACCCCCCTCGCTTCGCTCGGGGTGCGCCAAGCCCGCGGGCTATTTGCCGCATCTCGCCTGTCTTCACAGAACTCTAATTCCTAAGCCGCAAAAAAATGGGTTAGGGTTGGGCTTCATCGCAACATTTAATTTACGCACCCTTGCGGGTGCTTTGGGCACATCTGGCTTGCTATCCGCGTCCTACGGACGCGATACGCAAGACCACCTGTGCCTGTGGGCAGTCCTATTAAGATTAGGGCTTCAGCGGTTCGCGCTCAATTCGCGCGAACCCCGCAGGGGATAAACCCCTGCGGGGCAAGCCGCTTCTTACACTTAGAAGTCTTCACAGATAGCAAGTCTCTAGCCCCTCCGACTGCTAAAACGCAGTCGGAGGGGCTTTTTTGAAGGGCGAAATCAGGGCAAGCCGCTACTTCCCCGTCTTTGTCTTAGTGGCGGGCACCCGTACCATGTTCGGAAACAGGAGTCGTAGGGGGAGGTAAGACTTTTGAAGTTTCGTCTTCCTCTATAGGCTCTAGCGGTTCAGTCAAAGCTGCTTTCAAGGCTTCGTCAATCCGCTTCACAAAAATAAGCTCCAAGCCCTCAGTAATCTGCTCGTCTATGTCCGCCATATCCTTGCGGTTACCCTCAGGAATCAGCACCGTCTCAACCAACGGACTACGCTGTGCCGCCAACAACTTCTCCTTCAAGCCGCCAATCGGCAAAACCCGACCCCGCAGGGTGATTTCTCCTGTCATTGCGACCTTGTGGCTCACAGTCTTGCCTGTCAGGGCTGAAACAATCGCCGTAATAATCGCCAAGCCCGCTGAAGGCCCATCTTTCGGAGTCGCTCCTTCAGGGACATGGATATGGATATCACGCCCTTCTAACAAGCTACTGGCAATACCAAAAGTCGCGGCACGGCTTTTGACATAGGACTCTGCCGCTCGCACCGACTCGCGCATCACATCGCCAAGCTTGCCCGTCGCCGTAGCCCTGCCCTTGCCGCCAAGAGTTACCGCTTCTACCGAGAGCAACTCGCCGCCGACTTCTGTCCATGCCAAGCCCGTGACGACTCCAACCAAAGCCTTGTCTTCTTCAGGTGAGTCCTTGAACTTCGGAACACCTGCAAAGTCTTCTAAGTTTTTCTGCGTGATGGTAATTTGCTCCACCTTCTCGCGAGTTATCTTAATCAAACCCTTACGCATCAGCTTAGACAACTGCCGCTCCAGCCCGCGCACACCTGCTTCACGGGTATATTCACGGATTAACCGCACCAGTGCGTCAGGTTCAATTTTCCACTCGCCTTCCTTCAGCCCGTGTTCTTTGAAGCAACGCGGAATCAAGTGGCGGGTTGCGATTTCTAGCTTTTCCTTTTCGGTGTAGCCCGGAATCCGCAGGACTTCCATTCGGTCTAGCAACGGACGCGGAATGTTAAGCGTATTCGCTGTCGTAACAAACATCACCTTAGACAAGTCGTAATCCACTTCTAGGTAATGGTCGCTGAAGGTATCGTTCTGCTCGGGGTCTAGCACTTCCAGCAAGGCTGACGATGGATCACCACGCCAATCTGCCCCCAGCTTATCTACTTCGTCCAGCAAGAAGAGCGGATTAGACCAGCCCGCCTTCTTCATACCCTGCAGAATACGCCCTGGCATTGAGCCAATGTAGGTGCGGCGATGTCCGCGGATTTCCGCTTCATCACGCACCCCGCCCAAAGACATACGCACAAAAGGCCTGCCCGTCGCCTTAGCAATAGACTTACCCAAAGACGATTTACCCACACCAGGCGGACCGACAAGACACAAAACCTGTCCCTTGGCTGTGCCGACTCTTCTCTGCACCGCCAAGTATTCTAAAATTCTGTCTTTTACTTTCTCTAAGCCATAGTGGTCTTGCTCTAAAATCTTCGCCGCGTGTTCAATATCGTACTTCACCCGCCGATACTTGCGCCACGGCACCGCCAAAAGCCAATCCAGATAGTTACGCACCACCGTCGCTTCAGCCGATAGCATATTCATCGTCTTGAGCTTACGCATTTCAGACGCAGCTCGCTTACCCGCTTCTTTCGTAAATTTCGTTTTCTTAATCTTATCTTCTAGCTCTTTGATTTCTTCGCGGGAGTCTTCTCCTTCACCCAGCTCTTTCTGAATCGCCTTCATCTGCTCGTTTAGATAATACTCACGCTGGGTGCGCTCCATCTGATTGCGAACCCGCGAACGAATGCGTTTCTCCACCTTCGCCAAGCTAATCTCAGAACGCAAAAGCCGCAAAATCAAATCTAACCGCTCGTGCAAGTCTTCAATTTCCAAGACACGCTGCCTGTCAGATAACTTCAAACGCAAATGCGCCGCCACCGTATCAGCAAGCCGTACACGATCTTCTTCTTCCTCCACAGCCAAGATCGCATCCTGCGAAATATGGCGACTCGACCGCGCCAACTGCGCAAATTGACGCGCCATAGTACGCGCCAAAACTTCGCACTCTTCTTCTTTCTCTAATCCGCCGACAATTTTTTCTTCAAGCGGCTCCACCTTGGCAAGAAGTACAGGCCCATCATCGTAAAAACGCCGCACCCGCACACGGCGATGGCCTTCAACCAAAACCTTAACCGAATCATCAGGCAGGCGAAGCTTCTGGACAATCGTGCCAAGCGTTCCAACCGAATACAAATCCGCTACGCCAGGCTGGTCTACATCACCTTCGCGTTGGGCAACCAGCAACACCTTGCCATCACGCTCTCCAGCTTGCTCTAAAGCCGCTACAGAGCGTTCGCGCCCCACAAAGAGCGAAACCACCATCTGCGGAAAAATCACCGTGTCACGCAACGGCAGAGTGGGTAAAGGCTCGTCTCCTACTTCTTGGTCAAAGTCAGGAGCAGAACCATCGGGCGAATCACCTTGAGAGTCACCTCGCGATTCACCACGGGAGTCACCCCCCTGCGTGTCGCCGTGTAAGTCTTCCTGCAATTCCTCGTCTTCAGGAAACGAGCTACGCGGGGCTTGTTTTTCGTCTTCAGGTTCAGACACAAGAACTCCTAAATTCGGCTACTGGCTACTGGGTGCCAATTCTAGCCCATTCGCAGGCTTGTCGCAGACTGGGCACGGACTAGGCACAAAAAATCCACCAATTAGGCGGCTAACCCTTATCTGGGGGGATTGTCCGCCAATTACAAGGGGCAAACACCAGCAACCGTGGAGAAACCCCACAATCACACAGAAATCCTTCAAGATTCCCCGTCTGTCCCTGTCTTGCGCGGCGTCTCGGACAGCAAATACAAAGCCGCCACAGAGCCTTCAGCCGCTTCCTTATTCACGACTACTTTCTCCACCTCAGAACGAGACGGAATTTCATACATCGGGTCTAGCAGAATAGACTCCAAAATAGAGCGCAACCCCCGCGCCCCCGTACGACGCTTAATCGCCTGACGCGCAATCGTGCGGAGTGCATCATCGTTAATCTGCAGATCAACATTTTCCATTTCAAACAGACTGCGATACTGCCGCACCAACGCATTCTTCGGAGTCGTCAAGATCTCCACCAAGTCTTCTTCGGTCAGGTCATCCAGAGTCGCAACGACGGGCAAACGGCCAATAAACTCTGGAATCAATCCATAGCGCAACAAGTCTTCGGGCTCTACCTTACGCAAGACTTCACTTTCTGTGCGATCATCTGCACCTTGCACTTCGGCTCCGAAACCAATACCCGAGCCGCGTGTACGAGCCTTAATAACTTTGTCTAAACCTGCAAAAGCTCCGCCACAGATAAACAAAATGTTAGAGGTATCAACTTGGATGAACTCCTGCTGTGGATGCTTACGCCCACCCTGCGGCGGAACCGCCGCCGTTGTGCCTTCCATAATCTTCAGGAGTGCCTGCTGCACTCCTTCACCCGAAACATCACGGGTAATGGAAGGGTTTTCCGCCTTGCGCGAAATTTTATCCACTTCGTCTATATAGACAATCCCGCGTTGCGCCCGCTCTAAATCATAATCAGCCGCCTGTAAAAGCCGCTGAATGATTGTCTCTACATCTTCACCAACATAGCCCGCTTCCGTCAGAGTCGTCGCATCAGCAATCGTAAAAGGCACATCCAAAACCCGAGCCAAAGTCTGCGCCAGCAAAGTCTTACCCGAACCCGTCGGACCAATCAGCAAAACATTAGACTTAGCAATTTCAGCAAGTCCTTCGCGTTCTGCTCCCTTATCTAGCCGCTTGTAGTGATTATGCACCGCCACCGACAAGACCCGCTTGGCACGTTCTTGTCCGATGACATAATCATCCAAGATGGAAGCAATTTCAGACGGCGTGGAAGCCATCTTGCCACTACGCGAAGCATCTGCCTTGGTCTCCTCGCGGATGATATCCATGCAGAGCTCAATGCACTCGTCGCAGATGAATACCGTAGGACCAGCAATAAGCTTCCTAACCTCATTCTGATTCTTGCCACAGAACGAACAGAACAAACTTGTCCGCCCACCAGAGCCGCCCGTGCCCCCAGAGCCGCCCGTGCCACCACCAGAGCCACCCGCGCCCGAACTACCCATCGGCGTATCACCGCTCCTACCAGAGCCAGAAGTGCCTGAACCAGAAGCCATTGTGGAATCTCCTTGTGCGAGGCAACTCTTCCCCTGCTCTGCCCCTCACAGCCAAGGGACAAAAACACCGACATAATCGGAAATCAGGGGGGTAGAGAAAGAGTGCCGATTCGTTTCGTGGCAAGTCTAGACAGGAAAAGCCGCGTTTCACAAACCTTTATCATTTAACCGACTGATAAAAAAGGCATTTTTTGTGATTTTTTGCCCACCCCCGCAGACTCTTCGGGAATCTGGCCCCAAGCCACAGAAAAACTTTACGGGGGTTGGGATTTAGGTTTTGGGGGGTAGAGTTTTGGGTTGGGGATGTTGCCTCCGTCTACATAGATGGCACTTGGCTCTTTTTTGGGTGCGTCAGGCTTCTTTTCGTAGGGGTTGCTCCAGTCCATGCCGTCGTAGCGGTCTTCGGCTTCCACACGGAGCGCAATCTTCTTCTCGTGTGAAGAACTATTATCAATCAAGCGGCGGGTGCTGCGGTAGTCTTCGGTCTCGCTGTATTCCTTTACAGGCTGGTCAGGGGATAAATACGCCTGGGCGCGGTCAATTAGCTCTGCCATAGTCGCGTCATCAACGATTTTCTTTCCTGCCACAACTTGCTCTACCAACTCGCAGAACTGGGTCAGCTCGCGGATCATCTCGGTGCGGCGTATCGCTTCTTCTCGCCGCAGGTTGCGGCGGGGGGCTATGGTTTGCTTCTTGTCGAAGGTTTCAGGCTCTACAAGCTTTCCGCGGGTGCGCATATTCTCTAAGGCTTCTGTAAGCCTGTTCATCGTCTCGGTTGTAATCTCTTGGTGGTGGCGAAGTTCTTGGTCAGTTAAGCCCTCGGGCGTAGGATTTAAGCGTAATAACTCTAAGTTGAACATTATGAGCTGGCGTTCATCGCGTCTTCGTTGGGCGTTAAAAGCCCTGCCGAGTGCTCGCTCTTTGGCGTTGGTTTCGTCTTCTTCCTGTATGGAGCGTTGGAGGGAAAGTAGGGCTTTGACTTCGTCTTCTAGCTTGTCGTTCAGATGGGGCAGGAGTTGGGCAAGGTTTGCCCTGCGGACTTCGGCACTCTTGCTCGCCTGCCCCGCGTAGTGGTTGGCTAAGGATTCTGTCAGCAGTTCGGGGTCAAGGGCGGATAGGTACTGGCGCACTTCCGCCAGCTTGGCGGCTGTCGTTGGCTGGTCGGCTGGGAGGGCGGCGTGCATGGGGTAATCCTTGTTTTGGGGGTTTGGGGCTAATAGAGTTGCGAAATTCTCCTATATAGGAAATGAGCCATTTTCAGGCGGATTCAAATTTTTTACGGATTTTTGGGGCAAAAAAAGAGATAAATCGGGCGCAAATCTAGGCTCCACCTTGAAAAATAAATTTAAAAATAAATTTGCCTGTGGCGTTCCCACCCATCCCCCCCCTAACTTTGCTTCGCAAAGTTAGACCCCAGCTTTTTTACGCGCCCTTGCGGGCGCTTTTTGCACGGCTCGGCAAGCTTCGCCGTGCTGCCCTTGTGCCTGCCTACGGCAGACACAGCCCCTAGGGGGGTGGCTAATTAATCAACCGTGTTCTTAAAAATAAAAAACATAAAGAAAGAAAATAAAAAATCTCCGTAGGGTAAATTTTGAAACCTCTACCCGCCCATCCCCCCCTAACTTTGCTTCGCAAAGTTAGACCCCAGCTTTTTTACGCCCGCTTGCGCGGGCTTTTGCGTGGCTCGGCAAGCTTCGCCACGCGTGCCCGCTCGTTCGCTTCGCTCACTCGCGCCCCTAGGGGGGGGTAAATTATATAAATGCCCCCTTATTAGAGAAAAAAAGTATCCAAAAAATGAAAAAAAGAGATAGAAAAAAATTAAGACCCGTTTGTGTGCCTTCGCGCCCCTAGGGGGGTGAATTCTCTAATCAACCCATATTTCTAAAAACTAAAAAAACATAAAGAAAGAAAATAAAAAATCTTCGTAGGGTAAATTTTGAAACCTCTACCCACCCATCCCCCCCCTAACTTTGCTTCGCAAAGTTAGACCCCCCTTTGCCCTCGCCACACTTCGTGTGGCTCGCCCATAGGGGGGTGTTAATTAGATAGTCCCCCTCTATATACAAAAAGACAAAAAGAAAAAATGTAGAGAAATTAATGCCTGTTGCCTTCGCGCCCCTATGGGGGGTGGTTTAATAATATCCGTCTGGTTAAAGAAAAAAGAAGTAGAGAGTGTGAGAAATCTTTAAATTCCCCTCGCGGGCTTCGCCCGCGCTCCCACCCATCCCCCCCAAGCTCACTACGCCCTACGGGCTTGTGAGCTTGACCCCCCTTTGCCCGCTCGGCACTTCGTGCCTTCGCGCCCCTAGGGGGGTGAATTTTAATAACCCGTGCTTTAAATAAAAAAACTAAAGGAAGGGGTAAAAGTATTTCAGGAGTAGGAAGGAACAAACCAAAGGTGGCGACTGCCCCCCTGTAAGGGGGGTAGGAGACAGCTTTGGCAATTGGGGGGGGGTAAAAAATATTTCCTCTATTCTAAAAAGCCTTTCCAGCCCACTCACAATTAAAATTGGAGAAAGCACATAAGGCTTTGCTCACTCAGATTGAGCCGCCGCTTGTATATCATCAAACAGCTTTTGCCACATCGCTTCTAATTCTTTCAGTTCTGCACTTTCCTCTCCTAAATTTTCTAAGTACTCATCAAGAGCTTGTATAACTTTTAAGCAAAATTCAAGTTTACACTCCCACACCTTCTCCTTAATATCATTGTCCTTAGCAAATTTTTTTATCGTAGCAGAAATAGACAAATTTTCATCAATATTAAAAGTTTCCAATTTTATCCCGCCATCAAGAAATTGCTTCTCTTGGAGAAGAGCATTAAAGGTATTGATCATCAGTGTTCTTGGAAACAGATCTTCAATTTGCGCCTCTCCTTTATGCGCATATAAACTCATATCCAAAACCTTGCCCTCATGTTGAATGTACAAATTTTGCTTTAAATTTCTTTGAGCACTCATTCCACTTGCATCAGAATCCAACAAAACTACGGGGCGCTGATTGTTGTTAGAGTAAATGAGTGCAGCAAAAAGTCCGATAGTACTAGACCCCTGACCTGGCGAAAAACGAAACCTTCTTTTTTGACTCAATTTTCCCTTTGAAATTAAATATTCATATATTTTAATCAAATATTGTTCATCAGTAGATCCTTCGACAATCACGACATCATAACCAATGCAATAAATTTTTGAAGAGTCAATTCCAATAGCTTTGAAGAGCGGCTGTATTACCATTGGCTCTTCGTTAATATTATTGGAAGATTTTGTAAGCCCGTTTTCTGTAGATATGACCCTGACTCTATCTAAATTTTTGTCGTCAACTAAGAAGGGAAGGTGCGTAGAATAGATCAATTGGCTTTTTTCGGAGAGCTGATTAAAAAATTTAACAAGAGAAATTTGGGCATTTGGATGCAAGGACAGTCCTGGCTCATCAAGCAGTAAAATACGGTTATTGGGCTCTTCTTTTTTCCGTGCCGCTGAAAAAAACAAGAAAAAACTAAGAAACCACTGTAGCCCCCCGCTACGAAATTCAAGTTCAATGGGCGTTGTTCGCTCTGAATCCCTCACCCATATCCTAAAATCTTGATTGTCCGCTTGAAAGCAAAAAGTATAATTTTCCTCAGGCCTCCAAGCGTGGAATTCTTTAGAAAAACGACTGGCAGCAGAATTCAGTTTGGCAAATCGCTTTTGTTTATTAAGAGCTTGGTCTCCTTGCCCAGAATCAATTTCATGCCCATAATTTATAATCTCTTCAAGATTAAGGTCTAAGTAATCAAATAAAATTTTAATGTTTCGTGCATTTATGCGCTCTTCGTCAGACAAAGCGTTTGCGTCTCCATTTAAAATTTCCTGCACCCTCGTTAATTTAATACCTGAAACAAGTTTTGCATAATTCGGATAATAAACAAATTTGGGCACCATCTCCAAAAGCTGGTTAAAAATCGGTTCTATCGTTTCCTCTCCCAAATTATCCCCTAATTCGGAACCATCCAAATCTGAAGGGTAAATATAAACAATACCGTTATAATCTTTTTTCACCAATAAAAATTTTATATTAGCGAGTGGGTTCCAGTGTTCAGTGACAACTGCTTCTCCAAGACTAGTTCCCGCTACTGTGACACCATGTTCAGAGTTAACAAATTCCTTAAAGGAAGACCACTTTTCTTCGTCCAATTCAAAGAGAGCTTGAATAAAGGGTGTGCTTTTCTTATTTTCGTTGTCAGCCTCTGGATATTGATTTCTTGGATAGTTTTTATAAATATCAAATTCCCCTGAATCTTCTGTAAGCATTGAAAGGGCAATTAGAAGATTACTCTTACCAGATTCATTAGGGCCGACGAAGCAAGTTACTTCTGGGGCCACATCAATCCAGTCAGTGTTTTTAACAGAGCGAAAGTTATGAACTTTGTATTTTACGAGACGCATGGCGGGACCTTCAGTGGCAAGTTGGGGGTTTGATGCGGGATGATAGCATTAATTGGTTGGGAGTTTGGGGTTGGGGGTGAGGCGGTAGCTGGTGCTGCGGCCGCTGGTAGAGTTTTGCAAAAGAATTTTACGGGCAACAAGTTCTTGAATGTCACGCAGCGCCGTGTCAGTCGAGCACTTCGCAAGCTTCGCGTACTTAGATGTGTTGATATGCCCTTCAAAGTCGTCTTCAAGCATACGGTTAATCACCAATCGCTGACGCTCCAGAACAGGCTTGCGGTTAATCGCTTCCCATAAGCGCGCCTTAAACAAAACTTTGCCTATCGTAACTTCAGAATTAGATACCGCACGACCAAGACAATCCAAAAACCAAACAAGCCACTCCGTGATGTCAGGCGTAGCACGTTGCTGACTCTCAAGCTGGTTGTAATACTCCTTATGCTCGGCCTTAATCTGAGAAGACAAACTGTAAAAACGCTCCTTTGTGCCGTCAGCACGCGCCAAAGCCATATCACCTATCGCACGGGCGATGCGTCCATTGCCGTCTTCAAACGGGTGTATCGTCACAAACCATAAATGCGCAATCCCCGCCTTCAATATAGGATCAAGTTCTTCTTGTCCGTTAAGCCGAAGGCCTGAACGCCCGTTAAACCAATCTAGAAACTTCTGCATCTCTCCTTCAAGCCGAGACGCTTCTGGTGCTTCAAAGTGAACTTTTTCCTTACCCGCAGGACCCGATATCACCCGCATCGGATCCGCATCTGCTGTGCGCCAAGCACCAACTGTAATTTTTCGCATGCCACTCCGCTCTGTCGGAAACAACGACGCATGCCAGTCAAATAAACGACTCTTCGTCAATGAAAAAGCAAACTTGTGAGTCGCGTCCAGCACCATCTCAACAATGCCTTCCACATCACGACTCACAGGAACCACTCCAGCTGTTTCAATTCTCAACTTACGCGCAACCGATGAGCGCACTTCTTCAGGATTTAAATTCTCTCCTTCAATCGCCGACGACTTCACCACTTCACTCGTCAGAACATTCAAGCTCGCCTCACGCCTGAAATCAAAACCCAAAGATTCCATGCGGCCAAGCAAGCGGCTTTGGCTACGGTGTACCCCTATCAACTTGGAAGCTAAAGCTTCAGGACTCCAAGTAAATTTCGGCCAGTTCTGGTGTTGGTGAATCCACATGGTAATCGCCGTAATCGCCGCAGAAATTGCGGTGATTACAGGGGCTATTCACCGCAAAGTCAAGAGCATTCACCGCAAAAATTGCGGTGATTACCTGTTTGTTTTCTGAAAAGTAAGGGTTTTTAACCGCAAAATTGCAGATTACCCTTTCCCGACTTTAGAGACGAAGACGGGGGATACGCGGCTTGCCCTTTCCTAACTTTGAGACGAAGACCCACCGAGTGCCCGTAGGGCACGAGCGCAAGCGTAGCGGGCACCTTGCGGTGCGGCATTCGTGCCAAGCCTTATTACTTCCTCCAACCGTTAAGCCCCATAGTTTTAGTGGAGGGTTAATTGAGCCAAAGCACCCTACGGGGGGAGCGTAAGATTAGGGGGATTAACTGGCTCCCGTTATGGAGACGAAGACCCACCGAGTGCCCGTAGGGCACGAGCGCGAGCGTAGCGGAGTGAAACGAGCGGAGCGAAGCGGGCGCCGTGAAGCGTCTTGCGCGTAGCGCACCGCTTCACGGCACTAGGCGGCGTAAGCCGCCGTAACTTAAACAGTGAGAGAAAGCTAGCTAGCGGCGGGGGTGGGGGTTTCAGGGGGGGCGCCGCCGCCGCCCGTAGGTTTGTCTCCAACTTCAGGCAAAGTACGAGCCTGCACAACTTCATCTATCAATCCAAACTTCTTCGCCTCATCAGGTGGCATAAACCGATCCCGCTCCAATGTGTCAGAAATCACATCAACAGGCTGACCCGT
Source organism: uncultured Alphaproteobacteria bacterium (assembly GCA_958267355.1). GTDB lineage: Bacteria > Pseudomonadota > Alphaproteobacteria > JALCBB01 > JALCBB01. The sequence goes on from OY279575.1 coordinate 705,233, forward strand.
ATGACGAACATAAATCTCATTCAAACGACGCTTCGTCTCCAATAACTCACGAGCATGGATTTCTACATCCGTAGCCTGACCCGAATAGCCGCCCATCGGCTGATGCACCATAATCCGCGAATTCGGTAAAGCAAATCTCCGACCCTTAGTGCCCGCCATCAACAAAAATGTCGCTGCACTCGCCGCCTGCCCAATGCAAACCGTAGAAATCGGCGGACGAACATATTGCATCGTGTCATACATCGCCAAACCCGAAGTCACATACCCACCAGGCGAATTAATATAAAATGATATCTCCTTCTCAGGATTTTCCGACTCCAAATACAACAACTGCGCACAAACCAAGCTTGCAACATCATCCTGAATCGGACCCGTAAGAAAGATAATCCGCTCCTTCAGAAGACGCGAGAAAATGTCAAACGCACGCTCACCACGAGCCGTCTGCTCAACAACAACAGGAATCAAATTACTCATGCTGCTTCCTCCGTTTTAGCAAGCGCAGCTTCTAAATCCGACAACGGCACAGCCCGATGCGCCAGCTTAGAACTCTTAACGATATAGCGAAACACCTTTTCTTCCAAAAGCGAACCATGAATAGATTGCGCAATACGCGGATCACGCTCCATCTGCGCTAAAGCTTCCTGCGCCCGCTCGCCATACCGCTGAGCACTCACCGCCATCGCATTACGCAACTCCTCAGGAGAAACACGAATCGCATTCTGGTGCGCAATTTCTGATAGCACCACGCCAATACGCAAACGCCGCTCAGCCGCAGAACGCAATTCCTTCTGACGCGCCTTCGGTAATTCTGGATGACTATGCGCCTGCGCCTGGGCTTCAGCACCAGATGCACCCGCCGCTGACGGACTTACGCCTTCACCTTCTACGCCTTCTGCGCCTTCGTTTGCTCCGTTGTCGTTTGCTCCGTTGTCGTTGGCGGCTTCGCCCTGCCCCGCAGCTTGTCCTGCCGCCTGTGCCGCTTCCTGCTGCTCAGCATGAACCAGCGCGTGAAATTCATCTTCCAAAACCCGCTTCGGCAACGGAAAGTCAAACTTGTCCGCAAAGTTATCAAAAATCGCACGGCGCAATATACGCTCAGACGCCTGCTCCGCAGCTTCAGCAATCTGCGCACGAATACGACCACGCAAACCCGCTTCATCAGGCAAACCCATACCCTTCGCCAACTCCGCCGCCGTCGGTGGCTCGCTTAAAGCATAAATCTCCACAACCCGCAGTTTCATATCTACCTTTTTACCCGCCAAGTCTTTATTTCCTTGCGCAACAGCTTCAGGCACAGTGTACGGAACTTCCCGCTCATCGCCTACATTCGCTCCTGTCAAAGCCTTGTCAAAAGAAGCAGCGGTTTTAGCAGCTTGTTCATCTCCTTCAACTTTGCGTCCAAGCACAAGACGCAAGGGCCCGCCAAGAGCCGAGATTTCTTCCCCGTCTTTTTCAGCACGGGCATGCACCAAAACCATATCCCCCAAGACAGCAGCCCGCGCCGGCTCAGGCTTAGAAACCGCACGGTGACTTTCCGCCAAAGACTCTAACTCACGCTCAATCGTTTCAGTCGGCACTTCTTCTAACTCCAACCGCTCAAAAGAAAACGCGCCAAGATCAATGCTGCCAATATCAGGCAAACAATCAGCAATAACTTCAAAAGAAAGCCCTTCGCTTTCCGACGAAGAAAAATTTTCAATTCGCGGATCACGAATTGTACGAATCTTCTTCTCCTCAAAGACCTGCCGCACAGCTTCGCCAATAACAGCGTTTTCAATCTGTCCGCGGACTTCATCTCCGTAACGGCGCAACAACAAAGCCCGCGGAGCCTTGCCCTTACGAAAACCCGGCAGCTCAGCCGACTCAGCAAGTTTGTCTAACTCCGCGTCAAGCCGCGTGCTGCATTCGTCAGCAGGAATCTTAATGACAAACCACGCTGTCATCTCCTCAACCGACTTCTTCTCTTCAACAGATAACTGCATCGTCTTTCTTCTTCCTGTTTCTCGCTCTCTTGTGATAACCGCAAACACCAAAAAGCCTGATCTTAATGGTACGAAGCCTAACCTTACCTGATATCCTAACACTTGGCACGAATGCCGCCCCGCAAAGAGCGTGCGGATGGAGGGACTTGAACCCCCACGAGCCAGGCTCACTAGATCCTAAATCTAGCGCGTCTACCATTCCGCCACATCCGCGTGGTTTTTTGTGGTCTGCGTTGAGTGGTCTGCGTTGAGTGGTTTGCGTTGAGTGGTCTGTGCTGTGTTTAGGGTATGGGGTGGCTGATGGGACTTGAACCCACGACATCCAGAACCACAATCTGGCGCTCTAACCAGCTGAGCTACAGCCACCGCAAGATAGTTCCTTGCTGTAGATATACAAGAATTAACAAGAGTCGTCATTATTTAATCCGCCCGCTTGCGCGGGCTATTTGCCGCATCTCGCCTGTCTTCTAATTACCCTGATTTCTGAGCCGTAGAAAAAGGGTAAGTGCCAGGCTTTACTTCAACATTTAATTCGCCTGCTTGCGCGGGCTATTTGCCGCATCTCGCCGTTCGCGTACCGCGAAAACTCCGTTTTCGCGGTACCTTCGGACGAGCTGCGGCGTGGGCAGTTCCATTAAGGTTAGTCTCCCGCGGTTTGCGCTCAATCGCGCAAACCCTGCGGGGCTTTGCCCCGCAGGGCAAGCCGCTACTTCCCCCGTCTTCGTCTTACTGGCGGGTTAGGCTTTTACAGGGCTTCGTCTCCGCAATGGGTTTTGGCTCAATTAGCCCTTTGGCTAAAACTATGGGGCTTGGCGGTTGGTGGAAGCAACAAGGGCTGGCACGAATGCCGCCCCGCAAGGGGCTTGGCACGAATGCCCCGCCGCAAGGCGGATGCAATCCTGTATTTTGTGTAGAATAAAAAGTATGAGCAAACCAAAAACACAGCGTGTCGTTAAGGCGGATGAAGTGCAGTTCGGCAACGAGCTACCCTTATCTTTAATCGCAGGTCCGTGCGCGATAGAGTCGCGGGAACACGCTTTAGAAACCGCTCAAGCCCTGCGTGAGATTACAGAGCCGCTGGGTATTGGTCTGGTTTATAAGTCGTCGTACGACAAGGCAAACCGTAGTTCGCTGTCAGGCGGACGCGGTATCGGTATGGACGAAGGCTTAAAGATACTGGCAGAAGTGCGCGAGACGGGCTTGCCCGTGCTTACTGATGTGCACGAAGCTGCGCACTGTGCGTCTGTGGCGGAAGTGGTGGATATTTTGCAGATTCCCGCTTTTCTCTGTCGCCAGACTGATTTGCTATTAGCGGCGGCAAGAGCAGGAGCGCAACACAACTGCGCCGTGAATATAAAGAAGGGACAATTTTTGGCTCCGTGGGAGATGGGAAACGCGGTTGAGAAGGTAGAAAGCGCGACTCCGAATATTTTGCTGACCGAACGCGGAGTCTCGTTCGGCTACAACACTTTGGTCTCTGATATGCGCGGACTGCCTGTGCTGGCACAGACGGGGTGTCCTGTGGTGTTTGACTGCACCCACTCGGTTCAGCAGCCTGGCGGACGCGGCACCAGTTCAGGCGGACAGCGTGAATTTGCTCCTGTGCTTGCCCGTGCTGCTGTGGCTGTGGGCGTGGCGGCTGTTTTTTTAGAGACTCACCAAGACCCTGATGCTGCCCCATCTGATGGTCCGAATATGATTCCCTTGTCGCAACTTTCTGCTTTGCTCACGACTCTGCAATCCCTAGACAAGATAGCCAAAGCTAACCCCGTCAAGATATAGCCCCTTGTATCCCCCACCAGCTGTTAAGCCCCATAGTTTCAATACAGGGCTAATTGAGCCTATACCCACCTGCAGGAACTTGTTACGCCCCCACCCATCCCCCCAAGCTCACTACGCCACCCTTTATGCACCCTTGATGCACCCTTGCGCGGGCTTTTGCGTGGCTCGGCAAGCTTCGCCACGCGTGCCCGCTCGTTCGCTACGCTCACTCGCGCCCCTAGGGGGGTAAATTATATAAATGCCCCCTTATTAGAGAAAAAAGAAGTAGAGAGTGTGAGAAATCTTTAAATTCCCCTCGCGGGCTTCGCCCGCGCTCCCACCCATCCCCCCCAAGGTTTGCTTCGCGTCCTACGGACGCTCGCAACCCTTGACCCCCCTTTGCCCGCTCGGCACTTCGTGCCTTCGCGCCCCTAGGGGGGTGGCTAATTAATCAACCGTGTTCTTAAAAATAAAAAAATAAGATTAGTAATGTCTACGATGAATCAGCAAGCTTCGCCACGGCTCGCCTCTAGGGGGGTGAATTTTAATAATCCGTGCCTTAGATAAAAAAACTAAAGGAAGAGGTAAGGGTATTTCAGGAGTAGGAAGGAACAAACCAAAGGTGGCGACTGCCCCGCGCTTTAGCGCGGGCGCACGAGCCAGCTTTGGCGGTTAGGGGAAATTAATAAATTACTCCCTACTTTTTTAAAAAAAAACGCCCCTGCGGGGCGTTCCCTCGCGCACTTCGTGCGCGCCCACCCCACCCCCCAACTCACTGCGCCCCTTCGGGGCTTGTGAGTTGTTACCCCCCTCCGTCCCGAGGGGGTAATCGTGCTTTTATTTAGAGAAGAGGTATGTAGAAAAGGTTGGTCATCGCGGGAACACAAGCTCTCCTTGCGCCCTTTTTTATTATTATCACTCACTCTTGTTTGTTGCTGTGCGATAGTACTGCATAGCGGACTCCCCTGCCTTTCTCAAAGTAGAAAAATCTTCCTTTGTTTTTTCTGTGGTTCCAGGTTTCGCCATAATCAATTCCATGTGCAATTCCTTCCCCATATCAAACCATTCAGCTCGAGTTTTACCAGAAATTAATTCACGATCTTCTTTTAATTTCTCGTATCCCCCCACCAAATTTTCGCACTTCCGCCGTTCTTCAGCCAGACGGTCAAGCAGTTCGCGCCATTCTGCCCGATATTGCTTTATGCTTTCCCATGACTCGGGAGTGTAGTGTTGCAACTTGTGCAGTATTGAGTGTTTTTTCTTGCGAAACATATTGCCACTACCTACTATCTTATTTGTCCCATCCACTAAAAAAATCATCCATTCTCTGCAGAGACATTAGATGCTTCTTAGCTTGGCGTTGATATTCAGTCGCCCCAACTTCACCAAATAAAGATATTGCCTTACGAAGAATTTTTTCTGCCGCAGCAGTGTCAAGATTTACCATAGCTATGTTCGCAAGACTAGCGTACCCATGAGCAGCACCCAGCTTGTTTCCTATTTCTTCATGCAGTGCTATAGATTTAGAAAAATAACTCTCGGCTTTATCAATATCAAAATTTTTCATTTCGTCAGCTGTAAATCCAAAAGCTATATCTCTATCAGGTGGACTCATTCCACCGAATGCAATTTCACCAAGATTGTAATATATAGTAGCGATGCCCTCTTTGTTACCCAAGGCTTCACAAGACTCTAAGGATTTATTATAGAGTTGCGTTGCTTTTTCCATATCCCCTTGAATCTTTGCAATAGTGCCAAGACTAAGATAGACGGTGATAAGACCGTTTTTATCCTGCACAAGTTCATATATAGATAGAGCTGAGTTATAGAGTTTCTCTGCTCCTTCCAAATCGCCGCCTACTTGCGCGATCAAACCAAGACCCCTGCATATGCTTGCAGTGCTCTCAATATGATTTGTTTCGTCAGCAAGTGGCAAGGCCCGACCGAAGAGATGGTCTGCTTTTCTTAATTTTCCTCGTGTGAGGCATTCCTCAGCTTCTCTAATGAGATTAGCTAGGACCTTCTTTTGTTTTGCGATGTGTATATCGGTCATAGCGGGAGACTAGCACTAGTTTAGGAGAATTAGAAATTTTGCTCGCGCCCCTAGGGGAGTAAAATTTATATCAGCACCTCATATAAAAAAGAAAAATATAGAGAAAAATCATTCAATCAAGTATGTTAAGACTTTGGATTAACTGGTATGACTCGATTAATTCGCCAACACTCTTGGCAGTATGGTAATATCATAAGTGGGGGTTATAGAATCCGAATCGCAGGTAATGCTATGAGTAAGAAGCAATCCCACATCGGCCATAGAAGCTCTAAAACGGGTAGGTTCGTGACAAAGAAGTATGCGGACAAGCATCCGAATACCACGCAACGCGAACACATACCCAATCCAGGCAAAGGCGACACAGGTCGCTAAAAAGAGAGAAAACTTGAAAATCTTCTGAATGCGATCTAGTTGATTTTCTGCATCTTGTCCTCGGGGCAATTCGTTGCTCTCCTCTTTTATGCTTTACTTTTATAAAACAGGTAGGTGGTAGCTCCAAAGCTGGCGATTGCCTCCTTTTTTGTGCCGTCTGCGCGGAGGGGGCATAAGCCAGCTTTGGCAATTGGGGAGGTAATTAGGCCTCCGTTTTTAGGGGGATGAGGTAGTGGCTTGCCTCTACATTGCCCCGTAAAAAAGCCCCTGCGACTGCGGTTTAGCAGTCGCTGGGGCTAGAGACTTGCTGTCTATGAAGACTTCTAAGTGTAAGTAGCGGCTTGCCCCGCAGGGGTTTATCCCCTGCGGGGTTCGCGCGAATTTAGCGCGAACCGCTGAAGCCCTAACCTTAATAGGACTGCCCACAGGCACAGGTGGTCTTGCGTATCGCGCCCGTAGTGCGGCGTAGCTTGACGAGCCGCACCAAAAGGCGGCGTAAGCCGCCGTTAAAGGGCGCGGGTAGCAAGCCAGATGTGCCGCAAAGCACCCGCAAGGGTGCGTATAAAGCGAGCTTACACCAAACGTGATTGGTCTCTGGCGGCGCGGATGAATGAGGCAAATAAGGGGTGGGGGGAAAAGGGACGGGATTTCAGTTCAGGGTGGAATTGCACTCCGATAAACCATGGGTGTTCTGTGTGCTCCACAATTTCAGGTAAAGTACCATCAGGAGACTTACCCGAAAATACCAAACCCGCAGCTTTAAATTTTTCCTCGTAGGCAATATCTACTTCGTAACGGTGACGATGCCGCTCAGATATCATCTCAGCTTCGTAAATACGCCGCGCCAAGCTGTTTTGTGCCAAGTGCGCCTTGTACGCTCCAAGGCGCATTGTACCGCCTTTGTCGTCAGCGTTAGAACGATGTTCGGTCACGCCATCATCGCGTTGCCACTCCGTCAGCAAGCCCACGACACGCGGGTCACAAGCCCCAAATTCACTACTGCCCGCTCGTGTTTCTCCCCACTGATTGCGGGCAGTTTCTACCAAAGCCAACTGCATGCCCAAGCAAATACCCAAAAATGGCACTCCACGCTCACGCGCATATTGAATCGCCCGTATCTTGCCTTCGGCTCCGCGTTCGCCAAATCCACCTGGTACAAGTAGCCCGTCATAGGCAGAAAGCTTTTCTCCCAAGCCTTCTTCGCCCCGCAAAAGCTCGTCAGCAGAAAGCCAATTGGTTTCTACACGGGCAAGGTTTGCAATACCTCCGTGGACTAAAGCTTCGTTCAGAGACAAATACGCATCGCGCAAACCCGTATACTTGCCAATCACGCCTATTCTTACCCGCTCACTCGGACTCCGCACCGCTTCCGTAATATCGCGCCATCGCGAAAGGGCTTCGGCTCCGTTTTTGGGCTTCAAGCCGAAGTGTTGCAGAACCCGTTGCTCCATACCCTGATTGCTCAAAATCAGCGGCAGGGCGTAAAGCACATCGGTGTTTTCCGCCACCATAATGTCAGAGTCATCCACATTGCAGAACAAAGCCAGCTTGCGACGCGCATCTGCACCCAAAGCCCTGTCGCTACGCACCACCAGCATACCCGGACGAATTCCCGCCGCCTGTAACTCACGCACAGAGTGCTGAGTCGGCTTGGTCTTCAACTCACTGCCCCCAGGGTCAGGGGGCGCCAAAGTCACATGAATGAAAAGGGCTTTGCTTCCCTCTACATTTTCCTGTGCCGCAAACTGGCGAGCGGCTTCTAGGAAGGGTAAGCCTTCAATATCTCCGACCGTGCCGCCGATTTCGCAGATGCAGAAGTCTTCGCCGTTTAAGTCGCGGCGAATCCGCTCCTGTATTGCATCTGTGACATGCGGAATTACCTGCACTGTAGCTCCTAGATAATCGCCCCGCCGCTCGCGGCGTAATATCTGGTCGTAAATCTGTCCCGTTGTCATGCAGTCAGAGCGAGTGGCTCCGATATCGGTGAAACGTTCGTAGTGTCCAAGGTCTAGATCGGTTTCGGCCCCGTCGTCGGTGACATAGACTTCTCCGTGTTCAAACGGATTCATCGTGCCAGGATCAATGTTAAGATACGGGTCAAGCTTTCTAAGCCGCACCGAATAACCCTGCCCCTGCAACAAAGCCGCAAGTGCCGAAGCTGTAAGTCCCTTGCCAAGCGACGAGACGACTCCACCCGTGATGAAAATGAAGCGAGTCACCTTGTACCCGCCATCTCGCGCAAGATTTTACTGCCCACTCTCAGGAAGAGTCGGAAATAACGGCACGACTCCATCGCCACCGTCAGGAGACTCAACAGGAAGACCATCGGTTGGAAAACTCGGCAAAGCGTCTTCTCCGCCTGTGCCGTAGAGTATTGCCAGCAAGATGCTTAACGCCATAAAAGTTGCACCCAAAACCGCCGTGGTCTTGGTCAGAAAATTCGCCTGTCCGCGGGCTGAGAACATACTGCCAGGTCCGCCACCGCCGATGCCAAGCGCACCACCTTCGCTACGCTGAAGCAGGATGACTCCAATCAACGCCAAGACCACCAGAACATGTAGGACTAGCAAAACGCTCTGCACGATGAATTCCTTGAAGACCCTGCCCGCTCGCAAGCTGGGCCAGTCGCTCTGAAAAGACAAATTGTTCGGGACACACCTTAGAAAGCGTGTCTACTATATTTAGCCCACTTCGCTCGGCTTTGCAATTCGCAACAGCAATTCAGGGAGCCGTATCGGCAATTCACAGAGACAATTCGGGGGGCAGTAACGGCAATTCACAGAGACAATTCGGGGGGCAGTAACGGCAATTCACAGAGACAATTCGGGGGGCAGTAACGGCAATTCACAGAGACAATTCAGAACGGCAATTCCGCAGGGCAAACCGCCAAGCAAGGACAAGAAACCAGAGCTTACGCCTATCAGTATGAAACCCCTAAGCCTAAGCCCCTAAGCCTAAACCCCTAAGCCTACGCCTACGCCTATGAGTATAAAGCCCCTAAGCCTACGCCTATGAGTACAAAGCCCCTAAGCCTACGCCTATGAGCACAAAGCCCCTAAGCCCGTGCCATCGCCTCTAAGGTGGCAGTCAGCTTGTCAGGCTGGAGAGAGACTCCGCCGACCAGAAGCCCATCTGCGCCCGCTTTTAGAAAATCAGCCGCGTTGTCTGGAGCCACAGAACCACCATATAAGAACTCCGCCCGCAGACCCATAGAATTCGCCCGCTCGCGTAGAGCCGATAGAATCGCTCCTGCTGTGGCAGGAGTCGCGGCTTGTCCGCTACCAATTGCCCAGATGGGCTCGTAAGCCACCATTAAGCCCCCTGTAGCCGCTTCTAAGCCCTCTGGAGCCACTTCTAAGCCACTCACAAGGGTTTCTAGCTCGTCGCTCAAGTGGCGGCACACAGCTTGCTCTCCGCCGCTTGTGGAAAGCCTATCGCGTGTCTCCTTGGATTCGCCCAGACAGACAATTGCGCCCAAGCCCACAGCTCGTGCCGCCCGTGCCTTAGCAGCTATCTGAGGGGGAGTCTCGCCATAATCACGCCGCCTTTCAGAGTGTCCGAGGATAACCCACGCACAGCCCATTTCCTTCAACAAGCTTGGAGATACGGCTCCTGTATAGGCTCCTGAGGGTTTGCTGTGGCAGTCTTGGGCACCGAGTTGCACCTGGGTGCCTGTGCCGTCTGTGCTGTCTGTGCCGTCTGCGAGCTCCTGGGCTGCCAACGACAGCAACGGAAACGGCGGACAAGCCACCGAACGCACCGTATCCGTGCTACGCAATGGAGCCAGCCATGGCTCCAGATCGCGTGGAGTCCCGTGCATCTTCCAATTTGCCACTAGGATAGGCATAGATCGCGTCCGTTTCTGGTGCTAGAAAATACGCCTTTTCAAGGCTACACTGCCAAGTCTAGAACACCACTATAAAGCATCTGTGCTTTATGTGCTTTATCTCCTCTCTTTTGTCGGACAATGAAGCTCTTCAAATCAGCGCAACAGCTCGTTGCCAAAATCCTGCTTGGAATTATCTTCGCTGTTCTGGTGATCAGCTTCGCCTTGTGGGGAGTCGGAGACCTACTCAGCGGCAGAGTAAGCGGCGGAGTTGTCGCCAAGGTCGGAAGCACTGAAATTCTCCAAGGAGAGTTTCTGCGCACTTATTTTTCGCAACAGGTGCCACAGGGGCAGGTACGCGGAATGCGGCAAGCCAATCAGGCTTTATCTTTGCTGGTGGATTCAGAAGTCTTAGCCCAGGAAGCAAAGCGGCTTGGCTTAAAGGTAGGAGACCAAGAGTTGCGTGAAGAAGTGGAGAAATTTCCAGCTTTTCAAGATTTCAAGGGTGAGTTTGATGCATTGCGTTTGGAAGGATTTTTGCAGAACAGTGGGTATACGCGCAGTGAGTTTTCTGAACGTTTTGCTTTGGACTTAAACGCCCAGCGCATTCAGGGAGCTGTTTTGTCTGGTGCGTTAATGCCGCGTTCGTTGGCAGAGCAGCTTGTCACCTATGACCAGACAAAACGTTCGGCGGAATATCTGCGGGTGACTCGCGAAAGTCAGGAACAACCCGAAGAGCCAAGCGAGGAAACACTTGCTGACTATTATGCGGGGGTGAAGGATTCGTATCGTACGCAGGAGTTACGTAAGGTGACTTGGCTGTGGTTAGCTCCGGATCGGTTTGCGGATGAAGCGATAATTACGGAAGACGAATTGCAAGCCCGCTACGAAGAGCTAAAAGACACGCAGTTTTCAGTTGCAGAGCAACGCGCGTTTCATCAAGAAGTACTAGCGAGCGAAGAAGAGGCGAAGGCACGGCTAGCGGAACTGTTAGAGAAAGAAGAAGCCAAGCCGAAGGCGGCGATTGATACCACTGCTTTGCAGGAATCGATTGTGAGTCAATTTTCAGGACAGCAGAATGTGACGATTACGCCTGTCTATGACAATTTATTATCGGGCGAGCGTTTGGGTCCGTATGCGGCGGAGGGTTTGCAAGCCGATGTAGCGGCGGCTTTATTTGCCGAAGGCCAGGCGTTGGGTTTGGTTTCTGAAATTGTTAAGTCTCCGTTTGGCTGGCATGTTTTGGAAGTTGCAGAGATAAAAGCAGGTTCGGTTACGCCGTTTGAAGAAGTGCGCGAGACTTTGGAGTCGTCCATGCGTGAGGCAATAGCGGCGGAACGTTCTGTAGGTGAGGCAAATCGCCTAGACGAACTGCTCGGACGCGGCGACAGCTTAGAAGATATAGCGGCTGCTGTTGCTTTACAGGCTGAGACTCAGGCTTTTTCGCGTTTCGGACAAGACGCAGATGGTGCGGCTTTAGAAGGGCTTACGCGCGAGCGGCGTTTTTTAGAAGCAGTCTTTGCGTCTGAGACGGCACTTGATGAGACGAGTCTATTGTTTGAAGGGCGGGAAGTTGGCGGCTATTACGCTTGGCGCTTGGATGAAGTGATACCTGCGGCGGACAGGCCGCTAGAAGAAGTGCGCGATAGCTTGATTGAGCGTTGGCAGAATGAAAAACAGGGAGAGTCTGCGCGGACTCTTGCCGAAGAAATTTTAGAAAAGGCAGAAGGCGGTGCATCACTGGCAGAGCTAGCTGAAGACTATGCATTGGAGGTTACGCTTTCTGATCCGCTGGTGCGGCGTGCGGCGTGGCCGTTTTTTTCGTTTGCAGAAGAGCTGTTTCAGCTGGGCGATGGCGCTTTTGCCGTTACCGAACTGGAGCAAGATTTTGTGGTTTTGACTCCTGTGTCTACGGAATTGCCTGATTATGAAGCGCGTGAAATTCGCGAGCAGGTTTTGCGTGATGAAGTGGATTTGCGTATCGCTGTGGTGGGAGAAGTTTTTGAGCAATATATGCAAGCATTACGCAGTGCGCATGAAGCGATTACCTATGATGAGCAGGTGGCACATATTGTAGAAAACGGCTCTGAGTTTTATGGAGGTTACTGACTCGCGCAGGCTTTCCCGCACGATGCAAAGCGGGAGCGGGGCGGATGAAAACTCCTTTGCTGAGTTTTGTGGCTTGTGGAATGCAGGAATTCCGCAGCTGGTGCGTTCGGTGCAGGCGGCGGAGTTTGAGACTCCGCTTTCGGTGTATCTTAAGCTAACAGAAAATCGTCACTACGCAGCTTTATTTGAGTCGGTGGAAGGTGGCGTTAACATTGGCAGGTATTCTTTTATTGTCTGCGAGCCTGACCGCGTGTGGAAATGCGAAGGCGGAAAAGCCGCACAGGCAACTTTGCGCTCTGATAATACCTTTAGTGATTTTGCTCCGTTGGCGGGTGAGGCGTTAGAGACCTTGCGCGAGTCTATTCGTGAAGCACAATTTGCAAGTGACTCTCCCGTGAAGTTGGCGGGGGGCTGGGTTGGATATTTGTCTTACGATGCTGTGCGTATGATGGAGTCACTTCCTGATACGGGCAAGGAGCGAAGCGAAGCATTACCTGAAGGGGTATTTTTCCGCCCGACTCTGACAGCGGTATTTGACCGTATCGGAGACAGACTGACTTTGGTGGTGGTGGTGCGTCCGCAGAAGGGGATAACTGCCGAGCAAGCGTGGGAGCAAGCCCAAGCCCGCCTAGCAGCAGCACAGGAACAGATTGACAAGCCGCTCACGGCTCAGACCGCACAAGACACGGCAATGGAAGGCAGGGCTACAGAAGGCAAGGCTACAGAAGGCAAGGCTACAGAAGGCAAGCCAACGGAGCCATTGCAATTTGAGTCCAATACAGGAGCAGACAGATACAAGTCTATGGTGCGAAAGGCGAAGGAATACATAAAAGCAGGAGATATTTACCAAGTGGTTTTGTCGCAAAAGTTTTCTGCGCGGACAACAATGAGTGGTTTTGATTTTTATCGGGCTTTGCGGCGGCATAATCCTGCGCCGTTTTTATTTTTTTTGAATTTGCCGCAGGCGGCGGTGGCGGGTTCGTCTCCTGAGATGCTGGTGCGGGTGGAAGATGGAGCTTTAACGACTCGTCCGCTGGCGGGCACAAGGCGGCGCGGAAGCACGGACGCCGAAGACACAGCTCTAGCCCGTGAGTTACTAGCAGACGAAAAAGAACGAGCCGAACACCTGATGTTGCTGGACTTAGGGCGCAACGACATCGGACGAGTCGCAGCACAGGGTAGCGTGTCGGTGCCGCGTTCATTTACGGTGGAGCGGTATAGTCAGGTGATGCATATATCTTCAACGGTGACGGGTACCTTGGCGGCGGGATGTGATGCGTTAGATGCGCTGATTTCTACATTTCCTGCTGGTACTTTATCAGGAGCCCCTAAGGTTCGGGCGATGGAGATCATTGAAGAGCTAGAAGTGTCTCGCCGTGGTTTATACGGTGGCGCGGTGGGGTATTTCGGAGCGGATGGCTCACTAGATTCGTGTATTGCGCTCCGCACGGCGGTTTTGGAAGGTGGAGTGATAACGATTCAGGCGGGTGCGGGGATTGTTGTGGACAGCGACGAAGACTCCGAGCAGCAGGAGTGCTTAAACAAAGCCCGTGCTTTATTTCTCGCCGCCGAAGACGCCGCACGTTGAAGTAAAGCCTAACCCCAACCCTTTCTTTACGCCTACTTGCGCAGGCTAGTTGCCGCATCTCGCCTGTCTTCACAGAACTCTAATTCCTAGTCCGCAAAAAAATGGGTCAGGGTTAGTCTTTCTCGCAACATTTAATTTACGCGCCCTTGCGGGCGCTTTTGCTCGCGCAAGCGCGAGCGTCCGCTTCGCTCCGCTCGTTTCACTCCGCTACGCTCGCGCTCGTGCCCTACGGGCACTCGGTGGGTCTTCGTCTCCATAATGGGAGCCAGTTAATCCCACTAATCTTACGCTCCCCCCGTTAGGGGCTTCGGCTCAATTAACCCGTCACTAAAACTATGGGGCTTAACAGCTGGTGGGGGAAACAAGGCTTGGCACGAATGCCGCACCGCAAGGTGCCCGCAAGGGCGCGTAAAAAGCGGGCGGATTAAATGTTGAAGTGCGGAGGCAAGGTGCAATTTAGCGGTTTAGGCGGGTGGCAATTAGGTTTTCTACGACAGTTGGCTCTGCCAAGGTGGAGGTGTCGCCTAAGTCTGTGTGTTCGTTAGCCGCAATCTTACGCAGTATCCTGCGCATGATTTTGCCGCTTCGGGTCTTCGGTAAGCCTTCCGCCCATTGCAAAAAGTCTGGCGTAGCGATGGGGCCAATTTCTTTCCGCACCCATAGAGTCAATTCATTGGCAAGGGCTTCGCTGGGTTCAGCATCGGCTATCAAAGTTACAAAGGCGTAAATCCCCTGCCCCTTTACCTCATGCGGACAGCCCACCACCGCTGCTTCCGCAACACGGCTATGCGCAACCAAAGCACTTTCAATTTCCGCCGTACCTAAACGATGTCCAGATACATTAATTACATCGTCCAAGCGCCCCGTTATCCACCAATAGCCATCAGCATCACGACGCGCACCATCACCGCTACAGTAATAGCCAGGGAAACGCTTGAAGTAGGTATCTATGAAGCGTTGGTGGTCTCCATAGATCGTGCGCATCTGTCCAGGCCACGAGTCCGCTAAACACAAAGCCCCCGTAGCTTCTCCCTCTAACTCATTCGCGTCTTTGTCTAGCAAGACAGGAGCCGCTCCGAAAAACGGAAAAGTCGCCGAGCCAGGCTTCAAATCAGTCGCTCCGGGTAAAGGCGTAATGACAAATCCACCCGTTTCAGTCTGCCACCAAGTGTCTACAATCGGACAACGCTGGTCACCAACCACACGCCAATACCATTGCCATGCCTCAGGGTTGATCGGCTCCCCCACCGTGCCCAAAAGCCGTAAGCTCTCGCGAGAAGTCTCACGCACAGGTGCATCTCCCTCGCGCATCAAAGCCCGTATCGCCGTCGGCGCCGTGTAAAACAATGTCACCTTATGACGATCACACACCCGCCAAAACCGCGAAGCATCAGGCCAATTCGGGACTCCTTCAAAAAGCACCACAGTCGCTCCATTAGAAAGCGGACCGTAAACCATATAGCTATGCCCCGTTATCCAGCCCACATCTGCCGTACACCAAAAAATATCATCATCCCGAAGGTCAAAAACCGAACGAAAACTCACAGTCACATAAACCAAATACCCACCCGTAGTATGCAAGACTCCCTTCGGCTTGCCCGTTGAACCAGAAGTATAAAGAATAAACAATGGGTCTTCGGCGTTCATCTCCTGCGGTGTGGACTCATCGCCAGCCTGCGCCATTTCTTCGTGATACCAAATATCGCGCGCGCTATGCCACGAAATCTTGCCTCCCGTACGACGCAAGACCAAAACAAACCGCACCGCAGGACACGACTCCAACGCTTCATCAACATTTGCCTTTAACGGAATGGTTTTGCCACCGCGTATGCCTTCGTCTGCCGTAATCACAAAGTCAGACTCGCAATCCTGAATGCGTCCCGCCAACGAAGACGGAGAAAAACCCCCAAAAACCACCGAGTGAATCGCTCCGATACGCGCACAAGCCAGCATCGCATACGCCGCTTCTGGAACCATCGGCATATAAATCGTCACCCGATCGCCTTTCTGCACTCCACGCGCCTTCAAAACATTGGCAAGACGACTCACTTGGATTTTTAACTCACCATAAGAAATATGCCGAGCTTCAGCTTCAGGGTCATCAGGCTCCCAAATCAGTGCCGTGCGTTCAGGGTGAGTTTCAGCGTGTCTGTCTATGCAATTTTCGGCAAGGTTTAAAGTTCCATCTTCATACCAAGCAATAGATAGATTCGGCAGTTGCCACGAAACATTTTTTACCTTGGTGTAAGGCTTTATCCAGTTCAGGCACTTGCCCTGCTCGCCCCAGTAAGCTTCGTTGTCAGCCCGCGAAGCCTTATATTCAGCTTCGTACTGCTCACGGCTCACTCGAGCCTGTGCCGCAAAATCCGATGGCGGCGGGTAGCGGGTTTCTTCTGTCATTTGCGCTTAGTTGCTATGTCGTCTCTACAGGGCTGGGATGGCTCTATAAGGGCTTGGGTTGGCTCTATATGGCTCTGTGGTGGGTTAGGGGCTTCTATGTGCCTGTGGGGGGCTTAGGTGGCTCTGTGGGGCTGTGGGGCTGTGGGGGGCTTAGGTGGCTCTGTGGTGGCTGTATTGGCTTGTGGGGGGCTTGGGGGGCTTAGATGGCTCTGTAGTGGTTTAGGGGCTTCTATGTGCCTGTGGGGGGCTTAGGTGGCTCTGTGGTGGCTGTAATGGCTTGTGGAGGGCTTGAGTGGCTCTGTGGTGCCTGTATTGGCTTGTGGGGGGCTTGGATGGCTTAGGTAGCTCTGTGGTAGCTGTAATGGCTTGTGGGGGGCTTAGGTGGCTCTGTGGTAGCTGTATTGGCTTGTGGGGGGCTTGGGGGCTTAGGTAGCTCTATTGTGCCTGTGGGGGGCTTAGGTGGCTCTGTGGTGCCTGTGTTGGCTTGTAGGGGCTTAACGGTGGCTCTGGGTGCTTACAGAAGGCTCGGGTTAGCTCGGGTTAGCTCGGGTTAGCTCGTCGGGGCTTGATGGCTCTGCAGTGATTCAGCTCTAGACTAGCCCAGATTGGCAAAAGTAGCTCTGGCACCCCTTCAGGCAATTAACCGCGTTTCAGCACTCGCGTTTCAGCACTAAGAAAAAATCTAGACAGTCGGAAAAAGTCCATCACCAAAACAGCCACCTTCGTGTGGCTCCAATGGCAAGTATTCAAGACCATCTTCCATACCTTGCGGATTCTGCTCGCTGGCAAAATTCCGCTCGCTGGCAAAATTCTGCCCACTAGCAAAATTCCGCTCGCTGGCAAACAAGTACATCGGTGCGCGTATAGACTCGCCTCCATACCCCGCTCCGCTGGCCTGGTCACGCGCCAACAAAGTCTCAATAAAACCATAAACACTTTCACCATGCCAAGAAGCAGGACCATACAACTCACCCAAAGCCCTACCATCACGCCCAATAAGCACGCTATAGGGCAAAGCCACAGACTCATCCACCAAAGCACGAAACGACGCAAAAGTCGGATCATTGTAAATCGCCAAAGAAGTTATCTCATGCTCTTCGTAAAAAGCCCGCACCGTAACCCGCGGGTCTTGCCTGCCATCCAAAGAAATCGCCACGACTTTAAAATCGCTTTTGAGAAAACGCTTCTGCAACAAACCCAAAGAAGGCATCTCACGCACACAAGGAGAACACCAAGTCGCCCAATAATTCACCAGCACAACTTGTCCCGCAAAATCAGACAAAGTACGAGTCTTTCCCTCTTCATCCTGAAAAGAAATCGCAGCCAAAACCTTCGGCTCAGCAAAAGACTCAAAACCCGAAGGTGCACCCTCCAAGTTTAAACCCGCCGCTCCTGTCTCTGAACCAGCCGCCCACGCCGTGGCACGCGACTCCGCTTCAACCATAAAAGCCCCCGCGCCGAGCCCCGCCAGAAGCACCAGCTTGCGTAACACTCCACACACAGAAAGCTTTTTCTTCATTCGCGAATTTTAGCGCAGTCCGCTCGCACGGGGCAAGTATCCACCCGCTTCCGCCACCACAGCACTCAACGGCACCAAAACCAAACCCCGCGATTCCAAAGTCATTACCCACTCCGCCAAAACCGACAGAGTTATGCGGTGGGGGTGTCCGATTGCAATCGCGTAACCACGACGGCGGGCGATCCACTCCAAAGCCAGCAGTTGCGACCGCACCGACTCCTCGCGCAACTCATGATCTAAAAATATATCCCGCTCCGCAAACGCCACCCGCAAACGCAAGGCTTCCGTAGACGCTACGCTCGCCGCCGTCGTGCGCGAATCCAAAAATAACAAACCACGCTCGCCCAAAACACTTAACACTTCTCCCATCAGAATTGAATCTTCAGTCGCCCGACTCCCCATATGATTGTTCGCACCCACAGCTCCCATCGCGGTTGCGCTTGACAAAAGACGCTGCAAGTTCGCTTGACGCATTTCAGGTGTGTCCGCAACCCGAAGCGCGTTGGCTCCAGGGTCTTGCCTGCCCTTCGGCTCCATCGGTAGGTGCAGTAGCACTTCGTGCCCGCGCCCGCCCGCAGCCTGCGCCCACTCCACCAAACTCGGAGCCGAAGGCAAAAACGATAAGGTCAAGGGCGGCGGAATTTCTAAAATCAACTCCCACTGCAACGCAGAAAAACCCAAGTCATCCAACACCACCACCACACGCGGCGCATCAGGCAATGACTCCGCTGTCTGTTGCGCCCGACTCCACCAAGCCTGGCGGCGAAAAGGAGCCACAAAGTCTGCATCACCCGTATCCGCCACACCCCTAGCTTGCCGCGTAGCTTGCCGCATAGCTTGTCGCGTAGTTTGCCGCGTAGCTTGTCGCGTAGCTTGTCGCGCAGTTTGTACTCCGTCTGATCTGGCAGGTAGCTCTGGGGACTCAAGCTCTGCCCCAGAGGAGTTAAAATACAACTCAGGTGGCTCAAAGGTTTCTATCCCTTCTGACACAGCTGGCAACTCAGAAGACTCAAAATATGACCCAAACGATTCAGAATAAAACCCAGACTCTAATCCCTCTGCTTCAGGCTCCAAAAGTTGCGCCGTTAACAAGTCGTGCACTTCCGACAACTGCGCCAACTCAGCCAATTCCGCATCAGCCGTGTAAAAAGCACCCGTATCACTCACAACAGGCCGCTTATACTCTCCACGCTGCCAACGCCAAGTCTCCCACAAGCCAACAGCAACCACGATCGCCAGCAAAACCACTCCAGCAACCGCCAGCGCCAAGACACCCCGCACCAAAGAGCGCAAGACCGCTTCTGTGGTAAAGTTGCCCTTCACGAAACCCGTCCGCCTAACCATCCGCCTAACCATCTGCCCATGTTGTTGCTCCTAGATAACTACGACAGCTTCACCTACAACCTATACCAATTTCTTTGCGACCTGGGAGTAGAAGCCATTGTCCGCCGCAACGATGTGGCAGAAGTAGAAGGCCTACTCTCACCCACACCACGCGCAATTGTACTCTCGCCCGGCCCCTGCACACCACGCCAAGCAGGACACCTTGTGCCACTCGTCACCGCCGCCAGCACTCGCAAAATCCCAACCCTCGGCGTATGCCTCGGACACCAAGCCATCGCCGAAGCCCACGGCGGACAGGTGAAAATCAGCTCACGGCAAGTCCATGGCAAGGTGGCAGAAATACACCACAACAACACAGGACTTTTCACCGCTTTGCCCTCTCCGCTTGTTGCCACGCGCTACCACTCGCTGACCGTAGAAACCCAAACCCTGCCCAATTGCTTTTCCGTCACAGCACAGACAAACGACGCAGACGAAACCGTAATCATGGGACTCGCTCACAAAACCCTGCCCCTGTGGGGAGTGCAGTTTCATCCCGAGTCAATTGCCAGCGAAGCAGGACACGAACTACTCGGCAATTTTCTCTCGCTTGCTTTCGGCAAGGTCTCCGTTGCCGAGTCCGCCGCGTGAGTAAAAGCCAAACCAATAGTACGCCACAAGAGGCAAAGCACTTAACAGCTGCCCTACCGCGTGTCACAGCTGGAGAGACTCTGTCAGAAGAAGACTGCGCCCAAGTCGTCGGAGAAATCCTGCAAGGACTCGGAAGCCGCGAACAGATAGCAGGGTTTCTGGTAGCCCTGCGAGTGCGCGGAGAAACCGTTGAAGAAATCACAGGTGCGGCTCGTGCCTTGCGCTCTAAAATGATAGCCGTAGAAGCCCCCGCAGGAGCCATAGATCTTTGCGGCACAGGCGGAGATAATCAGCATTCACTCAATATCTCTACCGCCGTTGGCTTCGTCGTCGCAGCCTGCGGCGTACCTGTCGCCAAACACGGAAGCCGTGCAGCAAGCTCGCAATCAGGTGCTTCCGATGTACTTGCAGCTCTGGGAGTTAATCTTGATTGTCCGCCTGAAAAATTGGCAGAAGCCTTGCGGCTACACAATCACGCCTTTCTGTTCGCCGTGCATCACCATACGGCAATGCGCTATGTCGCCCCTGTGCGGGCGGCTTTGAAGGTACGCACGCTGTTTAACCTTGTTGGTCCGCTGTGTAATCCTGCTGGGGTTAAGCAACAACTGCTTGGAAGTTTTTCTCCTGACCTGTTGCAACCCTTCGCCAATATTCTTGCCCGTCTTGGCTCAGAACGGGCATGGATTGTCCACGGAGCAGGAGATACCACGGGCGGCTACGACGAATTAACTCTCTTCGGCGAAAATCAAATCATGCGACTAGAAGATGGAGTCTGCTCCTTAGATACGCTAAACGCCGCCGACTTAGGACTATCAGCCGACAAGGGGGGTGAAGCCCTGCGGGGCGGATCAGCCGAAGACAACGCCGCAGCAATGCGCTCGATTTTTAACGGCACACGCGGAAAGCTTGCAGTCTATGCCGACACAGTGGCACTTAATGCCGCGGCAGCTCTAGCGATCTGTAAAGCAGCTGACGGGCTTGCCGATGGACTGGCACAAGCACAAGAAGCCCTTGCTGGCGGTGGAGCAGCGAATACCTTAGAAGCCTATATTAACTTCACGCAGGAAGCCGCACATTAGCCGTGCCACGCCAAGAGTCTAAATCCACGATGACACAGATTAAGACGCAGGGCGCACTGGATACAATTTGTGCCGCCCGCCTAGCACACTTAGAGCAAGCCAAAGCGGCACTTCCTGAGCGTGCGTTGCACTCTGCGCTTGCCGACGCCGAAGCTGTGCGCTCTTTTGCTTCTGCCTTGCGGGGCACCATCGCCCAACACGGACACGCACTGATTTGTGAGAGTAAGCGTAAGTCTCCGTCGGGAGGCGAATTGCGTCCTGATTTGAGTCCTGCGGATATGGCAGAAACTTTCGCGGCGGCTGGAGCCGCTTGCCTATCGGTTCTAACTGAGCCACAGTTTTTTGCTGGCTCAGCAGCTGATTTACAGGAAGCACGGCAAGCAACTTCGCTTCCTGTTTTGCGTAAGGATTTTATTTTGGACCCATGGCAAGTTTTGGAAACACGCGCCATCGGAGCCGATTGCTTGTTGCTTATTCTGACTGTCCTAGATGATGCGCAAGCACAAGACTTGGAATCCCTTGCCCTAGAAGTCGGATTAGAAGTGCTGGTAGAAGTCACCAACCAAGCCGAGCTTAAACGCGGATTGCGTATGCAGTCGCCTTTGCTGGGTATTAACAATCGCGACTTACAGACTCTAAAAACTGATTTGGCACGGGGCACAAGTTTGATACAACAGGCACAAGCCGCAGACCAAGAGAAATTGCTAATTGCTGAAAGTGGGATTCATACGGTACAGGATTTGCTGGCACAAAGGCAGGCGGGTGCGCAGGCTTTTCTTGTTGGCGAGTCGCTTATGCGGGCGGAGAATCCGCAAATTGCTACGGAAGAATTGGTTAGGGCTAAGTAAAAAATGACAAAACAAAAAAGCAAAACAAAAAGCAAGACTACGGCGAAAGCTAAAGTTAAAGCGAAGGCTAAAGTTAAGGCCAAGTCTTCGCATCTTTCTGGGTCAGGAAAGATGCAGATGGTGGAGATATCCAACAAGCCTGTGACAATGCGGCGGGCGGTAGCACGAGCTGTCGTAGAGATGGACAAAACCACACGCGAGGCAATTACACAAAACAAAATTGCCAAGGGAGATCTTTTGGCGGCAGTGCGGCTTGCCGCAATTCAAGGAGCCAAGCGCACAGCTGAACTTGTGCCTTTGTGTCATCCCTTGCCTTTGTCGGTCGTGGAGTTGGCTATAGAATTTCCGAAGGGTAAGACTGCGCAGGGCAAGGTGCTTGTGCTACTGCGTGCGCGTTGTGCCGCCAAGGCACAGACAGGCGTTGAAATGGAAGCAATGACTGCGGTATCGGTAGCGGCCTTAACGCTCTACGATTTTTGCAAAAGCCTTGATAAGTCCGTGCGGGTTGTGGAAATCGCCCTAGAAGAAAAGTCAGGCGGTAGATCAGGAACTTGGAAGCGCAAAGACGCTTTTGCCTCTAACTAGGCTTGTTGTTGCTATGCTGGCACTCCAAGAAGCGCGTGAAGCCTTAGCGCGGGAAGTGGCAAAAGCCCTTGGCGGAACTGTTACGCGAAGCACTGAACTGGTACCGCTTGTCGCGGCGGGCGGCAGGCGACTCGCTGAAACCATAGTTGCCGAGCAAGATCAGCCACAAGCTGCAACTTCGTCTATGGATGGCTACTGCTTGCGCTCTGCCGATACCGCAGGGGCAAGCGTGGAGTCCGCTGTTATGCTTTCGGTTGCGGGCGAGCAAGCGGCAGGAACGCAAATCAGCACATTAGAACCACAAACGGCGCAACGCATCTTTACGGGTGGATTGCTTCCGCACGGGGCGGATACGGTGTTAATCCAAGAAGAAGCCGAAGTGGTGGAGAAAACCTTGCGACTTACGCAAGAAGTGCCCACGGGGGCTTGGATACGACAAAAAGGCAAAGACTTCACCAAAGGCGAAACTTTGCTTTCTGAAGGACAAGTGCTTACCCCACGGGCTTTGGCTTTGGCGGCTTTGGCAAATCGCAGCTCTGTGTCTGTTTCTGAACGCGTCCAAGTCGCTGTTCTTGCCACAGGAGATGAACTAATTGCCCCTGCTTCTTTGGCTTCTATTCCTGCTCATAAAGTTGCAGCTTCAAGTCGCCCTGCCCTGTCGGTTTTATTGGAGCGTTTGGGTGCAGTTTCGTCTTTCTTGCCGATTGCGCCTGATGACAAGCAGACGATTGCCAAAGCAATTAGTACAGCTGCCAAAAGCGAGGCAAATATTTTGCTGACTTGTGGCGGTGCATCGGTGGGGGATTATGATTGCCTGCGCCCTGCCATACAGTTGTTGTGCCAAATAGACTCAAACCTGCACTGGCACGAGTGGTTTCACAAGGTGGCAGTTCGGCCCGGAATGCCTATCTTTGCAGGAGCCATTCAACGCGACAAAAAGACTCCTTTGTTCGTCCTGGGTGTGCCTGGAAATCCTGTGTCTTCCTATGTGTCGTGTCTATTGTTTTTACATCCGCTTCTAGCCCTTATAGAAGGCGATTCACTTCCGCCCCTTGCGTTTTCTCTAGTGCGGCTGGCAAAGCCATTAGCCAAGCAAAATGGTGCACGGCATAGCTTTCTGCGGGCGCAACTAGAATCAGCTACTTCAGAAAATGGCTTGCCGCTTGTCCGAGTCGCAGAAGACCAAGATTCGTCATTAGTGAAGACTCTGGCGCAGGCGGATTATCTTGTCTCCAGACCACCACAGCACGCCGCCCAGCCCCCAGGAGCTATTGTAGAAGCCATAAACTTAGAAAATTTCTAATCCCCTTCCACGCGCATCAAAACAAGAAAAAAGCAAGAACTATTGACGAATAAAATATGTTCTCCTAATATTCCATTAGCGATTCGTTCCCATACAACATCTATGAGAACAATCCGCGCAAGCCCCCAAGGAGCCGATAATCCACGGAGCCAACAAGGGGTAAGGAGCCAACAAGGGTTAATCCACGGAGCCAACAAGGGGTCATCCAAGGAGCTAACGAAAAGCTGTTCCATCAAGGAGCTGATAATCCACGGAGCCAACAAGGGTTAATCCACGGAGCCAACGAAAAGCTATTCCATCAAGGAGTTGGTAAAAGCCACCGCACAGAGACGAAAGCTATTCCACTAAGCAGCTGGTAAAAGCCACCATCCCGAGACAAAAAGCTATTCCACTAAGGAGCTGGTAAAAGCCGCTCCACCAAGCAAAAGGCAACACAAAAAGCCCATTCCACCAAGGAGAGACAAATGCTAACGCCCAAGCAACACAAGCTTCTGCTGCACATCCAAGAGCAAACCGCACAGAATGGATATGCCCCTTCGTATGACGAAATGCGCGACGCAATGGGCTTGCGCTCCAAGTCAGGAATTCATCGCCTCGTTTGCGCCCTAGAAACCCGCGGATATATCCGCCGCCTGCCAAACAAAGCACGGGCAATAGAAATCGTACAGAACAGCGGACAAACCACTAACAACACAGCAGGAGCACAAGCCACGCAAACCGCAACTTCAGGCCTTGTTAGCGGACTCGCCAGCCAGTTACGCTCCGCCACCGAAGCCATCGGCGAAGCTGTCAGCAATAGCCTGCAAGTGCCAATGTACGGAACAATTGCTGCAGGATCTCCGATTGAAGCAATTCAGCAAAACGGCGGCTTCGTAGAAGTCCCTGCCAATATGGTCGGACGCGGCGAACACTACGCCCTGAAAGTGTCAGGAGACTCCATGACAGGCGAAGGAATCCTAGATGGCGATATTGTCGTGATTGAATCGTGCGAGACCCCGAACAATGGCGATATTGTCGTAGCTCTAATTGAACAAGCAGAAGTCACCCTGAAACGCCTACGCCGCCGTAACGATGCAATCGCCCTAGAACCCGCCAACAGCAACTATGAAACGCGGATTTTGCCTCCCGATAGAGTACAGTTTCAGGGGCGTTTGGTCGGACTCATCCGCAACTACAATTAATCGCCCAATCTTTACCGCTGGTCTTTATCGTTAGTCTTTATCGCTAGCCTTTATTGCTAGCCTTTATTGCTAGCCTTTATTGCTAGCCTTTATCGCTAGCCTTTACCGCTGGTCTTTAAGGTCTTTGGGTTCGCGAAAGTAGCGCGCGCATAGGCTTCCATACCACGGACGATCCCCCAAAGACTCGCAGGTGCTTGTCAGAGTAAAGCCTGCTGGCTCACCCTTGCCCGTAGAACGCGGGTTTGGCGTTAAGGTAATCCCACCCGAGCGCAAAAGTGCCCTTTTGTCTAAAACGAAGGGAGTGGCTTTCGCACCCCCTGTACCCCTTTCGGCAAACTGCGGATTGTCAGACAAATTACACAGCGCATTGTCTGACCAGTGGTGCGGAAAAACCACCAGATCCGCAAAAGCACAATCACGAGCAATCGCTTCCACCCGCCACAAAATCGCCAGCCGTAAAGCCGTGCTTTCTTCTGACCGCTGAAAAATACACCCCGTATCATCACAGGCAAGCCAGTCAGCTTGCGCGTTGTCCTGTGGCATAGGCTGAGTCGCAGTGGCAAAAGAAGCAGACGCAATTCCGCCCAAACGCTCACGCCAAACCTTCGTGCCCCAACTTCGCGGCTGGGAAGCATAGAGGATAGGCTGTGCGCCCTGCTCTGCTTCTTGTTGCACCAAAACCGCCAAAGATCTTCCATCAGCCGAAACAAAAAGCACAGGCGAACGCGGAGTCAGCCAAGCAAAAGCAAATAGTGCCACTCCTATCAGTCCGAAAAGCCGTACCCGTCCGCGCAGAAGCAGAAGCCACAAACCACCAATGATGAGCGGCGGAAAACTCCAAGCCGCGCCTTCTACGGCTTGCAGTTGGGCGGCGGGCAAGGCGGCAATCCACGAAGACGAGTCTAAAATTGCCGCCAAGCCTGGCTCCATAAGGCGGAGAAAAAAGCCTTCCAAGCCAAAGGGCATTGCCAGCAAAGCCGCCAAGCCCAACGGCACCACAAGCAAGCCCGTAGCAGGAATAGCAATGCAGTTGGCAAGCAAGCCAAAAGTTGCACTCCGCCCGAAGTGGTAAAGCGATAGCGGCAAAACCGCCACAGTCGCAAGAAAAGTCGTAACCAAAATTTCCATTAGATAAAACCGTCCACGCCGCAACAAGCGGAACGGCAAACTAGGAAGCTGAATCGGCCCATGCCACAAAGCCGCTTCAGGCAACGAACGTTCAATACGCAAACGCCGTGCCCGACGCGCTTCCCAAGCCGCAATCAGCACCGTGACCGACGCAAAAGACATTTGAAACCCCACCGAAAGCAAACTTTCAGGCGTAACCAGCAAAATCACTAAAGCACTCCACGCCACAAGGCGTAGAGATATTGCGTGCCTGTCCATGAAGATGGCTATGGCAAAGAGCGCAAACATTAAAATCGCCCTTTGTGTAGGAAGAGTCGCTCCCGCAAGAAAGAAATACAAAAGCCCCGCCACAAACGCCACAGCCAGAGAAGTCTTATGAGTCTGATAGCGCAAAGCAATAGACGGCAAACACGCCATAGCAATCCGTAACCACAGATATACCGTGCCCGTAACAAAACCCACATGTAAGCCCGAAATCGCCAGCAGATGCGCTACGCCCGCTATCCGCATGGCTTCTATCGACTCAAGCGGTAGGCGGTCACGAGCCCCCGCAAGAAGTGCAGCCGCCAAGCCGCCCCTGTCAGCAGGTAAGTGCGGTGTAATCCTGTCAGCAATCCGCCGCCGCAGGTCATGCCAAAACAAACCCCACGCATCTACCAAGCCCGTACTAGATGCCCCAGAAGGCGGAGCCATCGGATGAATCGCTCCCATGGTATAGCCAATGGCTCCGATACCGCGAAAGTAATCACGGCGGGCAAGATCTGGGTCTCCCGCCGTGCGGGGCGCAAAAGGCGGGCTTAAAGTAGCCCGTCCAGTAAGCCATAAGCCCGGCTTGGGTGGCTCGCTTCCGCGGGCTGTGATGCGAATGCGTTTTGGCGTCTTGTCGGCGGCAAGTCCTTCAATTTGCGGCAGGTCTAGCACCAAACGAGCACTCGTGCGATTGCCCGTGCGCCTTTGCTCAGACGACACCACACGCCCAACAAAAGTTACCCCCCAGAGCTGTTTTTCCAAAACAGGAGTATGCACACGCGCTGCGCGTAAATCCGCCAACAAGAAGCCCAAGGCAAATACACTTGCCGCAACCAAACCCGCCGAAGCCACGCTAAGCAAAACCCTGTTCTTGTCCTTTGCTGTGCTACGCAAACTGCGCAAGTAAAGTCCAAGCCCAAGCAAAACCACAAACCACGGCAAAGCAGAAACCGTGCCTGCGGTTTCGGTAGGAAGCGAAAAATAGCTTGCAATACCCGCTCCGAGGGCAACAGGCGCAAACAGGATACTGCGTCCGCGTTGTGCCGCTAGGCTACGGACACAAGCCGCGCCAATCGCCCGCCAAACCCGTTGCGCCACAAGCCACCCAGTGCCACGCAGGTCAGTGATGTCAGACAAAGCACTCCGCACGTGCCCTGCTTGCCACAAACGCCGCCGCCGCCGTGGACGGTGGAGTGTCAGAAATTCAGTAGCACGACGAATGGTACGCCTTCCCCCCTTCAAATCTAAGCCGCCCCGCCCCTGCCAGAAAAACCACACCCAGAGACAGGGGGAGGCAAGTACGGCTTTAAACTTGTCAGTAATGATTAGCGGCAGAAGCACATAGGGCAAGCCTGAGACTCCGAAAACCTGTGCTAATCTGCGTCCAATCGTAAAAAACATTCTGGAAAACGCCTGTATGCCCTCCACAGATATGGACAGAAATACAGATACGGCTAGAGATACGGCTTACGGCTAGAGATATGGCTAGAGATACGGCTAGAGATACGAGTAAAGTTCGTGTGCGCTTTGCGCCTTCGCCTACAGGATTCCTACATATCGGCGGGGCGCGGACCGCACTTTTCAATCATCTGTTCGCCCGCCACCACGGTGGAGCCTATCTTTTGCGGATTGAAGACACAGACCGCGCCCGCTCCAGCCAAGAAGCCGTAGATGAAATTTTACAGGGACTCGCCTGGCTCGGCTTGGAGAGCGACGAAGCCATTGTCTATCAGTCAGCAGGACAAGCCCAACACGCCGCTCTGGCTGAAGAGTTATTGGCACGTGGTGCCGCCTATCGGTGCTTTGCTACATCCGAGGAGCTAGACCAAATGCGCCAAGCCGCTAAAGCAGCAGGCAAGCCCATGCGCTATGACCGCCGCTGGCGTGACCGTGATGAAAGTGAAGTTGCAAGTAAAGTCGCAGCAAGTACGCCTTTTGTGGTGCGCTTGAAAGCTCCGCTTGAAGGCTCGGTGGAGATTGAAGACGCAGTTCAGGGCACAGTTGCGGTTCAAGCAAGCGCATTGGACGATATGATCCTGTTGCGCTCGGATGGGACTCCGACATATATGCTTTCGGTAGTGGCAGATGATCTGGCAATGAATATCAGCCATGTCATTCGCGGTGATGATCATCTAACCAATGCCTTTCGCCAGACTCTGCTCTATCGCGCCTTTGATAAAGCTCCGCCTGTCTTCGCCCATATCCCCTTGCTCCATGGAGCAGACGGGCAGAAACTATCCAAACGCCACGGAGCCATTTCCGTAACCGAATATCGCCAAGCAGGAATTCTACCCGAAGCCTTGTGTAACTATCTTGTACGACTCGGTTGGGCTCACGGAGACCAAGAAATCTTCTCGCGAACCGAGATGGAAAAACTTTTCTCTCTAGAAGCAGTCGGAAAATCCGCCGCTCGATTTGATTCCGAAAAGCTAGAGCATTTAAACGCCCATTGGCTACGCCAAGCCAAACCACAAAGCTTGGCACAGGAAATTATCCCGCGCCTTAATTGTCCGCTTGACGCAGAAGGACAAAAACGACTTATCCAAGCCTTGCCTTCTTTGGTAGTGCGCGTGTCTGACCTTAACGCCTTGGCACATGCAGCGAAAGTCTATCTGCAAGCTCCCGATGGATTTGACGACAAGGGAAGTAAAATTCTTAGCGAAAGTGCATCTGACCTGCCCGCACGGCTTGTCCGTGCCGTGGAAGCTGTCAGCCAAGACAACTGGCACGCCGAAGAACTAGAAAAAGCCCTGCGACTCCTAGCAGAAAATCACACGCTGAAATTCAAAGCTGTCGCCCAGCCCCTGCGGGTTCTGCTCACAGGCACAACAATTTCTCCGCCGCTGTTTGAGATGATGGAAATTCTCGGACGCACAGAAGTACTGCACCGCCTTGCCACAGCACAAGATTTACTGAAAGCACGAATCCCGTAAGGCCTGATGGAGCCATAAGCACTCCAGAAAGGGGCAGGAAACTATTCTAAAAAAGTGCTAGAATGACTCCGTTATCTGAGAGACGAATATGACCAAAAATACCCCCGCCCCCGCCCTGCTCAAAGACCCGAATAGCGGCAAAGAATGGGAACTGCCGATACGCTCGGGCTCAGTAGGCCCGCAAGCCGTAGATGTATCTAAGCTTTATGGGCAATCAGGGCTTTTCACCTATGACCCAGGCTTTACCTCCACCGCCGCCTGCGATAGCGGTATCACCTACATTGATGGCGAAGAAGGAATTCTGTTGCACCGTGGCTATCGCATTGAAGACCTAGCACAGAATTGCTCGTTTCTAGAAGTCTGCCATTTGCTCCTGCACGGAGCCCTGCCAAACGCCCAAGAAAAATCCGCTTTTGAAGACTCCATCCGCTACCACACAATGCTGCACGAGCAAATGCTCATGTTCTATCGCGGCTTCAGGCGAGACTCACATCCAATGGCAATTATGGTCGGCGTAGTCGGAGCCCTGTCCGCCTTCTATCACGACTCAACCGATATCAATGACCCCGAACAACGACTGCTCGCACAATACCGACTCATCGCCAAAATGCCCACCATCGCCGCCATGGCATACAAGTATTCAGTCGGTCAGCCGTTCATGTATCCGCAGAATAGCCGCTCGTTCACCGAAAACTTTCTATACATGACCTTCGGAGTCCCCGCCGAAGAATATGCTCCGCCACCCGCTTTTGTAAGCGCCATGGAGCGAATTCTAATCCTGCATGCTGACCACGAGCAAAACGCTTCCACTTCTACCGTTCGTACAGCGGGTTCGTCAGGAGCGAATCCGTTTGCTTGTATCTCGTCAGGGATTGCATCGCTTTGGGGCCCCGCCCACGGCGGTGCCAACGAAGCTGTGCTTTCTATGTTGCGCGAAATCGGTCACCCCGATCGGATTCCTGAATTCATCACGCGGGCTAAAGATAAAAATGATCCATTCCGCCTGATGGGCTTCGGACACCGCGTCTACAAAAATTATGACCCACGGGCAAAGGTGCTGCAGTCCCACGCCCACGAAGTACTAGAAAGTGTCGGACGCAAAGACGAGCCGCTTATGGCACTCGCCCTACAACTAGAACAAATCGCCCTGCAAGACGAATACTTTATTGAACGCAAGCTTTTCCCCAATGTGGATTTCTATTCAGGAATTATTTTGGAAGCCATGGGCTTTCCAACTTCTATGTTTACCGTACTGTTTGCTGTCGCCCGCACAGTCGGCTGGGTCGCCCATTGGAACGAAATGATCAGTGCCGAAGGAGCTTTGCGAATTACCCGTCCGCGCCAACTCTATACGGGTGAGCCCGAACGGCCATTTGTCCCGCTGGATGAGCGATAAGAGCAAAAAGCACCCCGAAGGCAGTAGGGTGAAAAGCCCCTACAAATTGGGCGATAGGGTGAAAAGCACCTACAAATTGGGCGATAGGGTGAAAAGCCCCTAAAATGGGCGATAAGGTGAAAAGCACCTATAAATTGGCACTAGAGCAAATTGGCACTAGAGCAAAAAAACGCCGCTGGATGGGCAGTAGGGTAAAAGGCGTAAGAAGAGCGCAGAGCGGGTTTAAAGCCCCCACAGAAGCGTTACAAGGCTTTAGAGAAGGGGTTTCAAGGCTTAGGGTAAGGCTAGGGCTAGGGCTTAGGGTAAGGCTAGGGCTTAAGGCTAGGGGCTTAGGGTAAGGCTTGGGCTTAGGGTAAGGCTAGGGCTTAGGGTAAGGCTAGGGCTTAGAGTAAGGCTAGGGCTAGGGCTTAGGGCTAGGCTTAGGGTAAGGGCTTGGGCTAGGGCTTAGGGTGAGGCTAGGGCTTAGGGTAAGGCTAGGGCTTAGGGTAAGGCTAGGCTTAGAGAAGTGGCGCGCCTGCTCTGGCTGATTCTTTGCCCCCAGTGCCAGCAGAAGACTCAGACTTGCCTTCTAGCTCACGCTTGCGCTTCTTCAAACGGCGGATAATCATCTCGCGGCGGACAGCTCCTAGATGGTCAAAAAATAACACGCCGTTTAAGTGGTCAATTTCGTGTTGCAGGCATGCCGCAAATAAACCGCTGGCGGTTATCTCCTGCGCCGTGCCGCTTTCGTCTAAGTAAGCAACTGTAACTTCAGCCGAACGAAAAATTTCAGCCGTCAGCTCAGGTACCGATAAACAGCCCTCGCTATGCCCCACCTTGTCAGCCGACACCTGCTTCAGCTCAGGATTAGCAAGCCGCAACGGATAGCCCGTACCGCCATCTTCCGCTTCTACATCTACGACAATTACACGGCGGTGAATTCCCGCCTGTGGAGCCGCTAAGCCAATTCCGCCTTCAGCATGCATTGTCTTGACTAGGTTATGCATCAGCTGACGCACCGCATCATCCACTGCCGCCACAGGCTCGGAGCGTTTGCGCAACAGCGGGTCTGGGGCTACCAGCAAAGGCAAAACTTTCGCCGTGTCTGTAGCCGCTTCTGTAGCCGCTTCCCTAGACACTTCTGTAGCCATGTCTGTAGCCGCTTCCCTAGACGCTTCCCTAGACGCTTCTAAGCCCGACTCAGGAGTTGATTCAGTGATTTCGCTCATAGGGGCTAGTCTAGCAAAAGTGCGCTTCTGAGTGGCAAGTCGTATAGGGTTTTATGCAGAGTTTTACGCAGGGCTTTTTGCAGAGTTTTACGCGGGGCTTTTTGCAGAGTTTTATGCAGGGCTTTATGCAAGGCTGTAGGCAAAGATGAGCCAAAAGATTAAGCAGCAGGGGGCGCAGGTGATATCTCAGAACGCGAACGAAAAGCCGCAAATAATGTACCATCGTCCAAGTAGTTCAAGCTTCCACCAATCGGCAAACCCTGCCCCAAAACCGACAAGCGACAATCGCTCGCCTTAAGCATATCAGCAATGTAATGGGCTGTGGTTTGTCCTTCCACAGTCGCGCTTAATGCCAGGATAACTTCACGCACTTTTTGCTCTCTGCGCCCAAGATTTGCATTAGAGTTTGCGTTAAGGCTTGCAGTAGGGTTTGCGTTAAGGCTTGCAGTAGGGTTTGCGTTAAGGCTTGCAGTAGAGTTTGCGTTAAGGCTTGCAGTAGAGTTTGCGTTCGTGTTTGCGTCAGGGTCTGCATTCAGGCTTGCAGTAGAATTTGCGTTCGTGTTTGCGTCAGGGTCTGCGTTAAGGCTTGCAGGAGACTCGCTAGCAGTGCCAGCTCCGTTTGCCAAAAGCACACGGCGTTTCAAAGAGTCAAACGCCAAAGACGCAGGAGACCTGCCTTCCAAAGCCGACAAAGTACCACCAAGAACATGATATTGACCACGATAGACTTGGCTCCGCTCCAAAGCCAGAATGTCATCCACGCCTTCAACCACACACAAAACCGACTTGTCACGCTTCGGGTCAGAGCAAATCCGACAGGGAGAATTGGTACACAAGTTGCCGCAAATCTCACAAGACAAAACTTCTTCCTCAGCCCGCCGCAAAGCTTCACGGACTCGCTCCAGCAATCGACGGTCAGATAACAAACGCAATGCCACCCGTGCCGCCGAACGCCTGCCCAGCCCAGGCATACGGGCTAAAACACGGATCAATCCCGCAATCGCGTCTTCGCTTTCTTCTGGAGAGTCGGCTTGTCTAGAGTCTTCTCCGCCGCCGTTGGTGGTCTGTCGCAGAGTCACGAAGCCACACCCCTAGCGAAGTTAGGCACAGTAGCTGCGTCAGATGCATCGGATGCATCGGATGCATCAAGTGCATCAGCAGATTCTTCCGCCACTTCTTGTTCTACGCTCTCCCCCTGCCGTGGTGCTTCAGATTCAGAAACACGCACCACTTGCGCTTCAGGAAAATGCTCCAACACCGTGCGGACAATCTGCCACTCCTGAGCTGACTTTAAGTACTCAGCCTGACGCGCCTGTTCTTCAGCATTAAGCGATTGCGCAATCGCTGTCGCCCCCTTGTCGCTGTTAATATCAACAAGCCATTTGTCCCCCGTAGCCTGCGCCAAGTACATCATCAGCTGGGTGCCAAAGTTGCGTCCGTGGAGCTTGTTGTCGCTCTTCAAGTCAGACAGAACTAAATGCCCCTTGCCTCCAGACGCACTTAAAGAAACCAGCGCGTAATCGCGTTCTAGATCTAAAGCCAAAGTATCCTTACCGCAATCACGCAGGATATCCCGCACCTGCGCCAAGGTTTGCGGGGACTCCGCACAAGGCTCGTCAGGAGGCAAAGCCGACTCGTGCGGTAAAGCTTCAGAGCCCACTTTCTTTGCCTGCGCACCCGCACCCGCACCCGTTGCACCATTACTGCCCGCGCCACCGCTTTTTTCTAGATCACGCAAACGCCGCACCAAAGTCGCAGGGTCAGGCAAATCCGAACCATAGGCAAGACGCAAGAGCAACATCTCTAACGCACTTTCAGCACGCGGCGCACCCCGCACTTCATACGAACCCTTCAACAAAATCTGCCAAGTTCTTCCCCATTCAGGCATGGAAAAACCCCGCGCCAAATTTTCCAAAACTGGAGTCTCTATGCCTTCCGCTTCACCGCTTCCCGTAGCAAGAAAAAGAGTCGCCGCATGAGTCAGCTCAAGCAAATCAGTTAAGATCGTCTCGGGCATAGCTCCGCCACTGTGAAGCCTACGCAGGAGCGTTAACATCTCCTGCACTTCACCCGACAAAGCATGCAAGAGCAAATCAGCCACACGATTTCTATCCGCCAAGCCCAGCATTTCATGCGTGAGAGATAAAGCAACTTCTCCCGCCCCCATAGCAATCGCCTGGTCTAAAAGCGAAAGCCCATCCCGCACTGACCCCTCAGCCGCTCGCGCAATCGCCGATAAAGCTTCCGCTTCAGCCTTAACTCCTTCTTGCGCACAAACCCAAGCGAAGTGCTGTGCAAGCTCGCCACGGGAAAGTCGGCGCAAGTCAAAACGCATACAACGCGACAAAACCGTCACAGGAAGCTTACGCACTTCCGTCGTCGCAAAAACAAAAAGCAAATGCGCTGGTGGCTCTTCCAAAGTCTTCAGTAGCGCATTAAAAGCACTCACCGATAACATATGCACTTCGTCAATAATATAAACCTTATACCGCGCCGAAGTCGGACGATACCGCGCCGCATCAATTAACTCGCGAATGTCAGCCACTCCCGTTCGGCTGGCTGCATCCATCTCCACAACATCAACATGACGCTCCGCCGCAATCGTGCGACAAACTTCACAATCATCCGTCGCGGCAAAAGTTGGCCCCGCCGTGCCATCGGCTCCCGTGTAATTAACCGCCCGCGCAATCAAACGCGCCGTAGTCGTCTTCCCCACACCCCGCACACCCGTAAGCAAAATCGCTTGCGGAATTCTTCCCGACTCAATCGCATTGCGTAAAGTACGCACCAAAGCTTCCTGCCCCAAAAGCAAGTCAAAGTTCTGCGGACGATACTTACGCGCCAAAACCCGATAGGCCGCTTCCCCCGCCGCATGCTCCACAGGCGGTGGCGGCGGCTGGCGCGGACTCCCCTGTTGCCGCGAATCGGCTTGTAGCGCGTCTTGTGCGGCTTCCTGAGTGGCTTGGATGGCTTCTTGGCTGTCTGCCCCCATATCTTCCTGTGCGCCTGCCTGTGGGGCTTCTGGGGCTTCTGTGCCTGCCTGTGGGGCTTCTGTGGCTTCTGTGGCTATCTGTGGGGCTTCTGGAGCTTCTGTGCCTATCTGTGGGGCTTCTGGGGCTTCTGTGCCTATCTGTGGGGATTCTGTGTCTGCCTGTGGGGCTTCTGGCACTTCTAGGGCTTCTGTGGCTTCCTGTGGAGCTTCTGGCACTTCTGGTTTGGTTTTCTGCTCCTGTGTTTCCTGCTCCTGCGCAGGAGTCTTTGCCTCCGCATCGCTGGCTGGCGTGGCGGTATCTTCCGTCTCCGCCTCGGGAGACTTCTGCAAGTCTGAAAAAAGCGCGTCGGACACTAGAAAAACTCAGGGGTGGAAGAACGACACAACCCGCGAAAATCCCGTTACGGCTGCTTCCTTTCGGACCTGACCGAGTTGGCGAGCCACACGTCTGCACCGCTCTTCCGTGGTTAATATGGCGGACTTATAGACTTCAGGCAAGAGCCACCAAGCTTCAGACAAAGGCTTGCACTCCAGCCACAGGCGAACCTGCACAGGCTAATCTGCACGGACTACCCCGCACGGACTATCCCGCACGGGCTAATCTGCACAGGCTAACCCGCACGGACTACCCCGCACGGTGCAAAGCCCGAAATAACAGCAGAAAACAAAAACCACCCTGCCCCAAGTAAGCAGTAGCGACTCCGAGCCAGATAACGCGGCCAATCGGGTCAGTCAAGAATTCTAAGGTGAGAAATAGCAAACCCGCCACAATCGGAAAAAGACACAAAGTAACAAGAAAAATCACAAAGAATTGGGCAAGGCTTCCCGTGCCACGGTAATAGAAAAAGCTTTCGCTCAATCTGTTGTGGGCTGTACTGTCAGCTCTACCTGCAACTCGGGTTGCAGCAGATCTGGGTTGCAAAAGCCAGAAAATATTCCACGGAATTAAGAAACCGCTCAAGAATGAACCTGCCCACCAGCCGCTATGTCCTGTATCACGAAGTCGGCGTACCGCTAGGCTTATCGTAGAGAGCAAAAAGAAAAGCCAAATCACACCCAAAGGCAAAGGCTCAGCAAAGACCATAGAGTTAATCGGCAGAAGGACAAGAAAAAATATCCACCAGCCACAAAAGACACTGCGCGAAGCTGTGCCACGAAAATTGAATGTGCCTAAAACTGTGTGCAAAAAGCTAGTGCCAAAACTTGCCCAAATCGGTTCGGAAAAATTTGTCCCTTCAAGGGTTTTTGAATTTCGCACTTCTTTAGGTGCGCGAATATACAAAACCACCAAACGCAAAAGAAGAAAGAGTACAAGAAAAATTACACCCCAAATCATCAGCCAAGTAGCAAAAGACCATTCGCTTCGGGTGCGTAGATCTTGTCCGTAACGCGACAGGTACGAAAAGAGCGGAGCAAAGGTTAAAGCCGTAAGAGCAACTGCTCCTACCAGACCACGGCTTGTGACAATCAGCATAGGGCTTTGCGAACTTCTTGGTATTAATCGTTTGGCGGATTAAGTGCTTTGCTTGGCTTAATCGCTTTGTGTCTTAAATGCTTTGCTTGGCTTAAGCACTTTGCTTAAAGTCTAATCGTTTTGCTTCGAGTCCGTAGAGTCAGCAGTCGTGGAATCAACCCGTTGGGTTTCTACCATTTCTGCATCGCCTTCTGCGTTGATCTGCACTTCGGCTCCTGAACCTTGCGGAATTCCTGGACGGGTAAACCACCAAAACAATAAAGGTATCAGCACAATCGTAAAAAAGATCAATTGCCACCAGCCACTCTTGCCTATGTTGTGCAAACGGCGTGCACCTACCGCCAAGCCCGGCAAGAGCAAAGCCAAATTGGTCAGCGCGCTAAAGGGAGATGTACCATCAATTTCATCGCCAAAATAGACCGAGTCAATGATTCCTGTCGCACACCCAACCAAAAAGCTAAAAAGAAACCACCACCAATATTCACTGCGCGATGCAGTGCCCCTGAAAACCGCATAGTGGCGAAAGCAATGGGCTATCGCTTCGGTGAACTCCATCGGTTGGGCTATGGGCGCAGGCTTTGTCATAAATTCTCTCCGAGCGGTCGGGGCGTGGATGGGCACTTGTCGCTACAGGTAGTGGCGTAGCAGGTAGTGTAGTATGCAACTATGCGAGTAGATGTCAAAATCTGCGGTGTGAATAGTGCTGAAGCACTTGCCGCCGCAACAGTAGGGACAGCGATTGCTCCCGCACGCTGGGTCGGATTCGTCTTTTACGAGCCAAGTCCGCGTAGCGTATCGTTTGCCGAAGCCGCTGTCCTAGCAAACGATACACCCGAAGCCATTACACGCCTCGGACTAGTCGTAAATGAAGGCAATGACTTCTTGGACTCACTTCTACGCACAGTCAAGCTTGATGGCCTGCAGTTGGCTGGCGCGGAGTCACCCGAACGACTCGCCGAACTACGCAGGCATTTTGGCTCTGACCTGTTGCTGGCGAAATCCCTGCCTGTGCAGTCGGCAGAGTCCTTGCCCGACTTAATGGAACAAGCCCATAGCTATGCATCTGCAGGGGCAGATTTGCTATTGCTCGACTCTCCACCGCCTAAGGGGGGCTTGCCAGGCGGCAATGCCCTGTCGTTTGATTGGCAAGTCCTGCAGGGTATCCAGTTGCCCCTGCCCTGGCTTCTAGCAGGCGGACTTACCCCCGAAAATCTAGCCCAAGCCATAGCCACCAGCGGAGCCACTGCCGTAGATGTCTCGTCAGGCGTAGAAGAAAAGCGTGGCGTAAAGTCTCCTGCCAAGATTCACAGCTTCCTAGAACAAGCCCAAAACCTGACCCATAGCCCCCACGCCAATCAAGAAGTATAAAGCCCAGATTTAGAAGACTCGGAATTCTACAAAAACTCCACGCCGTGCCCTTCTTGTGCCCTTGCATAGCCGTGCGATTCAGGGGTAAATATAGCCACTCCGCGAAGACTGTTTTCTAACCCACCACTGCCCTAACCCGCCACTGATGAGTGCAAGCACTCTTTAATAGACTTTTTGCTACCTACACTCCTTAGCCTTACAGAAGTCGCACAGATACGCAGATACACCACTCCCTAGCCCTACAGACACACAGAACCACTAGGAGACCAAAATGAAACCCACACCTTCAAGAACAAAATTACGCCATCATCAAGTCCAAGTTTTCACGGCTCTTCTAGCCCTTGTGGCGTATGCTCCGATCGCAGTTTCGGCTGCTTCAGCACACCACTTCTACGATGTCTGGCTGGAGAAAGAAGGTCACCCCCTGCAAGTCGCACGTTCGGTACTTTCCGAACCCTCGCACTTCACCGCAATGGTCGGAGCCTGGGGCTTGTTCGTCGGACTCGCCTTCCTAATCGCCCAACGCGAAGCCGCCGGACGCAAATCACGGCTGGTCGCACGTTCAGTCGCAATTATTGCTATCCTGTCAGTCGGATTTGCGGGGCTTGTCGCTTTTGCTCCGTAACCGAAACGCGACTGTCATCACAAGCTTGCCACAATCACTCCACTCGGTAACGCGCAATGTCTAATATGCCTAAGTATCGCCCCGCTACCCGTGCCGTTTTTTCCGCCATCGGCTTCTTCACCACTTGGGCAGTGCATTCCGCCAATGCCCACGCCAAAGGTGAAGCCTTTTCTCACGCCGCCAAAGAAAGTAGCTTCGCCAGCTGTGCAGAATTTTCTATCTCCCTGTTCTCGCACTGGCTCTTTGCAGCTCCGCACTTCGGAGTCATCTGGCTGACAGCACTGCTTGTCGCTCCCTTCGCAATTGGCAAAGCTGTGCGCTCTGTCCGCGCAACAGGCCATAAAAACGACTCCGCCACAGGTGACGCACTGTCGCGAGCTTCCTGAGACTTCTTTTGCCTAAAAACAAAATCGGAGTCATGGTCTGCGGGCACGGTACCCGTGACCCAAAAGGTGTCGCCGAATTCGCTCACCTAGTAGAAAAAATACGCACCCACTTCGCCACACACGAAGACTGGCCAACAGAACACGGATACTTAGAATTCGCCCGCCCCGTTTTGCGCGACGGACTAAACGCCTTACGCGCACAAGGCGTAACGCGTATTCTGGCTGTCCCTGCAATGCTGCTCAACGCTGGACACGCCAAGAATGATATTCCGTCTGTGCTGAATCTTTGGGCGCAAGAAAATCCTGATGTGAAGGTGGAATATGGGCGGGCACTCGGGCTTACCGCTTCCATGCTGCGTGCCGCGTCTAATCGTATCGCTGATACCCGTGCCGCCGAAGCTGATAACGGACACGATTTGCCTCCCGCGCAAACCTTGCTCGTCACAGTCGGACGGGGCGCAAGCGATCCCGACGCCAACGGCGATATCGCCAAGATGAATCGCTTGCTACAAGAAGCCTTCGGCTTTGGTTGGGCTTTACCCGCCTATTCGGGTGTAACCTTTCCGCTAGTTGAGCCCGCGTTACAGCACGCCGTGCGGCTTGGCTTTGCGAAAGTTCTGGTGTTTCCGTATTTTCTCTTTACAGGAAGGCTTATAGAGCGGATTTACCAACATACAGACAGAGTTGCCGCTGAAAATCCCGCTATTCGCTTTGTCAAAGTGCCCTACCTGAATGACCAAGACGCTGTCGTAGAAACTTTCGTTGAGCGAATTTACGAATTGCTCAATGGAAGCCCTGAAATGAATTGTCAGCTTTGTAAGTATCGCACTGCCCTTCCTGCCTTTGAAGACGAAAAGGGCTTGCCGCAGGTGAGTCATCACCACCATGTTGAAGGAGTCGGCACAGATGGAGATAACACCCACCAGCACACGCATAGCCATACCGATAGCCACGAACAGGCACACGGACACGGACACGAACAGGCACACAAACAGGTAAACGAACAGTCACATGAACAGGCACACAAACACGGTCAAGAACACAATCATTCACATAATCACTCGCATGATCATTCGCATGATCATTCGCACAGTCATAGTGATCATCACCCCTATCCCCACGCTGATCATCCGCTCGGACCAAAAACCCTACACTGAGCTGTGCATTCGCTTGCCCTGTTGCATTTGACTCCGTTGCGTTTGATTCCACCACATTTGACTCGGTTGCATCTAACCCATTGCACTTGACTCCGTTGCACTTGACTCCGTTGCGTTTGATTCCACCACATTTGACTCGGTTGCATCTAACCCATTGCACTTGACTCCGTTGCACTTGACCCCGTTGCACTTGACTCCGTTGTATCAAACCGCGTTGCACCAACGCGAAGCAAAAACCAATCCAAGAACTCACCCATGGACTACGAACGCGACCCTGCGCGGATCTTCGCCCAATCCATGGCGGAGTTGGAAGCAATGGAAATCTTCAACGATTTGCCACAGGAACTACACGCAATCGCCCGACGCATGGTCCACGCCTGCGGAGTGCCCGAAATCGTTCCGCTCATTCGTTGGCACGGCAATCCACACGCCGCCGCTCGCTCAGCCATCGCCCAAGGAGCAAACATCTTGTGCGACACAGAAATGGTCGCCCACGGAGTTTTGCGTCCGCCACTAGAAGCCCGCGCACAGGAAGCAGGAAACAGCAAAGCCGCGCAAGTCCTGTGTCTGCTCAATGACCCACGAAGTGCTACGCTCGGCAAAGAACAGAAGATCACCCGAAGTGCCGCAGGCGTTGCCTTATGGCCGCCACTGCTTGAAGGTGCTGTCGTGGCGATTGGTAATGCTCCGACTGCGTTGTTTCGCCTGCTGGAAGGACTACTAGAAGAAAGCTGGCCACGCCCCGCTGTTATCTTTGGCTTACCCGTAGGATTCATCGGAGCAACAGAGTCCAAAGAAGCCTTGCTACAATCAGCAGCGCAGTTGTCTGACTTAGCCTTCGTCACACTAGTCGGACGACAAGGCGGAAGCGCAATCGCCGCCGCCGCCGTCAATGCCACATCGGCTGAACAGTAGCCAACTCCAAAGCCTAGACTGAAGCCTAGACCGAAGCCTATACCAAAGCCCATACACTGAAACTGACAAGTGACTCCACGCAAGGACAAGACAAAGCAAGGCGCGTTGCTATGAGTGATTCCACAAAGCCTTGGCTGTCCGTCATCGGAGTCGGAGAAGATGGTGCAGACTCCCTTGCTCCCGAAGCACAGTCACAGATTAAGTCAGCACAGCACTTGGTTGGAAGTCCGCGCTTGCTTGCGCTCTTTCCTGAAGTGGCGGGGCAAGAACGGCAGGCTTGGCCTTCACCTCTGGCTGAAATTTTTCCTGTCTTGGACTCGTGGCGTGGTACGCCAAGCGTTGTGCTGGCGACAGGTGATCCGCTTTGCTATGGCATTGGCACGACTCTGTTACGGCGGTTTGCGAAGCAAGAAATTGTCTTCTTTCCTGCTCTTTCTGCTTTTACACTTGCCCGCGCACGGCTCGGCTGGACTTCCCACACCTGCGAAAC
Organism: uncultured Alphaproteobacteria bacterium; assembly: GCA_958267355.1. Taxonomy (GTDB): domain Bacteria; phylum Pseudomonadota; class Alphaproteobacteria; order JALCBB01; family JALCBB01. The sequence goes on from OY279575.1 coordinate 746,134, forward strand.
CCTAACCCTACACGGAAGGCCTTTAAGCAACTTGCTGCCCCATCTTTACCCACGGGCGCGTTTGTTGATTCTCGCCGACTCTGAACGCACACCGCACCAAGTCGCGCAGGTGCTTCACGAACAGGGCTATGGAACAAGTCAGATCACCGTGCTTGAACATCTTGGCGGAAAAAGTGAGCGGCAAATTACAGCTTCTGTTAGCGACTGGGTAGCGGATACACATTCGGTTTCGCCATTTCATGTTGTTGCTGTTGAATGTGTTGCCGAAGCCACGGCTTGGCTCGGCAGATTTCACGCCCTGGCAGACAGTGCCTTTGAACACGACGGACAAATCACCAAGCAAGGAATGCGCTCGCTTGCCGTAGCACAGCTGGCTCCATTTCCTGGGGCACAGCTGTGGGATTTAGGCGCAGGTGCCGCAAGCGTATCTATTGCTTGGCTGTTAGCGGCACAGCGGGGCAGTGCCCTTGCCATAGAAAAGAGCGAAGCGCGGTGTCGGGCAATTAACGAAAACGCTATGCGCTTTGGTGTTGCGTCTGCTTTGACTACCCATTGCTCCACGGTGGAAGATTTTTTGCAGGCGCGTGAGGGAGAAGAAAACTTCACAGCTCCTGATGCAATTTTTTTCGGCGGCGGATTGAATACGCCCGAAGGCTTGTTGCGCTCGGGACGGCTTTTGCGGCTTGGCGGTATGCTGGTTGCCCATGCGGTAACTCTAGAAAGCGAACAGGCTTTGCTTGACGCACACAAGTCGCTTGGCGGAGAGCTCACACGCATAACTTTTGCCCACACGGAAACCCTTGGCGCACGGCATGGCTTGCGTCCTGCGATGCCTGTGATGCAGTGGGCGTGGCGTAAGGCTGAGTCCGTGCAATGAGCGGCGGTAAGCTTATCGGTATCGGAGTCGGCCCTGGAGACCCAGAGCTTTTAACTTTAAAGGGCTTAGCGCGTTTGCGGGAAAGCCAAGTGATTGCCTATCCGACTTTGGACTCGCGGCCTGCTTTCACGCGGCGAATTGTCGCTACCTACCTGCAAGAAGGACAAGAAGAGCTACCGCTCGTCGTGCCGCTTCTTAGAGCCGAGACAATTGCCGAAGGAGAGTCCGCTTCCGCCCAAGCCCAACGCCACCAAGCCCGTAGCCAAGCCTACGACTCGGCGACTGAGCTTTTACGCACAAAACTACAACAGGGATTACAAGTGGCTTTGCTGTGCGAAGGGGATCCGCTGTTTTACGGTTCGTTTATTTACTTTCACGAGCGGCTTGCAGGCACGTGGCAGGTTGAAATTGTCCCTGGAGTTTCATCTATTATGGCGACTGCGGCACGGCTTGGAAGTCCGCTTGCTTGTGGTGATGCAGCTTTTTTGGTTTTGCCTGGCACGCTGGCACCAAGCGAGTTGCATCTTGCTCTTGGCAGGCTGAAGGGCAATGGTTGTGCTGTGCTTAAGCCAAACCGCCATTGGACGCAACTGACAACGAGTCTGCGGACTCTTGGCTTATTGCCTCGTGCCCGTGTTGTCTGTCACGCCACTTTAGAAGAAGAGCGGGTTTTTATCTTGGCGGAAGAAGTGCCTGAAGCTGTGCCTTATTTCTCTATTCTGTTGATTGATGCAGAGTAAGCACTATGGCTGAGCGGGCTTCATCTCTTCACGCGGAAGCTCTGTGCTTGATTGCCCGCACAGAGTTGGGGGCTGTACTGGCACAGCGGCTTAGCGATGGACTCGGCGGAGAAATATTTTTGCAGTCTGCTCTGTTAGAAAAGGGGCGGGACAATCTGTCTGCGACTTCTTTTGAGCAGGCGATTGCGTGTTTGCGTCAATGTTTTACCGAAGGCAGGCCGATTGTTGCGATCTTGGCAAGCGGGATTGTTATCCGTGCCCTTGCTGATTTGCTGGATGATAAGCGTAGCGAGCCGCCTGTTGTTGTTATAGATGAAACGGGCAGTTTTGCCATTCCGCTTCTTGGCGGACATCGTGGAGCGAATGATTTGGCTCGCCAGGTGGCGGAGGTATTGGGTGGTACAGCGGCGATTACTACGGCAAGTGAAGCCCATTTAAACCTGAATGGTGAAAGTGGAACTGCACTCGATGCTCCACCTTTTGGTTGGACTCTGTTAACCCCTCGTGAAGAAACGCGCAAGGCGATGGGCGCACTGATTGCAGGAGCCACAGCACAGCTTGAAGGCGTGGCACAGGAAGCTGAATGGTTAACTCCCCTTGCCAAGACAAAGGATAGTAAGACACAAGGAAAAGGCACAGGTGGCGCGGAGTCGGTGTCTATCAAAGCGCAGGCTTGGACAGAAATTATTGCGACAGAAATTATTGACTCGCCGCAACAGGTAGCAGAAAAAAGCCTTAACTATGGAGTCGGACAACTTGCCCTTGGTGTAGGCACTTCTAAAAACGCGAATCCTGACTCGTTGATTGGGCTGGTGACGGAAACACTTAGCGAGCATAAAATTCCGCTTGCCGCGATTTCATTTCTTGCCACTTGGGAGGGCAAGCGTAACGAGCCTGCAGTGATGGCTTTAGCGAAGCGGCTTGGGCTTGGTATCTATGGGCTTTCTACTCCGCGTCTTGGAGCTGAAGCCGAGTGGCTATCTGAGCCTAGCGAAGAAGTGGTGCGGGCTTTGGGTATTCCAGGTGTGGCGGAAGCGGCGGCTTTGGCGGCACTTGGCGGTGGAAGGCAGGCGCAACTTTTGGTTGCGAAGTGCAAGAACCATGAAGCGACTTGTTCTGTGGCCTATGCTCGCTTATCTAGCGAGATAAACCTGTCTGCCCTGCCCGCTTCTAAAGTGGAGGCAGAGAAGAAAGGGCAAGGTAGTGTGTCGGTGGTTGGACTCGGTGCAGGAGGCGAAGCTTGGCTAACGGGTGAAGCTTTGCGGCATCTTGCCGCTTGTGAGGCTTGGGTGGGCTATACGGGCTATCTGGAGCGGCTGGTTACGCTCTTTCCGCGAGCGGCACGGAAACGCGGTCTGTATGGCTCGTCTTTGGGTGAAGAGCAGGAGCGGGCAGAATTAACTCTAAAGCTGGCGGAAGGTGGCAAGCGGGTTGCGTTAGTGTCTTCGGGTGATCCTGGGGTCTATGCGATGGCTTCGCCGCTTTTTGAAGCTTTGGAGGCGAGTGGCAGTGCGGTGTCTGTGTCGGTGGTGGCGGGTATATCGGCGATTCAGGCGGTGGCGGCGCGGGTTGGTGCGCCGATTGGACATGATTTCTGTTGCATTTCGCTTTCTGATTTGCTGACTTCGCGTGAAGATATTTTGCGCCGTGTGGAAGCGGCGGCGGGTGCTGATTTTGTGATTGCGTTTTACAATCCTGCGTCTAGGACGCGCCGTGATCTATTAGACCAAGCCTTAAGCCTGATAGAGCAAGCCCGTGGTGGCGCGATGGAAGTGGTCTTGGCGCACGCGGTGGGTCATAAAGACGAAAAGATTACGCATACGACATTGGCGGAGTTAAACCCTGATCTGGTGGATATGCGCTCGTTGGTTCTGATTGGCAGTAGCACGACTCGCCGCATTAAAAGCGCGGGAGCCGAATATCTTTACACGCCGCGGGGGTATGGTACAGCCAAGCGCGACACAGAAACAGAAACAAAAACAGAAACAGAAACAAAAACAGAAACAGAAACAAAAACAGAAACAGGCACAGAAACAAAAACAGCCACAAACACAAAAACAGGCACGAGCGGCACGAAGGAAAGCCCGCAGTCTGTAGCGGCAAAGGTAAAGGAACGGGCTTAGATGCAAGTTCATATCATTGGTGCGGGTCCGGGTGATCCTGAGTTACTGACTTTGCGGGGCAAGCGGTTGCTGGCGGCGTGTCCTGTGGTTTTGTATGCGGGTTCGCTGGTGCCTGAAGAAATCTTGCGTTTTGCCGACTCGCGGGCGCGGCTTTACAACAGTGCCGAGATGGACTTACCCGCCTTAGAGCGGGTTTACCTAGAAGCCAAGGAGCAGAACCACGATGTAGCGCGTTTGCACTCGGGTGATCCGTCAATCTATGGCGCGCTTGGCGAGCAGTTGCGCATTTTACAGAAGCACGGGATTGCTTGGACGATGACTCCAGGCGTGTCTGCCTATGCGGCGGCGGCGGCGGCAATCGGACAAGAACTCACCGTGCCTGAAGTCTCACAGACGGTGATTTTGACGCGGACAGCCAGCAAGTCGTCACCCATGCCCGCAGGAGAAGAACTTTCCCGTCTAGCTGCCACGCGAGCGACTTTGGCGTTGCACTTGTCGGCACGCAACTTGCGGCAGGCGGTGCGGGATTTATCTCCCCACTATGGAGAGAATTGTCCTGCGGTTGCGGTTTGGCGTGTGGGCTGGCAAGACCAAGAAATCGTGGCGACGACTCTAAGCGAGTTGCACGAACTTGTGCTGACGAAAAAATGGACTCGCACTTTGCTTGTACTGGTCGGAGAAGTCTTTGCCCAAAATCAACCGCGTCGTGCGTCTGCGCTTTACGACCCAAACCATCCGCATATTTTCCGCCCCCACGCTAAAAAGCAACGCAATTGAATTTCCACAAAGAGAAAACAACTTTTGATTGTTTTTAGCAAGTAAGCCCTGTAGAATTCCTTCCGTAGTGCCCGCAGGCACAGAGCAAGAAGGAGACCAAGAATGGCAGGGCAAAGTCTGTGTGCTGGATGGATGCGTCCAAGCCTACGGTTCGCAATGGGAGCCGCTTTGATGGTCTCGGCGTTCTTGCACCCCGAGCTTTCTTTGAGCGAAGACAAATCGCTCCACGATGCACTCTTAGACAAAATTATAGAGTCCGACCCTGCGGTTCTTGAAGAATTATCCATTAAACTTATGCTCGCTATGGACTATGGCACGAGCGGCTACCGCACTGGAGGCACAGGAGACGGCGGGATTGACGCTGTTATATGCAAAGATTTCCTTGGGCTTGATACAATCAAGATCCAAACCAAACGTTACCGAGCTGACAACACCGTGGGAGTAGCAGCCATACGCGAATTTTCTGGCGCACTAAACGTTGGCGGCACGGGCGTATTTATAACCACAAGTTCTTTCTCCAGTGGTGCAAAAGAGACAGCAAAAAACAGCGACAAGAAAATTATTCTGATTAATGGCGAAGAGCTAACACGCTTAATGATTGCATATGAAATCGGCGTCAAAAATTCGCAAGGCACCAAAAATCCAAACCAGAGCTGCCTCCAAACCCTACTAGACAAAACAAAATAGGCTATACTCCCCCCAACCCACCACAAAAAAAATTATAAGGAGCAAATCATGTCAATTCCGAGCGGCCATAGACTAAGACTTCCTGTGCTTCAAATTCTTTCTGAAGCTGAGGGAGAGGTTTATATAGATGATTTGGACAATGCTGTCTGCGACAAGCTAGGCATTAGCCAAGAAGAACGCGAAAAGTATCTTCCAGGCAGACCACAAACCAAGCCATACACCGTTGCCAGAAATAGAATTCGATTTGCGTGCTTGAGCCTAAAGCTCGCAGATTGGATACAGGCTCCAGAAACAAAGGAAGGGAATAAGAAAAGGGGTTACACAATCATCACCGATGAAGGTCGTAAAATTTTACAGAAGATTGAAGAAGAAGGGGTGGAGGTAATTAATGACAAATACCTTGAAAACTCTAAAGCCTATAGAGAACACCTTGAAAGGAAAAAGGCACGCGCCCAATCTGAGAGTGAAAATTCTACTCGTGATGATAGTGAGGATAGTGAGGATAGTGCAGATGATAACTTAATAGAAAAAATGGAAAAGGTGTACAAGGCAATTCAAAATAATCTGCAAGAAGAAATCCTACAAAAAATTATGGAATCCGAACCTAAATTGCTTGAGAAGTTATCCATCAAGCTTATGAACAAAATGGGCTACGGAGAAAAGGTAACCAGCGAACATACAGGCAAGGCAGGAGACGGCGGCGTAGATGCCATCGTAAAGGAAGACACTTTAGGGCTTGGTGTGATTAATATCCAAACCAAACGCTACACCGCCGACAATGTTATACAGCCAGCCGCGATACGCGAATTTTCTGGCACATTAAGGTCAGGAGTCAATAAAGGTGTATTTATCACTACAAGTTCCTTCACAAAAGGAGCAAAAGAAGAAGCTAAATTGAGCAACGGACAAATCATTCTAATTGACGGAGAAGAATTAGCCCGTCTAATGATAAAGCACGAAGTCGGTATCAAAAACACACGAGAACCGATGAACATCCAAGAAGTAGATGACGACTACTTTGAAGACCTATAGAGCAAGACAAAGCCCGCCGCTTGTCAGCCCTCCACGCCCCCACACCAAACAAAACCCCACCCACAAATTGACTCACGCCCTACCCTCTAATATCCTACCGAAATCCTCCCACCCACTCACAACTGAGAGTTAAATCATGGCTGATGGAATTTCTATAAACAATGCTGTTCGCAATCTCATTGATAGCGAGCGTGAAGGAGCCTTCCTCCTTCCTAATATTCAAAGGCGTTTTATTTGGAGCGAAGATCAAATTTGCAGGCTCTTTGACTCGATACTTCGTGAATACCCTATTGGAAATTTACTTATCTGGAAAACCAATAGAGAAATTTTATACAGAGAATTTATCAAAGACTATACAGACGATACAAAAATTGGTCGTGCATTTACTAAAAAAAGAAGCGATAGGGATAAGTATCTTATTTTAGATGGACAACAGCGGCTTCAAAGCCTCTTAATAGGATTGCGCGGCTCTTACAATGGAAAGGAACTATTTTTTAATATTCTTAGCGGCGAGGTTTCTGACCCTGAAGAAATGAAATTTGAATTTGCATTTATGAAGAGAGATAAAATGTCTAATAGAAACGATTTCGAAAAAATTTGGGTTTCTCCCGTAGAAATTATAAATGAGAAAAAGCATGTGAAGATTCTTGATAAAATTTCTGAAAATGCTACTCGTGCAATCACTGATTCAGAAAAGCAAAAAATTGTAGACCATGTACTTCATATGAAGGGATTGTTTATCAACAACGAAATACCTCAAAAAATTGTGGATGATACTAAGTATGATGAAGATGGAGAAGAAGGGTATGATGAAAATGATATTGTTGAAGTATTTATACGCGCCAATGACGGAGGCACGAAACTGAGTCGCTCGGACTTACTCTTCTCTCTTTTATCTTCGGGCTGGGAGGGCGTTCAGGAAGAAATGGAAGACCTACTAGAAAAGCTTGACAACAAGGGCTTTCCGCTTGGGCGTGATTTTGTTTTAAAAACCTGCCTTACCCTTCTTGGGCAGAAATCTCGTTTTGATGTTGCAAAGTTTCGCACACCAAAAGTTCGTGAAGAAATGGAAACAGGATGGAAAAATATCACCGTGGCAATTGAGGATACTCTCGATTACGTCAAAGACAAAACTTATATTAGAAGCGGAAAAGCACTCTCTTCTAGTTATGTATTAATACCTCTGATTTATTGTCGATACAAAACTGATAGCCGTAAAGGTCTAGAAGAAATTAAAGAAATTGAAGAGTATCTACTTCGTAGCTTACTCGTCGGAGCATTTAGCGGGCAACCCGATCAGATAATTGATGAATGCGTTGAACAAATGGAACCTGATGCAAGCGGGCATATATTTGATGTCAGAAATTTCTTTAGAATTGTGAGAGAAAAAGCTCGCAATTTAGAACTGACAAAAGATCAAATTCAAAAAGAGGGGCATGGCTCCAAGAATATTCACTTGCTTTTCAATTTTCTATATAAAGATTTTGATTATGAGCCAGTTTACGAAGGGAATTTACCACAAGTAGATCATATTTTTCCTGATTCAAAATTAAAAATTCTCAAGACTAATGATTCAGATTCAAATAAACCAACTATGATGTACAGGAAACCTGAAAGAAATCGGTTAGGAAATTGCATGCTCCTTACAAGAGATGAGAATGGCCCTAGAGGAAAGAGAGATAAACTCCCCACCGAATGGTTTGGTGACAAAACAGCTGATTACCTCCACATGCATATGATTCCTGATGATAAAGATCTTTGGGAAATAGAAAATTATGAAGCTTTCTGCGAAAAACGCGAGGAGCTTATTGTAGAGAGACTCTCCAAGTCTAATGAAATCTTAAAAGGTATTTCTTAATCTATGCATCAAAAGCTCTACCCCATCAAATTGCCTGCTGGGGTGGGTTGGTTCGGGGGGTGGGGGGATTAGGTAGGTGGGGAGGGAGAGGGAAAGTTTTGTAGAAGCAATACCTCCGCTGTGGCGGGCAACAAGATGCGTAACCGCAAGACGCGCAAAAAGTTGTCGCTCGGACTCTAAGTCAAAGGGTCCGCGGGAGACGATGATCTCTGCGCACCATCCGTTAAGCCAGTCTTTTAAATCGGCTTCAGGTTCTTCAGCCAAGCGTAGGTAGAACTTTGTTGCGCTCTGCTCTGCTTGTCCTGTTTGCTCTGTTTGTCCTGCTTGTCCTGCTTGTCCTGCTTGTCGGTCGGCAAAGGCTCGGGCGGCAAAGGGAGCCAGTCGTTGTGAGCCAAGGGCTAGGAAGGTGTTGGCTCCACGGGGGATGGCAAAAGCGGCTTCGGCTTCATTCGCAACGCTTTTCCAATTTCTGTGCCAATTACCCTGCCAATTACCCTGCCAATTTCTGTGCCAATTACCCTGCCCTTGCCCCCGAACACCTTGCCCTTGCCTACCTAGCCCTTGTCCGCCTTGCCCTTGCCCCTGAACGCCTTGCCCTTGCCTACCTAGCCCTTGCCCCTGAACGCCCTGAATGCCTTGCCCTTGCCTACCTAGCCCTTGTCCGCCTTGCCCTTGCCCCCGAACACCTTGCCCTTGCCTACCTAGCCCCTGAACGCCTTGCCCTTGCCCCTGAACGCCCTGAATGCCTTGCCCGCTCTGCCCGTCCTGTCCATTTGGCAGGGGGTAGAGGGGCGGGCGGACAAGCCGTAGAAGCTCCACATTCGCCCGTAGAGACGCCAAAACCGCGTTGGATGATATACGAGTCGCAAACGGGTGAGTCGCGTCTATCAGCACACGCACACGCCGCGCACAAAGCCATCTGAATAAGCCCGCTTCACCTCCGAAACCGCCCACGCGAACTGCACCCACAGGAACACGCGGAGCGCGGGTGCGTCCAGCCAGAGATGTCGTGCAGGTCAGGTGCGGAAATTCAACCGCTATACGCTCGGCTAAAGCATAAGCTTCTGCCGTGCCTCCCAGTAGAAGAATATGACTCACAGGCTCGCTTCTTCGGAGTAGCTTGCTAACAGCTTTCCATCACGCGCCACAATCAGAACTTCAACCGCAACAGGCGCGTCTTCCAAGCGGCGTAAAGCTTCATCATACGCCGATTTAGCAATCGCTTGCGTCAGGGCTTGGGTAAGGGCTTGCGTAAGGGTTGCGTACTGTTGCTTTTCGGTTTGTTTGTCGGTTTGCCCGTCGGTTTGTTTTTCGGTTTGCCCGTCAGCTTCTTGGAGCAAAGCTAAAACCGCTCCTGCCGAGGGTTGGATTTTAATTTGTTCGCACAGGGAGTCAGATGCACCCAGTTCGCTTAACCGCTCCGCTAAGTCAGGCAATGATACCTGGCTACGCTTAGAGTGTAAGTCTCCTGCTCCTTGGGCAAACTTACACAGCTTGCCAAATCCGCCCGCCAAAGTCAGCCGCGGTATCGGATGTTGGCGCAGATACTTCAAAGTGCCGCCGACAAAATCTCCCATATCAAGCAGAGCCGTATCAGGAAGGTCATGCAAACCCTGTGCCGTAGCTTCCGAAGTCGCTCCCGTGCTGGCAATAACATGCCCGTGCTTCAAAGCACGGGCCACATCCACGCCACGGTGAATAGACGCGATCCACGCCGCACAGGAAAATGGGCGCACCACTCCCGTCGTGCCAAGAATAGAAAGCCCATGGCGGATACCAAGCCGCCCATTCCAAGTCTTCGCAGCAAGCACTTCGCCATTGTCTATAGCAAGCCGCACAACTAACCGTTCATCGCTGGCAAGCCGCGCAACAAAATCAGCCAGCACCGACTCCAACAAAGCACGGGGCGCAGGGTTGATCGCAGGCTCTCCCACCGCCACAGGCAAGCCCGGACAACTGACAATACCGACTCCGTCTCCTGCCAGCAGGACTATACGCCCCGCCGCAATTTCAACCCGCGCCTTATACGGCTCAGTGCTTGACGGCAAAGGCTGGCCCATCCGCGTGCGCCAAACCCGAGCCCGTATCAAAGCACCGTGGGTTACATCAGGATCATCTCCCGCGTCTTTCTCTATCGCCGCTTCGCACCAAGCGGAGTCAATCATGTCCTTGATGGAATCCGTGCCTGTGCCTGTGCCGTTACCCCTAGCCTTGCCACTGCCCTTACCTGCATCTGTATCTGTATCTGTGCCTGTGTCGTTACCCTTAGCCTTGCCCTTGCTGTCGCTGTTGTCTTTGCTGTCGCTGTTGCCGCTATCCCTGCCCTTGATGGTGTTATTGCCCTTGGCGGAATCATTGCCCTTAGCGGAATCATTGCCCTTAATGGTGTCAGTAGCCCTGCCCTTGCCATTGCTCCCGTTATGGCTCGTCTCAGCAAGGGCAAAAGTCGGAGTCTCCCCACGCGGCAGGGCTATCGTCACCCCAGACGGAAAAACCCGACCCCCAAAGTCAGACCCACCAAAAAACAAAGCCTCCGCCGCCGCCCGTGCCGCCGCCGCCGCACAAGCCCCCGTCGTCCAGCCAAAACGCAAGGAGCGGGCTGGCGCGTCTGGTTCAGCTCCTGTTTCTGTGCCTGCCGCCATAAAGCAAATTTAGAGAAGTTTTACCAATTTTGCTCACCTTTTTACGCGCCTTTTTATGCCTCCGCCGAGTGCTGGTCTGCCCGCCCGCAGGAAATTCATATACAATCGCGCTTCTATGAATAGCCCTTCCACAAATAGCTCCGCCGCAGAACTCTGGAAAACCGAGCCGCCAAGCCTATCCATGCCCGCATTTGAAAGCGGCACAGTATGGATAGCAGGCGCAGGCCCAGGTGCCGCCGAACACCTAACACTCGGAGCTTTAGCAGCTCTGCGCGAAGCCGAAGTGATCGTCTATGATGCACTCGTCAGTGCCGAAGTACTAAAACTCGCCCGCCGCGGAGCCGTGCTGGAATACGCTGGCAAGCGTGGAGGCAAACCTTCCCCCAAGCAAGCCGATATCACCGAGCGGCTCATTCACCACGCCCGCAACGGCGTTAAGGTCTTGCGCTTGAAGGGGGGTGATCCGTTTGTCTTCGGACGGGGTGGCGAAGAAATCGCTGGGCTTATCCGCGCTTCTGTGCCTTTCCGTATTCTGCCAGGGATTACCGCCGCCACAGGAGCTTTATCAGCAGCAGGAATTCCCCTAACCCATCGCGATGTCAATCAATGCGTCTCGCTGGTCACAGGACACGACGCAAGCGGCGTTGCACCCAGTGGCGTTGATTGGAGCGCACTGGCAAAAGCGTCTCCCGTGCTGGTCTTCTATATGGCACTCAAGCAGTTGGATCGTATCTGCTCCGAGCTTCTACACGGCGGTAGGCACGCCGCCGAACCCGTCGCCTTCCTAGAAAACGCCACACTACCCGAACAGCGATTGATTGAGACGACTCTCGGCGAAGCTATAACCGTAGCTGAAGTCATCGGCTTGCAACCGCCCGCCATCTTCGTCGTCGGAGAAGTCGTAGCCCGTAGATTAGTATCAAGCCAAGCCCCGCCCGCTGTCGAGTCTGCTACGGAATCCGTTACGGAATCCGTTACGGAATCCACTACAGAAAAAACCATGCCTAACACCTACCAAGAAAGCGCAAGTCAGGGATGACTCGCGGCTTTATTGTTGCTGGCACAGCTTCGTCTGACGGAAAGACTCTTGTAACGCTGGGGCTTCTGGGTGCGTTTAAAGCACAGGGCTTGCGGGTTGCATCCGCTAAGGCAGGACCCGATTACATAGACCCAACTTTCCACGAGCGGAGCACAGGCACGCCCGCCTACAACTTGGACAGCTGGGCGTTTAACCGCTCTACCCTTACGCACTTAATCGGACAAGCCACCGCCCAAGCCGACTTGCTTATCGTAGAAGGAGTCATGGGCCTGTTTGACGGAATTACAGGCGGCACGGGTAGCACTGCCGATTTAGCAACTACGATTGGCTTACCCGTTGTCTTGGTTGTGGATGCGCAGGGTGCAGGGCAATCGGTTGGCGCAACGGTGCGTGGGTTTATTTCGCAAGCCGAAAAAGCAGGCGTGCAGATAGCAGGAATTATTGCCAATCGGGTTGGGAGTCCGCGCCACCTTGCTTTGTTGCGTGAGGGGCTAGAAACCGCCGAAGTGCAAGTGCCATTCTTAGGAGCCATCAGCAATGACTCGCGTTTGCAATTGCCTTCTCGCCACTTGGGGTTAATTCCTGCCGCCGAACAAGCGGCTTTGGACTCGGCAATTGTCCGCGCAACAGAACTTGTTGCTGAAAATTGTGCGCTTGAGGCGATAAAAGCCCTTGCCGCTACTGTACCGCCTTCTGTATCGCCTTCCGTGCCGCCTTCTGTGCCTGATACTGCACCCGTGTCTGCACCCGAAAACACTTCTACACAAAACCCTTTACGCGGACACGAATTCCATTACGCAACGACACTACAGGAAGACACCAGCAATGCTTCGCCGCTTTTTCAGGTGCAGGATGCACTCGGCACCGACTTAGGCACAAGCGGCTTGCGTAAAGGCTTGGTCTGTGGCTCGTTTATGCATTTGCTGACTGCTTTTGCACCCGCTTCCTTGTTCAGAGAACAAGGAAAGCCCGTTCACTCCATCGCCATTGCCAAAGACCAAGCTTTTGCTTTTATCTATCCGCACTTTTTAGACCACTGGCACAGCAACGGAGCGCAAATACACTTCTTCTCTCCCCTAGCTGACGAAGCCCCTGTGGCTGACGCTGATTTTATCTTTTTGCCTGGGGGCTATCCAGAGCTACACGCTGAAAGACTCGCCAAGGCAAGCCGCTTTAAACAAGCCTTGCGTGAAGCCACCAGTCGCGCAAATTCTACAGACTCCAGAGTGCTTATCTACGGCGAATGCGGCGGCTATATGGCACTTGGCGAGTCACTAATTGACGCAGAAGGCAAAAAACACCCAATGGTCGGACTCCTACCCCTAGAAACTTCGTTCCAAGACCGTAAGCTCCATCTCGGCTACCGCCAAGTGGAAGTCATCAAGGCCTAACACAGCTTTGCCCAAAGTAGCTTTCTGGGGGGCAATTTCTAGGGGGTAATTTCTAGGTGGTAATTTCTAGGGGGGGGAATTTCTAGGTGGTGATTTCTAGGTAGTAATTTCTAGGGAGTGATAAAGCGGCTTTGCCTAAGATGGCTTTAAAAGTGCTCTGTAAGCACTCCTAAGGCACCTAGAACGCCTAGAATACCTAAAACATATAAAACACCTAAAACATATAAAATGCCCAGATACACATATAAAATGCCCAGATACATAAGAAGACTTGGTGGAGCCGAGGGGGGTCGAACCCCTGACCTCTACAATGCCATTGTAGCGCTCTCCCAACTGAGCTACGGCCCCGTGCCTAAAACAAATACCAGCAGTACAATACCTCTCCAAGTCAGAATACCTGCCACAAGCCTGTGCGTCTAGGCTCGTATCTCTAGGCTTGTCTCTAAGCTCGTGGCTGGGCAGGCTGTCTAGACTTGCACCCGCCGCTGGTTCATTATCCTAGCAGTCTGACACTCCCAACGCGCACCCCCAACGCGCACTCCCAATACGGAAAACCCATCATGGGGCGTAGCCAAGCGGTAAGGCACCGGTTTTTGGTATCGGCATTCGCAGGTTCGAATCCTGCCGCCCCAGCACCCCGTTTAATCGTCTCTGGCGGAAGGTTAATCGTCTCTGGCGGAAGGCTACTGGCGGCTCTAACAGTGGCTCTGGGAGCCCTGTTCGCCACAGAATTAGACACAGCACAAGACGCCAAAGCCCAAGCAAGCCGACTGTACGAAGGTCATCCAATCCTAGAACGCCAGTGGGCAAAAACGGACTTTGAAACCCGAACCGTCGCCCTAGAAGAAATCCTGATGGGCGGACCACCCAAAGACGGAATCCCCGCCATTGACGAGCCGCAGTTTGCTCCTGCCAGTAGCCTAGACCTTGGCGACAACGAGCCGCTTATCCGCCTGTCAGTCAAGGGAGAAACACGCGGATATCCACTACGCATACTGACCTGGCACGAAATCGTCAATGACACCATCGCAGGACTGCCCGTCGCAGTCACCTATTGTCCGCTATGTAATACAGCAATTGTCTTTGACCGCCGACTAGACGGAAAACCCGCCCGCTTCGGCACTACGGGTTTGCTCCGTAATTCTGATTTGGTGATGTACGACGACTTGTCCGAAACTTGGTGGCAGCAATACGACGGCACAGCGATTGTCGGCTCGCGCACAGGCGAAGCCCTGCCCTTCGTGCCTTCCCGCGTTGTTTCGTTCAAAGCCTTGCGGGAGGAAAACTCCGACACGCCTGTGCTGATTCCGAATGCCGAAGGATTCCGCCGCTACGGAGCTAATCCGTATGTTGGCTACGACTCGTCGCCGCGTCCGTTTCTCTATGATGGAGAATTACCTGATGGAATTGCTCCGCTCACCTACATCGTAGTCGTAGAAGATAAAGCCTGGACGCTGGATCTAATCCGCGAAAAACAACGCGTCTTCTCGCGGACAGAAGACGGCACTTTGGAAATCCGCTGGCTGGCAGGAGTTGCTTCCGCACTAGACCGCCCCGAAATCGCCGAATCACGCGAAATCGGCTCAGTAGAAGTCAGACGACAAGGACAGGAAATCGCCCACAAAACCACTTTCGCCTTCGTCTATTTCGCCTTCTCCAAACAGGGCGTAATCTACCGCCTAGATGAGTCTCCGCTCGTCTGGGATAGAAGGACAGAAGAAGAAAAACTAGAAGAAGCCAAACAAGAGCAACAAGACAAGCAACAAGGCGGATAAGTCCGCGACAGCAAGCAGGCAAAACCAACCAGCACAGACGCACACGCACACACGAGCAAACACAAGCACACACGAGCAAACAATGGCTAACCAATTCAAAACCCTTGAAACCAAAGGACTCAAACACGGCTTGCGGGTTTCATCCGAGCAGGGCTTGCAACTCGCACAGGAAAACCTAGCCGCTGGAAATCGTCCCTTTGAAATCTTATTACGCGGCCACGACAATCTAGAAGTAGAGTATTACGCTCCGCCACCGCCCGACACACAGAAGCCCCACGACCGCGATGAACTCTATTTCGTTGAACGCGGATCAGGCTGGTTTATCATGGGCGACGAACGCGTCAGATTCGCTCCGGGTGACCTGCTGTTCGTTCCAGCAGGGCTAGTCCATCGCTTTGAGGATTACGCAGAACTGGGGGTTTGGGTAGTGTTTTATGGTCCGCGCACCCCTAAATCTAGCGTCTGACCGAACAGGCGTGTAGTGTGGAAAAGGCTGTGAGCAATAGGTGGAGGACAAGCCGAAAAACCACCTGAAAAACAGCTTCACAAACTACGGATAAAGACTGCACAAGTCCGAAGCCAATGACAGAAACCCCGTCGCGAAACCCATTCTATCAGTCGCGACTCCGAGGAGAGGAAAAGCCCTATGGCAACGCCACCTGAAAATCCCGAAAACACCGAGCCCACGCACGAAGTCTCGGAACCAACCGATGGGATGCAGGTAGCTGCCTATAGTCTGCGTGATAGCAACACCCAGAACGAGCTTGATGAAACGAGTCATTCTAACGACTCCGCCACGCTGGCAGGCGAAACAATTCATATCACCCGCGAAAACGGATTAAACGGACACGAACAAGTCCTGATTGAAGAAGTTACCCACCGCTTCCAAAACGAACAGGGAGTCACGATTGAAACAACTCCTGAACGCGATGGACTGCTTACCAACTTCGGACAAACCGTCTTGCGGGATAGATACGCCCTGCCTAACGAATCCTTTCAAGACCTATTCGCCCGCGTAGCAGCGCACTTTGCCGATTCCTCAGAACACGGACAAAGACTCTACGATTACATCTCACGCCTGTGGTTTATGCCCGCGACTCCCGTTTTGTCTAACGGCGGACTCAAACGCGGCTTGCCCATATCATGCTTTCTGAACGAAGCTTCAGACTCGCTTGAAGGAATCCTTGGCTTGTGGAACGAAAACGTTTGGCTCGCCGCTCGCGGCGGAGGTATCGGCTCATACTGGGGCAATTTGCGTTCCATCGGTGAAAAAGTCGGAATGAACGGCAAAACTTCTGGAGTCATCCCATTCATTCGCGTGATGGACTCCCTTACCTTGGCGATTAGCCAAGGCTCGTTGCGACGGGGTTCGGCGGCAGTGTACCTGCAGGTGGATCATCCCGAGATTGAAGAATTCTTAGAGCTACGCCGTCCAACAGGCGGAGACCCAAACCGCAAAGCCCTAAACCTACACCACGGGATTTTAATCCCCGACTCCTTTATGCGGGCAGTGGAACACGACGAGTCTTGGGCGTTGCACTCTCCTGTTGATGGACACCATGTACGCACCGTATCCGCGCGCGGCCTGTGGATTCGTATCCTGACCGCCCGCGTGGAAACAGGCGAGCCCTATCTTATCTTCATTGACCATGTAAATCGCGCTTTACCCGAGTTCCAACGACAACAGGGACTCCAAGTCAAGATGTCAAACCTGTGTAGCGAAATTACTTTGCCCACAGGCCTAGACCGCCAAAACCGCGATCGCACCGCTGTCTGTTGCCTTTCGTCTTTGAATCTAGAACGTTGGGAAGAATGGCGCGACAATCCGCTGTTCGTGGAAGATATAATGCGCTTCCTAGACAATGTGCTGGAAGACTTCATCACGCGGGCTCCTGACGAAATGGAGCGAGCACGCTATTCTGCCGCCCGCGAACGAGCCATCGGACTCGGCGTAATGGGGTTCCATTCGCTTCTACAGAAGCGTAAGACTCCGTGGGAAAGTGCGGCGGCAAAATCTCTCAACAAAAAGATTTTCCGCGACCTGCGAGCACAGGCGGACGCAGCTTCTGTAACCCTTGCCAAAGAACGGGGGGCTTGTCCTGATGCCGCCGAACAGGGCGCGATGGAACGCTTTTCGCACAAGCTGGCGATTGCTCCGACAGCGAGTATTTCGGTCATCTGCGGCGGAGCTTCGCCCGGCATAGAGCCGATTGTTGCCAACTCCTTTACGCATAAAACGCTTTCAGGCTCGTTCTGGGTGCGCAATCGCTATCTCTCCCATCTGCTAGAAGAACACGGACACAACGACGAAGACACCTGGGGCAGAATTGCCACCAACGAAGGCTCAGTCGCTAACTTAGAATTCTTAAGCAATGACGAAAAAGCCGTATTCCGCACAGCTTTTGAACTAGACCAGCGGTGGCTGATTGATTTTGCCGCCGACCGCACACCGTATATCTGTCAATCACAATCGCTGAATCTGTTTTTGCCCGGTGATGTACACAAACGCGACTTGCATAAGATTCATCTGATGGCGTGGCAACGCGGAGTAAAAAGTCTGTACTACTGCCGCTCACGCACTTTACAACGCGGCGAGTCGCATAGTGGTCTCCGCAACAAAGAAGCCCAGTCGGTCAAGATCCCCCTACGCGGAGAGATTAATATAGACAAAGGCGGCGACTCAAACCCCAACGACTACGACGAGTGCATCGCCTGCCAATGAGCTTACTTTCTGTTCAAACAACTTCAAGCACTTTTGAGCAAGAGCGCTTGTATAAAAGGTATGAGCACCTTCTGCAGGTGAATAATTCTCTGTCTCGAAAAACTGTTTCTTATCAAGCTAACAAATCCGTACCTGGACTTCGCTGGATGAAGTATAAGGAAGGATTTTCTATAAACTTAGTATCTGCCATATTAGATGAAGCCACTAAGAGCGAGGGGTGTAAAGAGCGTATTTTAGATCCTTTTGCTGGAATGGGCACTGTCCCTCTAGTTTCTTGTGGCAAGGGATATTCTGCTACTGGAATAGAAATCATGCCAGTTGGAATTGTTGCTACTAAAGGAATTGTTGCAGCATCCAATGGGGTGCGTCGTTCTGACTTTAAAAGAACTGCAAACAAATTGCTTGAACACATTTCTAGTGATAAAGGCGCGTTAACATTTAACCATCTACGAATAACTAAAGGAGCCTTTTCACAGTACACAGAATCTCAAATTGTGTCTGCCACGAATTTTCTATCTGAATTGAGAGAATCCCCTTGCAAGCACATTCTGCAGCTAGCCTGCATGAGCGTTCTAGAAGAAGTAAGCTACACACGCAAAGATGGTCAATATTTGCGTTGGGATGGACGGGCTGATAGGACTTTGCGCTCATCCATAAATAAAGGAAAAATTCCATCTTTCTATAATGCCTTGAGTTTACGTTTATTAGAAATTTACACGGACTTTCCTCATGTTAAGAAATTATTTGGAGGAAAGCATCCAAAGGTAATAGAGAATTCATGCCTACGGCACCTGCAACTTATGAATAAAAATTCATATGATTTAGTAATAATGTCCCCTCCATATGCAAATCGATATGATTACACCCGCACATATGCCTTGGAACTCGCCTTCCTTGGTTATAGCGAGGATGATGTAAAGACTCTGCGACAAGATCTTCTATCAGCTACTGTGGAAAATAAATCTAAGGCTGAAGAACTACAGCAACTCTATAAAAATTCTTCACTTTTCAAAAATGTAATGCGAGCTTACAGAGAACAGGAGGCCTTACAGGAAATTTTGTTCACGCTCGAACAGCACCGTAAAGAACTGAGCAATCAACATGTGATTCGCTTGATACGAAATTACTTTTTGGAGATGTCTCTAGTAATCGCTGAGCTTGGACGAATTGTTTCTCCAGGCGGAACAATTTACATGGTCAATGATAATGTCCAATACCACGGAGTAGAAGTTCCTGTAGACCTGATCTTGTCGAATTTTGCCGAGCAATTAGGCTTTACCTGTGAAAATATATGGCACCTACCAAAAGGTAAGGGCAATTCAAGCCAGCAGATGGGGCGGTTTGGTAGAAAAGAAATTCGAAAATGTGTTTATAGGTGGAAAAATGCTTGAAATTGAAGATGCCAAGCACCGATCGTTACGCATCCTTAACGAATTGCGGGGCAAAGCAGATATCAAAGCTCGCGAGGCGATAGAAGTCTATAACGAAAAATTAGATTTCAAGCCACTATGCGATTACATGATTTGTGCAGATGCGTGGCATCATGTGACAGAAAATTTACAAGAAGAAGCAAAATTTGTTTTTGCACATCCCGCTTTATTACAAAAGCACCCAAAAACATCCCTATATTATAGAGGACTATGTGGCTTGCCCCAAAAACGTGTTCAGAAATTGAGCGGCGTTAGTGGTGTGACAAATTGGGAAAGAGGCTCTATAAAAAATCCAATTTCTAATGAAAATGCCAAAAAAGTCGCTTGTCTCTATAACACTATAATTTCTTCTCTAATCACAAGAACCACAGATTGGACTTTAGAAAATGGATATCGGACCATGCTGGCTACAATGGGTATGTCTTTAGGCGGAACACTAAATAACCTAATTGGGCAGGAGGCAGAAAAGGAAGTAAAACACAAACTGCTAAAGTGGGCAGAACAAAAAGATCTCATTAAAAAAGAAGAGAAACGCATCTATCATCTTAAAGGCGGAATTCAGATGATATATGATTCAGATCCCGACATCAAATTTCTTCGAGGCAAGAGGACACTTGTCACAATAGAAATTAAAGGTGGAAAGGATCGGTCGGGAGCTCTAGAAAGACTCGGAGCCGCTCAAAAAAGCTTTGCGAAACATTCCAGGGCTAGAAATTTTTTAATCGCAGGTGTTATAACAGAGTCTATGAGAAAAATGATGGAACAAGAAGAGCATGGAAGTATAGAATCCTTTAATCTTGAAGAATTGTTGAAAAATAATTCCAAATTTGAAGAATTTTGCTTAAAAATATTTGATGAAACACTGGAAATTTATAATCCAATTCCTTCAAAATAGAGAGGCAAGGAGGTAAGCCAGATGGAAACAGCAACAACAGAGCGGCGGTTTTCGCTTTTGGAGGCGGATCCGATTTATAAGCCGTTTCGCTATCCGTGGGCGTACGATGCTTGGTTGCAACAGCAACGAATCCATTGGCTCCCAGAAGAAGTGCCGCTGACCGATGATGTCAAAGATTGGAACCGTAACCTTTCAGAAGCCGAGCGCAACTTGCTTACTCAAGTCTTTCGCTTCTTCACGCAAAGCGATGTGGAAGTCAATAACTGCTACATGCGACACTATTCACGAGTCTTCAAACCCACCGAAGTGCAGATGATGCTCGCCGCCTTCTCTAATATGGAAACCGTCCATATCGCCGCCTACGCACACTTGTTAGACACAGTCGGAATGCCCGAAGCCGAATATTCAGCGTTTCTGCACTACAAAGAAATGCGCGACAAGTACGAGTTTTTGCAATCCTGTGCTTCAGGAGATAAGCGGCAAATCGCTCGCACCCTGGCTGTCTTTGGCGGCTTCACCGAAGGGCTTCAACTCTTTGCTTCCTTCGCCATTCTGCTGAACTTTCCGCGCTTCAATAAGATGAAGGGTATGGGGCAAATCATTCAGTGGTCCGTGCGCGACGAGTCTTTGCATACCGCGTCTATTATTCGCCTGTTCCATACCTTCATTGAGGAAAACCCTGAAGTCCGCGACAAAGCCTTTGAAGACGAGCTAAGCGAAACCTGCGCCAAAATCGTCACCATGGAAGACGCATTCATTGATCTCGCCTTTGAACTCGGTGCCATAGAAGGACTCACCGCCGATGAAGTGAAATCTTATGTGCGCTCAGTCGCTGACCGCCGCTTAAAACAACTCGGATTAGAGCCGTTGTACAACGCTCCGCTGAACCCGCTACCGTGGCTGGAGCCCATGATCGGCGGCGTGGAATTCACCAACTTCTTTGAAAACCGCGCCACCGAATACGCCAAAGCTTCCACGCGCGGCACCTGGGAAGAAGCCTTTGCCAATTGAAACTCCACACCAACAGCTGTTGGTAGATACCGCCATCGCCACGGCTTTGCTTCTGGCTGAGATACATAGGCAGGGAAACTGGCAAGAGCAAACCAAGGCGGATAATTCTCCTGTCACCGATGCTGACCTTGCCGCCGACAAGCTGATCGCCGAACGGCTCAGAGCTTTTGCCATAGCCCAAGGGGTGCAGATTATTTCCGAAGAAACTGCAACTGAAAATATAGGCGGAAATATATCAGGTGAAGACTCAGCAAGCGGTGACTCGGCACAAAGTCTTTTGCTTGTGGATCCGTTAGATGGCACGCGCAACTTTATGCAGTTCGGGCGCGACTATTGCGTCAATATCGGGCTTGTAGAAAACGGACAAGCCAGCTTCGGTGTAGTAGCAGATCCAGCAGACTTGGTCTGCTGGTGGGGCGGAAGTGGCTACGGGGCTTGGCGAGCCAGCTTTGCCTCCGATGGAAGGCTAGAAGACAAAGTTGCAATACAGGTTAGCTCCGCGACAAAGCCGCCAAGAATTGTTCTCGGCTATTGGTCTAAAGCAGAAAGAGTCGCACCACGGCTGGCAAAGCTCGGCTTTGAGATGACCAAGCCACAACGAGTCGGAGCCGCTCTGAAGTTTTGCCGTATCGCCGAAGGTGTGGCGGATTTATATCCACGGGGGGCAGGTTCGTCCGAGTGGGATACAGCAGCAGGACAGGCGATTTTAGAAGGCGCAGGCGGGCTTGTGCGACTCGTCAGGCACGATGGCACGATTTCCGACCAAACCCTGCTCTACGGCAAGGACAAGTTCTTAAATCCGCCTTTTTTTGCGGCTTCTCCCGATGCCCTAACGAAACCTTAAAGCCGAAACCTTGAAGCTGAAATCTTGAAGCCGAAACCTTAAAGCCGAAACCTTGAAGCCGTGAATAATCCAAAGGGCTATAATCCAAAGGGCTATAATCCAAAGGGCTATAATCCGAAGGGCTAGGGAATCGCTGAAGCCTTAGCGAATCGCTGAAGCTTTGCGTGAAAAAGCGTAAAATAACCCTATGCGCCCTGTACGCCCGTATAAGCCCCGTGGATGCGCCTATCGCCTTGCTGGGTGGTTGCGTATCGTTTTGCTCCTTGGGCTTGCTGTAGAAGCTCCACAGGCGGCACAGGGGCAAGACTACAGCGTTGGCTTCACCGAAATCCCGCCCAGCGGCAATACACCCAAAGACACACCACCGATTCTTGTGTGGTATCCAAGCACGGACAAGCCCACACAGAGCCAATTAGGCCCCTATAAGGTCAACTGGGCACAGGAAGGCAGAATCGCCCCTGGTACGCATCCCGTGGTGGTCTTCGCCCACGGAGTCAATGGCCGCGCCCGCCGCCACCGCTGGACAGGCGAAGCACTCGCCAAAGCAGGATTCATTATGGTAGCTCCGTGGCACCGCCACGACCGCCGCATCATCAACGATGTAACCCGCGTAGAAGTGCGTATGCGCGAACTGGCAGAAGCCCTAGAAGGCTTAGCCACAAACCCTATGCTCGGCGACTCGGCTGATTTCTCACGCCTTGGCGGCTTGGGCTTTTCATTCGGTGTTGTGCCGCTTTTAGGCGCACACGGAATTACCCTTGATCTAACCACCGCTCGCGCCCACTGCAAGCAAAACGCTGACCTAGACCCACATTTCTGCAACTACGGAAATTTTATTGTCCGCTTTCTGCGGCGTTGGGATAGCGACCGTGAAGTCATCGTACCACCCCTTTTACAGCCCATAGACTCGCTGGCTTTGATCATGCCCGTCGCCCAAGCCTATCGCTATAGCGATTTTGCCAAGCAAACGACTCCGCTTCTGCTGGTACGGGGCGGAGCCGACACAGTCTTGCCCTACCCCTTCCACGCCGAGTCAATCCACCAAGCTTGGACTACCCCCCACGACTACGAAGTCTTCGCCTCCGCCCATCACAATGCTTTTATCTCGCCCATTCCCGCCTGGTACGCCGACCAAGAAGAAATTGGCTCCGCCGCAAATGACCCTGACGGCTTTAACCGCCCCGTGTTTCTGCAGGAAGCCAATCAGCGTATCGTTAAACACTTCAACAACACTTTAAAGGCTGAAAAATAAATTGCACTCACAGACAAATAAAGTGCTTATAGGATAGATAAAGTTATCTTTAAAATTGAAAAATAAAGTGCTTTTACGATGAATAAATTGCTTATAGGATAGATAAAACTATCTTTAAGATTGAAAAATAAATTGCTTATAGGATAGATAAAAACGGGATAGGTAAAGTGGCTTGGCTGGCTTTACTTAGCTGGCTTCCCTAGCCCATCTTCTCAGGCAATTTTTTGCGCAAAGCTTCAGCAACAGGCGGCGGCACAAACGCATCCAAAGCCCCGCCAAGCCGTGCCACTTCCTTTGCCATACGCGATGAAACAAAGTGATTGCTCTCAGTAGCAAATAAAAATACCGTCTCTACATCACTATTGAGACGGTGATTTGTCCACGCCATTTGAAATTCGTTTTCAAAGTCCGATACCGCACGAATTCCACGAATGGTAAGCCGCGCACCCACTTCACGGCAAAAGTCCACAAGAAACCCATCAAAAATCTGCACTTCCCATTCTGCGTCTTTGGTCTCGTCCTTGAAGTCGCTGGTCTCTAAAGCCCGTCGCAGTAAATCAGCGCGTTCTTCCGCCGTGAAAATTGGCTCCTTCGGACGATTGCGCGATACCGCAAAAATCACCTGCGGAAAAAGCCGCAATGCCCGTCTCGCAACATCTAAGTGCCCAAACGTCACAGGGTCAAAAGTGCCCGGATAGACTACTTTCACGCTTCGTCTCCGCTGTTTGTCGTAGCTTCTTGGCTGGACTCTTGTTCGTCGCTGGTACGTGCGTCTGTGCCACCTGTGCTTTCTATGCTTTCTGTGGCTTCTGTGGCTTCTGTGCTTTCGTCTGCCACAGGCAGGCTTGGTGCACCACCGCCATGTTCAGCCCCATCCAAACCCTCGGAGTCATCTACCCCCGCTTCTTCAGTAATCCGCGAAGCAGAGACCAAAGTCTCGCCTTTTTCTCCGTCAATTTTCAAAACCCGAACCCCACGGGCATTTCGTCCCACAGAAGAAATGCTGTTGGTCGCAGTTCGTATCATACGCCCCGCGTCCGTAATCAACATAACTTCATCTCCCGACTCCACAGGGAAGAAAGACACCGTAGCGACTCCACCTTTAGCAACAGAAACCCCATTGCGCACACCCTTGCCACCCCGCCCCTTCATCGGATAGTTATACGAAGACGAGCGTTTGCCATAACCATCAGCGTGCAACGACAACAAAAATTGCTCGGCTTCTTCTAACTCGGCATAGCGTTCAGGAGACAAAGCAGCAATCGCCCCTTGTGCCAAAGCTTCTTCATCACCTTCTTCGTCACCATCTTCAGCATCTTCTAAACCTTCGCCGTTTTCTGGCTCCGTCTCACTGCCTTCCGCCAAACGGCGGGCACGGCTTTCGCTCAAATACGCCGTGCGCTCTTCTGTTGTCACCTCTAAGTGCCGCAAAATCGCCAGAGCTATCACTTTATCATCGCCCACCAAACGCATCCCACGCACACCCGTAGAACTACGACCCGCAAAAACCCGCAAAGACTCAACAGGAAAACGTAAAGCTTGTCCGCCCGCCGTAGCAAGCAGAACATCATCTCGCGCATCCGCTAAAGCCACACCAATAAGCCGCATACCACTTTCTAACTTCATCGCAATCTTGCCATTGGCGTTAATCCGCTCAAAGTCCGATAGACGATTGCGCCGCACCGTACCGCCAGCCGTAGCAAAAATTACATCGGTTTCGCTCCACAAAGATTCATCAGCAGGCATTGGCAAAACCGTAGAAATCGTTTCTTCCGCCTCTAAAGGCAAAAGATTCACCAAAGCCTTCCCCCGCGTGTTCGGACTCCCCTCAGGCAAACGCCACGCCTTCAAGCGATAGACCATCCCACCCGACGAGAAAAACAATAACGGCGTATGGCTATCCGTCACAAAAGCCCGCGAAACAAAATCATCTTCGTATGTCGCCATACCACTCCGCCCCTTGCCACCACGCTTTTGCGCCCGATAGGCCGCCAAAGGCGTGCGCTTGATATACCCCCCATGAGTCATCGTCACCACCACCTGCTCACGCGGAATCAAATCTTCTGTCGTTTGCTCTCCGTATTCATCGCGTAGCTCAGTGCGCCGTGGAGTCGCAAAGTTTTCCATAACTTCTGCAAACTCGCTATCCACCAACGCCAAGGTCTTCTCACGCACCCGCAAGATCTCTAGGTTTGCCTCTATCTCGCTCCGCAAGCCACGGAGTTCTTCCGCCAGCTTGTCCCGCTCTAAACCCGTCAAACGCTGTAAGCGTAGCTCCAAAATGCCACGGGCCTGCGCATCGCTTAAGCGATAGCTGCCATCTTCGCGTATCTGTTGGTCAGGATCCGCAATCAAGTCTAATAACTCGCCTAGCCCTTCCGCCGACCAAGTGCGCCCCAGCAAACCCTCACGCGCTTCCTGCGGATTCGCCGCCGCACGGATAATCCGTATCACTTCATCAATTTCCGAAACCGCTACAACAAGCCCCAAAACCAAATGCGCCCGCTGACGCGCCCGCGCCAAAAGCCACGAAGTCCGCCGCACCACCACTTCTTCACGAAAAGCAATAAAAGCGTTAAGCGCATCCCTCAACGGCAAGACACGCGGTCTTCCACCATCAATCGCCAGCATGTTAAAACCAACAGAAGTCTGCAACTGCGTATGACGACGCAAAAGATTCAATACAACATCTGGCATGACTCCGCGCTTTAAATCAATCACTACACGCACAGAACCACGCGCCGACTCATCACGGATATCCGATACACCTTCCACTATCTTCTCGCGCACAACTTGCGCCAAACGCTCTAAAAGTCGCCCCTTGCTAATCCCCGGCGGCACTTCGGTAATCACCAAACGCTCACGCTTCGCCCGTGCATCCGTTTCTGTCTCTACCCGTGCCCAAGCCCGTAGACTCCCATGCCCCGTTTCGTAAGCAGATTGCAGTTGCCTGCGACCAAGCAAAATCCCGCCCGTCGGAAAATCAGGGCCTTTGACATATTCCAACAAAGCTTCCGTAGATAGGTCAGGGTCTTTCAACAAAGCCCGACACGCCAGCAAAACTTCACCCAAGTTATGCGGCGGAATATTTGTCGCCATACCAACAGCAATGCCCTGGGCTCCATTGACCAAAAGATTCGGAAAACGCGCCGGCAAAACCAACGGCTCTTTTGAAGTCTCATCATAGTTAGACTGAAAATCCACCGTGTCTAAATCAAGATCTTCCAGCAGTGCCAAGCTCGCCGCTTTCGCCAAACGCGCTTCGGTATAACGCATCGCCGCAGGCGGATCATCATCCATTGAGCCAAAGTTACCCTGCCCCGCTATCAGTGGCAGACGCATAGTGAAGTCCTGTGCCATGCGCACCATCGCTTCGTATATCGGACTATCCCCATGCGGGTGATATTTGCTCATCACATCGCCAACAATTCGCGATGACTTGCGAAACGGACGATTCCAATCGTATCCGCCTTCTTTCATCGCATGCAGAATACGCCGCTGAACGGGCTTCAATCCGTCTCGCGCATCAGGCAAAGCCCGCGCCACAATTACGCTCATCGCGTAATCTAGATAACTGGTGCGCATTTCCTGCTCTAAAGAAATTTGCGCTCCTGTGTCTTGGGGTGGCGGAGTCGCTCCACCATCACCACTGGACGCACCATTGGCTCCGCCAGTGCCGTTTGGCTCGGCTGCGTTTGACTCGGCTGCGTTTGGCTCGGCTGCGTTTGGCTCAGCTGTAGGTGTTTCCCCGTTATCGCCCCCGTTGCCGCTCCCGTCGCCGTTCTGGGGGGCTGCAGGGGCTTCCTGTGGCTCGTCTGGGACGGGCGGAGTAGTCGTGTCTTCAGAAGTCACTTGAGTACAGGCAGATCAGGCACAAACAGAAAAAAGGCAAACCCTAGACAGAAATCAACAGGCAGAAAAAGAACCAAAATCAAAGCTCAAAGCCGCAGATTTACGCACTATGCGCCGAAAAAACGACTCCCAGCAGTCTAGCCCGACAAGGAGCTAAAAACAACTTTTTTGCCTCCAAAAAAGCCCGCCAACCACCCGAAAAACGGAGGAAAATTCCGCTTCTAATCAAACCCCGTTTTAACGCCCCCCTGCCACCCGAACCAAAGCGCAAAACACCCCGCTAGAGAGCAATTTTAGAAGGGAATTTCATCGTCCAAGTCGTTGACTTCTTCCGTGCTCGGAGATGACCCACCACCGCCACGGCTTCCACCACCACTGCTGCCGCCACGTCCGCCCAGCATAACCAGCTGTCCGCCGAAGCCGCGAATCGTTACCTCAGTCGTGTAACGGTCATTGCCTTCTTTGTCCTGCCACTTGCGGGTTTCCAGCTTACCTTCAATGTAAACCTGCGAGCCCTTAGACAAATACTGCTCAGCAACTTTCACTAACCCCTCAGAACCTATGGATACCGTATGCCATTGCGTGCTCTCACGACGCTCGCCCGTGTTTCTGTCTTTCCAAGTCTCACTGGTAGCAAGCCGCAAACGGCAGATCCGCCCGCCATTGGAAAATTCCTTAATCTCAGGGTCTTGTCCAAGGTGACCCAGCAAAATAACCTTATTCACACTGCGCGACATAACAATTGCCTCCCCGTTGGCACTTCAAAATACTTAGCCCATAAAGGCAAAATCTTGCCCTAGCCAAGCGACTCGTCCAGTATGGGCTAGCCCATACCCAGACCCAGTATAGACAGGCTAGAATTCACTAACAGAGAAGAATTTGTGGGAAACTTCACTTATCACGCCTATCTTCACCTAAATTGCCAGCAAATCGCCTAGCTAGTGCCTACTAAGTGCCCAAAATTACCTTACCAATTGCCCCCATTGCCCCAATTGCCCCAATTGCCCCAATTGCCTGCCAAGTGCCTGCCAATCGTCTGATAACTGCCCGACTGCCCCGTAATGCCTTCTAGAACCGCTTCTACTGCCCGCTCAGGGGCAAAGCCTGTCCGTGGGAGGAAAACACCCCATAAGGCGAAAAAACCCGCCCACAGAGCAAAATCAGCCGCCCATTCAGCCACCCGCTCAGCCACCCGTGGAGCAACAAAGCCAAAAAGCCCTTCTGGAGGCAAAAAGTCTTCTGGCAAGAAGGTAAGCCTTAGAAGCCCCGCCAAGCCCCGTAATCGGGTAGCTCGCAAGGTGACGGGTAAGGCGGAGAGTAAAGTAGCGGGTAAAGCAGAAAACAAAGCGGCAGGTAAGGCAAGAAATAAAGTAGCGGATAAAGCAGGAAACAAAGTCCAGCAAACCACCCGCGAAAATGTCATCTCCATTCGCGGAGCCCGTGAGCACAATCTACGCAATCTGAATATTACCCTCCCCCGCGACAAGCTAATCGTAATGACAGGCCTGTCAGGAAGCGGAAAATCTTCCCTCGCCTTTGACACCATCTACGCCGAAGGACAAAGACGCTATGTCGAGTCGCTTTCCGCCTACGCACGGCAATTCCTGCAGTTGATGGAAAAACCCGATGTAGACGCCATAGACGGACTTTCCCCCGCCATATCCATTGAACAAAAAACCACTTCGCGGAATCCGCGCTCCACCGTTGGCACAGTTACAGAAATCCACGACTACCTGCGGCTTCTGTTCGCACGGATCGGTGTGCCCTACTCTCCTGCCACGGGCAAGCCGATTGAAAGCCAGACTGTCCAGCAGATGACCGACAAAATCCTTGCCCTGCCCAAAGGCACACGCCTGCTGCTATTGGCTCCCATCGTGCGCGGACGCAAAGGCACCTGGCTACGCGAACTACGCGAACTACAAAAACAAGGATACCAACGCATACGAGTCAATGGCACCACCCATATGATCGAAGAAGTGCCCGCTCTAGACAAAAAACGCAAACACAATCTTGAAGTCGTCGTAGATAGAATTGTCGTAGCAGACGACTTAGGCCCACGCTTACCCGACTCACTAGAAACCGTACTTGCCCTCTCTGACGGACTCGTCTGGGCAGAAGACGCAGACAGCAAAAAACGTTTCGTATTTTCCAGTCGTTTTGCTTGTCCCGTTTCAGGCTTCACAATAGAAGAGCTAGAACCACGACTCTTCTCGTTCAATAGCCCCTTCGGTGCCTGCGCCACCTGCGACGGACTCGGCCTATACGACGCCATGGACGAGTCACGCATCGTGCCCGATAGATCCCTGCCTCTCGTGGAAGCCATTGCTCCATGGCGACGCGCAGGAAATACTTCACCTTTCTATAAACAATGCCTAGAAGCCCTAGCCCGACACTATAAAGTCAAGGCAACAACTCCATGGCGGGAGCTACCCGCCAAAGTGCGACGGGGAATCCTGCACGGCACCGATGAAGCCGTGAAAATGCGCTTTGAACGCGCCAGCGACGATAGCAGCTCTAGCTATGCGGTGAATCGTCCGTTTGAGGGAATCCTGCCAAACCTAATGCGCCGTTGGCGCGAAACCGATAGCAACTGGGTGCGCGAAGACCTAGCGCGCTTTATGAGCAAAGAACCCTGCACAGAATGTAATGGAGTCCGACTCAAGCCACAGGCTCTGGCAGTCAAAATTGACGGAAAAAACATCAGCGAAGTAGCCGAACTGCAACTCAACGAAGCCGCAGAGTGGTTTGATGGATTAGAAAAGCGTTTAACGCCACAACAGCAAGCCATTGCCAAGCAGGTGCTGAAGGAAATCCGCGAGCGGTTGCGCTTTTTGCTGAGTGTCGGACTCGGCTATCTAACTTTAGCTCGCTCTTCAGCAACTCTGTCAGGAGGCGAAAGCCAACGTATCCGCCTTGCCTCACAGATTGGCTCGGGCTTAACGGGAGTTCTGTACGTCCTAGACGAGCCAAGCATCGGACTACACGCCCGCGATAACCGCCGACTGCTTGCCACCTTGAAACGTCTGCGTGATCTAGGCAATACGGTCATCGTTGTAGAACACGACGAAGAAGCCATGCGCGAGTCCGATTTGCTGGTTGACCTTGGTCCAGGTGCTGGAATTCACGGCGGCAAGCTTGTCGCTTTCGGCAGTGCCAAGGAAGTCGCAAAAAATCACAACAGCATAACCGCAGATTATTTAGCGGGGCGTAAGTCTATTGCTGTGCCGTCTGTGCGTCGTCCGCAGACCCGTAGCCGCCAGTTGGTGCTGAAAGGCGCAAACGCCCATAACTTGAAAAATCTGACCGCGAAATTTCCGCTTGGCAATTTTATCTGTGTGACAGGAGTCTCAGGCGGCGGAAAATCATCGCTGGTAATTGAAACCCTATACCAAGCCTTAGCTTTTGAAATCCACGGAGCCCGCACACGCGGAGCCGAACATAAAGAACTCCGCGGGCTGGAAAATGTAGACAAAGTCATTCACATAGACCAATCACCCATTGGTCGGACTCCGCGGTCTAATCCTGCCACCTATACGCAGGTGTTTAGTCCGATACGCGACTGGTTCGCCGCCCTGCCCGAAGCAAAACGCCGCGGATGGGGCCCAGGTAGATTTTCCTTCAATGTCAAAGGCGGAAGATGCGAAGCCTGCGAAGGCGATGGAGTCCTACGCATAGAAATGCACTTTCTGCCCGATGTCTATGTCCGTTGCGACCAGTGCAAGGGCAAGAGATATAACCGCGATACTTTAACCGTGCGGTGGCGGGGCTATTCCATTGCCGATATTCTGGAAATGACAGTAGAAGAAGCCTGCAGCATTTTTGCCTCTATTCCTGCTGTGGCGAATAAGCTCAACACTCTGCAAAAAGTTGGACTGGGCTATATCCATCTCGGACAACAAGCCCCAACCCTTTCGGGCGGGGAAGCACAAAGAGTAAAGCTGGCGCGTGAGTTGGCACGACGCGCCACAGGCAAAACAGTTTATATCTTAGACGAGCCCACCACAGGGCTACACTTTGAAGATGTGCGTCAGCTTCTCTCGGTGTTGCATAGCTTTGCCGATAGCGGCAATACGGTGATTGTGATTGAGCACAACTTAGATGTCATCAAAACCGCCGATTGGATTTTAGATCTGGGTCCTGAAGGCGGCGATGCAGGAGGCGAAATTGTCGCTGAAGGTACCCCTGAAGAAGTGGCACAAGTGCGGGCAAGCCATACGGGCAAAATTCTGAAGGATATACTCTAAGCGATAGGCTCTGAGTGATAGGCTCTAAGTGATATGCCTGCTTGAAGTGATAGCCTGTTTGCCACCTTGCCAGATCATCCGTGGATTAAACCCTTGGATTTAATCGGGCGAATTTGATAGAGTCCATTCATTCGCGTGTGCTTTTGCACCCGCTTTTCTGCCCTTCTTCTCTAGGAGACTCAAAATGGCTTTCACGCTTCCTGACCTTCCCTATGCTCGTTCTGATTTGGCACCGCATATCAGCGAGACCACGCTTGAATTCCACCATGGCAAGCACCATCAAGCTTATGTCAACAAAGCCAACGAGCTGTTGAGTGGCACAGCTGAAGAGTCGCTATCGCTGGAAGATGTAATTCAGCATGCGCGTCCTGCTGGTGGTGGGCTGTACAATCAAGTCGGGCAAATCTGGAACCACACTTTCTTCTGGAACTCCATGAAGCCAGGCGGTGGCGGTCAGCCCAGCGGAGACTTGGCAAGCGCAATTGACTCAGCCTTTGGTTCGTATGATGGTTTCGCTGAGAAATTTCTTGCCAGTGCTGTCGGAAACTTCGGAAGCGGCTGGACTTTCCTAGTCCAAGAAGGTAGCGATTTAAAAGTAGAAAACTACGCCAACGCCGATACACCCATTGGCTTGAGTCAAAAGCCCCTTCTCACCATTGATGTCTGGGAACACGCCTACTATCTGGACTACCAAAATCGCCGCCCTGACTTTGTCAAAGCGTTCCTTGATCATCTTGTCAACTGGGATTTCGCGGCACAAAACTTTGCCTAAACTTTACCCAAAGCTTGCTTTGCCGAAAGTGATTGGCTTCTGATACGGCGATGACGCGCATACCTTTCCTGTGCGATGAAGAGGAAAATCTGCGCTGGGAGTTCTTCCAAACCAAGCGCGCTTACGCTCAGCCACTTGTCGCCTCGTTTGTTCTCCCGCTACTTATGTCTGTGTACTGGGGACAAGCCGCCTACAAGGCTGCAGAAAGCCCGTATGCCATAATCTTCCTGCCCTTCTTCTGGCTGGTCTTAGGAATTCCTTTGCTTCTGATTTGGGGCTTGCCGCTATGGAATAAACGCCGCTTCTGGCGGGCGGCAATTACCAATCAAGTAGTTTCTGTGCGTCCGTTGGGTAGGTCTTCAGCACGGCGGGATCTTCCGCTTGGAGCGATTGGCAAGATTCATCACCACCGCTCGTTTTTCGGTGAGCCCTTCGGATACGGCACGATTACGCTCCATCCAAAGTCAGGAAGTGAAGCCCCGCCCCTAACCCTGCGCGGAATTACCCGCTCGCGCACCGCCACACTACTTCTTGCCGCGGTTGCGAAAAGTGGTGCAGCTCCGCCGCCGCCGTCGCATTCTGTGGCTCCGCGTTTAGAAGACGGAGAAGTCATCAAGAAGCGTCTGCTCCGTATGGTCTGGAGCTACGCCGAGCCAATTATTTTCTCGTCTATATTTTTTCTTCTGTGGTTTGTTTCTGCCTTCTACACAAACATTACCCACGAAGAAGTGGCAACAGAAAGCACAGTGCTTGTTATGGGGCTTTTTTTCGCTCCCTATCTGGCTTGTGTCACCCTGCCTTGGCTGATTGGAGTCTTTCTGTTTCGCCGTAGGTTTCGCGTGGCGATAACCAATCGCCGTTTGCTTGCCTCTGACCACGGACTCCATAACGCCATCGGGCTAAAGCGCATTACCGCCGCAACCATGCGCCGCACACGCCTTGGCCGACTCTTCAACTACGGAGATATCGTCATTGAGGGCAATCGGGGCGAGCTTTTTGTCCTAGAAAATCTAGCCCGTGTTTCTGTGGCACACGAGGCTTTAGCGGCGGCTGTACGAGCCGCTCGGGACGATTAGAAGGGGTTTCTGGGCAATTGGGGCTTGGAGTGCTTGTACCGCCCCTAGAAGGCTTCAGGGGATACTGGGGGCTTGGGAAGCACTTATACGCCCCTAGAAGGCTTCAGGGGACACTGGGGGCTTGGGAAGCACTGTATACGCCCCTAGAAGGCTTCAGGGGACAGCTGGGGGCTTGGGAAGCACTTATACGCCCCTAGAAGGCTTCAGGGGACATTGGGGGCTTGGGAAGTGCTTATACGCCCCTAGAAGGCTTTGGGAGCAGTTAGGGGGAAAGTTAAGTTGCCTACCACCCCTTAAGGCTTCACAGGGGGCTTAAGGAGAGGCTAGAAGGGCTTTTAGGCTTCTTGCGGCAGGGCTTCTTAAGCGGCTTCGGCTTCGTCTAGCTGACTGCGCGAGAAACGCATCAGCCGCACCAAAGGTATCGCCAAGCCAATAGAAGACCAAGTCCCCAAGACCACGCCGAAAATCAATCCTGCCGCCAAGCCCTGTACCAGTGGTCCCGCAAAGAAGAACAGCATTAAAGTGGCGAGCAAAGTCGTCAAGCTGGTTAGCAAAGAACGCGATAAGGTACGGTTCGGAGCTTCATCCATTGCATAGGCTACATCGTGCTTGCGGTCACGGCGTAAAATCTCACGCACCCTGTCAAAAATCACCACCGTGTCGTTAATGGAATAGCCCGCTATCGCCAAGATCGCCGCTAAGGTAGTCAGATTGAATTCAATTCCTGTCAGAGCGTAAAACCCCAGAGTCGCAATTACATCGTGCAGAAGTGTCAAAAATGCCGCTATCGCAAACTGCCACTCAAAGCGAAACCAAACATACAGCGCAATCACCAAAAGCGAAAAAAGAGTCGCAATAAGCCCTGCCCGTCTAAGCTCTCCGCCTACTTTTGGTCCGACAAATTCGGTGCGGCGGAATGTGTATTCCGACTCAAGCAAAGTTTTCAGCTGGCTTACTTCAGCAAGTGCGCCTAAAGAATTATCCGCTGTTGCAGCTTCTGTGCTTGGAGCTTCTGTATTCGCGCTTGCTTCTGTACCTGCTTCTTCTGTACCTGCTTCTTCTGTGCCTGCTTCTTCTGTGCTTGCGCTTTGCTGAACGATTGCCTGTGAAGCCACAACAAGCGGCAGGTTAATCAAAGCTTCTGCATCTCCGCCAAAGGATTGCACTACGGCTCCATCTACCACCTGTGCCACCTGTTCGCGCAAGGAATCCAAATCTACCGTGCCCGACAAAGCCTGTACTTCTAACTGAACTCCGCCACGGAAATCCACACCGAAGTTAAGTCCGCGCACACCCAACAGCACCACCGAAAGAATTAGCAAGACTCCCGAAAGTGCCAAGGTGTGCCGCCACCACTTGTACAAGTGCAAACCCGGATCTAACGGCATACGGGAGACCAAAGCTTTCATTTTGCTCCCTCCGCCACAGAAGCTCCCGCTGAAGCCGCCGCAGATGGTGGTGTCGTCCAGCTTGGCAAGACACCCGTGCGCTTCACCGACCAAGAAGTCATTCCGCGCGTCAAAACCAAAGCCGAAAACATAGAAGTCGCCAAGCCAATCATCAAAGTCACACCAAAACCACGCACAGGCCCCGTGCCAAAGATATACAGCATCAAAGCCGCCGCAAAAGTCGTCAAGTTCGCGTCTATGATTGTGCCAAAGGCACGGCGATAGCCCGCCTGTAAAGTACCAATCACACTACGCGACTCGTTTGCCTCTTCGCGGATACGCTCAAAAATCAAAACATTTGCATCCACCGCCATACCGAGAGTCAAAACAATTCCCGCAATCCCTGGCAAGGTCAGAGTCGCCTGCACGCCCGATAGCACTGCCAAGATCAAAAGCAAGTTCGCCAACAGAGCCAAGTCCGCGAAGACTCCGTACAGCCCGTATAGCACCACCATCGCCACCATCACCACCAGCAGAGCCACAATAGAAGCCGCTGTGCCTGCTCGCACTGAGTCGGCTCCTAAGCCTGGGCCTACCGAACGCTCTTCCACGATGGCAAGCGGAGCGGGCAAAGCTCCTGCCCGCAACAACAAGGCTAAGTCTTGGGCTTCTTCAGTGGTAAAACGCCCCGAGATGATTCCGTTCCCCCCCGTAATCGGCTCTTGAATCACAGGAGCCGTTATCACTTCACCATCTAGAACTACGGCGAAGGGTCTGCCCACATTTTCTGTGGTGACTTCACCAAACCGCCGTGCGCCAGGTCCATCAAAGGCAAAAGCCACCACAGGCCTGCCATCTTGGAAAGTGGCTTGGGCGTTGGTTAAGTGCTCTCCTGAAACGAAGATACGCCGCGATACATCTACCGTGCCGCCTTCACGGTGGGCTGTGCGGACAAATCCCGGAGCCGCATCTACACCACCCCCCGACTCATCAGTCATATGAAAAGTTAAACGCGCCGTACGCCCAAGCAAATCCTTAACCCGCTCAGGATCACGCAAGCCCGGAATCTGCACCAGAATTCTGTCTTCTCCTTGTAGGCGCACTGTTGGCTCGCGGGTGCCCGTTTCATCCAGACGGCGGCGGATAATCTCCAACGCCTGACGCAGAATCCGCCGCCGCTCATCACGCAAGGCTAAAGGATCCAGCGAAAGCTGGGCGTTGCGTCCATCAAGCGAAACCGTATATGTCGTGCCCGCAACGGTGCGCAAAACCCGAGTCGCTTCCGCCAAATCAGTTGACTCGGCAAAGGTAATTACAACCGCGCCTTTGGTTGGGTCAGCGACTTTCAGTAAGTCTAAGGTTTCTGTTTCTACCCCTGCTTCCCGCAAGGCACGGCGGGACTCCGATAAGAGCGACTCAAAGGTCTCGGCAAAGACAGGAGCAAAATCTGCTTCCAACAGCAAGTGCGAGCCACCGCTTAAGTCTAAGCCTAGCGAAACCCCCTGATTGGGTAGCCAACTCGGAAGCCCATCACGCCCATCCTGCGACAGCAAATTCGGAAACGCCGTCACCAACGCCCAAACCAACACCGCCAAAGCAAACACAGGTTGCCACGCCACACGCCCACCCGATGACCGCAAACGCACAGGCAAAAACTTTGACTCCCCTGCGCGGCGCGAGTCGTTCTTCGCGTTGCTCTGCGAGTCGTGAGTTGAGTCGCGAGTTGAGTCGCTGGTTGAGTCTTTTTTATTGCGCTTCATTGTCGCAGAAATCTTGTCACAGGGTCTGGGCGTGCGGTATCTCCGCGCACCGCTTTACTCTGATTGTGAATCCGAACTCGCAGAAATGTTCGCCGCAATCGTAGTCCGCGCCACCTTGACCTGCACATCGGGAGCAATTTCTACATCAATTGTATCTTCCCCCTCAACCGCTCGTACGACTTTTCCGTATAGTCCGCCGCCCGTGACTACTTTATCGCCACGGCGCAGGGAAGTTGTCATAAATGCATGCTCCTTGGCGCGCTTCATCTGCGGACGAATGAGCAAAAACCAAAAGACCACAAAAATCAAAATCAACGGCAAAAGCTGCGCAAACAATGCACCGCCGCCAGGTTGGGCCTGCGCCAAAGACAACAAAGCAGAAGACGAAGAAAGCGAGAGTTCCATAAGACAGCCAACACACAAACATGAAGCGCACCAGCAAGGCGCAGGACAAACAGAAAATTACGAAAATGTGGACAGACAAACCGACTTGCCGCCGCTCGCCATACAAGCCACACTACGCCTGACACTATACTTGCCGCGTGGCAAACTGCCAAGCGGGAAGCCAAAAGCCCTAGTTTTGCCTACTCTGTACTACCTTGTCTTCTGCCTCGCAAAAGTCATCGCCCGTGGCGGTTCTACTGCCTGATTTGCCGACTCGCCCTGCCAAGGCGGCGGCAGACAGGGAGACTCCACGCCGCTACCTCTGGCGGAGCAACGAAGGAAAGCTTGTCCGTGGCTCGGGCACTGCCCTGCCGCTAGAGCTCCTGCTCGGCGTAGAAGAACAGAAACAGCGGCTGATTGAAAATACCCGCCGCTTCGCCGAAGGACTTGCCGCCCATCACGCACTTTTATGGGGGGCACGCGGCACGGGTAAATCGTCTTTGGTGAAAAGTGTCCATGCGCTCTTTGCTGACAGTCTTTCGCTGATTGGCATCTTGCCGAATGACTTGTCTGTGCTTGGCACTTTGTTTGATGCGTTAGAAGCTTTAGCTCCCAATCGCTTCATCTTGTTTCTGGACGATATCGCCCTTGACGATGGCGACGATTACCACACGCTCAAGGTCACGCTAGATGGTGGCGTTTCTGAAGTGCCCGCCAACTGCTTGATCTACACAACCAGCAATCGCCGCCACATCACAGACCGTCACGCCACCGAAACCGAAAGCGCACGGGCTTTGCGTCCTGAAGAAGTGGTTGAAGACAAAGTCAGCCTTGCGGATAGGTTTGGCTTGTCGCTAGGGTTTTATCCGCTGACTCGTGATATCTACCTAGAAGCTGTGCTTGCCTATTGGCAGACTGCAGGACTTCCTGAAGATAAAGACTTCCATGCCGAAGCCGAAAAGTTTTCGCGCCTTCGGGGCGGACTATCTGGACGAGTCGCCCTGCAGTTTGTCCGCGATTATGCGGCACGGCAGGGAAAGCCCTTTCCTTTCTAAACCCTTACCCCCTACGCCGAATCCAAGTACGCCGCATCCAAGTGTGCCTAAGCCGCGTCTAACGCTGAAGAAGCGTAAGCGGATCTATCGCCTGGGTGCCACGCCGCAACTCAAAATGTAGCTGTGGCGAATCTACAGATCCACTTTTGCCCACCTGCCCTATCGAGTCACCACGGCGCACCGTATCGCCTACCGCCACGGTAAAGGTTTCAGCGTGAGCGTAGGCAGTCACCCAGCCATTTTCGTGCTTGAGCAAAAGCAAATCACCAAAGCCACGCAAATCGTCTCCGACATAGGCGACTACGCCATTTTCGGCGGCAAGAATATCTGCTCCCCCCTTGGCGGCAAGGTTAATCCCGTCGTTGTGCCGCCCACCCGGTTGCGGACCAAACCGCTTCAATAGAGACGAGTCACCATCCGCCAACGGCCAAAGAAACCCTGGCCCCGAACGCGGTGGCACTTTGTCAGAACCTGCGGCAGGTTTGGGTTTGCTTTCTTGTTGGCTATCCGCTTGTGAGTCTGTGGCGGCGGTTGTTAAGGCAGAAGCTTGTGCTCGCGGTGTGGTTTCTTCTTTTTCAGGCTTTTTTTCTGCCTGTTCTTCTGCCTGTTCTTCTGCTTGCTCTTGCGGCTTCTTCTCGGGCTTGGGTGGAGGCGTATAGACAGGCTGGGCGGCAGGGTCAAAAGCTTCCGTGCTGATTTCTTCCACCTGAACCACAGACGGAGTTAAATCCGCCACTGCCGAAGTGGGGGCACTGGAATGGGTTAATCCTTCGGGTGTGGGGATCAGCAAACGCTGACCCACCTTAATTTCGTACGGAGGCTTTAAGTCATTCACCGCCGCAACACTTGCTGTATCGGTAGCGTAGAGACGTGATATCGCATAGAGCGTATCGCCACGCTCTACTTCATGGACACGCTGACGGGGCAAAAATATTTCCTGTCCTGTGCGCAGATGGTACGGCGGAGTTAATCCATTGCGGGCAATGATGGCGCGAATGGGCAAGCCAAAACGCCTTGAAACTGCAAACAGCGTATCGCCCGCCGAGACAACATAGACTTCAGGAATAGACAAGGCGGTAACATTTGCTCTTCCCCTGCTTTGCTGTTGTGAAGAGTCTTGCTGCTGTAAAGAGTCTTGCTGTTGTGTAGAAGAGTCAGACTCTAACTCTTCTTCTTCCACCGCAGGCACGGACTCCAACGAAGATACAGAGTCATCTGTGCCACTTGTATTGTCGCGCAGAATATCGCGCACCCTATCCGCGTCACTGCATCCCGCCACAAGCCCTGTCAGCAAGACAGCAAAAAGGACAGGCATAAGGCTTGCCGAACACAGGTACTTGCGCCCGTGAAAAAGCACAGAGCCAAAAGTCATAACACCGACTCGCTGGTTAGTTTTTCTACTCCGCCCATATAGGGACGCAACACTTCAGGCACAGCAACTTCGCCATTTTCTTGCTGGTAATTCTCTAACACTGCGACCAGTGCCCGCCCGACTGCCACACCCGAGCCGTTGAGGGTATGCACAAATTTTCTTCCCTCTTGGGCACGGTAGCGCATACCCAAACGACGCGCTTGGAAATCACGGCAGTTAGAACAACTAGAAATTTCGCGGTAGTTTTTTTGCCCCGGAAGCCAGACTTCAAGGTCATAGGTTTTGGCGGCGGAAAAGCCCATATCTCCGCAACAAAGTACCTGCACGCGATGGGGTAACTCTAGTTTCTGCAAAACGGCTTCGGCACAGGAGAGCATACGCTCCAACTCACGCTCGGAATCTTCTTCCGCAGTCAAGGACACCATTTCCACCTTTTCAAACTCGTGCTGGCGGAGCATTCCACGGGTATCCCGCCCTGCAGCTCCTGCTTCTGAACGAAAGCACGATGTGCGGGCTGTAAGGCGTAGAGGCAATTTTGCTCCGTCTAAAGTGTCATCAGCGTACAAGGCCGCAAGCGGGCCTTCAGAAGTCGGAATTAACCAATGGTCAGTGGTGGTACGAAAAACATCTTCACCGAATTTTGGTAATTGTCCTGCTCCGAATAAAACGCGTTCTAGGACTAAGTGCGGGACTCCTGTTTCACGGTAGCCGTGTTCAGAGGTATGCAAGTCCAACATAAAGGAAGCAAGCGC
Organism: uncultured Alphaproteobacteria bacterium; assembly: GCA_958267355.1. Taxonomy (GTDB): domain Bacteria; phylum Pseudomonadota; class Alphaproteobacteria; order JALCBB01; family JALCBB01. The sequence goes on from OY279575.1 coordinate 785,884, forward strand.
GCGGTGTAGTCGTGCCATGGCTCCATGTAGCACTGTGAAGCGCGAGCCCGAAAGCAAAGCCGCACGCGTAAAGTCCAAGGTGCCAAGGGACTCCCCCAAGGCCCAATGTTCCTGTGCGTCGTATGAAAAGCTCGGAATTTCTCCCCAAGCACGATGCAGACGATTTGCTGACTCGTCTTGTCCGTCAGGAACATCTGCATCTGCCAAGTTCGGCAAGACTGCGATTAATCCATCGCGTTCGGACTGCAACCGTGCCGCGTCTGACTCCGAGTCCGCCATACGAGCCTTCAGAGCCGTGGCTTCAGCTTCTAGGTCAGCTGTATCTTTGTCTGTGCGCTTTGCCTCGCCAATTTCACGAGCTAAGGCGTTGCGGCGTTCCTGTGCTTCTTGGTTGGCAGTTACGACCCGCCGCCATTCAGCATCTAGAGCCAAGATGGCCGCTGTATCAACTACGGCTCCACGGCGCGAACACGCTGCCGCAAATCCTTCAGGATCATCGCGAATCGCCCGAATGTCATGCATGGACGATTTATAGCAAAAATTAGCGAGTCCTAAGCCCGTAGGCAGATGATAAGCAGGGATTCGGCTTTTGCCATCCCATCCACCCCATCCACCACAGGAGCTTCTACAAGCCTTCTGTGTCGCTTTTAGCTACCCGTTGGGCCTTTATGGCTATTTGGTATCCCTAGCCGCTCCTGGTGGCTCCTAGTGGCTTCTGGTGGCTCTTCGTGGTCTTGGAGGGCTTACACCTGATTCTGGCTACTCCTGCCGCTCCTAGCGGCTCCCAGTGGCTCCCAGTAGCTCTTGGGCGCTACCCCTACCGCTCTTGGCTATCCCTAGCCCCTTCTGGCTCCCCCTAGCCCCTTCTGGCTCCCCCTAGCCCCTTCTGGCTATCCCTGCCGCTCTTGGCTATCCCTAGCCCCTTCTGGCTATCCCTAACCGCTTTTGGCTATCCCTAGCCGCTTTTGCGCTCAATGTAGCGCGCCGCCCGCACCGATAGCTCGTAAAGCAGAATCATCGGCACAGCGAGCGAAATCTGGCTCAAGGGGTCTGGAGGCGTAAACAAGGCGGCAAAAACAAAAACACCCAAAATCGCCCAGCGGCGTTTTTCTGCCAGAGTTTCGGCGGTGACTAATCCAGCTCGTGCTAGCAAGGTAATGGCGACAGGCAGCTGGAAGGCGAGTCCGAAGGCGAAGATTAGCTGCATTGTCAGCGAGAGATATTCGCCGATCCGTGCTTCAAGCTGAATTGGCAGGGTTTCGCTACTGCCTGGATTTTCAAACTGCAGGAAAAATCTCCATGCCACAGGAAGCACCCACTTCCACACCATAAATCCGCCCAGAAAGAACAGGATTGGCGAAGCGACCAAAAAGGGCAAAGCCGCTGAACGTTCGTTGCGATAGAGTCCAGGTGCGACGAAAATCCAGATCTGCGTCAGAACCACAGGACAAGAAATCAACAAGGCAAAGAAAAACGCTACTTTCACATGCACGAAAAAGGGCTCGGTGAGTCCTGTGAAGATCATTCGTGCGTCTCGCCCGTCTTCGCCTTGTCGTTCTAGCAAGATCTCCGCTAGGGGAGAGGCAAGCAAGTTGTATAGATGCTCGGCGATAAAGAAGCTACCGATGAACGCCACGGCGATGACTGCCAGTGAAGTGGTTAGGCGTTTGCGCAGTTCGGTTAGGTGCTCCAAGACGCTTTGTGGCGTATCGCCTTCAGGCGCGTTCATCGCCTCGGACGCAGGCGGGCGATTGCCCCCAGAGCCATTGCTGGCTTTAGAAGCCTTAGCTTTTGTGCTGGTGGTATCGGGTTTGGTTGGGGTCATTAGACACTGCTCTCCTGCGGCTTGTCAGGGGGCTCAGGAGCGGCAGAAGGCTCTGGAGTAGCAGAAGCCCCAGAAGCCCCCAACTCTTCGTCAGGAGCCGAGTCTGTGGGCGTAGTGGGCATATCGGCAGGTAGAGTTGGCACCTTGGCGGCGAGCCGTGCCGCAGGATTAGAAGTGCCCCGCGTGGAATCGCGTTTCTTTGTTGTCTTATCGCTTGTGGTGTCAGAAGTTCCTGCTGTGACTTCTTTGTCTAGGGCTTTGCTGTATTTGTCTAAATCGCCTTGGGCACTTGTCATCTGGCCTTTTAGCTCTTCTTGTATCTCTTTGACTTCTTCGTCATAGACTGCGGACTCTAGGGCTTGTTGAAATTCGCGCGCAATCTTGCGTGCGCCACGCAATTGTTTTGCCGCCAGTGCCAAAATACGCGGAAGCTCACGCGGTCCGACCACGAGTAGCAGAACCACGACAATAACCAACATCTCCGACCAGCCGAGATTGGGCATTGCGGACTCCGAACAGATTAAGGGATAAAACTTCGCCGCTTGCTTCTATAGGAGCGGCACGAAAGGGGATAGAGCAAAATGCTTATCCGTTATCCGTGTTAGAAGTGTCAGAAGGGTCAGAAGGCGAGTCACCTTCTATGCGGGCCTGTTCTGATTCATCGTTGCCGCCATCTTTGAGTCCTTTGCGGAATTGGTTCACGCCAATTCCTACATCTTTCATAATGGAAGAAACCTTGCCCTTGCCGCCGAACAGCAACACGACAACAGCCAGAACGATGAGCCAGTGCCAGATACTAAACGAGCCGATCAGTGCCAGCACGGGCAGTGGAGCAACAGAAGACGAAAAGATGGCGAGAGAAGTCATAATCTTTATCACTCATTTGTGGTTTGGCATTTGTGGTTTGGGCTTTGGTTTGGCTTGGTTAGCGGACAAGGTAAGTGTGCCACAAAGCCCTGTTTGTTTCAATGAAAGCATCATGACAAAACCTGCCTCAACGGGAGGCAAGAAACCCACTGCTTCAACGAGACACGGGTTTAGCGAGACGCAGGAAAGACAAACAGACGCGGCGGGTCTGGGCGGATATGAAACCGTGTGCCTGAAGGTGGCACAACAGAACCTGCAACGCGGGCGTGCAGGTGGTAGCCGAGTCGCCCACTCATGCGTTCTTGTTCGGGAGCAGGCTCAAGTGCGTGCCATTTGTCGGCTTCTGCTTCAAGGCTGAATAGATGCATATGGATAATGCTGGTGCGTCCCAGGGTGCGTGACTCCAAAACTGTGGCGGCGGGTTCGGGAGAATTATCATCGGCGGGCACAAGCTCTAAGCCTTCGGCTCGCATCAGGACAAAAACCGTGGTGCCGTCGTTGAGTCCGTTTGCACCGCGCACTTTGTCTGTTGCGAACCTGCCGAGTGGTGTTTCTACTCCGCCGTGGACAATTCGCCCTGGCAGACAATTCACTTCGCCCAAAAAGCCTGTAGCAAATCGATTGACAGGATTAAAATAAATTTCTTCGGGTGTGCCGATTTGCACCAATCTTCCGCGTTCCATTAGAGCGATACGGTCAGCCATAAACATGGCTTCTTCGGAGTCGTGCGTTACCAAAAGCACTGAAGCTCCGCTTTCTTTCAGCAGGTGCAGGGTTTGGTCACGGACATCACGGCGTAATGCGCTATCCAAGGCTGAAAAGGGCTCATCTAAAAGCAAGATCCGTGGCGCAGGAGCCAAAGCCCGCGCTAAGGCTATGCGTTGTGCTTCACCGCCTGACAGGGCTTGTGGCCAATCGTCAGCACGGGATTCCATACCGACTAGGCGCAGAACTCGTGCGACTCGCTCTTTGCGTTCTGCCCGTGGGAGCTGTGCCAAGCCAAAGGCAACATTGCGGCCAATGGTTAGATGGGGGAAAAGCGCATAATCTTGCACGACTAAGCCAAGCGCGCGCTTTTCGGGTGGCACGGTGTGGGCGGGAGTAGAAACTACGGCTCCGCCGATTGCGACTTCTCCTGCGTCTGGAGTCTCTAACCCTGCTGCGAGTCGCAAGACCGTGGTCTTGCCGCATCCTGAAGGACCCAGCAAGCAGACCACTTCGTTTGTTGCCACTGACAGAGAAAAATCGTTTACCGCGTGAACATCACCAAAAGTTCGGTGCACTCCGCGCAAGGACAAAGCGGCAGGTGAAGCTCCGTTTTTGTTCTCCTGCATGGGAATGATTAAGACTCGCGATCCCGCTGTGGAGTCTCAAGCGGATTGGCGAGCGGCTCTTCTAGCCCATCATCAGGCGGAGCCGAAAAACTTTCTTCGCTTTCAGGCTTGTCTAATGATTCACCGAACGACTCGTCCAATGGCTCTTCGGGTTCAAAGTCGGGTGCGGGTAAGGGCTCTTCACCATCGTGGAGCACACGCACTGTCGCTTCACCTTCCGTTTCGCTTCCAATTGCACTTGTAGCTTCGCCTTCTTCTGTGCCGTCAGGGGCAAGGGCTTCTGCTCCTTCTCCTGCTTCTGCGGCTTGCTCTGACACGACTGCTAGGGCTGCACGACCATCTAGCAAGCCCGAAGCCCGTAGCTCACGCTCGGCGGGCAGATCAGACAGGTTTGCCAGAGAAAACTGGTCTAAAAAGGCAGGAGTCGTACCCCACAGCAACGGATGACCTGGCTGGTCTGCTCTACCTTTAGGGGCTACCCAGCCTGCTTCAAACAGGATATCTAAAGTGCCACCTGACAAAGCTACGCCGCGCACTTCTTCGATTTGTCCGCGGGTGATGGGTTGATTGTAGGCAATCACTGCCAAGGTTTCTGCTGCTGCTCGTGAAATGCGCCGTTTGCGCTCGCGGACGATTTTCAACCGCTCGCCAAGATCTGGAGCCGTGCGAAACGCCCAGCCCTTTGCCACGCGTTCAAGACACAAGCCGCTATCTTTGTACCGTTCGCGCAGGGTGGTGATTAGCTTGTCTAGGGTTTCGCCTGCTGCGACATAGGGAGCTAACTCCACTGCTGTTAAAGGCTCGGAAGAAGCAAACAGTGCGGCTTCTATCAGACGCAAAGAGTCAGCTTTATTGCGCGCTACGATACGGGGTTTGCGCTTTGGGTTCTTTGCGGAGTTGGTAGCACTTTCACTGACTTGCGACTCGGAGTCATTTTGCGAGTCGGATTGAGACTCAGAGTCTGACTCTGCTCCTGCGTCTGGCACTTCTTGTGCTTCGGCTGCGGACAGGGTTTTTTCTGTCTCTGGTTCTGTTTCGTGGTTTTGGTTCATAAGACTTCTTTTTCGTCCTTGCTTGGTTCTGTGCTTTGTTGTGTGCCTAGCCCTGCGCCTTGTCCCGTGCCTAGCCCCGTACCCTGCTGTGCGCCCTGCCCTGTGTCTAGCCCAGTGCCTAGCCCTGTGCCTTGCTGTGCGCCCTGCCCTGTGCCTTGTCCTTCACTGGGCGCGTCAGGAGCCACCACAGAAAACCGCTCACGCTCGGGACGGGATTCTTCCACACTTGGCTGTACATAAATTGGCTGGAAGACTCCACTCTGGCGTAATTCTACGGCTCCGTCACGGCACAGGTTGAGCAAGGCGGTAAAGGTGCTGGCTAGGGCTGACTTACGAACTAAAAACTCTGCGTTCGCCGCCATAGGAGGCATAAGGGCAGTCATGGGTCTCCAGCCGCGTGGAATTTCAGTGAAGATACGCCGTAGATGTTCTACGGCATCGTCTACGCTAAACAGCGATGGCAGGTTGATCCGCAGGCGCAACCGCCCACTGCGACGGATTTCCATACGGGCGTAAGCTCCTAGAAGGTCATAGAGCGAGCTTGTCCAACGCCAGTTGGTTTCTTCTTGTAGTTCGGCTTCTCCGCCGCGGGCGAGACGCTGTTGTCCGAGTTGTGGTTGTTGCATAAGGTCAGCGGCGGCGTTACGCATTGCTTCCAAACGTTGCAGTCGGTAGCGCAGTGCCTGTGCCATCAAGTGCGGACTCACATCTTCTTCATCAATCTCAGGAGCAGGCAATAGCAGGCACGATTTCAAATAGGCAAGCCACGAAGCCATAACTAAATAGTCGGCGGCAAGTTCTATTTTTAATCCTTGGGCGTGGTCAATAAACAGCAGGTATTGGTCAGCCAGCTGGACAATAGAAACGCCTGCCAAATCAACTTTTTGGTCACGGGCTAGCTCTAGTAGCAGGTCAATCGGACCCGAAAAGCCGTCTAGGGACAGCTGTAGCTTTTCGGAATCGTCCGCTTCATACGCCGCTCGCAGGGAGGCAATGTTAAGGGCTCCTGCTTGGGTGTCGTCTTCGCCTGCTGTGGGCTTCTGGCGTTTTTTGCCACGCCACGAGCGTGAAGATTTTGCGCTTGCTGTGTCGCTCATACTGCTACAACGAATCGGGGAAAAGCCTTGCCACAAGTATGGAGTCCTAGCTCCATCAATACAAGGCTCAATAGCGGGCTTGATGGAAGACTTGTGATTTAGGCGTTAGCGTAGCCGCTTTACCAGACAATCGCTTTCGGCGGACTTGAGACGGCGGCAAATCTGTAGGGGCGTATCGGAGCTGATCCAGGGCCCATAGTAGGCGCGGAAGTATTGCGTTCCGTTGACCTTGGCTTCTTCTACTCCGTCGCGCAAGCCGCGTAGGAAGGCATGGCGGGTTGCGTAAAGCCGCGCGAAATTCTTTGCGTCTTCTAGGCTACGGAATGAGCCTACCTGCAGCACCCAGAGCGGACCATCAGCGACAGTGCCAGACGCAGAAGCAGAAGCAACAGCAGGGCTTGCGGTATCTTTTGTCGCTTGTGGTGGCTCGGCGTTTTCTTGCCGTGGAGTTTCTGGCTTTTCTTCCTGCGGAGTCTCTGGCTTTTCCGCTTGTAGTGTTTCTGGCTTTACTGCCTTTGTTTCTGCTTCTTGTACTTCTGCACCAGCAGGAGTAATTTCTTCCTGTTTTGCTTCTTGTGTCTCTACTTGTGTCTCTACTTGTTTCTCCACTTGTTTCTCTACTTGTATCTCTACCTGTGTTTCTTGTGTTGCTACTGTTTCTACCTGCGTTTCTGCTTGTCTTTCTGCTTGGCTTTCTGTTTGAGCTTTTTCTACGCCCGCTTCTTGGCTGGGTTCTGAACGAGCGGCTTGCTGGCTTGTTTGTACTTCTGCTTCTTTGGCAATTCCTTCTGGGTCTTTCTCTACGGCTTTTGCTATGGCTTCTGCTGGTTCTGAAGCCACAGAAATTTCGGGCTGTAAAATTTCGGCAAGCGGTTTTTCATCATCGTCTAAAATTCTTGTGTACGTTGGCGACTCTGGATTCAGTACATCTTGGGTTTGATAGGGCACAGGCTTACCCCCTGGATCATCGGGGCGGCGTTTAATCGGTTCAGGCGGAGCTTCAATACGGACAATTTTTCCTGAAAAGGTACTGGCAGAGCGGTGCGTGAATTGTTGCAACCAACCCGCTTGCCCCAAGAAGAAAATTCCAACAATAAGAATTGCGGCTATGGCGACTCCTAGCTTAACGCGGCTTGGCTTGGCAATGGGCTTTTTCGTTTCGCCCTGGTTCGCTTTAATCTGGTTCGCTTTAATCTGTTTCGCTTTAATCTGTTTTGCCTTAATCTGCTTCGCTTTAATCTGTTTCGTCTTGCTCTGTTTTGCGACAGAAGCTTGGCGCGGCTTTTTGTCTTGTAATTTTCTTCCCTGTACTTTTTCTGTCTGTGAAAGAACAACTGAGGAATCGCCCTGAGCAATTTTGCTTTTTGCCGTATCTCCCTTGGGAGCAAAATCGGTTAGTGTCCTAGACGATACGGAAGCAGAAAGCCGTGGGGCTTGTGGCTTGGTCTCTTGCTTGCGTGGTGGTTTTCCTTCCGCAACCAAATCTGGCGGCATAGGTGCTGGACGCGCCACCGTAGACAGCGGCAAGCCCCCTAAATCATCACGAGAGTCATCACGAGAGTCATCACGGGACTCATCGTGCGACAGATCACGGGACTCATCGTGAGTCGTCCTGGGCGTGGAAGCCGACGACTCATTGTCTGGCTTGTCGTCTTTGGGCGGGTCTTCTGCCACTTTGTATTAACCCCCTAGCACTACCGATGGACTGATTCTTAACACTGCTATTCAAGCACTGCTACTCAGAGTCTATCGGCAGGAGTCACACCAAGCAAACGCAAAACTTCGCCTAATCCGTCGCGTGTTGCCAAGACCAGAGCCAGACGCGCTTCAGACAGGCTACGGTCTGAGGCAACGATAAAGCGTGAATTTTCGTCTGCCCGCCCTGCCTGCCACATTCCGTGGAAGCTTGCCGCTAGGGTACGCAACCAGGCGGTGATACGATGTGGCTCCAAGGCACGGAGCGTTGCCTCTAAGGCTTGCGGAGCCGAAGCCAAGGTAGCAATCACTTCGCGTTCGGCATCTGCTGTAAGAAGCGATAGATCCGCTGTCTGCACTGCCGCCTTGGTAATCTCGCCACTGGATGGATCGTGCGGCATATCAGGAAAAGTCTCCACTGCCAAGCGCAAGACTGAACAGGCACGGGCGTGGGCATACTGCACATAGAAAAGCGGATTTTCTAAGCTTTGCTTAACCACCACCGACAGATCAAAGTCCAGCGGAGCACTTGGCTTGCGGGTCAAAAGCATGAAGCGCAAAGCGTCGCGGCCTACTTCTTCAACCACCGAGCCAAGAGTCACAAACGAGCCTTCGCGCTTTGACATACGCACTTCGCGTCCGTCGCGCAGAACCCGCACCAGCTGACAGACTACAATCCGCAGATTGGCTTTGCTGTCGGACAAAGCCGCAAGAGCAGAAGTAATCCGCGGAATATAGCCAACATGATCCGCTCCCCAAACATTGATTAGCTTTTCGGCTGACCGTGTGAATTTGTCGTAGTGGTATGCCATATCGCCTGCGAGATATGTCCAATCGCCATTGCTTCTTTGCAGGGGTCTATCGGACTCGTCGCCAAACTGCGTGGCACGAAATAGGAGTTGCTGGCGTGGCTCCCAGTCTTCGGGTGGATCTTCACCCTTCGGCGGCTCTAAAACTCCGCGATAGACTAAATCACGCTCCTTCAAGACGGCAATTGCCCGCTCTACGGCTCCCGCTTCGCGCAGTGCCTTGTCGGATGTAAAGACATCATGCCGCACACCCAACGCCGTCAAATCAGCCTGGACTCCCTGCATAATCTTCTCTACGGCGAAAGCTGCGGCTGCGGTGCGGCGGGCTTCTGGATCGGCACAAGTTCCCAAGACCTTGTCTTTTTGCTCTGCTAAGGCTACGCCGATTGGCTTCAGATACTCCCCTGGATAAAGCCCCCGTGGAATTTCCCCTATATCTTCTCCTTCTGCTTCACGCATACGCAAAAGTATTGTATCGGCAAGCGTGTCAATCTGATTTCCTGCATCGTTGATGTAGTACTCGCGCTCTACCTTCCAGCCGAAACGCTGTAAGACATCAGCCAGCACATCGCCTAAGATGGCTCCGCGGGCGTGTCCGACTGTTAGCGGACCCGTAGGATTGGCAGAGACAAATTCCACATTCACTGCCTTGCCTTGCCCCAAGTCACGGAAGATCCAATTGGAATCCGCTTGTATAATTTCAGCGAGTGTTTTTTGCCAAGCTGCGTCTGTGAGAGTCCAATTGATGAAGCCTGGTCCTGCTGCTGAAGCTGTGGCGATGGTGTCTGTGGCTGCCAAGTCTTCTGCCAGCTCTGCCGCCAGCTGGCGCGGATTTGCTTTTACCTGCTTTGCCAAGACCAGTGCGATGTTGGACGAAAAATCGCCGAACTTTCGTTCGCGTGGTACTTCTACCAAGATTTGCTCGGCAGATGGTACTTCCGCTCCGAAGCGGCGGACAAGAATTTCGTGCAACCTTTCGGCTTGACGCAAATGTAGCGACATACTTGCTATTCTGTTTTGTGAGCTACGGCGACTGGGCGGGCTTGTTTTCTAGCTTTGCCTTTTAGCTTTGTTTCCAAGCTTTATTCCCAAGCTTTGTTCCCAAGCTTTGTTCTCTGTGCGAATATACACAAAACCTGACCATAAAGCAGAACCTGATGTCACAGGATACACTTCATAGCCCTACCCTTTTGCGGGGTGCTGAACGAGCCTTTCGGGCGGCTGAAGGGGCAATTTTAACGGCTTTTCGCACGGGTGATTTTACGGTTTCGTGGAAGCCTGATGGCTCGCCTGTCACCAACATTGACCAAGCGGCGGAAGCGGTAATTCGTGGTGTTTTGGAAGCACAATTTCCTGACTATGGGTTTTTCGGAGAAGAAAGCGGCACAGCCCGCACTGACTCTCCTTACTGCTGGATTGTTGACCCGATTGATGGCACCAAGAGCTTTATTTCGGGTTTGCCGACTTTTGCGACCTTGATAGGTTTTGCTGTTGAAGGAATTCCGCGCTTGGGCTTGGCTGGGTTTCCTGCTTTGGGGCGGTGTTTTACGGCTTCACGGCTTGAAGATGGGCTGGGCGACGGGCTTGAAGATGGGCTGGGCGAAGGGCTTGAAGATGGGCTGGGCGGTGGCACAGCAGGAGCATTTGAAAATGGCGCACCGCTTGCCCTGCGTAATCCGCCACCCCTGAACGAATCGGTGGCTTTACTGGGTAACCCTATGGCGTTAGAAAGACTGCGCCCAGGAGCGTCAGAAAAGCTCCGTCAGGCCTTCGCTATGCTCCGCTATGGTGCGGACACCCTAGCCCCGATTCTTGTCGCTCAGGGGAGCTTACAAGTCGTTCTGGAAGCTGATTATGATTACTACGACTACGCGGCTTTGGTGCCGATTGTGGAAGCCCAAGGGGGAATCATCACCGATTGGCACGGAAACCCGCTGACTGCGACGACTCCGCCTGAGCCTGATGGTGCGGGAGTCACTGTATTAGCGGCGGTCAATGAAGAATTGCACCACAAGGCTTTAGAGCTTCTACGCTAACCCCGTGCCTGTTAGGCAGGGATAAGCCTGCTTGTTTAATCGTGTGTCTAATGTAGCGAGTCTTCTAGCGGCTCGTCGGACAGATTAATCCAGATTGTCTTTAGCTCGGTGTATTGGTCGTGGGCGTGAATAGACTTATCGCGTCCGCCAAAGCCTGACTGCTTAAAGCCGCCAAACGGAGTCGTTGCATCTCCTTCGCCAAAGCAGTTCACTGACACGGTGCCAGCACGAATAGCCCGTGCCATTCTGTGGGCGCGTTTCAGATTGCCCGTAAAGACCGAAGCCGCTAAGCCATATGCTGTATCGTTGGCAAGCTGTATTGCTTCATCTTCTGAGCCGACTTCCAGCACTGCCAGTACAGGACCAAACACTTCTTCGCGGGCTAGCGTCATATCAGGAGTCACATTACCGAAGACCGTAGGCGAAACAAAAAAGCCACTGCCCTGCCCGTTCTGTGTGCCTTTTCCATTCTTCTGTGCGCCATTTGGCAAGCCACCAAGGAGCAATTCTCCGCCTTCGGCAATTCCCTTCTCTATATAGCCTGTCACTGTGGCGAAGTGTCGCTCGGACACCAAAGCACCCAAACGATTTGCAGGATCTAGCGGATCACCCATACGCCATTCACCGATACGATGGCGAATGCGCTCTAAGAGTGGTTCTTTAACCGCCCGATGCACGATGAGTCGCGAAGAAGCCGAGCAATTCTCGCCCATATTCCACAGCATTCCGTTTGTTGCGTGAAGGGCTACTTCGTCTAGGTCTTCTGCATCGTCCATAACGACACAGGGATTCTTACCTCCACACTCCAAGACGACACGTTTCAAGTTAGATTGTGCTGAATACTCCAAGAACTTGCGCCCGACTTCGGTAGAACCTGTAAAGGAAACCATATCCACATCCATATGCTGCCCTAAGGCCTTGCCTGTCACAGCACCTTCGCCCGGCAGGATTGCCAAAACGCCACGTGGCAAGCCTGCTTCTTGGGCGAGTTCTGCGAGGCGTAGAGTTGCCATATTGGTTTCTTCGGCGGGTTTTACCAAAACGCTATTTCCTGCTGCTAAAGATGGGCCAAGCTTCCACGCCGCCATTAAAATCGGAAAGTTCCACGGCAAAACACAAGCCACAACTCCGATTGGCTCGCGCACGACTAGAGCCAGTGCATCGTCTCCGCTCGGAGAGATTTGGTCATAGATTTTGTCTGCTGTTTCGGCGTGCCATTCTAGGCAATGTAGGGTTTCGGGCAGGTCTACTGTCTCCACTTCACGGATGGGCTTACCGCTTTCTACGCTTTCCAAGACTGCTATCTCACGCGCATTGCGGCGGATAAGCTTCGTCCATTGAATCATCACCTTCTTACGCTCAGTCGGATGCATCATCCGCCAACGCCCATCATCAAAGGCTTCGCGTGCTTTGATGATTGCGTAATTCACCTCTTCAACGCCACAGGCGGCGATTTCGGCTAAGACAGCTCCTGAAGATGGGTTTACGGTCTTCAGGGTTGTTCCTGTGGTGCGGCGTGCTGACCCGTCTATGAAGGCTCCAGTCGGCAGGCTTGCCGAAGAAGCGATGGAGCGATATTCATCATGCGTTAAGAGAGACACCATTGCTACTTTCCTTCCGTTGCGATTTTTGCTTACGCCCCGTATCAGCTTTTTGTGTATCGGCTTTTTGTATATCGGCTTTTTGTGTGCCTACGTTTTGTCTGTTTGCTCCGCTTTCCATCGCTTTGTCTGGCGTGGTATCTGCCGCCTTACCTACGGCGAGCGATGCAGCTTGTTCCTTACCCGCAGTTGCCTTACCCGCAGTTGCCCTATCCGCAGTTACCCTATCCGCAGTTACCCTATCCGCAGTTGCACCGTTTTTGTGATTTGCGGTTTTGTGATTTGCGGTTTTGTAATTTGCGTCTTCGTACTCAGCGGCGATCTGTGCCATTTCGGCTTTCAAAGTGCGTAAAGCCTGCTCTATCTCACGCTTCTGCTCCTTACGCAACGGACGCAAGGGCTCGCGCACAGCCCCCGCTGGAAGTCCTTGGCTCGCCGCTATATATTTCACCGATTGAACAAACTTACCGCCTTGTTCCAGAATTCGCATTAAGGGTAATAGGGCAGACATAATCCGCCTGCCTTTGACGAAATCTCGCTCTTCAAAACAGGCTTTATGCAACGCCAAATGCTCTTGTGGCAAACAATTGCCCCCTGCACAGACCCAGCCCACGGCTCCCCAAGCGTAGAATTCTAGGGCTTGGTCATCCATACCGCAGAACAATTCTATATGACGATAGTCACGCGCTAGAAGATGTATGCGATTTATATCTCCACTTGATTCCTTGATTGCGCGGATTGAAGTGCTTTTACCGACACGGTCAAGGAAATCTATATCCATCATTGCCCCTGTGCGTCCTGGATAGTTGTACAGCATGATCGGCAAGCCTGCGGCTCTATCCACGGATAGCACATGAGTCGCTAGCTCCAATTGCGAAGGAATAGAATACGCGGGTGCATTAACCAACAAGCCATCGGCTCCTGCTGTGCGAGCGGCTTCGCCGTAGCCTGCTGACTCTGAAGTGCGCAAGCCGCCGCATCCGACAAAGTATGGAATACGCCCTGCGATAATTTCTGCGCCTAAGGCTATCAGACGCAATCGCTCGTCTCGGCTATGGGCGTAGTATTCTCCTGTTGTGCCGCCGACGATGGCACCGTGCACCCCTTCGGCGATTAGATGCTCTAAGACCTGTGCGAAGGCGGGTTCGTTGATGGTTCCGTCTTCGTGGTGTGGCGTGATGACGGGTGGAATAACTCCCTGGAACGGCATAGATATTGTCTCCTCTGTTCTTTTTATGGTGCTATATTAGCACTGCGTTTTCTTTTGTGTCCATGATACTTTCTGTGTGCTGATGTCCCGTTCTAGCCTTGCGACTGCCCTTAAAAACGGACAGGTACGCACCGTAGATTTTGCGACTCCCGACCTGTGCGGAGTGCTACGGGGCAAACGCTACAATCGTGAGCTGGCGCGCAAGGTTTTGGCGCGGGGGTTTTCTTTGCCTCCGTCTGTTTATGGTATGGACGCGGGCGGTGACCCGCTTAATGTGCGTGGTATCGGCATTGATGACGGAGACCCTGACCTACAAGCTCGCATTCTGCCGTACTGGGATATGCAACCGTGGCAGAAGACTCCGACTGCTGTTGTGTTGTGTGAGCTTTTAGAGTCTGACGGAAAACCGTGCTGGAAGAGTCCGCGGGCTGTTTTGCAGGCTGTTGTTGCTGATTTCACGCAGGCAACGGGTTTGCGTGTGAAGGTAGCTTTTGAAGGAGAGTATTTTCTCATCGGCGGAGAGCCACGCAGTAAAAAGCCGCCAAAAAGGCTTGCGACTGTTGCGACTGAAAGCACGGAAGTTGCAGATGTTTATGGGCTTAATGCTTTTTTGCCTGACAATATAAGTGCTCGTTTATGGGAGCAGTTGCAGAAGACTGGTTTGCCTCTTGGTGCTTTGACGCATGAAGCGGCGGCGGCGCAGTATGAGATTAATCTTAATCCTGTGGATGATCCTGTTGCGGCGGCTGACCATTGGATTTTCCTGCGCCACGCCATCACCAGCGGAGCTGCAAGCCTTGGCGGACGTGCAACTTTTTGCCCTAAGCCATTTTTGAATCTTCCAGGGAGCGGCTTGCAGATCAACATCAGCCTGTGGGACAAACAGGGGCGCAACTGTTATGCCTTAAAGACTCCTGCTTCAAAAACTTCTGCTCCAAAGACTTCTGCTTCAAAAACTCCTACTTCAAAAGCGAGGGGAGCAAAAACTTCTGCGGCAAAATCAGCTCGTTTAAAACCTTCTGCTGTGCGGGGTTCTGACTCTTTCTCTCTTGACTCTTTGCCGCGTGGGTTGCGCTTTTCCATCGCAGGATTATTACGCCACAATAATTCTGCGATGCTGTATTATGCTCCACATATAAATGCCTATCGCCGTTATTTGCCGAAGCAGTTTGCGCCCGAGTCTTTGTTTTGGAACCGCGATGACCGCAACGCTGCTGTGCGTCTTCCGATAGCCGAAGGTGACGAAGCCCGTTTGGAACACCGTATTGCGAGTGCTGATGCGAATCCGTATTTGGTTTTGGCGGCGGTTTTGACTTCCATCCGCCTTGGCTTGGACGAAAAGCGTGAGCCACCTGCGCCCCTTAAGGCTTCGGGTTCTGTTCCGCGTTCTTTCCATCGGGCTTGGGTTGAGGCAAGGCGCACGACTTCGTTTGCCCGTGCTTTCGGCTTGGAATACCATCAGCTTTACACCGAACTTAAAGAAGCGGAGTACAATCGTGTCCTTTCTAATCCTGTTGCGGACGAGTATTCTTACTATCTGTAGCCCCAACTGTAACCCCATCTATAGACCCATCTATACCTTTGGCTTTCTGGCAATTGACACTAACTGGTGCGTGAGATGAAAAGACCCCGTTTGGTAGATGCCCGCAAGGAGCTTAAACGCGATAGGCCGAAGGTTGCAGTTGGCAAGCGCAATTCGGCGTATGGAGTTTTTCGTCATGGTTTGGCGGGCAATCGTAATTGGCGGAGAAACTGGCGCGATCCTGAACCACAGGAGAGTTACGATGTGATTATCATTGGCGGTGGTGGCCATGGGCTTTCTACTGCGTATTATCTTGCGTCTCAGCATGGGATTAACAAAGTTGCGGTTTTGGAACGCGGCTATTTTGGCGGCGGCAATGTTGGACGTAACACTACGATAATTCGCTCAAACTATATGATTCCGGGCAATACTTTATTTTACGAGTTATCTTTGCAGTTGTGGGAGAGTTTATCGCACGAGCTTAACTACAATATGATGGTTTCGCATCGTGGGCATTTGATGTTGGCGCATTCGCCTCCTGCCTTGGATGCGCTTCGCCGTCGTGCGAACACTATGTGGATGAACGGCATTGATGTTGAGGTATTGACTCGTGAAGAAGTTCGCAGATTGAGTCCTGACTTGAATTTTTCTACGGGTGCGCGTTTTCCGATATACGGAGCGACTTGGCAGGAACGGGGCGGTTCTGTGCGTCATGATGCTGTGGCTTGGGGGTTTGCGCGGGCTGCGGACTCGCTCGGCGTAGATATTTTACAGAACACAGAAGTTACGGGTTTTCTTCGCCGTGGAGACAAGATAACGGGGGTGCAGACCAACCGTGGCACGATTCATGCTGAGCGTATTGGTATGGCGGTGGCGGGACGCACCAGTCAAGTGGCGGCGATGGCGGGTTTACGGTTACCGATTGAAAGTCACTTGTTGCAGGCTTTTGTGAGTGAGCCGATAAAGCCGTGTCTTGACCAAGTGGTGTCATCTACGGCGACTCACTTTTACATTAGCCAGAGCGACCGTGGCGGATTGGTTTTTGGCGGACACCTAGACGGCTACAACTCTTACAGCCAGCGTGGGAGCTTACCGTTGGTTCAAGAAGTTATGGCGCAGGCGCAGGATGTATTTCCGCCTGCTCGCAAGGTGCGGTTATTGCGGCACTGGGCGGGCATTATGGATATGACCATGGATGGCAGTCCAATCATTGCCCGAACGCCGCTAGACGGACTATATCTCAACGGCGGATGGTGTTACGGCGGGTTTAAGGCGACTCCTGCTTCGGGTTTCTGTTTTGCCCACCTACTCGCCACGGATGAGTCGCATCCTGTGGCGGCGCGTCATACTTTATCGCGCTTTGCGGAAGGTGCATTGATTGACGAAGAAGGCACGGGCGCGTTGCCTAAGGCGCATTAGGCTACGGAAGGGCTTACGGCACGATGTTACGCATAGCTTGTCCTTTCTGCGGAGTCCGCGACCACTCAGAGTTCACCTATCTGGGAGACGCAGAGCCGCAACGCCCTGCGCACCAAGACCAAGACGCAAAGCGTTGGTTTGATTATGTGTATTTGCGGGACAATCCGTGTGGCAAGATTTCTGAGTATTGGCATCACTTGCATGGCTGTCGTGAGTGGCTTGTGGTGCATCGTGATACGCAGACCCACGAGATTTTCGGAGCCGAGCTAGCCCGTGACTTTAACGCGAAGCGCAACAATGGCTTGAGCGGCGGAATTGGCTCTGACAAAGCAGGACAAGCCAGCAGAGAGCAATCTAGCGGGCTTGCGCGACCCACTCTGCGAGAAGGCGGAGGCGAAGATGGTAGGTAATACGAATCGCCGCGTTTTGGGTATTGGTCGGGTTAATTTCGGGCGGGCGAAGGAATTCCGTCACGATGGCAAGCGGCATGCGGCGTTGGAAGGCGATACGGTGACTTCTGCTTTGTTGGCGAATGGTGTGTGGCTGACGGGGCGTAGTTTTAAGTATCACCGTCCGCGTGGGCCTTTTGCGGCGGACGAGATGGAGAGCAACAGCCTGTACGAAATTCACGAAGGCGGAGAAATTGAGCCGAACGTGCCTTCGCCGCTGGTTCGCAATCGGTTAGAGACGCGGAGTCAGAATCGTTATCCGTCATTGCAGTATGATTTGCTGGCGGTGAATTCGCGTTTGTCGCGTTTTTTGTCGGCGGGTTTTTATTACAAGACTTTTATTGGCCCGCGCAAGAAGTCTTGGATGTTTTACGAGCCGTTTATTCGCCGAGCGGCGGGTTTGGGGCGGGTGCAGCTTGGGGCGGCGGCAACTCCTGCGACGATGGAGCAAAACGAGACCAGCCATATCTTTGCTGAAGTTTTTGTGATTGGTGGCGGAGTGGCGGGTTTGGCGGCGGCTTTGACGGCGGCGACGGCGGGGGTGCGCGTAGTTTTGGCGGAGCAAGATGGCTTGCTTGGCGGTTCGTTGTTGTGGGAGCGGGGTGGCAGTGAGTCTGAGCTTTGGCGACAGCGTGTGGTGGCGGCGTTGGAGCGGGCACCGAATGTGCGAATTTTGCGTAATACGGTTTGTTTTGGTGCCTATGATGGCAATTGTTTTGGTTTGGTGGAAGAGCTTCCGCCGCGTGAGAAGAGCGAAGCGGATCCGCTTTTGGCGAGTCTGCCGCAGACACAAGAGCAAACCGATCCTGACAGGCCTGAGTCTTCTTTGACGCGGCGTTTTTACATTGTGCGGGCTGAAAAAGTGGTTTTGACGACAGGAGCCAGCGAGCGTCCGTTGGTTTTTTCGGGCAATGATTTACCGGGTGTAGTTTTGGCTTCGGCGGCGCGGGCGTGGTTGCATCGTTGGGCGGTCTTGGCGGGCAAGCGGATTCTTGTGGCGGGAAACAACGACGCGGCTTGGGAGACAGCTCGCGACTTAGCCCGTGCGGGTAGCAATGTTGGGGCGCGGGTAGTCTTGGCGGATGCGCGAACGAGCGGTGTTCCGCCTGCTTTGATGCAGGAAGTTCAAGGGGCGGGTGTATTGGTGCATAGTGGCAGGGTTCCGTTGCGGGCTGAGGGTAAGAAGGCGTTGCGCAAGGTGGTGCTTGCCAAGTGGGATTCAGACAGCCACGCGGTTCGGGTGGGTCGTGGAGACGATGGCGTACTGACTGTCGCGGCGGATATGCTGTGTTTATCGGGTGGCTGGTCTCCGAAGGTGCATCTGTTGAGCCAACGGGGTGTGCGTCCGCGCTGGGATGGTGCGCGGGTGGCGTTTGTGCCGCCGAATGATTTGCCGAATGGCTGGCATATTGCGGGGGGCGCGGCGGGTGATTTTGCCCGTGATGCTTGCGTAGATGGCGGAGCGGCGGCGGGGTTTGCGGCGGTATCGTCATTAAGCCCCGAGTCCCAACAGGGCGGACAGAACGCGGTGGCTGAAACGGCAGCTACGCTGTTGATTACCCCTGAAGAAGCGGAAGCGGCTTTGTCGTATGACCAAGGCGGAGCTTTGGCGCGTTGTGGTCTGCGTGGTGAGACTTTGCCGATTTGGCGTATTGCGCGGGCGGGGGAGAGTCCGTCTAAGGCCTTTGTGGATTTGGCGGGCGATGTGACAGTTGCTGACATTGAGCAAGCGTGCGATGAGGGATTTGTTGCCCCTGAGCATATGAAACGTTACACAACGGCGGGAATGGGCAGTGACCAGGGTAAATATGGCAATGTGAATGCTTTGGGGGTTTTGGCGTTGGCGTTGGGTTCGGCTTCTGAAAGTTCTGACTCTGCGGGCGAATTGTTGGAGTCTGACCTTAACGCGAGCTTTGACCCTGACCCTGATTTGGGAAAGATAGGCACGACGACTTTTCGTCCGCCGTATCGTCCTGTGAACATAGGCGCACTTGCGGGCGGACATGCGGGGCGGCATTTCCACCCTGTTCGGCGTACGGCTTTGCACGAGTCGCACTTGCGTGAGGGAGTGAATTGGTTAGAAACGGGTTTGTGGTTACGTCCGCGTTATTATCCGACAGACCGCGAAGAAACTGTGACTCAGGGTTATACCCGCGAGGCGGCGGAAGTGCGCCGCAGTGTTGGTCTTTTTGACATTTCCACACTGGGTAAGATTTTGGTGCAGGGCAGTGGCGCGACTGAATTGTTGGAGCGTATCTATGTAAACAACTGGGCTTCCCTGAAGGTAGGCAAGGTTCGCTATGGAGTTATGCTCCGCGATGATGGAATGGTTGCTGACGATGGCACGACGGCGCGGGTATCTGAAAACGAATACTTTATGACGACTACGACGGCTAACGCGGGTGAAGTTTTAGCCCGCATGGAGTTTTTGCTCCAAACCGCTTGGCAAGACCTTGATGTGCATCTGACTTCCATCACCGATGATTGGGCGGGGATTGCTGTGGCGGGGCCGCAGAGTCGCGACTTATTAGAAGCGATATTTCCTGACGAAGACTTGAGCAACGAAAACTTGCCCTATATGGGCGCGTATGAATTTGAATACGGAGGCAGAGCCGCCCGTATCCACCGTGTTTCTTTTACGGGCGAGCGTTCGTATGAGGTATTTGTGGCAGCAGGGCTCGGAAACGCCCTGTGGAGTCGACTCCGCGAAGGTTACAGCACGATTAACGACGAAGGCGAGGAGTCGCGGGTAATTCCCCTGCCCTTCGGTTTAGAAGCCCAAGACACGATGCGCCAAGAAAAAGGCCACATCGCGGGCGGCGAGCTAGACGGACGCACCACCCTGACCGACTTGGGCTTGAACGCGATGGCAGAGAAGAAACGCGGCACGCCAGCGACGGGCGTGGTGCTATCAAAGCGGGCGGGTTTGACTGACCCGAGCCGCCCGCGACTGGTGGGCTTGCGTCCTGAGCGTGAGACTGACCGCGTGGTTGCGGGCAGTCTTTTGTATGGTGCTGATGGCGCACTGACGGGGCACGGCGAGGGCTGGATTTCGTCAGCCTGTGTCAGTCCACAAATGAACGGATCTATTGGGCTAGGGTTTTTGCGTGGCGGCTTGGCTCGCGAGGGAGAAATTATCTGTGCGGCTGATCCGACGGGCGTGGGCGTAGTGCGCTTACGCGTGGTATCGGCGCACTTTTTTGACCCTGAAGGCGAACGACTTCGTGGATAACGCGCCTAAATACGAGTCGGCACTGAGTCGCGTAGCGTCTGAATGGCGCGGTGTGGAGTCTGTGTCTATCGTTGAGCGGCGGCTGGCGATTGTCTTGCAGATTTGCGGAGATTTCACCCTACCGAGTCAGGTTCACCAAGACCCAGATGGTGTCACGGCTTTGCGATTAAGCCCGTCTCGTTTGTGGCTGAAGGCGGCGGAAGCGTACGAAGCCCAGACATTAGAGCTTGGCAAAGAAGTTGTGAAAGCCAGCAAAGCCCCTTGGACAGCTCGCTTAGAAGAAGGGCAAGTTTGGCTTGAGATAGCGGGTGCGAAGTCTCGCGAGCTGATGCAAACTGCCCTACCCTTAGACCTTGGCGTCTTCCAGCAGGGACAATCCACGCGCACCACCTGTGCTGAAGTTGGCGTGGCGTTGGTTCGCTATACGAACGCCCCTGATGGTTTCCCTCGCTACGCTCTTTTGGCTCCCCGCTCATTTGCGGTACACATCTACGAACACCTAACCACCCTCGCCCACAACCACCCCTAAATTTTAACAGTGTACACTTAGCACCCGCCTGTGTTGTAATTATTAGTATGAACAGGAATAAAGAATTTGTGCTGAACTTTTGCCCCTGGATATGAACCCACTCCATGCGCACCCAAATGGGCTTCGTTGAACGAATAGGGGCCGAGAAGCTCAGCGGTAAAAGTTATGTTAGATTGCTTGAAGCCTTGACGCCAAGGTTTATCAAAGATATCGTTAATTTTTATCTTTACATAACGCTCTCTGCTTATCATGTAAGATATATGCTCTCTTGATCTTGTTGGACTTGCCTGAAAATCATTTTTTTGGTACAACCTCAGGTTTTGAAGGATCCTTTGTTGCTCCGAAATTGATATTTTGTTACCTCGATGAGTAGAACTGTACCCACTATTTGAATTGTACCTATCCCCATGAAGTTTTAAGCGGAGAATATAGATGTCTGGCTCTGCATAGTTTAAAACACCTACATCATCATTTAGACCTAATTCTGCATTTGTTCTGACCCCTCTACACCTAGTTGGAGGGACAAATAATCTATCTGCGCTACCGCCCTTGCCAATCGCACCATCACCGTAGGTAGGATTAATATCATAGATTCTCGCCCACGGAGCCACCACTTCAATATCAAAAATTTGTTGAACTCTTGCACCTGAAGTTGAACCTACACCATCAGCGCCCAAGTAGGGGCTTCCGCTCGGGTAGGGGCCAAGAAGCTCGACTGTGTAGGTTTTGCCTCCAGAAGTGGAGTGATTGAAATTGAGAGTGATCGTACCAGATTGCGTTATGGCAATAGACCTATGATCTGCACTTCCCACTCCTGTGCCTTGGCCGCCCTGTATCTGAATGCCTCCTTGGTTTTCCTGTATATGGTAGCGCGTAGAGTTAGCGTTGAAGATTGCTGTTCTTTGAGCAGCGTTCATCCCCTGAATGGTGTTTGGATTGTAATCACTATCATCTACACCGTCTGTATCCTTAAGCTTGATACGAAGGACATGAGAATTGGCAACATTTTTGAGTTTCACATATTTCAGTTTTAGAGGTCGGCCATTTGGAGTCCAAAGGCCGTAATCAGAAATGAAGCCCCCTCCCTCTTTAACGATATGTGCTGTGCGGTCATCGGCAACTTTGATATTAAAGGTCTGCACAATTTTTGCTCCTGCAGTTGAGCCTACACCATTCGCGCCAAAGTAAGGACTATTATTCGGGTAGGGACCAAGAAGCTCAACCGTGAAGGTTTTTCCTGCAGCAAGAGAATTTTTGAAGTTAATACCCATACCTAAACTACCCGCATTTTTAAGCCTACGAATTGCACTAGAGAAATGTGTTGGCGCAGGTGTGCTTGTAGTGCTACTCACATACCGATTATCTAGCACCATGTTTACACCTGTATTTTTAGTGAAGATAGCCATTCTTTGTTCAGAGGTCAGCCCCTGAATAGTACTCGGATTGTTATCACCATCGTCCAAGTCTTTCAGCTTGAGACGGAAGATATAGGTATCATTTAAAGAGTTTGCAGTCTCCCAAATGAATTGATATGGATAATTAACACCCGCATGAATCGTAGCACCATTGGCAAGCGGGATTTGTCTACGTTGATCTCTCACATACACAGGTGGTGTCGCAGGAGCAACAGCAATATCAAAGGTTTGAACAATAGGCTGTAGGCCCTCTCGGTATCGGTTACCAATTTGAGGAGCAACTTCTACGGTAAAAATTTTGTTTGCAGCTAAGGGGTGGAGAAATTTAATTTTGATATCTGTTGAAAGCCAGATCCTAATTTCGTTTCCCTCTGAGGTTTCCCGCTGTGGAGAAGAATAGTTAGCAGACCATATATGAACACCAGAACCGTGCTTGAAAAGAGCTGTTCTTTGTTCAGCGTTCAAGCCTTGGATGGTGTTCGGATTACCATCGCCATCATCTATATTTTTGAGTTTAATTTGAATATTTCCATTCCAATGGAGTCTTGAGTCACTGCTATAAAAACCATCGCTGTAATCAGCAAATTGGAAGTCCATAGAATCACCAACTTTCGTACGCAGCACCTTGCCATTGCGGATAGGATTGCCAACAGAATCAAAGAGCTTAACAACTTCTGGTGGAGCGAATTTAATTTCAAAGCTTTGAATCACTGTTTCTGGAGCATTTCGGCGCTCCGCATCTTTAGCCTCGTCTTGGGTTGCGTAGGGGCCAAAAAGCTTAACGACGAAGGTCTTGCCGGCAGCGTCCGCACGGGTAAAGTTGAATTTAATAAAGTCCGATTTCTTTATCGGAACAGCGTAGCGGCTATTGGTAGGAGTAATACCATAATACCAATCATCATAATCCCCTTTGTTCTCGTTCACAAAGGTTCTTTTGTAAGTCTCTATTTCACGAAAATTATTAAACCCGTGACCATCTTTTAGATCTATGCGGATTGCATGCCATTGTTCGCCACCATTCGGAATAGTGAATTTGGCAAGTGCCGCTGCATCATCTGTTAAGCCCAGACTCGGTGCCAATAAGCCCTGCGTAGGAATTGCCCCGCCATCGCGTAAAGTAATTCGCCCTGGGCGCACATTGACGGTAAAGTCAAAGGCTTGATGAATTCTAGCTCCTGTAGTTGTGCCTACACCATTCGCCCCTAAGTACAGGCTATCGCTCGGATACGGACCTAAAAGCTCAAGTGTGAAATCTTTGCCCCCAGCCTTGGGATAGTTAATGCGCAAATCCAACCTTCCATCACCCGTTAGAGCGAAGGACATGTGGTCAGCAGATGTCGTTGTAGGAACTTCAGACCCAGCAACTCGCACAGTCGCAGTACTAAAGAGCTGCTCTTTTTGAGCCGCATCCAACTCGTTTTGAGCAGCATTCAACTTGTAGCCACCCTTAAACTTAAGGCGAGCAACATAAGAATTCCCTGCGCTACCAAGATCATCAAATTTCAACTGCAGATCTTCAGCAAACAACAATATAGTTCCTTCATCGGGAATACGGCCATTGTCTGCTTTTAGAATTTTTGCCGTCGGAGCCAAAACATTTATATCAAAAGTATCAATTGCCGTACCTGCAGTTGCGCTTGCTGACGCTGCAAGCGCAGCCTGGGCGTATTTTGAATAGGCTATATCATCACCTATTGACTCATCAAACGGGCTTAGAAGCTCAACTGTAAAATTCTTACCTATAGAATTGGCATCCGTGAATTTTAAACCAATATTGACTTTATGCCTTACAGGTATAGACATATGATCATTACTTGTCACCTTCTTACCCAAAAAAGTCTTATGCCAAGACCTACGCAAAAAATCAGTCGCGGCAGGATTGTCAGCGATGACCTCTATGCCGTCAAAAATTGCCTTTCTATCTGCGTCATTAGTTAGCCCTTGATTGCTGTCTTTAAGCTTGACGCGAAGTACATGCCAAGGCTTAAACGCACTCGGACTCTTAATTCGAAATTCTTTAAATGCACCATGGGTTGCTAATAATCCTTCATCAGGAATTGCATCGCTGCCCTCATTCGCTTGAGCAAATTCAGCCTTCGGAGGTTCAGCAACCGTAATCTCAAAGCTTTGCTGGACAAGTCCCGTGCCTGCTCCCTCTGCTGCTGTATGCTCACTACCATTCTTGTATGGCCCCAAAAGCTCAATTACAAATGTTAAGTTCTCAAACACTGGAAAAAAGAAAAAGTTCGCAAGAGTTCCGCTCTTACTCAAAACTATGGATTGATGCATATTTGAACTAAACAAATTGTCAACATATTCCTTAGTAAGAGGATCGTACCAAATCAACGGAAGGGTGATTATGCCATCGTCCCCCTCGACTTCTGATGCAAAATTTTCTCCATCTTTTCGCTTTATACGGAGTACGTGCGATATCGCTTCTGCCGTGTCAGGCAATTCTTTTAGCGTAAATTTAATAGGCTCGTCTCGTGGCATAGAAAAACCTGTTTTTGGAATCGCGCTACCGTCCTCTAGGGTAATTTTCCCCGACTTCGCAACTGTAATATCAAATTCTTGCTGAACTTTTGCGCCTACAGTTGTGCCCACACCCGTTGCCCCCGTGTAAGCAGTTTCATTGCTCTCGTACGGGCCCAGAAGTTCAACCGTAAAGCTTTTGTCCACCGCATTCGCATCGGTGAATTTAAGGCCAATATCGCCCGCATCCTTCACAGGAATAGACATATGGTCATTACTTGTCACCTTGGTGCCCAAAGTTGTGTCTGTGGCTGTCACCTCTATGTTGTCAAAGACCGCCTTCCTCTCGGTAGCGTTGGTGAGTCCTTGATTGCCCTTAAGTTTGACGCGAATCACATGAGCGTCATCCCGTACGCTTCTATCATCAAGGTAAACTTTCTGAACAGTTCTGTGCACAACAGATAACCCTCCTTCAGGAATTGTATCCTTGGCTGCGTTTGCTTGCAAAAACTGTGCTGGCGGTGCGGTGACCGTAATCTCAAAAGTTTGCTGAACACGGCCTGCACCCGTGCCTGTTGCGGCCATATGTTCATTACTGAAGTTAAAATTAAACCCTAGTTCAGAGCTAGGCTCTGGTTCACTGTAAGAACCCAACAACTCAACGACGAAAGTCTTGCCCTCAGCATTTGGATGGCTGATTGTAATGAAACGACGCGTATACAAGAGATTGCCATCTCGGCGAATACTAAAGGATTGATGCGTATCCGAAACCGAGCGCTCACTGGGATCCGCTGGAATACCATGCCTTGATATCAATTCATCGATAGATCCATGCGAATCGGTGCGATTGAAGATGGCTTTTTGCTGATTGGCTGTAAGTCCGTGACCTTCCTTCAGTTTGATACGCAGAACATGTGATCCAACTCTGATATCTCGTCGTGTAATGTCGATCCCTAGAGACCTTCCCCGCTCCAGAGTCAACCCTGTCTGCGGAAGATCGCTTCCAAGTCTTGGAGTAACTCTTGCCGTCGGAGCAGAGCCAACAGAAATATCAAAACTGCTTGTAGGTGTACCACGAGTCGGATTTTCTGCTACTGTGTTAGCGATTTCTTCGCTCTCAAAGGGACCTAGAAGTTCAACAGTAAAGCTTTTTTCTGCAGAATTAGCATCTTTGAAGTTAATCCGAATTGTACCCGATCCCTGCGCAGGAATAGATAAATCAGATCCTGTTTTCACGAATGTACCCAAAGTTGTACCGTCCGCTGTCACCTCTACGGCGGCAAAGAGTTTCTTTAATTTTTCATTTGTGAGTCCGTGATTACCCTTCGGTTTGACACGAATGACACGATATTTGCCTGCTTCGCTTTCCTCAAAGCGCAAATCAAGCGTATTGCCTTGCGGGATAGCCACCCCTTCATAAGGAATTGCCTCTCCATTGATTTGGACGATCTTCACCGTCGGAGCGACACCAACAGAAATATCAAAGCTGTCTATCGCCGTACCAGCTGTTGCGCTCTGTGCCGCCGCAATCGCGTTGGTTGCGCTTGCTATATCGGCAGCGCCTTCATCAAACGGGCCCAAAAGCTCAACCGTGAAGGTTTTGCTTTCCGCATTTTCATCGGTGAAGGTGAGGCCTATTTCTGTGTTTCCAAAGATCCCGACAATAGACGCATGGTCGCCACTCGTCACAAGAGAAAATGATTCAGAGTCCGCAGTGTCAATCAATTGCAAGCTACCAAAAATCGCTTTTCTATCTTCAGCATCTTCTAGTCCTTGATTGCCCTTAAGCTTGACACGAAGCACATAGGCATCACGCAGTCCATTTCGGGTAACTATGAACCGCTGTTGTGCATTATGCGCCACCGACAAACCATTCGCAGGAATTTCGCTTCGCCCAGAGGTAAGGAACTTAGATTTCACAGGCTCAGCAACCGTAACTTCAAAGGCTTGTTGGACATCCCTAGGCCCTGCGCCTGTGTATTCTCTCCCTATCGGATATCTTCCTAAAATCTCAACAACGAAGGTTTTGCCTTGCGCGTTCGGATGACGAAGCGTAATGCTGAAGTTTCCGTCCAGATGGACTGGAATGGATTGATGGATATCCGACGCGACGAGCTCTCCAAGATGCACACCACCCTGTATAATCGGATCCAAATTTCCATTTGGAAGGGTCGTTTTAAAGATTTTTCGTTGTTGCGCCCGCGTGAGCCCATGACCTTCTTTCAACTTGACACGAATTACATGCAATCGATTCCTTACGTCATCCAGTTCGTCCAGTTTCAATCTCAAAGTTTGACCACGTGCCAAAGTTTCACCTCTCTGCGGAATTTCACTATCATCGCTTCGGGTAACCTTTACTGTTTGAATCCCAACATGGATATTAAAGCTACTTGTCGGAGTTCCAACCGTTCGGCTTGCCGCCGCTGTGTTGGCTTCGGCTTCAGAATCAAACGGACCCAGAAGCTCACCTATGAAATTTTTGCCAGCCGCCTTGGTGTCTCCAAAGTTAATGCGAATGATACCCGAGCCCCGCACAGGAATAGACAAATGGTCTTTTGTGTGCACAGGTGTGCCGACAGTTGTGCCTTGACCTGTCACCTCTATGGCGGCAAACAGTGCTTTTAGCTGCTCGTCGGTTAGCCTAGAGTCATGTTCTAGTTTGATACGAATGACACGGTACTTATCTGTTTCTGTGTCTTCAAAGCCTAAATCATATGCAATTCCTTGGGTGATTCGCAGTCCGCTGCCACGCGCAATCGCCCCACCTCCCACTGGAACAAGCTTTGCTTTCGGAGTCGCACCAACAGTAATATCAAAAGAGTCCACTACCGTACCAGCCGTTGGGCTTTGTGTGGCCGCAATCGCGTTGGTTGCGCTTGCTAAGTCGGCGGCTCCTTCATCATATGGGCCCAGAAGCTCAACTGTGAAGGTTTTGCCTGCCGCATTTTCATCCCAAAATGCCAAACTTAAATTTACGTACGAACTCGGAAGTAGAGGTAGTGCTATATGCTCGCTACTTATGATTTTAGTACTTATACTTCCCCCACCAATCTCTAGGGTATCAAATATTGCCTCTCTATCGGCGGCGTTGGTGAGCCCTTGGTTATTATCTTTGAGCTTCACACGAAGCACATGGAAGGTTGGTAGCCCGTTCCAAGAAATCTTAAATCTATGCTCTTTACCAAACTCCGCCGAAACGCCATCCGTAGGAATCTCCCCTCGCTCACTGGTAAGGAACTTAGATTTCTCAGGCTCGGTTACTGTAACTTCAAAGCTCTGTTGAACTTTTGCTCCTGTGCCCGTGCCTGTGGCGGCTGTGTGCTCACTGCCCTTTGTGTACGGGCCCAAAAGCTCAAACACAAAGGTTTTACCTTCAGCCGCTGGAGGGTCGAGAACAATGTCGAGGTCATTTGCAGTCTGATAGACAGGAAGGGCTTGGTGGGTATCGGATCTAACCAACGAGCCAAACGAGCCATGGGTACCCGTAGAAGCAGTCAAAAGCCCAGATGATTTGAAGATTGAACTTTGCTGTTCTGTGTTTAGCCCATGCCCGTCCTTCAGCTTGACGCGGAGAGTATGCGATGGAGGGTTCGTCTCAGATGCTTGGCTAAAGCCAAGGCGCATAGTTTGACCGCGTACCAGAGTTTCACCCGTCTGCGGAAGAGTATTACCATCACCTTTGAGAATCCGCGCCGTTTTTTCGTCAACATGGATATCAAAGCTGTCTATCACCGTGCCAGCCGTGGCACTCTGTGCTACCGCAATCGCGTCGGTTGCACTCGCTATGCTGGCGACTCCTTCATCATACGGGCCTAAAAGCTCAACTGTGAAGCTTTTGCCCACTGAATTTGCATCGGTGAATGTAATCGAGGGAGTGCCCCCTTCCACCATAGGAATAGACATATGGTCGTTACTCACCACCTTCGTGCCTATCGCAGAGCTGGAGGATACATTTATACCGCTAAAGACCGAATTTCTTGTTGCAGCGTTGTTGAGTCCTTGATTGTTATCTTTGAGCTTAACACGAAGCACATGGTAATCCCAAAGTCTATTTACAGTAAGTCTGAAACCCAGCGGCTTGCCAAGTGCTGTTGATAAACCATTTGCGGAAATGTCAGTGCTACTTGCGGTGTTGAATTTTGCTTTCACAGGCTCGGTGACCGTAACCTCAAAGGTCTGTTGAACTTTTCCTGTGCCTGTGCCTGTTGCGGCTGTGTGCTCACTACCCTGCATGTAGGGGCCTAAAAGCTCCACCACGAAGGTTTTACCCTCAGCCTCTGGAAACGCAAGGTTCATAAAAGCACTGCCGTCCCGATGAGTCAGAGACAAAGCTTGGTGTTCATCCGACACTCCGCCTAGTAGGCCAAAAATAAGATTAACATTTCCATTTGAATCGATGCGTCTGAAGATTGCCCTCTGCTGTTCGGCAGTCAGCCCATGCCCTTCTTTTAATTTGATACGAATTACATGCGATTCTGTTATCAAGTCAATTCGTTTTCTAATGTAAAGTGCCAGAGACTGACCGCGTACCAGAGTGGTACCTGTCTGCGGAAGAACGCTATTGTCTTGCTTTGTAAACCTTGCCGTTGGAGTAGCAGCAACAGCAAGATCAAAGCTACTTTTCGCCGTGCCAGCAGTCGGACTTGCCGCCGCCGTATCGGCTTCGGCTTCTGACTCAAACGGGCCCAGAAGTTCCACTGTGAAGTCTTCATCCGCCGAGTCAGTTCCCTTGAAATTAACCCGCACCGTGCCTGCACCCTGCACAGGAACCGCAATATGATCTCCCGTCACCACAGGCGTGCCCACGGTTGTGCCCTCACCTGTCACCTCTATCGCGGCAAAGATTGCCTTGCGCACTTCTGCGTCGGTGAGCCCGTGGCCAGGCTTGAGCTTAATGCGAACAACACGGTGCTTGTTGCTACCGCCTCCCTCAAGGCGTAAGTCAAGCGGATTACCCTGGGCGATGGACACTCCTGCCTCAGGTATCGCCTTGCCGCCCGCTTCCGTGATTTTCGCAGGCAGAACGGCACCAACGCTTATATCAAAGCCATCTAGTACCGTGCCGCCCGTTGGGCTTGCCGCCACTCTGTTGGCGTTGGTTGCATCTGCAAGGTCGGCAATACCTTCATCATACGGGCCCAAAAGCTCAACTGTGAAGGTTTTGCTTTCCGCATTTTCATCGGTGAAGGTGAGGCCTATTTCTGTGTTTCCAAAGATCCCGACAATGGACGCATGGTCACCACTCGTCACAAGAGAAAATGATTCAGAGTCCGCAGTGTCAATCAATTGCAAGCTACCAAAAATCGCTTTTCTATCTTCAGCATCTTCTAGTCCTTGATTGCCCTTAAGCTTGACACGAAGCACATAGGCATCACGCAGTCCATTTCGGGTAACTACGAACCGCTGTTGTGCATTATGCGCCACCGACAAACCATTCGCAGGAATTTCGCTTCGCCCAGAGGTAAGGAACTTAGATTTCACAGGCTCGGCAACCGTAACTTCAAAGGCCTGCTGAATTATCCCTATGCCTGTGCCCGTGCCTGTCGCAGCTGTGTGCTCACTACCCTTCGTGTACGGACCCAAGAGCTCAACCACAAAGGTCTTACCCTCAACTGCTGGACGATTGAGCGGAAGGTTAAAACGACGCACAGACTGATAAACAGGAATCGCTTGGTGACCATCTGATACAACCAACGAACCACTATAGCGAGCATCAATACTAACCAACGGAATAGTATTTCCGCTACGATAGGTGGCTCTAAAGATTGCTTTTTGCTGTTCTGCGTTCAGCCCATGACCGTCTTTCAGCCTGATGCGGATAACATGCGACTTGGTTTCTGATTCAGGCAGTTCATCCAATTTCAAGCCAAAGAATTCACCCCGTGGCAGAGTCAAACCCGTTTGCGGGAATGCGCTGTTGATTAGATTTGATAACCTTGCAGTCGGCGGAGCAGCAACAGCAACAGAAAAACTACTTTTCGCCGTGCCAACAGTCGGACTTACCGCCGCCGTGTCAGCTTCGGCTTCTGACTCAAACGGGCCCAGAAGCTCCACCGTGAAGCCTTTGTTCGCCGAGTCAGCTCCCTTGAAGTTCATCCGCACTGTGCCCGCACCCCGCACAGGAACCGCCCAGTGGTCTTTTGTTTTTACCGGCGTGCCCACAGTCGTGCCTGTGCTTGTCACCTCTATGGCGGCAAAGACCGCCTTGCGCACTTCTGCGTCGGTGAGTCCGTGGCCAGGCTTGAGCTTAATACGGATAACATGGTGTTCACTTCCGTCGCCGCTTTCTTCAAAGCGCAGGTCAAGCGTGTTGCCCTGCGGAATAGACACCCCTGCAGTGGGAATTGACTCTCCATCTTTTTGCGTAAAGCCCGTGCAAGATTCATCGTCGTTAACAACAATCTTCAGAGTGTTCGGAAAATCTGTATTGGTTGCGTCAGGCTTGTTGTGTAGCTCCGTGCCTTCGTCTTCAGAAGCCGCCCGCGCCTGCTTAAACCTCTGTGCATAGGCTTCACTCAGACTCGTCGCCGTGGCGTAGGTCTTCTCAGCAGGCGTGAGATACAGAGCCAAAGCCCGCGCCCGACAAATTTGATCTTGCTTGACTCGCAGTTTTAAGGTTTTTGTCGTAGCACCTGCCTCTATGGCAAAGGACAAAGCACCGCCACCGACTTTTGTGAAGTCTGTGGTTAACTCGGCTGAATTGCGGAGCTGTGTGCTCGGTGTCTCGCCACGCGGAATCGTGTTCAGGGTATAAGCAAGCGCATCAGCAGGAACCTTACTCGCCGTCAAAGTTAGGGTAATCGTGCGCTCTTCTTTCGTGCCGTTTTCTTCTACTGTGTCTTTATCAGTAGACAAGGTAATGGTCGGAGGCGTATCTGCGCTTTCATCGCTCAGGGTAATCGGTAGTGTGTTACCCAACAAATATAATCCGTCATCTGATGGTAGCGTTTTGCTGAAAAGAGCAATATCACCACCCCATAGGGTTTCTGTGTAATCTGCCTGTGCCGCCGCCGCTGTTGTGTGCTGGCTATCACTGATACGCGTTGTTTTGCCTGTCTCATCGGCGAGATACAAACCCGTCAAGGTCACATTAAACTGCTCAGGAAGTTCATAGGCATCGCCGATCTGCGACCAGATGGATGGTGCTGTAAATAAATGACTATACTGTCCCGCATCGTCAGTAGCATCAAAAGCTCCACGCCCCTGCCCGCTTACCGAGGTATAGAAAGTTGTACCCCGCAAGTTGGCATGCAAATCATCATTGCTTGCGCCTGCAGAATCCGATTTCGGCGTTATCCTATAGGCGATATGCATTAAAAATGCCGCTGGATCTCCGTTCAAAGCATACGGTTGCTTCAAGAAGTGTTCATCTTTGTACAGGGGTGCATCTTCTTCCAAAAGTGCCCATAAAGTTCTGATTATAGGGGTTACACCAAATGGATAGGTGACACCTTCTTTAACTTTAATAAACTCTAAAGGAGCGTAAACGCCAACATTGATTTTGTCATCGCTATCAATAGACAGTGCGACTTGCTTGTTTGCCGTAGTGGTTTGTAAGTTCGGCCACTCGCCTTCTGTGCGTTTCAAATTCAAAGTCGCGGTGAACTTTTCTATGTCCTCTATCACAATTTCATCGTTGACAGACAAACGAACAAACAATTCGCTCTTGCCCGCTTTTAAAGTGCCAACCAGAATTAGCGTTTTGTCCGGCTTGGTTTCCTCGCTGGAAACGCTCTTCCAAGCAATTGTGCCTGTCGCACCCGAGTCTGGATTCACCGTCGCAGGGGCTTTAAAATCATCCCGCAGGAGCTTCGTCTGACCACTGGTCTGGTTTAGGGTAATCTCAAAGGGCAAGTCAGTGTCTGAAGTCTTCTGGGTCGCGCCATCGGCAAGCCGTATCCGCAAAAGATAGCTAAAGTCTTCTGTGTTCGTGGCTCCGAGTGATGTAGCCGACCAGTCGTCTAGCCCCGCAACTTCAGAATAGGAAGGCGACTCCTTGCTGATCTGCGACACCTTCAAAGTGGCTTCGGCTTCGTCTGTATCCAGCACAATCAGCTTTTGCGCCACGCTGTCAGATGTGATACGCGAAAACTTCTTGGTTGCATCGGTGTTGTCGCGTATCTCTAAAAGATGCACAAGATCTTCAGTATCTGCAGGGTCATAACTCGGGTCTTTCAGCAAGATATTGTCATGCGGAATCACAAATGCAGAGTCTGCTGTTGCCGAATTCTCGCCCTCGGCAAGAGTTAAGCCCGCGATTTCTTGCCAATCCAGCCCTGCCACTGCTGTGCCTCCCTTGGTAACACGGAGCTGCGGCGTAATCGCTTTCGCTGTTAGCTTTTCGTTAGCGATTGTAATCGTGGGCGTGAAAGTTTCTGCGCCTTCTTCTACCTGCTGTGTAGCTTTGCTTAAGCTATAGGTTTCGTCTTCGTCTTTATCCTTCAGGACAAATTCGCGTTGCTTGGTGTCGGGTGTATCCGCAACCAGAGATGTGCGTGCACCTTCCGCTCCAGCCAGTGGAGATAAGGTCAGTGCCAAAGGCGTTGTCGGAGCCGACTCCACAACTTTGCTTTCGGGTTTGGACACTTCCACAGGCACGGACACCGTGCCACCACGAACACTGCCCAAAGGAACCGTAAATTCGCGCGCGCCCTTGGCAACGGGCTTTCCTGCAACTTTCAGGGTATAGCCACTGCCCGTAGGACGACTCAAAGTCAGCTTTGCGCCACTACCTTTCGGCGTTTCAATCCCCGCACAAGTATTCGGAGTCCCCGTGCCACCATCTGAAGTTGTGCAGGTAAAGATTACCTTTAGCTGATTTTGATTGGCAAGCGGGGTTCCTTCGTTAACTTCAGGGTTTGTGCCAGGTTTGCTTCCTTCAAAGCGGAACGACAAGCCTTCATCATCTCGGATATACCCTTCCACCCGAAAGCCCGTTAGAGTCTTACCGTCTGTATCGGTTGCGAATTCTGTGTCGCGTTGTATCTTGTGTCCGACAAAGCCTTGATGGTCACCAACCGTGTAGAATTCCATAACAGCGATTTCTTCACCTTCATAGACTGCGTCTTCAAGAATGGTATACGCGGGCACTTCATTGCCGTTCGCCTGATAGTTGGCTTTTGTGGAATCTCCTGCGATAGCAAAAGTGGCATCGCGCACGATTGTGAAGTCTTTGCCGTCGCCCAAGCTTGCAGTTTCTCCTTCAGGACGACCCGTAACAGAAGCAAACGATATGGAGCTACCCGTTGCTAACCTGTCTCCGCCGACAGCACTGAGCAGATAATCTGCACGAAAACTCGCGCCACCATCTTCATTCACGCTGAACCTGACTCTTGGTCCTGCTGTACCATCGCTTGTGCTGTGCTCGGTAACAGGACTTACAGGCTCAATCGCCAAGGTCGGAGCATTCGGATCTATAACATTGATAGCAAATGGTGAGCCAAAACCTTGGCCTTCAAACTTGATACCGTCCAAATCAAGCCGAGGTATCGTGAGATTCAATTGAAGCGGGTTAGCAGGCGAAGTGTATTGATTGTCGTTGTGCGCTTTAAGAACAGGCTCGCGGGCAATACCACCAGATACACCCGACCGCGCACGAGTTTCACTTTCAGTTGCAAGCGTAAAAGTTGCAGAGGTTTCAAGAGTCACATCCGTCGGCTGAGCAATCGTCACAGCCCCCGAAGCCATCAAGGCATTAGCTACTCTTTGTAAAACATTTTCACTAGGCACAGGGTTGGCGACGGAAGAAGCTTCAAAGGCACTTAACCCTTCGCTGTCGGCATTGCCTCCCCTCGGCACATAGTTGGCAATTTCAAGCAGTTCATCCAAGTAGATTCTGCCCGTCTTTTCAACAACGCCGTGCAAGCCTTTGTATCGTGATGCATTCCACTCGGCTTGGCTGAGTGCGATTTGCTCTGAATTAGTTCGTGCCGCATTGAGTGCATCGCGAGTGAGCACAGGCCCGCCATTCGCAGGAATAGTCGACTTCATACGGACAATAATATCGTCTTCCAAAACAGGAATTGTCTCACTGGGGGGTGTGAGTCCGAGCCCTGTTAGCAGAACACCATCGGCAGTAAAGGGAGCAATAGAAACGCGAACTTCCTTACCAACCCACTGCGCGTTTGATGCAAATTCTAACCACGACTTTCCAGGATACTGCACAAGCAGATTCGCCACACTGCTACCCGTATCATGACGCACTTCAAACGGAGACGCTGTACCCCACTGACTCGTACTATTCGCAATCGCGTCATCCACGAGCTTAAAGACCAGCATAGCTTTTTTATGATCGGCATCTGCAGGATCCATTTCCGTCACTGTCGTGCCATTTCTAGTTACTGCGTTGATTGACCACCAAACGCCGTTTGCCGATATACATTTCTTGGCTTGTGTTTTCTCACGCGCCTTCATTTCTGAATTTTGTGCTACATCCACTAGGTCTGCGGTGTAGAAGAAACCCTTGATCTCGCTACTCGTGGTATCTATCGCCAGCTCTTTGCTATTGTTGACACGGATACAGAAAGAAAAAGCGCGATTGGTTTGCCCGACCGCCGCCTTAGCAGGCAAGCCCGAAAAAGCCATCTTAAAGCGGATATTATCTCCTTCTGCTGCAGACTTCTCTAAGAAAGGTTTTCTATCTTGCAGAAGTGCGGCAGTTTCTGTGCTCCAGCTGACAGCGATATTTTCAACAACTGGAATATCAGTCTTGACCGTCACCTGTGGTCCTGAACCCTGCTTTGTATCGGTCGTGAATTGGTCTGCTACTGTGCGGTTATCGGCGCGACTGGGCAGCACTTTCGGTGTGCCAAAGGGCTTCAAGCTTGCAACATTCGGACGCGCAACCACTAGGTAGAGGTCACCCGTGAAGTTTGAATTGCTACTCTTTGTCGCATCTCTACTGGTTGCGGATTGCTCAACCGCTCCTGCAGGAAAATAAAACGGCGTGTCTTGAAACGAAGTGTATTGACGCACCACTGTAGAAAGTGCGGTTTTCCTGATGGAAGAACCCGCCGACACCAGTTCGCTTGTTGGCAAAGTCGGCGAGCGAATCCACAAAAGGTCAAAATTCGCGGCGACAAATCCGCCTGCAAGATTTTTGCTGGCGTTTTCAGATTGGCCTGCAGGTGCGCCCTGCCCTGCAAAACCCACCGCTATCGGATACCCCACAGGCTTCGCCAGTTTTGTCTCCACCTTATAGAAAGGCCCTTCGCCTGTTACGGCATTTCCATCATCACCAGCCCGTGCTGTGTAAAGCAAAGTTCTTTCATTGATTCCCGAAGCAGGAATTTGCTTACTTGTGCCACCCAAGGTGAAAACATACCTGAACTGCGCGTCATCGTTGAAGCGATAGACAACTTTCGGCTGACCCGTCGCAGGACGCACCTGATAAACCTTCCCGCCACAAGTCATCGTAAAGTGCGCATTATTTTTCTTGCCGACAATCCGATGGGGCAGATGATCACTTGGCGTATTGTTATCATCGCTCACCTGTGCTCCGAAGGCGTTTACCGCCTTTGTTAGAGGAGATTCTGTTTCAGCAAAAACATCGCACGCAGCTTTTGCACCGCCACCAAACTTACCCTCGGGGCGGGTTTCACCCTGCCACAAAGTTGTATCGCTCAAAATTTCAGATGCTTTAAAGTTTGTGCCGTCAGCAACGCCACCGCCCTTTAGGTAGAGATCAACCGTGTGGGTTACACCTTCCAAATAGCCATATATTTTGCCGTTTGCATCACTTTCCCAATTGCCTGAAGTGGGTGCGGCAATTTGCAACAGTCCTGCAATTTCGGTTTTCAAGACAGGATTAGCGGGTGTTGCATCTCCTGTTGAGGTATCTAAGGCTTCCCCCCAAGCTCCATCGCCTGGCGTGTTGTTTGTTGTCGGATTCAAAAAGCTATACAAACGGTCATCATCAAAGATCGTCAAAGTTATATCTTCAGATAGGTTTGTATCATCGGGTTGATCGCCTGACTTAATAACGGGTGCTTTAAACACCACTTCGTATTTTCCGTTGGGTGAAATTATCGCATCATTCGCCAAGGCAATTCCTAGATCAGTTTCTGTATTCAAATTGCCTGTCGTGCCGCCTGCAATCGTTATGTCTTTAGTGTAAGGAATTCGTCCATTGCTCAAGGCTCCTGCTGTCCAGCCACCGTCAGCCAAAATCTTATGGAAGCCTGCAACGCCCTGCCCGAGTGTTGTTCCTTGCGTGACTTCAAGGGCCAAACCAACCTGAATTCTATTGTCGCTTGCCGTGGCTTGCTCGCCGACAGAGAACTGCGGGAAGATCTTTACCAAATCGCTTTCAAAAATTTGTGTTCCACGCGGGATAAACCCAAAAATCGGACGCTCATTATTGGCAACAGGAATTGAAAAGGCATTTTCTGCCTCTCCGACTTTCACTGTTGCAGTCACCGTAGGCGAGCCACGTTCGTTATCGGGGTCAGACGCAAAAGAAAGAGTAAAAGTCGGTTTCGCTTCAGCAGGAATTGTTCCTGATTTAGGCACCGCCAAACCTTTCTTAAAGGTCACTATATACTTTCGTGCTTCTGGGTTGGTGATTGTAATTTTATCTGAACTTAAATTCCCTTCACCTGTGCCTACTGTAGGCGGTGTGACACGCAGGTCTCCTTCTGAAGCGTTAAAGGTAATTGTTGCTTTTGCATCATAGCCAAGGGTCGTGCCCCGCTTGAGAGCAAGCAACGAGCTTTTTCCTACGGGTTCATCTGGGTCTTCAGGTACAGGCACGTGGGTCGTAAGAGTCGGATGAAACGCCACATTAGACGGATCATACAAAACAACCGAGTCAGAAGCAGGCTGTTTAAAGGTAATCGCACCAACCTGCGCAGCCGCACTTGTCAGCGGAACTTTGCTCGCCAGCTCAGAAGTAGAGACAAAAGCAAGGGTTGCGTGTCCGCTCAAGTCTTTTGTGATAAGGGTATTGCCTGACGCATCTTCGCTTAGCTTGACATCTACACTGAAAGGAACGCTCTTGGTGGTATCAGGCTCTCCTGACTGCAGGTCAGACGGGTCTCGCGCATAGCCCATATAAATACTGCTCTGCGCACTCTCTAAGAAAGATTTTTTGTTCTCTCCCGTGCCTGTAGCAGGAGACACATGAAACGATAAACGCTCGCTTTCCGTTGCGTTTGCAGTCGTCAGGTGTTGCGAAAACGCCTTAGTAGAAGACAGGCGCAACCACAAGCGCTTTCCCTTCTCTATGCGGGTAGGCAGACCATCAGCCCAAGAGCCCGATTGCGGAACTTCCGCAAAGCTCGCCCGCGCTGTCGTAGAAGGCTCAAACAGAGTGTAATGCTGAAAGCCAACCTGCGCTCTATCGGTCACGCCCGAGGGATTAACATCATCATCGGTGATGACAAATGTCCAAGTTGTTTCTTC
Source organism: uncultured Alphaproteobacteria bacterium (assembly GCA_958267355.1). Lineage (GTDB taxonomy): Bacteria > Pseudomonadota > Alphaproteobacteria > JALCBB01 > JALCBB01. The sequence goes on from OY279575.1 coordinate 823,849, forward strand.
GGCCAAATTCGCGCCAACAGCTTCAATCGCATCGTTCTTGTTAAGCTGATTATTGCGCTTGTACGCTTGGGCTTTCAGTTTGACCGTGAAAGAGCGATCGCCATCAATTGTATTGTTATTACGCCAGAATGGCGTGTTCGGCATAACAATCTGCAGAGTAGAGGCATCTGAAACAAAGCCCAATTTGCCTTTTCTATTTCGGTTTTGCCAAAAGCCAAAAACTTCGTCACCATTCTGTGTCAAATTCTTGAAAAGACCACTGGCAACGCTTTTCAAAATTGCGCTATCTCCAGTGCCTGTAGTCAAGCGGTTTGTTGTCACCGTGCTTGAAACATCGTTGATAATAATTTCGTAGTTGACCTGCCCGCCGTTTGCTCCGCCTTTTGCCAATTCGTCCACAAACTTGGTCTGCGTGCCACTTGTCGTCGCATCTGGATCCCCCGTAAGCTCAGGTACAGACAGAGTCAGCGAAAAAGAGCCATCCGTAGGAATAAACGCTTCAGGAATAACCAAACGCGTACCACCCGCAGTCGGAGAAACAGAAACGCCAGTCGTGCTCGATACTACCGTAATCTGCGGCGTATAAACATCACCATCTTTATAGGCCATCGCAAACTGACGCAATGTTGCTCGGCGTGAAGTTTTTTCTGCAGCATCGGGTGTACCAGAAAAATTATCTGCAACTAGGTCCACAACTGCGTTGTGTGTATTGCTTGTTTTCTCCGTAACCGTAAATCGTGCATCCGCTGGAAGCGTGTCGTTTGAATTCGTTGTAACCGCCACCTTCTGCAGAGCTGTTGCGCCCGCTGTAAAAGTCACAGTAGAAGGCGTAATCGTGAATTTATTGCTCGTAGGAACAACTTCAATCACATAATCCTTCAGCAAAGCTGCATTCAAACGAAAGGCTATTTCCCCTGCTCTATCGGTGATCTCGGCACCATCAGAGTCCTGCGCACCACGTTCAATAACTGCCTTCGGCGTAGAAACAATCAATTGTGCTTGGTCATCATCGGCGATCTTCACAATTACCAGCTCGTGTGTACCCAAGTTCAAACCCAAAGCACTCTTCAGGCGTAAGGCAAAATATTCGGCTGGTTCATAGGCTGTGTTGTCATTAATTGTAATTACAAGTTCTGTATTTTTCTGGTTTGCCGCTAACACCACAGACGGATTGCTCTTCTCGTCCACGGAGACCAAGGTGAAGTCTGTATTCAGCGTTGCGAGCGGTTTGTCTGGCGTGCCAATCCCGAGCTGTTGCAGAATTGCCGTATCGGCATCAGGAACAACTTCATAGACAATCGTTACAGGGCTAGAAAGCGCAAAATTCGCTGTCAAAGGAATCTTGATTTGCTTGCCTGCTATTTCGCTATCGGCATCACCTGTGCCTTGCTCTTCAGAAGTCTCTACTGTCGCCGCGACAGCACTCCCAGACGGAGTCGGAAAATTAACCTTATTGTCATCATCTTCAATCGAAATCGTAATCGCGCTATTGCCACTACTCTTAACCTCAAAGCCTTTTGGCAGTTGCGTGGGCAAGGAAATCTTAAACTTCTCTATCGGAGTTTCTGGCACCGTATCATCTGTCAAGACAATTGGAACCGTGATCTCAACAGCAGTCGCCGTATTTACAGAAGCAGGAATTGTCACGCGGATTTTGTTATTCGTTGCCGTATAGTCATTTCCTTGAGCAGCTTGTGTGCCTTCGTCTGCGGCTCCGACTTCTAGGTCAAGAGTCGTTTCATTCAGACGCACCGAAGCTCCAACCTGCAGGGTAACCGAGGTGTTTCTCTGCCCCTCGGTAAAGGACACAGCATCCGAAGCAAAAGACAAAGTACTAGGTGCATCGGTGTCTTCAATCTTGACCGCCACTGTATTGGTGTTATCGAGCCGCACTTTATGCAAACTATGTGCTGTATCGCCCGAGTCTTCAGGAAGCCGTGTGGCTGATGTCAGCTTCAAATTAAAGTATTCGTCTCCTTCAACGCCGTCTGTGGCTTTTGCGTTCAGGGTTAGAGTTACGGTTGCATCCTGAAATTGATTGCTCGTACCCGATTGCGTGAAGGTTACCTTTTGCACAGCTGTGTCTTGGGTGTAGTCGCTTGCACTTGCTGCTGTCTTGTCCGCATCGGGATTGGCATAAGCAAAACCAACATTCGCCACCAACGCAGCATTGTTCGCAGGCGTGGTGGCATCGCTAGAGTCACCAAGCGCACCATTGCGACGCAACTTCACCGTTAAGGTGTTTGTACCTTCGCGGATTTCATAGGCAGGTGTATCTAAAATGACAATTTTGCCTGTTTCGTCAGCCTGGGTGAGCTTAACGCTAGAGCTACTTGCCTTATTGACGAAACGCGTACCGTCAACATCAACGAGTCTAAACTCTGTATCTTTTGGAGCTTCGGTCTTTTCATCTATAGAAAATCTAACGACTGTTGAAACTTGTTTCTTCCCGTCTGCACTGGCAGGAAGAGTTATCTCCTTGGTTTTCGTGCCTACGGGTTCGCCGTCATAGCTGAACTCAGATTTTCTATCATTCGGAGAGCTTTGAATCTTAAATGTTTGCGCTTGCTCACTCGGTTTATCCAAATGCACATAAAGGGATATAGACTCGCCTTCACTCACACCTTCTTTTGTCTTGTCAGCGGTGGCGGTGTCAAAAGCCCCCGTAGGCGGAGTCGCATTCAACGAAAGTATTGCATTGCCGCTTTCGGTAGCATCGGTGAAGGTCAAAACGCGCTCTCGGTCGGCGGCATTCGCAGGAAGTTGAAGCCCTTTATTGGCAGGCGTAATTCCTGTAAGAACAATTTTCACCGACTCGGCATTTTCAATAATATCGTCGGCTGAATTATTAAACATAAACGGCGTATCCGTAGTTGGAATTTCCCCATTCACCAGAGCAATTTCACCGCTTCGCGCGTTAATATAATTGCCTGCACTGTTTCTCAGACTAAATTCCCCATCTTCCAGCGGGTCAGCAGGGTTATCTGGGTTAGCAATCTGATAGGTAATCTTATAGTCAATGATTGCGTCCGCTGTTGCACCAATCCTGAAGTAGTCTTTGGGTAGCTCGGAAATTTCTGCTTCTGTACCTGCCGCATAAGGCGAAACAATCGCATCTACGAAAGACACTTCGTTGTCATCATCATAAAGTGTGAATTGTGCCGTAACTTCGTCGTGGGTGATACCATCAATCAAAGTGGAGACATCACCTTCCGTCCGAACCTTTGCTATGAAGACGCGATTGGCTTGGGCTCTATTGTTACCTGACAAACTCCCGCTCCACTGGTATCGGTTATTGGTGTAGGTGGAGTCCACATTATCAAAGCCAGTGACAGCCTTGCCCACCGCATTTTCTAGAGTCAGCTTAAATTTCAAAGGCTGATCGCCGTTCGTTTTCGGATCCCAATCTTGGCTATCCGGAGCAGGCAGACCCCCTTCGGCATGTAAAAAGACAACAAAGGGCAAGGCATTCGCACCATTTTCTTGGGCGGAAGTCGTTTCTGTGCTGTCAGCAAGAAACTTCACCTCGTAGAGCGTGATATCTGCATCGGCAAGGGGCAAATCACTGATAAGATTTCCGTTCACTTCCTCCAAGCCATCACTAACAGTGGTAACTGCAGAAGGCTTTGCCAAAGTCATAGTAACGGAAGTTTTACCATCATCATTTATTTCCGTGCCTAAACCAACATTAAAGACAACCTTCACATCGTCCACACCCGCAGGCAAAACAAGTTTATTGCCTCCTTCAAAGCCTACCCCCGCACTGGTCATACCTGCGCTTCTGTCTAGGGTTACATCACTGCCAAGAGTTAAAACTTGTCTATTCGTATCGTCTACCTTTTTGGCAAAAGTCAGATCCAGCTTTTGTTGGACTTCAAACTGTGCCCCCGCAAAAGAAAGCGTGTACCTGCCCGCTGAAAACTGCGTATCGGTATTGGCCGTGTCAGCATCACCTTCAACAATCGGCTTGTTATTTATTGCCAAAACACGCATTGTGTCTTCTGAAGTAATTGTGACTTTGATCTTCGTCTGTTCAGTAATTTTGAAAATCTTGTCGTTAACCTTAAGCGGAGTCGGAGTCTTATCAATTACCAAAACGAACGACTCATCTTCTTCCACGAAATCATCGTTTTTCGTGCTGAAAACAAACCCTGCTGTTTCAGCCCTATCATTTGTTGGATTAGCTCCTTTGCTGAATACAAGGTTTAGACCTGTGCTGGCACTTGTTTTTGTGCCAAAGCCCTTCAGATTAGCAATGGATACACCCGTCAAAACTTCGGAAATTATTGTTCCCGAGCTGTTGGTTGCACTTCGCTTGAGCTCTGCCGTGAAGTCCGTTGTTGTCAAACCTGCCGAAGTACTTTCAATAGAAATGTAATCGCTGAGATTTACCGTATAGCCTGCACTTGTCGCGTCTAATGAATTTTCAGGCTGACGAACAAATGAAATCGTGAATTCGTCTCCTTCGGCGATTGTAATCTCGTTGTTGTTATCGCTATCGCCACTAACGCCTACTTGCAACGCACCTGATTCATCGGCAAGCTCTAGTCCGAGACGAAACTGCTCATTTTCACTATCGGTTGCACCCGCGTTATAGCAGCCGATGTCGGTGGTGCTTGCGGTTGCGGGTTGTTTTAGCGTATCGCACTCTAAATATCCCAATTCAGTGATTTGAAAATCAACCCAGCCGCCTGTTTCATCTACTGCATCTTCTTTTAGCGTAAGCTTCAGAGGAATAATTTTAACAGAAGATTCATTTACCGTGCCTTGGCGTTTGACATCAATCGTTGTGACACCATTACCTGTTTCATTATACTGCAGACTCACTCCTGTTGTAGTCTGTGCTAGGGCGATTTCGTAATCTATTCCTGTAAAGCCACTAGGCGTAGCTGTCGGAGCAAATTGTATTCGCAGAGGTGCAGTATCACTATCATCTATGGCGTTGGTTCTGTGTGCTGTGTCTAGGACAATATAAAAGCTGTGTTCTGTATTTCCTTCTGTGATTGGGTTCGCGCTTAGTTTGATTCTAGAGCGTTCTGTAGAACTGCCGCCCGATTGCGTTGTCGGATAACTTGTCGTCAAAGAAGGCGCAATCTTGCCTGTATCGTCATCTTGAATTTTCACGACGACAGGCGTTTGCGCGTTGTCTCCTGTTGCGGACTTACCTACCACGCCTCTATGTGTTGCATTAAGCTTCAACTCGGTGAGGCTAATGTACCTATCGCCATTGATGAAATCATCATCAGGAAGAGTCAGTAAGCCTGACAGGTTTATATCTGGACCCAAGGTTGCAAAATTAATATCTTGAACAGCCGTGTATTCAGCTCCTAGGGCAATCGGATGCTTCGTGCCATCTGCCACGCCAAGATTTACCTTATAGAAGTTACCAGCAGGATTTGTCACAGCGGCACCATCGTTACTGGTCGGCACGACAAAATTTGTCTGCCCTTCTGTTGCTTCTAGTGCGGTGTCTGAGTTGATTCCGATGGTGTTATTGTCGTCTAGGCGAATGTGCTTGATTGTCTCTGCTTTAGCTGAAAAGTCGGTGCGCGCACCCAGGTTTTGCGGAGTTACCTTTATGGGCGCGGTTAAAAAGCCTTCTGCCGCACTATCATTTGCGGCTTCTTTCATCTTCACATAGAAGGTGAATTGATCTTTTTGGTTTCCGCTTCCTTGGGTGAAGGTGAAGGTTTTATCTGTGGTGTCGTAGGTGCCATTTTCGGTTTTAGAAATCGTCAGGGTAGAAGTTTGCGGACTGCGCGTTTCTTCAAGGTTTTCTAAAGAAACAATGGCTCGTACATCGGCATCGCCTACAGCCAAAGGACGCACTAGCTTCATTTTCACAGCACGCGCTAGATTGGTGCGAGTCTGTACTTCATAGAGAGTCTTTTTGTCATCTGTGGTGAAGGCGGTTTCTGTGCCGCTCCAAGATCCTGTGACTTCGGCGAATTCAACCTGTATACGATTTTTGTCTGCGTCTAGGAGTTCAAAGAGCTTTGTGATACCTGTGCTCGCAACTTCCACGCCTGTGAAGGCGATATCGGTGGTATCACGCTCTGAGGCACGCGGATCCACCGTCAGAGAAACCTTGGTCAGCGCGCCATCTTTTGTGCTGGCAGATAAGCCTGTGAAGAACTGCACCGAGTCATTGTCTTTAGAAGTGCCTTCTGCGAAGGTGAAGAATTGTCCGACAAGTCGTTCATCGGCAGTCCCGTCGGGTTTTTGTGCTCGTATGGACTTCGCGCCAGCGGGTCGTGCAACATAAAAGACATACGGCTCGGCAAGAATTTGTTTATCGCCAAGCCCCAAATCAAAAGTTAGTGAGCCATCGGCTTGGGCTGTGTTGTCTTCTTGACCTGCTTCAACAATTTGTTTATCGGTTCCTGAGACAAAGCTCAGAGTCGGAGTCACGGTATCGTCGTTTGTCCACTCTTGTTTTAGAGGCGTAGTGTCGACTGTAATTTGCCCGTTGCCTAATTCGGTTAGATTTGAGCTATCTACGGCTTTAAAGCTTAGGTTAAAGACGCTTTTCGTGGTGTTGCGATGGATGAAGTCATCGTTGTAATTAAAGGTTCCTGTTGCGGTGGTTGTGCTATCGGCGGCGAATTGTATTGTTGTTGGGGCTGTGTACAAGCTCGGAGCAGCACGCTTATTCACATTTTCTCCTGCCGTGACTGCGGTTATGGTTACAGGCACCGCTAGGGCTGTAGAGCGAGTCGGAGCTACCCCCGTATGAATTACTGTCTCCCCTGCATTGTCTAGGTCAGGGCTGGTGAGTTCTATTTTTGCTGTTAGCGTTTCTGCTGTGCTTTCGGTTCCTGCCGCTGTGGCCGCATTGGTTTGCCACGAAATTTTTGCGCCTTCGGCGTTGGTGATGGAAAGGTTTTCTTTTTCTGCGACGACTCCATCATCGGAAACAAGGCGTAGGGTTACATTTGGCAAGCCGTTAAACGCCTTGTTGCCGAGCACGGGCAACTGCACTGTTGCTGAACCTGTGTTTGCAGGGATTGCGCTTTTTACAAAGCCGTAGCTGGCGGCAGCATTCGGATAATCAGGCTGTGCGGTAAGGTGGGTATTGTTCAGGCTTTTGTAATCGGTTGCGGCTAGAGCATTTTTTGCTGTGCCACTTGTTGCGGTGGCATCTGCCCAAAAGACGATAAAGGGCACGGGGTTTGGCTCGCCGTCATTTTGCGTCACGCCTTCTTTGACCAGTGCGACTGTGACCTCGGTGAACTCACCTTCAGTCAAAGACAGATTATCTATATCAACGATTTTCATTGACAGATCGTTGCTGATGTAATTAAAGTTTTGTAAAATTTCTGACTCTTGGCTTTTGTCAAAGAGCGTTCCATCTACACTATCTTTGAACGCAATTTTAAGAACGATGGGGTTTGCGGCATCTTCGTAATTTTCTTCGCCTTCTACAATTGAGATCAGCAGCTTGTCGTTGTCGGATTTCTGATTGCTGGTGCTACTTGTCAAAGGAATCAAAAGATCGGCTGTGCTGGTATTTTTATCCAAAGTGGTTAGAAGTGTATTGAAGCCTGTGCTTCCGTCGTGCCCGTACACCTTGATGGAGACTTCGTTGTTATTGCTGTCACCCAAGCCTGTTGCGGTAATTTGCACCTGCGGTTTTTTCGCTTCGGTGGCACTTGCACCATCAAACGATTGATTGACGGTCAGCCAATAGTTACGAATCGTAGAACCTGTTTCTGTGAAACTAATGGGTGTGCCTGACAGTTCGTCTCCGTTGCTACCATCTGGGTTTTGTGCAAGCAACTGGAGTTTAGCGGTGTCATCATCTGCGATGGTGAATTGCGCCCCTTTCTCTATCGGAAGCCACCCGCGATTGGGTTGGAAGGCAAGGAATCCGAAGCCTCCATTCGGATACGGCACCCGCACCGTTTTTAGGTTGAAGGTTTGCTTTAAGCCATCTACTTCGCTGTTGTTGATAATATGAATTGGAAAATCAGCCTGCGACTCTTCTGCAGAAATTGTAACTCGTTTCGGAAATTCTGCATTTAAGTTTATGCGTCCATTTACATCACCAAAGTCGTCTGGGTCAGGAGTATTGACAATAAAAGTCAAAGGACGTTGCAGCTTCAAGGACTCTGCATCATCATCGTTGCTTTCGTAAACAGAAATACGAATGACATTTTCTTCTGGATTTGCGCGGTTTTCCTTCAAGCCTTTCGGAGCACTCAAGCGAAAAAACGGAAGATCTACATCAACGATGGTTGCGGTTGCTATGAGTTTAGCGGTGTCAGAAAATTCGTAATCGTCGCTTGGCAGGACGGTGATGGTTATATACTCTCTTCCTTCAGCGAAATCATCGGCTTTGACTTTGAGAGTAAGTGTTGCGGTGTCTGGTTTGTCGTCTTCTGGTCTTCCTGCTGAAACATCGCTCAGCACTTTTATTTGGTGGAATTCTGCGGACTCGACTACGAAGTCTTTGACGATGTCTGCTTTGTTGGAGCCAGAAGTAAATTGTATTGGCACTATGACTGTTTCTGCTCCGTCTCCCAAGTCGTCCATCTGGACGCGCACCTGAATGGGTATTTGTGCGAGTTCTGTTGTTTGTGACGGTTCGGTGACATAGGGGTTGAGGGCTTGTATGCTCTGAAACACATTTGGCTTTACCCCTTCAGGAGCATTTGCGGCGATGCGGAGCTCTACTTCGTAAGGGTCTACGGCGGCGAGGTGATAATCGTCGTTGCCGACAAGCGCACCAAGCACTAAGAAGAAGGTTTCTTCGGGTTCGGCTGGGGTTAATCCGTCTGCTAAGACTTGTATATTTAGGTTTGCTGTGTAGGTGCTTGCGTCGTTGTCGCCATCGGAGTTATCGCTGGGGTCAAGGGTTACAGAAAACGCGCTTTGATCTATTTGAAAATCGGTGTTTTCTGTGGCGATGCCGCGTTGTGCGGGCAGGTTTTTGGCGGCGATGGGGATGGTGAAGTTTTGCGCGGTTGGCAAGGGCTCAGAGAAAACAACTTTTACAGGAACAGCGATATCAACTTGGCCTGTTTCGGGCTCTTCTATGATGTTTTCGGGTAAGGTAGCAAATGAGACTTGTCCGATGATATCTTGGTGGGCGGCCTTGAGGGTGAGCGCGACTTTTGTATTGCCCTTGGGGAAGATATTGACTCGTTCCTTTATGCCTCGTTCGTCGGTGATTTCCACGGGTGTGGGATCTACTGTCACATTAACTTTTTCGGCATCAAGGCGGACATTTTTGGCAGTGATTTGGATGAGGGCTTGTCGTGATTCTATACCGTTGTCGTCAGTGAAGGGTTCTAGTGTGACTTGATATACATTGGGTTCGGTTTTGCGTAGTTCTGTGCCATTTGTACCGAGCACGACTTGGTATGAGTCTTCGGTTGCGCCTGCTGCGTGGTTGAAGTGTAGTAAGGCTTGCATTTTGCCTGTTTCGGCGGGAAAGCTTTCTGCTTTGTCGGCGTTTTGCGCTTGCGTAGTGTCAGGATTATCAATTCCGCCGATGCGGTTATCGTCTCCGAGGTTTTTGTATTCGGCGCGTATTTCTAGTGTGGCGGAGACAAGGTCTGAAGCATCTTCGCTATTGCCTTCACCTACGAGGGTGGTGGTGTTGTTTGTGTTGGCGGGTCTTTGTGTTGTTCCGTTGCGCGTTTTTTCTTCTTGAACGCTGAGGGCGAAATCAATGGCGGAGGCGCCGACTTCCCCTTCGCCTGAAGGAGCCAGCCCGATACGAGCGGTGATGATTCCTGTTGTGGAGTCGGTTTCTATGATGACCAGAGATGCAGTTACGCCGCCGTCTGTGAGTGCGACGGGTATCATTTTCATTACGATTTCGGAGGCGTCGGCTGTTTCTACATAGGGAATTTCTAGTTCGGCTTCTAATATGGTTTCTTGTGACGAGGCTTTGACCATAAAGTGGTCGGGCGGATTGGTCATGCGTGTGCGGGTTTGTTGTCCGTTGCTGTTGTATTGCGTGACATAGAGTGCGTGCAGGTGGTAATCGGTGGCGTGCACTGCCGAGCCTTCAAATTCCACTCTGTAGGCGTGCGCGGATGGCACGCTGGGCAAGGTTGCGGTGACGGTAATATAGGTGGGCGGTGGTGGCGGATCTGCGGGGTCTGCGTTATCTTCGCGTTGGGGTCTGGCGATGAGTCCGCTGCTGACTTGTTGTCCGTCTCTTTGTCTGACTTGTACGATGGCGGCGACCTGCGGGCATGCGCTGGGGTTTTGCGGACACCCCAACGAGCCACCGCCTTGATTGTCTGTATTTTTATCGTCTTCTTTGTCGTCGTTTGCGGCGATGGCGGCGAGGGTTCCGAGGGTGACGAGTCCGACGGCGATGGCAGGATGCCCTGAAACGGGTTCATAGATACCGCCTTCTGCTTCTTCTGCGCCTGCGTGCAAGCGCGGACGCACGCCTGTCAATCGGTATTCAAACCCCAGCTTGTAGGAGTCGGTGGCTTTTGCGCGTGGTGCGCGGCTGTGTTCGTAGCTTCCGTAGAGTCGCAGTGCGGGATGGGCTTGAAATCCGATATTTGCGCTTTGCGATTGCCCTAAGCTGATTCCGCCGATGGTTTTGCTGTTGTCTGAGTTGGCGGGCTCGCGCCATTGTGAGGCTTTTAAGCTGATGGTTAGCCTGTTGCCTATAGAGCGACGTAATTCGCTATTCCACCCGCCTAGAACTTGTTCGTAACGTTGGTTTGGCCCGCGCCGTACGCCGCTGATCGGCTGGTGTAGATTGGCTGAGAAGAAAGTTGGCCCGCCGCGCCATTCGGCTCCGAGTGAGGCGCGTTGGTGTCCGTAATCGCTTCGGTCTAGGAATGCTGATCCGCCGATGGTGCCGAAGTTTTCGGTTCGGCGGCGTGTGACATATCCGAGTGACAGGTCTGTGCGGTTGATCTGGAGGTCATCTGTCCAGAGGTTAATGGCGGGTTGTAAGAAGCTGCCCCATTTTTCTTGTCCTTCGGCGAGGGGCACGACGGCGGAGATTTTTCCGCGCACGGGTGTGCCTTTTGTCCAATTCAGGGATGACTGTAGGCTGAAGTTTGCGCCGAATTGTTTTTGTCCTTCGCGTCGCAATGAGTCTATGGCGAGTCGTAGTGCGTAATTGCGGGCGCGTTTATCGGCTTCGCCGCGGACGAAGCTTTTGATTTCTTCGTTTTCGCTTTTCTGCGACGGAGAGCCACTGCCACCAAAACGTGCATCCAACTCCTTCGGAGAGTCCAACCCGAACTTGTCACCCGTTTGGGTGTTCAGCAAAGACTTATCCTCACCGAGTGAGGGTCCAGACAAAAACACAACCGACAGCAGCAGTGCGACTGCTGACGCGATGAGTGCGCCTGTTTTTGCTTGTCCTTTTGAGTATCGGTGCTTGTAAGATGCTTGTGTTGTTTTTTGCTGTAGAGTGGGCAGGTGGTGATTATCCCCCATACACCGAGATCTCCTGGAAATCTGCTTTGGAACCTTTAAAAGACGACCCTTAAAAAAGCTCTCAAAGCACCTGCGCAAAGGAGGCGTTTTCTTTCAAAAACGCTATGATTTAATTTTAGAATCGTCCTTTACACGGTTTTTAGAATACTCTTATGATTCTAAATTTGCAATAGAGCGTCCCCCCTTTTTTTGGCAGTTAACTGGGCTTTTTTGCTGTTTTGAATGCTTCTAACTTTGCGAAACACCCCACCCTCAAGCCCCTATGAGCCTGATAGGATGCGCCCCACGTAGCGGCGACTTTAGGCACGGCATTTGCCCGCGGTGAGAATTCTGGCGGGCTCACGCGCTTGAAAAATGCGCTATAAAGTAGGAGTTGATTAAGGGGGCCCGTAGCTCAGCTGGTAGAGCAACTGACTTTTAATCAGTAGGTCACAGGTTCGAATCCTGTCGGGCTCACATTTTTTGTGGATGCTTCGCATCCAGTAGGTCACAGGATGGTTACGAAGGGTTAATTGAGACTCGGGGTTTTTTGCCTGAAAGCTGCTACCACTCTATGGGTTTTTTTATGTTGGTGTCGGGGATGGGGTCGGGAAGCTGGCACGAGCGCAGAGCGCTTTCGCGGATTGTTTTTTGAAAGTCGGCTTGTTTTCTGAGTTGGTCTGGGGTGTATCTTTTTTCTGATCTGAAGGAGTAGGTTCTTTCTGGGGTGATGAGCCCCAATCGTACGGGCGACGGAGTTTCGCGGGCTAATCGCATAGCTCCTGCCATATCGCTGTCATTTGAGACGAGAACGCCGCATTCAAATTTGTTTCGCCATGCGTCGTCTAGCATACCTGCGGCGATATTAACGTCTGTGAATTTTTCTTCTATTTTGACGGCTTCTACTGTGCCGTAAGGCGGGTTTGCTTTTGCGATGCGGATTATGGTTTTTTGGAATTTTCCGTATTCAACATTGATGATTGGGTTTCCTGTGGGCTGATGTTTTCTGAGGGCTTTGATGTAATTTTCTTGTTTTTGCGGGTCTCTGATATCGTAGCTTATGGATCTAACGAGGGAGGTAAAATATTTTATCTCTGTGATTTGGTAATCGGAGCCGAGAATTTTGCTGAAGAGTGCGCTTAAGTCCAGCCACTTGTATGGGCTTTTCCGCAGGCATCCGTAGTAGAGGTTGAGCCCGTCAACATAGACTATGGTTTTCATGGTGGTTTTGATTTGAATAATGGCTAATTAAAAAGCGAGGGGCTTCCTTTTCAGGAAGCCCCTGCGGCCTGCAGACGAATCTACAGGCGATGTATTGCTAATATAGCCGTGGCGGCGGGGTTTGTCAAGCCCTTTTTTTCTGCCTGTTTTGCGGCTGATTAAATAGCAGGGGGCTTCCTTTTCAGGAAGCCCCCGCGGCCTGCAGACGAATCTACAGGCGATGTATGGCTAATATAGCCCCCTTAGCGGGGTTTGTCAAGCCCCCTTTACTGGCTGCTGAAGCCTGATGGGACTTGGAAGGTTGCTTGGTGTTCGCCGTCTATGGTGATTTCTAGTCTTCTTCCGAGGATTGTGCTGTCTAGGTTTGCGTTTGAGAGTTGTACTGTGACGCTACGCACGTTTGCGGGGACGGTGATGGTTTTGAGGAAGCTGCCTGTGAGTCCTGTGAGGTCGCCTGGGTTGACGACATAAGACAGGGTTAGATCTTCGCTGACGGATTTGCGTTCTTTGAAGTTGAAGGTGGCGTAGAGTCTGTCTGTGGTTCTGGCTTGTGTGTTTTGGGGGTTGCGGCATCCTTGACCTGCTGCGCCCCAGCAGAAGCTTGCGGAAGAGATTTTGCGTGTTGTGTCTTCTTCTTCTTCGTCGTCTGGGTCGGGTTTGGGGCCGACTATGAGGTTGAAGGTTTTGATGACTTTTCCGCCTGGAGTTGTGCCTCCCCAGCTGCCTGTGCCTTTGAGTGCGCCTCTGGCGTTGTATGTGTTGATGCTTTGGAGTTCGCGTGTGGAGTGGCTTGGTGCGAAGTGAATGATGGATCGTATCAGTTCTACCTTCACTTTTGTGCCGACGGGGAAGTGGGTATCTTTCAATAAGATTGAGAATTGGTTGGCGCCAGAGTGGGTTCTTGCGAAGCCTTGGCTTACATATCCGTATTTGGGGTTGGTGGGTTCGTTTAGCAGGTTGGTTACGCCGACGCCGGCTTGGCCTTCGGATCTCCAGCAGAAGCGTCCTGGTTTGACGAGAAACTCGGTCATGCGGGAGTGTCTTTGGGCTGCGCTTGCTTCGTCGTCTTCTAGGATGAAGCGCAAGAAGTTGTATCTGTCGTCGTCGGCGGGTGCTAAGAAGCTCATTCTGAAGGAATAGAAGGGTCTGAGGTCTGCGTTATTGAAGCCGCAGACATCGTGAATGCCTGTGCGGGTATCTTTGGCGAGATAGAAGGTGTCGCCTTCGCTGATGTATTTGTTGTCGTTAGTCACGAGGCGTATCGGAGGTACGCCTTTGACTTTGATTTTGAAGCTTCTGCGTACGGGTTCGTTGGCGCTGTCGTATTTGGCTTTGGCGGCGGGGATGTTGGCGTAGGGGCCGACGAATTCGGCGATGAAGGTTCTGCCTGCGGCGTGTCGGTGGTTGAAGGCGAGTGTGTATTGGTTGCTGTTGCTTTGGCTATTGCCTGTGAATACGGCGGCGGTTCCGTAGATGGTTCCTGATGTTGAGGTGTATTGCGGTCTGCCATCGCAGCAGGGGTTATCTATGCGCAGGCCTTCGGAGTCGTCTTCAACGACTTTGAGTACTTCTTGTTGTTGTGCGGCGGTGAGTCCTTGGATGGTGCTGTCGTCTCCGTCGCTGTCTTCAACGGAGGGGTCTAGTCGCACGCGCAATGCGTATGCGTTTCCGCCAGGTTCGCTTGCGATGAACTTGAAGAGTTTGTTGGTTGAGTAGGTCATTTCTAGGGTTGTGCCGAGCGGTATGAGTCTATCGCCAGTGATTCCGTCTACGAATCCTGCTTGATATTCGCGGTATGGCGTGGCTTCTACGCCGACATTGAAGCCGAATTCTTGTTGTGGAGGTGTACTGAGTGCGCCGACTCCGTTTGCGAGGGTGTATTCTGCGCCGTTGGCGTAGGGTCCGAGTAGTTCGGCGTAGAAGAGTTTGTTATTTAGGGCGGCGTTGGAGAAGTCTAGGGCTAGGTCTCTGCTTTCGTTGAGGATGGCGGCGAGGTGTGTTGTTCCGCGTACGACATGGATGCCTGAAGGTATTCCGATGGCGTTGATGGCGGCTGGGTCGGCGGCGCCTGTGTTGGTTTTGATACGCAGGACATATCGGTTACTTTCGGTTCCGTCGTTGCGTTGGTATTTGAAGGTTGTGGCGGCGTCTGTTTTGACGGGGGTGAATCCGCCTGGCAGTGGGTATCCGTTTTCGTCGTTGATGCGGGCGAGTGCTGTTTGTTCGCCGCCGACGAGTATTTTGAATGAGTGTACGACTGCGCCGCAGTTGCGTACTTTTACGCACTGGCTGGCGGTGGGCCCTAAGAGGTCTACTTTGAAGAGTTTGTTGTGGGCGAGGGAGTTATAGAAGGCGAGTTTGAAGTTTGCGGTTCCTGCGAAGCTTGAGGCGAAGCTGACATGTGCTGATGATGGGTTGGTTTGCCCTGCTACGCTGACGGTGCCTTGGCCTGAGGGTACGGTGAGTCCGATGCCGCTGGTTGAGAGTTGGAACAGGCTGAGTCGGTCTATGAGGTCTAGTCCTTGGATGGTGTTGGCGTTTCCGTCTCCGTCGTCAATGCTGGGGTCTAGAGTGATGCGTGTGTTGTAGATGTTTCCTGCGGTTCCGTCTTGATCGATGAGGTCAAAGGTGTTTTGTGTGTTGGCTCTGATTTCCAGCACTTCGTTTTGGTTGATGATTCCGCCGCCATCTTTTTCTATGCGGACGACGCCTGGGGCGTTGGCGGTATCGCGGATATAGATTTTGAAGAGTTGTTCTACTTGTGGAGTGACGCTGGTTCCGCCGATGTTTTGTGCGTTGCCGACTCCAGTTGCGCCGAAGTGGTAGCTTTGTGGCGGATAGCCCCCGAGTACTTCGGCGATGAAGGTTTTGCCTTTGGCGAGGTCGCTATTGAACATGAGGTCGTATTTGCCTGACCTGATGAGCACGATGGAGAGGTGGTTGTCTGATTTTCTTGAGCCTGTTGGATGTTTGTAGTCGGCGGTTCCTGCGTCTGTTGATAGTTCGCGGAAGTGTATTCCTTCGCCTTTGACTCCTGTATTGCCGCTTTCTTGGTGGACTAGGTTGAAGATGCGGCGTTTTTCTGCTGTTGACAGTCCTTGGTCTCCGTCTAGGGTGAGTCGTAGTACGGCGACTCTGTCGTTTGCGGCTCTGCCGTATTGGAGCACGATGGGTATTCTGGGCAGGCCTGTGATTGAGTCAAGGATGGTGCTGCCATCGGATTGCGTGAAGCGATGGAAGGTTGCGGCGGATGAACCGATGCCGAGTGAGAAGCTTTGCACCACATCGCCTCCTGTGGCGGCGGCGGTATCGGTGCCGCGGATCAGTTCGGCGAGGTATTCTGCTCTTTGGCTTGCGCGGTTGGTGAAGTCTATGCTGAGTTTGGTGACGCCAGAGGCGAGGCGTTGTGCGGTGTGGGTTGCGGTGGCGACTTTGGCGGGGCAGGTGCCGCCTGTGCAGGTGAAGCCGATGGCGGCGAAGGCGGCGGTGCGTTGTGCGGCGTTGAAGCCTCTGATTCTGCCATCTTCGTCGGGTGTGCCTACGAAGGTGAGGCGCAAGAGGTAGTTGCTGCTGTCTTGTCTATATTTGAGCGAGAACGGAGTTTCGGGTTCGTCTACGCTTATGTAGCCGCCGACTCTGCCGATGGGGGTGCTGTCGTCGTCGTCGCGCACGAACCGCGTGGCTGGATCCCAATCTACGAAGACATCAAACTGGGCGACGCGTTTGTCTGCTCCGCCTGTTGCGTCTCTGGGCGTTGTTTCGGTGGAGAGGTAGGGCCCGATGAGTTCAAAGTTGAAGCTTGCGCTACCGATTGTGGTTCTGAAGAAATTTGAGGCTGCGAGTTCTTTTGTGCCTGTTGCGCCTGTTCTTTCATAGATTGCATAGTTGCCGCCTCTGTGGGTGGGCTGTCCGCCGTCGAAGGTGATGGCGTTCCAGATATCTTGAGCCACTGCACCGCGGGAGGAGATGCTTGCGCCTGTTTTTTGTGTGAGTCGCACGATGTATTTGTTGGCGGCGACTGTGTTGACGATTCTCATCTGTGCGGGAGTGCCAGCTTTGGAGGAGGTGGGGGCGGCGATGACATCCAGCCCGCCTTCGGGTATTGGGTCGCCATTTTGTGCGGTTAGGACATCCAGTTCGCCGAGTCTTTCGCTGAAGTCAATGAAGAAGGTTTGCAGGATTGAGCCGCTTCCTGAGCCGCCTTTGCCTCCGTGCACATCGTCGATGTTGGGGTAGGGCCCTAGCACTTCAATGAGGAAAGTTTTGTTGCGGGCGATTTCGGGGAAGACCAGAACGAATTGCTGATCCGACTGCACTCCGACGCTCATATATTCTGCTGAATTGCCAGCGACGGATCTGGGTGCGCCAGCATTATCTAGGGCGCGGACTGCTTCGGTTTTTGTGCCGCTTCCGTGGAGTTTTAGTCTTTGTGTTGATGTCAGCCCGCCGTTGCCGACCAATTTGATGCGGATGACATGGGCGGCTTTCGTTGTGGTGGTGATTTGGTCAAAGTCCATTGAATAGGCGCCGACGACATTGTTTAGGTTGATGTTTCCTGTGCTGGTGTCGTAAATCCGCTCGGTGTGGGTGCTGGAGAGTTCAATGCGCGAGCCGTTGGGAATTGCCACTCCGTTTTTCTTCAGCAGTCCTGTGATGATCGGCGAATGCGGATTGACCTGCAGGGTGAAGGAGTCCAGCACTGTCCCGCCTGTGGCGGTTGTATCAACGCCGCTGACAGCGGAGGCGGGCGGCCCGACCAGTTCTATTTTGAGCTTTTTGCCCGCGATGGCGGGGTGTGAGACGCCCATTTCCACTGTCACATTGTTGTGGGTGATGGGAATGGCGTAGTGGGTTCGTGAGACGACTTTGTTGTCTCCTTTGAGATGTGAGTTGTCGTTGAAGCTGATGGTGCCGATGATGCCTCTGATTTGTTCGGGTGTGAGGCTTTGTCCGTCTTCGGGGGTGATGCGGAGGGTTTGGAAGGTGCTTGAACTCGCTAGATTTTTGACTTTGAACGAGATTGTGCCGCCGAGTCGCATAGACAGGCCTGTATCGGGGTCAATTGCGCCATCGTCGGATTTGGTGAAGCCGATGGCGGAGGGGTGAATCTCAAAGCTTTGGAACAGGTTTCCGCCGTTATTGTCGGTTGCGCTTCGGGCGGCGGCTTGGGCGGCGGCTTCGGTGGCGTAGATTCCGAAGACTTGCAAGACGAATTCTTTGCCACGGGCGTTGGCTTTAAAGTGGGGTTCAAAGTCTCCTTGACCGTTAAGGACATCTGCAACATGGCTGGTGCTGCTGTAGGTGTAGCCGCCCGAAACATCGCCATTTCCTGTTGACCAAAATAGGTGTGAGTTGCCTGAGAAGACGCTGTTGGTGCTTCCGTCTTTGAGTTTGAGGCGCACGACATAGAAAGCATTTTCTTCTGAGGTGTCGCGCAGGTATAGGCGTGGGAATTGTTGTGTGAGTTTGAGCGGCACGATTGCATCATCGGGGATGATGGCATTGCCACTGAGTTCGGTTCCGTCAGCCAGCGTCAGCATTGAGCCTGCTTGCGGACCGAGCAAGGCGGTTGGATTGATGACCTTAACCTTGACTTGCTGGATCAGCGTTCCATCTGTGGCGGAGGCTGTTGTGGCTCCACTCAGCAGGTCAAAGTTGAAGGTTTTGTTTGCGGCTTCGCTGGCGTTATCGGCGGCGAAGCTGATTGGCAGGTCAGCGTTGGCGGTTAGTGTGGTGGCGAGATGGGTTGCGGTTGGCATTGTGGTGCCGGGCAAGCCTGTGATGGCGGCGAAGATTTTGGTGCGGGCGGCGGCGTTTAGCCCTTGTATTGTGGTGGCGTCTCCGTCTCCATCATCAATGGTTTCGTCTAGCTTGATCCGCAGGACATAGCTCGCATTTCCTGTTACGCGCTTGTATTTGATATCCATTGGGGCTTTATTGATTTGCGAGATAAGGTGGTCGCGGCGTGGCAGGTTGGTGTTAGCACTGTTGGTGAGTACGGCGGTGGGAGTCCAGTTGAAGAGGATTTCAAAGTTTTGCAACACGGCGGCATAGGCACCTGAGCCGACTCCCGTTGCCCCTGTGTATGGAGTTTCATCGCCTACATATGGCCCCAACAGCTCAAGCGTGAATTTGCTGCCATCGGGGAGGGTTTTGGCAGAGCCTGACTTATTAAGAGTGATTGCCTTGTTGGCGGTTGCTCCCTTCCGAGCTAAAGCGACATGGCCTTCACCTGTTACGAGTACTCTGCTATTGAAGCCCGCTTCCCCATCAACGGTGATTGCGCCCTGTACGTATGAGGTGAAGGTAGAGCCAGTTATAGTACCGCCACCCGCAGTATCCCTAAGCGTACCAACGGGCTTGAGGCGGATAACATAGCTGTTATTCGGGTTTAGGTTTACATATTTCAGGCTGAAGGCACTGCCGAAGGTGGCTTGAATTCCGCTTGGCGGGATGGGTTTGCCGTTGGTGAGTTGTACGTCTTGTCCGTCAAAGTATGCGTCAAAGATTTGTAGCAGGTCGCCTGTTCCTGACCCGAGTTCTGCGGTTGTGCTGGCTCCTGCGGTGAGGAGTTCAATTTTGAAGGCTCTGCCGATGGCGGATCCAGCCTTTGATGAAGGAATACTGATAAACAGGTTTGTGCTGTTGCTTAAGCCAGCGGTACTGTGTTCGGTGCTACTGCGGCTGCCGAGGGGGTTATCTATGCTACCTGCATGGAAAGAAATGCTCTTAAAGAGTTCATCCCGTTTTGTGTGGGTGAGTCCTTGGTATCCTTTGAGGCTGATACGCACGAAATGGTCGGTGTTGGCGGTATCAATATTGATCTTCAAAGGAATGGTGGTTGCGTCTGGTGAGATGCGCAGTAAGCCGCCATCATTGATGTTTACGGCTGTGCCTGTGTTGCTGATGTAGTTTCCGCTGGTGTCAAATCTGGCGCCGCGCAATTGCTGTAGGTTGGCGGTGGCGGTGGCGGTGGTTGAAGCCGCGACTCGCAGTTGGAAGCTGGTGACCAGTCCGCCTGTGCCGTATCCTTCTGCATCAACATGGATATTGGCTAATCTTTTGAGTCCCTCGGCTTCGTTGGCGACGACTGTATAGCCTCGGGATGAATCCGTTGCTACGCCTGCGGTAACGGGTGTGTAGGGTCCGTAGATTTCTACTTCAAAGTCTTTATTGATTGCGTTTGCATCGTTGATGGCGAGGTGTATATCTTTTTCGGAATTTCCAGTCGGCATCGTTATGGCAAAGTGGGTGTCGGAGCGTTTCGCTCTATCGCTGACTTTTGCGCCAAGGTTGTCGCCTGAATCAAAGTCGTCGTAGTGAACGCTCAGGCTAGAGAAGATGGAGCGGGTTTGCGCCGCCGTAAGCCCATGCCCCGCCACCAGCTTAACCCGCATCACATAATAATTATCGCCATCGCCATCGGCTTCTGTGTATTTGAAGTCAAATTGCTTGCCGCGTGTAACCAGCTGGCGGGTGGTGATGACGGAACCGCTTGCGCTTCTCACCTTGACCTTATTGGCGGAGTCGGGGGTGAAGGTCAGCTGGAAGCTGTCTAAGATTGCGGCACTGCTCGTGCCAAGCGGGTTTGTGTAGGCGGCGGCGGGGAAGGCAAGGTCATCCGTTGATCCATACGGCCCGATGAGATCTACGATGAATCTTTTGCCAACCGCACTCGGATGCACATTTCTGATTTTGAAGCTTCCCTCGCTTTCTAGCCGTACGAGGTAGTGGCTGTTGTTTGCCCGCGCAATGGGGTTGGTAGCCGTTAGTTTTCGCCCAACATTATCTTTATCAATGAAGAGGAAGTTTTGGTAGATTCCCCGCCGTTGGTCTCGGGTTAGCCCTTGGATGGTCTCGTCTGCCCCTGTTTCGCCCTCCAGCGTGATACGCATAATGTTATCGTAGGCGGAGTAGGGGGTGCCTCCTTGGGGTGTTTCTAGTGGTCCGTCGTTGTAGTAGCCGAGGGCAATATCGCCACGCAGTTCTCCCGTCACCCCTCCTTCAGGGATGGCAACGCGGCTACTGGCGGTAGCACTATAGGTTTGGACAAACCCATACGGAGGAGTAACTTTTATCTCAACGCTATTCCGCACCCAGATTTTGTCGCGGGGTGTGCCAGCCCCGACTTCTCCGTCGCCTGTGTATTCGCCCGTCTGCGCGGTGGTGTCAAAGGCTTGGATTCCGCTATTTGTTCTGAAACGAGCGGCGGTGGTGAAGGGCCCGATGAGTTCCATCACAAAGGTCTTGCCCCACGCCCCCCTGACGAGTTCAGGAGTAAATGTGACACGTACGTTGTTATTTCGCACCAGCAAGGTTTGGTGGGCATCGCCTTTCACAAGCTTAAAGCCACTCGCTCCCTGGAGCAGGTTTCCTCCCGTCTTAAAGATTGCCTTTTGCTCGCTTGCGCTGAGCCCGTGTCCGTCTTTCAGCCTGACACGAACCCCATGCGAGAGGGAACCATCGCTGTCGCCACTTTCCGTCACTTGGAATGATATGCCGTTATTGTCTGCACCCGAAACGGAGAATTTTTCGCCGTGGGGTTGGGCAAGACTTACAAAGTTGCTACCCGACGCTTTTTTCAGCTCACCCCTACTGCCCCGCAAACTCACATTCAGCGTCTGTACCAAGAACTTATTCGTATTGGTAATCGTTGCTTCTCGGGCGGCGGTATTTGCTTTGTTTTGAGTCTTGAACGAGCCGTAGACTTCAAATTTGATATTTTTATTCGCCAGACTGACAGTCCTGCGGGGAGTGCCGTAGGTTACATCGTTGAAATTAAATTTGATATTGGCGTTTGCCTTCATAACGAACGAATGGTGAGCGTGGGCACTATCTCCGCCGCCGCTACCAGTTGCCGATACTGGCGCGGTGGTCTCACTAAGGCCCGATCTGAGTAGAATCTCTCTTGCGGAGAAGTCCAGCCCTTGAATGGTTGAGCTTGCGCTGTTGTCTTCGCCAACAACCGAGATACGGATGACATTCCAATCGTCTCCCGTTGCATCTTCTGCAACCTTGAAGTCAAGATCAACCTCATTAGTGCTACCCGTGGCACTGTATAGAACATCAAGCGATGTTCCGTCTTCGTACGGCACAGCACTATCCGCAGGATGCAACCGCCCGCCCGAAATCGGCTTGGTTACCATAACCTTGAAGCTTTGCAGAACCACCGCAGGAGCAGTCGGCGCACCCGAGCCCAAGTTGGGCGGCGTGCCTGTGCTTGTCGCCCGTGGGATGGACTGGTAATGCAAGTTGAAGGGGCGCGACCCGCCATACGGCCCGATAACTTCAACCACGAAGGTTTTGTTTTTCAGGTTATCAGCGATTGCCTGTTTTGCGACATCGTTTGCCCCTGCGCTATCGGTGAATTCTAGCTCTAAGTCGGCGGGTGAATGAAGAAGCAGCTCGTAGTGGTCGTTGCTGGTACTCACAAACTTATCACCAGTAATGCCGTCTGCATAGGCAGGCGTATAGGTTGTGCTTCCCTCCCGCACTTCAATACTGTCATAGATGGCTTTGCGTTTTGGGTCATCCAAGCCCTGATCTCCATCCAGCTTGATCCGCACGATATGCGAAAGATTGATGGTACCCACGGCACCATCCAATGTGTCTATAAAGCTGAGGTTCAGAGCGCGGTTCTGCGGTGTTGTCAAAGTTGAGTCCGCCACGATGAAGGTTTTTGCATCGCTTTCATCCCGCTGACTCAACCCGCCCTGACAGCCATTGGCAGTTTCATCTTCAACCACGCCAATGGATGTGACTCTAAATGTCGTTTTACCTTCCAGTGTTGGGTTGTTTGGAGACTCTTGGATGAGAACTTCACTCCCGTTTATCGTCAGCTTGGTCTCACGCATGGCAGAGTAAGCAGTCGCTATACTGGTCGCCGCCGCATAGGTATCCGCCGAAAGCGAAAGCGTAGCAGGCGTGGCAGAAGCCCCAAGCTTGATGGCGACAGGCTTACATTCTGTATTGTTTAATGCCCGCAGCTTGAGCTTGGCTACGGTCGCACCTGCGGCGAAATCAAACTTGAGGTTTGCCGCTGTCTGTTGCGCATCCACAAGCGGAGTGCTGCCATCAGAGCCCAAAATCTTGAAGTCTGTGCCAAGCACCGCCGCTTCGAGAGCCTCGCCCACGCCCGACCCGCGCGCAGTTGGCTCTAGGTAGAAGCTAAACGGATTCGCAGGGGCATGGCTGGCAGTCATCACCAGAGTTACCGTCCGCTCGGCATCGGTGCCGCCTTCTTCTACAACATAGCCGTGCGCGTCTTCGGCGTTGTTCTTAACCGCCAAGGTCAAAGTCGGACGCACCGTCGCAGTAGCATCACCTGGGTCAGGAATATCAGCATTCTGCAGAGTTATCGGCAAGACATTGCCGACTGTGTTTCCGCCTTGGCTGGTGGTGGTGCTGGTGGCAATCGTAATATCACCGCCAAACAAAGAACGCCCATAGGCGGCGGCAGTCGCGGCTATGGCGGCGGCATCATCCAAATTATGCAGACTATTACTTGACCCCGCAGTCTTGCCCGCCTCGTCGGTGATAAATAGCCCCGTCAAGGTTACATTGAATGTTTCAGAAGCTTCAAAGCCATCGTTCGCCACCGACCAAGCCGTAGGAGCCGTAAACAAATGCGACCGATCATTGCCACTTCCGCCCCGTTGTCCGATACCATGCCCGCTGACCGAGGTATAGAAAGTCTTGCCCCCCCGCAGATTGGCGTGTAGATCAGCATCGGTTGCCGCATCGTTATTGGCATCAGGCGTAACCGTATAGGCAAAATGCAAGGCGAAGGCAGACTTTGTACCATCAATCGCGTTGGTTTGCTTAAGCAAATTGGCGGTAAAGGAATCTGCCTTTGCAATGATATGGCGATTTGACCCAAACGGAGCCAAAACACCTTCTTTGACGACCAAGTTCGTTGGGCTTGCTTCCATACTGACCGTCGCCGTGTCATCACTATCAATAGACATCGTAACCGCCGCATGGGCAGGTGGCGTTGATAGATTGGGGAATTGATTTCCTGTGGCTTGTACGCCAGCGGCGGCACCTTTATCTAGTACGAGAGTAGCCGTGAAGTTTTCTAGATCTTCAACTGCACTATCATCCCGCATTGGCAGGTTGATATACATCTGGCTGACGCCATCTTCCAAAGTGCCTTCTAAGACCAAAGCCCCGCCACTCGCCCAAGCGATTGCGCCAATACCCGCTTGCGTTGCCGCGGCGGAGGCTGTCCCGACAATCGTCGGAGTGCCAAAGTCGTCCTGCAGAAGCTTGGTAAGCCCGCCTGTCTGCTCTAGCGTGATGGTGAATTTTATATCTGTGTCTAGCGTTTTCAGAATACCATCATCATTCGGAGACCCATCATCACCGTAGGTATCGCCATCCGCCAAGCGAATACGGAAGAGGAATAGGTTATTTTCATCATTTGATTGTACAGGATCGGCACTTTCATAGTTTATGACTTCTGCGGTATTGAGGTCCGTAACTTGGTTGAACACCTGACTCACCTTCAGGCTTGCCTTCGCGGAGTCGCCATCCGTGATGTCAAAGCTGACCGAACTGCCAGGATCACCAGAAGTCACAACAGGAATACGCGCGAAGTTGTCAGCCGTGTCTGTGTTGTCTAAAAGCTCAACCTTAAGCGTGCGCGTGCCACCTGTAGCTTGAACCACAACATCATCGCCCGAGATTCGAATCGCATCAGTAGCAGCCGTATCACTCACAGCAGCCCCCACAGGAATCGTTAGCCCTGTGTGTTCGGCAGTATCCCAATCTGTGATTGCGGTACCTGCGGAATTCACAATCCGTAGCATGGGGGTGATTGCCTTGCCTGTTAGCTTTCCTGCCTCCGTAATACGGATTTGCGGCGTGAAGATATCGCTTTCTTCTGTCTTGGTACCACTTAGCGTGGCATCGCCGACAAACTGAACCGTGGAATTTACTTCATCATCCACCAGCTTGACCGCCCGCGTGGTTACATTTTCGGTGCTATCTACAAGCGTGGCGACTTGGTCTCCTGCGACTTGAGACAGGACGAAGTTGATATCGCCTTCGTAGGTGGTCGTGCCAGCAACCGTCACCGCTGGATAATCCTCAATGATGGAATCATCAGGCTTGCTCACCTTCAAAGTAACCGTGGAGTCATTCCCCGTGAAAGCCCCCGCCTTCAGTGTGAAGCTGCTTGTTCCTGCGGCGATCGTGCTTGTTGTTGGGGTTCCGCTCGCGGCAGGAGTCTCCACCGCCACGCGATAGGCATTGGCAGGCTGACTAAAGGTAACCGTAGCCGCCGCCGCTTCACTGGCGGCATCTGAAGCCTCTATGCCCGTGCAGGTGCTGGTCGCCCCTGCTGCTCCATCGCTCGTGGAACAGCTAAAGATAACCGCCAGATCCGCCGTCGTGTTGGAGCCTTCCACAACCTTCGGAGCCGTACCAGGCTTATCACCCACAAAACGAACCGACAGCCCTTCATCATCGGTAATAAACGCCCTGAAGGTAATCCCCTTACGGTTCTTGCCAAAAAGACTTTTGATGGCAGTTCCGCCTTCTAGCAAGTCCTCGCCGACAAAACCCGTATAGGGAGGCAACGCCTCATACGAACTGACAATTACTTCCTCACCTTCAAAAACCGCATCGTCACCAACAGATACATTCAGCGGGCCAGATGCACTCGCATAACTATAATCATATTTGGTATTCGCCGTATTCCCCGCAATGCCTATTGCCTGAGGACCAGCTGGACTACTCCATGCAAAGTCTTTATCACTGCCATAGGTAGCTGTCTGGTCAGGGTGCGCCCTTGTTACCCTGAAATTGCTCCCCGTGAAAAGAACCCCTTCAAAGGTATAGAGCGGGGCGAAGGTTAGCGTCTGCCCTGTAATCAGCTTGTCGTCTCCCACCGCATTGAGTGCGAAATTCGGGAACAGCTCAGCGTCAGTTTCTGCAACATCATAATGACCAAGAACATCCCGCGCCGTTTGACTGCCCGAAGGCGTACGCGCCGTTAAATTCGTAGAACTAGTCGTAGTAAAGGTCGGCGCGTTGGGATCCACAATATTCAATGTAAAAGGCTCATCAAAACCCGCCCCAACAAACTGCACACCCGCCACATCAGGGCTCGGTATCGTCATGGTCATCGTACGCTGACTATCCGCAGTCGGATTGCCATCACTCCCCCGCACAGTCGCAGGCGGGTTGTACTGCGTGTCGTTGTGCGTCGCAAGAGAAATCTCCTTCACACGAATCATTGATGTTGATGAAGCAATAGGAATATACACTCTCGCAGCACTATCCAAATTCGCCGCTGGCACATCAGGCTGGGTAATACTTACGCCCCCATCAGCACAGCCAGTTCCAGCACATAGAGCAGAAGTAAGCCTCTGCAAGACATTTTCATCCCCCGTTACACCAGGACGACTGAAATCACTGTACTCATTAGCCGTCGCCTTCGCACCCCGAGGCACAAAGTTGGCTATCTCAATAAACTCACCCAAGTTGACAATTTCAAACCCTTCCATCACGCCGAACAAATCACTGTACGGCGAAGCACTAAACTGCTCTTGCGTCCAATCAGTACCGCCATAGAAATCGTTGAAACGCCCCAGCGTCACCAACGGCCCACCCTGCGTAATGATTCCGAGCTTGAAGCGAACCGCCGTTGTGTCATCCAGCATACGAATCGGCGTAGAAGGAGCATCAAAAGCAAACTCATCTACAAGAGCTCCGCTACCCTTATAGGCAACCAGATTAAGCCTGATATCACGCCCACGCCACGCCGCATCACTCGCAAACGAAAGCCACATCGGCCCCGTATGGCGCGTGACCGTAGACGGATCCGCCGCATTATTGGTGGCATCGCCATCGTCAATATAAACATCCAAGGTGTCAGCAGAGCCAAAGGTAGTACTGCTATCAACCATCCCGTTGTCCCTGAGCTTGAAGATCAGCTTGCCCGTCACATGCTCAGGATTCGTCCCATCAATCGGAATCACCTTATCCGCCCCCGCAGTCTCAGCAGGGCGCGTCACCGCATTCACCGACCACCAAACCCCCTTCTCAGCCAAACAACTCGTAGCTTGCGACTGCTCATTGCCCCCCATTCCGTCAGCTTGAGCATCCGTCTGCGTAAGAATCTCGCCATCAGTGAAGAAACCAAAGTTGTCAGAACTGCTACCGTCAAACTCTAAGTTTTCAGTGCCCTCCAACTTCAAGCAGAACGAGAAAGCCCGCGTGCCACCCGCCGCCTTAGACGGCATACCCGCAAAGTCCATAGCGAAGCGGATGTTCGCACCCGCCGCCACACTGCTCTCCACAAACGGCCGCCCCACGTTCAAGAGCGTCTGCGTGGCAGAGCTCCACGCCATTGACAGATTCTCCGCCAGCGGCCGTTGCGTCTCCAGCGTCAGACTCGGCACCGAAGACCCCGTCAAACCCTTCGGCAAAATCGTCGGATTGCTAAACGGCGCAACTTCACCCCGATTGCCCGTAAACTCACGCGCCGCCACAAGATACAAATCATCCTTAAAGTCAGAATTACCCGCATTCGCAGAATTACGACTCGTCGGCTGTTGCGTCAGCGAACCCGCAGGGAAATACAACGGCGTCTCGTCAAACTTCGTAAATTCAGCCAAATTCGCCGTAGATACCGTACGCCGCAAACTACTCGCACCCGTATTATACAAATGACTGTTCGTATTAATACTCGGGTCACCACTGAAAATCTCATACGGACTCTGCATCTCCGTAGGCGGCTCACTGCCATAACGCAACCACAAAAGCTTCGTGTCAGTAAGAACAGGCCAACCACCAGCCGCATTCGTATTCGCCGTCGTCGCAGGACCCGAAGTCGCACTACCTATATCACCAGCCGTCACACCCACACCCGAAAAACCAATCGCTATCGGATAGCCCACAGGCTTGCCACTCGTCATCTGCAACTCAACCTTGTAAAACGGACCCTCACCACCACCCGAACGCGCCACATCCTTAGAACGCGATGTATAAACCAAACGCTTCCTATTACCGCCAGCCAACTCAATACCCGCCGAAGTCAAACGATAATCCAACCGCGCATCGTTGTTTAACTGATACAAAACCCTCGGCTGACCATTCGCAGGACGCAAATGATACACATTACCACCACAAGTCAACGGCAAAGACGCACCCGCCTCCCTGCCAAACAACGGCATCGGCACTGGATCACTCGGCACATTGCCATCATCCGCCACCCGCACCAAAAACGCATTGTCAGACTTATCCGTCGCACCCGCCACCCGTAAAACATTACACGCCGACAAATCACCCGTACCAAACCGCTTCGGCGAAGTACGCGTACTATCACTCACCGCCGTATTCCACAAAACCCGAGGCAAAACATCCGACAGCTTGAAGTTACTCGCCGCCGCTACATTGCCTCCCGAAAGATACAAATCAACCTGATGAGTCGCACCCTCCAAATAACCGTAAATCTTGCCGTTAATCGCCCCCTCCCAAGTGCCATAAGGCGGAGCCGCCGACTCCAACAAACCCTGAATCGTAGTCCTCAATGTCGGCTCGTCAGCATTAGAACTTCTATCCAAAGCCGAACCCCAAACCAACAAGTCACTACTGCCATTCTGCGCCGTATTCTCACGATCACCCGCCAAGAACGAATACTCACGGTCATCATCATAAACCGTAAAGGTCAAATCAGGCGGCTCACTCGTACTCGTAGGCACATTGCCCGTCGTAACATGCGCCGCATCAACACCCCTGAAGACCAAACTATAAACACCGCCCGCCGTGATGGTTGCATCGTTGCTAAGGTCAAGCCCAAAGAGCGCGTTGTCCAAGGAGAATTTGCCCTCAGTCGGATTACTACCCCCAGGAATCGTCACCGTCTTCGTATACGGAACCCTGCCATTCGCATCCGCCGTGCCCGTAGTCGCCCAGCCGCCTCCAGACAAAATACTACGCATACCCGTCGCCGCCGCCGTAACCGAAATCTGCAGCCCAACCGTAACAGGCGAGCTACCAATCGGATTCCCACCAATAGAAAACTGCGGGAAAAGCCTTTCCATATCGCTCTCAAAGACCGTCACCTCACCTTGAGCAACAAACCCAAAAGCTGGATCTTCGTTATCCAAAACCGTTATCGGAAGGCGCGTCTCCACACTGCCAACACGCACCAAAGCCGTGACAATCGGCGTACCACTAGCAGAAGCACCGCTGTCTGGGTCTGTCCGCGTGCCTGAGGCGTTGACAAACGACAGGTTAAAAGTCGGACGCTCATCCGGAGGAATAGCGGCTATATCGGCGTGGCCGTAGCCTTCTTTGAATTCTACGATGAAGCTGTTCGGCGTTCCGCTAACAGCTGACACCGAAACCTTGTTGCTGTCTAAAGTCGTGGAAGTGTCTTGCGCAACCCTCAACTCCACGCCCGAAACACGGATGTTAGAAGCCAAGAAAGTGATTGTCGCCCTTGAGTCAGCCCCAAGGAAAACATTATTTGGAATTCCCGCGTCTAGGTAGCCCTTGCCGATTGTGGCGGCTGGGTCTTCATCCAGAGGCTCGGTTACGCTCATCGTGAAGACAGGATTAAACGCCGACGCCGAAGGCTCAACCTGCGTTACGGAGTTGTCCGTGGGTTGCTTGAAGGCAACAGCCCTTCTTTGCAGAGCCGCGTTATAGACAGGGATTTTGTTTTCCAGCTCGGTTCCGCTGGCGAATTCTAAGTCTGCGTGTCCGCGGGTGTCGGCGGCGGAAACGCGCTTGCTATCCGTCTCGACGAAAGGCACATCTACGCTGAAAGCTTCACTCTTGCTGTTATCATACGGACCCGATGAGCCAATCCTGAAGCCCATCTTGATTTCACGGCGGGCAGACAAGAAGGAATCTCCTTCAGGCGTGGCGGCAAGGACAAGCTGCGTGCTGGGTTCTTCGCTCGCCAGCGTCAGGTGCTCGGCAAAGGGCTTGGTGGAGCTTAGGCGTAGCCACAGGCGGCTTCCCCTTTCTACGCGGCTTGGCAGTCCGCTGAGCCACTCGCCTGTTGGGAAGGTTGTCAAGGTGTCGGAGAAGTTGTCGTCCGCCCCCTCAGTAACAGGAGCAAAACTAAAGTGCTCAAACGACACCTGCGCGTTATCAGGAACAGCAGCAGTGTTGATATCGTCGTCGGTGATGATAAAGGTTAGGGTTGTGCTTGCCACATTCGCACCATCGGCGGCAGTGGCGGCAGGGTCACTATTGATCTTATCGTCGCGCACATAGCCTTTCGGAGTCAGCAGTACCTTGAACTCGCGCTTGCCTTCTATGGTGTTGTTGTTCCGCCAATAGGAATCGCTTGGCATTGTGATGGCGATATTGGTGCCGCTGAGTTTGAATCCGACTTGGCCGAAGGCGTTGCTATTTTTCCAGTATCCGAAGGCTTCTGCGCCTTGGGCGACGCCTGAGAAAATATTCCCTGCGGAGTCCTTGAGTGTGGGAGCTGCGCCTGTATATTGGTTTATGTTTAAGCAAGTTTCGCTGATGCAGTTTTCTTCTACGGTGTCTGCGCCATCTAGGATGGTGGCAATGTAGTTAACCTGTCCGCCTTGTGTGCCGCCTGACTTTGCGATTTCGGTTGCGAAGTCGCCGCTTCCCGCTAGGTTTGATCCGGGCGAGGACAGGTTGATGATGAAGATCCCGCTTTCGGGGATGAACGACTCGGATAACACAAGGCTGGTGCCATCTTCGCTGACTTCCGCCGAAGGAAGAGCCGAGCCTGGGGTCGCTCTGGCGGAGCTCCGCGCACTTGTGATTTTTGGTGCGAAGAGGTCTCCGTCAATGTAGTTCATTGCGAAGGTTCGTTGTATGGCGGATCTTTCGTTGCTGGTGTCGCTTGTGCCTGTGATGATATCCACGAGCGCGCCAGTGGTCTGACTCGCTTCAGAGACTGTGAAAGTCGCGTCAGCAGGAGAAATTTCTGCACCCGTGCGAGCGGTGACGGTTACAGTTCTCGTAAGAGTCGGCGATGCGCTTCTTCTGAAGGTGACGCTCGTCGGAGAGAGGGTAAATTTGTTGGTGCCTCCTGCTGTGAGCCGCACAGTGTAATCGCGGCTTAAGCCTTCAAGGCTATTCATTGTCAGGGTGATTGTACCTCTACGCTGTGAGGTTGTGTATGCGACATTGCCTGTTCTTATTGCGCCATCTTCTATGACGGCTGTGGGTGAGGCAACGGTGAGTGTGAGCGGATCGTCGTCGGTGATTCTGCCGATGATGTATTTGGTGTCGCCGATGCCGAAGCTTGGAGCGTTGGTGATTTCTAGTGCGAAGTATTCTATGGGCTCAATGAGTTCGTCATCAAGGATGGTAACCCCAACATCGGCGGTTAAGTCGCCCTGTGCGAAGGCGACGACTCCGTTATCGTCTAGGGAGAAGTCTGCGCCGAGCGTGGCGAGGGGCAGGTTGGCGAGGCTTGTGGTGGTTCCGTCTCCGTTATCTACTTTGAGTCTGTTGAGCGCGGTTCTGTCGGAGAGCGAGACTGCAGAGACAGTGACATTGCTATCGGCGACTGCGACATTTGTTAGGTTGAGTGTGAAGGCGGTGTTTGTATCGTCTGGGTCTTCAGTGACGGTGATGGCTCTGGCGAGCAGTCCGCTTTCGCTTGGCGGTTCTTGGAAGCTGATGACATTGTCGTCGTCGGCGATGGTGACGGTGACGCTGTTTTGCGGCGGATTGGCTTGAGTGAAGGGGTTTGGCAGGGTTGAGGGCAGAGAGACGGTGAAGGTTTCTAGGGGTTCGGCGGTGGTGTCGTCTATGAGTCTGAGCGGTACCCTGAGGCTTGCGGGGGTGGAGACGGAGGGGCTGGCGGGTATGTTGACTACGATTTGGTTGCTGGGTGCGGTGTAGTCGCCACCTTGGGTGGCACCGCTGACGGGGGTGAAGGTCAGGGCAATTGGGATTGCGTTTGCCCGCGTTGAGGGCCCGACATAGAGCAGCAGGCTTGCGTTGGCGTCGCCTTCAGAGAAGGTGACAGCGGAGGGAGAACCAGCAACGCCAGACGATAGCGTTATGAAGTTTGCGACATCTTGGTCTACGATTTTGACGATGGCGGCGTTGGTGGGAGCGGGTGTTCCGCTATTTGGCTTGACGATGTGGCTTAGGGGGGCGGTTCCGCCTGCGCTTCCCGTTTTACGCTGAATGGATTTGATTTTTATGGTGAAGAATTCGTTTCCTTCAACGCCATCAAATCCTGAGATTGGATTGATGGGCAGGTCTACGGTGGCGGTTTGTGTTGCGTCTCCAGCGTTGGCTTGCGTGAAGGTTACGGAGACTTTTGACGCGTCGTTATTGACGACTTGTGCGTAGTCGGCGGGGCTTGTGGCGGCTTGTCTGCCAGCGGGAGGTGCGCCGTATTCAAAGTAGACATCGGCGATGACTGTTTGGTTTGCGGCAGTGAGTGCGCCGTTGCGTTGGAGCGTGAGTGTGAGAGTTCCGCCGCCTTCATCAATGTTGTAGAAGCTTTCGTCGTCGTCCATGCGGCCGCCTTGTCCGTCGGTTCGGTCAAGGATGGTGACCAGCCCTGCTTCTGTGGCGGTGTTGAGTGTGATTGTGTTTTGTGCGGCTTCGGTAGTGCCGTGTGTTTTGCGTTTGAATTCGTTACTTCTTACATTTACGAGTTCAAGGGTTAATGTGGTTACGCCTTCGGTGGTTTGGTCTTGTGCGAAGGCAAGGGTTGTTGAGGCGACTTGTGCGCCTTCTGAGCTGGCGGCGAGGGTAAATCTGTGGCGTCCTGAGGCGGGTGGTTGCGCTCCTTCGTAGCCAAATTCGCTTAGGGCGGCTCCTGTCTTTCTATCAATTCTGAAAGTCTGTGCTTTTTCGCTGACCTTGCTTAAGTGGACATAGATCGGCACATTTTGCCCTTCGGCGATGTTGGAGACGGCACTTTCGGCTGCTGTCCGCGCGTCGGCTGTGTTGGCGGTGAAGTCGGCGGCTTCTGGTGCGTCTGGGCTGAGGGTTAGGAGTGCGACGCCATTTGCGGTGCTGTCGGCGAAGGTGATGACCCGCGAGCGTTCGCTGATATCGGAGGGCAGGCTGAGGCCTCTATTGGCGGGTTCTATTCTGTCTAGGGTGAGTCTGAGTGCTTCTACTTCTTCAATGATTTCGTCGGCGATGATATCAATGAATTGGATGCTTGTGGGCAGGGTTCCGCCTGTGGCTAGGTTGAAGGTGCCTATGGTATCGGTGAGGAAGATGGTGTTTCCGTCGCTGTCTAGGTTTCTGGTGCTGACTTTGTAGTCTCTGGCTTCTAGCGGATTGTTTCCGTCTTCGCTGTATCCAGTGGCGGTGAAGTAGAGGGTGTAATTGATGTTGTTGGCGGCTGGCGCGGTGAGTTCAAAGTAGTCGGTGACATTGAGCGTGGCGGCTTCGCCTGAGGGGGCGGGATATTTGTTGCCTGCGGTGCGTGCGTTTCCGCTTATGGTGTCGGCGGTTCCGATGTTGCTTTTGAAGTTGACGGTGTTGCTGTCTTCGTAGAGGGTGAAGTTGCCTGTGACTTGTTCGTGTGTGATGGGTTTGTATCCTTCGGGAGCGGTGAATCCTGACCCGTCGGTTTTGGTTCGCACTGTGGCGGTGAAGGCGCGATTGAGGAAGGTGGAGGCGGTGCCAGCGACATCGTCGTTGGCGAGGTTGAGCGTCCACTCGTATCGTCCGTTGTTGTAGGTTGAGTCGCGGGCGGTGAGGTAGGCGTTTCTGTCGGTGCCACTGCCTTCTTGTAGCGAGGCTGTGAAGGTGAGGAATTGGTTACCCGTGGCGGCGGTGTTGATATCTTCGTCGTTAGGGGGCAGAGCGGCACCACCGAGCGGTCTGAGGAACATTGTGACTTCGCGTGGTGTGGCGGAGTCTTCTAGGGCTGAAGTGGCGACGGTGTCATCTACTTCAAATTTGATTTCGTATGAGGTTTGGTCTGCGTCTTTGACGGCGACTGTGCCGATGTAGGGCGTGTTGGTGGCGGCGTCGGTTTGTGTGAAGCCTGTTCCTGGGCTGAATTTGTCGGCGGGCGTGGGTTCGGAGAGTTCTACTTCAACGCTGGTGGTTCCTCCGTCTCTGGCGGCTTGTCCGAGGCCGATATCAAATACGGCGACGATGGGAGAGACTCCAGCGGGCAGGTTTAGGGTTCCGTTGTTGTGGGTTCCTGTTGAGTTTGAGAGGGTGACGCCACTGGTTGTGCCTGTGGCGAGGCTGACATTTCTGCTGCTGTCTCCTGTGGTGAGGAAGCTGGTTCCTGCGTTGGCGCCGCCTGAGATGGTTTTGCGGAATTTGATACCGACATTTGTGGCGGTGGCGAATTCTGCGCCATTAAAGGTGAGGATATATCTTCCTTTGGCGGCGGTTGGGTTACTGCCGCTGACTCCGCCTTCGGTGATGGGGGTGGCGGTGGGTGTGGTTGCGCTCCAAGTGGCTTCTATGGCGTCTTCTGAAGTGATGGTGACTGCGAGTGTGGATTTTTTGGTGATTTTGAATTCTTGTCCGCCGACGGATAGGTCTGCGATGGTTGCGCCGTTGTTGTTGGTTTCTGGATCAACGACGAGGTCAAAGGTTTCGTTTGTTTCAACGAGGTCATCGTTATTGATTTTGAAGAACAGGGTGTTGATTTTTGAGCCGTCTGAGGCGCCGTCTTTTTCGTAGAATTTGAGCTTGGCTCCTGTGATGGAGTTAACCCCGCCATTGACATTGGCGATACTTGCGTCTGCTAGGTTGACGAGTGTATTTGAGCCGCCGCCTGCGTAGTCTATTTGTATGGCGCCGAAGTCGCTATTGGTGAGCGTGCTGGATGGGTTGCTGATATAGATATGTTTTCCTGTGCTTAAGTCTACTTCGTATCCGCTGTCTCTGGGGCTGGCGATATCGCCTGCGCGTGTGAAGGTGAGTCCGAAGCCTTCGTCGCTTTCTGCGACTGTGATGGGGTATTTACCGCTTACGAGTGCGGGCAGTGCTGCACTGGCGAGCTCGCCTGTTCCGACGACTTGGCTGAGGTTGAGTGCGCCGCCTTCATCGGCGAGTTTGAGGGCGAGTTTGAATTTTGCGCCTTCCACGCCGCCTGCGTGGTAGCAGCCTGTTTGCGCGTTGGCGGCGGCGGCGGGTTCAACCAGCGTGGAGCACCCGAGGTGTCCGAGGGCGGTGATTTCAAAGTTGACGGTTCCGCCGCTTTCAACGATGGAGTCTTCTTTGATTGTCAGCTTCAGCGGGATATTGGTGAGCGAGGTGGCGGCACCTGTGCCTTTTTCTACTTCAACGATGTAGGCACCGTTGCCTGTTGTGATTGGGGTTAGGGTTACATTCCGCGGCGAGCCATCAAGGGTGATTTCGTAATCGGCACTGGTGAAGTCTGCGGGTGGGCTGACGGGTTCAATTTTGATTTTCAGGGGTGCGCCCCCTGCTGACTCTGCGGTCTTGAAGGCGGCGGCGGAGCTTGCGGCTTTGTGGGCTTTGGTGAGGACAACCCAGAAGTCCAGTTCTGTGGCATCGTCTTCGCCGAGGGCTTCGCCGCTATTGAGTACGACGGTGGCTTTTTCTGTGGGGGTAGAGCCAGCCGCCGCACTTGGATAGGTATTAGAAGTCGTAGAAAGCGCGATATTGGCTTTATCGTTATCTTTGATTCTTAGATTGGCAACAGTTTGACTTGCCACCCCCTCAACCGAAGCCCCCCTGTTCGCGGGCCCGATGGAGGTAATCCGCAGGGGTACGAAACGATTGCCGTTGATAATGCCAAGGTCATCGTCGGTTATGAGAGGGAAGCGAACCACGCCATCTGGGGCAAGCGTTGCGGTTTCAAAGCTTGGCGAGGCGGCATAATCTTCCCCTGCAACGGCGGCGGGGAGTGGCAGATCGCCCGTTGCAGTAGTATCAAAAGCAATCGTGTATGTATTGTCTCCTTCGGCGGTAATGGCTACGCCATCGGCTAGAAGAAGCGAAGCCCCGCCCGCTGTCCCTTCAATCACATCGTAGAAAGTAAAGTCTTTGGTGAGTGCATCACCAACAGCCGAGCGCGCGTAGGGGGCAGGTTCTGTAACTGTCCCTGCCTTGATGCTGAAATCGTTGTCGACATCATCCATACGGATATATTTAACGCTACTGGTAGTGGCGGCAATTTCAGCATGATTACTTGGCGGCGTGGCAGTAATTGTATCGGTGGGATAGCCGATACCACTAGCCGTGACAGGACGAGTAGATTGAATACGGAACTTTTTCTCTTGCTCGTTTTGGTTAAAGGTAAGGGTAATATCACTGCTGGTACTGGGGGCAGTGGTAATCCCTGAAGCGATTTTCAGATTGCCCGAAACCCCGACCGTTATAGCCACGGGGGTACTGCTGTCCCAAGGTCTATCAAGCCTGGCAACTACGGTGCCAATATATGCAGCACCAGCAGCTACCAAGTACACTTCGCCTTCGTATACGGCACCTTTAGTAAGATAAACTGGCGACCCACCATCCCATGCTGCTGTCGAGAATGGTGGAAGCGGATTTGGAATTTCAAATTCCAGCGTTATGCGGTTTAGATCGGAGTCTTTAACATCCACTTCGCCTTTGAGCTTGGAATCATCGTCTGCGTCTTCTGCCAGTCCTGTGCCGATGGCGCCGAGTCCTTTGGGTTTATCCACCCGCATAAAGACTTTGGTGAGCCCGCCATCGTTGCCTGTTGCCCCCAAGCCGACATCAAAGAACACCTTCACGGGGTCAGTTCCTGCGGGCAGAGTTAGAGTGCTTCCGCTTAGGGTTACCCCTGCTGTTGTGTCGGTAGCCCCTGAGCCTGCGGCTCTGAGCTTAACCGCCGCACTTGAGCCTACATTGCCGATGGTGAGTGCGGCTTCGGCGTCAGCGTCTTTCTGTTTGGAGAAGGCAATTTCTAGGCTTTCTGCTGCGGCGAAGTCTCCCCCTGCGAAGGTGATGCCATAGACGCCATCGGTCGCCCCTGTGTTGCTGGCGTTGCCTTCAATCACTTCGGTTGTGGTTGCGGCGGTGGCGGTCACTTCGTCAGCCAGATCCACTGCCAGCACGAGCTTTTCGCCGCCGATGGCGGCAGGATGATAACAGCCGACTTGCGCGGCTTCTTCTGTGGCGGGTTGCAGTACTAGGGCACCGCTATCGTCTTTGCATCCAAGATGCCCGAGTTCGGTTATGGCGAAGATGACTCGTCCGCCGCCTTCAACATTGGCATCTTCTGTAAGCTTAAACGACAACGGAATCGTTTGGAGCGATGGATTGGAAAAGGAAAAACTCTGCTTTGCAATTGAAACGATATAGGCGCCTTTTCCGTCACTAATCTCTTTGATTTCAACCCCATTGGAGCCTCCTACGCCTACCAGTGCAAGCGTGTAATCCTCTGCGGTAAAGTCAGCAGGAGAAGTAATCGGCTCAATTTTCACCTGTAGCGGTGCATTACTCTCCGAGACTGCATCATAAAAGGCACTGGCACTTCTTGCATTAAGCCGCTTAGAGAGGGCAAGGGTAAAGGCAACAGCATCATCGTTTTCATCTACGACTCCGTCATTGAGTTTGATAACGGCTTTTTCTGCGTTGGTGGTTCCTGACAGGCTAGCCAAGTCTGGAATTCCAACCGAATTTGAAAGCGCGATATTGGCTTTATCATCGTCTTTCAGCCTTACATATTGAGACGTTTGATTGCCTATAGCCACAGCACTCGCACCCCGCCTTGCGGGATTGATACCAACTGCAGGAGCGACAGCACCAATCCTCAGATTCATATAGCGATCACCATTGATATAATTATCACCATTGCCTACAGGCAAAGTAATCGTGCCATCGGCTTTCAGCGTTGTCGCCGCACCCTCTATCTCAAAGGGGAAATCATAAACATCAGCAATAAAAGCTCCAGGCTGTGGCGAACCTGCCCCTCGGCTCCAATTAATCGTGACTGTGTATTCGTTTCCGTCTGGTGCGGTAACTTCTGCCCCGTCTGCTAGGACAACATCAAACGATGCATCTCCCTCGGTCGCTTCATAAACATTAAAGTTGGCTGTAGTCTGTCGCTGGTTGGTACTATCATAGCCCGTAGGAACATTTTCAACCGCGACTGTTCCCGCCTTGATGGTGAAGTTGTTATCGTTATCCATACGGAAATAATCAGCCGTAGCATTCGTATCGGCGATAAACTCCGCCAATGCATCGGACACCGTTGGATCTGCCGTAATTGTCGTCTCAATAAAGCCCGACGCTGTGTTTTGATTGCCACTCGTGGAAGCGTCTTCATCGGCTTGCGTAAGCGCAGACTGCACAAAGAATTCTTTTTCGGTATCGCCTTTCGCAAAGTTCAAAGTTATATCGGCTTGCAAGTCTGGGAGTGGGTTGCCTGGGGCTGGTTTCGTTAGGTTGATATTTAAGTTGCTTCCTGCACCACCAACACCGACAGCAACAGGCAAAGCCGTGTCTGACTCCCACGGGCGGTCAAGCACAACCCTGAATGTTTGGATGGGGTTTGAAGTCCCTT
The DNA here is from genome assembly GCA_958267355.1 of uncultured Alphaproteobacteria bacterium. GTDB lineage: Bacteria > Pseudomonadota > Alphaproteobacteria > JALCBB01 > JALCBB01. The sequence continues at coordinate 861,929 of OY279575.1, forward strand.
GGTGTTCATAGATAGCCGTTTTATCTGCTGAGTGATAGACAGCAGACACACCAGTGATATCATCGTCATAGCCCCAAGTTGTGGTTGCATCAAAGCCACTGCTGACGAATTCAACCTTCACGCGGTTCAGGTCAGCATCTTTGACAGAAACTTCGCCGACAAGCTTGGAATCATCGCCATCTTTTTCCTCAAGCTCGCCTGTGGCGGCACCGAGTCCGTTGGGTTTATCCATCTCCACTTCAATGGTGGTGAGTCCGTCGTCGTTATCGGTTTTTCCGCCTAACGAGACTGCAAACTTGACGACAATTTCGCTTTCGCCAGTGGGCAGGGTTGGCAAGGTTAAGGTACTGCCTGACAGGCTTACCCCTGCTGTGCTTCCGCCTGTTCCTGTAATCAGCTTGACCGTGTTGTTGGCGTTGGTGCCTGTGCCACTGCTGAGCGGCAGGACTTCGCTAGCGGCACCTTCCTTGCCTTTGTCTTTATGCTTGGTGAAGGAGATTTGCACCTGTTGTTCTGCGACGAAGTCTCCACCTGAGAAGGTGAGTTCATAAATACCGTCTCCGTAAGTGGCGGAAGTAATCCCGCCCCCTTCAATCACCTCGGTGGTGGTCTCGGCTAAGACGCTAGGCTCGGCGGTAAATTTGAGAGCAACCCGCCACGGGGTTTGACCGATGGCGGCTTGCTGATAACAGCCGTGGCTGCTGCCGTAGGTCTTGATGGTAGGCAGATTGGTGGGCTGCCACCAATTCAAGTCGCTGGTACCGCAAGTAAGCGGACCCAAAGCCTTTGTGCTAGTGGCGGCATGCCCTACGATACCGAAGGTATGGGTTGCGGCGGCGTCTGTGGTGTCGTCTTTTTTCAGGCTGATAAGAAGCGGGATAATCGTTTCTGAAGTGGAAGTTGCCTCGGTTGTATCTTTGCGGTCAATCCTGACGATATATCCTGAGGGGTCGTTTGCACCGCTAGCAACGACTTCTACGCCTTCAACTCCGCCTTCAACGCCGCTTTGGGTTGGATCGCCGAGCTTGATTTCGTAATCACCACGGGTTAGCCCCCCCGACAGCGGAGCAATCCGCACTTGCACGGGTTTGCGATTTGAAGAATAGATGTTGGCTCTGTGGGCTTTTTCTAAGAGCAGATAGAAGAGCTGTTCGCTTCCTTCAACGACGGGGTTTCCGTTGTTGAGGTTTGAGGTCAGGTCGGCGTTATTGACACCCGCCGCCGCAGGCAGAGTTGGATACGCCGCAGTCGTATGCACCGCCACACTAGCGGCGGGGGTTTCGTCTCTGATGGTGACTAAGAAATTTCTTGCCGCGCCCACATTGACGCCGCGTTTTGCGGGTTCAACGCTGATTCCGTTTAGAGATACTCTGCGCGTGCCATTGATGAAATCATCGCCAGGAAACTCTGCCAGCCCCGTAATTGGCGTGGCAGGATCAAGACTATCTACTCCAACGCCTTCGGGTACAAGCAGATAGTCACTGCCCCCTATCGCAACAGGAAGCGTAGTTGTTGCGCTAAATCCAAGTGCCTTGACTGTGTATTTCTGCCCCGCAGGAGCGGTAACCGCCGTACCTGTCCCTTCGTTGGGCGTGTTGTTGTTGAGCGATACCGCAAGCTCGCTACCTTCAGAGAGGGTAAAGCCGCCACGGGCAACATTGAAGACATTGTTGTTGTCAAAGCGCACATGCTTTGCTTCGGCGGTTTGGTTTAAGAAGTTTGCGGAGTCACTCCGTGCGTCAATGGCGAGCGGCGTTGCGGTGATGGTGGTTACGCCTTCTGCGGTGCCTTCTTTTGCGGTATCACCTGCGGAGCCGCTCATTCGCACATAGAAGATTTTTTCGGTTTCTTGTCCTTGTACGAATCTGAAGCTAAGCGGATTTCCGTCTGTGGCGACTTCTGTTCCGAATGAGATTCCAGTTGCCGTTGAGATTTGCGCGACTTTGGCGTTGGTGGCGGCGTTGGTGGCGGTCATGCTGACATGGAAGTCAGCTGCTCCTGAGTCTAGCGCCCGTGAGAGCTTGAGCGTTCCCCTGCGTATTTCGTTTGTGCTGCCTTGCAGCTCGTAGAGCGTTTTCTTATCGGTGGAGGTATAGAAATTTTCTGTGCCGCCCCACGAGCCTGTGAGTTCGTCAAACTCCAAGATGACGCGGATTTTGTCGTAATCAACGACTCCGACTTCGCCTGCGAAGGGAGACTCTGTCAGCAGTCCGTTCGGATCTTGCACGACCGCGAAGACTTTGGTTAGCACCGCGTCATTGGTGCTTGTATTGATGAGCGAGATATTGAACTGGGCGGTGATTCCGCTTGCTAAGTCGCTTGCGGGTATGACCAGATTGTTTCCTTCTATTCTGACATTGTCTGTGCTGGCGGTGGTATCTAGGCTGACCTTGAAGGTGCTTGTGTCGTCCTGCCCGAGCGACAAGCTTTGCGGAGCCAACGCCCCCGACCGTTGCGTAAAGGCGATCGGGAAGCTCTGTTCGCTTGAAAAGGTTCCGCTTCCGCTTAAGTTCAAAGTGTAGACACCAGCCGCGTGAGCAGGACTACCCGACGGCCCTGCTTCGGTGATGGGCGTGGTTGTGCTTGCGGTCAGGCGGGCGGTTTCGGCTGACTTGATGATGACTTTGATTTCGCGGGTTGTGCCGCCGATTTTTAGCGGTGTGCCGCTGGGAGACGAGTCTAAAGCTCTTGGTGTTGGTGCTATGACCAGAGTGAAAGACTCGTCTCCCTCCACTTCGTCATCATCGTTGGTGGAGATGATAAAAGTGTTTTTTGCCGACCCTGCTGACGCGTGTCCTGTTCTAGCGAGGATTAGATTAATCCCTGCTGTTTCTGTGGCTCCATTGAAGCCCCGCAAGGTGGCGGAGCTGGTTATATCTACGGCGTTATCGGTTGAGCTGTCGCCATCGTAATCAATTGAAAATGTGCTGAAGTCATTGATTGTCAGGCCAGGCGACAGGTCTTTGACGGAGACATAGTCGCTGATATCCCAGCTGTATCCGCCAACCGTGTCGGTTAGGGCGGTGGAAGCCAGCCGCTCAAGCGAAATGGCGATATCGTCTCCTTCGTTGACTTCAATCACCCCGTCTCCATCGCTATCGCCCACGGCGGAGACATTGAGTTCTTGGTTTTCGTCTAGAAGGTTAGCGACCACTTCAAAGCGGTTTGTGCCATCGGGCGAGCCGATGTAATAACAGCCGCCCGTGCCTTTAGGGATGGATGCAGGCTCCATGTGGCTAGCATCGTTGGTGCCTGTGCCACAGCCGACCCAGCCTAAAGCTCCGACACTTTGACTTCGTATGCCGAATGTGATGTCTGCGGCGGGTTCAAGTTCGGCATCTTTTTTGAGCACCAAGAGCAACGGCACGACTGACACTGAAGGCGAGTTCGGATCGCTTAAGTCTTGGCGGTTAATGTGAATGGCGTAGCCCCAACCATCTCCGTAGCCTGGAACTACGGTCACCCCGGGCGTGGGGCGTGCCAACTGGATTGTATAGTCGGTATGTTTAAATTCATTCGTTTCAGTAAAGGAGGCGATACGCACTGACAGAGCGGCATCTCTGTGATCGTGGTCGCTATTGATTCTGTGTGGCTTACTTAAGACGAGATAGAACGGATAGCCCTGCCCTTCCACAAGCCCCGCCCCGCCATTTAGGTATGTTTTCTGTGTTGTGGGGCGGTTTGGCGTTGTTGAGACGAAGATAGTTCCGACATCGTCGTCGGCGATGGTGGCGGTTATGGCGGTTTGCGCGCTGGAGTCTTGGAAGCTCACGCCGCGATTGTCAGGGCTCACTTCTAACTGGGTGATATTAATTCTGCGTGGCCCGTTGATGTAATCGTCATCTTTGACGGAGATAACATTGCTGGTGAAAGCTGCGCTTGGTTCAAATCCTGTGGCTTCGGCGAAGGGCGTTGCCTCTTGCCCTGGGACGATGATGACATCGCCCGCCAGTGCGGTGGGGGCGTCGGTATCAACCGCAGGAGCGGCGGCATCGGCGATTGTGGCACTGACGCTATAGCTTTCCCCTGCAGGAGCGGTAACCGCTCCGCCAGCTGAGGCTAGGGTGATACTTGTGCTACCGCCTTCTGTGATTGCGGCGGAAGCCATTGCCATCACATTGTTATCATCCATACGGATGATGCGGATGCTATCGGTATCCGTATCTAGCCCTGAGTGGCTTGCCGCAGTCGGAGTCGTGGTAATGGTTGTGGTTACGAAGCCTTCGGCGGTTCCGTCACCGCCCGCGCCTGCATTTCTTATGTGGATTGTTTTTTCGGTGTCGTTCTGCGCAAAACTTACATCGCCATTCGCCCCGTAGTTCGTGCCGCCATCTGTACTGAACTCAACACCCGTGACATCAGAACGAACCGTAACCGCCAACGCCGTAGATGAAGCCCACGGACGCGACAGCTTAACCTTAGCCGTATGCCTAGCGTTACCCGACGCTCCCGTAGAAGTTGGTGATTGGCTTTCGTATGAAACCTTTTTGCTAGTCAGTACGGCTTGCCCGCCCTGCCAGCTTGCACTTGGCGTTAAATCACCAAACTCAATTGAGACGCTGTTGACATCGGCATCATCAATATCAATTGGCCCCAAACGATAATTCGCTTCCCTGTTACCCTCATGCAGTGTGAAGCCCCTAACAAAGCTTCTGTCTCTATCAAAAATATCGTTTTCAGCAAAATACATCCACATTGTCACGGTGGTTTTTCCGCCATCGCTGACATAATCACTATTTCTTCTAATCTCACCATTAGGTCTTAATAGGTTAGTTCTTGTGTTGATGTTAAAGACAATCTTGATAGGCTCATTCGCGGGCACGGTCACAATATCGCCCTTATCAACCGTGTCAATTTGGCCATTTTCTGTGCGATAGGTAACGCCAGCCGTGGTCTGTGTTGCGTCAAGGGTGACTTGCCCTTGTCCTGGCCTGTTGGTTTTCGTGAAGCCAGAGTCACTACCCGTGACATCAAATGAATCAGCAGGATTCAGGAACAGATCTTCGCTCCCAGTTTGCGTTCTAGGATCGGGCCCCACGCTCCAAAATTCAATTCGCATTTTCTGCGGCTTAGAGAACATTGGCCCCTTGGTGAAGTCTAGAACATACTGACCTGCAGTAGAGCCTTCAACAATTGCCCTTTGTGTGTAGGCTTCCACAAGCGGAATTTCGCTTGACTTGATGGTGACGGTGATGCGGGTTTCTTCGCTGATCATAACGGTTTTGTCGCCGACCTGTGCCTGCACAGGAGTCGGAGTCTTAGCAATGACCAGCGTGAAGGTTTCGTCTTCTTCAACCAGATTATCTTTCTCGGTGCCGATGATTAGCGTGTTGCTATTGGAGTTTTCTGACGCATGCCCCAGCCGCCCCATCACCAATTCAATGGCTCGGGTTTCGGTTTCTACAGCCCCGTCAGGGTCGGTCATTCCTTTGAGGGAGAAGTTATCAATTTCTATGGGTCGTGCTGCCCCGTTTCCGTCGTAATCAATCGCCGTGTAATCGGAGAAATCCGCTTGCGTCACGGCATTGCTATTCGGAAGCTCCACCGAAACATAGGAGCTGATATCAAACGCGTAGCCATCAACAGTCGGAGTCAAATCACCCGCAGGCTCACGGGTAAAGCGAATGGCTAGATCTTCACCTTCATCAAGGGTTATCGCACTCACCGCCTTGCCCGTGGTGTCGGTGACGCGCAAGTCGCCTGTTTCGTCTGCCAGCGTGGCGGCTAGGGTGAAGGGCGCACCATTGACCGCTCCTGCGCGATAACAGCCTGTATCGCCATTGGCGGTTGCGGGCTCAACCAAAGTGTCACAGCCCAAATAGCCCAGATCGGTAATCTGCCACTCAACCGTGCCGCCGCCTTCGGTGATGGAGTCTTCAGTAAAGTCAATCTTCAACGGAATGCTCTTGACCGAAACATCGCTGGCGGCGGCTCCGCTATTTTGCCGCTGTACGGCGATGGTGGCTTCACCTTTACCGCCTGCTCCGCTCGCTTCGTAGCTCACCGTCACGCCATCGGTGGATGCACTTTCGTCAATTTCGTAATCCGCCCCTGTAAAGCCGCTTGGCACCGAAGAAGGCGACAGCTTGATAATCAGGGGAGCGGTACCACCGCTATCAGTCGGATTCGCGCGATGGGCTGTGTCTAAGACGATATGGAAGTTCTGCTCGGCACCTTCGCTAAGCGCACTGCCTCCATTCAACGCCACCACCCGCCCCGTGGGATAAGTCGCCGTCAAAGAAGGCGCAATCTTACCCAAATCATTGTCGGTAATTTTAACAGTGACAGGAGTCTGCTCCGTCGCTGTCGGACTCGCCAAATTCGCCGCTTTCGGTCTTGCCTTAATCCCGCGATTGTCAGGGTCAATCTCTGCATGGGTTATGACGACATACCTGTCGCCATTAATAAAATCATCACCCGAGCCACGATTTCCGCCAAACTGCACCTCGGAATTTGTTGCACTCGGCGTTAGGGGGTTGAATGCGCCAAAGAAATCTTGAGCTTCACTTGCATAATCCTCCTGCGCACCTGGAACAGCTTTCGGAAACAGAGCCGACTCACCCATTTTATAGTTAACGAAATAATGTACATTGCCACCACTGCTAATCGTTGGCTCACTGGAAGGGGCGGCAACTCCGTCACTGCTGTAGGGAATGTCAAGAAGTTCTCCTTCTTCCACCTCTAAAGTACTGCTTGCGTCAAGAGAGAGAATATTGTCATCGTCCATCACGACGAACTTGGCAATCACAGGGTCAGAAGAAAAGTCTGTTGCATCGTCTCCGTCTGCATCTTTGCGGGGAGTCGCCAAAGCCTGAATCTCATTGACCCGAAAACCATCTGCCGTGCCATCGGTTTGCGCCGCCTTGGTGCGAACACAGAAGAACAGCACTTTCGTATGATCATTATCCCCTTCGGTGGTCTCGGCAGTGTAGCTTAAGGTTTTCGTAGCCGCGTAATCACCATCGCTCGTGGAACAAGCCCCACTTTCAGTCGCATCTGCCACTTCCATAAGGGCAGGGGCGGTAATTACGATATCAACATTGCCGCCATTTCCATCACCGTCTTGTGCCAACAAGACCTGCGTCAGAGACGCCCGCACCTTATGCGGAGCCTTTTGCGCTAAGTCTTCATAAAGTTCATCTCTATCGTCATTGACGACAACAGCACCAGACTGCCAATTCTGTGCCGTGGATATAAAAGCGAGGACAACGCGGTTCTGGTCGGCATCCTTGACGCTGTAGTTTTTCGTCAAGCCCGCAGAAGGGACTTCCAAGCCCGTGAAGGTTAAGGCAGAGCCCGCTGGATCTGGAGTCGCCCTTGGCTCAACCTTTTGCGGCAGACGGGCGAAGGCTCCGTCTTTGTGGTTAAGTTTGTATCCCGTTTTGAAGCGCACCCTGTCGTTGCTGGGGCTTGTCCCCACGGCAAAGGTCAGGAAGTTGCCCGAAAGCCGCGTATCTACCTTGTCGGTGCCGCCTTCCTGAACCGTGGAGCCATCCGTCGCCACTTCATAGGCAATTATATCGTCTAGCTGTTGGTCGTCATTCCGCGCTCTTCCAACCCAAGTGATAAGTGGCTTCGGCACATAGAAAAGATACGACTCCGCCAACGACTTGCCCGTAGGAATTGCCAAGTCCAAAGTCAGCGAGCCTTGCTGCTTATCCGCGACTGGATCACCTTCGTCGTTGGTGGCTTCAATCAGGTCAGCGTCTTTGCCAGCCACAAAGGTCAGTGTCGGAGTCGCCTCATCCGCAGTATCATTGCTCCACTCTTGAACCAGCGGAGTCTTATCCACGCGAACTTCTTTGCCATTAATCGTGTCAGGAACTTCCGTGCTCGCCACATCCCTCAAGACCAGATTAAAGCGGCTTTGTGTGTCTTCGCGGGTGATGTAGTCATCATCGTAGGTAACAGCAACCGTCGCCGCACCCGTAGCCCCCGTAAAGGTCAGCGTTTTCGGCGTTTTGCCCGTCCCGCTGGTGCTTGCGTCATTGTCAAAGTCATAGCCCGCCGCCACCGCCAGACTATTCACAGGATCCGATTCATCCACGCCCTGCGTAATCGGAGCGGGCGTTTCTAAGACAACTTCAATATCCCCCGTATCCGTCAAATCAGGAGCCACGCCCGTAACCGTGCCTTCAGGGTCAATCAAGCGAATCTTAGCGTTTAGAGTCTCTGCCGTGCCTTCTGTGCCCGTGGCTCTCTGATTTGTATCCTGCCAAGAAATCTCCGCCCCCTCAGCATTCGCAATCGTCAGCCCATCCTTCTCGTCAAAGTAGCCAGAATTCGTGCCCGTAGGATTCTGCGTGGTCTTGCGGTCAGCAAGCCCTGCGATAGAATCATCAGCAAAGATACGGATGACAACATTATCCAAGCCATCTAAGGCGTGGTTTCCGCCAACAGGAATCGTAACTGTGTCAGATACAGCCTGCCCCTCGGGAATGAATCCAGCGACTTCGTAGCCATAGTTCGCCGACACAGTTGGATAATCTGGATTACCATTTGCCGTTATTGCCGCCAAGACTGTAGTTTGATAATCCGTCGCGTCTAGAAGTGCTTTCGCTCCCCCCGAAGTCGCTGTTGAATCCACCCAGAAAGCCGCAAAGGACATCCCTGTATCAGACCCCAACGCCGTCACCACATCTTCTGTCGTAGCCCGCCGCCCCTCTTTCCTTAACTCAACTTGGAACTGAAGGTCTTGCCCTTCGGTCAGAGTGATACTGTCATCACCAACAAGCCCAATGGACAAGTCGTTGCTGATGTACTCAACATCCTGATCGATTTCTTCTTTTGTCCGCGTGTCAAAAACATCCGAATTGGAATCCGTGTGGAACTTCACCCCGATATTAATCGGTCTCTGCGCATCACCAAAACTCTCATCAGTAGAGCGCAACTCAATCACCCGCCTGTCGGTCTCCTCGTTCTTAGGAGTCGGACCCGAGCCATCAGGCAACGGAAGCGCGTTGGTGAGCGGAATCTGCGCGCCCTTGGTGCCATCAGCCGTAAAGACTAAGCCGCTACCTATATCCGCACCCGTAGCGTCAAGAATATGCGCCTCAACATCGTTGTTATTCGCTGACCCCAAACCCGCAAGCGTAATCCGCACCCGTGCGGTGTTGTTTCTCCGCTCGTTTGCGTTTGCTCCCTTGTTCACGCCTTCAAAGTTTTTATCCACCGTCAAGAAAAACGAAATCGTGCCCTCTTCAGAAAGAGTCACTTCAGCATCATCACCAAGAAGCTCACCCTGCGTAAAGCCGCCATTGCCATCACTAACCCGCCGATACAACTGCAACTTCACGCGGTCGTCATCTACAATCGCAATCTCCGTAACACCTTTTTTGACACCATTGACCCCCAAGCCACGGTTCGCTGGTGCCTTCGCAAGAAGGCTCGGCAAGACACCCTTGCTGTCAGCGACAATCCGCTTGAGTTCAAAAGTCTTCGCCGCCGCATCAACAAGCTCGTTGTTCTCAATCTGCACAGGGAAGTCCGCATAGTACTGCCCCGCAGGAATCGTCACCGTCCGCGGGAAAGTCTCAGGCTTCACCCGATCGTTGGTGTTAAAAGTATTGGCAGAGTTGCCCGCATCTATAAAGAAAGTCAGCGGACGCTCCAAAGCAAGCTGCTTGGTTGCGTCATTTATGCCTGCTCCAGTGGCTGAGTGCGAAGAAATACGCAGAACATTCAAAGACGGATCATCACGATTTTCCTCCAACTCATTCGGCACACTCAAACGGAAAAACGGCAGGTCATCATCCGTAATCACCGTCCGCGAAGTCAAAGACACCCCTTCGTTGGCAACATAAACATTGTCAGGCAACACCGCCCGCACAGTTAAAGTCTCTGTGCCTTCCGCCAAATTGTCAGCGTTAATCGGAATCGTCAGACTCGCCGTATCATCAGCCGTATCTGAATTATCTCCCGCAAAAAGCAACACGCCAGAAGCAACACTCGGATCCCCAAAGTCAGCCGAATTCGCATCATCACTACGCGCATTAATCACAATCGGAATCTGAAGCTCACTACCCGCCGCCACCGCATCACCCGTGTCAGCCATCGTGACCGTCACCGTCACATCCGCCGTGCCCGAACTCGGCTCGGCTATCGTCGGCGTAACCGTTATGCCCTTAAAGGTCTGCGCCGCCGTATCACCCGCCTCAACATTCGCGGCAATCTTGAACTCAATTTCAGCAAGAGACTCGTACGTAGCAACAAGATTCTGATCGCCAAAATCACCCAGCACCAAGGTAAATTTTTCTTCAGGCTCGGTATCATCATCAGGCAAAATCTTTATCTTCACAAACAGATTATGTAGCGTATCTGGAGTCGTCAAAACGCCCCCCGAAGGAACTGACTCCGTCACCAAAGAAGCTTGATCAATCTCAAAATCCACCCCCTCTTCGGCAACACCGCGTTGGATCGGAATCTTTTTAACTTCAAGCGGTACTGTTATGTCGCTCTGCGATGCAATCGCAGTCGGAAATTCAACAAGCAGGGCAAGATCAATCTCTAAAGGCTCGGACTCAGGCTCTACAAACGGGTAGCCGCTACCCGTAGATATATTCGGCAAGGCACCTGTTTCAGGATTCGCACTATCCGAAGGGTTCCCTGGGTCATAATCAAATGTAATCTCACCTACTGTCGCTCTCGTTGACTTCTTGCTGTCGAGCGTCAAGGTTACATCCGAACGCTCAACCGTGCCTGTGGTGTCATAGGCAAAGAGAGTCGGAAGCTGCTCTGTTGTCTCATCCGTAGTGATAGAAACAGGCCTTGGGAATAACTCTATCGCTACCGTCTCACCATCAATACGAACATCCTTACCCATAATCTCAACATCAGCGGTGTAGTTGATAACATCATCTGCAGGATTGTCTGGCGTTCCACTGTTATCGGTAAAAGTCTCTAAAGTAACTTCATAAAGCCCCTGCTCCGCACTGACCAGCGTGGCACCACTCACAACTTCATAAGACCCTGCCCGCGCACCCGCCGAATTGACAAACTGCAAAACCGCCCGCACAGGCCCGACTCCCTCAGCAGGGAAGGTTACTCCCGTATCGTCACCACCACCGCGCTTTTTATCGGCTCCTAAGTCTAAGAGTTCAGCACCAACTTCTAAAACCACCGAGGCATCATCGGTTTCGGCTCCATCTTCTCCTTCACCGAAAATCGCTACCGTAATATCATTGTCTCCTATAACAGTGGCACTTGCCTCACCACTGCGCTGCTTATAGGCAACAGGAGCAAGCGAAAAGGCAACAGATCTCTCACCCACTTCATAAGTAGCCGTCACGACACCATTATTATCAAGCGCATTCGTGCCCGCGACAGGAATCTCCACCGTTATCACACCCGTCTGCGGGTCAAACTTCAAAGGCGTAACCGCCAAAGTCGTACCATAATCACTCGGCGTTTCAGGGGCGGCAGGCACCATCCGCACATTAATCATAGACGGGGCAGTCACCGTGGCACGTGGAACAGCCTTGATTGCTACATAAGTCTCTAACTTCGCTTCTCCCCCTTGCTTCAAGACAAAACGGTCAGTCGTAGCCATACGCCTACGATTGCCATCTTGAGTCACATACAAGGAGTGCACCTCATACCGCTCTGGCCCCGTCGTAGAACCCATCGTATCAACAAGGTAATCAACATCACGCGGAATAGATGGCAACTCCACCGTCGTAATACCGAAAACAGGGTCTGTAGTCGCAACAGCCCCCCGCTTGGGCTCTATTCCGTTCGGTGGAAGGGGCGATCTGTCTATAGTGCCATCAGGATTACGTGTTCCTGTACTTGCTGGGGTACCACCACGTGGAGTCTCTTTAGGCTTTATGACTTGCTTATCATCGCCGCCGCCACCGCCGCCGCCGCCGCTTTCGTCAGTCAGAATCAAAGCCGCCAAGGCGACAATCCCCACCGACAAAGCCGGACGCTCGCGAATAGGATCAAAAATCCCGCCTTCGCCTTCCTTGCTCGCCTGACGAAGCCGCTGACGCTCGCCCGTTAGACGATACTCAAAACCCAGCTTCCAAGAATCACTCGCCTCGCTACTCGGAGTGCGACTACGGGCATAATCTCCATACAAACGCACCGCAGGATGCGCCTGAAAACTCAAACCAACACTCTGCGACTCGCCAAGGCTAATCCCGCCAATCGTCTTACCCGCATCCAAGTCACCCGGATCACGCCACTCAGACGCCGACAAGTTCACCGACAACCTGTCACCAATAGACCGCCGCAACTTGGCATTCCAACCACCAAGAACGCGCTCGTAGCGACCATCGGGCCCACGCCGCGGACCCGTCAAAGGCTGATGCAATGTCGCCGACAAGAAAGTCGGACCACCACGCCACTCCGCCCCAAGCGATGCACGTTGGTGTCCGTAATCGGTGCTGCGATCCAAAAAGACCGAGCCACCCACCGTGCCCAAATTCTCTATCCGCCGACGGGCTACATAACCCAACGAAACATCGTTGCGGTTCTGCTGAAGATCATCCGTCCATTGACGGAAACCAGGCTGTAAAAAACTGCCCCAGTTGGCTTGATTCTCCACCAACGGAATCACCGCCGATACCGACCCGCGGATCGGCGAACCCTTCTGCCAATTAAACGAAGACTGCAAACTAAAATTCTGTCCCCAACGCGCCCGACCCGCTTCCTGCAGATTGTCGCTAATCAAACGCAAAACATAATTCCGCGCCCGACTATCCGCCTGACCGCGGACATATCCTTTAATCTCTTCGTTTTCGCTCTTCTGCGATGGCGTGCCACTGCCGCCAAACCGTGCATCCAACTCCTTCGGAGAGTCCAAGCCGAACTTGTCACCCGTCTGGGTGTTCAGCAAAGACTTGTCCTCACCAAGCGACGGCCCAGACAAAAACAATACCGACAGCACCAACGCCGCCATAGACGCAGCTAATGCGCCTACCTTTGCCTGTCCTCTCAGCGAACGGTTACTAACCATAAAAGTTAAGTCTCCTCAGACCGACAACAAACTGACACCACTCAAGACTCGCAAAGCGTTCAAAAAAACAAGCTTACGCCCCCTCGGGTTCAGCCTTGTTGGGCAAGCAACTCCGCGTAGGAAGTATAACGCGAAATCACCGCTTCCTCTCACACAGAAAACCCGCCCCATCCAAGGGAGACTTTACAGCAGAATCCCCACGGACTTGTCTATGCGATTCCGTGAAATATACAGAAAACCCTGAAACTTGCAAGGCAGAACCATCCCGCAGAATGCCTATAACTTCTTGTTCTACTTATGTTCTAGTTGCGCCCTAGCCCCACCAGAAAAACCGCCGAGGTATCAGCTCCTTCGCATAACTGCCTGTTTTTAGCGCAATTTCAGCGCAATTCTAGCGCAATTCTCTAGGTAAACCTCACTGGAAACGCTCTAAGTTCCGCTTGCCTACGCCACCGCCCAGCCAAATTCACCCGAAAAAGTCCCGCAAAAAACCCCGCCACCGAAACAACTCTTTACACAGAAACTCACAAAAACTCCGTGCAGGTGCTAATACTCACAAACAATGCCACGGACACAACGCACAACAACTCCGCAGGGCATAACCCTGCACTCCGCCGAAGACGCACAGGCAATGCTGGCAGCAGGAAAACTCGCCGCCGAAACGCTCGATCATATCAGCTCTGCAATCACCCCTGGAATTTCCACAGGCGAAATTGACTCCCTGTGCCACAACTTCATCGTCAGCAACAACGCCATACCCGCAACACTCGGCTACAAGGGCTATCCGAAGTCGTGCTGTACCTCGGTCAACCATGTTATCTGCCACGGCATTCCCGACGACAAAAAAATCCTAGAAGACGGAGACATCTTAAACATTGATGTAACCGTAATCCTAAATGGCTGGCACGGCGACACCAGCCGTATGTTCCTAGTCGGCGAAACTTCCGTGCTTGCCCGCCGCCTAGTCCAAACCACCTGGGAAGCCATGATGTGCGGCATTGAAACCGTACGCCCCGGTGCAACACTCGGCGATATCGGAGCCGCCATCCAAGAACGCGCCGAAGCCGATAGGTTTTCCATCGTCCGCGAATTCTGCGGACACGGACTCGGCCGCGTCTTCCACGATGCACCCAATATTCTGCACTACGGCAGACGCGGCGAAGGCTTAGTCCTAGAAGAAGGTATGTTCTTCACCATTGAACCCATGCTCAACGCAGGAAAACCCCACGCCAAAATCCTACGCGATGGCTGGACTGCAGTCTCACGCGACAGGTCTTTGTCCGCGCAATTTGAACACTCACTCGCCGTGACTTCTAGCGGCTTTGAAATCTTTACCCTCTCACCCCGTGGCTGGACTCATCCACCTTACACTTAAGAAACACAGCTAAACCACACAGCTAAACCCAAATACCTAATTCACAATTATTGATTCAGGGTAATCGTAACTCTGCTAAAAAAAGAAGAAGAAAAAGTCGGAATCCGCTCGCTCGTTCCGTCTCCTTTTATGTACTCAATCGGCGGAACTTCAACCGTTACTACAACTTGTTGGCCGTTGGTCGTAACAGTCTGCTTCGTAAATCGAAAATTACCCTGAAAGGCACTCGCCACACGCACCATAGGCACTTCCCACACCCCAGCCGCAACCTTGCGCACACCCGCCCCCGTAATCGTATAGGAGTCTTCAGTCGCTCCCGCTGAATGGGCAAGACGCACATAGGCTTTGAAAGCCCGCACCTGCGCAGGAAAGTTTATAAAATTAGAAGTCTTAGCCCTGCCGCCAGCAGGGGCTTGTCCAAAATTCTCAACAAAGATACGCAAAGGTGCCGTAGCCCCCGCACCGCCAAAAACCCCCCTATGAATATTGCCAGAAATGCTCCGACTCACGTTTGTGGCTCCCACCGTCAAGAGCTGTATCGTGATAAGCCCCGCCATCGGATTCACCGTACCTGCAGGCGTGATCGTGCCCGCGTTGGTGCCACTTCCTGCCAGACGAACCCATGCAGTAATTTCACCCGTTTCTGTGTCAGGACTCAAAGTCCCTATGGATTGCGTCGCCGCAATGGAACTTGCCTCTACAGGAACCAAACGCACACCAATTTCCGATATCGCCGCATTGGCACGATGCTTAATCGCAAAAGTCATCTCCAGAGTCGTCTCACCACCCGCAGGCACACGGAAATACTCCGTGTCGGCTTGCGCCACAGACGCACCCGCACCCTGCTGAACCGCAAGCGACTGCAAGTCATAGTCCGTGCCTGCCACCGCCGAACCCATAAGCGAAACCCGATAGGCAGTCGGCTTCGCAACAGAAACCAGCTGCACCCGAACCTTAATAATCTTATCGGCATCTCCCGAACTTGCAGGACGGGTAACGGCTCCTGCGGCAAGGTCTTGCCCCGCCGCATCTACAATCCACACCACTGCATCCGCCTGCGGACAAGAAACCCCACCACGCGCACAAGTTTTAGGCTCAGTTTCAGTAGGTGCAGATTTTTTATCTTCATCTAAATCGGTTAGGGCAAAGGCGGCTAGGCCATAGACTCCCATCGCCAGCAACGGATGATTACGCACAGGATTGTAAATCTTTCCCGCATCTTCATCTCCTGCCGCGGATAGCTTCTGCCGCTCACCAATCAAGCGATATTCAAACCCAAGCTCATACGAACTGTTACGCTCACCTTGGGCTAAACGATTGCGGCTATAACCTCCGTAAAGATGCAACGCAGGACTCGCCTGATAGCCCACAGTCGCCTTGTGCGTCGTACCCAAAGCAACAGCCTGCCCCATCGTCTTGCCTGCCACCAACTTACCCTCTGAGCGATTGCCATCACGCCAAGTCGTTGCCTCAAAGCCAAGGTCAAGCCGCGAGCCCACAGACCGCCGCACCGTAGCAGACCATCCCGCCAATACCCCTTCATACCGCCCATCAGGAGTGCGAATTACTCCCGTGAGCGGCTGATGCAGTTGCGTGGAAAAGAAATTTGCCCCGCTACGCCACTCTGCCCCAAGCGAAGCCCGTTGGTGTCCGTAATCGCCACGATCTAAGAACAACGAACCACCAAGCGTGCCGTATCCCTCAACCCGCCGACGTGCCACATAGCCCACAGACACATCTCTACGCGACTTCTGCAAATCATCTGTCCATAGATTTAAGCTGGGCTGTAAAAAACTGCCCGACAAAAAATTGCCTTGGTGGTCTTGTCCTTGCGCGAGCGGTACTACCGCCGACACCTGCCCCCGCACAGCTGTGCCTTTGCTCCAAGTCAAAGCCGAGTCTAGGCTGAAGTTTTCTCCGAACTGCCGCATACCCGCTTCGCGCAAACTGTCCGTGAATAGACGCAAGGCATAGGTACGAACGCGACTGTCAGCCTGTCCGCGCAAATATTCGGTTTTACTCTCCGTTGATGGAGTCCCACCACCAGCAAGTCGTGCGTCTAACTCTTGTGGCACATCCAAGCCGAAGCCAGAACCCGTCTGGGTCAACAGAAATTTCTCCTGCCCCAAAGATGGTGGCGACAGCACCAAAACAAACAACAGCAAAGCAGACAAGACCACACAAAGCGCACGGAACTTCACCTGTCCTGCCAAAGAAGCGATAGCAATCATTGAGCAATTCCTCCCCATCGGATGGCATAGTTTAGCAACTAAAGAAATAGGTGAATTATTTTGTTGCTTTGCATCCTGTAACCATCAAGTTTGTTAGTTAAATTAATCTAACTAACAAAAAACACGAATTTTGTTAGTTAGCAATAAAAAGGTATGAAAAAACAATGAAATTCTGTAATTCCCTAGAATAAACTCCAGAATAGAGCCGAAAACAGCCCAGAATAGCCCCAAACCCCGCCCTGACCTACCGCCAAGCCTTACCCCTAATCCTTGCCTTACCCCTAGCCTCTAGCCTTACCCTTAGCCCCTAGCCTTACCCCTAGCCCCTAGCCCCTGCCTTACGCCTAATCCCTGCCTTACCCCTAGCCTCTAGCCTTACCCCTAGCCCCTGCTATCGCCCCCTACTATCGCCTGTGTGTTCTGTGTAGATTTGCCCCGATTTCGCCTGAAGTCTGCCAACACCATAGGCAAAAACTGCTAATACTTGTTTTATTGGCTGGTGGTTAGGTGCTGGCTCTGTGTCTTCTTGATTTGCCCGTTGATTTACCCGTTGATTTGCCCGTTGATTTGCCCATTGATTTACCCATTCGTTTACGCTGATTTAGCTCCGTGGAAAGCTCTACTACTACTGCTAAGCCTGTTTCTGGCAAGGAACACCAGACAGGACACCGCGAACGACTCCGCGCTCGCGTTGAGCGAGTCGGAGCCGAGTCACTTGAAGATTACGAGCTTCTAGAATTTTTGCTTGCCTATGCCCGTCCGCGTGTGGATACCAAGCCGCAAGCCAAGAAGCTATTGAAGGTGCATGGTTCGTTGGCGCGGGTTTTGAAGAAAGAGTCCAACGCCATTCAGCGGGTTGATGGAATTGGCACTACTTCGGCTCTGTTGCTACAAGTCGTCGGAGAAATCGCTGTTCGTGCGGCCCGTGATGAAGTAGATCCAAAGAAAATTGTCTTTGCCAACTGGGAAAATGTAAAACGCTATATGCGTGCTAAGTTCAAAGGCGAGCGCAAAGAAATCTTTCACATCTTCTACCTGGATGCAGCCAACAAGCTACTGGCTGATGAAACTTTGTCGCGTGGCACGGTGGATCGGACGGCGATTTACATCCGTGAGATTCTTGAACGTTCCCTGCACCACGGAGCCACGGCGATTATCCTGACCCACAACCACCCCAGCGGAAACCCCGACCCGTCAGTGGAAGACATCAATATGACCCGCGAAATTGCCAAAGCCATCGGACAGGTTGATATTGAACTCCACGACCACCTGATTGTTGGCGGAACAGGCAAGATCGCCAGCTTCAAAGACCTTGGACTGCTCTAACCCCCTGCCTTGTTTAGCCTTACCTTGTTTAGCCTTACCTTGTTTAGCTTTAACCTTGTATAACCCTACCTTGCTTAGCCTTAACTTGTTTAGCTTTAACCTTGTATAACCCTACTTTGTTTAGCCCTACCTTGCTTAACCCGTACCCTGTTTAGCCTTACCTTGTTTAGCCTTACCTTGCTTAGCCCGTACCTTGTTTAACTCCATCTTCCTTGTTAACCCCATCTTCTAGAGGTTTTATGACCCGTACTGTTTTATCTTCTGCGACACGCGAAGTTGTTATTGGCTTTGACGAGCCTTTCTGCATCATCGGCGAGCGCATTAATCCCACAGGACGCAAAAAGCTTGCTGCTGAAATGGTGGCGGGTGATTTCTCCACTGTGGAAGCGGATGCAGTAGCGCAAGTCCGTGCGGGAGCGCGCGTACTTGATGTCAATGCGGGAATTCCGCTTGCTGACGAGCCTGCGCTTCTTGCGAAGTCTATTGAGCTTGTGCAATCGCTTACTGATGTGCCGATATCCATTGACTCTTCCATTGTGGAAGCGTTAGAAGCGGGGCTTGCGGTCTGCAAGGGCAGGCCATTACTGAACTCGGTCACAGGAGAAGAAGAGCGATTGGAGTCTGTTTTACCGTTGGTGAAGAAGCACGAATGTGCGGTGGTGGCGATATCCAATGACGAGACGGGAATTTCTGAAGATCCTGATGTACGTTTTGCTGTTGCTAAGAAAATTGTTGAGCGAGCGGCTGACCATGGGATTAAGCCTGAAGATGTAGTTGTAGATCCGCTGGTTATGCCGATTGGTGCTTTGGGTGGAGCGGGCAGGCAAGTTTTTACGCTTGTCCGTCGTTTGCATGATGAGCTTAAGGTGAATACGACTTGCGGAGCGTCTAACATTTCGTTTGGCTTGCCGAACCGCCATGGCTTGAACGCGACTTTTCTGGCTATGGCGGCGGGAGCGGGTATGACTTCGGCGATTTTGAATCCGTTGCACGAAGAAGAAATGGCTGGCGTTCTTGCCTCGGATGTAATGCTTGCCAAGGACAAAGACTGCACCCACTGGATTAAAAAATACCGCGCTCCCACCGAAGGAGCAGGTGAATCAGGCGGAGCAGAGCGGCGGGCAGGTGGCAGACGCGGTGGCAGGGCGGCACGGGTTGCGGCTCCTGCGGCTTGACCTAGCGGGGCTACGGACGCGACAGCAAGGCGCGTGGCGGTGAGCGGGCATAAGATTGTTTTCACGCCTTCGGGCAAGCGTGGCGTTGTTGCGGCGGGCACGACTCTGCTGGAAGCTGCGCGTACATTCGGCGTGGATTTGGACTCGGTCTGTGGTGGGCGGGGTATTTGTGGCAGGTGTCAGGTGGTTCCGACTTTTGGTTCGTTTGCCAAGCACGGGATTGAAAGCCAGGCAGAGCATTTAAACGCGCCTAACGAAGTTGAAGCTCGCTATGCCACGCGCAAGCCCTTGGCGGAGGGAAGGCGGCTTGGCTGTCAGTGCAAGGTATCGGGAAACTTGGTTGTGGATGTACCTGAGTCTAGTCAGGTGCATCGTCAGGTGGTACGCAAGCGGGCTGAAGTTCGGGCGGTGACGGTGGATCCTGTTGTCCGTCCGCTGTACTTGGAAGTAGAAGAGCCTGATATGCACCATCCCAGCGGCGATTGGGAGCGTGTACTGACTGCTCTAGCCAGCCAATGGGAAATTGACACGCGGGCTGTGACGATTGCTCCTACGGCTCTTGACGAGCTACAGACGGCTTTGCGGGCGGGCAAGTGGAAGGTTACGGTTGCGCTCCACGAAGAGCGGCATGGAGCGACGACAACAGGCCACCGTGTTTTGGCGGTTCGTGCGGGTTTCCACGACACCTTTTATGGAGTCGCGATAGATATTGGCTCAACCACGATTGCCTGTCACTTGGTGCGTCTTGCTGACGGAGAAGTTGTAGCTTCGTCTGGGGCGATGAATCCGCAGATACGGTTTGGTGAAGATCTGATGAGTCGGGTTTCCTATGTGATGATGAACGAAGGAGGCGAAGCCGAGTTAACCCAAGTTGTGCGTGAAGCCGCTGACACGGCGATTGCTGAGACCTTGACGGAAGCGGAAGTAGATACGAAAGACTTGGTGGCGATGGTGTTTGTGGGCAATCCTGTGATGCATCACTTGTTTCTTGGTTTGAATCCTGTTGAGTTGGGCGGTGCGCCTTTTGCTTTGGCATTGAACTCGTCTATTACGACTCCAGCGACTTCGTTGGGCTTGACCCAAGGAGCGGGCGCAATCGCTTACCTCCTGCCTTGCATTGCGGGTCATGTCGGAGCTGATTGTGCGGCGGTGATTTTGTCAGAGACTCCACATACCCGTGATGAAATAACGCTGGTGGTAGATGTAGGCACGAATGCTGAAATCGTGCTGGGCAACAAGGAGCGGGTATTGGCGTGTAGCTCTCCTACGGGGCCAGCTTTTGAAGGGGCGCAAATTTCCTGCGGACAGCGTGCGGCACCAGGGGCGATAGAGCGGGTGCGGATTGACCGTGAGACTTACGAGCCGCGTTTTCGGGTGATTGGCTCGGAGAAATGGTCGGACGAAGAAGGCTTTGCCGAAGAAGTTGCAAAGCTAGGCGGAGTCACGGGCGTATGTGGTTCGGGCATTATTGAAGTGCTGGCTGAACTCTTTTTGTCGGGAGTCATTCTTACCGATGGCACAATTGACGGAAGGTTAAGCGACAGGTGCGAGCGTATTGTCAGCGAAGGGCGCACTTTTGCCTACAGCTTGTATGAGCCGAGCGAAGCCGAAGCTCCGACTTTACGGATTACCCAGAATGATGTGCGCGCGATTCAACTTGCCAAGGCGGCTTTGTATGCGGGTGTGCGCCTGCTAATGGATAGACGCGGCGTAGAGCAAGTAGAGCGCATCCAGCTTGCTGGGGCTTTTGGCAGTCACATTGATGTACGTTATGCGATGGCATTGGGTATGGTACCCGACTGCCCCCTTGATAAGACTTCGGGAGCGGGCAATGCCGCGGGCGAAGGCGCACGGATTGCTTTAGTCAACCGTTCTGCTCGTGCTGAAATTGAAGAAGTGGTGCGGCGTGTAGAAAAAATCGAAACTGCGGTGGAGCCACGTTTTCAAGAACACTTTGTCGCCGCGATGGCCTTCCCCCACGCCACCGCCCCCTTCCCCAACCTCGCCAAAACCCTCCACCTCCCCCCTAAGTCAGCCCCTCCTGCCTCAACTAACGGCGACTCAACTGGCGCCAGAGGCGGGCGGAGAAGGCGAAGAAATTAATTTTTTTATCTTCTTTCTTGTTCTCCTGCTTCTCATCCGTATTCTTCTCATCCACCTTCTTTTCAACCACCTTCTTTTTATTTACCCTTTTCTTATCTTTCTTTCTTTCTTCGTAATCTGCTATCGCACAAGAAATTGCATCCCATACAGGCTCAAATCTAGAAAAATCAATTTCATACTGTTTTTGGCGAATACCTTTAGCGAGGATTGTTTTACCATAGTACTGCTTTTTATCGTCTGAACTATTGTCTGAATCGTATGAAAATTCCATGTCACCATTATCCCCCTTCTTCTCGCTCAAGCATTCTAGGGGTAAAAGATCTTCTATCACACATCTTTCATTTTTAAAGATATTTTCACTAGGCGGACTCACACTTGTTCTACCTTCCGCTATCTTTGGCAAAGAAAGAATGTAAAAATGAGGCTTAAGGAATCTTAAAATGCAACTATTCTCTTCTGGCAATTCTATGCCTTCTTCTCCTTTAGCATCCCAAAAACTTTTACCTTTTTTATCTCTATCAACGAGAAAAATTACAGGTTTTTCTAGATAAGGGAATGTCCAATGAATTTTGCTGTGTTCCTTATCGTATTTCTTATGAAATTTTTTAACTCTATCTAGTAATTTATACATAGCATCAACCCCTCCATCTAAATTAAGTAATTTATATATTAAGGGCTTAAAGTTGAAAGTTTCACTTTCGTTGTTTCTTTTGCTCCCCCTTTTATTAGATTGAGGAAAAAAATTAATCGTGTATTTGTACTTGTCTTCACCTTTTGCTGAAGAAGAATATGAAGATACAAATTGTGCATACTTGCCCATAGCAAATAGAGTAGGGAATTCTTCTGTGTCAACGAACAATTTTTTTAATGAACATTTTAGATAAATTACATCTGTCTTACCCTCACAGACAATTATTGGCTTTGGATGAATCATAAGCATCTTAAACAATACGAAATTCGCATACATCTTATGAATTCCTGTTAGATTGTCTGATTGTGGTTTTACAGGAGAGGGCCACCCCCTTGAGTGATATATATGCCCGAGCCTTCCTTCTAAGCGCGCATAAGTTCTCAGTTCCTTTCTTGTCGATCTATTCGAATCACCAGAAGGAAATTTTACCTCTTCTATTCCTTTCGTATATAAGGTGTGAAGCATAGCTCTTGTTTGCCGATAGTATATTTGTGAAACATTTACATGTTCGTTGACAACTAGTCCTGTAACACTTTGGCGGCTTCTTTTATAACTTAGTCGGGTTTTAGAGTGATTAATCTTGAATCCTGCATTCTCAACTTCTTTTTGAAGTTCCCTACTAACACGCCACTTTTTATCTCTTCCATGGCCTTCGGAAACAGCTATAGAAATTGGAAAATTTTCGGAATAAGTAGAGAAGGTAATATCATCAGCATAGCGAGAGTATGTGCATTCGTGTGCCTTTGCCATCCTTAAAAGATGCAAATCTAATATCTGCCCAATCAAATTTGAAATCACAGGCGAGCAAGGACTCCCTTGTGGTAAATACCACCTATCAGAACGCTCTTGGTAACAAGAGAGGCGTGCGATGCCTATCGCCACCTCTCCCCTGAGTCTAAAATCTCTGCTTTTTGTGAGATACCCAAATACGCGTTGAAAATATATGGAGGGGAAAAAGTTCTCTAAGTCAAAATTCAAAATACACCTCTTGCCTTTATGAATGTGTGCGTTGCTATGCGGTGAATGGCTCGGCCTAAACCCATGGGATAAAGAAGTAAATTTTTTTTCTGGCTGGTTTTTCTTAATTCTTAATTTTTTTAAATTTCGTTTTTCTAATTCTTCATAACATTCACTTAGCACAAACGCTAATTTCCTTTGAATGAATTTAAGCTCCTCGCAAGGCGCATGAATTCTGCGTTCACTCCCATCTTTCTTCTTTATAGAAATTTCACGATAATTAGAATTTCTTGTTATGTAAGGAACTTCAAAAAAACTGTCATAAAATTCCTTTATGGATAGTTTGTGTATGAATAAGCGTTGGCTTGCGGGTAAATTTTCTGTAAGAATTTTCCAAAGACACTCTTTTGTTTGCGCATTGTGTAGCGCATCGATGTATGGAGTTTCTGATTTATCCAATCCTTGAGAATCTCTGATCGGGTGACGTATATCGGACATTATCAAGTAGCCCTCAAAAAGTTAGGTGCTTACAGGCACACAACCGAGATCCAATTATGAACAACCAATGCTAAAACACATTAGCTATCTCCAAACAGGAGCAAGGTCAGGCGGCGCATAGTGGCTAGAAGAGCCACTCTGCGCCGCTGGTGAAGCGCACTAAAGATGGCGAAGCCAGATTTTGTGCGCTTCACCACGGGATACCAACAGATTACATCATATGCCGCGAATCGCGACAATAACTCTGCCTGTAAGCACGGGGGAAATTTGGCTGGGCTTTATGGGGGAGTCAAGGGCAGGAGCTAAATTAATTGCGGAATTCTTCTTGTGGTGGGTTAGGAGCAGATGGCTAGAAGTTCTTCTAGGTCAGAGGCGATGGAGAGTAGGTCTTGGGGGCGGGAGAGGCGGTGGGCTGCGTCTTCAAGTTTGGTGAAGCGTAAGTCAGGAGAGTCAATCGCTTCAACGATTGACTGGGTGCGTTCCCACGGTACGGCTTCGTCCTGCGCACCCCAGATGACACGCACAGGAAACGGCACAGGGATTTTACTTCCGTCTAATAAAGATAAGCCGTGGTCTTCGTCTAACAGCTTGGCACTGACAGGCAAGCCCGGAAAACGCTCGTAATAGCCTTGCTGTTGTAAGTCGCGTTTGTGCTGGTCGGTCATGGCTGCTCGTAGCGATAGGTGAAAGTCCAACGAAGGAGCTAATAACAAAGCCCCCGCCACCCGCTCGGGTCTTTGTAAGCCCAAGAGCAAGCTAAACCATCCGCCCATGGACGAGCCCACCAAAATCTGCCGCCCCGTTGTAAAAGCATCAAAGCAATCACGAGCGTCTGCGTACCATCCGCCAAGTGTGCCGTCTAGGTATTCGCCTTCGCTGGCTCCGACGCAACGGTAATCTTGGCGTAGGCAGGTGCGCCCTGCCCTGCGAGCAAGATAGTCGGTAAAAACCGCTTTGGTGCCTTCCATATCGGAGGCAAGCCCCTGCAGATAAACCACATTCGGCTTGCCGCCTGCACCCGCTCGCTCAAGCTGTCCCGCAGGCGGACGCACCGCCAAACGCGGCTTGCTTTGCCGCTCCCAAAAATACGGAGCTTCACCATTCACAGGCGACTCCAAATCCCCGATTGGCACCGCAGGATGGGCTACCCCTCCCGCCGCCGCTACTTTTTCGTATAGACGCATAGGCGTGTTTCTCCCTAGAACTGCTTGTGTCTGCTTGTGTCTGCTTGTATCTGCTTGTGTCATCCACTTATAGCCCCGTGGGTATAGTGGCTATATAAGCCCCGTGGGCTGACTTGCCTCCGACTCTATCAGCCAAAGGGCAAGTCTCACAACAAAACCCCCCATCTTGCGAAAAATCGCAAATTTCGCCAATATCAGAGCAACAGAAACCTACCGAGACTCTATTGAACTATGACTCTCTCGCCGTGCCTATAAATCCGCGCGCCCATACTGCGCGACGCTCTGCACGCCTGACCTTGTTGGTCTTAAATCGGTTGGTCTTAAATCGGTTGGTCTTAAATCGGTTTGTCCTAAATCGCGATACTGCTGTTGTCATGACTCTGCACGCCTGCTGTCCGTGAGTAGGGGGGAGTCCATCTCCGTCAGCCTGCCTGACGGAGCCACGCGCAGACTTCCCGCGCAGGCTTCGGCACGCACCCTTGCCGAGTCCATCTCGGCGGGACTCGCCAAGCAAGTCGTGCTGGCTTGCGTTAATGGCGTGCTACAAGATCTCGCCAAACCCCTAGACAACGGCGCACAGGTAGAGCTGCTCAAACGCGATGACCCACGGGTTTTACCTGTCCTGCGTCACGACACCGCCCATGTGCTGGCACAAGCCTTCAAGGAGCTGTTTCCGTCGGGGCAAATTACTTTTGGTCCTGAGACCGAAGACGGGTTTTACTACGATTTCGCGACTGAGCGTCCGCTTACGCCCGAAGACCTAGAGCCACTGCAAACGCGGATGCAAGAAATCGTCAAACGCAACCTGCCAATTGAACGCGAAGAGTGGAGTCGCGACCAAGCCATTGCCTACTTCAAGTCTATTGGCGAGACCTATAAAGCCGAGCATATTGGCTCCATTCCTGAAGGCGATGTTATCTCCATCTACCGCCAAGGCGACTGGCTAGACCTGTGCCGTGGTCCACACCTGCCCTCCACAGGAGCGGTAGGCGATGGCTTCACCCTAACCCACATCGGCGGCACCCATTGGCGCGGAGACCCCAACGGCGACCCGCTACAACGTATCTACGGCACTTGCTTTCCTGACAAGAAGGCATTGAAGAAACACCTAGAGCTACGGGCAGAAGCCGAAGCCCGTGACCATCGCCGCCTTGGCCCCGCAATGGATCTATTCCACTTGCAGGTGGAAGCTGTTGGCTCAGTGTTTTGGCATGCGAAGGGCTTGGCTCTGTGGCATACGGTAGAAAATTATATCCGCCGCAGGCTCGCCGCTGACGGATACCAAGAAGTGCGCACTCCGCAGCTGATTGACCGCACCCTGTGGGAAGCGTCAGGCCACTGGGAGAAATACCGTCCGAATATGTTCATCGCCGAAAGCGAAGACCGCACCCTTGCGGTTAAGCCGATGAACTGTCCTGGGCATGTGCAGATTTTCCGTCAGGGGATAACTTCGTATCGCGACCTGCCCGTGCGTTTGGCGGAATTTGGCTCGTGCCACCGCAACGAACCCAGTGGAGCCCTACACGGCATGATGCGCGTACGGGCTTTCACGCAGGACGATGCACATATCTTCTGCACCCGCGAACAGATCGGAGAAGAAACAGCCCGTTTCTGTGCGCTTTTACGGAGCGTCTATGAAGACTTTGGCTTTCCTGATGCGCATATTAAGTTTGCTGACCGTCCTGACCAACGAGTCGGGTCAGACGAAACCTGGAATCAAGCCGAAGCAGCATTGCGTGAAGCCGCACAGAGTGCAGGCTTACCTTTCTCTGAAGACCCAGGTGAAGGTGCGTTTTATGGCCCCAAGCTGGATTTCTTCTTACAAGACGCATTGGCTCGGGTTTGGCAGTGCGGTACCTTTCAGTGCGATTTTGTCTTACCCGAACGGCTTGGAGCTACCTACATCGCGGCTTCGGGCGAGAAGGAGACTCCTGTTATTCTGCACCGTGCGATCTTGGGCTCGTTGGAGCGTTTTATCGCAATCCTGATTGAAAACTATGGCGGAGCTTTACCGCTTTGGCTTGCTCCGACACAAGCCGTAGTCGCTACGATTACCGAAGCGGCTGATGGCTGGGCAAATGAATTTGCCGAACAACTCCGTAGTGCGGGCTTGCGGGTAGAAACAGACCTACGCAACGAAAAGATTTCCTACAAGGTACGCGAGCATAGCCTTAGCAAAGTGCCTTGCATCTTCACCCTGGGTGCGCGTGAAGCCGAAGAACACTCGGTCACCCTACGCCGCTTTGGCAACCAGGAAAACCAAACCTTCAGCACAAGCCAAGAAATCGTGGAGCAACTACGCCAAGAAGCTTTGCCTCCTGATCTGCGGCGGGCTGAAGCTTAACCGCAACTCCTGAAGCAACGAACGCGAGACGGACAAACCAACACGCAAACCGATAAAACAACAACACAACACAAAAACCCGAAACAACAAAAGGAGACAAGACCATCGCTAAGTTTCGTGCTGACCGCACGCCGCCGCAGATAGGCGGGCCGCGTGCCAATGAAAGAATTACTGCACCCCAAGTGCGTCTGATAGATGAAAGCGGCGAGAACATCGGCGTTGTTTCGCTAAAAGATGCTTTAAGCCGTGCTGAAAATGCGGGCTTAGACTTGGTGGAGATATCGGGCAATGTTTCGCCGCCTGTATGCAAAATCCTAGATTACGGACGATTCAAGTACCAAGAGCGCAAACGCCAAGCGCAAGCACGGAGCAAGCAGAAGACTTCTGACCTAAACGAGGTGAAGATTCGTCCGAATATTGAAAAGCACGATTACGAAGTGAAGATTCGCACGATTGAGCGGATTCTTGAACGCGGTGACCGTGCGCGGCTGGTGGTGCGTTTCCGCGGACGCGAAATCATGCGCCAAGACCTTGGCGCAGAAATTTTGCGCAAGATTGTTGAAGATATGTCAGAAACCGTGCGCATTGAACAGCTCCCCCGCAAGGAGGGAAGACAACTGGTTATGGTCTTGGCAAAACGTATGGGCGGAAGCAAAGCCAATCCTGAAGAGATTAATCCTGCGCATTTTCGTGATGCTCCGATTGTGCCGTTGCAAGCTGAGCCCTATACGCCTACTTCTGAAATCCTGCACGAGGAATCGATTGCTGCACCCCCGCCACCGCCTGACACAGAAGGCACAGACGGAGACGGATTAGAAGAAAAACCCGAACCCACCGAAACCGTGCGGAGTAGCGAACTGTAAAACCGCAACCCGCCTTATATCTGCTATGACAATCCGTATCTTCCTAGACGGAGCCACAGGCACCACAGGCTTAGAAATTGACAAGCTTCTAGGTGCGGAGTCTGCCTTTGAAGTCTTGCGTCTGCCCCACGAGCAACGCCGTGATGAATCGGCTCGGCGTGAAGCCCTAGCAAGGAGTGAAGCGGCGGTGCTGTGTCTTCCAGATACGGCAGCACGCGAAGTCGCGGAGTGGGCACAGGAAACCAACACGCGGCTCCTAGATACTTCTACAGCGCACCGTATCGCTCCTGAGTGGGTTTATGGCTTTCCTGAGCTAACTAGAGGGCAAGGCGATAGAATCGCCTCTGCGGGGCGCGTAGCGAACCCTGGGTGCTATTCCACGGGCGCACTAGCACTTTTGCGTCCCTTGGCAGAATCGGAGCTACTGGCACCGAACTGGACTCCAGTCTTTCACTGCGTCTCAGGCTATAGCGGCGGGGGCAAGCAGATGATTGCCGATTTTGAAGAAGCCCAAGGGGCACAGGCGACAAATAACTTCATCGCCTACGGACTCAACCTACGCCACAAGCATCTACCCGAAATCAACGCCCACGGCGGGCATAGTGCTACGGCACTGCTGTTTCCGTCAGTCGGCAGGTTTTATCGTGGAATGCTGGTCTCCCTGCCCTTGCCCAAAACTGCTTGGCAGAAGTCTTGCCCTACCCTTGCCGACTTACAATCCATCTACCGCACCCACTTCAGCGAGTCGTCCTTGATTGAAGTAGCAGAAACAGAAACCGTAGAGCAGCTGAACCCCGAAGCCCTAAACGATACCAATCGGCTCAAGATCTCTGTCTTTGCCGATGTAGAAACCGACTCTGCCTTGGCTGTAGCCTGCCTAGACAACTTAGGCAAAGGTGCCGCTGGAGCCGCCGTGCAAAATCTCAAGCTTATGTTCGGAAATTAAGCTGTGGCGAATTCTGCAGAAGCTTAGCCTGTTCCCGTAGAGCCAAAGCCACCACTTCCGCGTTCAGAAGTCGGAAGTGCATCGCACACTTCCCAAGTGAAAGAAGCAAGCCGCGCAATCACCAATTGTGCGCACCGTTCGCCACGTTTTATCACCACTTCTTTTTCGCCCCAATTAATCAACACCGCTTTAATCTCACCCCTATAATCCGAGTCAATCGTACCGATACCATTCACCAGCCCTACCCCGTGCTTGGCGGCTAAACCACTGCGTGCCCGCACCTGTGCTTCCCATCCTTGCGGCAGGGCTATCGCCACGCCTGTCGGCACCAGCTTGTACTGCCCCGGAGCCAATACAACTTCTTCAGCCGCATATAGATCACATCCCGCCGCTTCAGCCGAAGCCGCAGACGGTAAGGGCAAGTCTTGCCCGTGAGCAAGTTGCGTAATCGCTACGCGAGCAATTGAGTCATTCATTATCTTGCCCAGGGTTTACGAACGGTGCGAAAAATAATCGGCTATCCGATGGGTCAGAGCTTCAGCAATCGCTTGCTTGGGTGCGCGTTGCCAAACTTCTACACCCGAGTCTGATAAAAGCGCGATTTGATTTTCGTCTCCTCCCAATACACCGCTTGCGGCAGAAATATCGTTGGTTAGAATCCAATCGCAGTTCTTAGCCTTGCGCTTTGCTTCAGCGCGCGCAAAACGCTCCTGCTCTGTGCCTGTCTCAGCGGCAAAGCCCACCAACAAGGAAGGGCGAATTTCAGCCGTCGTGCCAAGACGCGCCAAAATATCCGTAGTCTCACGCAAAGCCAAGGAGTCGCCATAGTTTCCGCGTGGCGGCTTGCCTTGCTCTCGCGTTGCTGGCCGCCAATCGCTGACTGCCGCCGCACAGACCGCCAAATCACGTCGCGACACGGCTAGGCAAGCGGCTTCCATTTCTTCGGCTGTTTCTACCTCTATGCGCTCTGTGCCGTAAGGAGCAGACAAACCCGTCGGAGCTGACACCAAGCGCACTTTGGCTCCTGCCTGTGCCAAGGCTTCAGCAATGGCATAGCCCTGCTTCCCCGACGAGCCATTAGAGATAAAACGCAGATCATCTAACCGCTCACGGGTAGCCCCTGCGGTGACAAGTGCTGTGCGTCCTGCCAATAGCTTGTCGTGGGTCAAAGCCTTGGTCACGGCTTGTAGAATTACTTCTTGCTCGGCGAGTCGTCCTTGGCCGACTTCTCCGCAGGCCATATCGCCTTCGGCGGGCGGAATGATACGCACACCCCGTGCCACCAAAGCCGCCAGATTGCCTTGCGTGGCAGGATGACTCCACATAGACGGATTCATCGCTGGTGCCATCAGCACCTGTCCGCTTTGTTCGGCGCCTTCGTAGGCAAGCAGAGTTGTTGTCGCTAAGTCGTCAGCGCGTCCTTGCGCGGCGCGGGCTAGAAAGTCCGCCGTGGCGGGGACAACCAGAAAGCAATCGGCTTCACGCGCCAAACGGATATGGCCGATACTGGCTTCTTCCTCCACCGAGAAAAGATTTTCGCTCACGGGCTTGCCCGTCAGAGTGGCGAGCGAAAGCGGAGTGATAAATTCTGCTCCGCCTTTTGTCAAAATTGCTCGCACTTCGGCTCCTTGGCGGCGTAGAGCCCGCGCAAGGTCTAGGGCTTTGTAGGCGGCGATACCGCCGCCGACTACGAGCAAAACCCGCTTACCTTCAAGCGGAAGCATTAGCGGTTAATCCGCGTTCGGCGAAGTAGGTTTGCAGCTCGCCCGTCTCTAGCATCTCACGGATGATATCGCAGCCGCCAACAAATTCGCCCTTCACATACAACTGCGGAATTGTCGGCCAATCAGAAAAGTCTTTAATTCCTTGGCGTAGTTCTGGGTCTTCCAAAACATTTACATCGCGGAAATCTACATTCAGTCCGCGCAGGATTTGCACCACAACATTAGAAAAACCGCACTGCGGCATCTGCGCCGTGCCTTTCATATAGAGCACAACAGGATTTTCTTGCACTTCAGTGCGGATACGGGTTTGCATATCAGTCATGGTTCTTTCCTTTTACTCAAGCGTTGCGCTACTCGGGCGTTGCGGTTTGGATGGCAAGTGCGTGTAAAGCTTCACCGAGTTCTTCCTTTAGTGCGTCATTGACCATTCGGTGTTGTTCAACACGGTTTTTGTCTTGGAACGACTTTGAAACAACGCGCAAGGCGTAGTGGTCTCCGTCTCCTGCTAGGTCTTGCAGAGTCACCTCTGCATCAGGAAACGCCGCTAGCACCCGCGCGCGGATTTTTTCTGCACTCACTGCCATAAGTCTGCCATACCTTGTTGTTCGTCTTGCTCTGCTTGCTTGCTTTGCCTTGCTGGTGCGTCTTGCCTTGCTTTACGCCGCTATTCTAACACACGCCCAGCACGCGGTAGCTCACACAACTCGCCCGTGACACCGCTTATACTTCATACCCGAACCACACGGACAAGGCGCATTGCGTGGCACCTTACCCCAAGTCTCTGGGCGTTCAGGATCCATAGCCTCACCCGTGGCATGGGTGATTGTGCCCCCTGTTTGTATACCTCCACCACGAGCGGCAGCTCCGAAGATTTGCGGTGGGGGTGGTGGCGGCTCTTCTTGGCGTAGCTCAACATGCGACAGAAGAAATACCACCTGCTCACGGATACGCTCTAACATATCCGAGAACAAAGCAAAGGCTTCTTGCTTGAACTCATTAAGCGGGTCACGCTGTCCGTAAGCCCGCAAGCCAATACCCGAACGCAAACCATCCAACTGCTGTAAGTGATCTTTCCATTGCCGATCCACAACATTCAACAGAACTTGTCGCTCCACAGTACGCATAAGCTCAGGCGTAAAAGTTTTTTCTTTTTCCTCCGTACTGGCACGGTGCTGCTCCGCTATACGCTCTGCCATCGCATCGGCAGATACGCCTTCTTTCTCCCACGTTTCTAGTGGCAGGTCCAAGGCAAAGAGTCGCCTGCACTCTTCGTGTAATCCCGTTAGATTCCACTCGCCCCGCCCTTCGGGCAAGAATTCTTCTGGCATCGTGGTGTATAGAGTCTCACGAAACTCCCGCACCATCTCTGACAAATCTTCACTGCCAATTACTTCGTGGCGTTGTCCGTAGATGATACGGCGTTGCTCGTTCATTACATCATCGTACTTCAGCAAAGTTTTGCGTATCTCAAAGTTACGCGCTTCCACCTTTTGCTGTGCCTTCTCTAACGCCTTACTCACCCACGGATGCGCTATGGGCTCACCTTCAGGCAAGCCTAGCTTACGCAAAACCGTGTCTAATCTTTCGGAGGCAAAAATACGCAACAGATCATCTTCCAACGATAAATAAAACTTGCTGGTGCCAGGATCTCCCTGCCGCCCCGAACGCCCACGGAGCTGATTATCAATCCGCCGACTCTCGTGCCGCTCTGTGCCAAGGACAAATAATCCGCCGCTCGCCACAACTGCGCTATGGGCTTCCGCCACTTCAGCACGGATAGCACCTTCACGCTGCTTGCGCTCTCCACCTGTGACTTCTTCGTCAATTTCGGTAGCAACCCGCATATCGGCATTGCCTCCGAGCTGAATATCGGTACCCCGCCCCGCCATATTGGTTGCGATGGTAACGGCTCCTGGCTGACCTGCTTGGGCGATGATCAAAGCTTCCCGTGCATGACTGCGAGCATTCAATACTTCGTGGGCTATCTTCTCACGCTTCAACAAAGCCGATAGTGCTTCACTGCGCTCTATGGACACCGTACCAACCAGCACAGGCTGTCCTGCCATCTGACAGGTGCGGATCTGCTCTAAAATCGCCGCGTCTTTCTCTGCTGTTGTGCGGAAGATCTGGTCTTCATAATCTTCGCGCACGACTTCCATATGGGTTGGAATTTCTGTCACGCCAAGTTTGTAGATTTCTTCAAACTCGGCTGCTTCTGTCAGTGCTGTGCCTGTCATTCCTGACAGCTTCGGATAGAGCCGAAAGAAGTTCTGATAGGTAATCGTAGCCAGAGTCTGATTTTCGCGTTGGATTTCTACTCCTTCTTTGGCTTCTAGGGCTTGGTGCAATCCTTCGCTAAAACGCCTTCCTTCTAAAACCCGACCCGTGAATTCATCTACGATGAAAACTTGATTATCTTTCACTAGGTATTGCACATCACGCTCAAACAAAGTGTGTGCGCGCAAGGCTTGCTCTACATGATGCAGGAGCTGAACATTCTGCAGCTCGTATAAGCCACTTGTTTCTTCCAAAAGCCCTGCTCTACGCAAACGCGCTTCGGCTTCTTCTACACCTTCCTCGGTCAGAGTAACTGAGCGGCGCTTTTCATCTTTTTCGTAGTGTATCGGCTTCAAACCACCAATCTGCCGCGAAACATCAACATACAGGGACGAAGATCCGTCACTCGGGCCCGAAATAATCAACGGAGTCCGCGCTTCGTCAATCAAGATGGAATCCACTTCATCAACAATTGCAAAGTTATAGCCACGCTGTACCGCTTCATCGGTTTGGTATTTCATATTGTCGCGCAGGTAATCAAACCCTAGCTCGCTATTCGTGGAGTAAGTAATATCCGCCGCATATTGTGCCTTGCGGGTTGCATCGTCCAAGCCTGGCACGATGCACCCAACGGACAAACCAAGCAGGTTATAGATCTGTCCCATCCATTCGGCATCACGCCGTGATAGGTAATCATTCACCGTGACGATATGCACTCCCTTACCCGACAGAGCATTGAGCGAAGCCGCCAGAGTAGAAGACAAAGTTTTGCCTTCCCCTGTCTTCATCTCGGCGATACGCCCACTGTGGAGAGTCATTCCGCCCATCAGCTGAACATCAAAGTGGCGCTGTTCTAAGGTGCGTTTTGCTGCTTCGCGCACCAAGGCGAAGCACGGCACTAATAATTCGTCTAGCGGCTCATCTGCTTTGGCGCGTTGGCGCAGGTTGGCGAAGCGCTCCCGTAGCGCGTCGTCGGACAAGGGCTCTAACTCGGGTTCCAGTGCGTTGATGGCTGCGACTGAGTCGTTCAGACTCTTCAGTGCGCGTGCATTTGCATCGGGAACAAAACGGCGAAATGTATCTAGCACAGGAAAGCTCTATTGTTAGCGTTTGGCTTATCTACAGATAGATGGGGCTTGTCGCACGGATTTGCAACCCGTAGCGGAGTGTAATCTGTTGTTTGAACTTAGCGGCTTGTGGCGGGTTGGATTTGCCTGTGTGGTTTTGTCTGCGCGGACTTGTCCCTATGGTCTTGCCCGTGTGGTCTTATCCGTATGGTCTTGTCCGTATGGTCTTATTCGTGTGGCTTGTGCAGAAACCCTTTCAGTTAGGCTAGACTTGCCACTATGGCTGTTTGGAAAACCCCTCCGCCGTCGGCGTTGCCTGCGATTGACGGACTCACTATGGCGACGACTCGCTGTGGTGTTCGGTATCGTGGGCGTGATGATCTTGTGCTTTTTGCGTTGTCGCAAGATAGCACAATCTGCGGACTCTTCACACGCAACGCGGTCAAGGGCGAGCCTGTCATCTGGAGTGCCACCCACACGCGCAATGGCAGGGCGCACGGACGCGGCTTACTTGTTGTTGCGGGCAATGCCAATGTGCAGACAGGAGCCGAAGGCAAGAAAGCCTGTCATTCTTGGGCGCGGGCGGTGGCGGCTGGGCTTGGTTGTTCGGCGGATGAAGTTTGGTTATCGGCGACGGGAGTTATCGGAATGGCTCCGCCTGCGGGAAAAGTTGAACGTGGTGTTGAGTCTGCTGTGAAGAATTTAAAGCCGCGTGATTGGACTCGAGCGGCGAAGGCGATTTTGACGACTGACACGGTTCCGAAGGCAGCTGGATGCACGGTGCGTTTGGGGAGTGGCAAAACTAGCGAACGAAATACGACTGTGCGGATTGCGGCGATTGCCAAGGGTTCGGGAATGATTGCGCCTGATATGGCGACGATGCTGTGCTTTGCTTTTACGGATGCGAAGCTTGCGCCTTCGGTTTTGCGGCAATGTTTGCGTGAAGCAGGAGCGATTTTCTCGCAGGTAGATGTGGATACCTATCCTTCCACGAGCGATATGGTTACTTTGGCGGCGACGGGCAAATGCGGAGCAGAGATAAAATCTTTTACGGATCCGCGACTGAAGAATTTTCGCAAGGCTTTGTGCGATATTTTTGAGCAGCTTGCGTTATCGTTGGTGGCTGATGGCGAAGGTGCAAGGCGTGTGATTGAGCTTAGGGTTACGGGTGCTGCTAGTGCTCAACAGGCTGAGCGTATTGTTAGGGCTTTGGCGGCGGCTCCGTTGGTGCGTACGGCGTTTACGGGGGCTGATCCGAACTGGGGCAGGATTGTCCAGACTGCGGGAGCTGTTGCACCAAGCTTGAACGCGGCTCGTCTTTCGGTGCGGATTGGCTCGGTTTGGGTATCAAAGAGCGGTGCACCGTACGGCGGAGCTTCTAACGAAAGGCGGGCTAAGGCGATTATGCGTGGCAAGAGTTATTCTGTGACTTTAGATTTGGGCAAATCGCGTGGAGCCACTGCACGGCGTTTTGTCTGCGACTTAACCGAAGACTACATAGAGATTAACGGTTCGTATAGAAGCTGACCAACTTTGTACGCTTAACAATTCCTTTAGCCAGTCTAACGCAAAAAAATAATTTATATCCTTATCTCCACCTATCCATATTAAAAAATATTTACTCTATATTAAAAATACTTACTCCATATTAAAAATATTTACTTCATGTTAAAAAATATTTACACTAAGATTTGATTTACCCCAATACTATAAGTTTGAGGAGAATTTAAAATTGGCAATTAACACCCATACACCGCCACAAGCAGATTTGCCTGCACAGACAGGCTTGCCCTTGCGCGTTGCCGTATCAACCTGAAACAATCACTACATCAGCCTGAAATCATCAACTACACCAGCCTGAAACCATCAACTACACCAGCCTGAAACAATCACTACATCAGCCTGAAACCATCAACTAGATCAACCTGAAACAATCACTAGACCTGTATTATATGTTTGAGGAGAATTTAAAATTGGCAATTAACACCCATACACCGCCACAAGCAGATCTGCCCGCACAGACAGGCTTGCCCTTGCGCGTTGCCGTAGCTGTTGCGCTATTAGACAGCGATGGGCGGGTACTGGTGCAACGCCGTCCTGAAGGAAAGTTTATGGCAGGCTTTTGGGAATTCCCAGGTGGCAAACCGCAACAAGACGAGTCACCAGAACAAGCTTTAATCCGTGAAGTGCATGAAGAGCTAGGGCTCAAGTTAGAACAAGCCTGTTTAGCTCCTTTTACTTTTGCTTCGCACACTTACGAAGAATTTCACCTGCTACTTGCTCTGTATGTCTGCCGCAACTGGCAGGGAGAAATTACAGCCAAAGAAAAACAAGAATTGCGCTGGATATTTCCCAACCGCCTAAACGAAGTGGAGCTATTACCCGCTGACATACCCCTTGTCGCGGCGTTACGAAGTTTTCTTTAGGTTTTGGTGCACAGCTTCTTGGCCTTGTGCGCCTAGTGATTGGGTTAAAGATTGCTCTGCTGTGCCTGGACGCATTGGGCTTTGCTGGTCTGCCGCTGGAGCCCAAGCCGTTATATAGATCACTTCAAAAGTCTCGCGCTTATTGCCTGCTTGCCAAAGCCGCTCTACTTCGTCAAACAGCTTGCGCGGACTTACCGTGCGACGGCGCACAGACAGGCTATTGCTGACTCCGAAAGCGCGGAGCTCGTGCATCAAGTCATGTGCTGAGTCCCAAGAGTGGTGCAGACTATCGCGCTCTAGTACGGGCAGGGCAAAGCCTGTGCTTTGCAGTAGCCTGCCTAAGTCCGCAAGGTCAGGAAAAGGCGCGATATGGGCTTCCGCTCCGCCGTATAGGCGTGTTTCGGCTTTTAGGAAGAATTGGCGTAGCCCTGACAGGGTTTCGGGTCCTGCAACGCTTGCCAAGAAAAGCCCGCCTGGGGCTAGCAAGCCGCGGACAAAAGCCAAGACCCGTGGCAGGTCATTCTGCAGGTGTAAAGAAAGGTGCGAAATCACCAAGTCGCTCTTGGCGTACTGATTGTCTTGTGGATTGGTGGGTTTATCCCCTGTTTTGGTGGGTGGATACGATTGTGGCGGGTTTGTTGCGCTCTGGGGCGGAGTATCCTGAAGCAGAGTCAGTTGTTCGTTTGTAATCTGTAGGAAATTCTCCTTTGAGAAATTTGCACTTAGTCCGCGCTTGGCGACTTCCCACGGCAGACTCGGATGACTTGCCAAGTCGGTCACCCGCACGAACTTGTCGCGCTGGTTGGGATGCAGGTCTTCAAGGCGGGCGAATAAATCGCTTGCGACTTGGTGGCTGATTCTATGGAGTCCCCTATGCGCGACAGTGGTCTTATTGTCCGCCTGAGTGCTACGGCGGACAAAGCGCAGTTGCGCCCGCACATCAAAGGTCTGCGAGAAGTTGGGCTTCATATCCGCCAGTATAAACACCACAGGGTGTTTTTAGGTGCACGGCAGATCGCGGCTGACCTTGCCGATGGCTTACTGCCGCCTGCTTGTCTAACCTGCGATACGCCGCTCTTGGATGATGGAGCCGAACACTGGCACTTTTGCACTCCTTGTGAGACGCAGCTGATTCATCTGGCTGATCCGCTGTGTGATATCTGTGGTGTTACTTTGCGTCCGGATATGCCGGTGAAGCCTGAACCTGAATGGTTTACTGTTTGCCAAGAGTGCAAGCGTCATCCGCGGGTTTTTGTTAAGGCGCGTGCGCCTTTTGCTCATACGCACACGGGCAGGCGGCTTGTGCTTTCCCTCAAGCGCGGACATCGCTTTCGGGTTGCGCGATGGATGACTCCGATTTTTCTCAGCACCTGCGCGGATGTAATCACGCCTTCAGAAGTTATCGTGCCTGTGCCGCTTTCTAGGCGCAGACTTTTACGCCGCCGTTTCAATCAAGCTGCTTTGCTTGGGCTGCACCTTGCGCGGGCGACGGGGCTTCCGCTTATTACGCATTCGCTGGTGCGGGTTCAAGACACTTCCAAACAAGTCGGACAATCCTACCAGCAACGATATGCAAATGTTGCGAAGTGCTTTGCGGTTGTGAATCCTGAGTTGGTGGCGGGCAAGCGCGTGTTACTGCTGGATGATGTGTTGACCAGTGGCGCGACTGCCAATGTGTGCACCGAGACTTTACTGCGGGCAGGAGCGCACGAAGTGCGTGTGCTTTCTATATCGCGGCGTTTGCGTGGGTTTGGCTTTGGCGACTCACCGCCACGTTTGCTTTCTCCTGCTGAGCGTGGGATTACAAGTTCTGCTGTAGAGCGTGATAGTATCGCCGAATGACTGACTCGCGAGAAAATGTTTCTGATCTGGTGCGGGTTGCGTGTCTGCAGCTTTCAGGAAGCGAAGATGTAGCGGCAAGCTTGGCGCAAGCGCAAGCTCTGCTGGAACAGGCGGTGCGGCAGGGAGCGCAATTTGTGCTTACCCCTGAGGTTAGTAACTTCATCTCGGGAGATAATTCTGCGATTTTGCGCCTTGCCCGCACGGAAGAAGAAACGGAATTTCTTTCTGCTTTTCGGCAAGCGGCGCGAGACCATGGGCTATGGATTTTAATTGGCTCGTTATTGGTGCGTGACTCGAGCCATAGGGACAGTGGCGCAGACAAGGTGCAAAATCGCTCTTTTCTGCTGGACGACACGGGAGCCATTGTTGCGCGTTACGATAAGATTCACTTATTTGAAGCCCACCTGAAAGAAGACAGAGTCTATCGCGAAGCTGATTGGATGCACGGTGGTGCGCTTGCCAAGGTGGTGAAAACACCGTGGGCGCATTTAGGGTTATCCATTTGCTATGACTTGCGTTTTCCGCATCTCTATCGTGCCTTGGCGCGCGCAGGAGCCGAATGGCTTGCTGTGCCTTCTGCTTTCACCCAGGCTACGGGTGTTGCGCACTGGCATACATTGTTAAGGGCGCGAGCGATTGAAAACGGAAGCTTTGTCTTGGCTCCTGCTCAATGTGGTGTGCATAGGAGCCAGCGGGAGGGCAAACAGAGCAATTCGCGGCGTACCTATGGGCATTCGCTTATTGTGGCTCCTTCGGGCGAGATTTTGCGGGAAGCCGACGGAGAGACTCCGACTTGCCTAGTGGCGGATATAAGCCTGAATGCTGTGGCGGAAGCGCGGAAGCGTATTCCGTCCCTTAATCACAATCCTGATTTTACACTTGAAGCTTAACTGCCTGCGCGGCGTTGTAGTTCTAAGATTAAGCCTTCTATTCCTACGCGAGCGATAACGGCGCTGAATTCCTCACGCAAGGTAAGGCTTAGGCTTACGCCTTCTATCTTTGCGTCAATTACTTTGTATGCGCCTGATTTGGTGCGCAGGACGCGCCACTCGGTATGTGCTTTTTCACCACTTGCGGTTTGTACATAGACTGCGGCGGACGCGATTTGCTTGTGTTTTCCATCGGGCATAAAGTCTTGTGCTTTTAGGGGTGGCCCGTTGTAGCGGGCAAACAGCGGAGCAAATTGTCTTGCCATTGCTACGCCGAAGGCTTCTTGGAATGCGGTTTTTTGTGCGGGTTTTGCTCTGCGCCAATGGCGGGCTAGGACGAAGCGGCTGATGGCTTCTAGGTCAAAGTTTTCCATTAGCAGATTGGCGAAGATTTTTTCGCGCTCGCGCTGGGAAACGGATTGATCGCTTAGCAGGCGTGTTGCTTCGTTTCCGAGGTTAGAGATGAAGGCAAGGGTGGAGTCTTCGTCTGCCTTCTCGGCGGCTTGTGTGGGGCTTGGAGCAAGGGCTGTGGCGAGTGCTAGGGCGAGTGCCAGCACTGCCGCTAGGGCGGAGATTTTTATGGAGAGTTGGCTTGGCATGATTTCGCTCGGGTATTGCGCTTGGGGTATTGCGCTCGTGGAGAGTCGTTCAGGCGATTCGCTTGATTCTAGCACGAGCAGGAAGCCAGAGAGGCTAGAAGTGGGTTTATGGGGGGTTATGGGGGTTTATGGGGGTTTAGGGGGGTTTAGAAGGCTAGGAAGAGCTTAGAAGGGGCTAGAAGGGCTTAGAAGGGGGCTAGAAGGGGCATAAAGGCTTTGCATGGAGCAAAACACCAGACGGAGGCAAAGCGGCTACACAGAGCCACCAGAAGGGCTTGTAGCCCCATCACAGCCCTGAACTCTAGCTAAAGCCCGCCACAGCCCTGCACAGACCCCACAGCCCTGTATCCCACAGCCGCGCATTCCATAGCCCTGTACAGACCCTACAGCCCTGAACTCTAGCTAAAGCCCCCGTAGCCCCATACACGCCCTACAGCCCTTTATAGCGGCAGCCCTGTATAGCGGGCGAATATTGCCCTTGTTTCTTACTCTGCCTTCACTACTCTGTCTTTTCTGTTGCCTGACGGGCACGGAAATCCAGCACATAGTCCCTACAGGTTTCGGCGATTCTAGCTTTACGGTTCTGCCGATACAGGGAGCGAGTTGTTATATAGGGGTCTAGCGAAGTTGCGTCTATATGATCGGTTACATCTAACAGCGAAGCGCGAGTCTGTACTGCATCTACGCCGATTGTGCTCCACTGGATTGCTTCGCGGTTATCTTCTTTGACCTTGAGTGCTTCTAGGGTTTCTTCTTGTGCGTCAGGGAGCAAAAACTCGCCGACAGTGCCTGCGCCATCGCGCACACCTGAAGGCCCTAGAATGGGCAGGACTAAATATGCGCCTTCCCCTGCTCCCCAAACGCCGAAGGTTTGTCCTAAGTCTTCATCGCAACGTGGAAAGCCCATTGAAGTTGCGGGATCAGCGAAGCCGAAAACGCCGATTGTTGTGTTGAGCAGGAAGCGTTCTGTGGTGTCGGCGGCACCTGCTCCGTCTCCTGCGAGCAGACTGCTTAGGGCGGAAAAGGGTAATTTCCAGTTGGAGACAAAATTTCGTGCGGCGTTATCTATGGGTTCGGGAATTAGAAAATTCCATGCCTTTGCGGCGGGACGCAGAAGCATTGCATCTAGGGCGCGATTGAATCCGTAGGAAACGCGATTGACTCCTTCAAGCGGATCCTTTGCCGAGTCGTCTTCTCTATTGCTTGACTCGTCGTGTTCTTCGGCTCCGAGATAAGCGTCTTCTTCTACGCCGAACAGTGCGTCTAGGGGTATTGTGTCCTGTGCCTGTGCTGGCGGGGTGGCAGAAGCCAGCACTGCCAAAGAGAAGAGCGCACAGAAGAGCAGAGGGAAGAGCAGAGAGAAGAGCGGAGAGCAGAAAAGCGAGAGTAGATTTACGCGAAAGAACGCTTTACAAAAAGCCTGCACATATATGAAAGCACCCATGGAAGCCCCCACCGAAATACTTGGAAATTGTCTGCGAAATTGTCCGCGAAATTTCCCACGAAATTGCCTACGAAATTTCCTGCGAAATTGTCTGCTTCCATAGAAGTTACAGATGGTTTTTATGGTAGCATAGTGGAGTGATTTTTTCAATCTTCACGCTTCGTTAGTCTTGGGCTATTGTGTTGCTATGCAGTTGAAGTTTTGCCTTGATTTTGAGAAGCCGATTGCGGAGCTGGAAGCGCAGTTAGCTTCTTTGCGTTCGCAGGCGGGTGCGAGCGATCCTGATGGGCAGCTTGGTATGGAAGATGAAATTCGTCGTTTAGAGGCGAAGGTTCATAAATTTCTTGACACGACCTATGCGTCTTTGTCGCCGTGGCAGAAGTGTCAGGTGGCGCGACATCCTGATCGTCCGCATGCGCGGCGGTATGTGGATTCGCTTTTGACAGACATTGTGCCGTTATCTGGGGACAGGCTTTTTTCTGAAGACACGGCTTTGATTGCGGGGCTTGGACGTTTTGACGGTACGGCGGTGGCTTTTTTGGGGCAAGAAAAGGGTGAAGGTATGGAAGGCCGTATTCGTCATAACTTTGGCATGTTGCGTCCTGAGGGATACCGCAAGGCGCAACGGATTATGGATTTGGCTGAGCGGTTTCGTTTGCCTGTGCTTGCCTTTGTGGATACGCCCGGGGCCTATCCTGGTGTGGGGGCTGAAGAGCGGGGGCAAGCTGAAGCGATAGCTCGGACGATTGAGAAGAGTCTGCGTTTGAAGGTGCCGATGATTTCTGTGGTGATTGGCGAAGGCGGCAGTGGTGGAGCAATTGCTTTGGCGACTGCCAATCGTGTGAATATGTTGGAGCATGCGATTTACTCGGTGATTTCGCCTGAGGGGTGTGCGTCTATATTGTGGCGTTCGGCTGAGAAGATTCGCGATGCTGCTGATGCGTTGGGTTTGACGGCGAAGGTTTTGTTGGATTTGCGCGTTGTTGACCGTGTTATTACCGAGCCGATTGGTGGAGCGCATCGTAATCCTGAAGCTGTGTTGCGTACGACTCATGAAGCGATTGCGAGTGACTTGCGTGATTTGTCTTCTTTGTCGTCGGAGCAGGTGGTGTCTGGGCGGCGGGCGCGTTTTTTACAATTCGGAGATGGAATTGCTTAATCGTTTGCCATCTTTCGCTTAAGCTTTTTGTTATGGTTTTGGTGTGGCTATGCGACTTACTCCTGAACTTTTGCTGCAGGCCTATGCTGTGGGAGTCTTCCCTATGGCGGAGTCGCGCAAAGCTGA
The DNA here is from genome assembly GCA_958267355.1 of uncultured Alphaproteobacteria bacterium. Lineage (GTDB taxonomy): Bacteria > Pseudomonadota > Alphaproteobacteria > JALCBB01 > JALCBB01. The sequence continues at coordinate 904,173 of OY279575.1, forward strand.
CTCCTTACACTGGGTAGCTCCTGAGCGGCGTGGTCTTTTATCTCTTAATCAGTTTCATGTGCCGCGTCGTTTGTTGCGTACTTTCCGTAGTGGAAAATTTTTCTGTACGCTCAATCATGCACCCCACGAAGTGATTCACAACTGCGCTACGGCGCATGGTGAAACTTGGATTAACCGAGAAATCGAAGAGCTCTATTGCGGGCTTGCGACCCGTAAGACCGTTCATTCAATTGAAGTCTGGCAGAACTTAGAAGCTGATACAGAAGCCACCACGCTATCTTTTGTAGCGGAAGGTATGCACAACAGTACGAAAGGGTTTATGCGGGAAACAATTAAATCCGCTAACGAAAATACCCATAAGGAAAGTACCGATAAGGAAAACACGAATACTAAAAACACTCCCAGAGAAAATTCCTATAGGGAAGAATCTATGAAGGAAATAATTAAAGCCGCAAATGAAAATACCCATAGCGAAAATACCCATAGCGAAAACACCAACAAGGAAAATACCCATAATAAAAATTCCCCCAGAGAAAATTCCCATAGGGAAAAGTCTATGAAGGAAATAATTAAAGCCGCTAATAAAAATACCCATAAGGAAAATACCAATAAGGAAAATACCCATAATAAAAATTCCCCCAGAGAAAATTCCCACAGGGAAGAGTCTATGAAGGAAACAATTAAAGCCGCAAAAAATCGCCCTACCCTTGTGGGCGGGCTTTACGGATTATCTTTAGGCGGAATCTTTTTTGGCGAGTCTATGTTTTCGCTTGCGCGTGATGCCAGCAAGGTTGCACTGGTAGAATTGGTTTTGCGCTTACGCCACGGCAGATTTGTTTTACTGGATACGCAGTTTTTAACTCCGCATTTGGCACAATTCGGAACAGAAGAAGTTTCACGCGAAGCCTATCAAGAACAACTTGCCAAAGCTCTGACAATATCCGCCACTTTATCTTCTTCTTTCACAGACCAAGACCGCGCCCGCTTGCTTACTGAAATTACCCCTCACGATTAGCCCGCGCAGATTATCCTTCACGGACTACCCTTCACAGATTACCCTTCACTCAGGACAAGCCGCCCAGCCTTGCGGCTACGCTCTAGCCAGCCCGTATCGTATTGCCCCGAAGAAAATTCCGCGTCTTTCAGGATTGCGCGAAACAGCGGCAATGTGGTTTCAATGCCATCTACAACCGTTTCATCCAAAGCCCGAATGGTGCGAGCAATTGCGTGGTCTCGGTCTTGTCCCCAAACGATCAGCTTGGCAACAAGGCTATCGTAGTGGATTGGCACGCTATAACCCGAATACAAAGCACTATCTATACGCACCCCTGCTCCCCCTGCTGGATGATAGCTCCGCACATAGCCAGGGCTTGGCATAAAAGTTTCAGGATCTTCTGCATTCACACGGCATTCAATCGCGTGGCCTGTAAAGCTGACCTGGTCTTGTGTCAAAGCAAGCGGCTCGCCGTAGGCAATTTTGATTTGCTCGCGCACCAAGTCTAAGCCCGTAATCGCTTCGGTAATTGTATGCTCTACCTGAATGCGGGTATTCATCTCAATGAAATAAAATTTACCATCGCCATAAACAAATTCTAAAGTGCCTGCTGAGTCGTAGCCCATATTCTGCATTGCTTCTACAGAAAGTGTCAAAAGCCGTTCGCGTACTTCTGGTGGCAGACCTGCTGAAGGGGTTTCTTCCAAAAGTTTTTGATTGCGCCGCTGAATTGAGCAATCGCGCTCGCCCAGATGTATCACTGCGCCTTTTGTATCTCCTAGAATCTGTACTTCAATATGCCGCGGATCACGAATGAATTTCTCTAGGTAGAGTCGCCCATCATTGAACGCGCCTTCGGCTTCGCCACTGGCTAGGATCCAACAGCGTTCTAGCTCGTCGGCGGACTCCACTACCTGCATGCCGCGTCCGCCGCCCCCTGCTGCTGCTTTGAGCAAGACGGGATAGCCGCATTCTTTTGCCAGCTCCCGTGCTTCTTCAGGAGACGAAAGCGCCCCTGCGCTTCCTGGCACTACGGGTAAGCCGATTTCTTTGGCTAGGGTACGGGCGGCGATTTTGTCTCCCATGGTGCGGATATGCTCCGCTGAAGGCCCGATAAACGCCAAGCCGTGTTCGCGCACCTTGTCGGCGAATTCTGCATTTTCGGAAAGAAACCCGATCCCTGGATGAATCGCATCTACATCGGTGATCATTGCGGCACCGATGACTGCAGCTTGGTCAAGATAACTTTGCCGTGCTGGAGCTGGACCAATGCAAACACTTTCATCGGCGAGTCGCACATGCATTGCGTGGTCATCGGCTTCGGAGTGGGCGGCGACTGTGGCGATTCCGAGCTCTTGGCAGGAGCGCAGAATACGCAGAGCTGACTCACCGCGTCCTGCAATCAGTATCTTGGAAAACATGGGTTGGAAAACATGGGTTAGAAAACATGGACTTGCGTTGTGCGCCTGCTCCACAGAGCGCAGGGAATTACTCTATTACGACCAGTGGCTGACCGTATTCAACGGGCTGGCCATCGGCGACCAGCACCTTTGTTACTGTGCCGCTCCGTGGTGCGGCGAGCGGATTCATAACCTTCATTGCTTCAATAATCAGAAGTGTATCGCCTTGGGCGACTTGGCTTCCTGTGCTGACGAAGGTATCGGCTCCGGGTTCAGGAGCCAGATAGACTGTGCCGACCATGGGCGATGGCACGGCGTTTTGCGAAGCTTCTGTATCACTGCCTGCTTGTGCGCTGACGGATTGCGCTCCGTGGTCGGGAGGCGAAGTCAGCGGCGTAGCAGGAGCCACAGGCACGGCACTTGTTGGCATATGTCCTGCTAGGGTTAGCGAGACCTTGCGGGCTTCTCCACGCGGAAAGGTCTCGGACACATAGAGCGAGCCAATTCCCTGTTCGCGCATTAGGTTTGCCAAGGTTTCAAGGGTTTTGTCGCGCTCGCCGCCGAGCCAATTTGTCTTTGGGTTTGCCATAGTCCTGTAAATCTCGCTTTTTGAATTGCGGAGTCTCTACCTTGGAGTCTTCAACTTGAAGCCTTCAGCTTGGAGTCTTCAATTTGAAGTCTTCAATTTGGAGTCTGTACTCGGAGTCTCTAAGCCTTAAAGTCTGTACAGAATGCTTGTTGCTTAACGCTGTTTGCGTGTGGTTTTTTTGGCGGACTTTTTACGCGCAGACTTTTTCGCAGCTTTCTTAGTTGCTTTCTTAGCTGTTTTCTTTTTTGCGGTTTTCTTAACCGACTTCTTGCTTGCGCTCTTGCCTGTTGCTTTTCGCGTTGCTGGATGGCTTTGACGCGCCAGAAACTCTAAGGCGAAAAGATAGCCTTGGGTGCCGCATCCGTTGACGACAGCGGCGGCTTCTGCGCTAATGACTGAAGTGTGGCGAAACGGCTCACGCGCATAGATGTTAGAGATATGCACTTCAACTGTTGGCACGCCTGCTTCTTTTGCGTCCATCATGGCATCACGGATTGCATACGAAGTGTGCGCGTGGGCTCCTGGATTTAAAATCAACCCGTGCGCCCGCACTGCCATGGCTTCTTGGATCCAATCGATCAGCTCGCCTTCGCGATTGCTTTGGCGTGCGATTAGCGAAAGTCCTATGGCTTTGGCGCGATGGGATACTTTGGCTTCAACTTGAGCCAAGGTTTCTGAGCCGTAGATTTTTGGGTCGCGCTTGCCGAGCCAGTTTAAGTTTGGCCCGTTCAGCAGGTAGATCTGCGTCATAAGAGTAAGGAGTAAGGGAGTCGCAAAAGGTGGAGCCAAATGCTGGCGTGGCACAAGTTTTAGCACAGGGGCGGAATCTGCGCAAAATCGCCTGTCTTGCAATCTTTATAGCAATTTTTATAGTAATTTTTGCGGCGATCTTTGTGGCAATCTTTACGGAAGCCTGCACGGACTCCATCGGCGATATGCTGTGCGGGTTTCCGTGGTATAGTCTGGAAAACACCACGGATTCTGCCTACCTTTACCTCCTTATGCTTTCTATTCCTCAAGCTGCTGTGCGACTTCTTGTGCTGGCTGTGCTGGTGGCGAGCCTGACTGCCTGTGCGGCTCGCGATGAAGTTGATCCCTATGCTGGACGCGAAGCCGAAGATCTATTTGCCGAAGCCGAAGGGCTACTGGCGGACGAAGATTTTGAAGAAGCGGCTGAAGTCTATAACGAAGTAGAGCGTCAGCACCCACATTCGCCCTTGGCGCCGCGTTCGTTGTTGTTGTCGGGTTATTCGCACTACAGCGACCAGAACTACGGACAAGCCTTAATCACCTTCAATCGTTTTATTGATTTGCATCCGGGTAATGTGCAGATTGACTATGCGTATTATTTGCGGGCGATTTGTTATTACGAGCAGATTTCAGACATTGAGCGCGACCAAGAGATGACTCGTCTTGCTTTAGATGCATTGGATGATTTGGTTGGTAGATTTCCTGAAAGTGAATATTCGCGTGATGCGCAATTGAAATCAGAGCTTGCGTATGACTTGCTAGCGGGAAAGCATGTTTCGGTTGGGCGGTTTTATCAAAAGCGCGGGGATTGGTTAGCGGCGATCAATCGCTTCAATGTAGTCGTGGAGCAATACGACACCACGACTCACACGCCTGAAGCTTTACACCGTCTTGTGGAGTCGTACCTGGCTCTTGGGCTGGATGGTGAAGCACGGCGCACGGCGGCAATTTTAGGCCATAACTATCCTGACAGTGAGTGGTATCACTATTCGTATGCTTTGGTTCAGGGTGCGCCTTTAGAAGACGACTCGCCTGTGCTTGAGCGGGCGTTTCGTGGTTTGTTTTGAGTTTTGTTTTAGTCCGTGGCGAGATCTGTGGCGAAGTCTGTGAAGAAGGCGGCGAAGGCGCAGGTGCCGAGCGAGAAAGCGAACAGCAAGGCGCAAGCAAAGGGCAAGGCGCAAACAAAGGGCAAGGCGCAGACAAAGGGTAAGGCGCAAGCAAAGGGCAAAGCGCAGACAAAAAAATCCAAGCCGCGAAATGGACAACAGGGCAAGCCCCAGGGCAAGTCAAAGGTTTCTGTTGATACGCCGCTCAAGAGCAAAGCTGAATATCAAAAGGCTTTAGCGGAGCTTAAGCGGCACGATGCACTCTATCACCAAGAAGACAATCCGCAGATTAGCGATGCGGCTTACGATGCACTGCGTCGCCGTGTAGAAGCTTACGAAGAAGCCAACCAGCCCGAAGACCTGTTCACCTCGGAGGCAAAACACTCCATTGGAGCCAAACCTGCACGGGGCTTTAGCAAGGTAGCGCACGAAGCGGCTTTATATTCTTTAGCCAATAGTTTTGATGAAGAAGAATTTCACGACTTCATAGAGCGCACACGTAAATTCTTATCACTCAAAGATGCGGAACCACTTGTCATTCGTGGAGAGCCAAAAATTGATGGGCTTTCACTTTCTCTAACCTATGAAAACGGTGAGCTGGTGTTAGCGGCGACTCGTGGCGATGGTAGCGTTGGCGAAAATGTAACGGCGAATGCACTTACCCTTAGCGAAGAATACATACCGAAAAAGCTTAAGGCGAAGTCAGGCACACCGATACCCGCAAAGCTCATCGTGCGTGGAGAAGTCTATATGGCACGCGATGACTTCTTGGCACTCAACAAGGCACAGGAAGCGGCAGGAGCAAAAATCTTTGCCAATCCGCGTAATGCGGCGGCGGGGTCATTGCGCCAGCTAGACTCTACGATTACAGCAACTCGCCCCCTGCGTTTTGTTGCCTACGGCTGGGGTGAAGTGCAAGGCACGCTTTTGCCGCAAGTAGATACCATAAGCGGTGTGCTTGCCTGTTTGAAGGCTTGGGGTTTTTCTGTGCCTGAGCAATTTCCTTGTAAGGTTTTGTCTAGCGACTCTGTTGAAGATCTTCTTGCCTATCACGGCAAGCTAGAAAGCCAACGCGCCGATATGGAATTTGATATGGACGGAGTCGTCTTCAAGATAGAAAGCCGCGCGTACTGCAAACGGCTTGGAGCTGTTGCCCGTGCTCCGCGTTGGGCGATTGCCCATAAGTTTGCACCTGAACGGGCGGAGAGTCAGATAGAAGCGATAGAGTTGCAAGTTGGCAGGTTGGGTACTTTGACTCCTGTGGCGCATCTTAAGCCTGTTAATGTTGGTGGTGTGATGGTTTCGCGGGCGACTTTACATAACCCTGAAGAAATCCGCCGTAAAGATGTGCGTCCAGATGACCGTGTTGAACTGCAACGGGCAGGAGATGTAATTCCGCAGGTGGTTCGTGCGTTTCCTGAAAAGCGCAAGAAGAATTCAAAGCCGTGGAAGTTTCCGACAACTTGCCCCTGCCCCATCAAAAGCAAAGTGGTTCTGCAGGAAAACGGCAAACGTGCCGAATGCAGTGGCGGAGCAAAATGCGTTCCCCAACAGCAGGCGCGAATTGTGCATTTTGTCTCGCGAGCAGCATTAGACATAGAAGGCTTGGGCGAAAAGGTAGTGGAGCAACTTTGGCAGGCGGGGCTTGTTCGTACCCCTGCTGATCTATTCACCCTTGCCGAGCGTGATGGTGGGCAAGACAACAAGCCAATTGCCGAATGGGAGGGTTGGGGCGAGACTTCGGCTCGTAATTTGTTTGAAGCGATTGAAGCGGGGCGTAGTGCGTCTTTGGTGCGGGTTTTGTTTGGCTTGGGGATTCCGATGGTCGGAGAAGTTGCGGCTGAAACTCTAGCGACCCGCTGGCAGTCGCTAACGGCAATTCGTCAGGCGATGGAGCAAGCCGCTAAGAACGAAGCCGAGCGCAACGAAATTATTTCGCTAGATGGCTTTGCCGAAAAGATGGCGGAAGCGATTATCAACTGGTTTGCCGAGCCTGAAAATCAACTTCTCTATAAGACTTTGGAAGAAGTGTTAAGCCCTACCCCTCCGCAGGTACGGAGCAAAACAGGAGCTCTTGCGGGTGAAGTTGTGGTCTTTACGGGCAAGCTAGAGACGATGAGCCGTAGTGAAGCCAAGGAGCTTTCTAAGTCTCAAGGGGCGCGTGTTGCCAGCTCGGTTTCCAAGGAGACGACTCTTGTGGTCTTGGGTCCAGGGAGTGGCAAAAAGGGGCGCGCAGCCGAAGCCCTTGGCATAACCACCCTAGACGAAGAGCAGTGGCGCAGGCGTGTTGGTGTATAGTGAAGTGCCACAACGGAAGGATTCAATCATGAGCGAAAAGCAAACAGCAAAAACTTGGGACTTACCCACCCGCCTGTATCACTGGATCTTGGCTTTGTTGATTGCGGGGGCACTTATCACCTCGCAGGTTGAGGAAAGCTTTAACCCGACGATTCCCGTGCACCGTACAATTGGTTTGATGATTTTTGGTGTGATTATATTTCGTTTGCTGTGGGGCTTTTTTGGCAATGCGCAGGCACGGTTTAGAAACTTCCCGCTTTTTCCTTTACGCAGAGTCAGGCAAGATGTGGCGACTCTGGGTGTGGGAGGCAAGCCGCAACACTGGAAGGGACATAGCCCAATTGGTTCTTGGTCTGCTGTGGCGTTGTTGCTCTTGATTGGACTACAAGCCACCACAGGGCTTATGACCCAAGACGATATTGTTGTTGTTGGCCCGCTTGTCTATTACCTGCCGAATTCTGTAGTGGTGTTTGCGACGCAGACTCACTATCTTCTGCCGAAGTTTTTTATCCCACTGATTGCGATTCACATCTTTGCGGTCTTCTGGCATGAATATGCAAGGAAGCACAAGATCTTGAAGGCAATGTTTGTGGGTCATCGCCCCAAACCCCCTGACGCACAAGCCGATGCAATCCCGCAAGAAGAAGCTGAAAGGCCTATGCTTGCCCTTGGCATTCTGCTCCTTGCCGCCTTGGTCTGCGTGGGCTTGTACCTGCTCTATTAGCCCCGTTAAGCCCCTGCCCTGCCTTAAACACCCCTTACAGGCTCTACAAGCCGCCCAGAAGCCTTACAGCCACTCACAAGCCTTACAAGCCACTCACAAGCCTTACAAGCCACCCACAAGCCTTACAAGCCACCCACAAGCCTTACAAGCCACTCACAAGCCTTACAGCCACTCACAAGCCTTACAAGCCGCCCACAAGCCTTACAAGCCACTCACGGGCTTTACGAGCAAAGCGGCTTGTGAAAGGCGGTGATTATCGCTTGGCACGGAAAGTGCGGTGACAGGCTGAACAAGTAGCTCCGATACGCTCTAGCGAAGCCGAAAGCTCTGCTGTATCGGCGGCGAGTGCATCTAGTGCGGCTTGTTCTAGATCGGCGGCACGGCTTACGAATTCGTCGGGCTTTTCCCAGATGATTGGCAAAGCCCCTTCCTTGTGCGGAGGCAAAGCCGAAGTGTCAGGATGAAACCCGTGCGGAATCTCTCGTGCGTAGGCTACAATCCTTTGTAGCTCGGCTTGCACTGTTTCTTGATTAGGGGATTTCGCACGGGCAAGTCTGCCGAGTCCATGGCTGATTTTGCCGAGTCCGCGAAAGACACGATGGCGATGCGCGTCTGCTTCATCAACAGCAACAGTTGCATCGGCTAGATCAAAGCCAACGAGTTGTGGCTTGCTGTCAAAGACTTCGTCCGCCGCCAAAACGGAAGGTATCGCCACCACAATCGCACTTCCCAGAACACTTACCAGCACACTTCCCAGAACAAGGGAAAAAGCGATTGCGCGTATTTTTTCTCCTGACTGCATCATACTCTCCTACTCTCCTAGCGTCTTGCTCTAAAGGGTTTATGACACGCCGAACAGGTAGCAGCGATACGCTCCAAGGAAGCCGAAAGCTCGGCAGGGTCGGCGGCAAGTTCTGCTAAGGCGGCGTGTTCTAAAGCGGCGGCGGCGGCAACAAATTCATCGGGGCGTTGCCAAATGGCTGGCAGGGCTCTGCGTTTTGGCAGATAGACCGTGTCAGGATGAAAGGCTTGAACAACTTCGCGAGCGTAGGTAACGATGGTTTGCAACTCCTCGCGGATGACAACAGGGTCAGGGGAATCTTCGCGGGCGACTCTGCTTAACTTTTTCATACTTTCGTTCAGTCCGCTAAAGACCCGTTTGCGAAAGGCTTTTACATCGCGTAGCGGCACCGTGCCTTCGCTCAAATCAAATTCACCAATCTGCGGAGTCGCTACAAAATCTTCATCTGCACTTTCATCTGCAGTTGCTCCATCTGCCAGCAAAACAGAAGTAGCCAACAACAAGACCGCCACACAAAATGCCACGCCAAGGCTCGGGGCAAGAAATTTTCTGCGTACCTGCACTTGTTTCCCCCGCCTGTTTCTTCCGCTTGTCTCTCTGCAAAAGCTGGTGGGTCGTACTGGGATTGAACCAGTGACCTCTACCATGTCAAGGTAGCGCTCTCCCGCTGAGCTAACGACCCGCCACACCAAACTGTACAGAAGCTTTACAAACTGCACTTTACCCCCTAGCGCAGAATAATGCACCCCTAGCCGCCTTGCCTTTATCGGCTTTCTTGTATTCCTTCCTTGGCAAGTGCGGCTTCTAGGAAGTCATCTAGGTCTCCGTCAAGGATTGCATCCACCTGTGCCGACTCTAACCCCGTGCGTGCGTCTTTGACCATACGGTAGGGCTGTAAAACATACGAGCGGATTTGGTGCCCCCAAGAAATATCGCTCTTAGACGCCGACTCGGCTTGGACTTCTTCCTGACGGCGACGCATTTCAGCTTCAAACAAACGCGAGCGCAACATCGCAAAAGCCGTAGCCCGATTGCGGTGTTGCGATCTATCCGATTGACACTGCACGACAATACCGCTCGGCAAGTGGGTTATGCGTATTGCCGAGTCGGTGCGATTGACATGCTGTCCGCCTGCACCACTGGCACGATAGGTATCTATCCGCAGGTCTTTGTCTTGAATCTCTATCGCCACCGAGTCATCTACGACAGGCCAAACCCAGACACTGGCAAAAGAAGTGTGGCGGCGTTTATTCGCATCAAACGGACTAATCCGCACCAAGCGATGCACTCCCGTCTCAGGACGCAACCAGCCAAAAGCATATGCCCCTTCAATCCGTAGCGTGGCAGATTTCAAACCCGCTTCTTCGCCTTCGGACTCGTGCAAGATTTCTGCTTTGAAGCCACGGTGTTCTGCCCAGCGTAAGTACATACGCTCTAGCATACTTGCCCAATCTTGTGCTTCCGTACCGCCCGCCCCTGCGTTGATCTCTAGATAGGCATCGTTGGAGTCAGCTTCTCCCGCCAGCATCGCCTGCAAAGCCAACTGCCGTGCCCGTGCTTCGGCTTGCCGCAAAGCTTCTTCGGCTTCCTGCAGGCTTGCTGCATCGCCTTCGGCTTCGGCTAAGTCTAAAAGAGTCTCCGCATCGTCACGGGCGGTTTGTAAATCTTGTAGAGCTGTGATTTGCTCCGCCAATACGCCGCGTTCGCGCAAGACACGCGCAGCAGCTTCAGCATCATCCCAAAAATCAGACGCGGAAGATTGCGCGTCTAGCTCGGCAAGACGCGTCTCAGACCCACGTGCGTCAAAGCCTCCCCCGTAGGACCTGCAGGGAACGCGATAACGACTCAGATAAAGCGCGATGTTCGGGGCGCATTGGCGTTAACTCCGTGCGTAGTTCTGCAAGCCAACGGGGGCTCAAAAACAATACGCCCCAATCTACGAGCAAAGCTTCCACCCGTAAAGCCCCCATCCGTAAGGAGGCAAATTGTACTCCGCCTAATAAAGCCCTTGTATCTCTAAAGTTTCGGCACGGGTTTCGCCTGGTTCTTGTCCGACTTTAAAGGCTTCTAGGATTGCGCCCTTGTCGTCAGCCGTGGCAGTTTTTCCTGTCTGTTCCGACACCCAACGCAGACGCACATCAGGCGGAACCCGAAACGGACGCGCAGGTGTACCCGCCAACGCCTCAGCCATAAACTGCTTCCAAGCAGGAAGTGCTGCTCTGGCTCCTGACTCGCGACTGCCCAAAGAACGCGGCTGATCGTAGCCAACATAGACTCCCGCCACCAAATCAGGAGAAAACCCAACAAACCATGCATCAATAAAATCATTCGTCGTGCCCGTCTTGCCCGCCAACGGACGATTCAATTCACGCGCACTTTGTCCTGTGCCGCGTTGGATTGCTCCTTCCAAAATGGAAGTGATCTGATAGGCACTGGCAGGGTCAGTACGGTGCTTGCGCGTTTCTGCCAGTATCGGCGGCGGTGCACCACTACGCACCCGCTTGAGAGTTGCAAAGGCTTCCGCTTCGCTGTTGCCTGAGTTGCCTGAGTTACCTGAGTCGTTCGGCGTATTCGCACCATCGGTATCACTCACGCAGTTTTCGCACGAACGCGGATCAGCACGATATAGCGTTGTTCCGTGGCGGTCTTGAATCTTCTCAATCAAAGTTGGCGTAATCTCACGCCCACCATTAACCAACGAGCCATAGGCGACTGTCAGGTCTAGCAAGGTGACTTCGCCTGCTCCTAAGGCAAAGGACAAAAACGGCGGTAGGTCTTCAAAGATGCCAAAACGCTCGGCTAGGTCAGCGATTTTTTCCATGCCGATTGTTGAAGCCAAACGCACAGTCATAAGATTGCGCGATTTCTCTACACCGACTCGCATCGGAGTCAATCCGTAAAACTGGTCGCTCTGGTAGTTGAGCGGTTTCCACTTCTCTAACCCCGGACCTTGGTCAGCAACGAAAGGTGCATCCAATATGAGCTGAGTCGGATTCATTCCTTCTTCTAATGCTGCTAGGTAGACAAAAGGCTTAAACGCCGAACCCGTCTGCCGCAAGGCTTGGGTAGCGCGATTGAACTCACTTGTCTCAGGAGAAAACCCACCCACCATTGCCAGCACACGCCCGCTGTGGGGGTCTAGGGCTATCAAGCCACCATTAACCAATGGCACTTGTCGCACTGCATAGGAAGTGTCTTCAAGTTGCTCTACAAGGATTACATCGCCCACTGCAGGACGCGTTTTACTCCGCGAGGAAAATATCCACTGCAGGGACTCCTTGCCTTCAATCGCACCTGCCGTACCATTAGCAAGAGTGAAAGCAAGCTGCGACTCCGACACCGTGTTCAAGCGGGCAAGTTGCCAGCCTGTTGCTCCTGCGGGTAGCTCTATTTCAGATCCCCGCGCAAGCCAGACCGATTGCGGAACACTTCGGCGGATTGCTCCACGCCATCCGTGGCGGCGGTCATATGCCAAGATGTTATCACGCAAAGCCCGTTCGGCAATTTCCTGTAGGCGCGGATTTAAAGTTGTTCGTACCAGCAAGCCGCCACCATAGAGAGTCTGACTGCCGTAGGTCTCAGCCAACTCACGGCGCACAGACTCAGCAAAGACTTCTGCCGAAACCACATCACTGGCACCACGCGGATTTAATCGTATTGCTGTTGCTTGTGCCCGAGTTGCTGCCGCTTGTGAAATGGCTCCATCTTCTGCCATACGCGACAAGACCCAGTTGCGCCGATCCAAAGCTCGTTCGTAGTTGCGGTTTGGCTGGTAGTTACTCGGAGCCTTCAAGACCGCCGCTAGATACGCCGACTCCGCGATGGTCAAATCAGAAAGTGCTTTGCCGAAGTAGGCTAAGGCTCCTGCTGCAACACCATAGGCGCCACGCCCGAAATAGCTATCGTTGAGGTACAGCTCCAAAATTTGATCCTTGGACAAAACCTGCTCCAAACGCACAGACAAAATTGCCTCGCGGATTTTGCGCTCCCAAGTGACTTCGTTGGTCAGCAGAAAGTTCTTCGCCACCTGCTGGGTGATCGTAGAGCCACCTACCAAGCGGCGTTCCTGCCCTGTGTTGCGGAAGTTAATCCAAAAGGCACGCACGACCGAAAGTGGCTCTACACCTTGGTGATTGTAAAAGCCCTTGTCTTCAGCAGACAAAAACGCATGGACAACATGTTGCGGTATCGCATCTATCGGCACGAAAACACGATTTTCAACTGCATATTCTGCGACGAGCTGTCCATCAGCTGCATAGAGTCGCGTCACAACAGGCGGACTGTATTCTTCAAGCTGATGATAATCAGGGAGTCCACGGCCAAATCCGTACAGTACCCAAAAGGCTCCGACGACTGCAACCGAGAAGCCAAGTAGCAAGGCAATTGCTACTAGGCTTGCCAGTTGCGCCAGCGGACGCAATGGATTGAGCGGATGATTCAAGTTCATGTATTTCTCTGTCCTAATTCCTTGTCCTAATTCCCCTGCCCTATTCCTCTGTCCGTGCGCGGAAGAATTGCCGCAAAGAAGAAACCAGCACATTAATTACTTCTTTGCGCCCTTCTTTTGAGTTTAGATACTTTTCTTCATCGGCGTTGCTGATGTGACCGATTTCTACCAGCACCGAGGGCATATTCGGAGATTTCAGCACTGCAAATCCTGCTGAACGTTTTGCCCGTTGTAGTGTGCGGACTTTACTTTCTCGCAAGTCGGTGACTAGCAGGTTTGCGTAATCCTGTGAGGCGTTGATGGCATCGCGTTGTGATAAGTCTATCAAAATTTGCGAGACCAGCCCTGTGTGTTCGGTCAGGTCAATTCCTGCCAGGATATCAGAGCGATTTTCCCGAGCTGCCAGAGCTGTTGCTTCTTTGTCGGAAGCCTTTTCTGACAGAGTATAGACCGAAGCCCCGCGCACCTTGCGTGACGGATTTGCATCCGCATGCAACGATAGGAAAATATCTCCGCCGAGTGCTTCGGCAATGCTGATACGCTCGCGCAGGGGGATAAATCTATCGTCATTGCGAGTTAAAACTGCATCAAATTCTCCTGTTGCGTTTAGGGCATTGCGTAAGTCCTTGGCGTAGGACAAGACCAAGTTCTTTTCGTATTTCTTGGTGGCACTGATTGCTCCGACATCAACGCCGCCGTGTCCTGCGTCAATTACGACTACCCACTTGCCGCGGGCTCCCAAGGCAGGACGCAGCAAGGGCAAGGGTGGTGCATCGGCACGGCGTTTGGTTTTGGCAAAGCCTTCTTCGGACTCGAACAGGGTTTCTAGCTTCTCGGGAAACGCACTTTCTGCCACAGGAGCCAAATCCACTACCAATCGTCTGCCGCCGCCATCGCGTGGCAGGGTGAAAGTTGCTTCGGGCAGAGCGGCTTGTGATAGGTCTAGAACGATACGGCTTCGGTCTTGTGAGAATCGTCCGTAGCGTGCGTTTGCTACGAAGCCTAAGCCATCGATTAGCCCGCCTGAGTCCCACTCTACGATGGGCAGGTCGATTACGACGCGGTATGGGCTACCGATTGCGAAGACGCGCCATGGCACGGCTTGGGATAGCTCCATGACGAAGCGGATTCCTCCCCCTTCGCGGTGTCCGAAGCGGAAGCCATCCACTCGCACGCTGGCGGATTGGGCTTCTGCGTGCCGTGGTGCCTGTCCGCCACGCCCGCCACGCGGAGACATATCACCCACAGCTAGGAGACTCCACATAAGCCCCCAAGCGGCAAGGGTATAAAACCCTATCCTGAGCACAACCTGCCCCGTTTGCATAGCTTTTCTACTGCCTTGGTCTCGCTTGGTCTGAACTCAGGGACTATGGCTCCCAGAATACCACGGGAAACCCGTGTCTTCTGCCCCTTCTTGATAATCGGAGTCGCCTGTTATAGACTAGGTTTTACAAGGTTATTATCTGCCTAAAGCGGCTCTTGTATAGCGATTTCCTGTATAGAGACTCGTGCGGAGATTTGGAACGCAAGACCTTCTGCTATTTGAGTGTTTTGAGCGATAGCGTGGCACTTTGCTGATGGTGAGCCTTCCGACACTTTGGGCATTTTTGAATGGCACGATGTACTCGCGTGGAGTGGCACGATTTGTTCGTGTTCAAGCCAACGGGCGGGCAAGTGTCTAGACAAACAAACCACCGCATCGGCGTGTGAAACGATAAGCGAAGGGAGAGGCAACGCCTCACTTCAACAAAGCAGAAGACAAGCTTACGGCTCCGCGATGATGCATTCTTTTACCCTATCAGACTGCGTGTTCTGCCTGTCGGTGGAGCGATTGCTCTACGCGCACAGCTTGGCGGGACTGCACAAGGAGAAATTTTTCAATGGCAAAACGTTTGCTAATCGACGGGACAATCCCGCAAGAAACCCGAATTGCCCTGCTTGATGGAAATACGCTTGCAGACTTTGATATAGAGTTTTCAGATGCGCGTCCGTTGCGCTCTAACATTTACCTGGCGAAAGTTGTTCGGGTAGAGCCATCACTGCAAGCTGCCTTCGTTGAATACGGAGGTAACCGCCAGGGTTTTTTACCTTTTGGTGAGATTCATCCAGATTATTTTCGGATTCCGACTTCTGACCGCGAAGAGCTTTTGGCGGAAGAAGCCGAAGAGCGGGAAGAAGACTCTGAAGCTTCTGATGATGAGCGAGAGTCTGACGCGGAAGACAGCAACGGACTAGAAGACTCTAACGAGCTAGAAGCGCGTGGGGCGGATGAGTCAGAAGCGGGTTTGGAAGCTGACTTAGAGGAAAGTGCTGAAGACTTAGAAGCGGAGTCTGACAGTGCAGGTCTGGATGCTGAAGCTGATGGCGAAGGGCTAGAGCCCAACGGTGAAGATCAGGACGAAGACTCGGCACATGCTGGGCCTGTGCGGCGTATGTCGCGCAACAGGGAGCAGACACGCGGACAAGCTCAAACTAGGGGGCAACGCGGGTACCGCGGACGCAATGGCTCGGGGCGCAATGGTTCGCGGGCTACGGATCGTCGGCAGACTCGTCGTCGTGCGCGTCATCGCTATAAGATTCAGGAAGTGATTCAGCGCAATCAGGTGATGCTGGTGCAGGTTATCAAAGACGAGCGGCCGGGCAAGGGAGCTGCAGTCACCACGTATATTTCGCTTGCTGGACGCTACTGTGTGTTGATGCCGAACTCCGACCATGGGGGTGGAGTCTCGCGCAAAGTTTCGAGTGCGGCGCAACGCGATAAGCTACGCAAGATTATTGAGCACTTAGAAGTGCCTGAGAAGATGGCGGTGATTTTGCGTACTGCGGGTTCTGAGCGCACGCGCACGGAGATACGGCGTGATTACGAGAGTCTGCTCAATCTGTGGGAAGACATACGTGCGCGTACGCTTGAGTCGGCGGCTCCGTGTTTGATACACGAAGAAGGGTCATTAATACGCCGTGCTTTGCGTGACCTCTACACGGGAGACGAAGAAGAAATCATTGTTGAAGGTGAAAAGGCTTGGCAGGAAGCGCGGGATGCGATGAAGGCGATGATGCCGAGTCATGTGCGTAGGGTTCGGCAATGGGATGCACCGCAATCTTTGTTTGCCCGTCATCAGGTTGAGAAGTCGCTATCGGGAGTCCATCAGCCCAAGGTGCGATTGCGTTCGGGAGGGGAAATTGTGATTGCGCAGACTGAGGCTTTGGTGGCGATTGATGTGAACTCTGGGCGTTCTACGCGGGAGCGTCATATAGAAAGCACGGCGTTTAAGACCAACTTGGAAGCGGCACGGGAAGTGGCGCGTCAATTGAAGATCCGCGATTTGGCGGGACTTGTCGTGGTGGATTTCATTGACATGGATAGTGGCTCGCATATCCGTGAAGTGGAGCGCACTTTGCGTGATGCTTTACAAAACGACCGTGCGCGGGTGCAGGTGGGGCGGATAAGCCAGTTCGGCTTACTGGAGCTCTCGCGGCAAAGGCTTCGTGCATCGCTGGTGGAAAGCTCTACGGTGACTTGTTCGGCGTGTGATGGTACGGGGCGTATGTCTGCTCCGTCTGCTGATGGGGCGGCTGTTCTACGTCAGTTGATGGAGCGACTCCGTCGTCGCAAGGGTGCGGCATATGGCTTGCGGGTTGCACCGAATGTGGCGGAGTATTTGCTTAACAAGCGGCGTAGCTTGCTTTTAGACTTAGAGAAAGAACATGGGATTGCGATTACGATTATCGCTGATCCTGCCGTGCCGACAGGGGGCGAAGTGCGGATTGAAATCCAAAACGAGCGCAATGGCAGGCGTGGTGTCCGTGGTCGTGGGGCTGAAGACGGGCAAGATGGATTAGAAGAAGCTGATGAAGAAGCCAGCGAAGGCGAAGAGCTAAACGGGCGCGGTTCTTCACGGCGGAGCAGACGCGGTGGGCGTAGTGATGGCCGTCATCGGGCTCGGGGGCGTAGAGCCCGAGACGACAGGCAGGGAGCTGATGAGTCGGACTCTTACTCTGACTCTCGCGCTGACTCTTACTCTGACTCTCGTGCTGATTCTCGCGCTGACTCCGATGCAGACTCTGGTGCGGATTCTGATTATGAAGATGATGCAACGGACTCTTATTCCGATGGCATTGCTTCCAGTGACACTGGTTCCGATGGTACTGGTTCCGATGGCACTGGTTCCGACAGCACTGGCGATGACTTTACAGACGACTCACCAGCGAGCGCAGATGACACGCCTAGCAAGCGTGGTTCTGGGCGTGGTGCGGTGCGTAAGACGCGCAAGGCGGTGACAAAGACAGGAGCCAAGACGAAGGTTGCAAAGCGCAAGACTGCACGTAAATCGGCGAGTGATGGAGCTAGCAAGTCGGCAGGCGACACAGAAGATACGGACAAGAAAAAACCTGCGTCATCTAGCCGCCTTGCCAAGACGACAAGCAAGGCTACGGAAACAAGTAAGGAAGAAAGTAAGGAAACAAGTAGCAAGTCATCTGATGGGTCAGAAGACACATCTGACAAGCCAAAGCGAAAGGGCTGGTGGAGCTAACGCCAATGCGCTTCTTCCGCGCGTGTCTTGGAGGAATTATGCCGAAGCTTTGTTCGGTGGTGCGGGTTGTTGTTTTGGTTGTGGCTTGTGGCGTGGCTTTTGGAGCCACTTTGTTTGTTGCGCCAGAAGCGGGTGCGCAGGCGATTTTGCGTGATGCAGAAACTGAGTTATTTCTGCAGGAAATTTCTGCTCCTCTATACAAGGCTTCGCGCATTCAGGCGGATCGTGTCCAGCTTTATGTGGAAGACTCGGATGCGATTAACGCTTTTGCGACAGCTTCGCACTTGATTGTCCTGTCGGCGGGGCTGATGGAGACAGCGACAGACCCGACTGACCTTCAAGGAGTCCTTGCCCACGAAATCGGACATATCGTAGCGGGGCATCATGTGGCGGCGAGTCAGGCCCGTAGTCAGGCTGAGCGGCGGTATTTATGGGCGGCGGCGGCGGGTTTGGTTTTGGCGGGCGTGACGCAGGATGCAAGTGCGGCGATTGCGGGCACGAGTTTAGGGCAAGAAGTTGCGGTTAAGGGATATCTTGCGCATAGCCGTGCGAACGAGCAGGCGGCGGATCAGGCGGCGTTAAGTTTTTTGCGGCGGGCGATGGTTTCGCCTGAGGGGTTACTGCGTGTTAATCAGCGGCTCAAGGAACGCGGCGAGCTTTTGGGTGAAGGAGATATTTATTGGCGCACCCACCCTTTGAGTTCTGAGCGGGTTACGCTGTTGCGTAATGAAGTGCAAAGCTCTCCGTATACGGGGCGGCAAACTGCGCCTGAGCTAGCGGAGCAATTTCGCCGTATTCAAAAGAAGCTGATTGGCTTTCGCCATTACAAGGAATTTTTGCAACAGCACGGTGCGGACAATCCTGATATCGCTATTCGCTATGGACGCGCCCTTGCCCTGATGCGCGACAATCGTTTTGCTGCGGCATTAGAAGTCATTTCAGGATTGTTAGAACAAGAGCCAGAAAATCCGTATTTCCACGAAGTGCGTGGTCAAGTGCTTCATATGACAGGAAACGCCGCTGAAGCTGTTGAAGCCTATGCCGAGTCGGTGCGTTTGCAACCTGATGCGCCGCTATTGCGTTTGGCGTGGGCGGGTTCGTTGTTGGCAACGCAGGATGAGCAAAACGATACTTTGGCTCTACGGCAGTTGCGTATTGTCCAAGAAAGCGAAGACTCGGCGCACGCTTGGCGGCTGACCCAGCTTGCCTATGCCCGTTCTGGACGCGAAGGGCGAGCTTTGCTTGCCCAAAGCGAGCGTTCGCTACTGGAAGGGCGTAAGGCAGAAGCGGCGGCTCTGGCGCGACGTGCCTATGAAGCCCTGCCTGAAGATGATGGTCCTGGAAAGTTCCGTGCCAGCGATATTCTGAACCTGCTGGGTGAAGCTCCGCCTGAAGACAGCAAGGATTAGGCTCCAAGGGCTAGGCTCCAAGGGCTAGGAAAGCCCATAGAGCCAAACCCAACGGCTAGGAAAGCTCTAGGGGCTAGATAAAGCCATAGGGCTAGAAAAGCCTCCCTATGGCTAAACGCAGGGGGCTAGGGAAGCCCTAAGGGCTTGCCTCAAGGGCTAGGAAAGCTCTAGGGGCTAGAAAAGCCTTAAAGACTAGGAAAACTCCCGAAAGGCTAGAAAAAGCTCCTAGAAAAAGCTCTAAGAGCTAGATTTAGGGACTAGATTTAGGAGCTAGATAAAGCCCACAGGGCTAGGAAAACTCTCCAAAGGCTAAAGGGGGCAAAACCCCCGCCCAAAATACCCGCTCAGAAGCCCTGACAGGGTGCTACACTGCCCTTCTTATGACTGAACGACAAATACCACGCTACACCCGTAGAAT
The DNA here is from genome assembly GCA_958267355.1 of uncultured Alphaproteobacteria bacterium. Taxonomy (GTDB): domain Bacteria; phylum Pseudomonadota; class Alphaproteobacteria; order JALCBB01; family JALCBB01. The sequence continues at coordinate 923,642 of OY279575.1, forward strand.
CGCCTTACAGAGCAGTACAGTGCTTCTGGGCGTATCTGCCTTGTCTCCCCTGCTGATTCGCCCATCCTACGCCAGTGCCCTGAAATCTGGCTTCGCAGGAGAAAGAATCGGCTTATCGCCCGAAGATCGCGATTATCTGCTGGATGCAGATCATGTGCCGCAATATGGCAAGTCGCAAGCCAATGTGGTGATTGCTGAGTTTAGTGACTTTCGCTGTCCGCACTGTCGTACTTCTACGGCTACTCTGCGCCGTGCTTTCAAGCGCGATGGTGAAGTCCTATGGACTTTCGCTGCTCTACCCATCTTGGGCTTGGATTCAGAAGAACTGGCTCGCCTTGGCTATGCCGCTCACGAAGAAGGGAAATATCCCGATTGGCACTTCACGGTTATGTCGTGGCCTGGACAAATGCGCGCCACCAAAGCCCCCGCCATCGCCGAGTCAATTGGCTTGGACTTTGAAGCTTTACGCACCCATATCCGCGAGTCCGATTACGACACGCGGATTCGCAACAACATAAGGCTTGCCCAGCGTTTGGGCATTCGTGGTACGCCGGGCTTTATTGTCTTTAATCGCCAAGCGCAAAAAACCGAAAAGGGTGAATTTCCTGCCCAGCTTCTACGCGGACAACGCAACGAAGAAGAATTTCTTACTGTCTTCCAGCAAGTGCGCAAACGCGCCTAGACCTGCGGCAATGGTCTAGCCGAGCCAATTGCCCACAAAGCAAACTGCATCACGCTGACAAGTCAGCATGGTGCGATAACTTTTCTATCAGCTCGGGTGAGCTGTGCCACTTGCCTGGCAGGTTTATCTTTGCCTCGCGTCCGCGTGAATCGCGACAGGTGAGACGCACCGTAAAGCCTGTTCCGTTTGCCGTAGTGCTTGCGCCGTTTTGCGCTTCGCTTTGGGCTTCGTTTCTTGCTCCATACTTTGTTCCGTTTTGTGCTTCGTTCTTTGCTCCGTTTTGTGCTCCGTTCTTGGCTTCGGTCAAAATCTGCATCGTGGCAGTCAAAGCACTTTCATCGTGAGTCACAATATGCAAAGAAATAAAACTCTGCTTCTGCACGAATTCATCCAATGGCAAGGCACGCTGAACCGTTAGACGCAAATCACTTCTATCAATCATCTGCGAAACTTCTGCATCTACAACCAGTCGCTGACCTTCTAGCAAAATCTTTTCGTATTGTTGCAGCTTCTCCGAAAACAGCATCAACTCAAAAGAGCCACTTGCATCAGACAGGCGCAACATTCCATACGAATTGCCCTTGCGCGAACGGCGACGCGAAAGCTTCAAAATATCACCTGCCACCCGAACTTTCTTCGTGCTTTTTGGATCAAGCTGCGCCACTTCTTCCAGTGGCACAACTTCGGCAAGACGCAAAAACGCCGCGTATTTCTGCAACGGATGATCCGTCAAATAAAATCCCAGAGCGGCAAATTCATAACGCATCTTCTCGCTATCGCTCCAACCGTCGCCCTGCCCGTTGCCTGTGCCTTCCCCCGAACGGACAGGCATATCCAAGCCCAAGCCCATACCGCCTGTGCTCGCTCCTTGGACTAGAGTCTGCGCTGACTCAAACACCTGCCGCCGTGAGCTGATAATTGCGTCCAGTGCTCCCGAAGCCGCTAACTGCTCAAGATCGCGGCGGTTGAGCCTTGCTTCCCTGAGACGAGCCAGAAAGTCTTCCACGGAAGCGTAGGCTCCACTGCTCTCACGCTCGGCAACGATTGCCTGTGCCTTGGGGAGTCCGAAATTGCGAATTGCCCCTAGTCCGTAGCGCACCCCTACCTTGCTTCCTGTCTCGCTTTCTGTGGAGCAAGTTGCAAACCCCATCTGCGACTCAGCCACCGATGGCGGAAGCAACGGAATTCCCAACCGCCGCAATTCGTGGCGGTAGGCTTCTATGCGGTCTGTGTTTGACATCTCGTGGGTCATCAGTGAAGCAAGAAACTCGGCGGGATGATGCGTCTTCAACCACGCCGTACGATACGACAAGAGCGCATAACAAGCCGCATGCGCCTTGTTGAAGCCATAGCCTGCGAACTTCTCAATCAGAGCAAACAAGTCGCGGGCTATTCCCATAGACAAGTCGCGTTTTTCACATCCTGAAAGAAACCGTTTTTCGTGCGCCATCATTTCCGCGCGGATTTTCTTGCCCATCGCTCGCCGCAACTCATCGGCTTCCCCTAAGCTGTAGCCTGACATCTGGCGGGCGATCTGCAGGACCTGTTCTTGATAAACAATAATTCCGTATGTCTCGCGCAAAATTGGCTCTAGGTCAGGATGCTGATAGCGTATCTTCTCAGGGTTCTGCTTGTTTTCTGTGTAGGCAGGAATATTTTCCATCGGCCCTGGACGATACAAAGCCACCAAGGCGATAATATCTTCAAGGCACGAAGGCCTAGAGCGATGAATTGCATCGCGCATACCTCCTGACTCCAATTGAAACACGCCAATTGTAGATTCGGTGCATAACATCTTGTAGGTATCTGCATCGTCTAGCGGAATCTTCTCAATATCAAAGTCAGCATTTTGTGTCCGTACCATCTCCACCGCGTCTTGGATAATCGTCAGGGTACGCAAGCCCAAAAGGTCAAACTTCACCAAGCCTGCTTGCTCTACCCACTTCATACTGAACTGCGTAGTTGCTGCCGTGCCATGTGGGTCACGGAACAATGGCACCTTGGTGCGCGTGGCTTCATCTGAAATGACAATTCCTGCTGCATGGGTAGAAGCGTGGCGGTAGAGTCCTTCCACTTCTTGCGCCCGTTCGTAGACCCGTTGCGCTAACTCCGACTCTTCGCACAAGGCACGAAACGCTGCTTCTTTCTTGTAGGTCTCACTTAAGGCACCACTCAACGGCGGCACCATACGGCACATTCTATCCACCAAGCGATAGGGTGCATCTAGCACTCGCCCGACATCACGCAACGCTGCTCGGGCTTGTAGAGTTCCATAGGTGCCAATCTGTGCTACCCGTGCGCCGCCATAGCGTGTCCGTACATATTCGGTGACTTCATCGCGCCGCTCTTGGCAGAAATCAATATCAAAGTCGGGCATAGAAACCCGCTCAGGATTTAAAAACCGCTCAAACACTAGCCCCCAACGCAATGGATCTAAGTCCGTGATCATCAGCGACCAAGCCACCAGCGAGCCTGCGCCCGAGCCACGCCCAGGGCCAACAGGAATTCCCTGCCTACGCGCCCACTGCACAAAATCAGCAACAATCAAAAAGTATCCAGCAAATCCCTCGTTAGAGATGATTTCAAGCTCTTTCTCTAACCGCTTTGCGTAGTCTGTGTGCTCGGCAGAAAGTGGCGTTGTGGCGAGACGCTGTTGCAATCCTTCTTCGGCTTGGCTCCGCAACAAAGCCTTTTCATCGGCTTCTTCAAAGGCAGGAAGACTCGGCTCCTGCGACTCAGGAAAGAAACAACACCGCTCGGCTATCACAACACTATTGGCGATTGCTTCGGGCAGGTCAGCGAAACGCTGTTGCATTTCCTGTGCTGACAAAAAGCGATGATTTGGCGTGCGCTTGGGTCTATCGGAATCGGTGAGCCGCGTATTGGCAGCAATAGACAGCAATACCTCGTGCGCAGGAAAAAACGACTCCACGCCAAACAAAACCGAGTTGGTTGCAACAATCGGCACTTGGTTAGATTTGGCGAAATCCAAAAGCATTGGCTCAACTGCCTGCTCTTCTTTTGTGCCGCTTGTAATTCCGTTTCCGTTTCCGTGTCGTTGTAGTTCTACATAAAGCCTATCGCCAAAAGCTTCCTTCAAAGTCTGCAGTATTTTCTTGGCATCTTGCCTTTGATGTGTGGCAAAAGTTTTGGCGACGATTCCATCAACTCCGCCTGTTAGGCAGATGAGTCCTTCGTTATGAGCGCAAATTGTCTGCAAAGAAACATTCGGCGGCTGGTCTTCATCATCAGGAGCCAAGTACGAGTCCGAAGATAAAGCAAGCAAGTTGCGATACCCCTTTTCGTTTTTAGCAAACAGCACCAAACCGCCTGCGGCTTGTCGTGCTGACTCGGCGACAGGCAGAAGCGTACCAATGATTGCTTGGATTGATTGCGCCTGAGCTAGATGCGAAAATTCTAAGGCACCCGCTAAGGTGTTGCGGTCAGCGACTCCGACTGCGGGCATTTCGTTATCGGCACAGAGGGAGAGCAGATCGCTCATCTCCACAGCCCCTTCTAGGACTGAATAGGGGGTAGTGGCACGGAGATGTATAAACGGCGGGCGCATTCCGCCAAGGATACAACTTCAGCAAAATTTCAGGGCAGGAAATCTGCTTCCTGCAGTGTAAAAGCTGGTGTAAAGGCTTGGGAGTAAAAGTCAGGCGGGATGCAACAACCCGCCTTCTAAGCGGAAAATCCTATCGGTCTTGGCGGCGAGTGCGGCGTTGTGCGTTGCTAACAGCACTGCTGCATCGGTGCGACGGACAAGGGTTTGTAGAAGGGCAAAAGCCATTTCTGCTGAGTCTGCGTCTAAGTTGCCTGTGGGCTCATCTGCTAGTACCAAGCGTGGTGTATGCACCAATGCGCGGCATAGGGCGACTCGTTGCTGTTCGCCTCCTGACAGACGCGATGGACGGTGTTCGGCTCGTTCGGCAAGTCCAACGCTATCTAGCAGATCTAGGGCTTGTTTGCGCGCTTCTTTTGCTCCTATACCATTGAGACGAAGCGGTAGAGCAATATTTTCCCACGCCTTAAAATCAGACAAGAGATAATGATACTGATAGACAAACCCCAGTGCGCGTCGGCGCAACAAAGTGCGCTCGGAATCTGTTGCAGAAGTTACATCCTTGCCATTCATCAGCAAAGTGCCACCGCTTGCGCCATCCAACAAGCCTGCGACTTGTAGCAGTGTGCTTTTACCACTGCCCGAAGCTCCGACCAGTGCTACGGTTTCTCCTGCTCGCAAGGTGAGGGAAACAGATTTCAAAACCTGCACTTCCTGCTTGGCTTGGCGAAAGTGTCGCTCTATTTCGCGTAGTTCTAAAATGGCGGTATCACTCATTGCGTAGTACCTCCACAGGATCTAGACGAGCTGCTCGCAAAGCTGGCCACAAAGGTGCGAGCAGACTTATCACCAAAGCGGCTCCGACAATCAGCGCAACTTCCTTTGCATCACGCTCGGCAGGAAGCTGTGAGAGAAAATAGACTTCTGAGGCGAAGACTTCGGCTCCTGAAAATTTCTCCACCCAAGTTTGCAGGGTTTCTATGTTGTCGGTAATTAAAACGCCTAAAAGCCAGCCGCCAAAGACTCCGATGGTTCCTATCAATCCGCCGCAAACCAAAAAGACTCGTGCTACGGCGGAACGTTTAAGCCCTAGTGTGCGAAGTATTGCGATTTCTTTTGTCTTGTCATTGACGAGCATATATTGCCCACTGACTACATTAAACGCCGCGACCAGAATAATCAGCGACAGGATTAGAAACATTACATTGCGTTCAACTCTTAGAGCTCCGAGAAAAGTTGTATTGGCGGCGCGCCAATCTAAAATTCGCCAGCCATCGCCTAGTTCTTCTTGCAGGATTGGCACTAGCTGTTCGGCGGCTTCAACATCTGTGGCGAAAATTTCTATTGCGTTAACCGCTCCTTCGTACGACAAGAATGATTGTGCGCGTTCTAAGGGCATTAGCACGAAGCCGCTATCGTATTCGTTGAAGCCTAGAGCAAAAGTGCCAGCTACAGAGAAGAGTCCTTGCCTTGGCAGTGTGCCCAAGGCTGTGCGTGCGCCTGTTGGGTCTAGCAGGGTGATGGAGTCGCCTGTGCCGATTGCGTATCGTTCTGCCAGACGCTGACCGAGTAGTAATCCGCCTTGGACAAATCCTGCGTGTGCTTCGTCGCTAACCGAGTCAGCAATTTCGGCACGCAGGGGCAAATCGTCCGCCGCCAGAGCCCGCAAGCCGACACCGACAGTTCGTCCGCGATGGGAGATTAACGCTTGCTCCTGAATGACAGGAAAAACCAGCGACACGCCTTCCATCTTTTCAATTCGCGTGGAGATATCGCTGTAATCGCCAGGCAAAGCCCCGCCATCGGCGGCGTATAGGGTTAGGTGTCCGTTGAAGCCAAGTATCCGTGCGATTAGGTCTTTACGGAAGCCATTCATCACCGCCATTACGGTGATCAGGGTTGCGACTCCGAGGATAATTCCGACGAAGGAAAACAGCGCGATGATGGAGACAAATCCGCCGCCGCGTCCTGTTAGATAGCGTCTTGCGAGTTGGAGTTCGAGCCGAAACACGGATTCAATCAGCCAAGCTACGATTAAGAGCTGTTGGTTAAAAGGGCAAGTGCCTGTTCCAATGGCACGACTTGGGCTTCATCTTCGGTGCGGCGTTTGATTTCGATTGTGCCTGAGTCTGCATTGCGCGGAGACACCACCCACCGCCATGGAAAGCCTAGCAAGTCGGCTTCAGAAAATTTTGCGCCTGCGGACTCGTCGCGGTCATCGTAAAGCACTTCTACGCCAGCGGCTTGTAGGGCTTGCATGGTTTTTTCGGCGAGTGCATCGCAGGCTGTGTTTCCGACTCGGACATTAATCAGCGACACCTGAAACGGAGCTACAGGTGCAGGCCAGCAGATTCCTTTTTCGTCGTGGCAGGCTTCTATGATGGCACCGACTAGGCGTGAGACTCCGATACCGTATGAGCCCATCTGCACGGGCACGCGATTGCCGTTTGCGTCTGAGACCATGGCACCGAGTGGCTCGGAGTATTTGGTGCCGAAGTGGAAGATATGCCCGACTTCTATTCCGCGTCCTTGGTAGCGACGGGTTTCGGGCACTTCTTTGGCGAAGAGTTCAGGGTTGTGTTTTTCGTCGGTGCAGGCGTAATAGCCTTCGGTGAACGAGCGTACGATTTCGGCGACTTCTGCTTCGTTGTCGTAGTTCACCGCTAAGGACAGAACATCGCGTTCTAGTAGGCTTTTGTCGCACCAGATTGCGCTTTCGCCTGTGCTGGCGATGATGATGAATTCGTGGCTTAGGTTTCCGCCGATGGGGCCTGTTTCGGCTTCCATGGGAATTGCTTGTAGTCCGAGTCGGGCGAAAGTTCGCAGGTAGCTGACGAACATTTTGTTGTAGGAGTGGCGTGAAGCTTCGGGAGTCAAATCAAACGAGTAATTGTCTTTCATCAGAAATTCGCGCCCGCGCATTACGCCAAATCGCGGACGCAATTCGTCACGAAACTTCCACTGAATGTGGTAGAGCAGTTGTGGCAAGTCGCGATAGCTGGTGACAGTGTTGGCGAACAGATCGGTGATGACTTCTTCGTTGGTGGGTCCGTAAAGCAGGTCTCGGTCTTGTCTATCTTTGATGCGGAGCATTTCGGGTCCGTAATCATCGTAGCGTCCTGCTTTACGCCACAAATCTGCCGATTGGATTGTTGGCATAAGAATTTCGTGACTGCCGGCGCGATTTTGTTCGTCGCGGACTAGGTCAGCGATTTTATCCATAACTCGTAGGCCGAGTGGGAGCCAGATATAAATTCCTGCTGTTGATTGTCGTACCATTCCTGCGCGTAGCATCAGGCGGTGGGAGATGATTTCTGCCTCCTTGGGGGTTTCGCGGAGGGTAGGAAGGTAATAACGCGAGCGGCGCATGGTGAGACTACAGAACGGATAAAACGAGCGGGTGAAGGCGGAGTGAAGACAGGGTAAAGGCGGAGTGAAGACAGGGTATAAGGCGGAGTGAAGACAGGGCAAAGGCGGGGTGAAGACAAGTTGAAGCGGGCGACTAGACAGCCAGACAGAAAGTAGCAGACCCAGCGGAAGGTAGCAGACTAGGCGGAAAGTGGCAGACCAGACGAAAGTAGCAGACCCAGCAGAAGGTAGCAGACTGGGCGCAAGGTGGGTGGCGATTCAGCTGGGATACAATTCGGCTAATGTGCGAAAGTGTCTGGGGTGCTTTTTGGCAGTTTGCACAAAACGCGGCGTTTTGTCTATTGTGGGCGGGCTCTGCCAAGGATAGCGTAGCCAGACTAGCGAGGCGAAGATGTCAGTAACCATCAAAGAAATTGAAAGTGCGTGCGAGGAAATTCGTGGCTCGGTGGTGCGTACGCCGTTGGTTTATTCGTATCGTTTGAGTGCTCGGCTGGGGTGTAATCTGTATCTCAAGCTGGAGACACAACAGGCGACGGGTTCGTTTAAGGACAGGGGCAGTTTGCATAAGCTCTTGCACTTAGACGAAGCGCAACAGAAGCGTGGCGTTGTTGCTATGTCGGCGGGCAATCATGCGCAGGGTGTGGCGTATCATGCGGCGCGATTGGGTATTCCTGCGACTGTGGTTATGCCGACTTTTGCGCCTTTTTCTAAGATTGAGCGCACGCGTTCGTACGGAGCCCAAGTCATCAAGCACGGGGATACACTTGATGCATCGGCGGTGGTGGCGCGTGAGTTGTCTGAGCGGGATGGTTTGGCGTTTATTTCTCCGTATGATGATGAGCGCATTATTGCGGGACAGGGTTCTATTGGTTTAGAGATCATAGAAGACTTACCTGAGACGGATGCAATCTTTGTGCCGATCGGTGGTGGTGGAGTCATTTCGGGTACAGCGATTGCGGCGCAGGCTCGCAAGCGGGAAGTGGAAGTGTATGGCGTTGAAGCAGACCGTTATCCGTCAATGATTGCGGCGATACGCGGGGAAGAGCCGAAGTTTGGCGAGACTACGATTGCTGATGGGATAGCGGTAAAACTTCCGGGCAAATTAACTTTGCCGATTGTGCAGGAGCGGGTGCGGGAAATTTTTCTGTGTAACGAAGATGAATTTGAATCGGCGATTGCAGATTTGGCTGAACAGCAGAAGCTTGTTGTTGAAGGAGCTGGTGCAGCGGGTTTAGCGGCACTGACGCAAAACAAGGAGCAATTTAAGGGGCGTAATGTTGTGGTGGTTATTTGTGGTGGGAATATTGATAGTCGTATGTTTGCGTCGGTTATGTCGCGTTTTTTGGTTCGTTCGTCGCGGATGGTGCGTTTGCGTATTCGTATTGTGGATCGGCCTGGTGAGATGTCGCGGCTCACGGGAGTTATTTCTGCTTGTGGGTCAAACATTCTTGAGCTGCATCACCAGCGGCTTTTTTCTGATGTGCCTGCTAAGGAAGCTGAAGTAGATGCATTGATAGAGACTTCAGATGCGGCCCACGGTGAGACGATACGCCAGGGGCTTCAAGAAGCGGGGTATGAAACGCAGATTATGGAAACCACTACGGGTTCTATTTAGCCTACCGAGTGCAACTCCTTGCCTGCCCTACTTGGCCTGTTGTGCTGCCAGATTGCTTTCCCTCTCCCTGCCCTATTGTGCCCTATTGTGCCCTATTGTGCCCTATTGCCGCTGTTGTGGTGCAGACTTGCCCTGTTGTGAATAGTCTTGTGCCTTACTGTTGCCCTACTGTTTCCCTACTGCTTGGGGCAAGCCCGTTGTGCTATCCTATAGCTGGAGGGTTAGCTTCTCCCCTGAGAAGTCAAACTAGGAGGCAAACAATGGGAAGCATCCAATGCGCAATTTAAAATTCTTGATCATTGAAGGAAACACTGCCGAAGTGCGGGAAACAGTTAAAACACACTTCAAGCATGACCCTGGGGTAGATTTCGGACACACACTGCAGAAACTTGCTCCGAACTCCGAGTTTGATGTTTGCTACGGAGCTGACTTAAACCACAAGACTCCGACCTATAAAGAAATCCGTGGCTACGATGGAGCGGTTATTGGTGGGTCAGCATTGAATGCTCCGAAAGGTGAGCCTGAGTCGGAGCGGCAGATTACGATAGCGCGTGAAATCTACCGCGCGGGAATTCCTTTCTACGGAAGCTGTTGGGGCTTGCAGATGGCAACTCTTGCCGCAGGAGGCAAAGTTGCATCCGCCAAAGGCGGGCGTGAAGTCGGACAAGCCCATGCCGTGCGGCGTTTGAAATCAGATCATCCGCTTTTGGCGGGCAAACGCGATGTGTACTACGCCATTGCCGTGCATAGCGATGAAGTCTCGGCGATACCGCCAGACGCAGACTTACTTGCCGAAAATGATCATACGCCAGTTCAGGCATTAGAAATCCGTCACGAAGAAGGCGTGTTTTGGGGTGTGCAATATCATCCTGAATATTCGCTTAACCACCTGAGTGGCATTCTGCGGCGTATCGGTGACCAGCTGATAGGCGAAGGCTTCTTTCGCGGTGAAGCTGATTTAGACAGCTACGCCACTGACCTTGCAACTCTCTATCAAGATCCAAGCCGCCGTGACTTGGCTTGGCGGTATGGGATCAGCCGCGATGTAATCAACGATGATTTTCGCACCCGCGAGCTTAGCAACTGGATTGAACACGCGGTAAGGCCTGCCGCCCACTAATCCTTGAAGTGCGCTAATCCGTGAAGTGCACTAATCCTTGAAGTGCGCTAATCCGTGAAGCACACGCCCAAAGGGATTAGCTCCTTATAGCTCCTAGCCCAAAGCTGCTCTAAGTGCGGTGCGGAATTCGGCAAACGGATTATCAACTGTTTCGCCCTGCTTTTCTTGCTGACTGGCTTCTGCTGCTGAGATGGCAATTGCCCAGCCCAAAATAGAAGAAGTTGCATTCTGCACCGAGCCCAAGCCACTGGGTGCATCTGCCCGCAAGGGCAAGACCAGAGTCGGACAACAAAACAGTGCAACACCAATTGTCTGCAGGGCTTGTGTCATATCTTCTGGGCTTTGTAAGAATTTACGCTCCCGCAGTGCCTGAAGCAGTGGGAGCCAAATCTGCTCCACCTTGCTTGTCAAAATCCCTGTGCGAATGGGCGAGACTTGCCAGTTGTGTTCTACGACCAATAGCCCTGCTTCTTGATGGGCTGAGACGGTAAAAGCCGACTCTGCTCTATTGGGTTCGTAGAGCCAAAATGGGTGGGCGAAAGTATTGTGAAAAGTTGCCTTTACCTCTGCTAGGAGTGCAGGCATATTCCGCCCCGCAAAAGCAGGGTCAAAATAGCGCAAGGATAGCGAGCTATTGGCTCCATCTTTAGAAGCAAAAATATTTGCGTTGTGTGCATCTCCGTGGGCGACAACACCGCCATAGCGGGCAAGTGCGACAGGAGATAAAAGCTTAACCGCACGGGCAAACAGCTCGGCGATAGAAACTTCATACTTGAGCCCATTGATACGCCACTGCAAACGCGAAAAGCTTTCCCAATCCAATAGTGTGCCATCGGGCAAGGCGAAGTCCTGCCCCTGATAGAAACGCGCAACCCGCCCCCCAAGTTTTGCGGAATCTTCTCCTTCAACAAGCCGCCAATAAAACAGGCGGTGAATTGGTTCTGCTGTGCTTTCTTGGCTACTAATCTTGTGTAGGGTCTGACAAAGTATTTCACCAACTTTCAGGTCTAGTTTCTGTTGTGCGGCAATTAGTGGCTCAATTTCTTTTGTGTCGGATGCATCGTCTTCCGTAGCCCGACACAGATCCGAAAAGCGCGGATCCGCGACACGGCGATAGAGCAAGATTTGCCACCCTGCTTCACGACTGGCAAAAAGCGGAGTCTCTACGGGCAAGCCCGCTTCTTGTAAAATTCCTGCGTTGTAATACTCCCCTGCTGTGATTGTTTCTTCGCCTTCTTCTTGGTGAAACTTGAAAAAATACTCCGAGTTATCTGCTGTCGTGACAAATCCGTTGAGCGAGTTAAGGCTATAGACATCACGCCGTAGTTCCAGCGACTGTACTTCCAGCGCAAACAAACGCCGCAAGACTTCGGCGATGCACTGTTCTGCCGCTGTTGACTTTCCTGCTTGGGCAAGGCGGCGTGCCTTAGCAAGCGGCGATTCACTCATTGTGGTTGGTTATGGCTCGTTACGGCTTGGCGGCGGAGTTTCCACTCCGTCCAAACCTTCCAGCAGGGGCAGACGTGCATCGGACACAGCCCGTGCATGGGCACTGAAGCCTTCGTAGCGGGCTAGGCGTTCTGCGTGTTTGGCGAGTGCGGGATAGCCCTGCTTGGTGACGAAGCCTACCGAAGTGCGTTTCATATAATCAAACACTGAAAGCGGAGATGCATATTGTGCTTTGGCTCCTGTTGGCAGGATTGCATTTGCGCCTAAGACAAAATTGCCCAGTGGCACGGGGGTATGTGCGCCGAGCAAGATTTCTCCTGCGTTGCGGATAAAGTCTAAGTGCTTGAAAGGGTCAGTGGACAAAATTTCTAAGTGCTCGGGAGCATAATCGTTGATGAACTGGTACGCTGTTTCGGCATCGGGGACAAGCAAGATTCCGCCTTGTTTGCCACTTAGCACGGCTGACGAAAAGGCGACGCGGTTTGCGTCCATTTCTGCCCATAATTTCGGAAGTGCATTGGCGGCGGCGTTGGCTACGGCTGTGTCTGTGGTGACTAGGTATGCTGATGAGTCGGCTCCGTGTTCGGCTTCTACGAGCAGATCCATTGCTGCTAGTTCGCCTCCGACTGAGCCATCGGCGAAGACAATTGCTTCGCTGGGTCCTGCTGGAACTCCTGGATCAATTTTGTCTGCTAACAGGCGGCGTGCGGCTGCGACCCACGGGCTTCCAGGCCCCAAGATCCTTGGACACTTCGGCACGGTTTCGGTGCCGTGGGCGACTGCGGCGACGGCTTGGGCTCCACCCACTAGATAAATCTCAATTGCTCCTGTGCCGAACGCGGCTATAGCATTTGCTGCCGCTAGCGTTGCGGTATCGCATGTTCCGTCTGCCCCTGGTGGAGTTAGTACGACAATTCGTTTTACGCCTGCGACTAGGGCAGGTATGACTGTCATCAGAAACACGCTAGGAAAAGCCCCTTTGCCGCGTGGCACATAACACGCCACCTGTTCTAGCGGGGAAGTGCGTTCGCCTGCGAAGGCTCCTTGGCGGATTTCGTGGAGCCAGAACGACTCGGGCAGCTGGTCTTTGTGGAAGCGGCGAATACTCTCGGAGGCAAAGGCGATGGCTTCGCGCACTTCTTCGTCCAGCCTGTCGGGAGCAGCGGTGATTTGCTCGTCCGAGACCCTGATGGAATCGCGGGTAAACGAATCGGCTTTATCCAGCTCTTGAGCGAATCGCACGAGTGCTGAATCGCCTTCTTCGCGGACTGCCTGAATGATTTGTTCTGCTTTGGCTAGATATTCGCTCAGATCGCTCTCAGTGCGTCGTAGAAGCGCGAATCGCTCTTCTGGGGGTAGATCTACCCAATTCAGGCGGCGGGGCGCTGGAGGGCTATTAGAAGCGTTCATACGGCGACTCGTGGTTGGTGGGGGGTTAGTGGCGGGGGCTAGTGATAGGGGCTAATGGCACGGGGTTAATGGTGGGGGCTAGTGGTAGGGGCTAGTGGTGTGGGCTAGTGGTAGGGGCAAGCGACAGGGAAACAGCGTAGAAGCGGCACAGAAACGGCACGGAAACAGTGGGGGCAAGAAATGCCAATATAGCCCTCTAGTTCTTATCCCGCCAAAGCGGCAAATTGACTGAATTTTCCACCGATTAGAAACGGGAACAAACAATGAATAAATGCTATGGTTTCAGGACTGAATTACCTCAAAACACCCAAAGCCCCTACCCTCCCCTCCCTACCCTAAAGCCCCAAGGAACCAAGCCATGCCCTCTGACAATCTGCCAATCCGCTGGAATCAAACCGCCACTTCAATCGGCACACTTGCCGTAGCCGCCAGCGAACGCGGAGTCGTTTGCGTAGTTCTACAGCCCACACCAAAGCTTCAAAGTGGAAGCCGTACGATTGCCGATGTAGAAACCCAGCTTGCCAAGCGGCTTGCCTCTGCCACTCTGCATCGTGTTGAAGGTGATGCACAGCTGAATGACTGGCTTGGTTTGATTGTCAGGGCTGTGGAGTCTCCGCCTGTTGATCTTTCGTCTGTGCCGTTGGATGCAGATGGCACAGACTTTCAGCACAGGGTTTGGGATGCACTGATGCAGATTGGCTCGGGCGAAACCCTGACCTACGGAGAAGTTGCAAAGCGCATTGGCAAATCAGGCGGAGCCCAAGCCGTAGGTGCAGCCTGCGGAGCCAATCCGACTCCGTTTCTTGTTCCGTGTCATCGGGTTTTGGCGGCGGGCAACAAGCTTAACGACTTCTACTACGGAGTCGGCATTAAAGACACTCTGCTACGCCGTGAAGCACAAGACAAAGCCACAAGCCTTGCGGCTTAGTCTTTGCCTTTAAAAGCCCAGCTAGAATAAAAACCCAGCTAGAATAAAAGCCTAGCTAGAATAAAAGCCTAGCTAGAAGCCAAGCTTTGATCTGCGGCGAGTCCGTCCGAAAGTTTCATCGCGGGCTTGGCTTGCGCTAATCACAAGCCCCAAGGACAAAAACACCGCCAAGGTTACTGTGCCGCCAAAAGACAAAAGCGGCAGGGGTACACCGACAACGGGTAGCAGACCTGACACCATTCCGATATTGATAAAAACATAAGAAGCCAAGTTCAGGCACAAGCCCGAGACCAAAACTTTAGAGAAGAAATTTCTGCATCGTACGGCGATTAACAGCAGGGCAATAAAGAAAAACAGATAAAAGCCGATTAGCGTAGCTCCGCCGATTAAGCCGAATTCTTCTGCTAGGGTGGTGAAGATAAAATCGGTGTGTTTTTCGGGTAGAAAGTCCAGCTGTGCCTGTGTGCCTTCCAGAAAGCCTTTGCCAGAAATCCCGCCTGAGCCGAGAGCAATTTTGGACTGCAAAATATGATAGCCCGAGCCTAAGGGATCCGATTCAGGATTCAAAAAAGTCAAAACCCGCCGTTGCTGGTACTCGTGCAACTGTGCCCACAACAGGGGAGCCGAAGCCACAAGCCCGCAGGCACCAATTAAAAAATACGCCCAATGCAACCCTGCCATAAAGATCATAGAAATTCCCAGCACTGCCAAGATTAGCCCTGTGCCTAAATCGGGCTGACGCAAGACCAGAAGCACAGGTATGACAATCAGCAACAGCGGTGGTAACAGAAGCCAAGGCTTGCGACTTACCTCTCCGTGGCGGAATCCGCTGAACCAACGGGCTAAGACGACAATGAGTGCAATTCGCATTAGCTCTGAAGGCTGAATTTGCAACGAGCCGAAGATTGGTAGCCAACGCGTTGCTTGATTGACTGTCACACCAAACCACTCGGTTGCGACAAGTAGTCCGACTCCTAAAAACCACCCTACCCAGGCAAGGCGGTACCACAGCCGCAATGGCAGGGAAGCCACCAAGATCGCGATTGCCAATCCGAGCAAGACCCGCATGGCTTGGGCTTCGGCCCATGGTTGCCATGAACCCCCTGCGACTGAGTATAAGATCAGAACTCCGAAGCCAGCGATTGCTAGTACCCAGAACAGCAGAAACAAGTGCGCTCCTTGAAGCAAAGCACTTGATAGTGGATTCCGTGGGCGGGCTGAAGATGCACTTTCTCCGTAGGAAGAATAGCCTTCGAAAAGCGCATCACGGCGAAATGGATTCAACAGCGTCACTGTGCTTACCCTGTGTCTGTGCTTACCCTGTGTCTGTGCTTACCCTGTGTCTGTACTTACCCTGTGTTTGTGCCTTTTTTTTTGCGTTTGTGCTTATCCTGCGTTTGTTCTGTACGGCACGCGATATCCGCCTTGGTTATGCGAAGCGGAAGAAACTGTGCGCTGGGCTCGCAACAGCAAGTCACGAACAATCGGAGCCGCCGCCGCTGAACCACTACCGCCATGCTCCACCACAACAGCCGCCGCAAACCGCGGAGCATAAACAGGCGCATAGCCGATAAACAGCGCGTGGTCTCGTCGGCGCCATGGCAGGTCTTCGTTTTTCACCACGCCTTGTTCGCGTTCGGCGACGGAAATTCTCCGTACTTGGCTGGTTCCTGTTTTGCCTGCCATTTCCAATCCTTCGTCACCGATGCGGTGGCGAAAAGCTGTGCCGCCTTGTTCGTTGACGACTCCGTCTAGGGCATCGCGCACGAAGGCCAGGTGGTGTGGCATAACCGCCAGCGGACGTGGTGGCGGTGGGCGTAGTGTTGTGCGCCGTTCGCGCCGTAAAAGTTGCGGAGCTGCAGCCCCTCGCGCCCGTGAGTCACGTACTAGCACGGGAGACACCGCCATACCCGAAGCCAAACGCGCTGCCATGACTGCTAGTTGTAGGGGGGTTGCAAGTATAAATCCTTGGCCGATGGACAGGTTTACGGTTTCTCCTTCGTGCCATGGTTCGTTGTAGGTATCGCGTTTCCATTCCCGCGATGGAATTAATCCTGTTACTTCGTGTGCCAAGCCGATTCCTGTTTTTTCGCCGAGTCCGAGCAGGTATGCGGCTTGGGCGATTTTTTCTAAGCCGGCTGAAAGTCCTAGACGATAGAAGTACACATCGCAGGATTGTTGCATTGCGCGGCGCATATCCATGCGTCCGTGTCCGCCTTTTTTCCAGCAGTGGAAGCGATGCGAGCCGAGTTCAAAATGCCCTGGACAAAAGAATTCTGTGCTGGGTGTGAGTCCGCTCTGCAGGGCGGCTAGAGCGATTACGGGCTTGATGGTAGAGCCGGGTGCATATTGTCCTGCGATTGCCTTATTGGTTAGCGGATGCAACGGGTCTGCTTGTAGGCTTTGCCATTTCTTAGATGAAATTCCTTCTGAAAAGATCTGTGGCTCGGTTGCAGGATACGAAGCCATTGCCAAGACATCACCGCGCCGTACATCCAAGACTACGGCGGCGGAGCTGCGTTCGCGTTGTAGGGCTTGCCAGGCGTAGCGTTGCATATCGGCGTCTAGGGTGGTTTTCAGGTCTTGTCCTGGCTCTCCTTCGGTGCGCGAGAGCTCACGTACGCTGCGTCCGCTGGCATTGACTTCTAGTTCTACGGCTCCGGGTCTTCCTTGCAGAAATGGTTCGTATCTTCCTTCTAGCCCGCTACGTCCGACTCGAATACCTGGCACGCGGCGAATTTTCGGATAGAGTCGCTCGTCTTCTTCACTTGGGCGTGTGACATAGCCCGTGACATGTCCTATTCCTGCCTGTCCGACATAGTCGCGTTTGGAGTCCACCACGGTGTGCATTCCGCTTAAGCGGTAGGCATTGACTTCAACGGTGCTGACTTCTCGCCAGCTTAGGTCTTGGCGAAAGACCATTGGCAAATGGCGTGGATGATTTTCATAGGCCGCGAGTAGTTTTTGTACTTCTCGGTCAGAGAAAGACAAAAGCCGTGCGACTTCTTTTAGGTTTGCGATGAACATGGCTTTGTCTTCGCCTTGTTCGGGTACATGGATTAGCGACCAGCTTGGGCGTTCTTCGGCTAGGGTAAGATTGTTTCTGTCTAATATCCGCCCCCGTGGAGCAGGCGTTAACAAAAGCTGAATGCGATTTCTATCTGCGAGCAGCTGGTAGCGTTCAGCATCTTGGATTTGCAGTTTATGCAACCGTGTAACTAGCCCTGCTGTGACCAGACACTGCACGCCTCCAACTAATAGAACGCGGCGCGTGAATTGTCTGTCTCGTGCTTTAATCTCGTCCCGTGCGCCCAAGATAGGGCTTGGCTTGTGTCTGCGGCTTGTTCTGCTGTTTCGCTCAAAGCGAAATCGCCGCCCTGTGCTTTTGAAGCTGTGCCGTCTTTTGCTGTTCCAGTGTGCCATCGGATTAGTCTTCTTCCCGCTCTGTGACTGTGAGGGCAAGCAGTGAAGCAATCCACGGATAGACCGCCAAGGTCAGTGCGATCTGTATTGTCAAAGCTGAAAAAGGTATTAAAGACGCGGCAAGCAGGCTTGCGACGAGCCACACCAGCCAAGTGATTACAAAAGTTGTGACTGCAACGATAAGCCACAGGCTGGTAAAGCGTGAAAAGCGGACATGCGAGGCAAGAAAGCTTAGGCATCCGTGTAGCAACAGGTACAAAAGCGCGTGGAAGCCAAGGGGTGCGCCATAGAGTGCATCTCCGAGCAGGCCTAAAACCAACAGGACAACAAGCGAAAACCGCCGCTCGGTGGAATACGACCAATGAAGTACAGCGGCGAGTCCGAGCATAGGCATTGGCAGGGCATTGCCGAGCCAAGCTTCTAAAGTAATTGACAGCACCATGAACAGAAGCACTGAAAGTGCTGCCCAAAAGTGTACGGCTAAAACGCTTGCATGGCGCAGACGCAGACTTGGTACGATCATTTACTTCTCCCTACGCTCTTGGGGCAAGAGCGGTGTGGCGGTGTTGGGTATTATTCAACAGCAGGAGTCACAACAGAAGTTGGTGCAGTTGCAGACTCTAGGCTTCCTGCGAGCGGTGGTGGTACGAGTAGCAGGAATAGATCTTCGTGTGCTGAAGCGAATGGGCGTACGCGCCAAGTTCCCTGTTCTGGATTTTCTACTACGCCTACCTTCTGCATGGGTGCGAAGGCTCCGCCGTGTCCTGAGGTAAAGACCACCTGCCCAGCGCGGATTTTCTCGGGTTCTTGGGGATAGAGCAGCTGCGGGGCTTGGCTATTGTCTCCTGCCATAATTGCTTCGTGGCGGGTTCCGCCGACATAGACGGGCAGGCGGCTATTGATATCGGTGAGCAGTAGCACTCGTGCGCTATGGTTACCGACTTCCACGACGCGACCGACCAGCCCGCTACTATTGGCGGCGACGAAGCCGACTTCCACGCCTGCGTTTTGTCCTGTTGAAACTAAGACTGAACGTGCGAAGATTCCGCCTGTGTCTCCTAGTACTCGTCCTGCGATGGCTTGTGGTGCGTCGGCTTGTGGCAGGCGTAGCAGTGCGCGTAGGGCGCGGTTTTCGGATTCCAAACGTGTTGCTTCTACGAACCAACCTGAAAGGCGAGCATTTTCTTCGCGCAAGGATTCGTTTACTGCCCACAGGCGTGGTACTTCGCGAATATCGGAAACTGTTGTGCCACCGCGCCACGATAGGATTGGCGCGAAGACTCGCACAACAGGAGAAGAAACATCTAGCAGAGTGCCGCGTAAATCGGTAACCCACGGAGCGTGCATCCGCTCTGACACGACAAGCACAAGGACAAGCAGAAGCAGTCCTGTAATCAAAACTCCCTGCACGCGAAGCGGCAAAGCACGAGCAATGGAGCGGTTTCGACGTAAAGCCATTTGCCAGTAAGCCAATTCCTTGAAACAATTCTGTAAGTATAGGGGAAAATAGGCTTTT
The DNA here is from genome assembly GCA_958267355.1 of uncultured Alphaproteobacteria bacterium. Lineage (GTDB taxonomy): Bacteria > Pseudomonadota > Alphaproteobacteria > JALCBB01 > JALCBB01. The sequence continues at coordinate 942,719 of OY279575.1, forward strand.
TACACAAGAAACTAACAAACAAGAACAAAAGCGAACACGGAAGCAACAGGGATGCAATGTCTCTTGCTTGTGGCTTAAACGGGAACAGCCACAAGCGGTGGTGTTTAGCGGGTTGTGAAAGCCAGAGCGAGCGGCGACTAGAAGCTGGGTCTTGGCATGGGGCAAGCGGCAGGCTATGCGCTGACTTGGTCAGGGTGAGCCACAAGTGGCTTAATCGTTGGTATCTAGGATTCCGCGAAACTGTTTGTGGTTTTCAATACAGCGGGCTGTGCCGAGGGCAACGCAGAGCATTGAGTTTTCGGCTACATAGACGGGCAAGTTGGTTGATTCAGACAGGACATAATCCAAGTTGGTGAGCAAACCCCCGCCCCCTGAAAGGGCGATACCGCGATTGACGATATCGGAAGCCAATTCAGGCGGTGTATGTTCCAGAGCTACGCGCACGGCATCAACAATGGACGAAATCGGGTCATACAGGGCTTCGGCTATTTGTCGTTCGGAGAGTTCAATTTGGCGTGGTACACCTCGCACTAGATCGCGTCCGCGTACTTGCATTGTGCGTCCGTCGGCTCCGTTGGCGGGCGGACAAGCCGAGCCGATGGAGTGCTTGCATAGCTCTGCTGATGATTCGCCGATAAGCAAGCCTTCGGCGCGTCGTAGATAGTTGATGATTGCGTCGTCCATTGTGTCTCCGCCGACGCGAACTGATCGTGAGTAGACGATTCCGCCTAGCGACAGGACTGCGACTTCAGTTGTGCCGCCGCCGATATCTACGATCATGGAGCCTTCGGGTTCTAAAATTGGTAAGCCTGCGCCGATGGCTGCTGCCATGGGTTCTTCAATCAGGAAGACACGGCGGGCACCTGCGGCTGAAGCTGACTCGCGGATTGCCCGCCGCTCCACATTGGTAGAGCCTGTGGGGACACAAATAATCACATGCGGAGACGAAAAAGCTCTATTGCCTAGAACTTTGCGGATAAAGTATTTGATCATCTCCTCGGCGATTTCGAAGTCGGCGATTACGCCATCGCGTAGCGGACGTACTGCCTTGATTGTCTCGGGTGTGCGTCCGAGCATACGCTTGGCTTCGTCTCCGACTGCCAGGATTTGCTTGCGTCCGCGGGCTTCGGAAGTCGCGACTACGCTGGGCTCAGACAGCACTACGCCGCGTCCCTGAACATAAATCACGGTGTTGGCGGTGCCGAGGTCAATGGCAATATTGGAAGAAAAAAGGCGAAACGGATTAGCCACGGTACGGTCTCACTCAAGCAAGGTAAATTGGGGCAAGGAAAGGGGGCAGGGACAAAGCGTCAGGACACAGGGAAAGGGGAAAGGGGTAAGGGGTAAGGAAAAGCATCAAGGAAAGGGGCAAGGCGGGTAAGGGGTAAGGAAAAGCATCAAGGAAAGGGGCAAGGCGGGTAAGGGGTAGGGAAAAGCATCAAGGAAGGCGACAAGATAGATTCAGGCTAGAAAGGGGGCAAATCTGTTTTTTGCCCCCGTAGGGTTATAGTCCATCAGGGAAAGTCAGGCAGGAGCAGAAGCACACAGCCCTGCCCCCTTTCTTGCTACCTGTTTTCTGCCAGTTTTGCAAGGGTTAACTGCAGGGTTTGGTAGTTTGGCTTGGCTTTTAGACTCGGCTTTCGGACTCTGCCCCTAGCCCCCATCGCTAGACCCTATCCCTAGACTCTGCCCTTAGCCCCCATCACTAGACTCTGCCCTTAGCCCCCCATCGCTAGACTCTGCCCCTAAACCCTATCCTTAGACCCTATCCCTAGACTTGCCCCTAGCGCGCGCCTAAACCCCACCGAGCGCAACTTTTTCCTCTTTAGAGGCAAGTGCTCCAGGGGCAGACCGCCCGCGTTTACCGACTAGCTTGTTAAGCGCATTGATATAGGCACGCGCTGTTGCCACAAGGGTATCGTGGTCTGCGCCTTGTCCGTTGGCGACTCTGCCTTCTTCTTCCAGTCGCACGGTGACTTCGGCTTGGGCGTCGGTGCCGCCTGTGACTGCATGCACTTGGTAGAGCGCAAGATGCGCATCAGGGTGCGGATAGACCTTGCGTATCGCCTGAAAAATTGCATCTACGGGGCCATTGCCTGCTGCTGTCTGGTTGTGTTCTGTGCCTTCTACTTCAAGCCGTACTTGGGCTTCTTGTGGCCCTTCTGTGCCGCACTGCACCTGTAGAGACAAAAAGCGGATAATTTCATTACTGCGCACAGAAGAGTCTTCAGCAAGCGCAAACAGATCTTCGTCGTAAATCTGCCGCTTTTTGTCTGCCAGTGCTTTAAAGCGGGTGAAGAATTCGTTCAGGCTATTGTCTCCCATTTCAATGCCAAGTTCTTCTAGCTTTTTAGACAAAGCGTGGCGGCCTGAGTGCTTACCAAGAACAATTTGCGTCTCCTTCAAGCCTACCGACTCAGGAGTCATAATTTCGTAGGTTTCAGCGTTCTTCAGCATTCCGTCTTGGTGAATTCCTGACTCGTGGGCAAAGGCATTCTTGCCGACAATTGCCTTATTCGGTTGCACGACAAAGCCCGAAATTGCCGAGACCAAACGCGAAGCTTTCATAATGCTTTCGGTCTTAATTTCGGTACCGATTTTGTACAGGTCATGGCGTGTGCGCAGAGCCATAACCACTTCTTCCAGCGAGCAATTGCCCGCCCGCTCGCCAATGCCATTGACTGTGCATTCCACCTGCCGAGCCCCTGCCATCACAGCGGCTAAGGAATTCCCCACCGCCAAGCCAAGGTCATTGTGGCAATGAACCGAAATTACCGCCTTGTCTATGTTCGGAACCTTGTTAGCGATTTCGCGTATTAAGTCGGCGAATTCTTCGGGCACGGCATAGCCTACTGTGTCGGGAATGTTAATCGTAGTCGCGCCACAATTGATTGCTTCTTCTATACAGCGAAACAAAAACTCGGAGTCAGAGCGACTTGCATCTTGTGCTGACCACTGCACATCTTCAGCCAGCGAGCGGGCGTAGGTAACGCTATCGCGCACGGCTTCTAAGATCTGCTCTTCGTTCATCTTCAGGATATGCACCAGATGTTGCGGACTGGTTGAGATAAAGGTATGAATCCGCCCGCCATCGCTTTTGGCTAAGGCTTCGCCTGCGCGGGCGATATCGCCTTTTGCGGCTCGTGCCAAAGCTGCGATCTTCACGCCCTTCACTTCTTCAGAAATACGGCGCACGGCTTCAAAGTCTCCTTCGCTAGCGATCGGAAACCCTGCTTCAATGATATCCACGCGCATATCGGCGAGCACACGGGCGATTTGAAGCTTTTCCTCTACATTCATCACGCAGCCAGGTGACTGCTCACCGTCGCGCATTGTGGTGTCAAAGATGACAACGCGGTCTTTGCCGTTCGCCTGCTTGCCGTTTTGTGACGGGCTGTGTTTTTGTGTTTGGCTATTCATGGTTTTGGTCTCTCGTTTTTGCTTATTTCGTGATTTGCTTTTGTGAAGCGCAATTGTCTGCCGAGGGAATTATCTTCCTCGGTCAAATCCCCTGAAAGCGCTGGCTTGTGAGCCTTGGGCGCTCAGGGGCGAATAAGCAAGAGTAGGAGTAGAGCGGAGTCGTCCGCCACACGCGGCAGGGAAGCGGCGTGAAGACTCGTAGAAGCGGACAAAGTACTCACAGACCAAAGTGTGCCGATTTCGCAGAATCAAGTCAAGGCAAAATTTGCGCCAGAATTAGAATTGGGGTTAAAGCGCAGGATTAGGGCTTTAGAGCTAATCCACGGGCTAAAGCCACAGGGTAAAGCCACAAGCTAAAGCCACAGAATAAAAGCAGGGCGTAAAGGCAGGGCGTAAAAGCGGGATATAAAACTGCGCGGAAAGCCGATTAGCCCTAATTCTTCTTCTGGTCTACGAGTCGGTGTTCGGCGAGCCACGGCATCATACCGCGTAGCTTTTCGCCAACTTCTTCTATCTGGCTTTCGCTTAGGCGGCGGCGTTGTGCCTTGAAGTTCGGAGCTCCTGCGCTATATTCCTTGACCCAATCGCTGGCGAACTTGCCCGAGCGAATATCTTCCAGCACTTTACGCAGACGCTTTTTCAGTTGCTCCTTACCGCCGACGACTCGCTCGCCTGCATAGTAAGTGCCGTATTCTGCGGTATTGGAAATAGAATACAGAACATTACCGATTCCGCCTTCGTATAGCAGGTCAACGATTAGCTTGGTTTCGTGCAAACATTCAAAATACGCCATTTCGGGGGCATAGCCTGCTTCAACCAAGGTTTCAAATCCTGCGGTGATGAGTGCAATCAATCCGCCGCATAGAACTGTTTGTTCGCCGAACAGATCGGTTTCGCATTCTTCTTGGAAAGTGGTTTCAATTACACCTGCGCGGGCTCCACCGATACCTGCGGCGTAAGCAAGCCCTAAGTCTGTTACTTTGCCGCTGGTGTCTTGATGCACTGCCAGCAGAGTCGGCACACCTGCTCCGCGTACATATTCACTGCGTACTGTGTGTCCTGGGCCCTTGGGCGCAACCATAAAGACATCTAGGTCAGGACGCGGTTCAATCAGGCGGAAATGTATATTGAGTCCGTGGGCGAAGGCGATTGCTGTGCCTTCGCGCAGGTTGGGTGCAAGGTCTTGCTTATAAATCGCCGCTTGATTTTCATCAGGAGCCAAGATCATCACCACATCCGCCCACTTTGCGGCTTCAGCAGGAGTCACAACTTCAAACTTTGCCTCCTTGGCTTTGGCACGACTGGGCGAGCCTTCGCGCAGAGCGATTTTCACTTCTTTGACTCCGCTATCGCGCAGGTTTTGTGCGTGGGCGTGTCCCTGACTGCCGTAGCCGACGATTGCGACTTTCTTTGAAAGGATTAGTGCTAGATCTGCATCGTTTTCGTAAAATACGCGCATTGTGTTTCTCCACTCTTTGTTTTTCTGGTTGCTTTCTGGTTGCTAAGAAAGTTTGTGTTGTACGCCGCGTTAGATTCCTGCACCGCGATTGAGTGCAACGATTCCTGTGCGGCTGATTTCGGTTAAGCCGATGGGCTCCATTAGGCGAATGAAAGCATCTACTTTGCCGCTATCGCCTGTGACTTCAAAGATTAGGTGTTCGTGTCCTGAGTCAACCACACGGGCACGGAACATATCGGCAATGCGTAAAGATTCCAAGCGGTGGGTTCCGCTACCGATTACGCGCAGAAGTGCGGTTTCGCGTTCTACCGAAGCTCCAATCAAAGTCAAATCTGCTACCGACAAGACAGGAACCAACCGCTCCAACTGGGCGCAGATTTGTTCAAGCGTACGCGGTGTGCCACGGGTGACAATATTGATCCGCGACAGCTTGCGCCCTGTATGGACTTCACTGACTGTCAGCGACTCTATGTTATAGCCGCGTCCAGAGAAAAGCCCGACGACGCGGGCTAAGACTCCTGCTTCGTTGCGTACTAAAACGGCGATGCAGTGTCTTTGTTCGGCGGCTCCATCTTTGGACGCGGCATAGACCACGACATCTTTGCTGTTTGTGCCACTCTTTCTTCTGACAGCTTTCTTGGTAGATTTTTTGCTAGCGTTCTTGCCAGTTTTCTTAGCTGTCTTTTTGGCGATATTTTTTGTGCTTGTCTTTCTTGTCCGTTTGTTGGCGGACTTATTGGCAGACTTGTTGGCGGACTTGTTGGCAGACTTGTTGGCAGACTTGTTGGCAGACTTGCCTGATGCTTTTTTAGCGGTAGTTTTTTTGCGCGCGGCTTTTTTGCCTATTGTTTTCTTCGCCATAGAAGTACTCTGGGTTAGGGCTTGTTAGACCAGCGACAAGCCGCTATCGGTGGAGCCACGCCGCTTGCCCTTTTCATCGCCCAACAGGACATGATTATGCGCGGCTCCTGCGGGGATCATCGGATAGCAATTTTCTTCGCGTATGACTCGGCAATCCACGATTACAGTTCCTGGAGTCTCAATCATCTTGGTGATTGTATCGTCTAGGTCTTCTACGGCATCAACGCGCAGGCCTGTGGCACCGAACGACTCCGCCAGCTGGACAAAATCGGGCAGGCTTGCGGTATAGCTTTGCGAATATCTTCCTTCATAGACGAGTTCTTGCCACTGGCGTACCATACCCATCCACTCGTTATTGACGATAAACACCTTAACGCCCAGGTGGTGCTGGGCGGCTGTGGAAAGCTCTTGAATGTTCATTAAAATCGAAGCTTCGCCCGCAACATCAATCACCAGTGCTTCGGGGTGAGCTACCTGTACACCGATGGCGGCGGGAAGTCCGTAGCCCATTGTGCCGAGTCCGCCTGAAGTCATCCAGCGGTTTGGCTTGTCAAACGAAAGCAGCTGCGCTGCCCACATTTGGTGCTGACCGACTTCGCTGGTGAAATAGACATCTTTGCCTCGGGTTAGAGCGTCAAGGCGAGCGATTGCGTGTTGTGGTTTGATTGCGCCTTTTTTGGCTTGTTCGTACGAAAAGCATTTCCGTTCGCGCCATTGGTTAATTTGCTTCCACCAGTTGGCGAGTGGTTTGGCGGCGATTTTCAGGCGGCGTTTTTTCACTCCATCTAGCAGGGCTGTGAGTGCATCTCCTGCGTCGGCGATTAGCGCGACATCTACATGGACAGTTTTGTTGATATTGGCGGGATCAATATCAATATGAATCTTGCGCGAGTTCGGAGAAAACGCTGACAAGTCTCCTGTAACGCGGTCATCAAAGCGGGCACCGACACAGAGAATTAAATCGCATCCGTGTAGTGCTAGGTTTGACTCGTATGAGCCGTGCATTCCGACCATTCCGAGGTATAGCGGATCCCCTGCAGGATACGCTCCCAAGCCCATCAAAGTGCTTGTCGTCGGGACACCCAAATAACGGACAAGTTCCTGCAACCGCTTACTTGCCGTAGTGCCTGCATTAATCACTCCGCCCCCGAAATAGACAATTGGCTTCTTCGCTGTGGCGAGCAGGTCTAGGGCTTCTTCTACTGCCGCAGGGTCGGGGCGGCGACGCGGATAGCGTTCTTGTCCGCGATAGTGCTCGGGTCCGTGGTATAGGGCTTTCTTCTGCTGAACATCTTTCGGCAGATCCACCAGCACGGGTCCTGGACGACCCGATGAAGCCACATGAAATGCTTCGTGCAGAATCCGTGGTAAATCTTCTACGGAAGTTGGCAAATAGTTATGCTTGGTGCAGGCTCGTGTGATACCGCTTGTGTCGGCTTCTTGGAATGCGTCTGTGCCGATCAAGTGCGTGGGTACTTGTCCGCTGAAACAAATCACAGGTACGGAATCCATCAGCGCGTCGGTTAAACCTGTGACGCAATTGGTAGCTCCTGGTCCTGAAGTCACAAGTGCGCAGCCTACCTTGCCTGTTGAGCGGGCATATCCTTCGGCGGCATGGACAGCGGCTTGCTCGTGCCGCACTAAGATGTGATTGACTCGGTTATCTCCGAACAAGGAGTCATAGACAGGCAAGATAGCTCCGCCTGGATATCCGAAGATATGGTCTACTCCGTGGTCACGCAAGGCGCGGATGATCATCTGCGCACCGTTCATCTCCTCGCCTGTGCCGTTCCGTTTCGGAGCAGCAGGCAATTTGTGCGGCTTGCGCCTTGTCTTGCTAGAAGCGCGACTGCGAGTGCTGGTGCGGGTAGAAGCCATGGCTAGGAGTGTAAAGGTAAGGACAAACTGCAAAATCTCTTATGCGGGGCTAAACCCCGCCACAAGAAACGATAAAAGGGAAAGATTCAGGGGACAGCCCTAGATTAAAGCGGCTGATTCGTACAGTCAAGAAACAGCTAAGAAAAAGTCATAAAAAAGCCCAAGGAGCCAAGCCGAAACAAGCCCTACGCTTAGCCCACTAGGGCTATTTAGGCGGCTATTTAGGGGTTTCAGGCTGATTTTGCCAATTTTGCGATTTGCTCCACCACTGCGCTTTCGCCCTTGAACCGCTGGGACAGAACCAGCACCCTGTGCCCCTTGTGCCTGCCCTGCCCGTCTGTGCCAGATGGCAAGTGCTTTTGCCACCAGACACGCTGACGGCGTGCATATTGACGGGTACGCAAAGCCAAGGCTTCGGCGGCTTGTTCTTCTGACAAAGTGCCGTTTAGCACCTGCTCTACTTCGGCGACACCCAAAGCCTTGTACGACGGAAGCGAATTCAAATCTGCATTTTGTTTTTTAAGCGTGCGCACTTCTTCTTGTCCTGCTGTGCCGACTAGGTATGGTGCGCGTTGTGCGATTGCTAATTCTAGCTCTTGCAAATCAGGCAGGAGTACAACCCACAAGGCACGATGAATTAAAGGCGTAGAGTCTTTCTTCCACCAATAGTGTAGCGGCTTGCCTGTGGCTTCCAAAACTTCGCGCGAGCGCAAAAGTCGGCGTGGATTCTTATCCGCTAAGCGAGCGGCTTCTTGCGTATCTAACTCTCGCAGTTCTTCGTAAAACGCCGAGACACCAATTTCTTCAAGCCTTGCTTCTAACCGCACACGCACTTCAGAAGCCACTTCGGGTACTTCTGCCAATCCTTCCGTCAGGACACGCAAGTACAAGCCACTGCCGCCACAGAAAATCGGCTCTGCACCATCTTCAGGCAAACAATCTTCACGCAAAACCTGCTCTACATCGGCTAGCCACCGCCCAACGCTATAGGCTTCCTGTGGCGGGACAAATCCAAACAGGCGATGGACAACACCAGCCCGCTCTTCAGCATCGGGCTGTGCGGTTAGAGTCTCCAATCCGCGATAGACCTGTGATGCATCGGCGTTAAGCACAAGCCTGTTGCGCCCGCCCACACCTTCAAGCGTACGCGCGAGAGCAATCGCAAGCGCCGACTTACCGCTTGCCGTCAATCCCGTGATAAGAACAGCGTTCAGAGAAATAGCGAAACCCACAGAACTCCGCCTGCTGCGATAGCGAGTCCAAGAATTCGTAGGTTTTTATCTGAAAATCGCTCTAAGTAGCGATAACTCTCAAAGTAGCGTTTGCCAAACAACGCTACCACTGCGCCTTCTAAGAACAAGGCGACTCCAAGGGCAACCAGTAAGGTTTGTGCCATCGGGCTTGCGCGTGATTAGCGCGCGCGCTCTAAGGAAGAAGGCAATTCCTCCAAGAACTGAAAGAAATCCCCGTCAGGCGGCAAGACAAACTGCGCGGGTGTATTTCCCGCCAGCGAAGTGCGATAGGCTTCTAGCGAGCGATAAAAGGAGAAAAATTCTGCGTCCCGCCCGTAGGCTTCATTTAAAATTCGTGTGCGTTTTGCGTCTCCTTCACCGCGCAGGTTTTGCGCGTCCCGCTGGGCTTCGGCGAGAATAATTGTAGCCTCACGGTCAGCGTTAGAAGTAATCACCTGGTACTGCTCTCGTCCTTGGGCACGAAACTCGGCGGCATCACGTTCGCGTTCCGCCCGCATCCGTGAATAGACAGCTTGACTAACTTCTTCCGAAAGGTCAGCACGACGAATTCGCACATCTAGAACATCAATTCCAAAGTTTGAACTTTCCTGCTTGGTGACCTGATTAACCCGCTCACGAATATTGGCAGTAAGATCTGCGCGTTCTTCAGATAAAATCTGCCGCAGGTCAATTCCACCAAGCACAGCCCGTACTTGCTCATTGACGATTGCGCCTAAAGTCTGGCCAAGATTATCTTCTGAAATGGCGACACGCACGAACTGTGCGGGATCATTAATCCGATAGCGTACGAAGACATCAACCCGCACACGGCGTTGATCAGCCAAGAGCAAAGATTGAACAGGCGGATCTAAGTTCAGCACCCGTGACTCAAAGTAACGAACATTCTGAATGAACGGAATCTTTATATGCAGGCCAGGTTCTTGCACAACTCGCTTGAGCGCACCGAACTGCAGGACAATTGCCTGATTGGTCTGATGGACTGTATAGAGTGCTGACGAGGCAACAAATGCCGCGACAATCAAAAAGACTCCCAAGCCAATCAAGGAGCTTTGGCGCAAGGTGGTGGAGTCACTCATCGTTCTGTGCCTCCATTGACTGTATCGCTTGCGCCATTGTTTAGGACACCAGAAGCGGCTCCACCGAAGCCTTGGTCTGTAATCCCACCGCCGAGTATTCTTTGTTGTGGCAGGGGCAAGACGGGCAGGACTCCGCCTTCACCATCGCCCCGCAGAATGACTTTATTGCTATCCGCCAACACCTGCTCCATCGTCTCAAGATACAAACGCCGTGCGGTTACTTCAGGGTTTTCGCTGTATGCAGAATAGACCTGCGAAAAGCGCAAGGACTCACCTTCTGCTTCAGCAATCACCTTGGCACGATAGCCTGCCGCTTCTTGGCGAATGCGCTGTGCTTCACCCCGTGCTTCAGGGATTACCTTATTAGAATACGCATCCGCCTGATTCCCCAAACGCTCTAGGTCTTGTCGTGCGCGTTGTACTTCTTCAAAAGCATCAATTACGGGCTCGGGTGGCTGGGCCCCTTGCAGGGTTACCTGACTGACCAAAATCCCTGAGTCATATTCATCTAAAATTGCTTGCAGAGTCTCACGCGCTTTGAAGGCAATTTCAGCTCGCCCTTCGGTTAATGCTCGTTGTATTTCTGTGCGTCCGATGATCTCGCGCATGGCACTTTCGGCGGCAATCTTAATTGTTGAGTCAGGGTCACGAATGTTGAATAAATATTTCCCTGCATTGCGAATACGCCATTGCACGGTGAAATCTACATCAATGATGTTTTGGTCTCCTGTGAGCATTTGGCTTTCTTCAATGATATCGCTATCGGCGGAGCCACGGAATCCGATATCAATTTGCCGCACTTCTTCAACCTGCGGCGTAATGGAGCTTTCAATTGGCCAAGGCAAGTGCCAATGCAATCCTTCTTGTGAAAGTGCGCCTTGGTTTGTCCACTCGCCGAAGCGCAGGACGACTCCCTGCTCACCTGGATTGACTCGGTACAATCCTGAGCCAAGCCACACGGCAAATAAAATCAGAAACACCCAGCCAATCTGGCGCATGGAGATTCCGCCGCTACTGCCACCGCCTTTGTCAAAGCGGCGGCGTAATCCGTCGTAGAGTTTTCCGATTGCCTCGGACAGCTCGTCTTCGTGGCGTGGTGGCATTCCGCCGAACCTGTCCTTTTCGGAGCCGAAGCGGTCATTGTCGTGGTGTTGGTCAGCTCCGTTGCTGGGGTGCGGTGTTGAGCTACCCGTGCGCTTTCCCCAAGGGCCTTGGTCTCCAGCGGGAGCGTTTTGCACTCCCTGCGGCTTTTTGCTTATTGGTGTCATAGCGGCTCTAACTTGCCACGGAGCGCAGAATTCGTCAAACCTAGCCTCTCCGCAATTGCGTATCGGACGATTTTGCACGACACTGCCGTTTATGCGTAAGCGGCTTTTTTCGGGTGCTACGGAAATGTCTCCTGCACGGGCGGTTGAGACGACTCTCCGTGCTGTCTTGCTTCCCAATGGGCGTGATGCAGTGTCGCTTGGCTGGAAGTATCAACTGCATCGAGGCAAGCCTTCCATTTTGGCACTTGAAGTGCCGCAAGCTTTGGGCGAGTCGCTAGACAGTTGGCGCGAAGACTTGGCTGAAAACTTGGCTTCTGCGTTTCCTGATGGAATCCGTGTTGTGCTTACTGCCGAGCAAAAGCCGCAAGCGAGCTTACCGCCTGCATCATCAGCCCCCACACCACGCAATCAGCCTGCCAATCGTGAAGCGATACCCCTAGACGGAATCCGTAACCTTATCGCCATTGCCAGCGGCAAAGGCGGAGTCGGCAAATCAACTGTCACGGCAAATCTTGCTTTAGCCTTATCGCGGGCAGGCTTCAAAGTCGGAGTATTAGACGCAGACATCTACGGTCCATCACAAGCCTTAATGCTGGGCGTAACCGAACGTGCCGAAGCTCAAGACGGAAAAATTTTACCGCACGAAGTTGGTGGCATAAAAATTGCTTCTATGGGTACACTGCTATCCGAAGACAAGGCGGCGATTTGGCGTGGTCCGATGGTGCAGCAGGCTTTGGTGCAGCTGTTGCGTGATGTGGCTTGGGACAGGCTAGACTACTTGCTGTTAGACTTCCCGCCAGGCACGGGAGATATTCCCTTAACCTTGGCGCAACGTGTGCCGCAGGCGACGGCGGTGCTGGTTTCCACGCCGCAAGAAGTTGCACTGTTAGATGTACGCAAGGCGGCGACGATGTTCCGCCGACTTTCTGTGCCGTTGCTTGGCATTGTTGAAAATATGAGCGGACAGCGTTGCGCCCACTGCGGAGAAATCAATGCACCCTTCGGACAAGGCGGAGCCAAAAGTTGGGCAGACCACGAAGGCATAGCCTTTCTTGGCAGTCTTCCGCTTGACAACAGCCTGCGTGAAAGTGGAGATGCAGGTGCACCTTTGTTGATGGCAGAGCCTGACTCTCCTGTTGCTGAGCTTTTTTATGAAATCGCGGCTAATCTTGTTAAGGCAACAGAGAAAAAAGCTTAAGCCGCAAAGCCACTGATGGAAAGCCCTTAAACAAAAAAGCGCGTGAGCGAAATCACGCGCAAGCGATACAACAAAACGTAAGCTTTAAAAACACCAACGACAAGCCACAAGCTCCAAACACAAGCCATAACGCCTAGCCATAACACACAGCGACAAGCCGCAGCTTTCCTTTACCCACTCCTTACGCCCGCAGATTATCCCTGCCGAGCCTTGAGACGCGGATTCTTCTTGTTGATAACATAGAGTCGCCGCTTGCGCCTGACGATACGGCAGTCGCGGTCACGCTTGGCGGCAGAGCGTAGAGAGTTACGAACACGCATAGTGGCTTGTTTATAGCACTCCTTTTTGCTTCTGTGAATAGCCTGTTGAATAGCTCCTTGCCTAACTGGATGTGCATAGCCCGCCGAATAGCCCGTTAAATCGCCTGTGTTTGAATAGCCCGTTGAATCGCTTCCTAGCCGTGATATGCATCCTGAACTGTACCTGTCCTACGCCCTAGCCCCCTTGGCGGGAGTTGTTTTAGAAGCTCTTGTGCCGATTTGGTGGTTGTACAGCCTGCGTCCGTTTGGCTTGCCGTGGCACCCCGTGGTCTATATCGGAGCGGCAATTCGCAGTTGCGCTCGTAGGCTTAACACTGCCACCAGCAGCGAGCGGCAATTGCTCGTCCGTGGAAGATTTTTGATTGTGGCGATGGCAATTGCTTCGCTTATGCTTGGATATATTTTCTTTATTCTGTTTTTTGACCTTGGCGTTGCAGGAGTCATTTTATTGGCTCTGTGTTATACGCTTTTGGTTAGCCAGCGTGAGTTGCACGATAGGGCTGCGAAAGTGTTTACAGCTTTAGACAAGGGAGACATAGAAAAAGCGCGTTATTTACTTCCTGCGTTGGTGGGACGCGATCCTGACTCGTTAGACGAAGCAGGAATCCGCCGAGCTGTTTTAGAGTCGCTTGCTGAAAACTACAGTGACGGTACAGTGGCTCCTGTTTTCTGGGGAGTACTTTTCGGACTTCCAGGCTTGTTCTTTTACAAAATGGTTAGTACAGCCGACTCGATGATTGGCTACGACAATGATAGCTACCGCCACTTCGGAAGAGCCGCCGCCAAAACCGATGATTTTTTGAACTGGCTACCTGCCCGCCTAACGGCTTTATTATTCCTTGCGGGGAGTCCCACTAAGTTTTCGCGCAACTGGCATATTGTCCGCCGTGATGCGCCACAGCATCGCTCTAGAAACGCGGGCTGGCCTGAAGCGGCTTTCGCCACCCAAATCGGAGTCGCTCTTGCAGGGCCACGCCGCTACGAAGGCAAATGGACAAGCGATGGTTTTATGAATGCGGGCGCAAATTCTGCGCCAAGTCCTTCTGAGTGTCAGGCGGGCTTGCGGATTTATCGCCGCACCTGCCCGCTTTTATGGCTTCTTCTGTTTTTCTCTCTATGGCTTTAACTCTGTGGCTTTAACTCTGTGGCTTTAACTCTGTGGCTTTAGACCCACGACTCTAAACGCGGAGACTCAGCCAGTGCCAAAAGTGCATCACAATCGCAGTACTGCTCTATAAAGTCAGCGACTGCATTTAGATTTGCGTCTAGCCGCTCGGCAAAATTAACCAGCGGTAATTGTGCTTCAGGGAATAACTGATTTAAAAAAGCTACACGAAATGCATCGTTCTGAAACAAGCCGTGCAGATAACAGCCAAACACCCGCCGCGAAGTATGTACAGCTCCATCTTTTCCTACAGCCTGCAGGACAAGAAACGGAGTCACATCCGACTCAAGAAACCTTGTTTCACCCGTATGAATCTCATAGCCCTGCACTTCTAAACCCGACTCACACTCCTGCCCCTGTGCCAAACGCACACTTTTCTCCTTACCCAGAGTCGTAGCCACAGGCAAAAGCCCAAGCCCTTGGCTTGTACCTGCCTTGCCCTCAATGCCATCGGGGTCAGCGATTTCTTGTCCTAGCATTTGATAGCCGCCACAAAGCCCGACAACAGCTCCGCCGTTTTTGGCAAAGGCGGTGATTTCTTCTGCTCCGCCCCCAAGCCGCAACGCTTCTAAGTCTTGGCGCACTGACTTACTACCTGGAAGCAAGATCATATCGGCAGACTCGGCAAACCCTTTCTCCACTGGAGTCACCCGCAAAGAAACCCCGTCTTGATAGCGCAGACCATCCAAGTCATCGGCATTGGCTAGAGACGGCAAACGCGGCACGACAACACGGATTGTTTTTCCTTTGGCGATTTGTCCCTCTACAGAAGACACAGACACTGCAGAGGCGAAGTCAGCGGGCGTAAAGGAGTCCAAAGCCAGACTATCTTCGGGAGGCAAAGCCCGTGCCGCCGAACACCAAGGCAAAAGCCCCAGATCCTGCCAACCCGTACGGCGGACAATTTCAGCCCGCCCACCATCAAACAGACTCCTATCGCCACGAAATTTATTGACGAAAAACCCGACCGTGCGTTTGCGTTCAGAGTCCGAGAGCAAAAGATGTGTACCGACCATCTGGGCGATGACTCCACCTGACTCAATATCGCCAACCAAAACCACAGGAATATTTACTGCTTCGGCAAATCCCATATTGGCAAGATCGCCATTGCGCAGATTGGTTTCGGCTGGACTTCCTGCTCCTTCTACAAGAATTAAATCGTGTCTATCAGCAAGACGGGTAAACGCCGCTAGCACTTCTTCACGCCACTGGCTGCGTTGTGCGAGCCAATCCTGTGCTGCCATACGAGCTGTGGCTTTGCCTGACACTACGACCAGCGAGCCGCCATCGGCTTCAGGTTTTAGAAGCAACGGATTCATATCCGTTGTGGCTTCTACCTTGGCGGCACGGGCTTGTAGGGCTTGGGCGCGGGCGAATTCACCCCAGCCCCCGCCTATGGCTTCAGGACGCAAACCCACTGCCGCATTGTTTGACATATTCTGCGGCTTGAACGGAGCTACCTGCATCCCCTTCCGTGCATAGACGCGACACAAAGCCGTAACCAAGAGCGACTTGCCAACATTGGAGCCGCATCCTTGAACCATCAACGCCCGAGCTGTAGTCAAAACTCAATTCCCGCTTGTGCCTTAACGCCTGACCGAAATGGGTGTTTTACCAGCGTCATTTCTGTGACCAAATCGGCGGCTTCAATCAAAACTTCAGGAGCATTACGCCCCGTCACCACGGCATGACTTCCCTCTGAACGTTCAGCTAGGCCTGCTACTACTTGCTCGGCATCTAAATAGCCGTAGCGCAAAACGATATTCAACTCGTCTAGCAGAACTAAATCCCAATCAGAAGAGCGCAAAAATTCCAAAGCTTTTGCCCAAGCTTCTTCGGCTGTGGCAATATCGCGGGTTCTATCTTGTGTCTCCCAAGTGAAGCCTTCGCCCATTGCATGTAAGGCAATTCGTGCATCACCTTTTTCATCTTTGAAGAACTGCGCCAAAGACTCCAGAACTGGGCGTTCACCTGTGCGCCAAGCTCCTTTGACAAACTGCACTACTGCAACCCGCTTGTCATTACCAAGTGCGCGTAAGACTAGCCCAAACGCTGCTGTAGATTTCCCCTTACCACTCCCCGTATGGACAATCAGCAAGCCGCGTTCTTCCTGCCGTGCTGCAACCTTGCGGTCATGCGCGGCTTTCTTTGCCGCCATCTTCTCACTATGACGTGCATTAAACTCGGCTTCGCTTTCTCCTTCTCTGCGTTTCATTTTGACACCTCGTAGAATTCTGCTTCTTGTTTTGTCTCCTGTGGCTTCTTTCGGACTTGCGCTCTTGTCTGCCCTTCACCTTGTGCTTGTACCTTTTCTCGCACTTCTACTCTTTCTTGTCCTTCACCTTGTGCTTGTACTTTTCCTTGTGCTTCTACTCTTTCTTGTCCTTCACCTTGTGCTTGTACTTTTCCTTGTGCTTCTACTCTTTCTTGTCCTTCACCTTGTGCTTGCACTTTTCCTTGTGCTTCTACTCTTTCTTGCTTTTCGGCTTTTCCTTGCTCTTCGGCTGTGGTCAAAGCCACGAGTCCCCGCAACAAGTCAGTCGCCCGATTGGACCGAGTCCGCCATAGCCCCCGTTCTTGTGCTTCCAAGAACTTAGCTGCTGTTTCTGCCAGTGCGGCGGGATTTGCTTTACCCATAAACTCCCGTACTTGCTCGTCTGCTAGATAGGCTTCGTATAGAGCGTCAAAGTGATGATCTCCTACTGCGTCGGTGGTGGCGGCGAAGGCGAATAGATAATCTACGGTGGCGGCGATTTCGAACGCGCCTTTGTATCCGTGTTGCATCATTCCTTCT
This sequence comes from uncultured Alphaproteobacteria bacterium, assembly GCA_958267355.1. Classification (GTDB taxonomy): domain Bacteria; phylum Pseudomonadota; class Alphaproteobacteria; order JALCBB01; family JALCBB01. The sequence goes on from OY279575.1 coordinate 959,411, forward strand.
ATCCACTTCGGATTGGTTGCGCGTCCGCGTACGACTCTGCCGATTTCCTCGCCCAGTGTGCGAATACGCGGAGCCCAAGGCTTAGAGTGGTCATTATGGTACGAAACGGGTCTTACTCCTGTGGCGCGATGTACGGCGGCGGCGGCTCCGCCTTCAAACTGGTAGTAGTCGTCTGAATCGAGCAGATCGTGTTCGCGGTTATCTTGGTTATGGATTACCGCTTCAGTGCGCTCTAGAGCCGTCTCCAGAGCCTTCGCCGCGGGAGAGCCATAATTCCCTTCGCCATAGGCGAAGGCGCTCCAGGTGAACCAGGCGGCGCCTAAGTCGCCTTCTTCGCTCCAGGTGCTGCTATCCACTAGGGCTTGTAGTCCTGCCCCATAGGTACCAGGAGCCGAACTGAATATTCGTGCTCCTGCTTGGCTAGTGCCTTGCTTGTGTTCTTGGCGCAGATTGGCGGCGAGCGGATTATCTGCTTCGTTTTCGTCCAGAGCCGCCACTGCACGAATCGCCGAGTCCAAAAGCGCAATCTGCGCAGGAAAAGCATCACGGAAAAACCCCGACACCCGCAAGGTCAGATCCACCCTTGGACGACCCAGCAAAGCTACGGGCAAGACTTCAAATCCGATGATTCGCCGTGAAGTGCTGTCCCACGATGGGCGTACGCCGAGCAGGGCGAAGGCTTGTGCTAAGTCATCTCCGCCTGTGCGTAGGTTTGCTGTGCCCCAAGCTGAGAGCAACAAGCTTTTTGGCCAGGTGCCGTGGTCTTGGTAGAATCGCTCTACTAGGGCTTGGGCTGACCGCCAGCCTAGCTCCCAAGCGCTTGCTGTGGGCACTGTACGGGGGTCTAGAGAGTAGAAATTGCGTCCTGTGGGTAAAACCTCGGGTCTGCCCCGACTCGGCGCTCCTGAAGGCCCAGGAGCGACGAAACGCCCATTTAAACCTGCTAGTAAAGCTTTGGTTTCTGCCTGTCCGCTTCCTAGCAGGGCTGGACGCAATCGCTCTTCTAAAAACTGCAGAATCGGCGCACTTGCCCGCCACGAAGATTCGGCTTTTTGCTGGTGATTCACCAGAGCCAAGATTAGGGCTTCAAGTCGCTCTATGGTATCGCCACGGGTGCGCCACGGCGTATCGGACTTATCGCCAAGCGCATCCTGCAAAACCTGCGGAAATTCTCCACCAGCTTCCAGCGGAGTCGCTAAATCCCCTTCTTCTGTCTGTTCCGTTGGAACAAAGCCGCACTTCAAGTCTTCTGCCAAGGCATCTAACAGCGACTTATCTTCTGCTTCTCCGCCACGCGGAGAGCGCAAAAACGTAGCCAAAAGCTCTGCTTGTACCTCGGGGTCTGCGACTGCTCCATAGACATGCAACCCTGCACGGATTTGCATCTCCTTCAACTCGCATAGATGATTATCCAGCTTGTATAGAATTTTCTCGGGTGTTTCTTGGCTTGCGACTTTAACTCCAAGATCTTTATCCAAGCCGAGCCGAGCTGCTGACTGCAAAATTTCATCGCGCAAACGCAGGGCGCGTTTTGGGTCTAAGGCTTGGGCTTCGCTATATTCGTCCATTAAGCCTTCTAGGGCTAACAAGGCGCCATGGCTTTCTGCTCGTGCCAAAGGCGGAGTCATATGATCCAAAATCACTGCTCGTGCGCGCCGTTTGGCTTGTGTGCCTTCTCCGGGGTCATTGACAATAAACGGATACAAGTGCGGCATTGCCCCCAAGAGTGCATCAGGCCAGCACAGGGGTGAAAGTGCCGTAGCCTTGCCGGGAAGCCACTCTAAATTGCCGTGTTTGCCGAACTGCACTACGACATCGGCGTTGTGGCGTAGCCAGGCGTAAAAGGCAAGATATCCGTGCGGAGGTACAAGCGCAGGATCGTGATAGGTTTCGGCGGGGTCAAGGTGATAGCCCCGCGAGGGTTGGATTGCGATAATTGTCTGTCCTAAACGAAAAGCACTTATGGCGAAGCTTCCGTTGCTTCTGTGATACGGGTCATCGGCGGGCAGGCCCCACCGTTCAAGCACGGAATCCTGCAACGGTTTTGGCAAGGAGTTAAAAAACACTTCGTATTCTTGCTTACCTATTCGTATTTCGTCTTTTTGCGGACTTGGGTCAGCGGCGCGTGGCACGGCGAGCAATCGCTCCATTAATTCCGTGTCCTTGTGCGGAAGCCAATCACCCAAGTCATAGCCTACCTTTTTAAGTGCGCTAAAAGCTTGCACTAACGAAGCGGGGGTATCCAAGCCGACTCCGTTGGCGAGCCGTCCATCGCGGTTCGGATAGTTCGCCACGACAAAGGCTACGCGTCTCTGACGTACTGCCAAGCTTTTCAGGTGCACCCAGTTGCGGGCGAGTTTGGCGAGTGAATTCACTCTTTCGCTGTCGGCGACACGGCGGACAATCTGCCACTCAACGGCGGGATCATAGTTAGCACTTTCTTTGAAAGACACTACGCCGCCGAAGAGTCGCCCATCTACTTCTGGCAGGGCGATATTCATAGCCAGCTCACGCGGTGGCAGGCCTGCTAGGGATTCTTGCCACTCTGTTCGGGTTATTCCTGCGCAGGCGGCTTGGATTTCCACTCCGCGACAGGCAAACCCCCGCGGACTTACCTGCCCCCTTTCACCTACCCCCTGCCTACCTTCTTGCCTACTCCCCCCTTGCTTACCTTCTTGCCCACTCCCCCCCTGCTTGTTTTCTTGTGGCGCAACTTCTAGCCGCTCCCCCCCTGGACGCACTAAGGCAAAGCCTGTTGTATTAACCACGACATCGGCTTGTACTTCTTCGGCGAGTGCATCTAGGATTCGCCGTGAAGCGGCATCGCGTAGGCTCTGTACGAACAGGGGCAAAACATTGAATCCTTGCTCCCGTAGAGCTGCTGTTAATGCGTCTATGGGTTCTGTATCGGCGGCGAGAAAAAACGCGCGATAGAACAGCACGACTGCGATGGGTGCATCTTTGCGCCATTGTTGCTGTATTTCTTGCAGGCTTACTGCTTGTCCGTCTTGCCCTGTACCCTCCCCTGCCAAATACGGAGCCGCAGGTAAAATCGGTTTCGGCGGAGCTATTTTATCCTGCTCACCTTCCCCCATATAGAGCGCACGGGCAAAGCATAGAAGATTGCGCCAGTTTTCTACTCCGCCTTGATTGCAGTAAGCCAAAATCTGCGCTCGTTCGGCTTCGCCGATTGTGGACAGCGCGCGCAATTCTTCGTCTTCGCGTTCGTCTCCTGGCAACAGCACCAACTGCACTTCGTGTTTGGCGCAACAAGCGGACAGAGCTGCAACCCCATCACTCCAATAGGCGACACCACCGAGCAGACGCACAATCACCAAACGCGCTTGAGCGGCTACATCTTCTAGCCAGTGTTCTAATGTGTGTTTGTCTTGCAGTGCGTCAATTGTAGCCAAGCGCAGGCGCAAAAAATCGTGCGGTAAGTTTGCGCGACTTCGTGCGGCGAGAGCTAGATCCGAGTCGGCGGCGGACAGCACCACCAGCTCCCCTGCTGATTGGTGCAGATGTTCTGCACTTTCGCCTTGTCCCTGCCCCTGCTTACCAGCAGTCTGCGGAGTCGCTACAAGATGCATCACACCCCCCTAACCCTTCTTCAACTCTTGCGCCTTTAACTCTTGCGAAAGCCCTGCTACGACCCAAACGACTCGTTCAGCAGACTCAGCCAGCCGTGTGTGCAACTGCCCTGCTTCATCAACGAACTTACGGGCGAGTGCATTATCAGGCACGACTCCCATCCCGACTTCATTAGACACCAGAAGCGTAGCTCCACTTCGCCTTGCCAACACTGCGAGCAAACGTTCTGTCTCAGCCGCAACATTGGCTTCCTGTTCTAAAAGCGTAGCGAGCCACAGGGACAAACACTCTACCAGCAAGACAGCATCACCTGCGACTTGCGACTCAATCGCCCCTGCGATGTCAAAGCTTTCCTCAAGCACCTGCCAGTCTTGCCCGCGTCTTGCTTTATGTTTAGCGATTCGTGTGGTGAGTTCAGCGTCTTCTTTTTCTGCTCGTGCTGTGGCGAGATAGACCTTCGCGCTTCTGGCGGCGTATTTTTCGGCTTGGCGTTCTGCCCATAGGCTTTTCCCTGAGCGCATACCGCCAAGCACCAGAACAAGATTGCGGACAGGCTTGGTCATAGGTATCTCTAGGAGTGCTTGAAAAGGGTTAGCCCTGCCCCTTATGCTACAGGCGAAGAGCGAGTGCAAGCGGAGCGTAATTAGAGGCGAAATAAAATGGCATCTTTCCCCCCAGATTTATCTGCCACTCCCCCGGGTGGCGGACATATAGATGAAACGCGTGTTTTCACGCCGTTGTCTGTGGCGGTGCTAACGGTATCGGACACGCGGGGTGCGGGCGATGATAAGTCTGGAGACTTACTAGCCGAACGCGCGACCCGTGACGGACATACAATCGCCGCTCGTGCTTGCGTCCCTGACGAACAGGATAAAATCACTGCGCAGGTGCGGCAATGGCTTACTGACTTGTCTATTCAGGTAATTATAGCGACGGGAGGCACGGGTATTACGGCACGCGATGTGACTCCTGAAGCGATTGTGCCGTTATTTGAGAAGTCGCTGGATGGTTTTGGAGATGCATTTCGTTTTTTGAGTTTTGCTTCTGTGGGTACTTCGGCTTTGCAGACTCGTGCTTGTGCTGGCGTGGCGCATGGTACTTTACTCTTTGTGTTACCTGGCTCGCCGTCTGCCTGTCGTGATGGCTGGGAGCAGATTTTGCGTTGGCAGTTGGACTCTCGTCATCGTCCGTGTAATCTTGCTGAGATGTTACCCCGCTTGTAGCGGTATAGCTAGCCTTACCGCTAGACATACAGCGAGCCTTACAACTAGACTTACCGCTAGTCTTACAACTAGACTTACGGCTAGTCTTACCGCGAGCCGTACAGCCTTAACACTTGCGGAGTATTTCCAGCGTATTTTTGGTATTTTCTTAGTTTGGTATTTTTTAGATATGGCCCGATGGCAGAGTGGTTATGCGAAGGACTGCAAATCCTTTTACGTCGGTTCGATTCCGGCTCGGGCCTCGTTTTGCGTGGATTGATATAAGGGGCTATAAATGGGGGTATATTTTGTTATGGTTTTGGCTAAGGGTTTAGTTTTGGCTATGGCTATGGATTTGTTTATGGCTATGGGTTTGGTTTTGGCTTTAGTTATGGTTTTGGTTTTGGCTATAGGTTTAGTTATGGTTTTGGCTTTGGCTATGGGTTTTTTTATGGTTTTGGTTTTAGTTATGGTTTTGGTTTTAGGTGATGATCCGCGGTAGCTCAGTTGGTAGAGCAGGTGGCTGTTAACCACCTTGTCGCAGGTTCGAGTCCTGCCCGCGGAGCACTTATTACCCCCTACCCTTTATACTTGGCAAATACTTTATCCCGCTCCTTCTCAAAAAATTCCCTTTTTTGTTTTTTCCGTAGCATCGTTGCTACCTTGCCTTCATCTCTCGCGAGCTGAAGTAGACCCAGCTCACGCGCAAGCTTAAAAAATCCCCTGCCAGGAATTCTATTTTCTTCTTTTTTCTCATCTAGTACCACGACCACAGAAAGCATAACTTTTTCCTTTTCGTCTTCGTTACTCTCTTTGGAAAGAGTGGTAAGCACAGCATCAAGAAGTTCAGATTTGGGTTTTATGTTGAGTCCTTTTAATTCTTTTTCTTGATTTAACTTTTTTGCCAGCTTTCCGTAGGGGATAGTGTCTCCATCCGTAGCGATACCTTCAAGGATTTCGCGCGTTATTTCTATTAATTTTTGCGGGTTAACTCTCTTGGCGTTTTTGGCGAGAGTAATACGCGCTTTTTCTTGTATCTTGTTACCGCTCATTCTGCCCCCCAATCCGCGCCATGCACCCTGTTTAATTCACGCTCGAAAAAATTTTCATTTGATTCTTCTTCTGCCATCAGCCCTAACTTTTTGGCATTCACAAAAAAGCCATCCCAAGGCAAACCTGTTCTCTTGCTTATTACCACTACGGAAATCATTCCCTTGTTATACCGCTCTTCTTTGGACAGAGACGACAATACCCCACCTATATCTCTTTTATTGTCCCAAGTGATTTCCTTTCCTAGTTCTTCACACAGGTCATCGATAAAGATGGTTTCGCCACTCGTAGCGACTCTTTCGATAATTTTCCGTATCTCTTCTTTCATTTCCCTTACTCCTTTTTGTTCTTTTCTCCGTGCACTTTATACACTTTCTTTATTTGAAGAATGAAGAAATCATAATCATCCATATCATCTGTGAGCGCACCTATGTTACGAGCCAATTTGAAAAAGCCAGGACCAGGTATTTGGGGGTCATTTTTATACACTACAACCGCTGAAAGCATTCCTTTGTTTTTAGTTTTGTCTTCATCATAATCTTCTTCGGACATCACACGAAGCAAATCCTTAAGGAGCCACGAGTCTGGCTCTATGGGAGAGTCATCTGGTTCCAATTCCCCATTTAATATCTTTGCTAATTTTGAATAAGAAATTAAGATACCGCGCCTAGCCCTATCTTCAAGGACAGCACGAGTCTTTTCTTCTAGCCTTTGCCGATTCATCAAGTGGTCTCAACAGGAATAGCAAACATAAGGTCTTGCACCTTCAGTTTTTCTAGCGGGATATTACAAGTAAGGCGGTATCCATTTCAATCCCCTTGCGCACCGTATACCTTCTGCCGCTCGCTATTAAAAAACTTTTTCTTTTGGGTTTTGCTGGCGTGGGCGGGCACGGCACCAACGGCGCGTAATCTGCAGGCTAGATAGAAGAAGCCGGGCCCGGGTATTTTTGTATTCTTGTTCACCACTACGACTGACAGCATACCTTTTTTGTCGTGATGATCTTCTTCGGACAGCTCCATCAGCATTTCTTTAAGCGTATCGGAGCTTGGTTCTAGGTCAGTGCCTTCTAGTGCGTCGTTAAGCTCGTTGGCGAGTGCTGTGTAGGTGATGACTCCCCTGCTTCGAGCGACGCTTTCAACAATTTCCCGCGTTAATTCTTTTAAATCTTTTTCGCTCATCCTTTGGCGTCGGCGGGAATGGCGAAGACGGGGTCTTGTGCTTTCAGCTCGTCTAGCGGGATGTGGCAGGCGAGTCTATGGCCGCCGCCGACATCAACGGTGGGCGGCATTTCTTGTTCGCAGATCGCCCCGAGCTTGCGCGGACAGCGGGTATGAAACGGACATCCCGAAGGCGGATTTAAAGGCGAAGGCGGTGAGCCTTCCAGCACGATAGCTTTTTTGACGATATCGGGGTCAGGCTGTGGCACGGCTGACAGCAGGGCTTCGGTGTAGGGATGATACGGCGGTGCGAAGACTTCATCCACGGTTCCTGCTTCTACGATATGGCCGAGGTACATCACGACCACGCGGTCGGCGATGTAGCGTACGAGGTGAATATCGTGGCTGATTAGAAGCATTGTGGTGCGTGAGCGGCGTTGGATATCGTTGAGCAGCTGGGTAACGGCGGCGGCGACTGAGGCATCAAGAGCTGACACGGGTTCATCGGCGACGACGACTTGCGGCTCACTGACGAAGGCGCGAGCGATTCCGACTCGTTGCTTTTGTCCGCCTGAGAGTTGGCGTGGCAGGCGATTGGCGAATTCGCGTGGAAGCTTCACCAGATCCAGCATTTCATACACCTTCTCGCGGACTTCCTTACGCCCTTTGGCGACACCGAACTTGCGTATCACCCGAGCCATCTGCGCCCCGACTGTATGACTCGGATTCAAAGTATCAAACGGATTTTGAAACACCATCTGCAGGCGGCTAATTTGCTTACGCGAGCGTTTGCGAGCGGTGAGTGCTGAAAAGTCATCTCCCATAACCAAGGCTTCGCCTTTTTGTCCTTCTTCTAAGCCGAGTAGCACTTTGGCGAAGGTAGACTTACCGCAGCCCGACTCACCGACGATGGCGACGGTTTCGGCTTCTAGTGCGTCCATATTCAGGCATTCGTTGGCCTTGACCCATCGGGTGCGTTGCTTTTTCAGAAAGGCGATGAGCGAGGCGTTGGTGACGCGATAGTATTTCTGCAGGTCATTGACCTCCAACACCGTATCGCCGAGCGGAACTTCAGGCGGTGGCGGTGGTGGTGGTTCTAGGGCATCGTCTGCGAGTTCTTGCCAGCGGCGGCAACGCACCTTGTGTGGCGGATCTTGTACGGCTTCTTCCATTTCTATGTAGCCGTGGTCGCAGACTCCTTGGCGGAAGTGGTCACAGCGTGGACCAAAAAAGCAGCCATCGGGGCGTTCGTGTGGCAGGGGCAATTGGCCTGGTATTGGCATCAAGGGGTGTTTCATGCGATCCCGTGCGGGGCTTGGAATGCATCCGAAGAGTCCGCGGGTGTAGGGGTGGCGCATATGGCGAAAGACTTCGGCGACTGAGCCGTTTTCTACCACCTGTCCTGAGTACATAACATTGACTCTGTCGCAGGTTTCTAAAATCAGTCCTAAGTTATGCGAGATATAGATGAGCGAAGTGCCGAACTTACCTGCCAACTCACGGATTAGATTTACGATTCCAGCTTCAACGGTGACATCAAGAGCCGTTGTGGGTTCATCTAAGAGCAACAGCGAAGGTTTAGAGAGCAACGCCATCGCGATCACCACTCGTTGCTGTTGTCCGCCTGATATTTGGTGCGGATAGCAGTTCATAATTCGCGAGGGGTCAGGTAGATGCACTGCGTCCAGCATTTCGCGGGCGTGTTCTTCGGCTTGTTTGCGCGAAGCCCCTTCGTGGACCATAGAAACTTCTGACAGCTGATTAGCGACTGTCATACTAGGGTTGAGCGAAGCCATTGGCTCTTGATAAACCATAGCGATTTCGTTGCCGCGAAGGTGGCGCATACGCTCTTTAGAAAAGCCTGCCATATCTTCGCCTTTGTATAGGATTTGCCCTTGGGTAATGAATCCGTTGTGCCCGAGGTAGCGCATAATCGCCATTGCCATAGTGGATTTACCACAGCCTGACTCGCCGACAAGCCCTAGCGTTTCCCCTGGATGTAGCACCATATTGAAGCCTTGAACGGCGGGCAGAGTCCCTGCCCGTGTGCGGTATGAAACTTCTAGGTCGCGACACTCTATTACGGGAGTCCCGCTGGCGTGGGTTTGGTTTGCCATTGTTTGCGTAGCGGGGGTTTCGGTAGCAAGGTCAGCCATAGTCTTTTTCTCCTAATCCTTGAGCGAGACTTCGCGCATACCGTCGGCGAGCAGGTTAAAGCCAAGGACAAGCGTTGAAATCGCGATACAAGGGAAAATCGCCATATGCGGGAAGATAATCAGCATTTGGCGTGACTCATTCACCATACCGCCCCAATCGGGCGTGGGCGGAGGCAAGCCCAGCCCGATGAAGCCCAAGATTCCGATTTGAATTGTGGTGTAGCCGATACGTAGCATTGCATCTACGAGCAAAGGCCCACGCGCATTCGGTAGTAGCTCAACGAACAGAATCCGCCAGGTGGATTCGCCGCGGGTTTGGGCGGCGGCGATGTATTCACGCGAACGCAAATCCAAAGCCACACCACGGACAATCCGAAAGATTGCAGGAGACGAAGCGAAAGTTACGGCGAGCAAAATATTATAGGTGCTGGTACCGACCAGAGTCAGAATCAAGATGTACAGCACCAAGACAGGAAAGGACAAAATCAAGTTGGCGATGAACGACAGGGTTTCGTCAATCCAACCGCCGCGATAGCCTGCGATTAAGCCCATTGGCACACCTACCACATAGGCACAAAGAGTCGCTAAGGGGGCAAAAATCAACACCGTGCGGGCGCCAAAAATTACCCGCGACAAAATATCCCGCCCGACATGATCCGTGCCAAGCCACGAGATACCGCAATTGTACATGCCATCATTTTCACCCCCTGAAATCAGGGCGCAAATTTCTTCAACGGGCACTTCATTGATCAACCGCCCGCCTTCTATGATGATAGGCGACAGGGGTGTGAGCAAGGGTTCAACTGTGGCGAGTGGGTGCCAGATCCACGATAGGGCGACAAGCAGGTCAGCGAGCAGGGCGCAGATGACCCAGAACAGCACGATGCATACCCCGACCATACCGACAGGGGATTCGCGCAGGAGCCAGAAAGCGCGAAAGAGTCTACCAAGGAATCCCATAAGCCCTACCCTGCCTAGCTATTGGCGAAACGGATTCGCGGATTTAACAAGATGTAGCCGATATCGCCGATGGTTTGCGTTCCGACAGCGACCAAGACAGCCACCATGGCGCAACACTCAATGACATAAATATCTTTGGCGAGCGCGACTTCTAGCAGCAGAGCCCCGAAGCCTTTGTAGGCGAAGAAGTATTCAACCACGATAACCCCTGAGAGCAACCAGTTGAACTGCAACATAATCACCGTAAAGGGGGTCAAAAGTGCATTGCGCAGGGCGTGACGCATAATCACAGTGCGCCATCGCAAGCCTTTCAGCACAGCCGTGCGGATATAATGCGACTGCATCACTTCAATCATAGAAGCCCGTGTTATTCGCACGATATAGCCGACATCGTAGAGCACAAGCACCAGTACGGGCATAACGATTTGCGCCCAATCCCAGCCGTCAGCCATCGTGCTAACGGCGGGAAGCCACCCGAGCCAAAAGACGAACAACACCAACAAAAACGGAGCTGAAGCAAATTCAGGCACCGAAGTTGTAATAATAGAAGTTAGCGATATGAATCTATCTCGTAGCGAGCCTTCGCGCATTCCTGCTAAGACTCCAAGGGCTATCCCTAGTGGTGCGACAATTCCCATTACCAAGCCAGCCAGAGCCATTGTGGCTTTGAGTCGCCGCCAAACGATTTCACTGACTTCGGTGCGAAAGATTACGGACTCGCCGAAATCCCCTTGTACTGCATTGCCAACCCAGCGTCCGTAGCGTAGGGGCAACGGATCGTTGTAGCCGTTATTTTCTAGCCAAGCGGCGCGGGCTTCATCATTGGAATAGGGACCAAGCACACTGCGGGCGACGGAGTCCTTATCCAGCTCAAGCGAAAGAAACAGGATGAGCGACAGCGCGAGCATTAGCAGCACCATATTAACGATGCGTCGTGCGACGAGCAGTATCATGGGTCTAGCGCGGTCTTGTTGCGGACTTGTTTAAGCGGACTTGTTGCGGACTTGTTTAGATGAACTTGTTGCGGACTTGTTTAGGCGAACTTGTTGGCGGATTTGTTGCGGACTTGTTGGCGGATTTGTTTAGACGAACTTGCACAAGGTAGAAGATAAAAGAATTAGAAAGGGGGGAGAGGTACAAAACCTCTCCCCCCTGCGGATTTTCATCCGTATCGGCTAACGCGACTGTGCGAACCGATTAGACTAACCGATTACGCTAATCAACGCGAAGCGGCGGCTAGCTACGCTAGCCACCAGTTTTGGAATTGGTGATAGAGCGTCGGGTGTGCCCGCCGTCCCATCAGCTTACCTTTGCGTCCGATGGTGAAGACACCACGCCACAGGGGCTGGAAGAAGACTGCATCATCTTGCAAAATCTTCTGCACGACAGCCATCTGCTTGCGGCGTTCTTCAACATCAAGGATACCGCTTGCGACATCCAGCTCTTTGTCAAAAGTTGGATTGGCGTAGGCGGCTTCGTTCCACGGCACGCCTGAGCGGTATGCGAGGTTTAGCACCATCACGCCGAGCGGACGGTGTGTCCACTGGGTGAATCCGAACGGAGTGGTGTCCCACACATCCCAATAGGTACCACCTGGCATGGAGTTGATCTCCAAGCGAATACCTGCGGGTGCGACCTGTTGCTTGACTGTGGTCAAGGCGCCGCGATGCCAGTCGTCGTTGGCGTTGAAATCGATTTTGAGATCAATACCGTCGGCGTAGCCTGCTTCGGCCATAAGGGCTTTGGCTTTGTCAATGTCGCGCTTCATCTTTGGCAGCTCGGCATATTCGGGATGAATCTGCGCCACATGGTGGTTTTCACCGATGGCACCGAGTCCGCGGTATGCGACCTTAAGGATTTCCTCGTGGTCTAGGCAGGCGTTGAAGGCTTTGCGCAGTTTGATGTTATCAAACGGAGCTTCCGTCACGCGGTATCGCCCGATACCTGTTTGTGCGGTATTCACCTTGAGCAGCTCGGCGTCAGGGATTTTCTCCACGACATCGAGCGACTTGACTGCGACTTCGTATAGGGTATCCACTTCGCCTGCGATGAAGGCGTTGATACGCGGTTGCGGATCGTCCCCATAATCGCGGTAGGTGATACCGTCTAGGTATGGGTCGCGTTCCCAGTATCCGTGCGGGTCTGTACGTCTGCGGAGTTCACAGACTTCCCCGACACGCAGCTCAACCAGAGTGTAAGGCCCTGTGCCGACTGGATTTTTAGACAAGTCTCCGCCTTCGTCACTGAACCGACGGTGCAGCATAGCAGTCGGATAGTTGTAGAAGTTTTCAGGAATTGACAGGACAGGCGTTTTTAGATTCAAACGCACTGTATGGTCGTCAATTTTCTCTACGGACTCTTGAGCTGAGAAGAGTCCAGCATTGGACGACCCGACATCAGGGTCTTGCCAACGTTCCATATTGAAGACGACATCGTCAGCATTGAAATCATCGCCATTGGACCACTTGATACCTTTTTGCAGGTTGAGCGTCCAAGTTTTCAGGTCTTCGCTGGCTTCCCATGACTTCATCATGTATGGATGGGTGATGTTGTCTTCGTCTGTGCGTGTTAGGTGTTCACAGATGCCGCGGGTTTGGTTTGAGCGTTCGATCCAGTCGTAGATGGCTGGGTCGTCCATGCGTTGGACGCGTTGCTCGGCTTTGAGTACCCCGCCTTTTTTTGGCGTGGCGGCGTTAGCGGCTTTTGGTTTGATGGGGTTTGTGCCGAGAATATCGTTAGCCATCGCGGAGGCGACGCCGTATGAGACTCCGAGCAGGGTTGCGGTGTGCATGAAGTCGCGGCGTGTGACTTTGCCGCGGCCGAGGTCATCGGCCATTTCTGGCACATATGAGTGGAATCGCTTCCCAGTTTTTGGGTCGCGGTCGTAGCGTTTAGCCATGGGTTTCCTTCTCCTCTTACTGATTAGGAAGACTTTGTTTCAGTTGCAAGGAGAAAAGCGCGTGGCGCGATAACAACGGGATCGTTGTTTTCCTCCTCTTGTCCCGTTGCGCTGGTTGCGCTGGTGCGTGGTTACTGAAACGGAGCGCACCGATAGGGATTGTGATTAGGGTAGCAAGATTGAGTTTTATTGCAAGTGTTTTGCTGTTGAGTTGGGTGCATAACTTGTTGCGGAGTTGGTCAAAAAGCATTCTAAAAAGTGCTTATTGGGCAAAAAATCCCTTAAAAAGCGCCTAAAACCCCCCAATTCCCCCCTAAAATAAGACAATTCCCCCTCCAATTGCCAAAGCTGTCTCCTGCCCCCCACCCGAGCTTAGAGACGAATCCAGTAGAAATAGCGGCTTGCCCTGCGGGACTTGCCACTTTTTTGCCCCCTTGCGGGGGCGTTGGTGCGGCTCGGCAAGCTTCGCCGCACGGCAGGGTTTGCGCGATACGCACAGCCCGTCTTGCGGGATGTGCAAAAGGTGCAGCCCCACAGGCGGCACCACGAAGTGGCGGCGTTAGCCACGAAAAAAAGAGCGCAAACCGCGGAAGACTAACTTTAATATGACTGCCCACCACGAAGTGGCGGCTTTAGCCACGCCGCAGGTCGTCCGAAGGTACCGCGAAAACAAAGTTTTCGCGGTACGCGAACGGCGAGATGCGGCAAATAGCCTGCGGGCTCGGCGCACCCCGAGCGAAGCGAGGGGAGTAAAGCCGAGCAAAAAGCGCCCGCAAGGGCGCGTAAAAAGCGGGCGGATTAAATGTTGCGACGAAGCCCAACCCTAACCTTTTCTTCTACGACTTAGGAATTAGAGTGATTAAAAGGCGGGGGATGGGCGGGAAGCCAAGTAACCAATCCGCAAAGAATAGAAAAAAAATTAAAGTTGTGGCTCGCAGAGCCGCTCATAGGGCGTGGAGTGCGAAGCACTCACCACGCCCCGAGTGCGCCCTTTAGCGCGAGCCTTGGCGAGCGCGTGAGCGCACTCTGCGCGAAGCGCATTTATTTTTACCTATTCTACTTTACGTTTTCTCCAGCCAGACGGATATTACCAGCCCCATTCCCTTCCCCCCTTGTTAGAGCCTTCAGCCTAATTTTTGAGTGGTGCCTTTCCCCCCTTAGAGCCGAAGGCGTGGGATGGGCGGGAAAAGTGCGGCTCGCAGAGCCGCATACCCCCTCGGGATGCGCAGGTGGTCTTGCGTTATTTTTTTTATACACTCCCTTGAAACAGGGAGCTTATTACCCCCTCGGGACGGAGGGGGTAACAACTCACAAGCCCTGTAAGGGCGCAGTGAGTTGGGGGGTGGGGCGGGCGCACTTGCCGTAGGCAAGTGCGAGGGAATTAAAGAAAGCTCGTAAATCTCTACCCTTCTTCATAGATTAAGAATTAAAAAAGCTGTGGCTCGTCAGAGCCACGCAAAGGGACGCGCTTAGCGCGTCCCCGATTGCGCACTTTAGCGCGAGCCTTGGCGAGCGCGTGAGCGCACTCTGCGCGAAGTGCATTTATTTTTACCTTTTCTACTTTAAGTTTTCTCCAGCCAGACGGATATTACCAGCCCCATTCCCTTCCCCGCTTTGTTAGAGCCTTCAGCCTAATTTTTGAGTGGTGCCCTTTTCCACCCTTTGAGACGAAGCCCCACCGAGTGCGCGTAGCGCACGAGCGCGAGCGTAGCGGAGTGAAACGAGCGAAGCGCAGCGGACGCCGCCGTAGGCGGCAAGAGCATCCGCAAGGATGCGTAAATTAAATGTTGAAGTAAATCCCAACACTTACCCCTTCTTTTACGACTCAGAAATCAGGGTAGTTAGAAGACGGGGGAAAGCTTCAGGGGTCTTGGCCCTTGGGTTTTGGGGGGTAGAGCTTGGGGTTGGGGATGTTGCCTCCGTCTACATAGATCGCGCTGGGTTCTTTTTTGGGTGCGTCAGGTTTCTTTTCGTACGGGTTGCTCCAATCCATGCCGTCGTAGCGGTCTTCAGCTTCTACACGGAGCGCAATCTTCTTCTCGTGCGAAGAACTGTTATCTATCAAACGGCGGGTGCTGCGGTAGTCTTCGGTCTCGCTGTATTCCTTTACAGGCTGGTCAGGGGATAGGTACGCCTGGGCGCGATCAATTAGCTCTGCCATAGTCGCGTCATCAACGATTTTCTGTCCTGCCACAACTTGTTCTACGAGTTCGCAAAACTGGGTCAGCTCGCGGATCATCTCAGTCCGCCGTATGGCTTCTTCTCGCCGCAGGTTGCGGCGGGGGGCAATCGCTTGCTTCTTATCAAAGGTTTCAGGCTCTACGAGCTTTCCGCGGGTGCGCATATTCTCTAGGGCTTCTGTAAGCCTGTTCATCGTCTCGGTCGTAATCTCTTGGTGGTGGCGAAGTTCCTGGTCGGTTAAACCTTCAGGCGTAGGGTTGAGCCGTAATAACTCTAAGTTAAACATTATGAGCTGGCGTTCGTCTCGGCGGCGTTGGGCGTTAAAAGCCCTGCCAAGGGCGCGTTCTTTGGCGTTGGTTTCGTCTTCTTCCTGTATGGAGCGTTGGAGCGATAGTAGGGCTTTAACCTCATCTTCTAGCTTGTCGTTGAGCTGGGGTAGGAGTTGGGCAAGGTTTGCTCTGCGGACTTCGGCACTCTTGCTCGCCTGCCCTGCGTAGTGGTTGGCTAGGGACTCGGCTAGTAGCTCGGGGTCAAGGGCGGAGAGGTATTGGCGCACTTCCTGCAGCTTGGCGGCTGTCGTAGGCTGGTCGGCTGGGCGAGTGCTGTGCATGGGGTAATCCTTCGGGTTGGGGGTTTGGGGTTTGGGGGCTAATAGAGTTGCGAAATCTCCTATATAGGAAATGAGCCATTTTCAGGCGGATTCAAATTTTTTTCGGATTTTTGGGGCAAAAAAAGGGATAAATCGGGCGCAAATCTAGGCTCCGCCTTGAAAAATAAATTTTGCAGTCTGTTGGGTAGGTGTACTGGCGATAGCCCCAAAGGTGGCGACTGCCCCCCTGTAAGGGGGGTAGGAGACAGCTTTGGCAATTAAGGGGGGGGTAAATACTCTCTAATTAAAAATACCCCTACGGGTGCTCAATGGGTCTTCACTTCAACATTTAAGTTATGGCGGCTTGCGTGGCAGAGCCAGCCGTGTGGGGCTGGAGGTAGCGGCAAATTAGGGTAAAGTGTAAAAAAGCCGAGTCCGTTAATTCAGCAGAAAACCAGATGAGTCAGTTTAAGGCAAAGTAGCAATACCCCTATGAGCAATCAGCCAACCAATCAGCGAGAGCATTTGCGGGCGCTTGCCTCGCGGAGTGGCATGCCGCTTCACATGCGGTTTGCCCGCATGTACTACGGACGAGCCCGCGCCCTAGAATATCTCTTCGGCAATATTCTTATTGTTTGGTTTGCTGTGCTGTTGGTTGTGGTTTCCTACATACCCTACAACCTGTGCGGACAACAATTCACTTGCGCCTATTTTCTTTCGCCTGTTTTTATTTTTTCGTTTTTGCTTTTGGCTTTGCTGGCGTGGGTGATGGCATGCCAGCGTATTCGCCGCTTTCACGACTTGGGGCTACCTGGATGGCTCGCGCTTGCGACTTCTCCTGCCTTGCCGCTGGTTCTGCTGTTGTGGATCATGCGTGATACGTTTCCTGCGTTTGGCAATCCGTTTCGCGAGCCGTTTGAGGCGTGGCGTGAAGTTATCTTTGGCGTGCGTTTGTGGCTTTTGCTACTGGCGGGTTTGCTCTTCGTCGTGCCAGGACTCATCGCTGGAAAACGCGCCACCAATAAATATGACTTACAGCGGTAAGTTAACAGAAATACTTGGCATTAAGTTCGCGTTAAGCTCGCGTTACATCTTCGGCAAGGAGGCAAATCCGCGTTCTAGGTCATTCCACAAGTCGTCGGGATTTTCTAAGCCGCAGAAGACGCGCATAAGCCACCCCTTGTGCTGCCATGTTTCGTGCCACGCAGCAGCAGGACGCATCGCCCGCAGATCATACGGCACGAGCAGGCTATCAAATCCGCCCCACGACGGACCCATGACAAACAGCTCAAGCGCGTCGCAAAAGGCGGCGACTGCAGCTTCGTCGTAGCGCGAGTTTAAAGTGAAGGCGAACAGTCCGCCTGCTCCTGAGAAGTCGCGAGCGAAGATGGCGTGGTCGGGGTGGTCAGCCCGCCCAGGATGAATCACGGCTTCTACTTCTGGGTGTGCAGCAAGCCGCTCGGCGAGTTCGTATCCGCCTGCTTCGTGTTGGCGCAGACGCACGGGCAGGCTACGCATTCCGCGCAATGCTAGAGCGGCGTCTTCGGGCGACACGCCGTCTCCGCGCAGCTCAAAGGCGTTGCGGAGTTCAGCCGCAATCTTTCCGCGCGAAGCGAGTGTTCCGAGCAGCAAGTCGCTACCGCCCGAGAAGTACTTCGTGCCCGCGTGGAGGTCAATATCAACGCCGTGGGCAAGCGCGTCAAAGTACAAAGGAGTCGCCCACGTGTTGTCAATCACGCTCGGCACCCTATGACGACGCGCCGCCGCCGCCAACGCAGGCACATCGCTAAGCTCAAAAGTCAGCGAGCCCGGACTCTCAATAAACAACAGCTGCGAGTTCTCGCTGAAAAGCGAGTCTATGTCTGCGCCGATGCGCGGATCATACCACTGCACGGAAACTCCACGGCGCGGCAAAACCTTCTCGCAGAAATAACGGTTCGGATGATACACCGTCAAAGGCACCAGCACTTGTCCGCCGCATTGCGTGAAAGTGTCGTAGCAAAGCGTGATGGCAGCAAGACCCGACGGCAGAAGCAGACAATCATCAGCAGCAGCAAGATCGCGTACGACTTCTTCCAGCGCAAAGTGCGTGTCGGTGCCTTGGAGTCCGTAGCGTAAGAAGTTTTGTCCGATTTCGTGCGGACGCGGCACGCCAATCTCACGAGCAGAAAACTTCTTCATCGTCGCGTAATCAGGATAAATAATCGTAGACGCACGTTGAATAGGCGGATTAATAGGCGTTCCGCCGTGCTTTTCTATGGGGTACCGCCCGCGCTGTGAAAGCCGCGTCTCCGCCCGCATCTTGCCTTGCTTACTCATAGTGTTTTTCTAGTATGGATTCATAAAACTATCAAGACAGATTAGGTTTTAATAGACTCCTGCTTTTGGCAGAACTGGGTTCTGCGGGGTTTTTAAGTTTTCAGTGAGGGGAGGGGTGGGCACGCTTGGGGCTTGCCCCAAGCGTGAGGGAATTAAAGAGTGGTTGCCCGCAGGGCAACCTCCTTATTCTTTTCTGTATGGCTTTACTTTACCTCCTCTCCAGCCAGACGGATATTATTAAACCACCCCCCCTATGGGCACGAAGGCAACAGGCCTTATTTCTCTACATTTTTTCTTTTTGTCTTTTTGTATATAGAGGGGGACTATTTAATTAACACCCCCCTAGGGGCGCGAAGGCACGCAGTGCCGAGCGGGCAAAGGGGGGTCAAGGGTTGCGAGCGTCCGTAGGACGCGAAGCAAACCTTGGGGGGGATGGGCGGGAAGCCAAGTAACCAATCCGCAAAGAATAGAAAAAAATTAAAGCTGTGGCTCGTCAGAGCCACGCAAAGGGACGCGCTCAGCGCGTCCCCGATTGCGCACTTTAGCGCGAGCCTTGGCGAGCGCGTGAGCGCAATCTCTGCGCGAAGCGCGATTTCAATCCCCCATTTCAGGATACGGCAGAGCGTCAGAGAGCCAAGGGTTTGGGTCTCCGCCTTGAAACTTGTCTAGGTAGTTAAAGATGAATTTGCCCATGCGCTTATGTGTGGCGCGTTGTTCTGCGTTTCTTTTGCCGATGACTGCGAAGCTATCTAGGATATGTTGAATATCGTTTTTGTCGGTGAATCCGTAGAGCATAAAGAACAGAGCGTCTAACCGCGCCCGCAGATGAAAGCGTTCTTCTTCGTTCCAGATGAAAGGCTCACGATTCCAGCCTTGGTCGCGGGCGAAGGAGTCCAAGTCGTGTGCTGTATAAGTGAGCCGAAACGAGTCCCGCCACACTAAGTCGCGAGCTGTCCGCCCGCCGATTTTTGTTTCGTTAAGAGTTTCAGGGGGGATAACAGGCAGTTGTTCTACAAGGTACCAGTTCATATTTGTACCCTGCAACTTACAGCGTGCAATATAGTCAAGAGCAAGAGAATTGAAATTGGCGCAAAGGATAGGCAAGCATTCCTTATATTTGGCTTCCTCTTCATCCAAAGGCAACAGGACCGACGCAGAATTTCCAAAGCCAACCCGTGGAGCAATTGCAGAAATCATTGTCCGCTCATTAGTGGCATTGGTGATATTGCGAAAGGCTAAAAAGTATTGCATATCGGTTTTTACTTTTTTGGCAAATTCTTCTTGCGGAATCCAATTGTGCGGCTCGGGTAAAAATTTCGGATCTGCATGTTCTTGTGCTGTAGTTACTTCTGTGACATACGGGTTATATAGATTCTCAGTATTAATCTTGACCGTGGAGAAGCGATGGTCAAACTGGTAGACCATCCGCCCCTGATAGAGTGGCACATAGTCCTTCTTTTCGTAGTGCAGAATATTTTTGTTAGCCACGCGCTTAAACCCTTGCTCCGTCAATTCCTTTTCTGTACGGAACAAGTGCGAAGCACTTGTCATATGGAACATTGTACTGCAACGAACAGGCCAAGTAAGGTTTTTCTTGGTGTGGTTATGAAGGGCAGGCAATCGGCGATAAACAGCAAGCACTAAATCGGCATCCTGCTTGTTTTTAAAAAGTGGTGCGGTACCCGTATTTGGATTCACCAGAGAAAAATCCTTGGCGGTTAGGGAAAATCCCCGCGCTTTATAGGTTCGGGCGGTTTTCTTGTCAGTTCCGCCTTCTATCTCTAAGACTGAGCGCAAAAAGAAAGCGCAATCGGTTTTTCTAAACTTGCGCTCGTCTCCACCGATAACTGAGATAAGAAATCTGAATCTAGAATCCACATCGTGGAAGAAACTTCCTTTTTCCGCGCGTCGATTCTCAAAGTCAAACAGACAGGCGATTTTTTCACCTGTGCTTACTTCCCCAAAGAACTCGAAGTAGGATTTATCAGTCACAAGACCCGAAGGAGTCACCAGTCCTGTCAAACCTTTTGGCTGAATCAAACCTTGCGCCCGCTCTACAAATAGAGCGTAGTAATTAATATCGCCATCTGTCATCCAATAATAAAAGATACTTTCCCGCACTGCCCGTGCTATATTCTCGTGCTTTCGGACAGCTTTTGCAAAATCTTCATAAAGCGGATTCCCTTGTCGCTTTAAGGCGGTAATCATTTTTTTGCGCTGACTTGCAGTTTTTGCTTTAGCGATTTCCTCATCACGGATTGCAAACCACTCCACTTCTTGCAACTTAATTCTTTCCCACGGTGGATTGGAAATTATCGCGTCAAACCCGCCCTGCGGATTCTTGCTTGTTACATCCTGCCAAATATGCGGGAAGGCAATTTCCCAAGGGAAAAACTTTTCTTTGTCCATCAGGGCATAAATTGGATGCAAAATATCTGCCATTCCCTCAGATACTTCACGAGCCTCAATAGCTGTATGGAGATTTTTTCCTTGCGCCCGAATCCAAGCATCAATTTTTGCAACAATACCCCCATCAATTGGGTTTGTTTTTCTGAGTTTAGTCCATCTGTTTTTGCCCCAAAATTCAGGATAGACCCAACGCAAGGCGTGAAAGAAAGAAAGAAATTCATGGTAGCTTTGCAATTTATTTCGCAAAGCTTGGTACTTACTCTCAGAAAGTTTAACCGAGTCAAGATCAATATCGGAGATTTGTTCTATCTCCTTCATCTGCTCGGATGCACCTTCTACCAAATTTTCAAAATCAGGAAAAATTGTTGGACCAATTTCATACACATCGTCCTGCAGTTGGTCTATGAATTCCCCAAACAAAGAATCTCCGTGTTGAATGTGATGGTCTAGGTAGGAAAGCGGTGCACCGACCGTAAAAGAATGTAGCCATAGCGATAACTTGGCAACTTCTACAGCATAATAACTCTTATCAACCCCGTGGATGCACCGCTTCAAAACCATACGGCGGATAAGATTACTAGGGTTTAAGTGTTCGCTCCCCTGCACTTCCCACTTGTGCTGGTTGATGTTCTTCTCAATCGTGCCACTCAAGGCTTCAATATCTTCCAAAACCGAAGAAGTCTTACCCGCCTGCAGGGAGGTATCAATTGCTTTCTCTATCCGCTTGGTGAGCCAATCGGTTGCACCAACTAAAAAGTGCCCGCTTCCCATTGCAGGGTCTAGAATTTTGAGCCCCAAAAGTGCGGCGGCGGGGTCTTCTTGCTTCTCGCAATCTTCTGCCAAGGGAGTCAGAGTTCTATCTAATATCAACCGCACCAAATCTTTAGGCGTGTAATAGGTACCACTTGTCTTACGCAAATTGGCGTTCGGCACAGCCCGCCACTCACCCCCCGCCTTATGTTCAGGAGACGCATAACGCAACTCCACATCGTACTGCGACAACTGCTCGTAAATTGTACCTAGCTCACGCGCCGACAAGTCGTAAAAGTTAATCCACCCCTTGCCAAGCAAAGTGCCTACTTCTGCCCGCGTTATTCCGTCAAAGATTTCTGCAAAGTCCCTATCGGAAAGTTTAATCTCCGTCAAAAGTGGAGCGTGATTTTCATCAAACAAGCCACCGTTATAGGGCGGAATTCCTAAATCATCATTACCCTTGTCTATGATTTGGCACAGCTTGGTGAAGTGCTTCCAGTAATTTTTGTCTCTATCGCTAAACGCTTTTCTGCCCCCTTCATCAAGTTTCTTGTCAATTTCTTCACGGATTTCGCGCAAGCTGTAATCCCGATAGGACTCTTCTCTGTCAGTAAGGTCTCGCACAGGCAAAAGATTGCGATCTTCTGCATACAAAATAAACAACAAGCGAAACAAAAAGGTCAGAGACGCCGCCTGCAGTTGCTCTTTATCTACCTTGTCAGGAGACTCTGGACTCGCCGCCTCCGCCATAAAGTTAATTAGCCGCTTGAAAGTTTCGTCAAGAATTTGCCCACTCAATTCTTCAGTAATTTCTATTCGCCATTTTTCTGACTCGCCCTGTGCCAGATTCAAAAAGCTGCTTGCCTCGTCCATGGGCGTAAAAGCATGCGGCGAGAAAAACAAAGCAAAAATCGTCAAAACAAAATCACGCTCGCCCAAACGCGAATTGGGCTTAAATAACGACTCTTGCTTGTCGTCCGTGTCTAAGCCCAAGGCTTGCCACAGGTCAATCTGTAAATACTTGTCCGCAGGAGAGTCCGCCGCGTGCCAATAAAGCCGCCAAAACCGCCCGTTGGTTAAAATGCCCCAGCCAATCTTTTTGTTGGTGCGCGCCGCCCTGTCCAAGTACCGCAAAACCTGCCACTCAGGCGTGCCGTGAGATTCTTCCTTATCGCGCTCTCTGTGCCCCAGTTTGGCTTGTAGCTTTTTTGCCTCCAAAATCGTCGTGCAGTTTTTCATCCGCACTGCATGATCATCAACGCGCTTCGCCCGCTGATGCGAAGGCGAGTCCTTAATAAATAAAGCGTAATCCACCCGCTTCTGCGAAGTTATACCCTTTTCAGAAATTCCCCCCGACTTCTGCTCACGAGTAAAACCCCAGCCCAACTTATCAAAAAGCCGCTCTATAATATGTTGCTTAACATCTTCTTCGGAAAAATCGCGGTCGTAGGTAATTTTCTCGTCAATAAAATCATCGCGCAAAGACTTAATCTCTGCGCTTATTTCCTCGCCCTTCTGGAAAAGCTCCTTGTACCTCTCAGGAAAATCGTGCGTCAAAAACGCCTCAGTAAAAGGGCCCTGCTCTATCACGGACTAACTCCCCCCACAGGTAAATAGGCAAATTCAGCCCCTACCTTACTACGAAATGGAAATTTGGGGGTACAGCGTGCCTCCACCCCCCTTAAAGAATCCTTTTCTACCTATCTTTTCTCTGTAATTCTCTGTTTTTAGAATTATGGGCTGATTAGAGAATTCACCCCCCTAGGGGCTGTGTCTGCCGTAGGCAGGCACAAGGGCAGCACGGCGAAGCTTGCCGAGCCGTGCAAAAAGCGCCCGCAAGGGCGCGTAAAAAAGCTGGGGTCTAACTTTGCGAAGCAAAGTTAGGGGGGGATGGGCGGGTAGAGGTTTCAAAATTTACCCTACGAAGATTTTTTATTTTCTTTCTTTATGTTTTTTTAGTTTTTAGAAATATGGGCTGATTAGAGAATTCACCCCCCTAGGGGCGCGAGTGAGCGTAGCGAACGAGCGGGCAAAGGGGGGTCAAAGTCTGCGTAGCAGACTTTGGGGGGGATGGGTGGGAAGGCCACAGGAAATTTATTTTTAAATTTATTTTTTGGCTGTGAGTCTAGATTTGCGCCCGATTTATCTCTTTTTTTGCCCCAAAAATTCGTAAAAAATTTGAATCTGCCTGAAAATGGCTCATTTCCTATATAGGAGAATTTCGCAACTCTATTAGCCCCCAAACCCCTAAACCCTAAACCCCAACCCGAAGGATTACCCCATGCACGCCCCCCGCCCAGCCGACCAGCCAACGACAGCCGCCAAGCTGCAGGAAGTGCGCCAATACCTGTCCGCCCTTGACCCCGAACTACTGACGGAATCCCTAGCCAACCACTACGCGGGGCAGGCGAGCAAGAGTGCAGAAATCCGCAGGGCTAACCTTGCTCAACTCCTACCCCATCTCAACGACAAACTAGAAGACGAAGTCCAAGCCCTACTGTCGCTCCAACGCTCTATTCAAGAAGAAGACGAAACCAACGCCAAAGAGCGAGCATTAGGCAGGGCTTTTAACGCCCAACGAAGACGTGATGAACGCCAGCTCATAATGTTCAACTTAGAGTTATTACGGCTCAATCCTACGCCTGAAGGTTTAACCGAGCAAGAACTTCGCCACCACCAAGAGATTACAACCGAGACAATGAACAGGTTAACCGAAGCCTTAGAAAACCTGCGCACCCGCGGAAAGCTCGTAGAGCCTGAAACCTTTGACAAAAAACAACCCATAGCCCCCCGCCGCAACCTGCGGCGAGAAGAAGCCATACGCCGTACTGAGATGATCCGCGAGCTGACGCAGTTCTGCGAGCTTGTAGAACAAGTTGTGGCAGGAAAGAAAATCGTTGATGACGCGACTATGGCAGAGCTAATCGACCGCGCCCAAGCGTACCTATCCCCAGACCAGCCTGTAAAGGAATACAGCGAGACCGAAGACTACCGCTCCACCCGCCGTTTGATAGATAACAGTTCTTCACACGAGAAGAAGATTGCGCTGCGTGTAGAAGCTGAAGACCGCTACGCTGGCATGGATTGGAGCAACCCGTACGAAAAGAAGCCCGACAAGCCCAAAAAAGAGCCAAGTGCCATCTATGTAGACGGAGGCAACATCCCCAACCCCAAACTCTACCCCCCAAAACCTAAAGCCCAAGCCCCCTAGCACCTTGCGGTGCGGCATTCGTGCCAGCCCTTGTTGCCCCCACCAACCGCCACGCCCCATAGTTTCAATGGGGGGCTAATTGAGCCAAGCCCCAAGTGCGCCCACCTGCGGGCGAATGCCGTGGCTTCGCCGCCGCTTCGCGGTGGCTAACGCCGCCGCTTCGCGGTGGCTAACGCCGCCGCTTCGCGGTGCCCGCCCCCCTGCGTCCCGAGGGGGTGAGGGTTGCTTCGCAACCCTGCTCCATAGCGGAGTTATACCCCAATTCAGACCAAAGGACAGAATCCGCACCCTGCGGGCAACTGCCCTTTAATTCCCTCGCGGGCTTCGCCCGCGCCCACCTGCGGGCGAATGCCGTGGCTAACGCCGCCGCTTCGCGGTGCCCGCCCTCGTGCCTGCCTACGGCAGACACAGCCCATAGGGGGTGAATTATATAAATGCTCCCTTATTAGAAAAAAAGTATCCAAAAAATAAAAAAAAGAGATAGAAAAAAATTAAGACCCGTTTGTGTGCCTTCACGCTCCTACAAGGGCAGCTTGCGGGGGAGTAGAGAGGGGCGGGGGTTAGTCTATGTCTAGTTTGGGGAGGGAGGCGACTATCTCTTGCGTCTCTAGGCTGACCGTAATGATGCTAGGGGGATTGGGATTTGGGTTTTGGGGGGTAGAGTTTTGGGTTGGGGATGTTGCCTCCGTCTACATAGATGGCACTGGGTTCTTTTTTGGGTGCGTCAGGTTTCTTTTCAAAGGGGTTGCTCCAATCCATGCCGGCGTAGCGGTCTTCGGCTTCCACACGCAGCGCAATCTTCTTCTCGTGTGAAGAGCTGTTATCTATCAAACGGCGGGTAGAACGGTAGTCTTCGGTCTCGCTGTATTCCTTTACAGGCTGGTCAGGGGATAGGTACGCTTGGGCGCGGTCGATTAGCTCTGCCATAGTCGCGTCATCAACGATTTTTTGCCCCGCTACAACTTGTTCTACAAGCTCGCAGAACTGGGTCAGCTCGCGGATCATCTCAGTACGGCGTATGGCTTCTTCTCTCCGCAGGTTGCGGCGGGGGGCTATGGTTTGTTTCTTGTCAAAGGTTTCAGGCTCTACAAGCTTTCCACGGGTGCGCATATTCTCTAGGGCTTCTGTAAGCCTGTTCATCGTCTCGGTCGTAATCTCTTGGTGGTGGCGAAGTTCCTGCTCGGTCAAGCCCTCGGGCATAGGGTTTAGCCGCAATAACTCTAAGTTGAACATTATGAGCTGGCGTTCATCGCGTCTTCGTTGGGCGTTAAAAGCCCTGCCAAGGGCGCGTTCCTTGGCGTTGGTTTCGTCTTCTTCCTGTATGGAGCGTTGGAGGGAAAGCAGGGCTTTGACTTCGTCTTCTAGCTTGTCGTTCAGATGGGGCAAGAGTTGGGCAAGGTTAGCCCTGCGGATTTCTGCGCTTTTGTCCGCCTGCCCTGCGTAGTGGTTGGCTAGGGATTCCGTCAGTAGCTCGGGGTCTAGGGCGGATAGATATTGGCGCACTTCCTGCAGCTTGGCGGCTGTCGTTGGCTGGTCGGCTGGGCGAGTGCTGTGCATGGGATAATCCTTCGGTTTGGGGGTTTGGGGCTTAGGGTTTGGGGCTAATAGAGTTGCGAAATCTCCTATATAGGAAATGAGCCATTTTCAGGCGGATTCAAATTTTTTTTGCTCCGATTTGGCAAAATTAGGGGGAAATATAAGGCTCAAGCCAAAAAATAAATTTCCTGTGGCCTTCCCACCCATCCCCCCCAAAGTCTGCTATGCAGACTTTGACCCCCCTTTGCCCGCTCGTTCGCTTCGCTCACTCGCGCCCCTAGGGGGGTGTTAATTAGATAGTCCCCCTCTATATAAAAAAGACAAACATAAGGGAGAGGTAAAGAGAATAAAGGCAGAAAATAGAGACAGGAAACCAAAACGGGCGACTGCCCCGTGCGTCCAGCACGGGCGCAGGAGACAGCTTTGGCAGTTGGGTGGGGTGACATCCCTAAAGGAAAAAGTAGAAAACTGCTTCTAAAAACGCCAGCGACTTTTACGAATCTTTTCTAGCTCTCGGCCAGATCTCATCAAAAACTTTAATGCCTTTACTTTCTTTTTCTGATACTCAATTTCTTCTTTGCTCATAGGAGTATCATCAAGAGCTGTCATAGCCTCTGTGGCAAGGCGAATGAGCTTTCTTGTAGTCCTGCTAACCATGATGGCCTCTTATTATGGCTTTGCTAGGAGACGTTCTTTGGAGAGTCGCCTTCTAGCATCACTTCTCTCACAAGTTGGCGAAAATCATCTAGCTTCTCGTAAGAGAAGCAATAGTCGCACCCCTTCCACATTCGCTCCAAGTCTTTGCGACGGGAAATCCAGCCACCTCCATCAATAACATTTACAAATAAACAATTCGGGCTTGCCTCCCTCTTCCTTGACCTGTTCCAACTTCGTAATTGGTCATACATTGTATTTTGCTCGCTTGCTTTGGATGTTTGCGTACTGGCGGTTGTTACTAAGTAAGAAACCATAATCAGAATCTTCGGATCTTCAAGAGATGGAATCGCTATATCAACTTCTTTGTTATCTACTGCAAAGACACTCCCCTTCTCGTATGTGAGGCCCAATTCTGTGACAATTTCACCAACTACTTCTTCTATCTTAAGTCCAACAGCTACAGAATACTTGGAGACCAAAGAACCGCGCACAGCTCTATTCATGTAAACATCTTCTTTCAGCAAATCCGTCCAATTGGCAGGTAGAGCAAATGCATTACGGATAAACTTCGGTACGGACTGTTCATTGTCTGGATTATCCATAAGTTTGGCAACTCTGCGACGCACCTCTGCATTGCTCCTAATACTTTTCTCAGTTCCTTTCCCAAACCAAAATTTAATTAAACGACTTAGCCTTTCTAGCGAGCCCGCAGAAAGGGAGATAAGCATCTTCAGGTTCTTGTTTGTTGAGTCATCTTGTTGCAGAAAGTCAGCAATGGCATCTTCTCTTGATCTACTTCCGTTACGAGGAGTCGCATCGAGTGCTTCGCGCTTTCCTTCTTGGACAAGCCTTTCCATCTCATCTTCCAGGTCAGGAAAATTCAGAAAATGAGACATGCTTTCCCGCATCTCTTTAAGAGAAAGCTTTTTCATTACACTACATCCACATCTCGGATTGAGGCGACTTGACCAAGATGCATGGATACATAAGCCCCCATCATATCTTTCACTCCCTGAGCCTTTCGGTATCTACTATTGGTAGCATTTACGTATTCTTTGTCAATATCACAGCCGATATACCTTCTTCCCATCTGTTTTGCGGCAATTGCCGCAGAGCCGCCGCCACAAAAAAGGTCAAGGACAATATCATTTTCGTCAGTCGTCATTAAAATCATTCGTTCTATCAAGTGCACAGGCAATTGACAAGGATGATTGTCTATACGGCGATTATTATGTCGCACACGGTGTATATCATTCCACACATCGCTAATTTGGTAGCCAAATGAATGGCGCAAGTGCTCTTTGCCTCCGTAGTCTTTGAGATACGTCTCACAGGCACGGCACTTTGGATGAGGAGCGCGAATATCATAGTACTTGCTGTTTCGCGTTTTCGTGTAAAACAGAATTCCATAGTGTGCGGGCTGTAATGTTTTGCCGAGTGGCTGTCCGTTACTATTCCACGCTATCCAATGGCGAAACTCTAAAAGATCATTCAGTATGGGAGTCGTATGACTCAATATCTTTGGCGTGTTGTAAAGAAAAAGACTGCCTCCTTCTTTGAGCACTCGTGCGC
Organism: uncultured Alphaproteobacteria bacterium; assembly: GCA_958267355.1. GTDB lineage: Bacteria > Pseudomonadota > Alphaproteobacteria > JALCBB01 > JALCBB01. The sequence continues at coordinate 987,656 of OY279575.1, forward strand.
TTTCTTCTAGCCATTGCTCTGTCCATTCCATATATTCGGTGAACTTCATTTTGTCTTTGTAGGAATTATATTTTTTATTCAAATTAAATGGCGGGTCCGCAAATATCATCTGCACAGAATTCGCCCGCATCGACTGCATGATTTTCACGCAATCTGCTTTATGCGCCTTGCCCACAAGCTTTGAAATTGAAGTCGTCGCCCTCGCCTGTCCCGTTCTGCTTGACAGGCCATTGCGAACCACAGAACTGTTAGAGTGAGAATCCATATTTGCTCTCATGTAGGAAATCACTTCGCCTTGATAATTGAGGCCAACCTAAAGCCACGCTTCAATATCCTTTTATGCTGACCGATTCGCAACCTTACAGACGACCAAGGGGCTTAAAAACCTTAGAAATACTACGAAAATAAAGGGATAGGGGTAAAGGTCTTGCTTATGGAGGGGGTATCAATTGGGTCGCTCTGGCCCTGATTCGTAGCAAATTCTTCCCGCCTCTTCACTAGTAAACAAAAAACCAGATAATTTGGCACAACCATAAGACAAATTTACCTTTAAAAATTCTTATTTAAATTATTGTTTTTACTTACTTTAATGTTACATAGCCTTTAAATGTAGGTTTTTTGTGTATTAATGGATTGATTTTTGCTGTCATTTGCTGCCAATTTGGCTTTCTAGTTCACAAGGGGAAAGAGAATCAATTATCACGATTTGTTCCTAAGCATCATCTGAGCAATTTTGCCTTTTTGCCCCCTAAAGTCAAGCAACCAACACGGAGTTATGTCATGTCTGAAAAAGAACCCAAGCATTCTAGCCTTCAAATCGAGCTAGGCGAGGTATCCGTACGCTTTGAAGGAGATCACTCCTTCATCATCTCTGGGGGATTAGTAAAGGTACTAGGTGAAGCCGTGGCTTTATCGAAGAATGTTGCTCTTCCTGTTAGCAGGCAACGATTGGAAACAGAAAAAACGGAATCACCTTCCTCTGGACAAAAGCCTTCTTTCAAATCGTTCCTTGCAACTAAGGATACAAGCAAGATTTCAAATATTTTTATATACGCAGCCTTCTACCTGCGTCACTTCGGGGAAAAAGAATCATTCAACCAGAAGGAACTCCGACAACTTATGAAAACTGGCGGAGAGCCTTACCATAAACATCACAACACCATAGAAAAGGTTACAAAAACATACATTAACCGTCTCATCAAGCAAGGAAAATTTATAGAGAACAGCGATCAGAGCATCTCATTAGCAAATGCCTCGTACGAAAGTATACGGCCACATCTAAATGGGTGAGGATTAAAATATGAAGACTCTAGATGATAATATGAAGCTGGCTTTATGTGCTTGTCGTGGTCGATCAGACCAAGATAGGATGAGGTCTCTTCTTTTCCTATTCGTGGCAAAAGGAGGGCTTGAGAGAAAGGATATCTGCAGGGAAATGGGAGGCTATGGGTATAAACTTGGCGCGAAAACTAAAATGGATACCCTCTTTCGCAGGAAAAACGGAAAAGATTATGCAGTGCACCTAAAATCTGAAGGATGGAAGATTACCAAGCCAGGAAAAAAAGAAGTCAAGAAATTCCTCAAGCAAGAGGGAATTACTTTGAAGAGAAGAAAAACTTTCACCTTACTAAAAAACTTTATTGGCTTGCTTCGCGTCTTTGAGTTTGCGGCTTATGCTGCTAGGTCACTTCTTTTATGAGCTGCCTGCGACAGCACTTTTTAACCTTATTAATCTAAACATTGAGTTCAGAATTTCACGGACCCCCTTTAAAATCCCTCGCGGGCTTCGCCCGCGCCCACCTGCGGGCGAATGCCGTGCCCGCCCCCAACTCACTGCGCCCTTACAGGGCTTGTGAGTTGTTACCCCCTCCGTCCCGAGGGGGTAATAAGCCCCCTGTTTCAAGGAAGTGTATAAAAAAATAACGCAAGACCACCTGCGCGTCCCGAGGGGGTAAAGGGGATTTGTCTCTAAGGGTGGGAAAGGGCACCACTCAAAAATTAGGCTGAAGGGGCTAACAAGGGGGGAGGGGGATGGGGCTGGTAATATCCGTCTGGCTGGAGAAAACGTAAAGGGGAGATAGCTCAACCTGCGGACGGTGGCGGACATACAAAACACCAACCCCCTTAGGAGCATACATCTTATGTCCGCTAATAGAAGCAAGGTCTATATTCTGCTCTTCAACATCAAGTCGTAAACGAGATATACCTTGAGCCGCATCCACATGAAAAATAGCCCCGTGAGCGCGAACCAGCTCGCCTATCGCGCCAATGTCCGTAATCGTGCCAACTTCGTTATTCACATGCATCAACGACACCAGAACCGTCTCCGAACGCAACGCCGCCCGAACAATCGCCGGCGTAATAAGTCCGCTAGAATCTGGAGCAAGATACGTCACTTCAAAACCTTCTCCCTCTAACGCCGCGCAGGTGTCCAATACTGCCTTGTGCTCCAACCTCGAGGTGATAATGTGCTTGCCCCTCTTCTTGTGCGACCACACCACACCCTTAATCGCTAAATTGTTGGCTTCAGTCGCACCAGATGTCCAGATAATCTCGTGCGGGTGCGCGCTAATAAGTTCAGCAACTTGCTCTCGTGCCACTTCAACAGCTTTTGCCGCCTCGTGTCCGAAACTGTGCGAACGCGAAGCAGGGTTGCCAAAAACGCCCTTCGGCTTTAAAAATTTCAGCATAACTTCCGCTACTCTTGGATCTACAGGCGTTGTCGCGGCGTAGTCCAAGTAGATAGGCAAGTGCGGCTGGCTCTTCTTTGTACTCATAGGGCAACTTTACTACGAAATCAGCAAGCTTGCGGGGGAGTAGAGAGGGCGGGGGTTAGTCTATGTCTAGTTTGGGGAGGGAGGCGACTATCTCTTGCGTCTCTAGGCTGACCGTAATGATGCGCTGAAAAAGCTTCAATGGGTAGGCAGGGTCGCCCATCGTCTCGTTGGCGTAATCATTCGCGTCGCTGACGATGCGGCTTTTGCCTCTGGTATCTATTCGTACGCGGTGTTCGTCCATCACCCACTCTAAGGCACTTTTGCCGTTGATGATGTAATCATAAGCTTCTTTGGGAATGCCTGTGATTTTTATATTGTCGTTGTAAATCACAGTGGTTAAGTCGTCTTTGCGACTTCTTTTTATTTTGGCGAATTTCATTTTATTAACCCTATAGTACACTTTCGGGTCATCAAACCTTAAAGTGTCAAGGCCGCGTTCTTCAATTTGGACAGGGTAGAGTTCGGCGTTTTCAAAATTTACATGCAGGTCACCAAGTTTACGCCCTGCCTGTGAAAAGGCTTTGAAATCGTCAAACTTCTTAACCGCTGGTATGTGCGGCAATTGCTTAATCAAATTATTGGCAAAGCGGTCGCGGTAATCGGGGTGGTGAAGTAGTCCGTAAACATAGTAGAAGATGTCTTCTTTGGTGATTTTTGTGGTGTTGTATGTGTCTTGAAAATATTTCAAGCCGTGGATTGTGATGCCGTCTGTCTTTTTGTAGCCGTGTTCAATGGACTCTGCTTGTCTGTCAATCAGGATCTGAGTTTTGGATACTGCTTTTTCTTTTTTATACAAGTGTAGTGGAAAGTGTTGAGTGCCGCTTGCCAATCCATCACGATCGAGCATTCTGTCTACCATCAACACACTCATACCATTTCTGGCACCGCTCCCACTTATTGCAATAGAATAGTTGGTATGGGATGAGGTTGGATAAACCTCGGCAACGCGATAAATTGCTTCGTTTAATGTGCGACTGTGATACAAATATCTTTTGCAAAAAGGGCGATAATTAGCAAGCCGAAAATCACCTTCTCGTATATTCAAGGAATAGTCTTTAATCAAAAGTTCCTTCAGCCGAGTCGACCATCTGTATTTTGTAGGGTCATTGCGGATGAAGTCTTCTACATTATCTGACGTAAGAATATTCGCCTTTATCTGAGGCTGCAGTCTTTCGCGTTCTTCTTCGTAATTTTCTATAAATCTTTTTATATTTCCTTCAAGAGAGGTGCAGTTAGCGTTGTAGCACCAAGCGTCCCTATTTGTTTGTACGCCCATAGTAAAATTGCCAAAGATCTTTTCCTTGGCATCTTTTTCTTTACTACCCATAGGAATATATCTTTCAAAATTCGGCTCTCGTTGATCAATCCAGTCGTTATAATCATCACAGGCCACAGATTTAAAATAGTTATTCTCTATTAATGTTGAAACCGAAATTATCTCTTTCAGTTTATTTCGTTTCTGCTCGGTTTTTAGTTTATCGCCGATGTCATAATAGTGGACTTTGCCCCCTTTTTTCTTATAGCTGGGGTTTTTGACAAGAAAGGTTATAGCAATTCCTGTCTGGCTGTTTTGCCCAAAGATATTTTCCCCTTCGGTTGGGTTCGCTTTATTTGCTCTATTTTTACGTATATCACCGCGCAGGTTGAGAATATAAATATCGCTACATTCTTCTTCTAAGCATTTACGCATTCCATCCGCAAAATTCTTAACAATCCAGCTACTATTAGTAATGAAGCCAACTATGCCTCCATCGTCGCCTAATCTATCACTTGCCCAGCGAATGGCTCTAATATAGCTGTCATTTAGAGGACGTTGTGCTGCCAACGAATAACGTCGTGATTTTGCCTTGGACCTAGTAGCATAGGTTGCTTCAATTTTGTTATCTAATTCTGGATAATTAAGATTTTGTGCATTATCGCCCGCTCGTTTTTGTCCTGCGCTATAAGGTGGATTGCTGATAATAACTTTAATATCTAGAGACTTTTGTCGGGTGCGTATCTCGCTGTTGTCTTCGGGGTCTTCTTCTGTCCATCTTTTACCCTTCCTTACAACTCCCTTCGCTTCGTACATATGAAAGGTATCAGTCAAGCAAATTTTCTTGAAAGAGGTGTAGGGTTTTTTAGTTTCGGTTTGATAGGCAATTTCAATGTTGATGGCGGCGATGTAATAGGCAAGTAAAACAATTTCGTTGGCGTGAATCTCCTTCTTGTACTTGTATTCTAGTTCTTCGGGTGCGATTAAGCCGCTTTGTAGCAATCGGTAGATAAATGTCCCTGTACCTGTAAAAGGATCAATAATATGCACACCCTTGCTATTTAGAGTCTCGCCGAATTCTTGTTTTAGAAGATCGTTAACGCTGTGGTTTATGAAATCTACGACTTCATCGGGGGTATAGATAATTCCCAATTTGCCCGCTGTTTTGGGAAAAGCTACCTTAAAGAAGTTTTCGTATAGCTCTTTGGTGATGCTCTGTTTGGCTTCTAAATTATCAATGCCCTCTATGCTTTCTTTTATCTTTTCGTAAAGACCTTGCAGTTGGTCTGCCTCTTTGCTGATGTTTTTTGCCTCTAGTGCTTTTATGATTTTCTCCATCATTCGCGAGACAGGGTTTTGCTTTACAAAATCGTACTCCTTAAATAATGCCTCAAAGACAGGTTTGGTAATGAGGTGCTGGGCGAGCATTTCTACTGCGTCTTCTTTTGTGACCTTGTCGTTTAGCTGGTTGTGTATGCGCTTGAGAAAATTATCAAAAACTACCCGCGCGTTTGCATCGGTATCTAAAATTGCGTTTATCCGCTCAATGTGTCGCTGGGCTACTTGGGCAATGTCTTTCGTCCATTCTTTCCAATAGATGCGTTGCCCGCAGTTCCGTACAATTTTTGCGCGTATGCCTTCTGTAATGCCGTCAAACGCTAAAGTTAATGGCTCTATTTTTGGTTCTATTGGCTTGGTGTCATCTGGCTCTTCGTCTGAATCTTCGCTCCCTTCGCCAATACCGATATGCACGACTTCTAGCCAAGGGTTTTTCTCGTTTAAATTTAGCTGGTTTATCTTGGCGTTAAAGTTATCGTCGTGGGCACGCAAGGCGTTGAGGACTTGCCAAATGACTTTGTAGCGGTCGTTGTCGTCTAGGGCTTTTTCAGGTGGGACACCTGCTTTCACTGCTACGGGCAAAATTACATAGCCGTATTTTTTGCCCCTTTCCTTGGCAGTACGCATTACACGCCCCACGGCTTGCACGATGTCTATCTGCGATTTGCGCGGGTGCAAAAACATAATCCCGTCTAGGCTAGGAACATCTACGCCTTCACCTAAACAGCGCACATTACTCAAAACTTTGCATAGATCTGTGTCTTCGTCTCGGTCTAGCCAATCCAATAGCTCGCCTCGGGTTTTGGCGTTAAAATTACCGTCTACATGAGCTACTTCGCAGGTGGTTTGGTCGGCAAATTTCGGAACTTTTCCTTTGTACTCCTCCACGACTTTGGAGAATTCGCTTTCAATTAATTTGCTTGACTTAATGTTCTTACAGAAGGCTATCACCTTACGCATTGAGTCAGGGTCATCGCCAAAATCGTACCTGCCTTCTAGGGGCTTTTCGTCTGCTGTGCCGTTTGTCTTGGTGATTGACTTTTGACTTTCTTCATTCTTGCTTGCTTCTTTCAGGTTTTGCTCGCTTATGACTTTGCTCCCCTCTTTAATTAGTGCCATATAACAGCCAACAATTTTAGTTGCATCGTCTAGTTGCAATTCGTTTGCCTCCGATAGGCGGTTTTGAATGCTCCGACTCACTAGGGCTTCGTCTACCGCCAAAACCACAACTTTGTAATCTGCTAAGTGCTTGCCCTTCACTGCCTTGCCAAAACCATAGCGGTAAAATTCTTCGCCGTATTTGTCTGTGTCGTCCATAGAGCAGAGTTCTACGCCTTCGCGGTCGGCTTGCTCGCGGGCTTCGCCTTCGTAAATGCGGGGCGTGGCTGTCATATAAAGCCGCTTCTTGCCCCTTACATTTTTGTCTTCGTGAACTAAAGCAAAAAGTCGCTCTTCTTCAGAAACACGCCTTGCACCCGATGTGCGGTGCGCTTCATCGCAAATAATCAAATCAAAATCTTGTAAGTCTAAATCTTGCGCTTTGTTAATTACTTCTATGCTCTGGTAGGTGCTGAAAATCACCGTCATACGCTCGCTGTCTTCTAAACTCGCCTTCGCTGACAAAGTCTGCGGGTTGGTGGTAGCAGGAATTTCAAGGTCGTGTTCTTCATAGCCCATTATGTCGTCTTTCAACTTTCTACCCACTTGCTCATCACTACAAACCGAAAAAGCTCGCAAACCAATTTCTTCATCACTATCATTCGCCCACTCACGAACCGTCTGGGCTATCAAGGCTAAGGACGGGGCTAGGAATAAAACACGGCCGCCTTTGCCTGCTACGGACTCGGCAATCTTTAAAGCCGTAAAGGTCTTGCCCGTGCCACAAGCCATTATCAGCTTGCCTCGGTCTGCCTTTTTAAAACCCGCTTCGGTCTTTTGAATCGCCTCTTGCTGGTAATTATGAAGCGACTTTCTTTTCTTCTGCTTAAGTTCATCACCTTTCTCAAAAGCACTCCAATCAAATTGACTCCAATCAATAGATAGCTTGCGTAAATCCTTCAAGCCTATGCGATTTACCTTGATCGTCTGACCCTTAATCGTATCAAGAGCCTGTTTTGTCCACTCCTTCTCGGTCGTGTCTATAAAAATACGACGGGTGAAAGCTGGCTTGCCCGATGCACCCAAAAAGTTGGTGATGTCATCCAAGGCAATCCTATAATCACGACTGCGAAACTTACACTGAATCGCCGCATACCCCTCTTCATCACGCAACTTCGCCACCAGGTCAATGCCTGTATCTCCTTCAGGAATGTTCTCGCCACGCTTTCTAGCCCAGTCGCCAAACTTCAACACTTCGCTAAATTGCCCGCTGTATAGCGAATCCTTCATCAGGAAAGCGCGAGACAAATTTTCAAAATACGTACCCCGCTCGCGTGACTCGCGTGAATATTCACGCAGACGCTCAAGCAACTCATCTATCGTCATCGGGAATCTCCTCGTCAGGTTTGGGGTAGGGTACCACGGCTTGGGCGATTCGCCTAGAATCGCGCTTCGCGCAGGGATTGCGCTCACGCGCTCGCCAAAGCTCGCGCTAAAGTGCGCAATCGGGGCGTGGTGAGTGCTTCGCACTCCACGCCCTATGAGCCGCCTGCGGCGGCACTTTAATTAATTTTTTCTTTAATTTCCCTCCCATCCCCCCCGCACTCACTGCGCCCCTTCGGGGCTTGTGAGTCGCGACCCCCCTTTGCCCTGTGCCTGCCTACGGCAGACACAGCCCCTAGGGGGGTGAATTTATTATTCTCCTATAAGTTAAGGTTAGGTAGAGAAGGTACGGGGGAAACAACTACACTTTAAATCCCTCGCACTTGCCTGCGGCAAGTGCGCCCGCCTGCGGGCGAATGCCGTGGCTTCGCCGCCGCTTCGCGGTGGCTAACGCCGCCGCTTCGCGGTGCCGCCTGTGGGGCGGCACCTTTGCGCATCTGGCTTGCTATCCGCGCCCTAAAGGGCGCGAAACGCAAGACCACCTGCGCGGCCCGAGGGGGAAAGGGGATTCGTCTCTAAGGGTGGGCTGTGGCTTTTCCTGTCTTCTTACTACCCTAATTTCTAAGCCGCAGAAAAAGGGGTAAGTGTTGGGATTTACTTCAACATTTAATTTACGCATCCTTGCGGATGCTCTTGCCGCCTACGGCGGCGTCCGCTGCGCTTCGCTCGTTTCACTCCGCTACGCTTGCGCTCGTGCGCTACGCGCACTCGGTGGGCCTTCTTCTCAAAGTTAAGATGTGCCTTTTCCCGTCTTTACAGAACTCGGATTTCTGAGCCGTAGAAAAATAGGTCAGGGTTAGGCTCTACTTCAACATTTAATTTACGCACCCTTGCGGGTGCTTTTGCTCGCGCAAGCGCGAGCGTCCGCTTCGCTCCGTTCGCTGACGCTCCACTCCGCTCGCGTTCGTGGCTACGCCACTCGGTGGGGCTTCGTCTCCGCAAGGGGTATTGGCTCAATTAGCCCTTCATTGAAACTATGGGGCGTGGCGGTTGGAGGAAGCAACAAGGCTTGGCACGAATGCCGCACCGCAAGGTGCCCGCTACGCTTGCGCTCGTGCGCTACGCGCACTCGGCGGGTCTTCTTCTCAAAGTTAAGATGTGCCTTTTCCCGTCTTTACAGAACTCGGATTTCTGAGCCGTAGAAAAATGGGTCAGGGTTAGGCTCTACTTCAACATTTAATCCGCCTGCTTGCGCAGGCTATTTGCCGCATCTCGCCGTTCGCGTACCGCGAAAACTCCGTTTTCGCGGTACCTTCGGACGACCTGCGGCGTGGGCAGTCCCACCACCCTTACGCTCCCGCGGTTCGCGCTAAATTCGCGCGAACCCTGCGGGGGGCTTCGCCCCCTGCAGGGCAAGCCGCGTATCCCCCGTCTTCGTCTCTAAGGTTGGGAAAGGGCAAGCCGCTACTTCTCCCGCCTTTGGCTCTAAGGGTGGGAAAGGGTGCCACTTAGAAGTTAGGCTGGAAGCTCTAACGCAAGAGGAAGGGGCGATAATTTTTAGGGGAATTAAGGGGGATGTAAGCGAATTGCATTTTAATTCGCTCAAAGTCGCGCAAATTTGCGGCTAATCGCGCAATTGTATGGAATTCAGCTCCTCGCCATTCTGAAAGCTGTCCCGTAGCCCACCCCACAACGAGGACAAGAGGAGAAAAGGAAATGCCACAGGCAAACTATGGCTTCCGTGTGCTGGAACATGAGCAAATCCCGCTCAACGATGGGACTCTGCTCTCAGCTCGTGTCTGGCTGCCTGACGAAACCTTCAATACACCCGTACCCGCAATCCTAGAATACCTGCCATACAGAAAACGCGGCGGCACAGAAGAACGCGACGAAATAACCCATCCACATTTCGCCCAACACGGATACGCCTGCGTCCGTGTGGATATTCGCGGCAACGGCGAATCCGATGGGCTGATGCACGACGAATACACCGTAGAAGAACTCTCCGACGGTAAAGAAGTCATCGCCTGGATCGCCGCACAAGAATGGTGTGACGGCAAAGTCGGAATGATCGGTATCTCTTGGGGCGGATTCAATGGACTGCAAGTCTCGGCTTTGCGTCCGCCCGCTTTAAAAGCGATTATCACCATTTGCTCAACCGATAACCGATACCTTAACGATATTCACTTCATGGGCGGATGTCTCGCCAATGATAACCTGACTTGGTCAGCGCAGATGATGAATTACTCTTCGCGTCCGCCTGACCCGCAGTTGTTAGGAGACGATTGGCGCAAAATCTGGCGGCACAGACTCGAAACCATGCCCCTGCTCGCCGCCAACTGGCTACAACACCAAAGACATAGCGCCTTTTGGAAACGTGGCTCAGTCTGCGAAGAATACAGCGCAATTGAAGTGCCCGTGCTCGCAGTCGGCGGCTGGTACGATACCTACACCAGCGCCGTACCAAGAATTTTGCGCGGGCTGAAGAAAGGACAAGCCAAGGCTCTGATGGGGCCGTGGGAGCATAGGTATCCGCATATCGCCCAGGTCGGACCCGCAATTGACTTCATGAGCGAATGCGTAAGCTGGTGGGACAAGTGGCTCAAAGGCAAAGACAATGGCGTGGATGGACTCGCAAACTATCGGGTGTTTTTGATGGAGAATGTGCGTCCGAACCCGAAGGTGGGGATGCGCGAGGGGTTTTGGGTCTGTGAAGACTCCTTGCCGAGTGCGAACTCGTCTGTGCTCAAAATGCATCTCGCAGAAGGCGCTCTGTTGCGTGAGCCCGCAAACCAGAAACAAGAGCCAATTGATATCTCAAGCCCGCAGGATATCGGGCAAGCAACAGGAAACTTCTGCCCCGGAATGCGGATTGATGATGAGCTTCCTGGCGACCAGAAAGAGGACGACGCAAAGTCAGTCGTGTTTGACTCAGAGGTTTTGACAGAAGATTTGGCGATTTTGGGTGCTCCTGAGTTTGAATTTGAATTTACTTGCTCTGCTCCGCAAGGGATGCTGATGGCTCGGCTTTGTGAAGTCGCTCCCGATGGGGCAAGTGCGCGGGTTGCACTCAATCCGCTTAATCTCACCCATTTTGCTTCGCACGAGACTCCGCAGGAACTTGAAGCGGGCAAGGTCTATCGCGCCTCTATTCGCCTAAGTGACGCAGGCCATATCTTCAAGACAGGCAATCGCATACGGCTCGCACTTTCTACAAGCTATTGGCCAATGCTGTGGCCAAGCCCCGTAGCCGCAACCGTAAGCCTGCTACCGCAATCGGCAGTTTTGTCTCTGCCCCACTACGCTTTTGAGAAAGCACAGAGGACAGAGTTTGCTCCGCCGCCGCACTACAAGTTTGACGCCCACGAAGCCCTACGCAAGCCCAGCGACGAGCGTAAAGTTTCGGTGCTGGACGATGGCACAGTGGCACAAGTCTTCGCCGATGATCTGGGGCACTTGCGCCACAAAACCAGCGGCTTGGAAACCGATAGTCGGGTAACCCATAGCCACTTCATCAAGCCCGATGATCCGCTATCAGCTCGCACAGAAGCCGCTTGGGAATTTGAAACCCGTCGCGGGGATTGGCATGTTTCTACCCGCTCTAAGTCGGTGATGACCTGCGATGCGAAAAACTTTTATCTCTCCGCCGAGTTGGAGACTTTTGAAAACGGCGAGTCGGTCGTGCAACGCTCTTGGCAAGAGACTTTTCCACGAGACCTTATGTAATCCGCCCTATAGGCTCCACCTTATAGGCTCCACCTTACAGACTCCACCTTATAGGCTTCAAAGAGTATAATCCACAAGACAAGCACAACACGCAAAGTCCAAAAGGAGGCCACAATCATGACCCAAAAAACCAAACCAAACCTTGAATGGACACGGGCAGGACTACCACGCAGGCAGTTTCTGCAAGCCACGTCAGCCCTGGGAGCAACTACAGCAGTCGGCCTTGGCACACAAGCCGCTTCAGCAGCAGGCGGGACGCTAAAGTCTCGCACCTATGCCGATATGCGCTCGCTGGATCCCGCCTTTAGTCAGGGCATAACCGACGAGGAGATTCAGGGCCCGATCTACTCCAAGCTGATTCAATACACACCAGGGCGCGAGTGGGGATGGCAGAAAGATGCCGCCGCAATGATAGAGCAAGTAGACTCAACTCATATCAAATTCGCCCTGCGTAGCGATATGGGCTTCACCAACGGCTTCGGAGCCATGACCGCCGAAGATGTTAAATACTCCTTTGAGCGAATCATTGACGAGAGCTTGGAGTCTTCTAATGCTCCCGATTGGGGCGCACTTGATCATGTGGAAGTCACAGGCGAACGCACAGGCACTATCGTGCTCAAAAACGCCTTCCAACCCCTGTGGTCAATCACCCTGCCCCATATCGCAGGAAATATCGTCTCTAAGAAGGCGTTTGAGTCGGTCGGCGGGCAGATCTCTACCGAACCCGTGGCGAGTTCAGGCCCCTATATGCACAAGTCGTGGGAACCAAAACAAAAAACTACCCTCGTGCGTAATCCCAATTGGAAAGGCAAACCCGCCGCCTTTGATGAGATTCAGATCTTCCACATTGACGACGAAAAAGCCGCCGAAATCGCCTTTGAAGCAGGTGAGCTGGATTTCACTCGCGTCTCTCTGGCTTCACTGGAACGATTGCTCGCCAATCCGCCTGCGAACTCTACAGTGGAGGAATTCCCGTCGCTGTACTATGTCTGGGTAGGAATGAACCTAGAAAACGAAAAGCTCAAGAACAAAAAACTGCGACAGGCAATCCAATACGCCATTGATGTGCCTTCCATTATGGAAGCTTCTTATTTTGGCGTAGCCCAACCCTCAACCGGGATTATCGCCCCCGGACTGGTAGGACACCGCCCAACAGGAATGATTCCGCCATCGCAGAACCTTGAGAAAGCACAACAACTGCTAGAAGAGTCAGGAATGGCTGGCACCAACTTGGCAATCGATGTGCTTAACAAGCAAGCCAATGTCACCACAGCACAGATTGTTCAGGCAAACCTAGCGCAAATCGGAATCAACCTAGAAGTACGCCTACACGAAGGCGCAACGTTCTGGGTGCTCGGTGATGAAAGTGCAGGCGAGCAGTGGAAGGATATGGAGCTAGTGCTCAACCGCTTCTCTATGACTCCTGACCCGTACTATGCAACCGCGTGGTTCACATGCGAACAAGTCGGTATCTGGAACTGGGAACGCATGTGCAATAGCGAATTTGATGAACTCCATATGGCAGGGCAAAGCGAAGGCGATGTCGCCAAACGCAACGAAATCTATCGCAAAGCCCAAGACCTGATGGAAGAGTCAGGTGCATACAAGTTCATCACCCACGAAGCTACGCCTGTCATCTATCGCAACACGATTAACCCCGCGTTGCGTCCTGATGGATTGGCTCTGTTGCGCTTCTTTACACCAGCGTAAGGTATAGACTCCTTACTTGGAGACTCCTTACTTGGAGACTCCTACGCAGAACGGGGCGGTGGTATAGTCATCACCGCCCCGATTTTTTTAACGCCAATGGACTCGCACGCTATCTAATGGACTTGCCTGTTGTTCGCTACACTCGCCCGCTGTCCGATGGGCTTGCCCGCTGTCTGATGGACTTGCCTGTTGTTCGCTACACTCGCCCGCTATCTGATGGACTCGCCCGCTGTTCGCTACACTCGCCCGCTATCTGATGGACTCGCACGCTACACAAAAATGCCCAACAAAAAACACAACTGCTAAACACAACTGCTAAACACAAATGCCGAACACAGACACTTAACGACACTTAACAATGCTTAACTATGCAATCAAACGAATTGGCTTGGCGATTGTTATCGCAGTCCTATCGGTGACTCTGCTGTTTATTATTATTCAGCTGATCCCAGGAGACCCAGCACGGACAATGCTAGGTCCACGAGCAACTCCCGAACTTATCGCCAGTATTCGCGAGCGGATGGGCTTAGACAAACCGCTTCCCATACAAATTTTGATTTTCTTCACCAATATGCTCCGTGGCGATCTGGGTGTAGATATTTTTTCCAATCGCTCCGTTACCACAGTTGTCTTTAATCAATTTCCATACACCTTAGCCCTAATCGCCGCTTCAATCACTTGGTCAGCAGTACTAGGAATTTTTCTCGGATGCTTTTCCGCTATGCGTAGAAATTCATTCGCTGACCGACTCATGGGTGTACTATCAGTCAGCTTTATCGCCGTGCCTGCCTTTGTTGTCGCGCTTTATTCTTTGCTCATCTTTGCCGTAAAGTTGCAGTGGTTTCCCGCAATCGGTGCAGGAGAACCCGAAAACCTAAAAGACCAACTCTGGCACCTAGTCCTGCCAAGCTTCGCCATCGGCTTGTCATGGGTCGGATATATCGCTCGGCTGGTGCGGGCTTCTATGCTGGAAATCATCGGCGAAGGACACATACGCACAGCCCGTGCCTTCGGCTTACCCGAACGCTGGATCACATACCGCTACGCACTGCGGCTCGCCATCTTGCCCACCATCACCGTAATCGGTGTCGGTATGGGATTTCTTCTCTCAGCCGCAGTCTTCGCCGAAATCGTCTTCGCTCGCCCCGGCTTGGGTAAGCTGGTGATTGATTCAATTACAACGCGGAACTATCCAGTAGTGATGGGTTCGGTGGTGATTAGTACCGTGGTGTTTGTCGCCTCCACAACAATTTCTGATTTAATAAATGCCATGCTAGACCCACGCATTCGCCAATCAGTTTAAGAAAACACTTTAAAGAACACAAAATGTAAAGAACGCAAAATGTCTTCGCTTAACACCTCTGTAAAACGCACGGAAAAACCCGCCAAAACAAAAAGCGAGTTTATGACAATCGTGCACGCCATCGTCAAAGACCCACTCGGGCTGACGGGCTTGATAATCGTCTCGCTGGTTTTATTTACAGCTATCTTCGCACAGTGGATCACTCCCTATGACCCGATTGCACTCAATATCAAAGATCGCATGCAAGGGCCATCGCTGAAACACTGGCTCGGCACAGACCAACTCGGACGCGATACACTGTCACGAGTCATCATGGGAAGCCAAGTCGCTATGCAAGTCGCTATACCGACAATTCTCGGCGCAATGACAATCGGCATTTCACTCGGAATGATCGCAGGCTTCGGACCACGCTGGTTAGACAATTTGATTATTCTGTTTTTTGATACAGTACGTTCGTTTCCAACTGTAATGTTTGCTCTCGCCGTTGTTGCACTCGTCGGGCCAAGTTTGAAGACCGTGATTTTTGTAATTATGATGACTTCTATTCCTACCTACGGACGGGTCGTGCGCACGCAGACCCTGTCTTTGCGCAATAGCGAATTCATTATGGCAGAACGCTCAATGGGAGCTTCAGTGTTTCGCATATTGACCGTGCATATCCTGCCGAATGTGCTAGGGCCTTTGGCAGTACTCGCCGCTATGGATATTCCAACCATTGTCGGACTAGAAGCAGGCTTGTCGTTCTTAGGAATGGGAGTACAGCCGCCGACTCCGTCTTGGGGCTCTATTTTGAATGACGGCTATACGCTCATCCGCAACACACCGTGGATTATTGTCGCAGGAGGAATTCCGCTCATCTTAACAACGCTAGGCTTCACCTTCCTAGGCGAAACCCTGCGCGATGTCGTTGACCCCAAACTACGCAAACGCAATACATGAGCCACAACAATGCGTGACGATGTTCTGCAGATTGAAAATCTGTCCATTCATTACGATACGCCTCGCGGAGCACTCAAAGCCTTGCGGCATGTCAATCTGCGCGTACCACGCGGCAAAATCGTCGGTGTCGTCGGCGAAAGTGGCTGCGGTAAATCTACACTGATTTCAGCAGTGATACGTTTGTTGGCTCCGAACGCAACGATTACTTCAGGAGCTATTCAGTTTGACGGCAAAGATTTTCTCGCACTTTCAGAATCCGCCGTTCGCAACCTGCGCGGACAAGATATTTCAATGGTCTTCCAAGACCCCATGCAGACGCATAATCCTGTACTCACAATCGGACGGCAAATGACCGATATTCAATACCGCAACAATACAAGCAAAAACGAAAAACGTACACGAGCCATTGAAATGTTAGCCCTAGTAGGAATTCCCGATCCCGAACGGCGTTTGGCACAGTATCCGCACGAATTCTCAGGCGGAATGCGCCAGCGTATCGCCATCGCTATGGCACTTATGGCTCGCCCCAAACTGCTCATCGCCGACGAACCCACCACAGCCCTAGACGCAACCCTAGAAGTGCAAATCATCAAACGATTACACGAACTACAGGCAGAAATCGGCTGCTCTGTTTTGTTTATCTCACATCATCTCGGCGTAATCGCCGAACTATGCCAAGAAGTCGTGGTGATGTACGCAGGAGAAGTGGTTGAACAAGGCTCCGTGCGAGAAGTGTTTCACACGCCCCAGCACCCCTACACCAAAGCACTCCTAGAGTGTGACCCCGCACATATCAAAAAAGCAACCCGCAACTTGCCAACTATTCCAGGAGAAATTCCTGACTTGGTGAATCTTCCGACAGGTTGCGCCTTTACCGAACGCTGCTCGCATGCCTTTGCCTCCTGTCGGGTGAATCGTCCCGCTTGGACTGCTGTGAATGCCGTGACTGGTGTGAATGCCGCACAAAGCGAGCACTATAAGCTGTGCCACCTAGACAAGCTGGAAGGTACAGTATGACCACCCTGCTGGAAGTAAAAGATGTCAAAGTCAGGTTTCGTATGGGCGGCGGAGTCTTATCTTCGCTCGGGCTTGGGCTCGGACAAGAAGTAGAAGCCGTAGCAGGGGTTTCGCTCACCCTAGACGAAGGAGAAACCTACGGTATCGTCGGCGAGTCAGGGTCAGGCAAAACCACTTTGGCACGCGCAATCGGCGGATTATTTCACGCCCAAGAAGGCTCCATTCGCTTTCAAGGCACAGAGTTATGCGGACTGTCAGAAGCGAAATTTCGTCCGCATCGCAAGCACATCGCAATGATGTTTCAAGATCCAATTGGCTCGCTAAGTCCTAGATTGACTGTGCGCTCATTGCTAACCGAACCCTACAAGATTCAAGGAATGAAAGATAAAGACTTAACCTCCGAAGCAAAACGCCTGCTGGCAATGGTTGGCCTGCCCGCCGAATTCGCCTCACGTTTCGCCTATCAACTCTCAGGCGGACAAGCCCGCCGCGTCGGAGTAGCACGAGCCCTAGCTCTTAACCCCAAACTAATACTCGCCGATGAACCAACAGCAGGGCTTGATGTATCAGTACAAGGTGAACTTCTAAACCTATTGGCAAGCCTACAAGACAAGCTGGGCTTATCTATGATCATTATCACCCACAATCTAAATGTCGTGCGCCACATCACCGATAGAATGGGAATCATGTACCTCGGACGTTTCGTTGAAGAAGGACAAACCGAAGATATCTTCGCTCAGCCACAACACCCCTATACCCTAGCCTTGTTAGCCGCTAATCCCGAACCTGACCCCGACGCACAGCTCGCACGGATAGAACTCAAAGGCGAACCACCCAGTCTTGTACAAAGACCGCTGGGGTGTGAATTTCATCCGCGCTGTCCGTTTGTGCAGGAGCTATGTAAATCAGGTACGGCTCCCGCTTGGGCAGGAATCAATGCACGCCACTTCCATCGCTGCCACTTTCCGCAGGGCTCAAGTGCGCAAGGCGCAGAAGTCGCAGAAGTCGCAGAAGTCGCAGAAGTTTAGGTCGGTACAGCGGGGGCTAACGCTTGCAGTTGATGCCGTTGTAGGTGGCTAGGGCTTCTAGGGAGTCCACATATTCTAAGTCGCTGGCTTCTAAGCTTGGGCGTAGGTTAAATACATCAAGCGTAAGCTCGCCGTTTTCTAAACGAGCGCGCTTCGCTTCTTCATCAGACTCACGAGCTTCACTCGCCGCCAAGACCTGCGCCGCGTTTTTCTGTGCCACGACTGTGACTCCATCATCGTCAGCAACAATTACATCGCCTGGGAAAACCAATTGTCCCGCGCAAACAATCGGAACATTAACCGCTCCCAAAGTACTTTTCACCGTGCCTTTCATAGATACCGCCCGCGACCAAGCAGGAAATTGCATCTTCTTCAAAGTCGCCGTGTCGCGTACCCCTCCGTCAATAACAATACCCCGCACACCGCGTGATTGCGCACAGGTGGCTAACAAGTCGCCGAAAAATCCATCCGTGTTTTCAGTCACACAAGCCACTACCAGAATATCGCCCGCCTGACAAAACTCTAATGCAACATGAATCATCCAGTTGTCGCCAGGTTGTGCCAGAACCGTTAGAGCATTGCCCGCTATCGTGTCTCCGTCGTAGATGGGGCGCATATACGGACGCAAATTGCCAATCCGCCCCTGCGCTTCGTGGACCGTCGCCGAACCAAGCGCGGCAAAACCATCCACCAATGCCATATCAGTGCGGGTGATCGTGCGAACAGCAACAGGTTTCATCTTGTTCTCCTTCTGCGTAGTCGGGTTCTGTCTAACGCGGATCTAATAAGCGGATTTAATAAAAGGTATCACAATCCGCCCCACGCTGGCGAAATTGCCCTATATTAAAGCAATGGCAAAAGTTGGCGATAACGATACCCGTCCGTGGGGGTCTTGGCAGACTGTCGCGGTAGGAGCGGGCTGGCAAGTGAAAATCTTGCAGGTCAATCCGCACGCACGGCTGTCGCTACAAAGCCACAAACATCGCGCCGAACATTGGGTGGTAACTCGCGGCTCCGCCACAGTTGTCGTAGATGACAAAACCCTGCAGCTAGAAGTCAGCGAAAGCGTAAATATTCCGCAAGGCGCAAAACATCGCCTTGAAAACCACTCCGCAACGCCTTTGGAAATTACCGAAGTGCAATTCGGGGATGTCTTAGAAGAAAGTGATATTATCCGCCACGAAGACGATTACGGACGCACATAATCAAGCCCACACACTGTTGGGGGATAGTTTAGCGGTAGAACGACGGACTCTGACTCCGTTAGCCTTGGTTCGAATCCAAGTCCCCCAGCCAAAGCTCCCCCCAGCCAAAGCTTGCCCCAGCCAAGCCCGTCAAACTATTCCGCAAACGAATTTCTGCTTGGCTGGAAATTGCCCAGTCAATCAATTCCTCAAACATTTTTTTTACGCAGAATTAATTTTTTGCTGAATCGTCTTTAATTTTTATTCCAGACGCACAATGCGTTTGCCACACAGTGGTTTTAACTCGTAAGGGGGTTTAGCCCGTAGGGGGGTTAGCCCGTAGGGGGGTTTAGCCCATAAGGAGATTAATCAACTATTCCGTAGACGAGTTTCTGTTTGGCTAGAAATTGCTAAGTCAATCAATTCCGCAAACAAGTTTTTTGCGCAGAATTAATTTTTTGCTGAATCATCTTTAATTTTTATTCTAGACGCACAATGCGTTTGCCACACAGTGGTTTTAACTCGTAAGGGGGTTTAGCCCGTAAGGGGGCTTAACCCGCAAGGGGGTTTAACGAGTAGGGGGTTTAACCCGTAGGGGGGTTTAGCCCGTAGGGGGGCTTAACCCGTAGGGGGTTTAACGCGTAGGGAGATTAATTCACGCTGTATTTAGCCCACAGTGGCTTTAAACTCGCAGGGGGCTTAGGGAGATTAATTCACGCTGTATTTAGCCCGTAGGGGTTTAGTTCGTAGGGGGTTAGCCGATAGTGTACTTTTCAGGGTGGGTGTCAGCGCAGTAGGTGTGGTTCGGGTGAGTCATACAGTGATCATATATCGACTCACAGCGCGGAAAAGCAGAAGTATCAGCTCCCCAACGGCGGGCAGTAAAAACAGCAGGAATAATCGCGCAGTCCGCCATAGTCATCTTGTTATACAAAGCGTGTGCGCCCGCTCCGTTGGGTTCTAGGTGGTGGAGCAGCTTTTCTAATGACTCCATAGCGAAACGGTGGGACTCCTTAAGCCACTCTAAACGCTCAGCTTGACCCGCTTCTGTCGCCGCGTCTAACCCAGCTCGCGCCACACTACGCAAGGCTATCGGACTCGCGCCTACACTTTGGCCTTCCGCTACCACTTCCATCACCGCACGAATACGCGCACAAGCCATCGGCTCAGACACAGGCGCGTCAGACACAGGAAAAAGAGTCGGCTCAGGGTGGGTTTCTTCTAGATATTGCAAGATTGCAGAAGATTGCGTTAATACCTCTCCGCTCGGCAGACGCAAAGCGGGAATCTTACCCTGCGGATTAACCGCTAGGTATTCAGGCTTGTGCGAATCCCCGTTCAGTGGATGCACCTGCTGACTCTGCCAGTCCAAGCCCTTGTAGGTAAGGGCAATGCGAACACGCCAACAAGGCGCAGATAACGGAAAGTCAAAAAGCGTGTAGGTCATAGCAGAATCCTTCAGTCTGATTAAGTTTAGCCCATCGCTCGGGCTAAGGGAGAATCGGTTTCACTCCGTGCCAGTTCTGGCTCTTTTGTGGCTGGCGGTGCTGGCGGGGCTATCCAGCCACCACCCAAAACCCGCGTGCCCTGGTAGAAGACTGCGGCCTGCCCTGGTGCCACAGCTTCCGTAGGCTCGTCTAGCCGCAGTATGCCCCCTATACCCCCTGTGCCCCCTATGCCCCCTGTGGCGCCCGTAGGGGAGCGTAGAGCGGGTTTTTCGCTGGCTTGGGGGTGCAAGGTCAGGTGAGCGCGAATCGGCTCCTGTGACGAGCGCAGGCGCACAGACAGGGGCATAGCCCGCACTTGAGCGATTGGCTGCTCTCCGAGCCAATTCACGCCATGGAGCGGCACTTCACGAGCCAATAACGCTTCCCTGCTACCCACCACCACACGGCAGGTTTCTGGCTCCAGCTTTAGGACATAAAGCGGCTTACCCGCCCTGTCCAAACCCAAGCCACGTCGCTGCCCGACCGTGTAATGCACCAAACCCTTGTGTCTGCCCAAAACCACACCCTGCTGGTCCACAATTTCACCTCCCTGCCCCGCTTCAGGACGCAAACGCTTAATCAAACCCGCGTAATCTCCATCAGGAACAAAGCAAATGTCTTGGCTGTCAGGCTTGTCCGCCACCACCAAGCCAAATTCTTCCGCCAAAGCCCGCACTTCTGATTTCTCCAAATCACCCAGCGGAAAACGCAAAAATGCCAACTGCTCTCGCGTAGTCGTAAACAAAAACCAAGTCTGATCACGATTGTCATCCCGTGGGCGGTGGAGTTCAACTCCGTTTGAAGTCTCTACACGGCGGACATAGTGACCCGTCGCCATAGAAGTCGCTCCAAGCTCACGAGCATGTTCTAACAGGTCAGCAAACTTTACCCGCTCGTTACACCGAATACACGGCACAGGAGTCGCTCCCGCCAAATAGGTGTCAGCAAAGTCATCAATAACATTTTCACGAAAACGCTCCGCATAATCAAAAATGTAATGCGCAATCCCAAGCCGTTCAGCAACACGACGCGCATCACCAATATCACGACCCGCACAACAAGTCCGCGAACCCACCACCTGCGGCGAATCATACAAACGTAAAGTAATGCCTATCACTTCCTTGCCCGCCCGCTTCAGCAAAGCAGCCGTAACCGAAGAATCCACTCCGCCGCTCATCGCCACAACAACCCGCTCAGGTGCAGTACCAATCATTATGCTGTCGCCCCTTGTGCTGTCGCCTCCGCTCTAGCAGAACGCACCACCTTGCGGCGGACAAGGGGAGCAAGGCACGTCTCACGCCAAATCTCCGCAAAACGCACAGGCGTATCGTCAGCCGTAGCCCAGCCAAAACTAACCCGCAAAGCTCCACGAGCTTCAGATTCACTCCAGCCCATCGCCAGCAACACACCCGACGGCGCAACACGCCCAGACGAACAAGCAGAACCACTAGAAACAGCCACACCCGCTAGGTCTAAAGCAGCTAGGTGTAAGGTGGCTTCGCCTCCGTCTAAAGCAAAACAGGAAGTGTTCGCAAGACGCGGGGATTCAGCCCCCGCAATCTTGAACCCTATGCCCGCTTCCGCCGCCGCCGCCACACACCGCCGCTCTAAGTCATCACGCAGATTAGCCAGACGAGAATAGTTCGGCCAGCCATTCAACGACTCCGCCGCCGCCGCTCCAAACGCCGCAATCGCCGCCACATTTTCTGTACCCGCCCTGCGACGACTCTCCTGTCCGCCACCACGCAAAATCGGCACAAAAAGCTCAGGGTCGCGAATGATAAGCGCACCCGCACCTTGCGCTCCGCCAAACTTATGTCCCGAAATGGAAACCAAAGACGCACGCGCAATCGCTTCACTACACGGAAGCCTGCCCAAATATTGCGCCGCATCTATATGTAGAGCTACGCCTAAAGGCTCCAAGAGAGAAAGAATTTCTTCTAGCGGCTGCAAGACTCCCGTCTCGTTGTTCGCCGCTTGCACCGAGACAAGACGCGGCACAGTGCCAGTAGCTTCAGCTTGTTTTAATAAATCCGCCAAGCTGTCCAAGCACAGCACGCCCGCTGGCGTTATCGGCAAAAAATATGGCGCAGCTTGCCCTGCCCCACTTTGACCATCTTGCTGTGACTCTTGTTGTGACTCTTGTTGTGACTCCTGCTGTAACGCTTTCTGTAGCCCCCGCGTTTCTTGTGTCGCCATCTGCGCCACCGACTCATGCTCACCACTAGAAATCCAAATAGACGGAAAACTACCCCACAAAGCTAAGTTATTCGCCTCCGTACCCCCCGAAGTGAAAGTCACCTGCGATGGTTCAGCACACGCCAGCTCCGCCACCGCCGCTCGCGCTTCTTCTATCTGCGCCCGCGCCCGTCTGCCAAAGCGATGCTGCGAAGATGCATTGCCAATTTCATCCAGTACACGCTCCATCGCCCAACGCGCCGAAGGCAACAACGGCGCAGTCGCGTTATAGTCCAAGTAAAGGCTTTGCGGCTCTGGCTGTGTCATTTCACTTGCTACTCAGGCAACAGAGGTGTAAGTTTGCCACCTGTCTGCGACAAAGTGGATAACACTCACAGTATCGCACAGAACCCGCCGCTTGTCCCTTTTGCCTCCCATCGCCCGCGCCTGCACCCGCCTGCCAGCCCATGTCAGAAGTTATCATCCCCGGACCCGCAGGACGGATTGAAGCGCGCTGCCGCCTTCAGGAAAATCCCGCCGCTCCTTCAGCACTGTTTCTGCATCACGACTCACGGTTGGGCGGCTCCATGAACGCCGAAATCGTCTACCGACTCTACCACCTGTTCGCAGAAAATGGCTTCACAGTCTTACGCTACAACTTTCGCGGCGCAGGACGAAGCGCAGGCGAACCAGGAGCCGGCGGAAACGAAATCACCGACGCAGCCTGCGTTTTAGATTGGCTCCAAAGCCGAACACCAGAAAGCGAAAACCATTGGGTCGTCGGGTTTTCCTTCGGCGCATGGATCGCAATGCAACTGCTCATGCGTCGCCCCGAAGTACGCGAGTTTGTCGCAATCGCTCCGCTGGTGGATAAGTACGACTTTTCGTTTTTACAACCATGTCCAGGTCAAGGGTTAATTGTACAGGGCGATAAAGACCGCGTGACTCCTTCTAGCTCGGTAATGCGATGGGCAGACGAAGTCATAGAACAAAAACAAGGCGAAATCACATTCAAAGTAATCGGCGGCGCAAACCATTTCTTCAGCGAACATATGGATAGACTCTCCACCACAGTAGAAAACCACATCAAAGCACGCACCCGAAACAATGAAGCCAAACCCAAACGCAAATCACGCAAAAAAAATACCGCCGAAACCGTGAGCTAAGTCGTGGAGAAAACCAACTCTCTTCTAGAAGTTTTTGCGGCACGCGGATTCCTTCACCAGTGCACCAACCGCGAAGGATTAGAACAGCTCTTCGCTAAGGAGCAAGTCACAGCATACATCGGCTATGACGCAACAGCAGGTTCGCTGCATGTCGGCTCGTTGGTGACCTTGATGGCAATGCGGTGGCTACATAAGGCAGGGCATTGTCCGCTGTTTTTGCTGGGGGGAGGCACAAGCAAAATTGGCGATCCATCAGGACGCGACGAAACACGCAAGCTTCTATCCAATCAAGAAATAACAAAAAACGCCGAAGCCTTAGTGCAAATCTTTTCACGCTACGCTCCATTTGATGGAGATCATCCCGCGCTACTTCGCAACAACGCCGATTGGCTAGACAAGCTGGAATACATTCCGTTCTTGCGCGAAGTCGGACGGCACTTCACGCTTAACCGAATGCTAACCTTTGACTCGGTTAAGTCGCGTCTAGAACGCGAGCAGCCCTTAACCTTTTTAGAGTTCAACTATATGGTCTTGCAAGCATGGGACTTCTTACAGTTGTCGCGTGACGCAGGATGCAAGTTGCAGATGGGGGGTTCGGATCAGTGGGGGAATATTGTCTGCGGAATTGAACTAGCACGGCGAATTGATGAAACCGAACTGTTCGGCTTAACCCTGCCCTTGGTGACCACAGCAGATGGAGCCAAGATGGGTAAGACAGCAGCAGGAGCGGTATGGCTGGATGGGGAAAAGCTGTCGGTCGGAGAGTTCTGGCAATACTGGCGAAATACCGCTGACGCTGATGTTGGAAAATTTTTGCGGCTTTTTACAGAGCTTCCTTTAGATGAAATTGCGCGTCTAGAGAAGCTGGAAGGCCGTGAGATCAATGAAGCAAAAATTCGCCTCGCCAACGAAACCACAAGCCTGTGCCACGGAGAGTCGGCGGCGGTACAGGTAGCCGAGTCCGCACAGGCGGCTTTTGCGGGAGGAGATACGGGAGCAGGAACAGACGAGCAAACAATCACGCAAGAGACTTTGGGCGAAGGGCTTGCCTTAGCGACAGTACTACACGATTGCGCCTGGGTTGCATCACGCAGTGAAGCAAGGCGGTTGATTAAAGGGGGTGGAGTTGCACTGAGTGGTGAAAAAGTTGATGACGAAAACTTTGTGCTTACTTCCGCACAGTTTATGGATGGCGTAGTGCAGGTTTCTATTGGCCGCCGCCGCAAGTTTATCTTGCGGCTTAAATAAAAAGAGTCGCAAGTTTATCTTGCGGCTTAAATAAAAAGAGTCGCAAGTTTATCTTGCGGCTTAAATAAAAAGAGTCGCAAATTTATTTTGCGGTTGGAATAAAAATCTAACCTTCCCCTTAAAGTTTAATCAAGAAGTTTTTTTATTTTCTCCATAGCACTCTCCAAGTGCTCTTTTTTTAATGGCTTGTAGTGCTCTCTTTCATGAATTGGTTTCTTTGGGTGCCTGTCTCCCTCCAACAGGGTTATAATTTGCAAGTTGATGTCATTAAAGTACGACATCAATGCATGCGTTGAGCCACTGCCCATATGAATTTTTTTATCAAGTTCATGATAGTCACCTCCCATAAAATTTTCTAGCTGAAGAAGTGCCAAAGAAACATTCGGACGAACTTGCCTAAGCAACCAAGCATCTATCAAAATTCTCTTAAGCATCGCGTTTTCCGTAAAAGCCTTACTTTCTACCGAAAGTGTAAATTTATCTTGGATATATACGCAAACATCTGGTTTCATCCCGTATACATATCTTTCCTTCTCTTGAAGTATTTCATCTTCACTCATGGTTTCAAATATTTTCTTAATTTCAGGTCGTTCAAAGTAGTCGCTCCTAGCAGGAATTTTTATTTTTTTAGATTTAAACTCTAATCCTTCCAATGTATTGTTTTTATCCAACCAAGCGGCCGTTATTAAATTCTGAGTGATCCTCTCAACGAGAGCGCCTTTTTCCTTTCGAATGTATCCCTTGGTGTCTGGCCTTAATCCTTGTTCGACTTCTAGAAGAGCTCTCTCGGGCATCACACCACCTTCAAGAGAAGAACGATAATCTTCGATGATGTCATCCAAGCACTTTGATGCTAGGTCATTAGGCATTTTCAGCGATACCTTATATGAGGTAGTCGCTGTCTACAGCTGAGAGGAGACGCTTTTCTGCTGTTTCACAATACTCAGGTGAAATATCTACACCAAGCCAACGACGCCCTGTTTTCTTGGCAACAACAGCTGTCGTGCCCGCTCCAACAAACGGATCCAACACCAAGTCTCCTTGGAAGCTGAATAGTTGCATGGCCCTCTTTGCCAAAGATTCAGGGAACATAGCAGGATGTCCGTATTCTTTCATACTACGCTCTGGTGCTAGAGACCATTTTCCATAAACCCATTTCTTGAAATCATCACCCAGAACATCTGCATTTTCTTTATCCCCTTCTTTCTTCAAAGAGCCCTTACAGAACACTTCTAGAAATTCCCAAGTGTATTTCAAATACGGATTGCTTGGACTTTTCCAACTGCCCCATGCTGTGTACTTGCAGTTATAATTATTCTTCTCCCATAAGATCTCCCCCTTCCATATCAGGCCACGCTTTATAAAATGCGCGCTGATCATGTGATGACTAGGAATATAATCCGAAAATAAAGGTTGGACATTAACAACTATTCTACCCCCATACTTCAAAACACGAATACATTCGTCAAAAATTTCAAAAAGCGTGTCAAAATAGGCTGACCAATTAACATCATCTGGATTATCAGCATAGTCTAGTCCGAAATTGTAGGGCGGTGAAGTAAAAACCAAATCAACACAATTACTGGGAAGCTTTTTCAGAACTTCTAAGCTGTCACCGCATATGATTTTGTTTTCATAAGCCTCAGGGAAAGACTTATTTTGTTTTGAAAAGTCTTTGGCGTAATAATACTTACCCCTGTTTGCCTCTTTTTTCGCGCGATTCTTAACCTTTCGCTCTCGGTTGTAGCCAACAAATACCCGCTTGCCTGAGCGAATTCCAAAATTACCAATGCTCCTAACTTCTTCAGATATTTTCTGCAACAGAAAATTATTTCCCTTATCAAAATTGGATATTAGGCGGTCCAATTCGTTCATATCCATTTCACGCAAGCGAACTTCAAGGGACACGCCATTAGACACTATGCAAGCATCAGAATGATGGAAATGCTCGTTAAAGCCCGCAATGGCACCCCGCTCTTCCTCTGTAAGAGGGGTAGAAAGGGGCACTTGTATGGACTTGTATGATTGATCCTGCTGATTCGCCATCGCTCAAATTCTCCCTGCACAAAATTGCGATTCGTAATGAAGCCCCCCTAACAGAACAAGTCTAGCACAAACATTGTCTTTAAAGAAAAGCTCACTCTAGATTCGGACTCGATTCTTCTCCTGCTTCTATGGGGTGGGCTCCGCCGCCGAAAAGACGGCGTAGAAAACCCGGCGCAATCACAGACACAGGATTAGACGAAATCTGTGGCTCAGCAAGCGAACCCTTAAGCGTGTAGTTGATAGCAAAAACACCTTCGCGTTCTTCTCCGCCGCTTAAGATTGTACCAATAAGCGGAATCTTACTCACCAAGTTATTAAATAAGTAGGCAGGAACAACAGCTCCCTGAATTTCAGAATTTTGCCCCTGAATGCTTGTCGTGCCGCTAGCAGTAAGTCCCAATCGCTCGCCCGACATAAAAAAGTCACGCAAAATCACTTCGTCTTCGGTCAAAGCAATTCTGGACTCCAAGTTGTTAAAAGAAACCCCTTCGCCCGTCAAAGACTCAATCACTCCTGTCAAAGACAAAAGTGATACCAGTTGCACAAAAGCATTCAAGTCCAAAACCTGAAAGTTGGAAGCCGTTGCCGATAGCTCCAAGGGAGCTTGCGGCCAAGGCTGGGCTGATCTGCCACTGCCCTGAAAAGTCCCGCCTTGGACTTTGTCCGTAAAGGCAAGGGCTCGCAAACCCGCCCCGAAGGGATTCATCGCTAAGTCGGCTTGCCATTCACTGTCGGTGCTGTCGGTACTGTTGGTGCTGTTCGCTCCGTAACGGACAGACACTTCACGCCAAGCAGGTAAATCAGCCGTGGATACCTTTGCCTCTGGTGGTTCCGTGTTGCCTTCCGTGGACTCTGCTGTTTCGCCTTCCTGCGCTTTGGCTTCTTGCTCTACGAGTCGCTCCCATCTAGCCCGCTCGGAGTCGGTGATTAAGATTTCAGGAATTCGTCCCGCCAAAATAAAGCGGCTAATAGAACCATCTGCCGCCCGCGAAATTTCTAACTCAGCGTTTTGAAGCCACGCATCTTCAGCTGTATACAGTCTGCCAATCTGCGAAAAGGTCAAGCGTAAGCCCTTGCCGTTTGCATCTTCTGTAGTCACGCTGGTTGTGTCTGACCCTTGCCTGTCTTTCTTAGAGCGGAATAAAGAAAGCGAACGAGATTGGTCAGCACGAATTTCTGTTGCTCCATCACTGTCGCGTGTCAGACTCACACCCGCTAAGTCTATTCGCCCCAAATGAACAGAAGCAAAATTTGCCGAGTCCAAAACGCCGCTTTCGGTAAAGGAAAGTTTGCCTTCGTGTACCGCAAAATTTCCATAAGCAGCGCGTTGCGCTTCTTCGTCAATCGTCGCCTTCGCCCGCGTCGGCACTTCAGGTGCAGTCACACTACCCGAAAATTCATCTAGCCAAAGTTCGCGCCAAGTCCCATCGCGGTTTTCAGCACGGAATTTCAAAATGGCTTCTTCTCCACGGGGTTTGTTCCAGTTCAAACCCGTAGGGGTTAAGGCTAAGTCGGTCAAGGTTAGCTCGCCCGAAAGATCAGAAGCCGCTTCGCTTTGCGTCAAAGCAAGTACGCCATCTAATGTGCCAAAGAAACGCGCCGAAGCAAGAAGGGTTTCCATGCCTTCAGCATGGCGCAAAATATCAGAGTCAAGCTTTTGAAAGGACAAGTTAAGCAACTCGCGATTATCTTTGCGTTGCCAATCAAAGGAAATTGCTCCCTGTTCTTTTGTTGGTTCGGCACTTGTGAAAAGCACACCCCGCCCCGATGCCGAAAGAGCCCCTGTGTCGTAAAGAACATGTGCCGTGGCTTGGGTGAGTCCAAGTTCGCCGTATAGCCTGTCCCAACGGAAGTCGCGCAAATCAGAAGCTACTTCAATCACAAGGTCAGAGTCCGTAAGTCTGTTCTTCAACGGCAAAGCCACACGAAATTCAGAAGCCACTGTACCCGCAACCCGTGGAGCAGAAATTCCATAGCGTGAAAGAAGACGCAAAGACTCATCTTCCAAAAAATCACGCACCTGAATAGCAGAAGCCCGTGACTCACCCGTTACAACAAGCCCCGAACGCCACCAGTTTCCATCTTGACCCCGCGGAGCAATACGCACTTCAGCATTCGTAGCCTGCATACCCGCCGACTCCGCTGTCGGGATGGTGAAGGTTAATCCGTCTAGGGTGAGCTTTCCTTCGGCAGCAGGAGCAAACACTTCAGGCAAATCACCATAATAATTCAAACGCAAATCACTCAAGGCAAAGGTAAGGTCTAGAGCAGTCAGCTTTATGTCTTCTGCATCGCCTGTTAAAGCAAAACTCCCCTGAGCAGATTGTCCGACTCCTTCGTGGATATGACTCACCACCCAAGAACGCGCCGCCGAAAAATCACCTTCACGCCACAAACGACGAAACCACGCCATAGATACATCAGCCACCGAAAAATCTGCCTGCACTTCCGTTGTTGCTCCCGTAGCCGTGTTCAGGTCAAGGGAAAGCACAGCAGTAATAATCGGACCCGTTTCTTCTATATCTCCAAGAAGCAAATTACTGAGATGAAGATTTAATTTTGAAGAGTCAGAAAAAAGAGTCGCCGCTTCACCTTGACGATTCCATCTGCCTTCCAGAGAGAAGGCAAAGACAGGCAAGGGCTCTTCGTAAAATGGAGCTACATCTACCGTACCTGGACTCCCCGAAAGCGAAAAATCAGCCCGCCGCAATTGCATTGACTCAGCCGTGCGGTCTAGCCACACCGAACCCGCCCCCGCAAGCGAAAGACGAAGCCCATCCAAGTGCGAAGATATATCGCCCAAACTTGGATGAACACGCTGGAGAAGTTCCATATGGTTACTCCAACGCGCCGCGTGAAAACCCGAAAACTGTAACTCAATCTGTGAAGAGCTTAGAGACTCCGCAGAAGTTTCAGCCGAAGCCGTAGCAGACGGCGTATACGCCAAGACAAATTCAACAGCACCACTACCAAGCCCTTCCCCCGCAGGTTCCTGCAGAAGCCCCTTCACCGCAAAACCCGTGCCTGTTTCTCCACGACGGAAGGTTAAATCTCCCGCCAAAGGTGAGGCTAAACGCACGCCCGATCTTCCCTCTATCAGCAAACGCAAATCGCTCAAGATAATTTCTTGAATGTCACCAAAGTCTATCCGCGTAAGCGAAAAATCTTCTGGAAGCTGATGCACAACTTCCCGCGACTCATCCGTATCAAGTTGAGACGCAATGTCAGACTGCGCATCTAAGTCTAACTGAATCGGCACCGTTAACCCATAAATTCGCGCATAGGGAATTGTCACCTGTCCGCGCAGAAAATTACGCACAGAAGCCTTCGCTTCAATCGCGCTTAATCTTCCGCTTAATGAACCATCGCTAGCGCGTAATTCAATGTCTTCCGCACCAAGCTGCACAAACCAAAAATCACCCGTATCCCAAGTGAGAGAAATTTCACCAATGGTGGCTTGTTCTTGCCCTGTTATCTTGGCAAGGTTATTCGCAAGAGCCGTACGAAAAGCAGGGAAGGTATCCGAAAACCCCGCAAGATCTATCTTCGTCGGATTCTTCGCTAACCACCACAAAGTCACCACCCCAACAACAACAAGCAGCATAATCGCCGCAGATAGAGCTTCCAAAACAACCCGAAAGGAAAAAATACTGCCCACGCCCACTCCGCCGAAGAAGCGGGAAGAAAACCGCGACAAAAAGCCACGAGCGCGAATACCACCCTGCACCCCGCTCGCCCCGCCATTTGCCTCTGTGGGGCGCATAGAAGGCTCTGGAGACGCTTTAGGGCCTTGTAGTGGCTCCAAGGGGGGTGGAAGGCCTGAAGGCTCTAGGGAAGGCTCTGAAGGCTCTTGTGGTGGCTCTGAAGGCTCTTGTGGTGGCTCTGGGGGGTTTGGCAGCCCTGAAGGCTCCAGATTGCCCCCAGAAGCCCCAGGGCTTGCCCCATCAGGACTCTGCTCCCCAGGCGGAGCAGTAGGACGCGATTCGTCTTCCAGCATCACTGATTATGGCAGGAATCTACCTGTCCGCACCCGCTCGGCACCCGTTCGGCACCCGCCCAGCATCTGCCCAGCATCTGCCCCGTAACCGCCCAGCACCCGCTCACCACGGCTAAAAACTCCGTCACATTTGGATAACGAGACCAGCATTCCACCTATACCCTACGCCCTGTGACCGCTATACTTAAGGTCTCCGTTCGTAGCCATAATAGCAAAAGGCAGAAAACACAGGATGTCCAACACCGCCAGTGCCAGCAATCTGCGTGCCATCGTAGTGCTCGCCGCAGGAAACGGAACACGCATTCAATCGCATGTGCCGAAAGCCTGCCTGCCACTCGCAGGGAAGCCCATCGCCACCTGGACAAGCACAGCCCTGCTCAACGCCACAAACACAACGCAACTCTATCTGGTGGTTTCCAGTGACCCACACCAGGCAGATCAAGTCGTAGAAGCAGTTTCATCCGTGGAGAGCGCAACGGAAATTATTCCCGTCACACAGGAATCCGCTCGCGGCACAGGAGACGCCGCCGCCATAGCCATTTCCGCCCTGGCACAGAACGAAACAAGCCAAGAAGCAGAAGTTCTAATCTCCGTCGGAGACACAGCTCTACTTCGCAGTGAAACAATCGCGCGTCTAATAACAGCTCGCCGCGAAACAAACAGCGAAGCCGCTTGGTTGGGCTTTGTGCCACGCAATCCGCAAGGCTATGGGCGAATGGTCTTCGCCGATAACGAACGCACAAAGCTACAGGCAATCGTTGAAGAAAAAGATCTACCGCAAAAGTCTGCAGGTGAAGTTTCAGACTCCGTATGGAGCGGAGTTATGGTCGCAACTCTCGGCACCTTGGCACAGCTCTTGCCAAAGCTTGATGACAAGAATGCACAAGGCGAAAAGTTGCTTACCGACTTAGCGGCGTTAATTAACTCTGAAGGAAAGTCTTCAGCAGTAGTCTTCTGTGACGAAGAAGAAGCTTTAGGTGTTAACACGCGAGCGGATCTGGCAAAAGCCGAAAGTATTCTGCAAACCCGTTTGCGCCATGCAGCCTTAACAGCTGGAGCAGGGTTAATTTCTCCTGACAATGTGTGGCTTGCCCACGATACACAGCTTGAAGCCGATTGTTTGATTGAACCATGGGTTTGGTTCGGCGGCGGTGTGTCAATCGCATCAGGGGCAACTGTGCGCTCTTTCTCGCACCTAGAAGGAGTAACAGTTGAAACAGGAGCCATTGTAGGTCCATTCGCACGAGTCAGACCCCAGACAACTTTGGGGCAAGGCGTGCGAGTCGGCAATTTCGTAGAAGTCAAAGCTTCTGAACTACACGAAGGAGTCAGAGCTTCGCATCTTTCATACATCGGCGATGCACTGATTGGTGCTGGCTCCAACATCGGAGCAGGAGCCATTACCTGCAACTACGATGGTATCAATAAACATCGCACAGCATTGGGGCGGCAAGTGTTTATTGGCTCTAACAGTGCGTTGGTAGCTCCTGTGGCGATCGGCGATGGCAGTATCGTCGGAGCCGGCAGTGTCGTGCGGCATAATGTTTCCAGTGACTCGGTGGTGGTAACCCACGCCCATGAAAAAGTACTGTGGGAACCAGCAAGCCGTTGGCGAGCCCGCAAGAGTGGCAAGTTAAAGGAGTCGCCTCTATTTGCAGAACAAGACGAAAAAGGAGATATCTTGAAAGGCAAAGAACAAGCCACAAAACAAAGCGGAGACAAGAGCTGACGCGCGTGGCTCTTCGCTGTTGGGAAGTCTATTGGTTTTATGTGCGGGATTGTTGGCTACTTAGGCGGCGAGTCGGTTACGCCCAAACTTTTGGAAGGCTTACGCAGATTGGAATATCGCGGCTATGACTCTGCAGGGCTAGCCACTTTGGAAGACGGAGTCATCGCACGCCGTCGCACCGAAGGCAAACTTGAAAATTTGATAACGCGTTTGCGTAGCGAGCCACTCGGTGGCGTTGCAGGGATTGGGCATACACGTTGGGCAACGCATGGCAGACCATCTGAAGAAAATGCACATCCGCACGCTCCAGCGGGAGCTACGCCTGAAGTGGCAGTGGTGCATAACGGTATCATTGAGAACTATAAAGAACTGCGAACAGAACTTGCCGCCGCTGGAACAAAATTTTCTTCTGAAACCGATACCGAAGTTATCGTCTTTTTAGTGCAACGCGAACTTCAAAGGGGAGCGACTCCGCTTGAAGCAGTGCAACAGACTCTGACTCGCTTGGAAGGAGCATTTGCTTTGGCGTTTCTGTTTGCGGCTGATGAAAATTTATTGATTGCGGCACGGCGTGGGAGTCCGCTGGCGGTGGGAGTGGATACAGAAAGTGCGTCTATTGGCTCTGATGTTTTGGCACTGGCTTCTATGACACAGAAAATTGCCTACCTAGAAGAAGGAGACTTAGCCATTTTACGGCGGGGAGAATTTGTCTGCTACGGAGCGAATGGTGAGTCCGTTACGCGTGAATTGAAATCGGTGTCGCAGAGTAATGTGCAGATTGGCAAAGGCGAATATCGCCATTTTATGCGCAAGGAAATTTTTGAACAGCCAACTGCAGTCGGCGAAACCTTGCATAGCTTTTTGGATCCTGCGCGTTTGGTTGCAACTTTTCCTGACTTGCCTACGAATGCTAAGGATTTGCGGCGTATGCTTTCTGTAGCTTGTGGCACTGCTTTTTACGCAGCAGCAACTGCCCGCTATTGGATTGAGGCAATGACAGGAATTGTCAGCGATGTAGAAATTGCCAGTGAGTTGCGCTACCGCAAAGCGGCTCTGGATGATTGCGGATTAGCTCTTTGTGTTTCGCAATCAGGCGAAACCATGGACACTTTAGAAGCTTCGCGTCTTTTGGCACAGCGTGGAATTCCGCGGGTGGCGATTGTCAATAACGCCGACAGTACGCTTGCGCGTGAAAGTGATTTGTCGCTTTTGACGCGGGCGGGTCCTGAAATTGGAGTCGCTTCTACCAAGGCCTTTACAACGCAGCTTACCCTGCTTGCTTGTCTGGCTTTAACGCTTGCTGAAAAACGCCAAACTTTAGAAACCGAAACTTTGCGCCGTTACGCCGAATCTTTAATGGAATTGCCTTCGCGTCTTTTTGAAGCTTTGGAGCTAGACAAAAAAATTGCACAGCTGGCTCACGATATTGCTGAAGCACAACACGCACTGTATTTGGGGCGGGGTACGCTGTTTCCGATTGCTCTAGAAGGAGCGTTAAAGCTCAAGGAGATTAGCTACATTCACGCCGAAGGCTATGCTGGCGGAGAAATGAAGCATGGGCCACTTGCTTTAGTGGACGAAGAAATGCCTGTTGTGGTTTTGGCTCCTTCGGGGGGCTTGTTTGCCAAGATTGCGTCTAATGCCGAAGAAGTCTTAGCTCGTGGCGGGCGGATGCTGTTGATTTCTGATGCGGAAGGGCTTGCCGCCTTTGGCGGCAAGGCAACTTGGACTTTAGAGCTTCCGAAAGTGCCTGAGCTTACCCAGCCGATACTTTATGCTCTACCGATGCAGTTGCTTGCCTACCATGCCGCTTTGGTTCGTGGCACAGATGTGGATCAGCCCCGCAATCTTGCTAAGTCCGTAACGGTTGAGTGATTGGGTTTCTAATGATTCAGTATCTGTACGATTTGCTGGTTGCGCCGATGGTGCCTGAGATGTGGCTCTTCGCGCTGATTGTTCCTGTCTTCTTTTTGAGCGGATTTATCAAAGGCACAGTCGGTATGGGTCAGCCCGCCACAGCAATCGGTTTGCTAGTGCTGTTTGTGCCGCTCCATCAAGCGGCAATTTTTACGCTTCTGCCAGGAATCTTCGCAAACCTTGCTCAAGGCACTCGCGGCGGATATTTTCGCGTTACGATTAAACGGTTGCGCTATTTTTATCTCGCCAATGTTCTGGCTGTCTGGTTCGGTACAGAAATTTTAACTTCAGGCCATAACACAGCTGTTAAATTGACTCTCGGAATTCTGCTTCTTATCTATGCCGCCAACGGATTGATGAAACCACTGCCGACTCTTGCTCCACAAACCGAGCGGCGTTGGGCAATGCCCATGGGAGCCATTAACGGATTTTTCGTTGGTATCACCGCCGCCACGCCGTTTCCGGGTGTGCCGTATCTCTACGCTTTAGGTATGCCCCGCGAGCAGTTGATTCAATCCATGGGAATTATGTTTCTGCTGCTCGGCACGATTTTAACTTTGTCGCTTTGGCAACAAGGAATTCTAAACTACACCGATTTACTTTTTTCAGCGATTGCAATTGCACCTTCTTTGCTCGGCTTAAGAGTCGGAGCAAAAGTGCGGGTAAAACTGAGTCAAGAAGCTTTCCGCAAATTGTTCTTCTGCATCCTTATCGGCTTGGCGGTTTATATAATGATAACCACTCTGCTTCAAGGTTAAGAGTCTGCACTTTAGATTTTGATTTAAAGGCTAGCTGACTTGAAGGCTAACTGATTTAAAAGCTAGCTGATTTAAAAGCTAGCTGATTTAAAAGCTAGCTAACTTAAAACGCTAACGCGGACGAGTCATCAAAACCAACATACCAATAAAAATTGCTCCAATAAACCACGAACCCGCAAGGTTGATCAGCTCGTAGCCCGCGCTATTCTCAGGAGCTCCATGGCGAATGCGGTCTGCAACCGAAATAGAAGTCAAGCTGCTAAGAACTTCTATCCCTTGACGCAAAACGCGATACAGCATCACCGCATTAAAGCCAAAGAAAAGCCACAGAATGCCAACTCCGAATAGGGAACGACGCGGATAGTACAGTTGCGCTCCGCACTTGGCACAGGTCTTCGCATGCCGAGAGTCAATCGGAGCGTAGCACTCAGGGCACTTGGTAACGCGCTTGGAAGCTTGGCTAGCCATAAGGCGAATTAAACGAAAATTTACCCTCCCTGCCAAGGGCTACAGGTGGTGTAGAATCAGGACAATGGCAAAGCGAGAGTCAGCAAGCAGGAGCCAAAACCCCCGTGTCGGCAGGGGTGGCGGTGTCCGTGGGCGGCGGCGGCAAGACCTGTCCCAAGGCGGAAGACGCGCACCGCGTCCGCAGGACGAAATCGCCGCCTACGGCAAAGCCCTAGAGCTGCAAGTCGGAAGAACTGAACTCAAAGAAAAACGCTCCGCTATTGGTGGGGTGGTGAGTGAAGTTGTGGTCCAGGAAAGAGTCGCAAAAAGCACAAAGAAAAAGGAAGAAGATAAAGCAAAAGAAAGGGGAGAAGATACGGCAAAAGAAAAAGCAGAAGAAAAAAGCACAAGCAGCACGCGGGCAAATCTTAAGCAGGGACTCCAAGTGATTACCGACACGCTTGCGACTCTTTCGGATTCTCCAGGCTGTTACCGAATGCTAGACGCAGCTGGCAAGCCGCTATATGTAGGAATGGCTCGCAATCTACGGCGACGCGTTGCAGCCTACACAAAGCCCGAACGCCAACCACAACGAATTGCGCGTATGATTTCCCTCACGCGAGCAATGGAAATCGTAGAAACCGCAACCGAAGTAGAAGCACTTCTTTTAGAAACCAATCTGATTAAACGGTTAGAGCCACGTTACAATGTGTTGTTGCGGGATGATAAATCGTTTCCGTATATATTGATTACGCAGAACCACGAATTTCCGCGTTTAATGCGCCACCGTGGTGTGCAGACCCAAGCAGGAAATTATTTCGGTCCCTTTGCAGGAGTCGGCTCCGTGCGGCATACGCTCGGTGCGTTAGAGCGGGCTTTTCTGTTGCGTACCTGTTCGGATTCAGTTTTTGCCAATCGTTCGCGTCCGTGTCTTTTGTTTCATATGCATCGTTGTGCAGCTCCTTGCGTGGGCAAGATTGACAGGGAAGACTACGAGTCCCTTGTGCAACAAGCTCGCGATACCCTAACAGGCAATGATAAGAAAATTCGCTCTTCCATTACCCGCGAAATGGAACAAGCCGCCCAACAGCAAGAATACGAACGCGCAGCGCGTTTGCGCGATCGCCTAAGAGCCCTTGCCACCATCACAGGCGAGCAGAATGTTAACCTAGACCCCTTAGATAACGCAGACTTGTTTGCGCTCGCCAAAAGTGGCGAGCGAGTTTGCGTACAAGTGTTTTTCTTCCGTGGCGGACGCAACTACGGCAATCGTGCCTGCTTTCCGCGTGGCACCGAAGGCATGGACGAAGCCCAGATTTTATCCGAAACAATTGCCTTGTTCTATGAAAAAATACCCCCACCACCACAGATACTGGTATCGCACGAACCAAATGATTGCGATCTTTTAGAACAGGCTTTGTCAGCACGAGCAGAACGAACTGTGCGAGTGCATCGTCCGCAACGGGGCGTGCGAGCACGGGCTTTAGCCCACGCTCTACATAACGCCGAAGCCGCTTTGTTGCGACGCTTGGCAGGCAGTGGTGGCGAGCGGTTTCTTGCAGCTCTGGGCGAAACCCTGGGACTAGAAGAAGCACCACAACGAGTAGAAGTTTTTGACAATAGCCACTTGCGCGGCACTTTTCCCTATGGAGCCATGATCGTCGCGGATAAAAGTGGCTTTGCGCGAAGTAGCTATCGTAAGTTTCGCATTCGTGATACCACGAGTGGCGAAGACGATTACACCATGATGCGCGAAGTCCTTACACGCCGCCTGCATCGCCTCGCCGAAGAAGAAAAGTCAGCAGATGGGGAAGCGGTTAACGCTCCTGATTTGTGGATCCTTGACGGCGGACGCGGACAGCTTTCCATTGCCGAACAGGTGCTGGCTGAGTACCAGCGCGACGATATCGCTTTACTCGCTGTCGCCAAAGGCCCACATCGCAACGCAGGAGAAGAACGGCTTTTCGTACCAAGACAAAGTCAGGCTATTCTTCTCCCCAAGGATTCAGAAACCTTGCACTACATTCAGCGTCTGCGTGATGAAGCCCATCGCTATGTAATCGGCTCACACCGCAAAGGACGCGGCAAGGAGCAACTACGCTCACGCCTAGATTCAGTGCCAGGCGTAGGAGCAAAACGCCGCCAAGCCCTATTACGACACTTCGGAGACGCACAAGCCGTAGCACGCGCTTCGGTTCCTGACATTGCGCGAGTGTCAGGGATTAGCGAAACCCTAGCAAGACAAATCTTAGCTTCTTTGCGAGACTAAACACTATGCCTTTTGTGATTTTCTTTTCGGCTTTGTTGTTTCTGTTCGGGCTGGTGCTTTTGCTTCGTGGCTTGCGCAATCGTGCCGCGCACGGGAGTGCAAAGCGGCGGTTTTCTCCGTGGTGGATTCCGATACTTGGTACGCTGTTCGGCGTAACCCTGCTTTTGGCAGGACAAAAATTATTTGCTGTTGTCTCCCTACCCTTCATTGCGCGGCTCGGACACTTATTTCTACGCCTACCGCTTGCCAGTATTTTTTGGGTCATCTTCTATCAGCTGCTAGCCATGATGCGCGTATCGGCAACTTCGCCGAATGCGACGAGTAGAAAAGTGCGGGGCTTTGTGATGACTCCGAGGCAAGCGCGAAGAATTTTGGGCTTGCCCGCCCATGCCAACGAAGAACAGGTCAAGGAACGTGCAACAAAGCTTCTGCGTCACGCCGAGTGGCAACGCGAACAAGAAGCCGAACAGGATAGCGGTAAGTCTAATATCGTGTTGCTGAAAATCTTAGAAGCACGGGAAGTGTTATTAGAAGAAGCTCGCAAGCAACACGAGGCAAGCAAGTGAGTGGCGGGACAGAAGTGCGCGTGGCGGTGTTTCCTGTTGCGGGACGCGGAACCAGAATGCTACCCGCAACCAAGGCTCTTGCCAAAGAGCTTTTGCCACTTTATGACCGCCCACTTTTGCAGTGGTCTGTGGAAGAAGCTTTAGCCTCGGGCGTAGAGCGGCTAATTTTTGTCATCGGAGAAAATGGCTCGGCAATACGCAAGCATTTCTCGCGAGATCTAGCTTTAGAACAGGCTTTGGAGTCCGCGGGCAAACATGAACTTGCGATGCAGGTCAGGGCTTGCGCTTTACCTGAAGACAAAGTGGCTTGGGTGGTGCAAGACTCACCTCTCGGCTTTGGACATGCCGTAGGGCTTGCCGCCGAAGCCGTAGGAGACAATTCGTTTGCAGTGCTTTTGCCTGATGATTTTGTCTTGGCACAGATTCCGTGTTTGGCGCAGTTGATTGAAGCACGGCGCACGGTGGGGGGCGATGGAATATTTCTTGCCGTAGAACAGCACCCCTTGGGTGAAGTTTCCGCCTACGGAGTTTTAGTGCCCGAGTCAGAATCTGTATCGGAAAACGACAAGGTGATTACGGCGCGTTCAGTGGTGGAAAAGCCCACACCTGAAACTGCACCTTCACAGGATTGCATTATTGGGCGGTATATTTTGACTCCGCGTGTTTTTGAAGCCTTGCGGGCTGGACAACGCGGCGTAGGCGGTGAAATTCAGCTCACCGATGCGCTTGCCGTAACGGTGGACTCAGGTGTGCCTTTGTATGGTGTGCGTTTTGACGGAAAACGTTTTGATTGCGGACAAACAAACGGATGGTTAACTGCCAATCGTGCGCTTGCTGATGCACACAGCTCGCAAGAATAAGCTTGTGTGCACGGCTCGCAAGAATAGGCTTGTGTACACGGCTCGCAAGAATAAGCTTGTGTGCACGGCTCACAAGAATAGGCTTGCAGAAGACTGCTGAAAGAAAAGGTTTCTAAAAGACAAGTGCGAAAATTTCATCCTGACTTAGTGCGTGCCTACGATTTGCGTGGCACTTTTGAGGAATCGCTCTTTGCCGAAGATGCGCTAGCCCTTGGACGGGTTTTTTCTGCTGTCTTGCGAGAAGACGGAATTGAAGCTCCGCGTGTTGCGGTGGCGTGTGATTTTCGTGAGTCTTCCCCTGTGCTTCTGCAGTCGCTCGTGGATGGGCTTTGCGAAGGAGGTACAGAAGTTTTGCTTTGTGGTGTGGCTCCGACTCCTGCGTTGTATTTTGCTGTCCGCGAATGGCGTGCCGATGGCGGAGTTATGGTAACCGCTTCGCATAATCCCGCAGGTGACAATGGCTTCAAGCTCGTACGCGGAGTCAATGCCCTGCACGGCGAAGAACTGCAACAGCTCGGCAAACGTGCCGCACAGGGAGAATACGGAACAAACGGAAAAGTATCAGGTACAGTGCGTGAGACTCCTGTTTTGGAAGCGTGGGTTGAGCGAATTGTGCGCGATTGTCCGAGTGGCGATTTGCCCGCAACGGTTTGGGATGGAGCAGGCGGTGCGGCAGTGGCTGCGTTTCCGTATTTCTTGCCGAAACTTGGAGGCAAGCACAAGGCGATTTGTGATATTCCTGATCCGTATTTTGCGGTGCATGCTCCAGACCCGACACGCAGGGAAAATTTAGATTTACTTGCAACAGCAATTACCGAACACAACGCTGAAATAGGTTTAAGTTTTGACGGAGATGGGGATCGGCTTGGAGTCTTAACCAAAAACGGAAAGCTGCTTAATGGCGATCAAGTTTTATTGCTCTTTGCGCGGGCTTTATTGTTAGAGCACAAGGGTGCAACAATCATTGCTGATATTAAGACAAGCCGCTATCTTTTGGATGCAATTCGCAACTATGGTGGGAATCCTGTGTTGGGTGCGAGTGGGCATTCGTTAATTCGCGCTCAGTTGGCGCACAGTGATGCGTTACTGGCAGGTGAGTATTCAGCGCATTTTTTCTTTGCTGACAAGTTTTACGGACACGATGATGCATTCTATGCAGCGGTTCGTTTGTATGATGCTTTGAAGCGGCTGGGTATATCGCTGGCTGAATTTTGTGAGTCTTTACCTCGCACTTTTGCTTCGCAGGAGTTACGTATTCCGTGTCCTGAAGCGGACAAGGCGCAAGTTATGGAAGCCATACGACAAGCAGCTCGCGAAACGCTCGCAACAGAACAAAAGCCAAGCCAAGCAGAAAGTCTTATCACCCTAGACGGATTACGCCGAGAAACCGCGGGCGGCTGGTGGCTACTGCGTTGCTCTAACACCGAGGCTTCGCTGACCCTGCGAGTGGAAAGCAAAGAAGAAGTCGCGTTTTCCTGCCTTGCCGAAGAATGTACGGCTTTGCTGAAGCTCGGCGGACTGGCAGTGCCCGATATTGTGCCTATGCCACCTGTATAGGCTCCTGTGGCTTCTGTGGGGCTTATGGGGGCTTGTGGGGCTGTATAGGGCTTGTAGGGGGCTTATAGGGCTTTATAGGGCTATGGGGGGCTTATAGGGTTTGTAGGGGCTTGTAGGGCTTTTGGGGGCTTCACAGGGCTTGTAGGGGGCTTGTGGGGCTGTATAGGGCTTGTAGGGGGCTTATAGGGCTTTATAGGGCTATGGGGGGCTTATAGGGTTTGTAGGGGCTTGTAGGGCTTTTGGGGGCTTCACAGGGCTTGTAGGGGGCTTATAGGGTTTGTAGGGGCTTATAGGGCTTGTGGGGGCTTTATAGGGCTTGTAGGGGCTTTATGGGCTTGTGGGGGGCTTACGGGGCTTGTAGGGGCTGTATAGGGCTTGTAGGGCTGGCAAGGCTCTATGGAGAGCTTATGAAGCCGATACAGACACCGAATCGCCTAGCCCGCGCAAATCCGTATAATCTGGCGAAACAGCTCTTTGACCTGCCCCTAAACTCACCCTTACCCCCTAAACTATCCTTTAGCTCACCCCTAGCTCACCCTTTCGTAGACGGTTTTTAATATGACTCTGCAGAAATACGCTTTGCCCCGCTTGTGGCTTTTTTCTCTTCTGGCTTTTGTTCTTGTGCTCGGAGCAGTGCTTACGCCTGCTCAGGCACAG
Source organism: uncultured Alphaproteobacteria bacterium (assembly GCA_958267355.1). Taxonomy (GTDB): domain Bacteria; phylum Pseudomonadota; class Alphaproteobacteria; order JALCBB01; family JALCBB01. Next base: position 1,029,296 of record OY279575.1, read on the forward strand.
GAAGTTTTTCGCGCCCACGCCATCGCCATGCATGGCGAGCCAAAATACGGAGCCGACATAACACACCTACCCTACGCAAACCCCGATGCACCCAAAGGCGGAATTATGCGCACAGGTACAATTGGTAGCTTTGATCATTTCAATCCGTTTATCAGTGAAGGTCACGCTTTTTCAGCTTCGTTTGAGTCGTTGATTGAAAATGGCGAAGACGAGCCTTTCACGATGTACGCTGGCCTTGCCGAAGAAATAGAGTGGCCGAAAGATCGCACTTGGATCATTTTCCATTTGAACCCTAAGGCGCGTTGGCATGATGGTAAGCCAGTGACTCCTGAAGATGTGATTTTTTCTTATGAAAAGCTAACCACTCAAGGTGCACCCTTTTACCGCTATTACTACGGCTCAGTGCAGTCGGTGGAGAAAATGGGTGCGCGTAGTGTGAAGTTTAGTTTTGATACCTCGGCTCCGAATCCTGAGTTGCCGCTGATTATGGGACAAATGCCAATACTGGCGAAGCACGATTGGCAGGATCATGACTTCTCCAAGCCGCGTATGGATCCACCGCTGGCTTCTGGACCCTACAAAATTGCCGATTTTAGTTTCGGACGACGTGTCGTGTTAGAGCGGGTTGAAGATTGGTGGGCTCGCGATCTACCGCACAATCGCGGCAGGCATAACTTTGACCAGCAGTGGGTGGAGTATTTCCGTGACTTTACTTTGTTGCGCGAGGTGTTAAAAGGCGGAAAGCTAGACTTCTTGTCAGAAATACGCGCTAAGTCTTGGGCACAGGACTACGACATTGATGCAGTGCAGGATGGGTTTCTACGCAAGCAGGGGTTTGAAGTCGTGCGCACCCACGGCATGCAAGGATATTTGTTTAATCTGCGTCGTTCGGCCTTTGAAGATATTCGTGTGCGTAAGGCGATTAATCTTGCCTTTGATTTTAACTGGACGAATAAGGTTTTGCTCTTTGACCAGTATCGCCATGCAAAAAGCTATTGGAACAATTCAGAGCTAGGCTCACGCGGACTTCCCGAAGGAGAAGAGTTAGAAGTTTTAGAGCGGTTTCGCGATGATTTACCACCTGAAATCTTCACCCAAGAATTTCGCCTGCCCGAAACCGATGGGTCAGGACGGGTACGCGAGCAGTTGCGCGAAGCCTTAGCTCTACTGAAAGAAGCAGGCTGGGAGATCAAAGACCGCGATGGTAAGCCGCAGCTTGTCCATAGCGAAAGCGATGAAGTTTTTGCGTTTGAAATATTGTTGGTGCAGAGCGATTTTGAGCGGCTAACTTTGCCTTTTGTGAAAAACCTGCGTCAGCTTGGAATGAATGTTTCCTTGCGGCTTATAGATACCTCGCAGTATTTGGAGCGGCTTAGGGAATACGACTTTGATATGGTCGTGGGAAGCTTTCCGCAATCGGAGTCACCCGGCAACGAGCAACGGGCTTTCTGGGGAAGTGATGCAGCGGTATCTCCTGGGTCTCGCAACTTGGCGGGTATTTCTGATCCGACAATTGATGCACTGATTGAGCTGGTGATTTCTGCTGAAGGGCGTGAGTCTCTGGTTGCGCGTACGCGTGCCCTTGACCGCGTGTTGCTACACGGATGGTATGTCGTGCCGCAATGGTATTCAGGGCAATCACGGCTCTTGTGGTGGGATCGTTACGGAATGCCCGAAGTGAATTCAACATCGGGTCCGATTGTATCTTTCTGGTGGTTTGACCCTGAGAAGGAGAGTCACCTTATCAAAAATGGCTATGGACAAAGCAAAGAATAGTCGGGCAAGTGCAGGCTTCTTTGTGGGTATTTTGTACATCTGACTTGTGAGCTTGCTGTGACTGCTTATCTGTTGCGCCGTTTGTTGTTGTTGGTGCCGACTCTGTTTTTCATTTTGGTGATTAACTTTGCGGTTCTGCAGTTTTTGCCAGGCGGACCGATTGAGCAGTACATCGGGGTTTTGGAAAATGTGCAGGGCGGTTTGGTTGACCGTGTGCTTGGCGGAGGCGAAGGCGGAGAAGTACTAGAAGAAGGCGGTGCATACCACGGGGCACGGGGCTTGCCACCTGAGTTGTTGGAGGAGTTAGAAGTTAAGTTTGGATTAGACTTGCCGATACACCAGCGTTTTGGACGTATGCTGTCTAACTATTTGCGGTTTGATTTTGGCGACTCGTTTTTTCGTGGCAAGTCGGTTACGGCGTTGATAATAGAAAAGCTTCCTGTTTCTATTTCGCTTGGCTTGTGGAGCACTTTGATTATCTATCTGGTTTCAATTCCGCTAGGGATTGCCAAAGCTGTGCGTGATGGTGAGCGTTTTGACTTAGCTTCTTCGGTGGTGGTGAATATTGCTTATGCAATTCCAGGGTTTTTGTTTGGTTTGTTGTTGATTATTATTTTTGCGTCGGGACAAGTGGTGCAGTGGTTTCCGTTGCGGGGGTTAACGTCTGACAATTTTGAAGCACTTAGCACTTTCGGAAAGATTACGGATTATTTTCACCATATTGCGCTTCCGATCTTGGCTCTTTCTATTGGCGGTTTTGCGGGACTAACTTTGCTGACAAAAAATTGCTTCCTTGACCAGATACGCCGCCAGTATGTGATTACAGCTCGTGCGCGGGGGCTTTCCGAACGGCGGATTTTATACGGACATGTCTTTCGCAACGCAATGCTATTGGTGCTTGCAGGGTTTCCTGCGACTTTGATTTCGCTTTTGTTTACAGGTTCGGTTTTAATTGAAGCCTTGTTTGCCTTAGATGGACTTGGCTTACTAGGGTTTGAAGCTGCGTTTCAGCGGGATTATCCGATTGTGCTGGGTACGCTGTACTTTTTTACGCTTCTTGGCTTGCTGTTAGGGATTTTATCTGACCTTGCCTACACCTGGATTGACCCGCGCATAGATTTTGAGAAACGCGAGATATGAGTAAGCAATTTCGTATTTCTCCGCTTACGCGGTTGCGTTTGCGTAGGTTTCGTGCCCATCGGCGGGGGTTTTGGTCGCTGGTTTTGTTTGGCGTGCTGTTTGTCTTTTCGTTGTTTGCGGAAGTCTGGTGCAATGATCGTCCGCTTTTGGTGCACTACAAGGGAGAGATCTATACGCCGTTTCTGGTGGCATATCCCGAGACTACATTCGGTGGCTTCCTGCCCACGGAAGCCGACTACACAGACCCTGAAATAATTGCCCTGATTGAAGACGCGGGATGGATTATCCGTGCCCCTGTGCCCTATCGCTACGATACGATTGATTATGATTTGCCTGTGCCGGCTCCGGCTCCGCCATCGGCTCGGCACTGGCTTGGCACCGATGACCAAGCCCGCGATCTTGTAGCACGGCTCATCTATGGAGCGCGGATTTCTATTCTGTTTGGTTTCGCTGTGACTTTTGTTTCGGCGATTGTTGGAATTCTTATCGGCGCACTGCAAGGGTTTCACGGCGGCAGGTTAGATTTAATCGGACAAAGAATAATTGAAGTTTGGAGCGGTGTTCCGCAGCTGTATATTTTGATAATTCTCTCTAGTATTTTTGAGCCGAATTTCTGGTGGCTCTTGGTAATTCTTTTGCTCTTTAGCTGGATTGGCTTTACAGGGCTAGTGCGGGCAGAAGTTTTGCGGGCGCGGAACTTTACCTATGTGCGAGCGGCACGGGCACTTGGCTTACCGAGTTGGCGGCTTTTGCTGCGGCATGTTTTGCCGAATGCGATGGTGGCGACTTTGACGCTTTTGCCTTTTACCTTGGCGGGTTCGGTGACGATTTTAACTTCCCTAGACTTTCTTGGTGTGGGCTTGCCGCCAGGCTCGGCTTCGTTAGGGGAGCTGCTTTTGCAGGGGCGGAATAACTTAGAGTCTCCGTGGATTGTGCTTACGGGGTTTTTCTCTTTGGCAATTCTTTTGACTTCGCTGATTTTTGTTGGTGAAGCGGTGCGAGATGTTTTTGACCCCTTGCGGCTTTTCAATCTGGGTGGAGGCGAAGTTGCAGAAGACTCGTTTAATGGGGAGACGGGTGAAGAAGACTCCGTTTTGGAAAAGCCTGTGACGGTGCAGAACACCGTGGAAGAGTCGCCGCTTTTAGCGTTTCAGAATTTTTCTTTGTCGTATCAGGCTGACGGCAAGGTGGTGCGGGCTTTGGACTCGGTGTCTTTGGGGCTTAGCGATGGAGAGACTTTAGCGATTGTTGGTGAGTCGGGTTCGGGTAAATCTAGTTTGGCTTTGGCGGTGGCACGGCTTTTGCCACACGGAGCGCAGTTCGCAAGTGAGAGCAAAATCTTGTGGCGGGGAGAAGATCTGCTGACGCTGGACGAAGATACGCTACGCAAGAAACGTGGTACCGAGCTGGCGATGATTTTTCAAGAAACTGCGGATTCGCTTAATCCGCTCCATCGGATTATTCGCCAAGTGGAAGACGCACTGGTGCAGGGTGGCTTCAAGGGTGGGGCTGATGCACGGCGTGAAGAAGCCTTGCGGCTTTTGCGGGAAGTGGCTTTGCCTGAACCTGAAAAGCGTATTCTGGCGTTTCCGCATGAGTTGTCGGGCGGACAAAGACAGCGGGTGATGATTGCGATGGCACTGGCGGGCAAGCCGCGTTTGTTGATTGCTGACGAGCCAACGACTGCGCTTGATGTAACCATTCAGGCGGAGATCTTGGCTCTGTTGCGGCGGCTTAAGGCAGAACGCGGAATGGCAATGCTGTTGGTTACGCATGATTTTGGCGTGGTGCGGTCTATGGCTGACCGTGTGGCGGTTTTGCGGCGCGGACAGCTTGTAGAATACGGCACGGTGGGTGAGGTGTTGCAGAGTCCGCAGCATCCGTATACGCGGCATTTGGTGGAGAGTCGTCCGCCGCCACGAAGTGCAACACAGGAGGCAAGCGCAGAGATAGTGCAAGCCCAGGGGCTATCTGTGCGCTTTCCGATTGTTGGTGGAGTTCTACGCCGCAAACGGGGAGAAGTGGTAGCTCTGCGCGATGCATCTTTTAGCTTGCGTGAAGGGCGTACCTTGGCGGTGGTGGGGGAGTCGGGTTCGGGTAAGTCTAGTCTTGCTTATGCTTTGTTGCGGTTGGTTCAGGCACGCGGGCGGGTGGCTTTGAACGGACGCGATTTGTCTAGCTTGACTCCTGCGGCGTTTCGTCCGTTGCGGCGGGAGATTCAGATTGTCTTTCAAGACCCCTGGACTTCCCTATCGCCGCGTATGACAACAGAGCAGATTGTCGGCGAGGGATTGGCTTTGCACGAGCCGCAGTTATCTTCTGCGGAACGAAGAAAGCGCGTTGCCGAAGCTTTGGCGGCTTGCGATCTTTCGCCTGATACGATTCCGAACTTGCTGGATAGATGGCCGCATTCTTTCTCGGGCGGACAGAGGCAAAGAATTGCAATTGCGCGGGCTTTGGTTTTGAATCCGAAGGTCTTGATCTTGGATGAGCCCACTTCGGCTCTTGATAGATCTGTAACCATGCGGATTTTGGCTCTGCTAACGCGCTTACAGAAAGAGCGTAACTTGTCGTATCTTTTTATCAGCCATGACCTTGCGACTGTCCGCAGCTTGGCGCACGAAGTTTTGGTTTTAGAGAAAGGTGAAATTGTAGAGCAAGGGATTTGTGAAGAAGTCTTTGCGAGTCCGCAGCACCCGTACACGCAACGGCTACTTTCTGCGGTTTTGTAATCTGTGGTTTGGCGGGACTTAACGGAGTCGTGTGTAATGTCTGTAGTCTATCTTGTTAATCAGTATTCTACGGAAGCTGAACTCACCGAAGAGTGGCGGGCGGCAATGGCACGCCATCTGCCTGAAATGGCGTTTCAGGTTTGGCCTGATGAAGTTTCTGATTTGGAGCAAGTGCGCTATGCACTGGTTTGGAAGCCTGATGCGGGGGTTTTGTGCAGGTTTCCGAATTTGCGGTTTATTCAGTCGCTCGGAGCGGGTGTAGATCATTTGCGTAGTGATGGTGCTTTGCCGCAAGGTGTGCCGATTTTGCGAATGACTGAAGATGGGCTAACGCGTTCGGTGACCGAATGTGCTTTGCTGGCGGTTTTGGCTTTGCATCGTGATTTGCCCTTATACCTAGAGCGACAAGCCCGCCAAGAGTGGCTACAAGATACGCCGAAGATTGCGCCGATGCGTAAGGTGTGCGTTTTTGGTTTGGGTCCGATTGGGCGGAGTGTTGCGACACGGCTAGCGGATTTGGGTTTTGTGGTCAGCGGTTGGTCGCGAACGGACAAGCAGTTTGACTCGCGGGTCAGGGTGCGGCACGGAGAAGAAACGCTTAAAGCCGCCTTGCAGGAAAGTGAAATTGCTTTGCTTCTTTTGCCTGACACGGCGGCGACGCGAAACCTGTTTAACGCGGAGCGGCTGGCGTGGCTTCCGCGTGGGGCGTATTTGGTTAATCTTGGGCGCGGGGCAATTTTAGACGAGTCTGCGCTTTTGGCGGCTTTGGAGTCAGGGCAAATTGCATCTGCCTGGCTAGATGTCTATCATAAGGAGCCGCTACCGCAGGGTCACGCCTTTTGGAGTCATCCGCGGGTGGTGATGATGCCGCACATTGCTGGTATCACCTATGTAGAAACAGCCGCTCAGGCTGTTGCCGAGCAAATCAAACGCGCCGAGCGCGGGGAGCCATTGACGAACTATGCCGCAGACTCAGCAAGCCGCACGCCGTAAGGGTGTTGCTAAGAAGACTCCGCGCAAGCGGCGTGGATCCGCCGCACGGCGCAAACGTGGCACACGCGCCGCCGCGCAGGACAGTATTCTGCCCCAAGCGCGGATCTACGCCGCCATTGATGAGACCAGTATCGGGCGGGCGGCGTTTCTGCAGAATGCGTTACTGCCCTATGTTGGCGGGTTTAAAGTTGGGCCTTCGTTTTTGTCAGGGCGTTCGGCGGATACGGTGCGCGATATCTTCGGAGCTGTGCCGCTGTTTTTGGATTTGAAGTTGCATGATATTCCGAACACGGTGGCGCAATCGGTGCATCGCATGTGTCGCTATCACCCGCAGATGTTGACTGTCCATGCTTCGGGGGGTTTGGATATGCTTCGTGCCGCTGTGGATTCCGCTCAAGAAGCGGCGATTACGATGAATATTCCGCGGCCATCAATTGTTGCGGTGACGGTTTTGACTTCTCTATCGGATGATGACTTAAGCGAAGTTGGGCAAGCCAATCCTGTACTAGACCAAGTCTTGCGTCTTGCCGAGTTAGCCAAGCAGGCAAACCTTGATGGCGTTGTTGCCGCTCCGCGTGATGTGGCGGCTTTACGCAAGCGGTTTGGCAGTCGCTTTTTGCTCGTAACCCCGGGTATCCGTAAGCAGACTGGTGGCACGGATGACCACAAACGCTCTATGTCGGCTTCTGAAGCCGTACAAGCAGGGGCTGATTTCTTAGTCATCGGCAGACCGCTCACGCAAGCCAAAAACCCTGCCGAAGCCGCTCGCAAACTTCTACGCGAATTGGGGCAGACCGTTTAACTCCCCCTTCATTAAAGCCCCCCTTCGCGGCTTCTGTTTTTTACTCTGAATCCAGATATGGTGTGTTTAATACTATTCCACATCCGCCATTCGGCGACTCCCACCAGGTACCTCTTTCATTATCCTCAATTTGAATCCCTTCTTCCGCAAGCTCATCACGAATTTGATCTGCTAACTCCCAATTTTGCACCTCACGCGCATTTCTTCGGTCAGTAAGTTTAGATTCAATCAACTTTGCCCCCCTGATATCACTAGCCTCCAATATATGCTCAACATCTTTGAAGAAGGGATCAAGCCAACGAATTGAAGAAACAAAATTCTGCAAAGACTTTTCCTCAAGAGTTTTTTCTCTACAATCTTTACGAATTTCTTTGGCAAGGGCGCGAAGGTGCGTAATTGCCAATGGAGTGTTTAGATCATCACACAGAGCATTCAATAATTCTGTGTCAGGAGATATTTCTTTTGCCTCATCCCAAAAATTCTTTGATTCCTCTGAAGAATACCCTTTGTTATAAAAGGCTCGCCCAACGGTACTATACAAATTTTTCCATTCATTACGTGCTATCTGTATGGAATGCAGGTTTATATCAAAGGGTTTTTTATAATGGCTCGATAAGAAAACCCAACGCATTAACGCGCTTGATGGGTCACTAGGCAATTCATTCGGCAAAAGAGTATTGCCTTCGCTTTTTGCCATTTTTTTACCTTCTGACAGAACATAGCCATTGTGGAGCCAATAGTTTGCCATTTCACGGTTGCTACCGAAGGCGGCACAGGTTTGCGCCCGCTCGTTTTCGTGGTGGGGGAATATCAGGTCTTGTCCGCCGCCGTGGATATCAAAGCTTTCGCCGAAGTGCGTGTGACTCATTGCCGAACACTCAAGATGCCAGCCAGGTCTGCCCCTACCCCACGGGCTATCCCAGCCTGGCTCATCGGCAGGGGCAGGTTTCCATAAGACAAAATCGCCCGCGTTGCGTTTGTGCTTAGCAACTGCAACCCGTGCCCCTGCTTCTTGCTCTTCTAATGTACGGCCTGATAGCGCGCCGTAGTTGGCGTATTTGGATATATCAAATAAAACTTCACCGCCTGCTTGGTAAGCTACGCCTTTGTCTAAAAGCCGCTTTACTAAGTCCTGCATTTGCGGGATGTAATCGGTGGCGTGTGGGGTTTCATCAGGCGGAAGTGCGCCAAGTTTTTCACATTCATCGTTAAACTCTTTCTCTACTTCTTTTGTCAGCACACCAATATCTACATTGCGCTCACGCGCCGCTTCAATAATCTTATCGTCTACATCGGTGATGTTGCGGACATAGGTTACATGGTCAGCTCCGTACTTCCAACGCAATAGGCGGTACAGCACATCAAACACCACAACAGGCCGCATATTGCCGATATGCGGCGGAGCATAGACAGTTGGTCCACAGACATACATACGCACATTTTTCTCATCCTGCGGAATAAATTCTTCCTTCTTGCCCGTCAGGCTGTTGTGCAGATAGATCGGCGGGGAGTCGCGCATAGCTGATACTTTCGCCTAAGGCGTTGTAGAGGGCAAGAGAGCAAGCAGGCGGGCTTCGGTGCGGCTGCGTCCGAAGAGGGCAAGGAAGGGAGCAAGTTCAGGTCCATCAGCCCGCCCCGTCAAAATCTTGCGGAGCGGTACAAATAATCCCCTGCCCTTCTTGCCCGTCGCCTCAGTCAGTGCGCCCGCCCAGCCCTTGAGAGTGGTTTCATCCCACGGGTCAGGAGGTAAAGCAGAATGCGCCGCCCGTGCCAGTGTCTGTTCTTCCGCGTCAAGCCCAGCAAAAGCCGTGGCAGGTTCGGCGAAAAGAGTCGCCCAGTGACTCGCGTCCGCCAAACGCTCAAGGTTCGGCGCAATCAGCCGCCACAAAGACTCGTCTATGGCAATAGCCCGCGCTTCAAGACGCAAAGACGCCAAGTCATACGGCAAAATATGTACGCAACGACTATTCAGACGCAATAAAGCTTCTTCGTCTAAACGCGGGCTTCCGCCACCATGCGCCGCTAGGTCTAGCGTCTGCGCCAGCTCTTCTAGGCGGACTTGGGGCGCACTGGCTCCCGCTTCTAGTGCAGCCCCCGTGCCAACTTGCGCCAAATAGCCCGCCACAGCTTCTGGCTCATAGCCCGCCGCATCACGCAACTGCGCCAAAGTCCAATTGGACTCCCCTTCACGCTTAGACAGTCCGCCACCATCCGCCGCCCGCACCAGTGGCACATGCGCAAACCGCGGTACATCACCCTGCACCGCAAAAACTTCCGCCAAAGCACGATACATATCAATCTGCGCCGCCGTGTTGGTAATATGATCATCACCACGCAAGATTTCAGTGACTCCGTGGTCTAGATCATCAACCGTACTAGCAAGAAGGTACAGCAATCTTCCATCAGCACGTATCACCACAGGGTCAGATAAGTCGGTTAAAGCAAATTGTTTCTCTCCGACTGCTAAGTCACGCCACGCAATCGTCTCGCCACTCAAACGAAACCGCCAGTGCGGTACACGCCCTTCAGCTTCCAAAGCCGCTCGCTGGTCTTCCGTCAGACTCAAGGCTCGGCGGTCATAGACAAAAGCCCGCCCCGCAAGCTTAGCCGCACGCCGCATAGCTTCTAACTCCTGCGGCGTTTCATAACACGGATATAATCGCCCCGCCGCCGCAAGCCTATCCTTGGCTTCAAAGTAACGGTCTAGGCGGTCGCTCTGGCGAGACTCTGCATCCCAAGTGATACCAAGCCACGCCAAATCTTCAGCTATGGCTCGCGCAAACTCCGAACGACTGCGCGTGTCATCGGTATCGTCAAAACGCAACAGAAAATTTGCTCCCGTTTGTGTCGCCCGTAAGCGGTTGAGCAAAGCAATCCGCGCATTGCCCGCATGCAATGCACCCGTCGGACTCGGAGCAAAGCGCAGTAATCCGCTCATCACTTCACAGGAGTCGGCACAGGCACAGGGGCAGACACTGGCGTAGCCGTTTCATCAAAATCAAAACGAGCCTGCGTATGCCAACGCCATTCACGTCCAAATGCCATTCGCGATAAACGCGGACCCATCGGCGCCTGTCGCCGCTTGTACTCACTCGCACACAAAATCCGCCAGACAAAAGCTACCGTTTCTTGTGGCACTCCAGTCAAAACCACTTCTTCAGGATCTAACCGCTCTTCAAGCAAAAGATACAGAATTTTATCCAGCGTTTCATACGGCGGTAAAGAATCCTGGTCCGTCTGCCCCGGACGCAATTCAGCAGTCGGCGGCTTGGTGAAAAGTCGCTCGCGAAAAATTTCTCCCGCTGGACCAAAGGCTCCCGCAGGGCGATGATGATTACGCCAGCGCGCCAACGCATAAACCTGCGTCTTATACAAATCCTTCAACGGAGCATAGCCACCACACATATCGCCATACAAAGTCGCATAGCCAACTGCAAACTCCGACTTGTTACCCGTCGCCAACAAAATCGTACCAGGCAAACGATTGGATAACGCCATCAGTAACAGTCCGCGCAAACGCGGCTGAATGTTTTCTCCCGCAATGTCTGGAAGCACCTGATCCGAACCCTTCAAGTCAGGATGCGAAGCCCCCACCGCTGGCGCCACCGCCGCCAGTGGCTCAGCAATCGCCAAACGCAACGACTCAATAGAAATTTCATGAGTCTTCGCTCCAAGGACTTGCGCCGTCGCAAGCGCGTCTTCACGGCTTTCCGCAGAGGTAAATGCCGTCGGCAAAAGCACAGCCGTAACCCGTTCGCCTCCCAACGCATCAACCGCAAGCCCCAAAGTCAAAGCCGAGTCAATCCCACCCGATAAGCCCAGCACCGCCTTGTCAAAACCACTCGGCAAAAGATAATCACGCACCGCCGAAACAATCGCCGCATATCGCTCCGCCTGCGGACTCAAAACTTCAGCAAGCGGCGGATTGTTAGCCACAGGCTTGTCGGCAAGGCAAAAGGCTACGCTTTGCTCCTGAAATAAAGGCAAGCGCAAAAGCAAAACCGCCCGCCCATTCAACGCCATCGCTTCACCGTCAAAGATTAAGTCTTCTTGGGCTCCAACTAGATTGAGATAAACGCAGGGCAAGCCCGACTCGCCAATACGATCTTGCAGTATGGAAAGCCGCACCGCAGACTTTTCGCTATCCCACAGACTCGCACTCGCAACCAAAAAACATTCCGCGCCCGCCTGTTTTAAATGGTCAAGCGGAGTTGCACTCCATGCGTCTTGGCAAATCAAAATCGCAAGCTTATGTCCGCGCCACTCCAGCGGAGTCTGCGACTCTGCATCAGCAGGTATGAAATACCGCTTTTCATCAAATACACCCGCGTTAATTAAATTCGTCTTTTTACGCACTCCGACAATTTTTCCCTTGTCAGCAAGAATCATCACATTGTAGAGAAATGGCTGTTCCAAATCAGGCTGTTCTATAAGACTCGTTTTGTCCGTCTGCCACTCGTCCATCCAAGGAGTGCCAAACAGAATTGCCGCTCCACCATCAGCAGTCGCTTCAACAAGTCGGTGAATCTGCTCACGCAAAGAGCGCAAAAAAGTTTTGCGGTGCAGTAAATCCTGCGCAGGATAACCACTCAAGTACAACTCTCCCGTCATAACCAGTGCATCAGGGCTGGCTTTTTCACGCTCCCGCAAAAGCCGCGTTCCATTGCCCGCCAGATCGCCAATCCACGGACGATTGCGCACCAAAAATAAAGGCAAATCTTTCATAGCTCGTTTCTGCTTACAAGATTGTGTGGCACAGTCAAAACCGCAAGGCAAAGGGTAGGCTCAAGGGTTAGGGTTAAGGCTTAAGGTTTTAGGCTCAAGGATTAGGGTTAAGGCTTAAGGTTTTAGGCTCAAGGATTAGGCTTAAGGGTTAGGCTTAAGGGTTAGTTTCAAGAGTTAGGCTTATGGCTGATGGCTTAAGGGTTAGGCTTAAGGGTTAGGCTTAAGGGTTAGTTTCAAGAGTTAGGCTTATGGCTTAAGGTTTTAGGCTCAAGGGTTAGGGTTATGGCTTAAGGCTGAAGGGTTAGGCTTAAGGGTTAGGTTCAAGAGTTAGGCTTATGGCTTAAGGTTTTAGGCTTAAGGGTTAGGCTCAAGGGTTAGGTTCAAGAGTTAGGCTTATGGCTTAAGGCTTAAGGGTTAGGCTTATGGCTGATGGCTTAAGGGTTAGGCTTAAGGTTTAGGGTTAAGGGTTAGGTTCAAAAGTTAGGCTTATGGCTTATGGCTCAAGGGGCAGGCTTAAGGCTCAAAGGTTTAGGCGCAAAGTCTAAGCTCAAGGCTTCGGGTCAGGATTGCGACTCGGCAAAAGAAATTCCCGCCCCACCTTTACACACTCACGCCCACCATAAGCAACTATGTCAGCCGTAGCGTAGGTTTCACTCCATCGCTCGGGCAGGAAACTACCCGTGCCAATAAAATCCACAGGAACTTCAGCCAAAGCCAAAGCTTCACACTTCTCAGGACTAAACCCCGAAGAAGCCGCTATACGCACTTCAGTAAAACCCGCTTCGTCTAATGTCGTCCGTAGATGCCAAATCGCCGCCGCCGACACACCCGGACCCACCAAAAAACGCTGCTGCTCTTCGCTCAAGTATCGCCGCAAAGCCGCAGGTGCATGTCGCTCCAACACCGCGTAAGACCGCCCTGGATCTAACCCCTCCACAAAGCGACTGCCAGGCGTATCTAAGCGGACAGTTAAAGCTTCCGTTTCCGCCACATCGCCAGACAAGCCACCAGATAAATCGCTAAAGTGACGCGCAACTTCCAGCGAGTCACTCACTTCCTTGCCGAAGTAATCCACCAAGACAGTCAGCGGCTTATCAGGAAAATATTGGCGATACGCCTGCGCCGCCTTCAAAGTACTTCCCGCCGCTCCGATTAAAGCATGCGGCATAGTACCCAAACCCTCGCCCAAACCAAATGCAACAGCTCCTTCGCTGGTGCTCGTGCCAATAAAGCCCAACGCTCCCTCGCGTTGCGCCCGTGCCGAGCCTACCGCCGCCCCGTATGCCATCAGCTCCACCATTTCACTGCCCGCAGCATGGCGTGCATCCATCGCAATAATACGACTCTGCGGTAAAGCCCGCGCTATCCGCCACGCATTGTGTGCCGCCACACAACAAGGACCCAGCTTCTGCAAAAGCAAAGTCTCAAGGTCTAGCAAAGCCGAAAATTGTCCCGTAATCCATAGAAGCGGCTCGCCCGCTCCAACCCACTCGCCTTCGCCATAGCGTTGCCGAACCGTAATAGAAACCTTACGCGCATCAGCCACACGCTTAAGCCACTCCGTTGCCACACCACACGCCGCCAATATCGGACGCCGCAAAAATACCGCATACGTAACTTCTTCATCACGCAAACCCAACACCGAATTCTCAACCAGAGTCTTCGTCGCTCTAAAATATGCATCCGTACGCGAAGCAATTTCATCTTCGCGCAAAGGCACGGCTGACGCCTTAAGCGACTTCACGCTCGCAGGTGCACTTCCTGTGCGGTCGGAGTCTGTCTCTGACATCACAAGAACTGAATTCATCCTTTCCGTGCCTGTCGCGATTGCATCTGGCAGTACCAACCTAACAGCGTTAACCTAACCGCGTTAAGTAGAACAAGACGCAGACCAGCCCGTTAACCTTACAAAAGCCCTGCTAAAAAATCCGCACTTCAAGCAGTCGCCCGCAAAGTCGCAGGAGTCGCACCACGCGCACCAGAATCGTCAGAGGTATCGGTGCTGGTACCCGTGTTGCTCGCGTCAGAACGCAGACCACGCAAAGACTCAGCCGCTAAGAAAGCCAGCTCCAATGCCTGATGCGCATTAAGACGCGGATCACAGTGCGTATGGTAACGGTCAGCAAGCATAGCTTCATCAATAGCGTGCGCTCCGCCTGTGCATTCGGTTACATCTTTGCCCGTCATCTCTAAGTGTAACCCGCCCGGATGCACTCCTTCGGACTGCAAGACCCCGAAGAAAGACTCTATCTCGCTAACAATACGTGTAAAGGGGCGAGTCTTATATCCGTTAGCCGCTTTAATGGTATTGCCGTGCATCGGGTCAGAAGACCAAACCACAGGATGACCCGACTCCCGCACACGACGCACCAAAGGCGGAAGCTTCTGCGCAACATTGTCTGCTCCCATCCTGACAATCAGAGTAATCCGCCCCGCGTCGTGCAACGGATCTAAGATGTCTAACAGCGTGAGCAGTTCATCAGGGTCTAGCGTCGGGCCACACTTCACACCAATCGGATTAGCAATACCCTTAAGATACGCAATATGCGCTCCGTCAGGCTGGCGTGTCCTATCGCCACACCACAAGAAATGCGCCGATACGCCATACCAATCACCACTGGTACTATCCACACGAGTAAGCGACTCTTCATACGGCAAAAGTAAAGCTTCGTGCGATGTGTAGAAATCTGTCTCCCGAAGCTCGCGCACACTTTTTGAAGTCAGCCCAATAGCTTCCATGAAGGCAATTGCATCATCAATCTGTTGCGCCAACTCAGCATAGCGTTTGCCCTGCGGACTCGCCGCCACAAAACGCGCATTCCATTTCTGCACTTTCTTTAAGTCAGCATATCCCCCCTGAGCAAAAGCCCGCAGAAGATTTAAAGTCGCACTAGCTTGATGATACGCTCGCAACATACGCTCAGGATCAGGAACACGCCCCTGAGCATCAAAAGCAATATCGTTAATGATATCACCACGATAGCTGGTTAAAGTCGTGCCATTCTGTGTCTCGGTAGGCTCACTGCGGGGCTTGGCGAATTGTCCTGCCATACGGGCGACTTTGACGACAGGGATTTGTCCGCCCCAAGTCAGCACCGCCGCCATCTGCAGGATGACACGAAAGGTATCGCGTATTGTGTCAGCACTGAACTCCGAGAAGGATTCAGCACAGTCACCGCCTTGAAGCAAAAACGCTTCCCCCGCCGCCACCTTAGCAAGCGAACGGCGAAGCTGGCGGGCTTCCCCCGCAAAGACAAGCGGCGGCTGGGCATGGAGCTTTTCCTCAACCGCAGAAAGTGCCGCAGAGTCAGGATATTCAGGCAACTGACGCGCAGGCAATCCACGCCACACAGACGGCTTCCACGCACTGTCTGGCTTCTTGCCCGCCTGGGACTCGTTCTTGGTTCCGACTCTGTTTGTCGGCGTTTTACCGCTCATTTTTCTGACCTTTTTGCTGTGGCTCTAGGCAGAGCTTGGACTTTGAATTCCGCTCCGCTGGAGTATCAGGAGCAGTATAGACCGAATCGCCCCCTTTTACCCGCCTGATTAGCTCACCGCTGGCTTTGCGGGGCGGTTTTGCCTAATCGCCGTGGTGGGATAGAATTTGCCCGATTCTACCTGTTTTCGTGTAACCCTTCCCCGTGCTTTAGGCCTTGCCCCTGATTTCTGTTTTGTGACTCTCTGTTTTGCTCCTGAGCTGACTTCTATGACGACTGAAGACGCAATTGTCTTTGACAAACTTTCGCTACGCTATCCGCAAGGAGAAGACGTACTGCGCAATCTGTCCTTTCGGCTGGCAGGGGGAAGCTTTCACTTCGTGCAGGGTCCGAGTGGGTCGGGCAAATCCACGCTTTTGCGACTCGTGCGTATGGATCTGTTCGCCGACCGTGGCAAGCTGCTTTTGTTCGGCAAAGAAGTTTCTTCTTGCGGACGAGAAGAACAAGCCCGCCTGCGACGGCGTTTGGGTTTGGTGTTTCAGGATTTTCGTTTAATTCCGTGGCTTTCGGTTTTGGATAATGTAGCCCTACCCCTGCGGATTGCAGGTGAAGAAGACTCTTCGGCTTGTGCGAAAGCGCGTGAGCTTTTGGCTTGGGTTGAGTTAAGCGGACGCGAAGCCGCTTTGCCCGATACCTTGTCAGGGGGGCAAAGGCAATGTGTGGCAATTGCGCGGGCTGTGATTGCGCGTCCTGACTTTTTGCTGGCGGATGAGCCCACGGGCTGTTTGGATTCAGGGATTGCCGAACGGGTTTTGTTTTTGCTCTCTGAGTTGCAACGGGGTGGAATGGGAATTTTATTTGCGACCCACGATGAAGCTTTGGTACAGCGGCTTGGCCATGCAATTTTGCGTTTGCAGAACGGACAAGTTGTCCGTGAAGATGGCTGGCGCACAGGGGCGGGGGAAGAGCCAAGCCCGCAGGTTCTGCAACAGGCGGCAGGTTGATGGGAGTGCTACGAATGGCGAAGGACACAAGGCATAGCACCAGTGGCAAGGGGCGTGTCGTAAAGCGGCGGAGCAGACGCAGAAACGTGTTGTTTCCGACTGCTGTGCGTGGGCGGGGCAGTTGGATACTAGGGGCTTTAACAGTTCCGATTATGGCGATCGCACTTTTGTCGGCGAGTCTATCGGTGGCTTTGGGAGAAGCCGCACGGGGCTGGCAAAAGCAAATGCGCGGGCAATACACTTTGGAAATTCCCCATCGCCAAAGCGGCGAGCAAATCTTCGGACACGGAGACGCAAGCACAAGCGCACAAGATCAATTCGCTCAAGAAGTAGCAGGGTTCTTGGCAGAAAGCGATGAAGTGCATTCGGTGGAAGAAATTCCTGAAGCGGATTTGCGTACATTGGTTGAGCCATGGCTGGGAGTTTTGCCTCCTGAGTTGAACTTGCCGAAGTTGTATGAAGTGACTCCGCGGGATGCTGAAGCGGGCTTGTCTGACACATTGGTTGCGGCTTTGGCGGAAGTAGCTCCTGCTGTGCGGCTGGAGCAATATTCAGCGTGGAGCGAGCCGCTTTTAGAAACAGCAAGCGGGCTTCAGCTTGTCAGTAGTGGAGCCTTGGTCTTGGCGGTCGGAGCTTTTGTTTTGGTGATCTTGTTGATTGTCCGCGCGACTTTGGCGAGTGATAGGTCTACGGTGCGGCTTCTGCGACAGATGGGGGCTACCGATGAATTTATCAGCCGCGAAGTTTCGCACTTCGCCCTGCGCACGGGCGGCTTGGGAGCCCTTGGCGGTGTGGTTTTTGTGGCTCCGCTTTTGTGGGTATTGCAAGACCAGTTGAGTGGGCCCTTGGCGGGGTTTCTGGGCTGGCAGATTTGGCTTTTGCTTGTGGTGTCTCCGTTTTTGGCGGCGGCTATGGCTTTGTGTGCGGCTCGCCTTTCTGCGCGTTGGATGTTGCGGGCTGAATGATGCGCAACCTGCGGCACGGAGCCATCGCAACAGGGAGTGCGGGGCTTCTGGTTTATTTGCTGTGGTTTAGCTTGTGGTTTGCGCCGACTCCTATGCACCGAACGGCGGAGTCTATGGAGCCAAACACTGCGGATTTAATTGTCGTGCTAACGGGCGGCGATGGAAGGGTGCGCTTGGGTGTGGATTTACTTGCCGCAGGAGTTGCGCCCAAGCTTTTGGTGTCGGGGGTTTTTGACTCTATGACCGACGAGCGATTTATGGAGACTTGGCGTGAGTCGGAAGCATTTTTTGCCTGTTGTATTACGCTCGGCAGGTATGCACGGGATACGCGGGGGAATGCGCAGGAAGCGGCGGCTTGGTTGCAGGGCAATGGGGGTATGCGGGTTTTGCTGGTGACTTCTGATTATCATCTGCGGCGGGCTTTGTTAGAATTTCATCACCATCTGCCGCCTGAAACGGAAGTGCTGGCTTTGTCTGTTGCGACGGATAGGTTTAATCCGAAGGTGCTGGCGGAAAGTTTTGCCGAGTCGGTTAAATATCTTCTTACCCTAGTGGGGGGTTCGCGTTTTGGCCGCTGGCAGTTCGGGCGTGATGCAGGTACGGTTTCGCTTGGTTTTTAGCGTTATGGTGTACTTCTTGCGCGCGTATCTTTTTGCCATCTGCGGAGTGGCAGTTGCAGCCTTTGCCTTTGTGGTGATTTTTCCCTTTTCGGTTTCGCGGGACGCGATCTGTTGGGCACGGCAAAACCTGTGGGCTAATCCGACTCTGTTTTGCTTGCGGATGATCTGCGGAATTTCCCTAGACGAAAGTGGTACGGAAAATATTCCTGACGAGCCGTGCATTTTTGCTTGCAAGCACCAATCGGCGTGGGAGATTTTCTTTTTCAGTCACCGCTTTCGTAATCTGACTTTTGTTTCTAAACGTGAAGTTTTTCAGATTCCGTTATTGGGTTTTTATATGAAGCGCACAGGAATGATTTCGCTGGATAGAAGCCGTGGGCTAACTTCTTTGCGGCACCTAGAAGTGGCGGCGCGTGAAGGCGAGAAATATCGCCGCGAGCGGATTATAATTTTCCCTGAAGGGACACGGATGAAGCCAGGTGAGACTCGCCCCTATCTTTCGGGTGTAGTGGTCTTGGCACAGGAGACGGGGTTTCCGATTGTTCCTGTGGCTTTGAACTCAGGAAAATTTTGGCCACGCAAAAAGCTTCCGAAGCGGAGCGGTAAGGTTTCTGTTCGCTTTCTGGCTCCTGTGGATGGCACAGGGCTTTCTTCGCGGGCTCTGCGTCAGCTCCTGCAGGAGCGTATAGAAGCAGCGTGTACAGAACTGCCCTAAATCTTTTGCTCTATTTTTTTGCCCTAAATCTTTCGTTTTAGGCTTTGCTGGTTCAGCTGCTCTAACCAGCCATGCAGACGCGGACACCGCACCCCTACACCATCCAATGAAGCGCAGGTGCGTTCTAGGTAGTCGCGGCTGGTGCCGCCACTGCCCTGCCCTTGCTGTAACATTTTGAGTCGTTGGGCTTGGCTTAAGTTGCCTCCGTATTGCGGATGATCATGGCGGACAACAAAAGTCAGGGCGCGTACGGATTTTCCGTTACGGCGGGGTTTGCTGTCTGTCTTTTTCTGTTTTAGCAGGTCGCAACGCGCAACTATCGGCCGATATGCATCGGTAATCATCTCGCGTTTCCACAGATAGCGGATTACCCGCTCGCGGTTTTCAGTCGCTACGCAAAAGACGAAGCCAAGGCACGAGCCGCCGTTGTCTAAGCCACAAACTAAGCCTGGGGTATCAGGTGTGCCGCGATAGTGCGTGGAGATAAGGCACAGATCACGCCGCCAACCGAAGGCACGGGCGGGACGACTCCATAGGTGTTGAAAGCCCGGCCGCCAAATCAGTGAGCCATAGCCGAAGACATAGAGTCGTCCTGCGGGTAGGCGTAGGTCACGCCACGAGGGAATGGTAGAAGGCGCAGAAGGCACAGGAAACACAGAAGGCACAGAAGACGAAGAAGGCACAGGAGGCGAAGTAGGCGAAGGAGATATAGACGCAGTTTATCAAAACTGCGGAGATAATTATTCTTGTCTGAATTCCCACCAAGCGGCAAGAGCCAATCAGCAGGAGCCAAGCGGCAGGGGCGAAGGAATATCAGGCAGGCAGGGACAGGGGCTTTTTCGTGCCTTGTTTCTTCTTGGCTTGTGGCTTGCCGCTATTTTTAGGGGGTGTTTTATCGTTGGCTTTATCGTTGGCTTTGTGGGGGGCTTCGCTGGCTTCGTGGGGGGTTTTATCGCTGGCTTTGCTGCCAGCTTTGTTGCTGGCTCTGTGGGGCTTGTCGTGCCCTTGGAAGCGCAAGGTCAGCGCACCATCGGAGTCGGCTTCTTTTGCCTCCACAAAGACTGTACCGCCGTTGGTGAGCGTTCCGAAAAGAATTTCGTTGGCGAGTGGGCGGCTGATCTTTTCTTCAATCAAACGCGCCAGCGGACGCGCACCCATAATCTTATCGGTACCACGGCGGGCAAGCCACAAACGCGCTGGGTCGTTAAGCGTAACCGATACATCTTGCTTAATCAGACGCTGTTCTAAGTCTAGGATGAACTTGTCTACAATCCGCAGGATGATTTCTTCGGTCAGGGGGGCAAAGGGAATAATCGCATCCAGGCGATTGCGGAATTCAGGCGCAAAGAG
Organism: uncultured Alphaproteobacteria bacterium; assembly: GCA_958267355.1. Taxonomy (GTDB): domain Bacteria; phylum Pseudomonadota; class Alphaproteobacteria; order JALCBB01; family JALCBB01. Next base: position 1,049,555 of record OY279575.1, read on the forward strand.
ACGATGCACGGCGTCTGTGTCTTCTCCTTCGCGTGAGTCGCGGGCAAAACCCACAGCAGGACGCGCCGCGTCTGCGGCTCCTGCGTTGGTGGTCAGAATCAAAATAATATTGCGGAAGCTCACAGCTTTGCCGCCGTGGTCGGTAAGTCTTCCGTAATCCATCACCTGCAGGAGCAAATTGTAAATATCAGGGTGGGCTTTTTCAATTTCGTCCAAGAGCAGAACCGCATGCGGATTTTTATCTACCGTGTCGGTTAAAAGTCCGCCTTGTTCAAAACCAACATAACCCGGCGGTGCGCCTATCAGGCGGGAGACAGCGTGTCGCTCCATATACTCGGACATATCAAAGCGGTGCAAAGATACACCCAGAGTCGCCGCCAACTGCCGTGCCGCTTCAGTCTTGCCCACGCCTGTCGGTCCAGAAAAGAGATAACAGCCCACAGGCTTATTGTCTTCACGCAAACCCGCCCGTGCCATACGCACAGAACCCGCAAGATGCGATAGAGCAGGGTCTTGCCCAAAGATTAAGCGGCGCAAATCATCTTCTAGGCTTCGCAGGACTTCACGGTCATCTTGCGAAACGCTCCGTGGCGGAATACGCGCAATCTTGGCAATGGTTTCTTCCACCGCCCGCACACCAATCGTCTTGCGGCGTTTGGAAGGCACTGACAGACGCATAGCAGCTCCAGCTTCGTCAATAACATCTACCGCCTTGTCTGGAAGCCGCCTGTCCGTCACATGGCGTACAGATAACTCTACCGCCGCCCGTAAAGCATCTTGGGTGTACCGCACTTGATGGTGACTTTCATACCTGCCCTTCAAACCATTTAAGATTTTAATCGTGTCGGCGGACGAAGGCTCCTGCACTTCTAGCTTTTGAAAACGGCGTAAGAACGCGCGGTCTTTCTCTAAGTAGCCCCGATACTCGCGGTAGGTCGTAGAGCCAACGCAACGCAATCTGCCATCTTGTAAAGCAGGTTTAAGCAAATTGGATGCATCCATTGAGCCGCCTGTTGTCGCCCCTGCATGAATCATCGTGTGGATTTCATCCACGAACAAGACTGCCATTTCTTGCTGGGCAAGTTCTGCCAATAAGCCCTTAATCCGCTCTTCAAAGTCTCCACGGTAGCGTGTACCCGCCATTAATGAACCCATTTCTAAAGACCAAACCTGCATCGGCTCCAACAGGGGTGGCACACGCTTTTCAGTCAAGCGCATTGCCAAGCCTTCAACAAGAGCAGTTTTGCCGACTCCAGGCTCACCCACCAGCAAAGGATTGTTTTTCGTCCGACGGCACAGGATTTGCACCAAACGCTCCAGCTCAGGTTCGCGGCCGATGAGCGGATCAATGCGCCCCGCCCGTGCCTTAGCGTTAAGGTCAATGCAATAATCAGACAAATACTTCCAACGCGCAGGCTTACGCCTTGACGGAGTAGGGCTGCGTGATTCCCCTCCTTCATGTACCTCCCTTGGCTTATCGTGTGGAGAAGTCTGGGGTGCGTTGGCTGATTCCTCAAAGCTATGCAACGAGTCTTCGCCCGAGTCACCTTCAAACGGATCATCGCCCTGCTGGCTGGCTCCATCGTATAAGTTTTTCTTTGAAATACCGTGGCTGACATAGTTCATCGCATCAAGTCGCTCCATTTCTTGCTTCTTGAGTAGATAGACCGTATAGCTCTCTCGCTCCGCCATTAAGGCGATTAACACATCGGCTCCTGTAATTCGTCCGCTACCGCTAGACTGCACATGAATCGCCGCTCGCCGCAAAACACGACGAAAGCCATCCGTGAAGTTACGCTCGCCTTCCGAAGTTAATGCTTCCTTCTCTAAGTACTCGTTAAGCTCATAACGCAAAAGCGGAATATCAACATCACAGGCTTCCAAAACTTCTATTGCCTCCACATTGTCGCAGAGTGCCCACAGTAGATGCTCCAAGGTCACCAAGTCATGACGCAGATGCCCCGCATACTGATGCGCACGGTCTAGCGTCGCTTTCATATTGCCCGAAATCATCGCCCAAGCCCCCTAGATAAAAAAGATAAACACACGATAAAAAAGCTTTGACCCCAAGCCACACACTATGCTTGAAGCCGCTGTAACCGACAACGCAACGGATGCTCACACGCCAAAGCAAAACTCGTCACCTGCGAAATCTTCGTCTCAGCAACATCTAAATCATAGACTCCACAGACCGCAGCTCCGAAGCGGTGAATCTGCAGCATAACCGCAGTGGCTTCTTGCTCGTCTTTAGAGAAAAAACGACACAAAACTTCTACGACAAAATCCATCGGCGTGTAATCATCGTTAATCATCAAAACCTGATAGCGCGATGGCGGACGCAACTCCGCCTTCGCGTCAGGCTTGGCTTTTTCATCTACGCCAATATTGGTGTCTGACGACGGACTCTGCTCCGCAGCACAACGCGGTGCATCTTGTGCTTCCTGACGCACAAAATAATTATGACAGGCAGTTTTTTCCATAGGCAATTGTGTCCATAGTTTAAACAACTCCGATTCAACGATGCAAGGTATTTTTTTAACTATTTTTTTATTTTTTGTTTCGCGTTGCTTTTTGACAACGCAACAGATCCAGCACATCTATACCGCACAGATACCCCACACCTACCCCCCACACCTACCCCACACCAGCTTCAAAACCCCACCCGCCAAGCACTCAGGCCGTGCCGTGTAAGTCTTGCCTAGTATAGAAATAACAGACAAAATCCAACAAGACTTGCACCCGAATCAGTCTTCGTTTATTCATTAAGCAAATGAGAACGAATCGGCTCCACAAACACGGTTCGTACAGATCGCCGCACTGTCCTGCATAAAACAGAACAGAGCCGCATAGAAACTGCCACTCTGTCGCGCCAATCTGTCTTCTATCTTCTCTCCTTTTCGCAAAATGCCACCGCAGTCTTCTTTGCCTTCTTTGCCTCCTTCTAGCCCAGTACATCGCCGAGCCTTCTGTCGCCTCCCCATGGTCGCGGCTCTGCTGCTGGTGCTTGTCCTGCTACCCCTCGGAGCCAGCCAACAAGCCGAAGCCCGAGTCGCTTCAATCGTTATAGAAGCCAAAAGCGGCCGCGTGCTACATGCACTCAACGCCGATACACGAAACTATCCCGCGTCTTTAACCAAGATGATGACTCTCTACCTTGTCTTTGACGCACTAGAAGAAGGCTCGTTATCACTAGACGAAAAACTACCCGTTTCAAAACGAGCCGCGGGTATGTCTCCTTCAAAGTTAGGATTACAACCCGGCAAAACCATACGCACCGAAGATGCAATCTTGTCACTGATTACCAAATCCGCCAACGATGCCGCCGTTGTACTCGCCGAACACATCGGTGGCACAGAAATAGAATTCGCCCGCCTAATGACCGCCAAAGCCGCTACGCTCAATATGAATAACACAACGTTTCGCAACGCTTCAGGACTTCCCAACAAAGGACAATTATCTTCAGCCCGCGATATGGCAACGCTAAGCCAAGCCCTGTTTTTTAATCACTCCAAATACTACGCCTATTTCAACACGCAAAATTTTTCCTACGGCGGACGCAAATACACAAACCACAACCGCTTGCTCAAAAAACTCAGCGGAACCGATGGAATCAAAACAGGATACATTCGCGCATCAGGGTTTAATGTCGCCGCCAGCACCAAACGTAACGGAATCCGCCTAATCACTGTCGTCTTCGGCGGACAAACAGGAGCGCAACGCGATTACCGTGCCGTAAAACTAACCGAAGCCGCTTTCGCTAAACTTGCCTCCGAGCAGGCAGAGAAAAAACTTCTAGCCGAAGCAAGCACAGTAGAAGAAAACACCAACGCAAAAGAAGCAGGCGGCGTGCGCTCAGCACTTTCCCTAGTACAAGAAGCACGAGCAAGCCAAGTCCGCGAAGTGGTTTCCACAGAAAGCAAGCGCAAAGGCTTGTGGGGAATCCAAGTCGGCGCCTTTTCATCAGACGAACGAGCACAAGCAGCCCTAGCCCTAGCACGAAACGCCGTAGCAGAAACCCTAGCCACAGCACGTTCAGTGCTAGAACCCGTACCTGGCACGGTGGGTCCATTACAGCGCGCGCAGTTCCACGGCTTGTCCAAAAGCGGAGCCTATAACACCTGCGCCGCTCTACGCAAAACAGGCTTAGATTGCCTGATCTTGGCTGGCACTCCCTAGCGTGGGGTTAGGTGCGGGGGTAAGCGTAGAAGTGTGGGGGTGAGCGTAGAAGTGTGGGGGTAAGCGTAGAAGTGCGGGTTTAAGCGTGGGCTTGCTAGCGCAATAGCCGCTTGCCCTTTTTGCCTTGTGGCTTGTTTGCGCCTTGTGGCTCGTTTGTGGCTTGTGGCTCGTTCGGTGGCTCATCTGTGCCTTGTAGCTCGCGCTCCTTGTGGAGAGCGCGTGAGGCTTGTATATTGCCCCAGCGGTCTGCCAAACCCCCGCATATAGCGGCATTCAATAGGGTTTTGTATATTTCCGTGCGGAATTTCCGTCTTGCCAGATGAATTTGAAAACCAGATTGCGGATAGACTCCCATGAACCAAGTTGCACCCCACACCATTCTACCCGAAGGATTAGAAAACGCTCCGCTCAGCGAAGAGTCTTTCTTTACTTCATCCCTGCGCGAAACCGACCCAGTCGTCGCCAAAGCAATCGGCTCCGAATACACACGCCAAAACGACGGAATAGAATTAATCGCCAGCGAAAACATCGTTTCACGCGCCGTACTAGAAGCTCAAGGTTCTGTACTGACCAACAAGTACGCCGAAGGCTATCCAGGGGCGCGTTACTATTGCGGATGCGAACACGTTGATACCATTGAAGCCCTTGGCGTCGCCCGAGCCAAGCAGCTTTTCAATTGTGTCTATGCCAATCTTCAGCCGCACTGTGGAGCTTCCGCCAATCAAGCCGCGTTTCTGGCTTTGCTGAAACCCGGTGAGTCTTTTTTGGGTCAGTCGCTTGACGAAGGCGGGCACTTAACCCACGGCTCACCTGTCAATTTGTCAGGCAAATGGTTTCAGGCTTATGGCTACGGATTAGACGCAAACGGATACATTGATTACGACCAAGCCGCAACAATGGCACAGGAGCATAAGCCAAAGTTGCTATTAGCAGGAGCCAGTGCCTATCCGCGCACGATTGACTTTGCCCGACTGCGTGAAATCGCTGACCAAGTTGGCGCATGGTTTATGGTAGATATGGCGCACATCGCAGGACTTGTCGCCGCAGGTGCACATCCATCGCCTTTGCCCCACGCCCATGTCGTGACAACAACAACGCACAAAACCTTGCGCGGTGCCCGCGGCGGAATGATTTTGTCCAACGATGAAAGTGTCACCAAGAAGTTAGCTTCAGCAGTATTTCCTGGATTGCAGGGCGGGCCACTAGAACACGCAATCGCAGGCAAGACCGTAGCCTTAGGCGAAGCCCTACGCCCAGGCTTCAAGGAATACATCGGGCAGGTAGTTGAAAACGCCCGTGTGCTAGGGGAAACACTTCTTGAAGGCGGATTACATCTTGTCTCAGGTGGCACAGACAATCACCTGTTGCTCGTGGATTTGCGTCCGATGGGGCTAACGGGGCGGATTGCTTCCGACGCACTAGAACGCGCCGCCATCACCTGCAACAAAAATGCCGTGCCACAAGACCCCGAAAAGCCACAAGTGACTTCAGGAATACGCCTTGGCACTCCCGCCGCAACAACACGCGGATTTGGTAGCCAGGAATTCAGCCAAATCGGTAAGTGGATCCTGCGTGTGCTAGCAGCTCAAGGCAAGGACAACGCCGAAGCAGAAGAGTCTGCAGTGCGCGAAGAAGTGGTAGCTTTATGTCAGCGTTATCCGTTGTATGGGGGGTGAGCTGTGCGCTGTCCGTTTTGTAGCCAAGATGAAAGTCAGGTTAAGGACTCGCGTCCGACTGATGATGGGGCGAGCATTCGCCGCCGCCGCCAGTGCAACGCCTGCGGCGGACGATTCACAACTTTTGAACGGGTGCAAATCCGCGATATGGTCGTGCTGAAAGACGACGGGCGAAGACGCGAACCCTTTGACCGCGACAAACTTGAACGCTCCATGGAAATCGCTCTGCGCAAACGCCCCGTTGATCCAGAACGGCTTGAACGAATTATCTCAGGTATCGTACGGCGTCTGGAAAGCAGTGGCAGTAACGAAATTCAATCCAAGCTGGTCGGCGAAATGGTCATGGATGCACTCGCCACGCTAGACCCTGTCGCCTATGTGCGCTTTGCCTCCGTCTATCGCAACTTCCGCGAAGCAGGAGACTTTGAAACCTTCGTCGGAGGATTACGACGCGGTGAGTGATATCCGCGTTGCGGAGTTTTTCGCAAAAAGTGCTCTGGTAGCGGCAGGGCAACAGCTCGGCCAAACCGCAAAAAATCCGTCAGTCGGATGCGTGCTGTACAACGAAGCAGATGCACAAGCGCATTTGCCTTCCCTCATCGCCTGCCACGCCACCACAGAAGGCGGAACCATCCACGCCGAAGAGCGAGTGCTACAGCAAGCAGGAGAACAAGCACAAGGCGCAACCCTATACACAACCCTTGAGCCCTGTGCCCACATCCGTGCGGGGGGAAGTTGTGCCGAGAAAATTGTGCGAGCAGGGGTAAGGCGGGTTATTTACATTTTAGAAGACCCTGACCCACGTACCGCGGGCAAGGGGTTAAAGCTTCTTCGTCAAGGAGGGGTAGAAGTAGAGCAGGATACCAACACTGAGAGAATTGCCCGCGCCAAGCGTCAGCTCATCGGACATACCTGTCGTGTGCGTGAAAAACGTCCGGCTGTGATTTTGAAATTGGCGGTGTCAAGCGATGCATCTATTGCTCCGCTTGAATCTTCAGAGGCAAAACCTGCCAATCGTGGCGAAGCAGATAGCGGCAAAATTTGGCTATCGGATAAAGCAGCTTTACGGCGGGCACATCTATTGCGGGCAAGTTGTGATGCTATTCTAGTCGGTAGCGAAACCGTGCTGGCAGATGATCCGCTTTTGTCTGTGCGCTTAAGTAGCTGGCGTGGCACACAGCCCTTGCGCGTTGTTTTAGATGGACGATTGCGCTTTCCTTCATCAGCACGGCTGGCGAAGACAGAAAGCCAAAGAACTTGGCTCTTTACCGCCGAGCAGGAGAAAAGCCCTAAGGCACAAGCTTTAATCGGTGATGGTTTGCGCGTGCTAGAAACACCACTAGACGAAAAGGCTTTGGATCTTTCTTTTGTTTTAAGTGTTCTGTATGAAGCAGGAATTTCGCGGCTCTTGGTAGAAGGCGGAGCAAAAGTTGCAGACTCTTTCTTAGCCCATGGATTGGTTGATGAAGTAGCGTGGTTTCAATCACCCATAGCCTTTGAAGGGGGCGGGCTTAAGAGTCCGCTGAGCGAACAGGAACTGCAGGACTCAAACCGCTGGCACTGCTATGCTCGTGAGCAGTATCCGCGTGCTGATGGCAAAGCCGATTGGCTTACACTCTACACAGCAACACGAAACCTTTAAGCGCAAAACCTTTAAGGCTAAAATCTTTAAGGCCAAAACCTTTAAGACTAAAATCTTTAAGACCAAAATCTTTAAGACTAAAACCTTTAAGGCTAAAACCTTTAAGGCTAAAACCTTATAAGACTAAAATCTTTAAGATTAAAATCTTTAAGGCTAAAATCTTTAAGGCTAAAATCTTTAAGATTAAAATCTTTAAGGCTAAAATCTTTAAGGCTAAAATCTTTAAGGCCAAAACCTTTAAGCGCAAAACCTTTAAGTTAGGAGCGCACGACTCTGCCGTTTTATGTTCTCAGGAATTGTTACCCACCAAGGCACAGTTGCCGCCAGCAACAAGCCCGATATCCACGACAAAAATCGTGAGCGGGTTTTTGCTGTTGTGGCTCCTGTGGCGTTTTGTGAAGGCTTGAAAGTCGGAGCTTCCGTTTCGTGCAACGGTTGCTGTCTGACCTTAAAGCAAGCGGCGGAGTCTAATGATCCAGGCATGCAGGTTTTGCATTTTGGTTTATCTCCTGAAACTTTGGCACGGACGACTCTTGGCACCTTGCCACAGAACACAGCTCTAAACCTTGAACGCGCACTAAAATACGGAGACGAAATCGGCGGACAGATGGTCACAGGCCATATAGACGGCACAGCAAGTCTAATCGCCATAGAAGACTTGGGCGAAAATCGCTCGCTGACTTTTGCTACGGACAAGACTTTTGCTCCGATGCTGGCGGCGAAAGGCGGAATTGCCCTAGACGGCGTGTCGCTGACAGTCAATGCAGTTATGCCAGACCCGCACAACTCCGAGCGGATATGCTTTTCGGTGATGCTGATAGCCCATACCCTAGCGGTGACGACTTTTGGCGGCTTGCGTCCGCGCGATCTTGTAAACTTGGAGCTTGACCCAATGGCACGCTATAGTGCCACCAGAAGTTAAAACAAGGCACAAAAATGAATAGAGCCGAAGAAAAGATCAGCGACTCTGGACGTGAGATTGCAGTTGCCTCGGTGCCCGAGGTGTTAGAAGAACTGCGCAACGGACGGTTTGTTATTCTGCTGGATGATGCTGACCGTGAAAACGAAGCTGACTTAATTATTGCGGCGCAGATGTGTGGTCCTGAACGGATCAACTTTATGGCAACCCACGGACGCGGACTAATCTGCTTAGCCTTGGAGTCCGAGCAGGTGCGGCGTTTGAACCTGCCCTTGATGACGCGGCACAATCGCTCACGGCACGAGACAGCGTTTACGGTATCGGTAGAAGCTCGCGAAGGAGTCAGCACAGGCATATCGGCAAGCGATAGGGCTCGCACTGTGGCAGAAGCAATTCGTGCCGATGCAAATGATGAAACTTTAATTTCTCCCGGACATATCTTTCCGTTGATGGCACGTGATGGTGGGGTTTTAACTCGCGCAGGACACACAGAAGCAGGTGTAGATTTGGCACGGCTTGCGGGGTTAGCTCCTGCGGCGGTGATCTGCGAGATTATGGACGATGATGGCACCATGGCACAGGGCGAGCGGCTCGAACGCTATGCCGAACGCCACGGAATAAAAATCGCCACAATCGCCGATTTGATTGCCTGGCGGGTATTAAATGACCGTATCGTAGAACGCACAGCAGATAGGCAAATCGGTACGCGCTATGGGGAATTCCGTTTGCTGATTTACCGCAATCGTTTTAGCGGTATGGAACACGCGGCTTTGGTGCGTGGTAGATTGAGCGAAAACAATCCTACGAATGTTCGGGTGCATGCGGTTTCGGTCTTGGATGACTTTTTGGGTCCTGTTTCTATTTCTGAGCCTGATCATCCGCGGGGGCAGAGCGTTGAAGCACAGGCAGGCGGTGGCGGTTTGGATTCAGCTTTGCGTTTGATTGCCGCTGAAAACGAAGGCGTGGTGGTGCTGATACGCGAAGAAGCAGGAGCTTTGACCGAACGGCTCACGGCACGAGACGAAGCAGAAAATACAGAAGGCGGTAGCGGCTCGGTTGCGAACTTGTCGCGTGAGTCGCTTGACGAAGAAGGAGTCGTTTTACGCGATTACGGTGAAGGGGCGCAAATCCTGCTTGATTTGGGTGTGCGTAAGATGCGTTTGCTGCATCGTACCCGCCATAGCATTGTTGGCTTGTCGGGCTATGGCTTGGAAGTTGTTTCACAACAAGACCCAGTCGGAGCGTGAGCAATGCGTGAAGTCAAAGCACTTATTGTTTCCGCGCATTTTTACGCCGACATTTCGGAGCATTTAGAGAAAGACGCTTGCACGACCTTGGAGCAGAATTGCCAAGCCGAATGCTTTGTACAAACTGTACCTGGAGTTTTTGAAATTCCGACTGTGGTGGCGATGCACTACGAAAAGTTTGATTTGGTGATTGCGCTTGGTGCAGTTATTCGTGGTGAGACTTCGCACTACGATTTGATTACGCAATCGGTAACCAATGCACTGCAGACTTTGGCTTGGCAGAACAAAATTGCTCTAGGCTTTGGACTCATCACTGCAGAGAATAAAGAACAGGCGATAGCAAGAGCTGACCCTAAAGGTAAGCACCGAGTCGGAAGGCGAGCGGCAGAAGCAGCGATACGGCTTATGGAAGCCCGTGAAAAAGTAGTATGAAGAGTGCGATGAACGGGGTGAAAACCGAGCCATTGGAGTCTCTGCCTGAAGGGGCGGAAAAGGTATCTGCTCCGCAGGAAGATTTAACGCCGCAGAACCCGCGCACTTGGGCGCGGACTTATGCTGTGCAGACGCTTTACGCTTTGTCCTTTACGGGTGGAGAACAAGCGGGCAGGCAGGAAGCAGAAACGGCGGTAGATAATCAGCTGGCGGGAAATCCCGCCGATGGCAAGCCGCCAAAAATGGACGAAGAATTGTTTCGGGCAATTGTTGTCGGCACGACCGAAGACCGCGAAGCCCTGCACCGTGATTTGGTGGCTTCTTCGGGGCGTACACGTCCGCTTGACCCGCTGTTAGAAGCGGCGGTGCTGGCGGGAGCTTGGGAAGTGCGTAATTGTCCTGATACTGATTTGGCGGTGCTGATAGACGAATATTTAAACTTGGCTCGGCGTTTTGGGGCGGGTGATGGCACTAAGGTGCTACACGCGATGCTGGATGGTTTCGGACGCACAGAGCGTAAAGAGCGCACAGACGATGCAGAGAATTTGTGAAAGTCTGTGAGAGTTGGTGAGAGTCCGTGAGAGTCTGTGAGAGTCTGTGAGAGTTGGTGCATGAACGAAGACGAATTGATTCGTGAGCTATTGCGTCCGTTGAGTGCGGACTCGCGCTTTTCTTTTGGACTCACCGATGACGCGGCTCTAGTGCCACAGGATGGCGCGGGCAAGTGGCTTGTCTCCACCGACTTGCTAACCGAAGGAGTGCATTTTCTGCCTGATGATCCGCCTACGGGACTTGCCGCCAAAGCTTTGCGGTGCAACCTGTCAGACTTGGCGGCGATGGGAGCTGAACCCGTAGCAGCGGTGTTTTCGCTTGTGCGTTCGCCGCATTGGGATGAGTCGTTTTTGCGCGGTCTGATACAGGGGCTTGGCGAAGACCTGCACCGCTTTGGAGTTCAGCTTTTGGGTGGAGATATTGCTACGGGGGCTTTGGGGGTTTTATCCTTTACGGTTTGGGGTAGAGCGCACGGCAGTGTGGTCTTGCGGAGTGGCGCAAGCACAGGTGAAACCGTGTGGGTTTCGGGGACAATCGGTGACTCGCGTTTGGGCTTGGCTCTGTTGCGGGGCGAAGACTTTGTCGCGCAGCTAAGTCAGGCACAGAAAGATTTGGTAGTTGCGCGGTATCGCTGTCCTGAGCCGCGTTTGGCGTTAGGGTTGGCGGTGGCAAACCACGCTACGGCGATGCTAGATGTCAGCGATGGGCTTTTGCTTGACGCGGAGCGTTTGGCGCAAGCCAGTCAGGTCAGCGTAGAGATAAATGCGGGGCAGGTTCCGCTGTCTGAAGCAGGGCAAGCCGTGGCGGATAACAACGAGCTGCTAATTCGGCTTCTTGGCGGTGGAGATGACTACGAGTTGCTTTTTACGGCTCCGCTGGGTTGTGAAGAAGTTTTGCGGGCAGTGGCACAGGAAGCAAAGACTGCGATTACGCCGATTGGCAAAACAATTCCGCAACAGGATAAACCCGTTGCCTTATTAGACGCACAAGGCTCTGCCCTGCCCTACGACTCCACCGCAAGCGGCTGGCTACACTTTTAAACTGCGTTACGCTCTAAAACAACAACGCGGTTTGAGTTAGTGCCGTGGGCGTTGTTGCTGACTCCCCAGCAGTTGGAGGTTTTGGTGAAGATTTGCTTGTTGATGCAAACCGAATTGACCGTAAGGGGAAGGTTTTGCGCTAAAGCAATTACTTCTTTTTCTAGGGGAAGTGAGCCGTTGCGGATTTCTCCGACTTCAAAGGCAATGTAGCCCCCCGAACGCACAACCCGAGCCAGAGCCACAAGGGTTTTGCCGATGAAGCTGCGCCATTGGTCTAGATTGGCGGGCGTGGTGCAGGTTAAGTCTTCGGGGTTTAGGTCAGCAAACCACAGGCGTAGCCAGTTGTCGGATTTGTAATCCACAATATTCAAAAACGGCGGAGAAGTTACCACCAGATCCACCGAGTCGCGCTTCAACCAGCCAAGCCGCGTAGACTCACTAACCACAAAACGCGAGCGCGGAGCATTCGGCACTCCATCGCGCAAGAGCGAGCGGCTTTTGCGTATGATTAGGTCAGCAACAGCACGGGGCGGTGGAGTCTGCCCCAAACGCTGATTAATCTTCTTCTGTGCCGCTATAGATACGGCTTGATTGGGTGGCATAGTGCGTCCTGAGAAGAAGCCGCTTGAATGTCCGCTTAGGCGGTTGAGTGCGACCATACGAATCCAATCGTCTATGGAGTCAAAATCGCCTGACCCAGTACGGCGGCGAAACCAGTTCTTCAGGGCTACCAGCTGTGCCAAAGTGTCAGGATGATAAAAAGCCGTGAGCGGCAAATCGCGCTGGGCGATTCGGGCGGTGCGGGGGATTAGGGCAAGGCGGGCTTCAATTGCCTCCACAGCGGGCGGAGCGAGCCGTGGGCGGGCTAACAGTAGGCTTAGGGGACTCGCATCGCTGGCGATGGCTTTGCGCTCCATCAGGGCGGCTTGGAGCGGCGTGGTACCACGCCCCATAAAAGGGTCAAATACGGTGTCGCTGGGCTTGGTGAAGCGTTTGATGAAGTATTCAGGCAGCTCGGCTTTAAAGCAGGCGCGGTAGCTGATTTCGTGCAGGGAATGGCTTTGGCGTTGCTTGGCGGTCCAGAATTCGCCGATGATGTAGGGGATACCGTCTCGCCTCTCACGGACGAATTGTCCTGTCTGGCTTATGGCAGGTGCTGACTGCTGACGAATCGCGCTCACAAGGGCAATGGTACTACGGGATTAGAATTTGATGCGGATGCCGAGTCCGACTCCGTATTCGGGGGGGGTGGAGCGGTGGTGGTTGGGTTCGTGGCGGTAGAGTAGGCGGGTTTCTAAGTTGAGCCAAGGATTAACTTGGCGGTCTTGGGCAAGTTCAAGGCGGAGTTCGCGTCCTGATGGGCGTAAGCCCACGCGGGCAGTGTCAAATTCTATGCGCCTGCTCTTGTGGAAGTAACGCGCAGGATAGTGCAAGTCTAATGTGCCGCTTGTAGTCCGTAAGGGTTGCGAGAGACGCAAGCCCGTGCGCGTCTTCGCGTCAGGAGCAGTATGAGTCAGCGACAAAGCCCAGCCCGCAGAATGCAGATTGCTCCAACGGGTGATAAGTCCGCCTTGGCCTGCCTGAGTGCGGGCTTGGGTGATGTCAGCCGATAGGGTAAGTCCGTGGGCTAGGGAATGATCTGCGCCAAGGCTGAAGGCACGGGTTTTAGCTCCGTGGTTGAAGCCGTAGATGCCGCGATTGGCTCCGCCCAAGGTTTCGGAGTCTTCGCTCAACAACGCCGCTTGCCATCTCAAGCGCGTTGAAGGCTTGCCAGCATGGCGGTGCGCTAAGTGGTGCTCGCCCGACAAGCGAATGAGCCGTTGATTTCCGCGTTCGTCTTCGGGCTTGGGGCGGTCGCGGGTTTGTCCTGTTAGGGCAGAGTCAGAAAACGACAAACGCACAAAGCTTTTGCCAATTGCTGTTTTGTTAGAAGTACCTTTGTGGGTGATTCCGTATGCGACTGCGTACGAGACAGAAAGTGTAGGCGAGTCAGCAAGCAAGTTCGTCAGGCTTTCGGTTGGTGCGCCGCTGGTGAAAAGTTGTCTCTGGGCTGTGCCTTCTATGTAGGCAGGCAGAGAAGTTTCAACCGTAGTGCTTTGGCGAAAAGAAAAGCGCAGGGTCTTGTCGTTGGCGAGCGTTTTATCAATTGAAAAGCTTGGCGCATGGGAATTGGCAAACAGCAGGTCAGCGGTTTGCACTCCTGCTGTGCCGCCAACCAACGAGCCAAGGACGAAGCGGTGTCCGCGCCCGAGTTCATCTACGACAATCGCGTTATTCAGCACCGAGCGTAGCCGTGCCGCCGTATCGCCAAAGGGCGTAGAAAGCACTAAAGAACTGCCAAAACGATGAACACGCGGTACCGCATCCCAAGCCCCCGCCTGCATCGCAACACCTGGGCTGTTCTGCTCTTGGTTAACTGCTAGGGCTTTGGCGATATCTAAGAGTCCGTGGCCGAGCGTATCGTCTAGGTTTCCATCTTCACGACACTTCTTGCCCCGAACGACTGTAAGCAGATTGATCACACCTGCTCTACAGGTTCCGAGCGCATAGGTGGTGTCTAGCAGGTCTTGGGCGGCTTTGATTCCATCGTAATTGGGTGTGCTTGGCTTAAACCACTGCACCAGCAGAGCAATAGACCCCGTCACCACAGGAGTCGCAAAAGAAGTGCCGCTTCTACTCAGATAAACCCCTTGCGAATTGGTTGTTGTAAGCACAGGAATGCCTTGGTATGTGTAAGTGAGTCCAGTAACTCTTGTTAGATCCAACGGGTCACCGTATACGGGCTTTACGTTTGTGAAAATATTAACTGGAACGAATAAACAACGGGCTTTGGTTTGTGATCCGCAAGTATTGGAGTACAGTGCCCGCTCCCATTCGTATTTTTCCACCTGATGAAACTCCCCTCTGTTTCTTGCAAGCGGCCCCTGCAAAGCACCGACAGTAAGAACAAATCTGTTAAGCTCTCGGCTTTTGGCAAGTTCTTCAGCAGTGTTAAGCGTCGGGTCATTGAGATATAGATTTTTTGTTCCGTGGGCAAAGATGGCAGGATAGTTGCCAGAAAATTCTGCAGGGTTAGCACTGCTTCCTGTATATTTTCGCCACGCCCCATCATTGCCGAGTGCCACAACCGAAACTGCTCCCTTTTTGCCTAAGTCATAAACCAAGTCACGCTGTGCCTGATAGGTAGCAGGATTGTTTGTGCTTCCTGCAGTTGTCTCTTTTGTTGCTAACTGGGTGTCTAAAGCATCGCTGAGAGAATTGATATGATTGCGGAACTCCGACCGCCCCTGCATTGCAAGTTGATAGATGTAATCGGGCATATCGCCCTTGCTAAAGCTCGCAGGATCTCCGCAAACCCTTGCCCTTGTTGCTGGATTGTTTCCATCAGGATCTACCCATAGGTCTTTGAAGTAATCTTCGTAGAAATCAAAAACGACTTCTCGTATGACTTCACCTGTGCTTGGGTCTCGCCGCACCTGCCCTGTATTCGGATCAACAGCAGGAGCCGTTAGCGTAGACTGATGACAAAACGCCGCCGCCCCGCGTTTAAGTAAAAGCGCCCTTGTAGATACGCCTGCGACATAGATAAAGCTGTAATTAATCGCGACCAATGGCTGTTTTTCGGTTTCGCTTGGGTCAGCGGGAGATTGATATTTACCTTTAAGGTCTGTGCTGAATTTATACCGCCTGCCCGTTGTATCACTCGGGTCGCGGACAATTTGAAAGAACTTTCCGCGTAAAGTTTTTCGCAACTCTTCTTGCGTACCCGTTGCATCTTGGGTGCCATAATTGTCTTCTAAGAATTTTTTCATATCGCTTCTGCCACTTTCCCATAGATCCACTAATTTGGCGGCGATGGTGGCGTAACTATCATCAAAATTAATTCTGCGCGAGGTAGGAGTCGTACTCGGCGGCTGCGCCAACTGCGGATAGGTCATCAGCAGACTCGCCTGGCGTGCAACTCCTGCAGGAAAATTATTTCCGCCTTGTGCGCCGATGACTCCTGCAACGGAAAGCCCGTGGTCCAGTACTTTCGCCCTATCTCCCCTGTCCTCAACTTCAATCCTACGATACGGATACGGACTCGGCTGTGTACCCAAATTGTTGTGCCGCCCACCCTTGAAGTCTGTATCTATAACCGCGATTGTATAGCCGCGTCCATCTAGGCGGGGGCCTTGGGTGTTATCTGGGTTGCGGATGTAATCAGGCGTGCCCCTGCCAAAGGTGAAAAGCCACCCATCTGAAGTGCTTTTCGCTTGTGGACTTCCAGGATAAGTCGGGGCTGTGCTGACAGGTGCACCACCACCACCGCCTCCCCCTCCCCCCCCGCCGCCGCCGCAGGCAGACAGGAAGAAGGTAGCAACAACGGTTAGGGCTATTTTCCCCGCCTTCGTCTCAAAGTTAAACTGTGGCTTTCCCCGTCTTCTTACTACCCTGATTTCTAAGCCGCAGAAAAAGGGGGCAGGGTTGGGCTTCGTCGCAACATTTAATTTACGCGCCCTTGCGGGCGCTTTTGCTCGCGCAAGCGCGAGCGTCCGCTGCGCTTCGCTCGCTATCGCTCCGCTACGCTTGCGCTCGTGCCCTACGGGCACTCGGTGGGTCTTCATCTCTAAGGGTGGGAAGGGGCAAGCCGCTACTTCTCCCGTCTTCGTCTCAAAGTTAAACTGTGGCTTTCCCCATCTTCTTACTACCCTGATTTCTAAGCCGCAGAAAAAGGGGGCAGGGTTGGGCTTCGTCGCAACATTTAATTTACGCGCCCTTGCGGGCGCTTTTGCTCGCGCAAGCGCGAGCGTCCGCTGCGCTTCGCTCGCTATCGCTCCGCTACGCTTGCGCTCGTGCCCTACGGGCACTCGGTGGGTCTTCATCTCTAAGGGTGGGAAGGGGCAAGCCGCTACTTCGCTCAGCCTGTGTCGCAGGCGGGGGAACAGAACGAAAGGCAAAAAACCCAAGCTAGAGAGAAAGCGGACGGAAATTCGCATCCCAGTGACCCCTACCAAAAAAACTTGTATTTGCGGGACTCCCCCTCCCAGTGGCGGCGATTATACAGCAAAAAAATCCGCCCAATTACACCCAAAAAGCCCCCCAATAACCCCCAAAACAACTCCCCACTACGCCCACTTAACAATAAACAATCAGGCGGGTAAAGTGACCCATAGCCCCTGTGGCGGAATGGTAGACGCGCGCGACTCAAAATCGCGTTCCCGCAAGGGAGTGGGGGTTCAAGTCCCTCTAGGGGCACGCCTAGCAACAGACACACAACCATCCAGACAATAACCCTAAACCATCACTCACAACACAAACCCACACTAAACAAGCCCGCACAGAATAAGCCTACACAGAATAAGCCTACACAGAATAAGCCTACACAGAACAAAACCACACAACACGAACCACGCACTGATAACAACACAAAACAAAACCACGCTACACAAACACTCACGAAATAAGCCCACGCTAAACAAACACTCACGAAACAAGTCCGCACAGAATAAGCCTACACAGAACAAAACCACACAACACGAACCACGCACTAATAACAACACAAAACAAAACCACGCTACACAATCCCGCACGGGAATAAATCCATCCCTTCACCCACAAAACGGACACAACAAAATGAGCCTGCAAAGTTCCATCGCCGAGCCCATCGCCGACTCCGCTTCTAACACCGCGCACGACACCGCTTCCGACTCTTCGCCTGTCAATACAGATATCAACGCAGGTGCCGCCGCTCTGGCTCGCCATCTCGCCAACACACCCGACACCGAGTCAATCAAGGAATTTATCCCAGGGCCCGGTATCGTCCGACTCGGAAAGTTTTTTGACCCGCAAAAATTACGCCAAGGCTTAGATGACGCTCTAGCCATCGGCGGCTGGCGCGGCGAAGTCGTAAAAGCAATTTCTCTAACCAAAATCCCAGGCGACTCAGAATCACAACGCGGAAACAATCTGCGCGGACTCTATTGGACCCGCGCCGATGAATCTTATGAAGAAGTACAACGCGAATCCGCAGTCGCCGAAGAAGACTTCAGCGAATTCGTAGAAGAGTACAAGCAAACCTACTTCTATGAAGTCTGGAAAGTGCTTTGCCAGCTCGGTACCATCGGACGCTGCCGCCTGCTGCTCAAAGAACCACGCTCAACCCTATCGTGGCATCGTGACCCCGAACCACGCCTGCATGTACCTGTGGTAACCAATCCTGGCTCGGTGATGGTGGTTAATAGTCACGCCACGCACCTGCCCGCAGATGGCTCCGTCTATTTCACCGATACACGCGGATACCACAACGCCTACAACGGTGGAGAAGAACCACGCATACATCTCGTCGCAACCCTGCCATTGGTAGGATAACCATCTAACCGATTTCAACCAATCGGCTTCAACTCTGCTCGTTGGTTTTTATGCTCGTTGATTTTCGTAGCGATACCGCAACCCGCCCAAGTGCGGCCATGTACGCAGCTATGCAGTCCGCCACTCTAGGAGACGACTGCAAGCACGAAGACCCATCCGTTACCCAGCTAGAACAAGAAGTCGCAGATCTACTCGGCAAAGAAACAGGGCTTTTCTTTCCATCAGGTACCCAGTCCAACTGCACCGCTCTGCTCACACACTGCCGTAGCGGCGATGAGCTAATCACAGGCGAAACCTACCATGTATACAGATACGAAGGCGGTGGAGCTTCCGCCTTCGGCGGAATTTCATTTCGTCCACTGCCCCTTGAACCAGATGGCGGATTAAACCCACAAGCCATTACAGCAGCAGTGCGTCCTGACGAAGACACTTCGCCCATCAGCCGCCTGCTAACCCTAGAAAACACCACAGACGGTAAGCCTGTCTCCCTAGATGGAATGGGGGCAATGGCGCAAGCCGCCCGCTCCGCTGGCTTGGCTGTCCATTTAGACGGAGCGCGTATTCTTAACGCCGCACTCGCCCTTAACACAACGCCCGACCAAATCGCCAGCCACGCCGATAGCGTGTCTATGTGTCTCTCTAAAGGGCTTGGCGCCCCCGTCGGCACAGTGCTAACAGGCGAACGGGATTTCATCCGCCTAGCAAGCCGTTGGCGGCGAAAACTCGGCGGCGGAATGCGCCAAGCTGGTCTGCTCGCCGCCTGCGGCAAAGTCGCCCTGCAAGAAAGCAAAACAAACCTACCACGAGACCACCAACGCACTGCCCACTTCGGTAAAGCCCTAGCAGAACTCGCCGCAAACGCAGGACAGGGAAGACTTAGCATTTCTGTGACTCCGACCAATATGATCTTCGTGGAAACTTCACGCCAAGACTTGGATTCACTCTGTGCCAAAGCAAAAGAACAGAATATGCTGCTGTCTGACAAAATGCCCCTGCGGATTGTCCTGCATCGCGACTTAACCGACGCACACACAGAAACTTTGCTCTCGGTCTTTGCCGAACATTATGGGGTTTAACAAAGGGGATTTAATAAGTGGGGTTTAACAAGAGAGATTTAATAAGTAGGGTTTAATAAGCAAGGTTTAATAAGGGGGATTTAATAAGCGGAATTTAATAAGCAGGGTTTAAGAAGTAGCGGCTATGCCTTGCCATAACCACCACCGCCTGGGGTTTCCATAATAAAAATATCACCCGCAGCTAAATCTACTTCAGCATTGCCCGATAGCTCTTCTATCATCGGAGCGACTCCTTGCTTCAGATTGCGCTCTACCGCGTTGCGACCCGTTGCACCATCTTCACCTCCCGCCAAACCACGCGGTGGATGCGTGCGATGCGAAGACAAAGTCGTAACCTTCATCGGCCGATTAAATCGAACACGGCGAATGACTCCATCACCGCCCGAATAACACCCCGCACCACCCGAACCACGACGAATGGAAAAAGACTCAATCCGCACAGGAAAACGTTGCTCCAAAACTTCAGGATCTGTCATGCGCGTGTTGGTCATATGACTATGGACTGCACTCGCTCCGTCGTGGGTTGCTCCCGCACCCGTGCCACCACAAACCGTTTCGTAGTTTTGCAATTCATCATCGCCATACACAAAGTTATTCATCGTACCCTGCGAACCCGCCAAAACCCCCAAAGCACCATAAAGCGCATCGGTTACGGCTTGACTCACCTCTGTGTTCCCCGCAATCACCGCCGCTGGATAACGCGGACTCAACATCGTGCGCGGCGGCACAAGAATCTTTATCGGCTTTAAACACCCCTCGTTGAGTGGAATCGCATCCTGCACCAAAGTACGAAAAACATACAACACCGCCGCCCGACAAACAGGATAGGGCGCATTGTAATTGCCTTCGTCCTGTGGCGAAGTACCCGTAAAATCTACCGTGGCTTCACGCCTATCACGGTCGGTGGTGATGGAGACACGGATTTCAGCTCCGTGGTCTAGGGGGTAGGTAAAATTTCCGTCTTTGAGATGCACTAAAGCACGACGCACCGACTCTTCCGCGTTGTCTTGAACATGGCGCATATAAGCACGGACTGTATCCAAGCCGAAGTAACCCACCATACGCCGCAGTTCAGCCGCTCCTGTTTCACAAGCCGCAATCTGCGCGTTTATATCCGCCATATTCTGTCGCGGATTACGGCACGGCCACTTGCCACTCGTGAGAAGTTGATGAATTTCCTGCTCGCGTAAATGCCCATCTTCCATCAGCAGGAAGTTATCTATTACGACTCCTTCTTCGTCAATGTGGCGGCTATCAGGCGGAGCCGAGCCAGGCGTTCTGCCGCCAATGTCAGCGTGGTGTCCGCGTGAAGCCACCATAAACAGCAGCTCCCGCCCCGCTTCATCAAAAACAGGAGTCACCACAGTCACATCAGGTAAATGTGTACCACCAGCATAAGGAGCGTTTAACATCCAAGCCCGCCCATGGTGAATGCCATTCGGATTTGCATCTAATATCTCGCGCACCGACTCACCCATAGAACCCAAATGCACAGGCATATGCGGAGCATTCGCCACCAAGCGCCCCTGTGGGTCAAAAACCGCACAGGAAAAATCTAACCGCTCTTTAATATTCACCGACCAAGCCGTGTTGGCAAGAGTCGCTCCCATCTGCTCGGCAATAGACATAAACAAGTTGTTAAAGATCTCCAGCATTACAGGATCAGCTTTCGTGCCTATCTGCTCACCACGCGGACGCGGCACACTGCGCGTCAAGTGCAAATCTCCGTTGTCAGTCAGAACACCACACCACTCAGGCTCTATCACCGTCGTAGAAGCAGCTTCAGCAACAATCGCCGGGCCTTCTATCTTCGCTCCCGTAGATAAAGACTCACGCAGATAAAGCGGAACTTCCCGCCAGCCAGAAAAATACGCCCGCACCCGCTCGTCAGGGATGGGGCTTGCACCTTGCTCCCGTGGGGCTGTGCCTTGCCCCTGTAGGGCTGTGGTGCCTTGCCCCTGTAGGGCTGTGCCCTGCCCCCGTGGAGCTGTGCCTTGCCCCTGTAGGGCTGTGCCTTGCCCCCGTGGGGCTGTGGTCTGCTGGGCTTGGCTTGTCTCCGCCTTGGTAGGGGCTTCACCTTCAGCTGACGCTTCCAGCGACAAAGCTTCAATCACCACGCCTTTGTCCGCCATCTCAAAGCCAAACCGCTCACGATGCGCTTTAACAAAACCCGCCCAAACTTCACCTTCTGCCCCATAGGACACTTCTAAAGTCGTATCCGAACCCGCACTACGCAGTAAAAGTCGCCGCGCCATCGTAATCGTCTGTGCATCTGCTCCTTGGGTAGCAAGTTCAGCCCGCGCCACAGTTTCAAGCTCAGCAAAAGTCGCACCACAAGCCTTCAATGTATCGGCGTTCAAAGGCTTGGATACCTGACGCTCCAATAAACGCCGCAAAACCGCCTGACCAATACCCCACGCCGATAACACTCCCGCATAAGGATGCAGAAGTATGGACTCAATCCCCAAAGCATCTGCTACACGGCAAGCGTGTTGTCCGCCCGCTCCGCCGAAGGCGTTTAAGGTATAGCGAGTTACATCATGTCCGCGTTGCACCGAAATTTTCTTAATCGCATTCGCCATATTTTCAATCGCTATCCGCAAAAAGCCTTCCGCAACTTCTTCAGACGAAATTTCTGCTCCTTGGGTAGATGATATTTCTTTCGCCAGTACAGCAAATTTTTGCCGTGAAGCTTCCGTGTCTAGTGGTTGGTCTCCGCCACTGCCAAACACAGACGGAAACCAATGCGCCTGAATACGCCCCAACGCCACATTGCAATCCGTCACCGCCAACGGACCACCACGACGATAACAAGCAGGCCCAGGATCCGCCCCCGCCGACTCAGGACCCACACGAAACCGCGCCCCGTCAAAACGCAAAATTGAACCACCACCCGCCGCCACCGTCTCAATCTTCAACATCGGCACACGCATACGCACACCCGATACCTTAGTCTCAAACGAACGCTCAAAGCTGTTGTGCCAGTGCGTCACATCGGTAGAAGTGCCACCCATATCAAAGCCTATCAATGAGTCAAATCCCGCCTTCTGCCCCGTTGCAACCATTCCGACGACACCACCCGCAGGACCAGACAAAATCGCGTCTTTACCGCGAAAGGCTTCTGCGGCAACAAGTCCGCCATTGGACTGCATAAAGAAGACACGCGGAAAGTCTTCTCCGTTGCCGATACCTAGCGATTCGCGCAAGCCTTCCAAGTAACGCAAAAGAATCGGCGATAGGTAAGCATCTACAACCGTGGTGTCTCCACGGGAGACGAATTTGATAAGCGGGCTAACTTCGTGGCTACACGAAATCTGCGAAAAACCCACCCCAGCAGCTAAAGCCGCTATACGCCGCTCGTGGTCTGTATGCTTCCAGCCATGGAGCAAACATATCGCCACAGCTTTGCATCCTGCCTTGTGGGCGCGTTCTAAGCCCCGTAGAAGCGATTCTTCGTCTAAAGGCTGCAATACCCCGCCTTCCACCGAAACCCGCTCCTGTGCCTCTAACACGGAGCTGTAGAGCATCTTCGGCAAGACAATATGACGCGCAAATAAATCAGGCCGATCCTGATAGCCGATTCGTAGCGAATCGGCAAAGCCACGAGTCGTCACAAATAGTGTCGGCTCGCCCTTGCGCTCCAACAGAGCGTTTGTCGCAATGGTCGTGCCAATACGCAGTTCTTCAACTTCTCCCTTGGGTAAAGGTGCATCTGTCGCCAAGCCTAGAAGAGTCCGCACCCCCTGGGCGACTGCATCTGAGTACTGCTCAGGGTTTTCCGACAGGAGCTTGTGAGTCACCACCTGTCCGTCAGGACGACGCGCCACTAGGTCAGTGAAAGTTCCGCCACGGTCTGCCCAAATCCGCCAGCCAGCCTGTTGTGTCATAAGAGCAACCAGAAAAACAATCGGTAAAGCAATCAGGAAAGCAATCGTAAAGCAATCAGGAAAGCTATCGGTAAAGCAATCAGGAAAGCAATTGGTAAAGCAATCAGGAAAGCAATCGGTAAAGCAATCGTGAAGCAATTGGTAAAGCAGTCAGGAAAGCTATCGGTAAAGCATTCAGGAAAGCATTCAGGGCAAGCGATTACGCAGACTGCTTCCGTTGCACCAAATCCGCAATCTGCTCGTGCGAGTGGTTCGTGCCAAGCAAAAGCATTAGCAAGATACGCAACTTCAATCCCAAAAGCGACTCGGAAAACAATACCCCCGCTTGGGCTAGGGCATGCCCGCCGCCTTCTGCTCCATAGACAGGAGCCGCATATCCTGCGGCACATCGTGTCGTCATCACCACCACTACACCCGCTTCCGCCGCTTCAACCATCGCCGCACCAAGAGCAGGCGGAACATCTCCGATACCAAAGCCTTCCACAACCAAGCCCCGTGCCCCCGCCTTGAGTGCCGCACGGACAAGTGTTCCATCATCGCCCAGAGTCGCCTTGATAAGAAAGACTCGGGCTTCCACAGCAAGCGTATCAGGCAAAGCCAAAGTCGGAAAACGCAACGGCAAATTTTCACCAAACCGCCACGCGCTTTGCGCTTCATCATAAGTCGCAAGGGGCGGTGTGCCAGGCGAACCAAAACCCCGCGCAGCACCAGAATGCACCTTAGCGGCTTGTTGCGCTCCTAGCAGGAGTCCGTGGAAGCAGATGACTGCACCCAATCCGCGAGCCTTGCCATCTGCCGCCACCAATAACGAACGACTCAAGTTGCTTTCGCCATCTGGCTCTGAATGGTCAGCAGCGCGTTGGGCTCCTGTGAAGACAAGCGGAGCTTCCGCCCGCACCGCTAACTCGCAAAACCACGCTACTTCTTCCATTGTGTCGGTGCCTTGGGTGACGACAACTCCCGCAAGCGATGGGTCAGACAAAAGCTCACGCAAACGAGCCGCCAAGCCCAGCAGATAGTCCGCATCCATACGGAAGCTATTAATCACCGAATGGTCATAGCACCGCACTTCTACTCCCTGCGGAATAGCCGTGCGGTCAAGGATTTCTTGCGCCTTCAAGCTGGCTTCCCAGCCGCCGTAGTCTTGCCGAACGGAAGCAATCGTACCACCCGTTGCCAGTAACGCGACTCTTTGCGTCATCGTCTCAGTCTTAATGAATCTTGAGCTTTAGAGTCTTGGGCTTTAAGGATCCGCTTGCGCCTTGGCTTGTCCGTTAGCTGGCACGGATCCATAGGCGTTCAATTCCACGCAGTAAGCCTGTGACGATAAGAACAAGAATAAGGTATAGCACCGCTCCGTATAGGAATAAGTCTAAGGCGTAGGAACGCGAAAAAAGTGTGCGCAGTTGTCCCATCAAGTCTAGCACCGTAATCGTGGAAACAAGCGCACTGCCCTTCAATAGCAAGATGATTTCATTGCCATAAGCAGGCCAAGCTATCCGCAGTGCCTGCGGAAACAACACACGGCGTAAAGTCAGAAATGGAGACATACCAGAAGCCATCGCCGCTTCGCGTTGGTCAGCAGGCACATTAACAAATCCACCCCGCAAAATTTCAGCAACATAAGCAGAAGTATTCAAAGTCAAAACAAGAAGCCCAACCCGTTCAGCATCTCCCAGGAGCCACCAAACAGGGCCAAGCAAGTCTTTGCCCAGTGAGCCAACTCCGAAATAAATCAGCCACAGTTGAATCAATAGTGGCGTACCACGAAACAAATAGGTATACGCCCAAGCAGTCCGCGATAGCCAAGGCGCACCAAAAGCCCGAGCCAACGAAAGCGGAACAGCAATGCAAAATCCCGCAAGACACGAAACAACCAAAAGCCCAATCGTAACAATCGCCCCTTCAATCAACCGCTCACAGCCCCTGTCAAAAAGCTCAGGTGTCGCAAAGGTAACGGCTTCGCAAACCGAAACCGAAGCCTGCTCGCGGACATTGTCCCAGAAGTCAGCAAGATTAGACATAGCCCACCCCTAGCCCGCCACAGCTCGCACACCACGGCGGGCACGCCTTTCTAACCACAGACGCACCAAGTCCGAACAGGCAGTCATAAACAAATAGATCAATGCCGCCACAGCAAAAAAGAATAGCGGGTCACGAGTCGTCTCTCCCGCAATCTTCGCCATACGCAAAAGCTCGTTGAGAGCAATCACCGCAGCAAGCGAAGTGTCTTTAAGCAAAACCATCCACAGATTGCCAAGCCCAGGAATCGCAAACCGCCACATCTGCGGCATACGCACCCGCCAAAACCCCGCCAACGGAGACATACCAACAGCAACAGCAGCTTCCATTTGCCCCTTGGGAACAGCCCGCCAAGCTCCGCGAAAGATTTCGGCGGCATAGGCGGAAAAGATAACCGCCAGCCCGACAACAGCTCCTGCGAAGCGGGGAAGTTCAAACTGCTCGGCAATACCCAAAAAGCGCAGGATTTGCGATAGGTAACGATCCAATCCGAAATAGATAAGCAGTAAAACCAAAAACTCAGGTGTACCACGAACAACAAGAAGCCAGCCCATACAAGGCCAGCGAATAATCTTCCACGAAGAAAGCCGAGCCGCCGCCAACAGCAAGCCCAGCAGAATACCGAAAAACAGAGTGACTAAGGCAAGCTGAAGTGTTAGCCACGCGCCGCGTAGCAGTTCGTCTCCCCAGCCATCGGCTCCGAGTGCGAGTAAGGATAGACCTTCCACGCGTTTGTCTCCTCGCTTTTTGCCTCTGTTTGTTAAGGCAGGTTAGCCCTGTTTAATTAGTAGGGTTTAATTGATAGGGTTTAATTAGTAGGGTCTGGTTGATACAGTCTAGTTGATAGGGACTGATTGATAGGGACCGGTTAAAGGGCTTGGCTCGCCTTCCCGCCCCACACAGACGCAGAGCAGAAAGACGAGCCAAAAAACTTGCACTTACAACCTGCCTCCAACTTACCCCTAGTAAATGTCAAACGGGAAGTACTTCTCGTTGACCTTCTTGTACTCGCCATTGTTGCGGATTTGCTCAATGGCTTTGTCAAGCGCGTTCTTCAAGTCTGTTTCACCCTTGCGGATCGCGATACCGATCTTGTCGTCAATATCAATCCGTGGGCCAACGAATTCGTATCCGCTGACAGTCTGCAACCAATCATGCGCAGGATAAACATCAGACACCAAGACATGCACACGCCCCGACTCCAAGTCAGAATAGGCGGCGGTTTGTGTGTCATATAGCTTGACTTCACCTCCGCGTATATTGTCTTCCGCCCATTGCGCGGCGACTGTGGCACGTTGCGCACCGAGAATTCGTCCGTCTAGGTCAGCCATACTGCTAATCGCTGTACCCTTAGGCGCAACAAGACGCAGATAGTTGGAGTAATACGGACCCGCAAAGTCAACAATCTGCTGACGCTCCGCCGTAATAGACATAGAAGCAATTACCGCATCGTATTTGTTGGCGACAAGTCCGGGTAGGATTCCGTCCCAATCTTGCGCAACCAGCTTGCACTTGACGCGCATGGCTTTGCAGATTGTCTTGGCGATATCCACATCAAAGCCGACCAGCTCGCCTTTGCTGTTCACATTGTTGAACGGCGGATAAGCCCCTTCGGTGGCAATCCGCAGTGGGTCAGGAACACCTTGCGCCTTCGCCGCTTGCGGTGCCAAAACCGCCGCCACAGCAAAACTAACGACAAGGATTAAAGCCGCACCCAAAGCACGGCGGGTAAGGATTGAAGACATAGTGAATTGCTCTCCTCGTTGGTTACAGGGTTGGTTTCAGGGTTGGGTTTGTTTTGTGGTCTATAACCAAACCGCAACAGTTTCATCTTACCACGGATACGGCTCCTGCTGACAATGCGCGGACTCTGTACGGTAAGTGCGGTAAGTGTGTGGTGCGTTGCGGTGATCTGTGGTGCGTATGGGGCGTTGCAGTGCGTTGTGTTTCCAGACAGGGCAGGTGCTGTGCGTTTCAGATAAGCCAGTGCCGTGCGTTTCAGATAAGGCAGTGCTGTGCGTTTCAGATAAGCCAAAACCGTATGGAGCTATTTGCGAGCGATACGGGTGTTGCTAAGAAATTTTTGCGCGGCTTCCGATTGTGGCGAGTCAAAAACTTGCGCAGGTGTACCCGCTTCGGCAATTTGTCCTTGATGGAGAAAAATCACCTTGTCAGAAACTTCACGGGCAAAGTCCATTTCGTGGGTGACAACAAGCATAGTTCTTCCTTCATCAGCAAGCTCGCGCATAACCGAAAGCACTTCACCAACCAGTTCAGGATCCAACGCACTGGTCGGTTCGTCAAAAAGCATAGCCTTCGGATGCATCGCCAAAGCACGAGCTATCGCGGCACGTTGCTGTTGTCCGCCCGACAAAGCACTCGGATAGACTCCTGCCTTGTCGGCTATACCAACGCGCTTTAATAACGCGTGTGCTTCTTCTTCTACCTCACGCCTGGGTCTGCCCAAAACATGAATCGGAGCTTCCGTAATGTTTTCTAAAATCGTGCGGTGACTCCACAGATTGAACGACTGAAAAACCATCGCCAAGTTAGCACGCAGGCGATACACATTTTTCCAATTGTTAATCTTGCGTGGGCGTTTGTCTCCTGCTTCGCGTGGCTCGCCAAAGGGCAAACGCTCGCCCGCCACAAAAACTTCACCGCGTTCAGGAATTTCTAAAAGATTAATGCACCGCAAAAGTGTGCTTTTGCCACTCCCCGACGAGCCAATCAGCGAAATCACTTCGTGTTCGTTCGCCGAAACCGATACACCTTTCAAAACTTGATGATCATCATAGCGTTTCCACAAGTCACGGACTTCTACCCAGCCCGTCGCGGCTGTTGCATCGGTTGCAGGTGGAGTCTGTGCAGACGCACTGCTTGTCCGCGCACTTTCAATCGCACTGTCAGACGCACTGTCAGGCACGCTGTCAGACGCACTTACCGTTGTCGCTCTTATTGCCACAGCAATTTCTCCTCCCCCAAAGAATACACCCAGCCGCTAAGGCGAATAGCCCCGCAGCTTCTGCTCCGCCTTCTGCCAAGCTTCAATTCCACCGTCTAGGTAGCCAACTTCGCTCCACTCAGCATTGCCCATCAGCAAAGCTAAGTCTGCAGCTATTACGCCATCACCATCCACGATGATTACCCGCTTGTCGGTAGGCACTCCCGCGATAAGCCGCTCGCGAAAGTCAGGTAAAATTCCCCCGTCTTCAGCAAAGGCGGAAATAACCACGCTGTTGTCAATCACTCCGCTTTCACGCGCAACTTTGTCGTTGCGGATATCCACGATGATCGTGTTTTCTCCGCCCGCTTCATCAGCAACTTGCGCTGGAGTCAAAGTCTCATACGGCGGAGGCAAAACACCCAGTAGCTCCACTTCAAAGACCAAAGTCGCATTGGGCGGAATGGTTCCTTGCCCTTGCTCCCCATAGGCAAGGTGACTCGGAATCGTCAAACGCCGCTTGCCCCCAACACGCATACCCGCAAAGCCTTGATCCCATCCCTGGATAACCTGCCCCACGCCAAGCAAAAACTGAAACGGCTGATTCCGATCAACGCTCGAGTCAAACTTGGTGCCGTCTTCTAAGCGTCCAGTGTAATGGACACTAATACGCGCATGGCGCACGGCAAGTTCGCCTTCTCCGATGACTTGGTCTTCAATCACAAGGTCTGCAGGTTGCGCATGGCTAGGAGTGTTAAAGCCAATCGTCAAAGCAATCACAGCGAAAGTCGCAACGAAAGTACAGATAAGACGAGCAGCAAAGGTGGAGTCACCCAAAGGGCTACGAAAATTCATAAGAGCAATTTGCCTATTGAACGAAAGGAATAGCAAAGATGCACAAAGCACAAAAAAGCTTTTCTGTAACAAGTTCTGTAACCAGTTAAGCCCGTTCGGCTTCGGGTAAGCTCGCCTTTAGGGTCACCTTCAAGTGCGGTCAAAAAGTAAAGCCAAAGGAGAAGTCACACGAGCGAAGCTTGCATCTCGCCACGAGTTGATAGCAGTGTCGCAGAAACCACTCGTTTAAACAAGGGGCAAGCCGAACGGTAGGCGGCTCTATGCGCGTTATCTGTAGGGACGGGAACTAGGGAAAGGTATAGGGATTAGAAATAGGGATAAGGTATAGGGATTACAAACAGAGAAAAGCACAGGGACTAGAAACAGGGATAAGGTATAGGGATTACAAACAGGGAAAAGCACAGGGGCTAGAAACAGGGATAAGGTATAGGGATTACAAACAGGGAAAAGCACAGGGGCTAGAAAACGAAGCAAGGCAAATACAGCTAAAGCGATGAGTCGCGCCACGCGGTTTCGTCCCAGGTGCCGCTTTCAGGCGTAACCGTTGCGCCGCCAATTGTCTCGGCGACTTGCGATAGGTCAAGGTCAGGAGCTGGCTCTAAGTCCTGCTGGTTCTGTGTGGGCAAGCCGCGGACAATAGCCCGCATTAGCTCTGGGACTCCGTCTCTGGTGATAGCGGAAATCGGCACGACTTCTAACCCCGAAGCTTGACGCAAAGACTCTGCAACTTGCGCGATTTGCTCTGGCTCTAACAAGTCGCACTTGTTAAGGGCAATAAAGCGGACTCGTTCCGTCAAGTCAGTAGCCTGTTCCCTACCCCACTCACGCAGCTCGTTAAAGACAACTGAAAAATCATCTGGCGTTTCTAGCAACTCACGCGTTGATATGGCTTGCGTACCTGCCACGCTATCTGCTTCTGTATCTGCCGTGTTATCTGCTTCTGTATTTGCCCTGTTATCTGCTTCTGTATTTTCCTTGCTATCCGTTTCTGTATTTGCCCTGTTATCTGTTTCTGTATTTGCCGTGTTATCTGCTTCCGTATCTGCTCCACGATTTGCCCTGCCCGTGCCGCTACGCTCTAAATACGCCGCATAGTTCACCGCATCCACCAACAGCACCAGCAACGGACAACGCTCTAAGTGTCCCAAAAAACGCAAGCCCAAGCCAACACCACGATGCGCACCTTCCAATATCCCCGGCACATCAGCCATCACGAAATGACGCGCACCACCTGCTTCCTGCTCTACTGCCGCCACGCCAAGCTGCGGGTGCTTAGTCGTAAACGGAAAACTCGCCACCTTAGTCTTAGAAGCCGTTGTCGCCCGCAACAACGAAGACTTACCCGCATTCGGCAAACCCACAAGCCCAACTTCAGCCAATAAACGCAAACGCAAAACATAACTGCGTGACTCCCCTTCAGTTGGCGGAGCACTATGCCGTGGCGCACGCTGCGTAGAAGACTTAAACGACAAATTCCCCCTGCCGCGTTTGCCTCCTGCCGCTAAGCGCACCCGCTGACGCGGATGCACTAAGTCCGCCAACAAAACTTCACCCGCAGCATCACAGATCTGCGTACCAAGCGGCAATTTCAAAATGACACTTTCGCCATCGGCTCCGCGTTTGGCTTGACTGCCGCCGTTGGCTCCGCGTTGTGCTTTCCAGTGTGGGCGGTAGCGAAAGTCTATAAGAGTCGCCAGAGATGAATCCGCTTCGGCGAAAATATCACCGCCATTACCTCCGTCTCCGCCATCAGGCCCCCCGCGAGGCAAGTTCGCCGCCTTGCGAAAAGACACGCAGCCCTTGCCGCCGTCTCCTGCCGCAACATGGATTACGGTTTCGTCTAAAAAACGCATAGAGCTGACTCCGCAACCGAAAGCGTGGCGGACAATGCAAACAGAAGCGAACTAGATACCCATCCAACGGAGCGTTTCGCGCACTCCGAACGCAAAAACTACTGCGTAGAAGAGTCTTCAGACACACCATCTACCGAAATGTAAGAACGCGATTTGCGTCCGCGTGAAAAGCGTACCTGCCCTGTAACTAAGGCAAACAGCGTGTGGTCACGCCCCATTCCGACATTTTCTCCTGCGTGAAACTTTGTGCCGCGTTGGCGGACAATAATTTCTCCCGCATTGACGAGCTGTCCGCCCGCCCGCTTGACACCAAGCCGCCTGCCCGCCGAGTCGCGTCCGTTGCGCGAAGAGCCACCTGCTTTCTTCTGTGCCATTGTTTGATCCCGCTCTTACAAAGTTTTCTGTTGAAGTTTTCTGTGTGGAGTCTTCTGTGTGAAGTCTTCTGTTGGAGTCTTCTGTGCGAAGTCTTCTGTGTGAAGCTTTCTGTCAAAGTCTTCCGTTGGAGTCTTCTGTGCGAAGTTTCTTATGTGAAGTCCTTAAGCAAAGCCCCGTACACAAAACCCCTACGCACTGACACAAAACCCCTACGCACTGATATCTTGAATCCGCACACGGGTTAGCATCTGGCGATGACCGCGCAGACTACGGCTATTCTTACGGCGACGCTTTTTGAAAACCAAGATCTTTTCCGCCCGAAGCTGCTCTACGATTTCGGCTTTTACAGAAGCTCCTTCCAGTAGCGGCTTGCCAACGCGCGTTGAATCACTCGCCGCACTTCCCGTCATCAGGACTTCGCTGAAAGTGACAGGACTACCAACTGCGCCATCCAGACGCTCAACCGCAAGTTCTTCTCCCTTGCGGACACGGTACTGCTTACCGCCTGTTTTGATGATGGCAAAGTCCATAGAAGTAACCCCGCCCCGTGCAGGGTGCCGCGTGCGTGAAAATTCGGATATCCAGCCACCAGTAGGCTAGACAAGCAACACTGTGCCACGAGCCACCAATTCCGTCAAGATTCGCGCTCTGTGTTGCTCCTGTACTGCCGCTGTACTGCCCCTGCACTCTTTCACGCTATGCCCCTGTATCGCCCCTGTGTAGCCCTTATATCGCTTCCTGTGTGTCCCCTATCTTGCCCTTTATGCTCCCGCGTAGCCCCCTGCCCCCTATACCTTGCCCTGTTTAGCCCTGTATGCGCTCTGTAGCCCTGTGTAAGCCCCGTGCGCTCTGTAAGCCCTGTGTAAGCCCCCGTAAGCCCTGTTCGCACCCCTATGCCTGGGTGTTGCTCCCCTATGCCCTGTATCGCTCCCTGTGTAGCCCTTGCGCTCCCTAGCAGTGCCTAGAAGCCCGCTACCCTTCTATACGGCTCTATACGGCTATAGAGAGCTACACGGAGCTTATCTGCCCTACACAGGGCCAATTGCTCTATACAGGGCTTGCCTCGCCCTATACAGGGCTTACTTGCCCTATACAAAGCCCATTGCCCTACACAGAGCCCATTGCCCTATACAGAACCCATTGCCCTATACAGGGCTTATCTGGCGGCTACAGCTTGTCCTAGATAGCGCGACGGGTCGCGGGGCTTACCATCCACGCGAAGCTCCCAGTACAGGCTACCCGCATTGGCATACTGGGCAAGCGGCTCACCTGCCAAAACCCGTTGCCCGACCACCACATCAGCTCGTGAAGCTCCTGCTAGTAGGCTGTGAAATGACACTCCTTGGGCGGGCGTGTGCTCAACGATAACCAGCATACCCCAGCCACGAAACGGACTCGCCCACACAACTTTTCCGCCCAATGGAGCCGCTACCACTTCACCTGCTTCTGTTTCGTAGATGAGTCCTTCGCCGTAGATTCCTTCGCCTTCTCCGAACGCCACGGCAGGAGCCGCATAGACTGGACTCCCCCACACGCCTTGTTGCACATCCTGCTTGTGGAGTCTGGCTTGTTCGCGGATTGAAGATCCAGCCGCAGGAATAGCCGCCGAAGAAACCGCTGAAGACCCAACAGATGCCCCAACAGACGAAAGTGCCGCTGGACTCGCCCTACCCTGCTTATCAGGCACAGCCGTTTCTGTCTGTGCTGACTCCGCCTGTGCCGACTCCGCCTGTGCCGACTCTCGCTCTGCCGCTTCACGCGCTAGTTTTTCTGCTTGCTCGCGCTCTACCCGTTCCGCCTGTTCTGCCTGTTCTACCCGCTCTGCCTGTTCTTTCGCCCTTTGCGCCTGTTGCGCCTGCTCGCGTTCTTTGCGCTTCTGCTCTTCCGCTTCACGGACAAGAGCCGCCAACAGCTCGCGCAGATCGCGAGCTTTGACTCCTGCCGCTAGCACATTGGCTTCTGCGGCGCGTAATCCGCCTTGGGCTTCCTGTACCAAATCTGCCCGCCGTGCGAGTGCTTCCGCCAGACGTGCGGCTGTAGTCTTCTGCTGTGCCTGTGTATCGGTGAGTGCTTTCTGCTCTGTCCGCCGTTGTAGGGCTAGGCTTGCGACGCGCAAAGCGTTTTGCTCTAGGCGGTGTGCGGCTCCTGCGCTATCTCCAGCGATGAGTCCGACCAGACGCACGGCTCGTGCTGCTTGGTGCGGATTGTCCCAGTGCCAAGCGGCGGCTTCGGGTCTTCTTCCTGCTAGGAAGACCAACTGCGACAAAGCCGCCGAGCCGCGTTTGCGTTCTGCCGCAGCGGCTGTGGCGAGTCTTTCGCTTTCTACGGCACTGACTGCTAGGGCTACGCGCAGGCTATTTTCTTGTTGTTCTAGTTTGCGCCGTGCTTGCTCGGC
The DNA here is from genome assembly GCA_958267355.1 of uncultured Alphaproteobacteria bacterium. GTDB lineage: Bacteria > Pseudomonadota > Alphaproteobacteria > JALCBB01 > JALCBB01. The sequence continues at coordinate 1,082,997 of OY279575.1, forward strand.
GGATACAGCTTCAGCCCGCAAGCTTTCCATTTCTTGCTCTAGGGCTGAGACTTCGGCGCGTTTGGCGGCTACGACTTGGGTTTGTTCTTGGTGTTGTTGTTCGGCGTGGCGTAGGGCTTGTTTTACGGCTTCTGTGTTTTGGATATCTTGGGCTGTACCTTGAGCGGTATCTTGAGCTATGGCGGGGTTTGTCGCTGGAACCACCGCTAGGACAAGGGCGAGAACAAGCGCAAGGGCAAGGGCAAGGGCAAGCTTTGCCCTTTTATTTTTTCTTGCTGACACTTTACGCCTTGTCACTGTACGCCTTGCCACTGTACGCCTTGCCACTTTACGACTCTGCTTCTGGAGCTGTTTTGCGTGCCCAGATACCGTTTAGGTCCCAGAGTTCTTCTAGGTTGTATCGGCTTCGCACTTCGGGACGGAACAGATGGACAATCCAATCCCCTGCGTCTAGCAGAATCCACCCACTTGATGGATGGCCTTCTACCTTTGTGCTTTTTACGCCGTGTTGTTTGAGTATGGGCTGCAGCTTTTCAGCCATGGAGATCAGGTGTCGGTCGCTGGTTCCGGATGCGATGATGAGTCCGTCGGCGATGGCGACATCGGCGGGCAGGGGTATGGAGACGATGTTGAGTGCTTTGCTGTTATCTAGCGACGCGAGCAGGTTGTGCTGGAGCTCTGCGGAGTGATTCATAGTTTGAATTGTGCGCTTGGTGTGGAGTCGTGTCAAGGGATTCGGCGTGGTGCGGCTGTACAGAGTCAGGCTACACGGAGTCAGGCTTTACGGAGTCTTATGTAAATTGGCTTTTGTGGTTTGACTTGGCGTGTGGCTTGGTGTGTGCGTTGGCGTTTGTGGTTTGGCTTGGTGTATGGCTTGGTGTGTGCGTTGGCTTTTGTGGTTTGGCTTGGTGTGTGCGTTGGTGTTTGTGGTTTGGCTTTAGGGTTATTGTTTTGGTGTTTTTGCTATTGCGATGCGAGTGTCCGTGCGGCGAGCGGCGAAGTTTTCTGCCACACGAGAGTCCAAGCGGGAGGTTTTGCAGCAGCAAGTTTTGCGGGATTTTTGAGTCGATGGTGTTTGTATCGGGCGGGGATTTTTCCGCGCAGGGCTGGCGCGGTGTGCGAGCGTCTATCAAAGAAGGCGAGCGGCGTGTCGTGGATTAGGCTTTGCCACTTGTGCCACTGGTGGAGTTCTGTAAGCAAGTCCGCGCCACCGATCCAGACGAAGTGAATTTTTGGCGCGGCTTGGTGCAGCAGGTTTAGCGTGTCTGAAGTGAGCGATAGGTTGCACTGGTCTTGCAGTGGCAGTACGACCAAGCGGTTGCGGGCTGGAGCATATTGCTGAATGCACTCTGTCAGGGCTTGGGCGCGTTGTGTGGCGGAAGCTTTGTGCTTTTCCTTCAACGGATTACTCGGAGCAGGCAGAAACCAGACTGCGTTTAGATTTAGGGTTCGCATGGCTTCGCGGGCGAGCAATATGTGTCCTTGGTGCGGCGGATGGAACGAGCCGCCGAGCAGTCCGATTTTTGCTCCATTGCAGGGGAGTCGTATCCCTGCCGAATGCACTGCTGTGAGCAATGCGTGTCGGGGTCTGGGCGTTTTGCTCTGTGGAGTTATTCTACTCAATTGGATACAGACAAGCAGATTTCGGGAGTAGTTTTAAGACTTGTTTGATACTGGGCGTTTTGCTGTGTGGAGTTATTCTACTCAATTAGACGCAGGCGGGCAGATTTCGGGAGTGATTTTAAGACTTGTTTGCTACTGGGCGTTTTGCTCTGTGGAGTTATTCTGCTCAATTAGACGCAGGCGGGCAGGTTTCAGGCGTAGTTTTAAGACTTGTTTGCTACTGGGCTTTTTGCTCTGTGGAGTTATTCTATTCAATTGAATGCAGACGGGTAGGTTTCGGAAGTGATTTTAAGACTTGTTTGATACTGTGTTTTCTACTGCGCGTTTTGCGTGAAGAATTTTGTTGGCGCGTGATTTTGTGGCGTGACGGTTTTGTTATGGCAATCCGACAACTTGGTTCGGACGCAAATGCTCAACATGCCAAGCAGGACGAGCAAAGACTTTTTCTACAAGCGGAGCAAAAGTTTGCAAGGGCTTGGTTTGGTAGTCAGGGTCAAACGAAGGCTGATCCCACCGCTCACAGAAATCGGCGCAAGTCTGAAAGTATGGATGTCCTGCGTATTTTTGCCGTGCTTCGCGGTCTTTGCCGAGATGATGCGCGTAATAGTACATCTGAAAGACTCCGTGATGTTCTACTGCCCACGCGACTTCTTCGCGAACAAACGGACGCAAGATTTCCGCCGCCACCGTATCGTGATTTTGCGGAGCAATTCTATCGCCAATATCGTGCAACAGAGCGGCGACGATCCAATCGTCGTCGGCGTTGTCGTTCATGGCTCGGGTTGCGGTTTGGAGTGCGTGTTCAAGCCGTGAGACTTGATAGCCTGACAAGCCATCTTGATTAGACTGGTCTCCCTGCAGAGCGAGCTCTGCGAGCACCCGTTTTGCGGTGCCTTTGTAATATTGGTGCTCAAAGGCATCGAGGAAGCGATAGTCTTCTGCATCCCCATCCGCCATCGCCCGAAACTTAACCTTCTCCATCCCCCAAATTTACCACATTCTAGGCTACGGATGGCTAGCCCCTAACTCGGGCTTTCTTGCGCGGTTCTAATAAAGTTCTTTTGCAATTCTCTGCTCGGTGAGAGAGCAGTAGTCTTGTTCTTTCTCAATGCCGATGGCGTGGCGGCGATTGGCAAGAGCTTCTATCAGAGTTGTGCCGCTTCCGCAGAAGGGGTCTAGCACCGTGTCGCCAACGAAGGAAAACAACTTGATGCACCGCTTCGGCAGCTCACGCGGAAACGGAGCTTCGTGTCCGACTCGCTTGGCACTTTCGCCGGGGAAAGACCAGACTCCTTTGACCCAAGTTTTGAAATCGTCTCCGCTGATGTCGTTTTCGCCGCGATGTTTGCGCTTCCACTCGCCTTTGTAGAGCACGATGATCACCTCAACGGGAGCGATGATGTGCGGGGCGCTGGCGGACTTCCAACTGCCCCAAGCGGTGTGGCGCGAGATGTTGCCTTCGTTCCAAATGATGGTGGCGTGGTATTTCCATCCGACTTTCATGGCGGCGTGGGTCAGGTCGGCGCAGACAGGACGTTTGCCGCCCTTGTTCTTGTCTAGGCCGATGTTGAGGCAGAGGCGGCCTGTGTCTTTTGTCCAGCGGTGGCAGTTTTTCAGCCACTTTTCAGAAAACTTAAGGTAGGCGGCGTACTCAAGAAAGTCGTCGCTGGAGTCGCCCGAGTAATTCATCCCCAAGTTGTATGGAGGCGAAGTCACAGTCAGCTCCACCGCGTTGCGCGGCACGGTCGCGCAGTCGGTCGCGTCGGCGCAGAGCAGGCGCGACTTGCCTCCGTCGGCGTGCCAGAAGGGCGCGTCAGCTTCAATCTTAACGGCGGCAGAAGTGCGTGGCATCACCCAACACTGCCACACTCCCTCCCGATTCGCTATAATCCCCCCTTACCCCCTGTGGAGGGGGTGGGGCAAAACACCAAGCAGGAGAAGGCTCACTTACAGCCACGCATTCTGATGACCGACGACGAAGAAAAAAATAAGGATAAAGAGTCCGCAGAGGGCGAATCCACTCCGCCAATGTCACGGGGCTTTATAATTTGCCAACTTATGGGGCTCTTTGCTCTACTTTTACTCATTTATTTAATTACTGCTCCTGTTGTTTACTATTTGCGCACCAAAGTGCCTCCCGTTATGTCGGATGAATTTACTCAAATTTTATTATTCTCGGTTGTAGCGGGTATCTTGTTCGCATGCATAGTGCCTGCCATAATTTTGTGGAATAGACGCCAGTATTACAAATCGCCACGCAAAACAAAGAGTCAAGGCGAAGAATCTAAAGGCGGGCTTCCGTTTCTTGAGTGGGCTTTAAGGCATCAAGGGTGGTTTCTTATCATCTGCCTCCCACTCAGTTTCATAGCCACAAGCATTGCTGTTTTTAGTCTCATTGCATTGATTGTTAAATTGTTTATAGAACAAAACTTCTCCGATATATTAAAGAACTTTGCAGAAATTCCTGTTTTCTCCTTAGCCTTAGTTGTAGCAAGCGTAACTTTTGCTGTGACCATGTGGCGCGGGTATTTAGCCTATGAGCAAATCCGAAAATCAGATAGACAGAATTCATTAATACGGCAACAATTGGACATAGCGTTACAGCAAACGGGTGCGGCACAAGAGCAATCAAAGTCAGCACAAGAGCAGTCAAGTTCAGCACAGGAACAAACAAAGGCAGCGCGAGAGCAAATTGAGGCGACAAAATTACAAATGGAACAAGCACAAAGGCAAACCGAGCAAGCGCAAAAACAATTTGAACTAGCACAGAGGCAAAGGACTGAAGAGCAGTTTAAGGAGGCTCTGGAAACTATAGAAAAATCAAGTGATATAAGAAGCCGCGTATTTGCGCTCAAGATATTGGAAGAGCTATATGACGATGTAAATGACGACCAAAAAGAAACCATCTTCTCCACAGCACTTTCTCTTCTCGCAAGCAACTATCATAGAAATGTTCCCCCATTGGTGCGTCAGAGAGCACTAGATCTTCTTGTTGAAAAGAAATTTCTTTCTAAAGAAAGAATTCAAAAAACCTATACGGATGAAGATGAAATCTTAAAGAATTTAGCTCGCACTTCAATGAATGGAAAGGTTTTATCAGGCCTTTATATCGCAAAAAGAAAAATAGATAAAGATTCTGGCAAGAGAACAACTCTCGACTTGTCGGGAATCTCTCTTGGCAACGGATGCCAGCTTGATGGAGCGGATTTAAGCGGAATTAATTTAAGTGACGCAGATTTTCAAGGGAGTAGCTATAAAGAAACTAATCTTAAGGAGGTCACGATGTTCGGGGTTAATTTTTCCCGAACAAAATTTATAAATATAAAAGAACTACTTCTTAGTGATATGCTCAAGTGGGAGTGGGCGTATTGTGTAGAGCAACCCGAAATAGAGATTAGGGGTTGGAAGGAATGGAACGAAGGATTAAATAAAATTATAGATTTAGGTGAGCATCCAAAAGTAGACCCTCCTCGCAAGGTGTTCTGTGAAAGGCCGTACTATTATAGAGAGCCAGATCTTTACACCGAGCAGGACTTCTTGATACGACTTTGCCTTGCCATAGAAAAAATGAAAGCTAAAAAATTAAAATCAACCCTTATTCCACGAACTTCTGAAGCTTTAGCGGCTTGGAAGGCTTTTGCTGAAGAGCAAGGAGAGGAACTTAATGCCAGAATGTTTGGCTTAGATCACTTATCTATGACTCCAGAAGTTTGGGATTATCTAAAAATTCTTACTGAAAGGATTGTAGAAGACTCTTCGACAGGTCAGTTAAAGGTAAGGGCAATTTCCGTTATCAAATCGTGGGAGGAGTGGAAAAAGCTTGTTAAGAAGACTAAGAAGAAACCCGAAGGAGCGAAGGATGAGGTATGGGACTACATGCAACGCCTTGCCGCCGAAGATGCCCTCTACCCTCCTGGGGTGGTTGGGGATGATGAGCGAGAAGAAGAAGGTTAATAGTTTGTGGCGTGTTGTGGCAGGGGTTTGATGCCTTGTATGTGGGGGGATTGGGGTTGGTGGAGGTTTTGCAGAACGTTGGCCGATGTTGAGGCAGAGTCAGAAAACTTAAGGTAGGCGGCGTACTCAAGAAAGTCGTCGCTGGAGTCGCCCGAGTAATTCATCCCCAAGTTGTATGGAGGCGAAGTCACAGTCAGCTCCACCGCGTTGCGCGGCACGGTCGCGCAGTCGGTCGCGTCGGCGCAGAGCAGGCGTGATGCGCCTCCGTCGGCGTGCCAGAAGGGCGCGGCGGCGGCAATCTTAACGGCGGCGGAGGTGCGGGGCATCGTCCGACAGTGCCACACTCCCTTGCGATTCGCTATAATCCTCCGTCAGCCCCGCCCCTCCCCCTGTGGATGGGGGGCAACTCCGCCACTCCATCCGAAATATCCTTATGCTTAAGATGTTTAATAAAGAAAAAAGCGAAGAGTCCGAACGGGACAAGGCTAACCAGCCCATCCCTTGGGACTCCATAATGCTTCGTGGTGCAATTTGCCTTCTTTTTCTGGTTTTTATTGTCGGAGCTATTGCCTTTGCTATTGATCATTTAATTCCGAAAATACCTCTTAAATCAGAGGCTAATTTTGCTCAAATTCTACTCTTCTCATTAGGCTTAGTCGGCGCAAGTTTTACCTTTGCAATATCTCTATGGCGCGGAGAACAAATCCACGAACAAATTGCAGGAGCTGTAGAGCAAAAATTTAGAGAACGCGAGCAAGCCGCATTAGCAGAAGCACAAAGCAAACAAGAACGCCTTCAAAATGCTTTGGAACTTGCAACGGAAAAAGAAAACGCGGCGCGATGCATTTCTGGCCTAAGAGCATTAGAAGGTATGTACGAGAGCCTGAGTGATACAGATAAAGAAAGTATCTATTCAGTTGCACTCTATGTTCTCTCTCTGCCTAAAGAAGGAGAAAGAAAGGTTTCTAGAACTGTGCGCCAGTGGGCACTTGATATTCTTATTGATAAAGGTTTCCTTTCTCAAGAAAGCCTGCACACAAGGCTTAGAGACAAGTCCAATAGCATGGAAATGTCAGTGCAAAAAACAATGATTGAAAAAGACCTCTCATGTCTTTACTTTGCAAGAAAAAGTAAAGAGAAAGATTCTCAAGGCAATAAGATTCTTAACTTATCTGGATTTTCTTTCCGTGATTGTGATTTTCATGGAGCAAATCTTAGTGATGTAAATTTCAGCAATGCTAATTTTGCAGGTGCTAAATTATTTGGCACTAATATCTCTCGGACAAAATTCATAGATGTAGATGGATTTCCTCTTGTTCATTTAGGCTCTGCATACTGTAAAGACCAGCCTGAAATTAAAATCGGTGATGTTGCTACGAATAAAAATTTAAATTCCATCCAATCTTGGGATGATTGGAAAAATCTTTATAGAAAAGTAGGAGAAATTGTGAGGAAATACGATAAGGCTGTTGAGGAGAGTAAAAAGGGAAGAGCAGTAATTCTCTCTATACCTTCTGAAGTTGGACTCAGGGATGAAATGGGGTTGGCAGCGTGGGACTATTTAACAAGTTTAGCCAAGGAAGATGCGCCCTACCCCCCTGGAGAAGACCATCCCGAAGCGAGTAAGATATAGCCTCTGCCATTAACCTATAGCTGAATGCTCCAATGCCCGAGAAAGAAAACAAAAGCAAAGAAAATAAGCGCGGCATGCTGGCTTGGCTCGTCTCGCTGAGTCCAGTGACTTTCAGAAGCTTAATTATCCTCCTTTCTCTGTTTTTCCTTGCTTGGATTATTGCTTTTTTGCTGATCATTTTTGCTATTACTTACATAGTCGACTCGCCGAGCGAGCTTGCTCAAATTATGTTGCTCTCCTTGGCGTTAATTGTTGGGGGTGCGACCTTTACCACGGTAGCTTGGAGCGTGCACCGATACTACAAACCAGCTAACAAAATGCCAGAAGAAAATGAAAGGCTCAAACCAAGCAAAATAGATTCCTTAATATCAGGAGCCTATTTGTACTTATGTCTCTTTGTTGTTCTTGCAATTGGATTAGCGGCACTAGCATTCCTTTCTGTAATTTTTATTCCTCCTATAGTTGATCACTATTCTCATGATCCAAATTTTAATCACCCGTACAATCTGTCGGATAAATTCGGTGAAATTTTAATCTTCTCTTTGGCCTTGATTGGCGCAAGTACCACCATTGCTATATCTCTATGGCGGGGGAAGCAAATTAATGAGCAGATTGATAAAGCACAGCGGCAAATTGAAGAAACACGCAATCAGGCAGAAACCACCCAACAACAACTAAAACAAGCAAGATTTCAAAGTGCCTTAGAGATGGCAACGGAAAAAGAGCGCGCAGGGCGTTGTGCGTCTGGTCTTAGAATTTTGGCCAACATTTATGAAAAAATAGAAAAAAAGGGAGATGAAAAAACAGACGAGGAAAGGCTGGATCAACAGACAATTCATTCAGTAGCACTTTATGTCTTATCTTTAGAAAAAGGCGAAAAATCTCTAGAAGAAGATGAAAAGCTTGTAGAGAAGGCTGAAAAAAGAGTCTCTAGCACAGCACGCCAATGGGCGTTAGATATTCTCGTCAGAGGCAGATTTCTCTCCTACAAAGCGCACATAGACAACGAAGAAAAGAAAAGGTTCGGAAAGGCTGGGAATGATGGTATGGAATTATCCATCAAGGATTCAACCATTAAAAAAGACTTCTCAAGACTCTATATCGCACGGCAAAGCATAGACAAGGGTACTAAGAAAAGGAAAACGCTCAATTTATCAAAATTCTCTTTCAATAATTGCGACTTCAGTAACGCAGACATTAGTGGAGTAAATTTAAGCGATGCGAATTTATATAATGCTAATCTTGAGAACACCCAGATGTTTGGTGTTAATCTATCTCGAGCACGGCTTAGAAATGTTAGGGGCTTAACCGTTGATTATTTGGATTGGACATACTGTACGAAGCAACCTCAAATCGAGGTATTCGGTTGGCAAAAGTGGCTCCACACGGTGGAATTCAAAATCGAGGACGCGGGGGATAGTCCACCGAGAACTCCTCCCCGTATGTTATTTAAAAATCGTTCTCAAAATGTGACTACGATTACTGAGCAAGACTTTTTAATACAACTCACTTATGCTGCCATGGCAATAACTCCTTATAAATCTGAACCAATTGTTATTAAGAGAACTCCATCCGATTTGGATGTTTGGAAAATACTGACTCTCTCTGCTGAGAAGCCTAGCTCTGAAGGAGGTGAAAAATTTTGGGATGATATGACTCAAGATGTTTGGGAATATCTAAGGTATCTTACGGGCAAAATAGATGTAGGTGCTAACCAGCTGACAATAGACCCCTCCTCTATTATCAAGCCATGGAAAGAATGGAAGGATTTTATTAACGAAAAAAGTCACTATTCTAGTGATATTATGAGAAAGGAAGTTTGGGATTATATGAAACAGCTTGCTGATGAGGGTGCGGACTACCCTCCTGGGGTGGGTGGGGATGATGAGTAGTTTGTGTCGTGTGGCAGTGCTATCTTGGCAGGCTTGACCATCCCTAGAGATGAATATTTTTATGGCCGAGCAATCAGACCAAGACAAAGAATCTAAAGGTGGGCTTCCAGGACTCGAATGGGTTTTGAAGCATCAGGGATGGTTTCTTGTCGTCGCAATTCCAACAAGTTTTCTTGTGACGGTCGCGGTAATTAAGTATGTCGTCATTCCTCTCGTAGAAGAATCTCTGCCCGTGAAAGGCACCGCGAATAATGTGGGGGGTTTTACGGATACGCCTGTTCTTTCTTTAGCCTTGCTCGTTGCGAGTATTACTTTTGCTGTGACTATATGGCGGGGGTATCAGACCTATGAGCAAATTCGTAAGGCACGAGAGCAAATTGATGAGGCGCAAAAACAGTTTAATCAAGCGCGTTTTCAAAATGCTTTGCAGATGGCAACAGAAAGGGAGAACGCTGGACGGTGCATTTCTGGTCTTAGAGTATTGGAAGATATGTATGAAGATTTAATTTTTGAAGACGATAAGGAAACTGTTCACTCAGTTGCACTTTATGTTCTTTCTCTACCTAAACCTGACGAGGAAGGCGACTGGGTGCCCATTTCTCGCTCTGCACGCCAGAGAGCACTTGATATTCTTGTTAGCAAAGAATTCCTCTCACAAGATAATCTTGAAAAAAGTGATAGAGAGAAGGGAAGTGGGCGAGAGCTACCTGTTCGCGATTCAATGGTTGAAAAAGATCTTTCACGCCTTCACTTTGTAAGGCGAAGCCAAAAAGAGGATGTTGAAGGGAGAAAAATTCTTAATCTTTCTAAATTTTCCTTTCGTAACTGTCTTTTTTACGGTGCCAATTTCAGTGATGTAAATTTCAGTAGGGCTGACTTCAGAGGTTGCACGCTTTTTGCAGTTAATCTTACCCGAACAAATCTAATAGGTGTAAAAGGATTGGCTCAAACATATACAAGTTTTACATATTGTTTAGAGTCACCTCAAATCCGAATGAACAACGCAGGGGAAGAGTGCGATGAATCAGAGGCAGTCCAAATCCAATCATGGGGGAACTGGAAAGAGTATGTCGCAAACTATATGCAAGAAGAAGAGGATCAACAGAGTTCTACCTATGCTATTCGCCATGCGGACGAAGAGTCTTTTATTGATTTAATAAAAGCAAAGGCAGGGAGGGCTTGGGTGTATATGAAACAGCTTGTTGAAGAAGACGAAGATTTTCCTCCTGGAGTGACCAATCCGAACCAAGCGTTACAAAGAGAAGGGAACTAGTTTGTGGCGTGTTGGGGTGGGGGGTTGATGCCTTGCCACGCTGGGGGATTGGGGGTAGATTTGGGGTGGGGGGAGTTTTTTTTGGTTAGGGGTTTTGTGATGCGGTTTGCTTTCTTTTTTGTTCTCTTGTTGGGGGTCGGGGTTGGGACTGCGCTCGCGCAGGGAAATCCTGATGCTGACTATGATCATCTGCGGCTCTTCGGGGATATCTTAGATCGCGTGCAACGCGATTATGTCACCGAGCCAGACCAGAATAAGCTCGTAGAAGAAGCAGTACGCGGAATGCTGCAGTCGCTGGATCCGCATTCTGATTATCTCGGACCCGACGATTTTGAAAAAATTCAGGTTGAGTCGCGTGGCTCGTTCGGGGGACTCGGAATTGAAATCACTTCCGAAGATGGAATCGTGACGGTGGTGTCTCCGATTGATGATACGCCCGCCGCTCGTGCAGGAATTCAGGCGGGCGACCAAATCGTCGCCATTGATGGAGAAGATATCATCGGGCTTTCCATCAATGAAGCTGTCCGCCGTATGCGCGGCGAAGTCAATACGCCCATCAATATCACTGTCCGTCGCGGCGACGAGTCGTTTGATGTGCGGATTGTCCGCGATGTGATCAAGGTCTCAGCAGTGCGCCACCGCACAGAAGAAGAGCGATACGGATATATCCGCGTCACCAGCTTTTCTGAGCAAGCAACAGCAGGTATTCGCGAAGCCGTGTCAGAAATTTCGTCCGAGCTGGGGGGCGAACTGCAAGGCTATATTTTAGACCTGCGGAATAATCCAGGCGGATTGCTCGACCAAGCGGTTTCAGTTTCAGACCTGTTTCTGGAACGCGGCGAAATTGTTACCATCCGTGGCCGCGACGAAGCCAGCGCCCAACGCTGGAACGCCGAAGCAGGCGATATCACCAACGGACTGCCCATCGCCGTTTTAATTAACTCAGGCTCCGCCAGTGCCAGCGAAATCGTCGCAGGCGCACTTCAAGACCACAGCCGCGCCGTCGTCATCGGCACACGCTCGTTCGGTAAAGGCTCAGTACAGCAAGTCGTGCCACTCGGGGAAAACCAAGCCGTGCGCCTAACCACCGCTTTGTATTACACTCCGTCTGGGCGGTCTATTCAGGCAGAAGGTATTGAACCCGATGTCCGCGAGCCGCTCGCTCGCATTGAGCCGCTAGACTTTGAAATATCAGCCACCGTACGGCGCGAAGCAAGCCTGTCAGGGCATATTGATAATCCCGACGAAGAAGGCGAAGGAAACACAACAGGCGAAGGCGAAGGGGGTGAGCAAGGGGAAGACTCCGATACCACGCCCAATACAGCTTCGCGTCCCGCACGGGATGAACGGCTAATCTATCTGTCAGCCGACGAAACCATTCCCGACAATCAGCTTTCACGTGCCGTCGCAACCCTAAACGCTATCAACATCTGGCAACAACGCAACAACGGCACAGAATAATCGCGAGTCAGCGGCTTGGTTGGTTTATCTCCTGCTTATCCTGCGCGTCCTGCCCTGCCGCCAAAACGCGACCCAGCTTGGCGACTCGGCGTCGGCGCCGTTGTCTTCAACCACGCAGGTAAAGTACTAATGGGACAAAGACGCGATGCAATCGCCGAAGCATGGCAATTTCCACAAGGCGGAATAGATAGCGGCGAAACCCCAGAAGAAGCACTACACCGCGAACTACGCGAAGAAATCGGCACCGACAAAGTAGAAGTCATCGCCAATAGCCACACCTGGTTACGCTACGAACTACCGCATGACCTTAGACGGCGTTTATGGCGGGGGCGATATCGCGGACAACAACAGCAGTGGTACCTCGCCCGCTTTCTCGGCTCAGATAGCGATATAGAGTTGGATAGCGGCTTGGGTACTCCTGAGTTTTTGGCGTGGAATTGGTTTCCGCTAGACGAAGCCGAGTCGCGTATCGTGCCCTTCAAGCAGGAAATGTACCGCGAGATTAAGGCTTTGTTTGCCTTGCCACTCAAGGAGTCGTTAAAGGGTGAGTCGCTAAAAGGTGAGCCGCTAACGAGCGCAACACAAGATTAGCTATGGGCTTGTGCTTTAGGGCTAGAGTTGCCGAAAGTTTCTAAAGCCTTCAGGCGGGCATGGTTGGTCGCGACAGAGCGTTCTAGAGCCATACGCTTCGTATCTGCGCTCGTTTCTTTGCCCGTTTCTGTGCTTTCTTCTTTGTCTAGGTCAGCGATATCTTCCTGCGCGTCTTGAATGGATTGCTCAATCGCCGCCGCGTCTAGCGAGTCCAAGGGTTCGGCGGCGGACACCAGCAAAGTCAAACGCTCAGGCGTAACTTCAGCAAAGCCACCAGCAATAAACCAACGCTCTTCGCTTTCGGCTCCGTCTGTGCCGACTTGTCGGGCTTTGCGGGCGCGGATGACTCCCGCTCGCAGTTCTGACACCAAAGCCGAATGACCCGCTAGGACTCCGAAATCGCCTTCGGCTCCTGGCACGATGACAAAGCCGTAGTCGCCTTCAGCAACTGCCCTAGCAGGAGTCGCCAGCTCAAAGCGGAAAGACTCCTTGCCTTGTGCTTCGCTACCCTGTGCTTCGCGAGCCTGTGCCTTGCTATCGCTCATCGCTTTGTCTCTTCGTCCTGTGGGGTATATCTATGGGGTGTTCCGTAGAAATCTAGCGGCTCTGACCTAAGCTTCCGCCGCCAACTTCGCGGCTTTTTCTACCGCCTTATCAATTGAACCCACCATATAAAAAGCCGCTTCAGGCAAATGATCATATTTACCCTCCACCAAGTCTTTAAAGCCACGTACCGTGTCTTCTAGCGGTACCTGCACACCAGGCGAACCCGTAAAGACTTCAGCCACATCAAACGGCTGCGACAAGAAGCGTTGAATCTTTCGCGCCCGCGCCACTGTTAGCTTGTCTTCTTCGGACAGTTCGTCCAAGCCTAGAATGGCGATGATGTCTTGCAGTTGCTTGTATTTCTGCAAGGTTTCCTGCACACGGCGGGCTGTTGTGTAGTGTTCTTCTCCGACGACTGCGGGCTCAAGGATACGGCTCGTTGAGTCCAGTGGATCAACAGCAGGATAAATTCCAAGCTCAGAAATCTGCCGCGACAAAACCGTAGTCGCATCCAAGTGGGCAAAGCTCGTCGCAGGAGCAGGATCCGTCAAGTCATCAGCTGGCACATAAATCGCCTGAACCGAAGTGATAGATCCCTTGCGCGTGGTAGTAATCCGCTCTTGCAGTGCGCCCATATCTGTCGCCAAAGTCGGCTGATACCCCACCGCCGCTGGAATGCGCCCTAGCAACGCCGAAACTTCACTGCCCGCTTGCGTAAAACGGAAAATATTATCCACGAAGAACAGCACATCCTGCCCTTCGTCATCGCGGAAGTATTCCGCCAAGGTCAAGCCCGTCAAAGCCACACGCGCACGCGCACCCGGCGGCTCGTTCATTTGTCCGTAGACAAGCGCAACTTTAGACTTATCGCTCTTCAAGTCAATCACGCCCGACTCAATCATTTCGTGGTACAAGTCGTTGCCCTCACGGGTGCGCTCGCCGACACCCGCAAAGACCGAATAGCCACCGTGGGTCTTCGCAACATTGTTAATCAGCTCCTGAATCAAAACCGTTTTGCCGACACCTGCACCGCCGAAGAGTCCGATTTTTCCGCCCTTGGCATAGGGAGCCAGCAAGTCAATCACTTTGATTCCTGTCACCAGAATTTCGGCTTCGGTGGATTGCTCCGTGAAGGCAGGAGACGGACGGTGAATCGGTAGCTGCTTTTCTGTCGTAACCGCTCCGCGTTCGTCTATCGGCTCGCCGATGACATTCATAATCCGCCCCAAAGTCTGCGGGCCCACAGGCACACGGATAGGCTCACCCGTATCACGCACTTCAGCCCCACGAACAAGCCCTTCAGTTGCGTCCATCGCAACAGTGCGCACCATATGCTCGCCAAGGTGCTGCCCAACTTCTAGAACCAGCTTGCGCCCGCTATTCTCCACTTCTAGAGCGTTCAGAATGAGCGGCAAGTCGCCTTCAAACCATACATCAACAACAGGGCCCATAATCTGCGTGACTCGCCCTGTCTTACTTTGTGTCTCTGCCATAGTGCTGCCCTTTGCTTTTTTGTGTGTCTTGTCTGTTGGATGTGTTCGGTGTGTCTTGTGTGTTCGGTGTCTTGGTGTGTTTGGTGTGCTTTGCGTGTCTTGCTGTGCTTGCTGGCTTGGTGCGTTCGCTGTGTCTTAGTCGCTGGCTGGGTCGCTGTCTTGGTCGCTGGCTGGGTCTTGTCTGTTGGCTATTCTAAGTCAAAGTTTTCACCGCTCAAATTCGGAAAAACCACTCCGCCCGTAGGCTGAAAGTCGTTGCACCCCTTGAGCACACGCAACAACGCCGAGCGAGCTTTGTTGAGCGTAAAAACATCTAGTATCCCACCATCGGGAATACGACTGTCCACCAAATAAAGCTGCTTGCCACCGCGTTTTGCCATTCCTTGAAGCATTTCTATCACAGGCTGACCTGCCCCCTTGTACTGAATGCGCTTGCCTTCCTGCAAAAGCGAAAGCTCCATCGGCACGGGCACGCCCGCCTGATTGTCTACCCGCCAATACAGGGTAGCGGCTCCGCCTTCTGTGGTCTCGGGGTCTAGCGAAAACAAACGCGACGGCACGAAGGCAAAATAAATTTGCCCTCCCGTTTCGGGCTCCAAGTCGCACTTGAAGAAAGCCAGCGAACGACTCTTCGTTAGGTGATTGTTTGACCAAATCTGCGCGAACAATCCTGGCGTTTCGCCTGGCCGCTCTTCTTCTAAGTATTGCCACGCTGTTGTGTCCTGTGCTTTGGCAGGGCTTGGGGTACGCAGTTGCTCCGTGGCGAGAGTCACCGCCAACGCCAAAAAGCACAGGCGCAACAGCTCGCGAATGAAAGCGAAGTCTAAGCACGAGTTGAACACAAGAAAAGCTCACCTGACACTCACCTAAAAGCTCACAATGCCTCTTTGGCAGAAATGATTTCTATCAGCTCAGTCGTAACCGCAGCTTGACGCGTGCGGTTATAGACAAGATTAAGTCGGCGGATCATATCACCCGCATTGCGGGTTGCGTTGTCCATTGCGGTCATACGCGCCCCTTGCTCGGAAGCGTTGTTCTCCAGTATCGCCCGCCAGATCTGCACAGCAAGATTATGCGGAGCCAAAGAAGACAAAATTTCTTCTTGTCCTGGCTCAAATTCAGGTGCGCCCGTAGCATCAGCTTGGCTTGTGCTCGTCGTTTCACGCGGGGCTTGGGCTTTGTCTGTATTCTTACCTGTAGTCTTACCTGTAGCCCCGTCTGTGGCTTCGGCTGTGGCTTCTTCTGCTCTCTCTAACGGAATGAGATTAACCTTCGTCGGCTCCTGCGTTATCGCCGAAACAAACTTAGAGAAAAACAAAGTGCAGACTTCAAATTCTCCCGACTCAAAACGCGCGATGATGTCAGACGCAATCGCATCTGCCCGCGAAAACTCAGGCTGCGGACGAGTCAAGTCTTCTACCGTACTAACGATTTTATCTCCGTACTGCATGCGTAGCTGGTCACGCCCCTTACGCCCCAAACAATAGAACTGCACTTCTGCTCCCTGCTTCTGTAAGTCAGCCGCGTGACGACGCGCTTCACGAACAATGTTCGCGTTAAAACCGCCACACAATCCACGGTCAGCCGTACCGACAACAAGTAAGTGACGGGCAGATTGCCCTTCAGCAACAGCCCGCCCTTCCATCAAAGGCGGACGCGAAGAAGTGCGAGCCGCCAGCAAAGTCAGCATACGCTCCATACGCTCAGCGTAAGGACGAGCCGCCTGCACCTGCTCCTGCGCACGGCGAAGCTTAGCCCCCGCCACCAGCTTCATCGCCGAAGTAATCTTCTGCGTCGCCTTAACGCTGTTGATGCGAATTCGTAGCTCTTTAAGATTTGCCATAGAACTCCACAAGACCAGCCAGTACAGGGCTGTTCTTACTCCGCAAACCTTGAGACGAAAGTGTTAAGAAATTCACGCAGCTTCTTCTCACTGTCTTCATCAACCTGTCCCGCCGAACGAATGGCATTCAGAAGTTCTGCTCCCTGTTCGCCGCGTAGCTCTTGTAGCAAACGCTCTTCAAAGCGGGTGACTTGGTCTGCGTCAATTCCATCCACAAAGCCATTCACGCCCGCAAAGATAACCACCACCTGCTCTTCATTAGACAAAGGAGAATACTGCGGCTGTTTTAACAACTCGGTTAACCTACGACCACGAGCCAGCAATCGTTGCGTCGCCGCGTCAAGGTCTGAAGCGAATTGCGAAAAGGCTTCCATTTCGCGGTACTGTGCAAGCTCCAGCTTGATAGACCCCGCCACCTGCTTCATAGACTTCAGCTGTGCCGCCGAACCCACACGCGAAACCGAAAGCCCAACATTCAAAGCAGGACGAATTCCGCGATAGAAAAGCCCCGTCTCTAAAAAGATTTGCCCATCGGTAATAGAAATAACATTGGTCGGAATAAACGCCGACACATCACCCGCCTGCGTTTCAATAATCGGCAAGGCAGTCAGTGAGCCGCCACCGTGTTCGTCCGATAGCTTGGCGGCACGTTCTAGCAAACGCGAGTGCAGGTAAAAAACATCGCCCGGATAAGCTTCACGCCCAGGCGGACGGCGCAACAACAAAGACATCTGACGATAGGCAACTGCGTGCTTTGATAAGTCATCATAGGCAATAACCGCGTGCATTCCGTTGTCGCGGAAGTATTCACCCATAGAACAGCCCACATAAGGAGCCAAGAACTGTAAAGGAGCAGGATCAGAAGCCGTAGCCGAAACAATGATTGAATACTCCAACGCGCCACGGTCTTCTAACGCCTTGGCAAAACGCGCCACCGATGAACGCTTCTGCCCCACCGCAACATAGATGCAGTACAGCTTCTTTTTCTCGTTGTTGGACGAATTGTTTTCCTTCTGGTTGAGGAAAGTATCCAGCACGATTGCGGTCTTGCCTGTTTGGCGGTCACCGACGATAAGCTCGCGTTGGCCGCGTCCGATGGGGATCAGCGCATCAATTGCCTTAATCCCCGTAGACATCGGCTCGCTAACCGACTTACGCGGAATAATCCCCGGAGCTTTTACATCAACCTGCCGCTCTTCATCCGACTCAATCGGACCCTTACCATCAATCGGCTGACCCAGCCCGTTGACAATCCGCCCGAGCAAGCCCTTGCCCACAGGCACCGACACAATCTTACCCGTGCGCTTAACCGTATCACCTTCACGGACTTCACGGTCATCACCAAAGATAACCACTCCGACATTATCGGCTTCTAAGTTCAGTGCCATACCCGACAAGCCATTCGGCAGGTCAACCAACTCACCCGCCTGGACATTGTCTAGCCCCCAGACGCGAGCGACTCCGTCTCCGACGGATAGCACCTGCCCGACTTCGGCAAGTTCAGCGCGACTGTCAAATTGTTCCAGCTGTTGTTTCAAAACCGATGATATCTCGGCAGGACGCGGTTCCATGAGCTTTTCCGTTCAGTTGGGTTTCAGTTGAGTTTTAGTTTGGTTTAGTGCGATTTCAGTTTGGGTTTAGTTCGGGTTCAGTTTAACAGCAAGACAATTTCGCCTATAGTCTTCCGTTGTGAGTCTTCCGTTGTTGCATTCCGCTGTTCGTTGTTGCATTCCGTTGGCAAAAGTCGCGACAAAGAAAACACCACGCCAAACACCATCAACCAGAAACCGCCAAAGCAAGATGCAACCGCTTGAGTCGTCCCTGCAACGAACCGTCAAACATACGACTGCCAACATGCACGACAAATCCAGCCAGCAGATTCGGATCTTCCACAACATTAATACGCGGTTTGCGTCCGACAGCACGAGTCAGAATCTCAGCCAGCCGATCACGCTGCGCATCAGACAAAGGAGTCGCCGAAATTACATCGGCAGTGATTTCTCCACGGCGACGGGCTAGCTCAGCCAGCGTCTCGCGAACCACCGCAACAATCACATCCGCCCGCCGATTACGCACCAAAAGCAAAGCTAACCGCTCCACGGACTGGCAAAACTGATTGTCTTTCAAAAAAGTCTGCATTACTTGCTCCTGCCCCGCCCGCGAAACCAACGGAGAGCCCAGCATCGCCACAAGCTGCGGCTGACTTTTCAGCGTCTCCATCAGGCGGGTCAGGTCAGCTTCCAGCGGCTCTGAGCCATCAGCATAGCCCAGCAAAGCAGCCGTATAACGCGCCGCCAGCCCACTCGGAGCCGAGGCAACAGAGCCAACAGACAGGTCAGGCATAGCCGCATTCATACAGAACAAAATCTACCACCCCTGTGCTTGTCCGTCAAAATCGGGCTTAGAATTGCGCCATTTTTGGGCGGGTATTTACGCAGGGTCAGGGAGGTGAATTTATCCGCTCAATTTGGGCGGGGCCAATTGCGCTTGGCGTTGGGGCGGATTCCCCACTTGGTTCCATCTACATCGCTGAAGACAGCTGCATCTACAATGCACGGAAATTCATTACACGCTTCGCAAAGGTTTTGAATTTGGTCAAGGATAAATTCATATCCCAATGGGATTGATAAATTGATATAGCTAAACTCTTTAGGGCAAGTGGTCTCAGAGCAAAGCCACTTAATGATACGGCTATCTATGGGAATTTCAAAACGGGTAAGACCGAGATATTGCAAAATATTCCGTGCTTGTTTAGGCCCGATACCTGAAAGAAGAAGTCTTAGATAGTCGCAAATTTCCCGCTCTACTTCTTTGCTTTGTAGAGTTGTAAGGCGATTGACTTGATTTAGCAGTTCTTGCCACTTCCCCCCTTCAGTCAGGTTATGAAAATTCTTTGCAGACTCTATACCAATCGCATCAGGAAAACGATTGGCTCTATGCTCTCTGAGTGTTTGCGTTACAAACTTCTTTATATCCTTTTGTTGCGAAACAGCTCTATATGACAACGGATAAGGCTTCTTGTGGTTAAAATTATACGCCAAACTTCCAGGGCTGTATTTTTGCTGTGTCGTGAGACGCATTGCAATCATACCTTGCCAAAATTGTTCTTTTGTAATTTTCTTCCTGTGTGTAGCAAGGTTATTGTCTACACGCTCCCAAATCATTTCATTGCTTGCATGTTTGTCTAGCAGAGCATTGACGCAATTTATATCGCGTTTTTTGATTCGCCATACAAAAGACATACTGACCCCCTTTAAGATTTATTTGTGCTGGCTATGATTTCACAGGAAGGAGTGGGGGTCAATGTCTATGGCACGGCGGACTGAGCTGGGGGGAGTAGCTCGGGCAAGCCAGTGCCGCATATAGTCTTGCAAACGCACACCGCTTTGGGCACGCACCAGAAAGCGACAGCGATGACGGCGACGCAAAACCGCAATCGGAGCAGGAGCAGGACCCAAAACTTGCACTCCAGCCTGTTGTGGAGCCGCATCGCGCAAACGCACCGCGTATTCTTCAAGAATGCTGAGATTAGGCGAAGACAAAATCACCGCCGCAAGTCGTCCGAATGGAGGCATAGCTGCAGCCTGTCGCGCATCACGCTCACGCCGCAGGAAGGCTTCACTATCGCCCGATAGCAGGGCTTCCATTACGGGGTGTTCGGGCAGGCGGGTCTGCACCAGTACGCGCCCTGCTCTGCCGTTGGCGAGTCCGCCGGCGCGTCCTGCGACTTGGTGTAGAACCTGCCACGAGCGTTCAAGGGCGCGTAGGTCTCCGCCTTGGAGGCCAAGGTCAGCGTCTATGATGCCGACTAGGTTGAGGCCAGCGAAGTGGTGTCCCTTGCCGATGATCTGGGTGCCGATAAGAATATCCAGCCGCTTGCTAGACAGACGCGAGAAAACTTCAGCCACGCTACCTTCGGTGCCGTCGCTGAACTCCACGCGGTCGCTGGACGCCACCGCCACCCGCGCCCGCGGAAAACGATAACGCACTTCTTCGGCAACTCGTTCTACTCCAGGACCGCAAGCCCGCCACGGACCCAAAAGCGGAGCCGACTCGCTTTCTGTATCCGTGCTGTTGGTAGGCTTCTTGTCTTTCGGATGCGAGACTCCATCAAAGCCGCACGCCGCACAGGTGGAGGGCAATTTTTCTGTGCGTCCGCAGTGGTGACAGTGCAGGCGGAGCTTCGGCTCGTGCAACACCAGCCAAGCCGTACAGTCACGGCACTGCAAGCGCAAGCCACAACTGCCACAGAGCATCAAGGGAGCATATCCACGGCGATTGAGAAACAGTAAAGATTGCGCTCCCGCCTGCAAAGTTTCTTCTAGTGCTTCCACCAGTGGCGGAGATAACCACGCAGGCTTGCGGCGGCGACTCGGCTTTTTCTTACGGGCTTCTGGCTTTTTGTTTTCTGTGGCTTCTGCTTGCGTGTTTTCTGTGGCTTTATCTTCTGTGGCTTCTGCTTGCGTGTTTTCTGCCTGCTTATCCGTATGCGCTTTTGAGTGCTCGCCAGTCTTGTCATCTGCTTCTTTACCGCCGCTTGTTTTTCTACTGCTATCTATTGCTTTATTGCTCTCTGCCCCTTTGTCCGTATCCGCCACAGAAAAGACAGGCGGAAATTTACGCAGATCCACCGCTTCCACTTCAGGCAAAGAAGCCCCGCGTAAAACGCCATGGCGTTCAGGCAGACGCAGACGCTGGTACCTTCCGCGTTCGGCGTTAACCAGACTCTCCAACGAAGGAGTCGCCGACACCAAAACCACCGCCACCTGCTCGTGTAAGCCACGCGCAACAGCAAGGTCACGAGCGTGATACAGGATTCCATCTTCTTGCTTGAAGGCGGTGTCGTGTTCTTCGTCCACGATGATTGTCGCAAGGCGGGGCAGGGGCAGAAACAAAGCCGAACGCGCACCCACAATCAATGGAGCCACTCCACTGGCGGCGGCATGCCAGGTCTCGCGACGCACAGCAGGAGTCAGAGACGAATGCCAAACCAAAGGCGCAAAACCAAGCCGCTGATTTAGCCTTCTTTGCCAATCGTCCGATAGCGAAATCTCAGGCAGGAGCACAAGCACTTGTCCGCCTGCCTTAAGTGCTTCGCGCAGAGCCGATAAATAGACTTCGCTTTTGCCAGCACCTGTGACTCCTTCTAGTAGGGTTACTGAAAACTTGCGGTCTTGGATCTTGTCCTGCAGGGTGGCTACGGCTTGGGCTTGCGGCTGGCTCAGCTCAAGCGGCGGAGTTCTGCCAAGGGCTGCCACCACATCAGGGATTTCAATCGTCTTGCGCCTTTGCTTCGACTCGGACTTCTTGCCCTTTCTGCCTTTTGTGGCTTTTGTGGCTTCTTTGCGCCCTGTGGCTTCTGTACTGCCTTCTGTGGCTTCTGCCCCCCCTGTGCTGGCTTCTTTGCCTCCTGTGGCTTCTGTACTGCCTTCTGTGGCTTCTGTGGCTTCTGTGCCCCCTGTGTCCCCTATGCCCCCTGTACTAGCTTCTGCTTGCCCCTGAGCGGGAATTTTCAAGGCTTCCGCCACCCGAGCCGTAGCCGCAAGCAAAGAGCCAACAGGAATCAGCGTATACAGTGCGCTCCACAGCAGAAAGTCGCGCATGGGCTTATCCAGTAGGGGAGCTGGAAAAACCGCTTCCAAAGGAGCCATAACAACAGGCTTGGCGGGTTTCCTGTTCGGCTTGGCTTTTGCTCCCTGTCCTGCCCCCTGCCCTACGCCCTGCCCTACCCCCTGCCTATTCGCTCCCTGCTGGCTGTAGGGAGCCGCTAGGGGCGTATCCCACACCACCCCTATAGATTTGCGTCCTGCCGCCTTGGCAGCCACCCAGGAGCCAGCTGGCGGTATTTCCCACCCCGTAGGCACGGCATAGGGATAGGTGCGCTCCACGGGCAAGGAGAGCAGCACATTGACGATTCGTCCGCTTTCTTCTGCGGACTTGGCGGGGCTTGTTTCTTCCACAGGCTACTGCGCTGATTCGGAGTGATTCTACGGTGGTTTTGGCGTTCAGGGTTTATACTAGCCCTAGCGAGTGGCTCGCACCTGTTTTCTGGCTCTTTCTGCAAGGGATTATCCGTAAGGGATTACCTATAAGGAATCACCTATAAGGAATCACCTGTAAGGAATTACCCATTGAGGAATTAAGATGAAATTTTTCCTAGACACGGCTAACACCGATGAAATTCGCGCACTTCTGCCAAGTGGCTTGGTGGATGGCATAACCACTAATCCTTCGCTCATCGCCAAGAGCGGACGCAAAATCGCCGAAGTCATCAAGGAAATCGCAAGCTTAGTCTCAGGCTCGGTTTCGGCTGAAGTCACGGCAACCGAGACGAAGGCAATGCTTGAAGAAGGCAAGTACCTAGCCAGCCTAGCCGACAACATCACGGTCAAGGTACCGCTCACCCCCGCAGGGATAGAAACCTGCCACAGCTTGTCGCAGGCGGGAATTGGCGTGAATGTGACCTTGTGTTTTTCGGCGGCACAGGCTTTGTTGGCGGCGAAGGCGGGAGCGCAATTTATTTCTCCGTTTGTGGGGCGGCTGGATGATATCGGGCAAGACGGTATGGCTTTGGTCTCGGATATTGTTGAAATGTACGATGCACAAGGAATGGCGACTGAAGTTTTAGTAGCTTCGGTGCGCCATCCGATTCATGTCGTAGAAGCCGCCCGTATCGGAGCCGATGTTGCAACTCTGCCGCCGAAGGTTTTGCACCAACTTTATCGCCATCCGCTGACCGACAAGGGGCTTGAAGCTTTCTTAGCCGATTGGCAGAAGACGGGGCAAAGCATTCTGTAAGGTGCATTCTGTAAGACGCATTCTGTAAGACGCATTCTGTAAGACGCATTCTGTAAGACGCATTCTGTAAGGCGCATTTTATAGACTGCATCTAACAGGTGCATTTTGGTGACTTGATGAACAGCAACAGGCGAGCGGCACACAGGCGGGCAGCACAAGGGCAAAAGACCAGCAACGCGCAAGCGACAACGCTGACACTAGACACAAGACACAAGACACTAGACTCGCTGACACTAGACACAAGACTCGCTAACAACGCACTGACAGCAAGATGGCAAAGCCTTCCAAGAGCAAAAGCCAAGCGACAACAGGCAAGCCGAGCAAACGCGGCACAGTTGCGACCACGGCAGGAATGGAAGGCACAGCAGCACACTTGCAAAACGACATTGCGGCTTGGCAAGCTGTTTTACGCAACGAGCAAAATCGTGCGGAACGCACTTTGGCTTCGTATCATCAAGACCTAGCTGACCTGCTTTTCTTCCTAGAACAACACCGCAACGCCGCCTTAACCCAAGCCGCTTTATCCGAAATCACCTTGAGCGAATTTCGTGCGTGGCTTGCCCATCGCTCGGCTCGTGGCGTGTCTTCTGCGTCTAATGCGCGAGCGGTGGCGGGTGTGCGTTCGTTCTTCGGCTACCTAAGACGCGAACACGGAGTTGATAATCTGGCTTTGGCGCGTTTGCGTCCTGCGACACCGAAACGCGCCTTGCCACGTCCCTTGGCAAAGGATGAAGCCAAGATGCTGCTGGCGGCTCTTGATGAATTTTATGCTGGCAAGCCTGCGTGGTTGGCTCCGCGTGACCGTGCGGTTTTGCTACTGCTCTGGGGAGCAGGCTTACGCCTGGGCGAAGCCCTGTCGCTGACCGTGGCTGACCTACCGCCCCGCGATGCCACAGACGCAGCTCTACGGGTGCTGGGCAAGGGCGACAAGGAGCGAATTGTACCGCTCCTGCCGATACTGGTGGTGGCTTTGTATGCCTACTGTGATGCTTGTCCGCACCTAGCAGGAGCCACAGGCACTGCACCGCTATTTCGTGGCACACGGGGTGGCGTGCTGGCTCCACGGATTGTGCAGATGACGATGCAGGATCTACGCCGCCGTTTGGGCTTGCCTGAAAGTGCTACTCCCCACGCCTTGCGCCATTCGTTTGCAACCCACCTGCTCTCAGACGGAGCCGATCTACGAGCCATTCAAGAACTTCTAGGACACGCCAGCCTATCCACGACGCAACGCTATACGGGCGTGGATTCAACACGGCTCGGACGAGCCTACAAGCAAGCCCATCCACGGGCGTAAGTGCCATTAGGCTTGGGGTATATACGGGGCTTTCGTGTGGGGCTTTATCACGGAGCTTTAGTACAGGGCTTTCGTGTGTGGCTTGGCACAAGGCAAAGTATCTACGGAACAAAACAATACCTACGGAGCAAAAAGTGCAAAAAAAGATCCTTGCGTTCGGGCTATCTTGCTCAGAGACACTTAGGATTCAACATGAGTGCGGCGCAACTCAACTGATTTCGCTTGGTATCCCCAAAAGCCCGAACGCAAGGAAACTAATCCGAAACAACTTGCGTCTGGTGTTCTGGCTTTGCGTTGTTCGGTGTTCTTTGGATTTTCTATGCCTCGCTTGTTGGTCTTGTGCGTGTGTTGGTCTTGTGCGTGCCATCGTGTGCCGTGTCTTCCAGCCAAGCCCTTAGTTATTGAGCCGTGTGGTTTGCCGCACACGGATTTCGCGTGAATGCTGATCAGCTTTGGTCAGGAAGATAATTCTATCGCCGCTATAACGAAGCAGCTTGTTTTCCTGCAACTCGTCTAGGAACATACGGGTAATGCTTCCGTCTTTGTCGTGGGTTTCAGTGGAGCCAATGAAAGCCAAAACAAAAGAACGCATTTCTTCGTCCAGCAAGATCGGATACTGCAGAGAAGAAATCCGCAAGACACAGAGATTAATAAACCGTTGCGCACGATTGGCATAAGACTGCATCGGGTCAAACTTAGAAACACTTTCCAAAACTGTCTTATCAATCGCCTTATTACTAACCCGCATATTGCGTTCCACGATTTCACTGGTGATACCCAAAGCAAAATGCCTGCCGATGGGGTCAGAGCGGCGGGGCAGATCCCACTTGCGCAAAACTTCTACGCTTTCGCTGTTGAGCCAAACCACTCCACCTGCCCGCGGAGACCAATAAGAAGCTCCGCCTTTTTCTACAGACTCGTGGTTATCATCACGCCACAGAGCTTCCGTATCCCAGATGATGCAGGGACGGCCATTGCGAAAGCCCGCTTCCTTGGCTTGCGATTTTGAGAAGATGAAATCTACGTCCATGGCTTTACCTTCGTGAGTCCTACCTTTGTGGGTCTTACCTTCGTGAGCTTGATCTTTACCAACTCCTTATAGCACTGAACGGACGGGCTTTTAGAAAGGAAACTTTTTGCCTGCCTTATTTATGGCACTATTAGAGTCGGATTACAACAAAAATACCGCATTTTAATAGATTTTTTGTAGCTATAAAATTCACGCTATTTACCTGATTTTGCTTATTAAACAAAGAAAATTTGCTTTTAGAAATCATCTAG
Source organism: uncultured Alphaproteobacteria bacterium (assembly GCA_958267355.1). Lineage (GTDB taxonomy): Bacteria > Pseudomonadota > Alphaproteobacteria > JALCBB01 > JALCBB01. Next base: position 1,108,682 of record OY279575.1, read on the forward strand.
TTTCTAAAAATAATTTGAGAATACGCCTAAATCAACAGGAAAAATTGAGTCTTACGCTTCTAATTGTGAATATTTTGCGTAATTATCCATTTTTCCCTATTTTTTTCTCCTGTTCTTGGCTCTGAGCCGAGCTTTTTTCTGAATTTTGTCCGCCCGCCAGAACCGCTTCTAGCCGCTTTTCTAAAGCTATTTTCAAGTCTTCGGCGGTTTTCCAGAACAGCACCCCCGACGGAGCCGAAGCCGCTTCCAACGCCAAAGCCTTGCGTAGCCCCTTATCATCACGGCAAGTCCACAAAATAGGCACACCAAGCCCCGCCGCAAAACCCGCTTCAAACCACAAGCCACCCGGCGGCATAGACTTCGCCTCGCCTGTCATCTCCACCACCACCGCCCGTGCCTGACGAATAGCGTGAAGCGGCTCACCCAACGGACGATTCCCCGTCTTAGACCGATCCAGCCGCAAAGCCTGCAACTTATATCGTGCCGCCGCAGGAGCTATCGCCTGCTCAAAAATAGCTTGTGCATCTCCGTGGTGCCACTGTGCCGCATACAAAGTCTGACTCTGCGGCGGCTTAGTCATCTTACGCAAAGCCACCAAATGCTCCTGCCCTTCAGGCAAAAGCGTAAGCCGCTGTTCAGGACCTTCCGCCGATACCCGCGAAGTTAAATCCACGCAAGACCGCCGCTCTAAGTCGCGCAACACCGACCACAAGGCTTCACTCGTCGCCGTCGCCGACCAAGCCTGCGCCAAAGTCATCAAAGTCACATCAAGAACCAACGGCTCAGAAAACTCTGGAGCCAGCCTATCGGTCAGGAGCAAAACCCGATCGCCCCGCTCGCGCAACGAAAGTGCTGCTCCCGTAGCCCGTCTTACTTCTCCGCCCGCGATGAGATGCTGAACTCTGCCCAAAACTTCCGTGTTGATCGTCGCAACTGTCTTGCGTAGCTCGTGTTCAACAATCCAGTTTGTAAGCGCGCGCTTTAAACTCTCGCTATGGCTCGCACTATTCCCCACACCATCACCAGCCGCCGCCTTCGCCGCCGCCAAGACTTCACCCAGCTTCTTGGCAGCTTCAGCTTCCAAAACAAACCGCCCACCAGCCCGAGCGGAAAAAAATTCCCCTGCTCCTGCTTTAGAGTCTTCTTTAGCCTGCGCGTCTGTCCCCCAAATCGGACACACCGCCTGCCGCCCAAACCCACTCCGCCAATCACTAAGTGCCATACCAACGCGCCTTCCGCTTCACCCGAAACCCATTTACACAACCCGCTTACACCACCTTTTTACACGCAACGCCCGCATCTTCAAAACGCCGCTCAATCACCGCCACCGCTTCAGGATTTTCATCCACCAGAATACACCGCCTGCCATTCTGTGCCGCCGCCAAACCCGTCGTGCCACTTCCCGCAAAGAAATCTAACACGAGCTCTCCCGCGTTGCTGTGCACCTTGACGATACGCTCCAAGATGGCGAGCGGCTTCTGCGTCGGATAGCCCGTCTTCTCCTTGCTGTTGGTCGGGACAATCGTCTGCCACCAAACATCAGTCGGAGTCTTTCCACGCTTCGCCTTTTCTTCCCCCACCAGCGAAGGCGCCATATACGGCACACGGTCAATCGCTTCATAATTAAAGGTGTAGTCCTTCGGATTCTTAGCGTAAAACAAAATCGTGTCGTGCTTCGCCGACCAACGCGACTTAGAGCGTCCGCCGTAATCATAAGCCCAGATAATCTCGTTGATAAACGACTCACGTCCGAAAATCTCGTCAAGCATCACCTTAACATAGTGCGCCTCACGGGCATCAAGATGCACAAACAACGCACCATTGTCCGCCAACACACGCCGTGCCTGCTCCAGCCGCGGACGCAAAAACGCCGCGTAATCATCAAACGAGTCTCCATACGCCAAACGCGACACTTCCCGCGTTTGATAGTGCTTCCCCCCAAATCCAACTTGCGTTGAACTTCTTTCATCAGAATCTTCTATTTGCTCTACCTGTAGCGTCCGCCTGACTTGTTCTTTGCCCGTATTAAAAGGCGGATCCACATAAATCAAATTAACCACCCCATCCCCCAGCCGCCCCAAGACCGACAAACACTCCCCCTCCACAACCAACGCAGACCCCGCCCTTACAGGCAGACCTAACTGCGAGTTGCCCCAGTCGTTATCGGCGGATTTCTTTTTCAATGTCATTGAGTATGTGAGCGTCACTGCATTCTTTTTTCAGTAATTTACTAGCGGAACATCTGTTCCCTTGGGCATGCCATAGGGTTGTAAATACTCCATCATCTTCTTTCGCGCATTGCACTACGGGTATAAAATCACTATCACCCGTAACTAGACAAATTCTATTGATTCGTTTTTGAGCAACTAAAGTAGCAATATCTCGAGCAAGAAAGGTATCTACAGCCTTCTGTTCAAATTTTGGTTTGCGATAAAATTCTATCCCCTCGGTAGAGCTTACTCTATACTTGTATGTACGGCCTCTGCGCTTATGCATGCGACCTTCCCGCACATCATATCCAGCATCATTGAGATAGCTTTTGAACTTTTGGTATGCAGACCAACGTGCATCATGTTCAAAAAAACGCCCACCCTTACCTCTCTCTCGAAATGGTGGACAAGTATAAAATCTGCGATAGACTATCTTTTGTTCTAGATCTTCCATTATCTTTAAGGTCAGCTTTTCATAATCTATTGTTGACTCTGGAAAGTGCTTCTTAATAGGAGATCCTATATCTCCCCAATAACTCTCATCGATCTTTGAGAACACATTCGTGACAGCGGCTCTCAAATGGCCTCCGTCAATAAAAATTCCTACTCTTTCTGACATAGTCAAAATCCGATAAAAACAGAAAAAAAGATTCCCTGAAGTTGAGAGTACAAGGAAAGGGCGGGGCCACCAATGGCAACCCCGCCCCTAGTGCCCAATGGGCTTATCAGTAGGTGAAAGGTACATTGATTCAAGGATGATTGTCAAGCACTTTGGTAAAAAATACTGATAAATTAATCAATAAAAACATTGAATTATGTTAGAATCAGCCAAATTTTAGCCATGTTTCGCCTTGTTCGGGCGGCTTAGATGTGTAAAGCGCCATCGTTTGTGGCTAGGGCGGCTTCTTTGACGATTTCGTTGAGGGTTGGGTGGGCGTGGCTGGTGCGGGCTAGGTCTTCTGCCGAGCCGTGGAACGCCATTACCAAGCCAACTTCGTGGATCAGGGCTCCTGCGTCGGCTCCTAAGATGTGTGCGCCCAGTAGGCGGTCGGTTTCTTTGTCAGCCAGCACTTTGACGAAGCCGTCGGTGGCACCCATGGCGCGGGCGCGTCCGTTTGCCATATAGGGAAACTTGCCCACTTTGTAGGCAATGCCTTTTTCTTTAAGCGACTCTTCGCTTTCGCCGATGCTGGCGGCTTCGGGTTCGGTATAGACCACGCCCGGGATGTTGTGATAGTGCATCACGCCCGCGCCGCCTGCGAGACGCTCCACGAGTGCCACGCCTTCTTCTTCGGCTTTGTGGGCGAGCATGGGGCCTTTGATAACATCTCCGATGGCGTAGATATTCGGCACGGAAGTTGCGAAGTTGCTGTCTACATCAATGCGTCCGTGGTCGTCTAGCTTCACGCCTGCGGAGTCGGCTCCTGCGGGGTTGGCGCGTCTTCCGACTGACACCAAGACCGCGTCGGCTTCTACTTCTTCGGTAGCACCGCCTTCTTTTGCCGCTAGAGTGACTTTAACTCCTGCTTTGCCTGTTGCGACTTTTTCTACTTTGGTGCCGAGCTTGAAGGTGAGTCCTTGCTTTTCTAGCAGGGGCTGGAAGGTTTTAGATATCTCGCCATCCATGCCAGGGAGAATTCTGTCTAAGAATTCAACCACCACGACTTCGGCTCCGAGTCGTGACCAGACGCATCCGAGTTCTAAGCCGATATAGCCGCCGCCCACAACGATAAGCTTCTTCGGCACTTCGCTTAAGGCGAGTCCGCCCGTTGAAGACAGCACCCGCTCTTCGTCAAACGGCAAGTCGGGCAAAGCCACAGGCTCAGAACCTGTCGCCCAAATAATCTGCTTGCCCTTGAGTGAGTCATTGCCAACTTTGACGACTCCGTCTTTGGCAAGCGTGGCTTCGCCTTTAATCCATTCAATCTTGTTTTTCTTAAACAAAAACTCAATGCCTTTGGTGTTGGCGGTCACGACTTTGCTCTTGTGCTTCTGCATTGCCGTAAGGTCTAGCGTGGCTTCGGCTTTGATGCCGAATTGCTTGAGTCCGCCGTGGGCGGCTTCGTGGAACTTCTCGCTTGCCGAGAGCAACGCCTTAGACGGAATGCATCCTACATTCAGGCAGGTGCCACCTAAGGCAGGAAGTTTTTCCACGCAGGCGGTTTTCATGCCGAGCTGCGAAGCGCGTATTGCCGCTACATAGCCCCCTGGACCACCACCAACGACAACGAGGTCAAAGTCTTGTGCCATTTTGCTTAATCCGTTTTTATGTTTTCTGCGGGTTTTCTGTGTCTGGGCTTGGCTCACAGAAACAAATAAGATACCACAGCGAGCCGTTCCGTTAAACCTGTATGATGGGCGGGCTATGCGGATTTTTGACTCGGTGCATGGGCTTATCCCTTTTGAGGGGAATTACGCCGAGCTGCGCGGCGTGATTGACACGCCTGCCTTTCAGCGGCTTAGGCGTATTCGTCAGCTGGGCGTGTCGGACTTGGTCTATCCAGGGGCTACCCATAGCCGCTTTGCCCATTCGGTCGGAGTGTTTCATGTTGCGCGTAAGCTGCTGGAAATTGTCCGCCAACAGCTGGGCAATGACTACGATGCAGAGCAAGGCAAAGTTGCAGTCGTAGCCGCTTTATTGCACGACATCGGCCACGGGCCTTTCTCGCATGTTTTTGAGTCGGCTTTGGCTTTGGCACACGAAGGCGGCTGGAGTGGCTCGGGAGAAGTTGTGCGCCACGAAGTTTGGACAGCACGGATTATCCGTGAAGATACGCAGCTTGCGGCGGCGTTAGACAAAGTAGGCAAGGCTTGGGCTGTGCAAAACCTTGGCGACAAGGTAGCGGCTCTGATTGGCAAGGAAGACAAAAATCAAGTCCGTGGAGTCTATTCTGAAATTGTTTCCTCGCAGTTTGATGCAGACCGCTTGGATTATCTTGTCCGTGATGCACGGGCAACAGGCGTAGATATCGGCAACTTTGAACGCGAGTGGCTTTTAGACTGCTTGCGAATTGCCCACAACGACAAGGGCGAGCCACACTGGGTAATTGCGACAAAAGGCAGACAAGCGGTTGAAGCCTATTTATTGGCGCGCTTGCAGTTGCATGAAATTATTTATCAGCATCCGACAGCGTGGCGATACGAAAGCGCTTTCGGAGCCTTTATCGCAAGCCTGCTTGTACAGCTCAATGAAGGAGCAATTTCTACCGAACAAGTTGAAGGCGATGCAGTCTTGCGTTTTCTGAGCCAGTGGCGGCAGGGCAAAGCCAACACGGCTTCGTACCTAGCAATGGATGACGCGGCGGTTTGGGCACGGATTGCCGATGAAGCTGATGATTTCCGTGGCACGGAAGAGACGAGTCCCGCGACTTTCTGGGCACGGTTTTTGACGCGGCGACAGCCACTTCCGTTTATGGATCTGCAACCCTTGCCGCGTGACCCCGGAGCGACTCCGCGTGATGTAAAAAACCTGCTCGGAAAATTTGCAAAAGAAGCCCGCGAAACTTTAGAGCTTCATCCAGGACAATTACGCTACTATGTTTTGTCTGCCTATCGTGAAAGTGGCCCTGACCCTGATATCTTAATTCAAGACCGAGACGAAAAATCGGCTCGCCCAATCCACGAAATTTCTCCTCTGGTTAGAAGCATACGCGGCACTTATTTCTGCCGCGTGTATTTCCCGAACCAGAAGATCTTTGCAGAAAAACGCGAAGCCATTACCAAACTAGAGCAAACATTTTGCGCACCTTGCGGTGCGGCATCAATGCCAAGCCTTGGTACTTCTACCAGCTGCTAGGCTCCATAACTTCAAGGTTAGGCTTCTTGGTTTCACTCCCCCCTTAATGTTTAGCGGTGCAGCACCTGTGCCAAGCCTTGGTACTTCTACCAGCCGCTAGGCTCCATAACTTCAAGGTTAGGCTTCTTGGCTTCACTGCCCCTTAATGTTTAGCGGTGCAGCACCTGTGCCAAGCCTTGGTACTTCTACCAGCCGCTAGGCTCCATAACTTCAAGGTTAGGCTTCTTGGCTTCACTCCCCCTTAATGTTTGGCGGTGCAGCACCTGTGCCAAGCCTTGGTACTTCTACCAGCCGCTAGGCTCCATAACTTCAAGGTTAGGCTTCTTGGCTTCACTCCCCCTTAGCGTTTGGCGAAGAAGCTACTCAGCATTCCCAGCGGAGATGACACAGCAGCTCCGCTTGCCACAGCTTTGTCGTGCGAGCGTTTGACGACTCCAACACCCAAGACTGAAAGGGCGACTCCCCACATAAAGGTAAGTTCAGCGGCGGCGGATAAGATTGCATCCGCCTTATCCGTGCGGAAGACCACCACCCAAGTCAAAGCACAAGTCTGAACCACCCACGCCGCCGCCACAGCATAGCCAAAAGTTGGCCGCCAACGGCGTACGTAAGCGTCTTGGCTTTGGGCTTCCACACGCAACGAGCGATTGACTTCACTCAACAGCGTGGTTTCGTGTTTCAGACGCAAAGCCAAGACTTCTTCTAGGTGGCGATGGGCTTGTTTCAGTTCGCTGGCGTCTTGGCGTGAGTCCAAAGTTTGACGCAGGGCATCTAGGGCATCAGCGGCGGAATTGCCTTTGCCCTCGGGCAGTTTGCGCAAACTTGGAGCAAGGGCTTCCAAGAGCAGTGGAATACCCAAGCGGGCGATTAAAGAAGCAGGTAGCATGGTTTATCTCCCCTGTGTGTCTGTGTGTGTCTGTGTGTGTATCTACTGAACTTAAGGTAGCCGACCAACAAGCAAATCGTCTAGCTTGCGTTCCATCCGCAGGAGCTGGTGGGCAAGCCGCTGTTCGCATTCGCGCAAAGCCGATTGGGTGGCGTATCCGCGCACGACTTCTAAGCGGAAACGCGCCACTTCGCCCGCTGTGTCGCGCAGGGCAGTATCTAAATCACTGCGTTGCTTGGCAAGGGCTGCGCTCAACGTACGCTGTCCGCGTAGGAGCCAGACCACCAAGGCGGCAGCAGCAGGGATTTCCACCACAGAAATCCACCAGACAAGCGCAGGGTCAAGAACGAGCGGCATAGAAGACACGCTTAAAATCCCGTGCTGACCTTGCCGAATGGACGGGCAGATGGTTTTACAGGCGGTACAGCTAGGTGTGTACTCCGCGTTGTTGAGTAGGCGCCACGCAGGGATGCACTTGTCGTAGGGGCTTCTAAGATTGCCGAAGCAACTGCATCTAATCCATCATCTTTCTGATTGCGAAGACTCGGATGCCAAGAGCGAAATTCGCCTATCCATGGCGTTTTGTAAATCTTGTTGTGAACACAGAAACGGGCGGCGGCAAGCAGTGGATCAAGGGCACGATGAACCCGCTCGGCTTTTGACTTGGACTCGTGAATTTCTTGTACAGTAAGTTTAGCTCCTGTTCGCAAAATAGCTTCCTTCAGGTGGTCAGGAATAAATCCGCCGATTCCGTTATTTTCAACCGAAATTCGTTCAATATGGTATTCGGAACAAAACTGCACCACTTGATTACAAAACCAATCAAGTTTCTGTCCAGGTACTGATTTGGGCTTGGGCTCAAGATACTTAACGCGGTGGAGCATCCAGTTACCGTCTTCGTCTTTGAAGAGCGCAACAACAACATTGTTATCGCGTTTGCGCCCATCTTTACCCGGCTCGGGACCCAGTGCAGGATCCCAACGACACGCCACCTGTATAATTTTGCGTCCGCAAAGCCAGAGTTGTTTTTCTTTGTTGGCTTCACGGCAGATCAGTTCTTCGTCGTAGCGCACGAGAGACTCCAAGGCGAATGCGCCTTCTTTGCGTGCGTCTAAATCTAGAAGCATCTGGGCACGGAAGTTAAGCGAATGCTTTTCTGTTTCTTCTAGCACTTCTTTAGAATAGACTTCACCCCAAATCGGATAACCCGTTTCAGGCACACAAGCAGGTACAACCAGTCGGTAATATTCGCCCAGCAAAGCAGGCTTGCCCGTTTCGTCAGGCTTGGTTCTGTAGATGGAGTCTGTTCCGTGGGGTGTGCCGAGATACAGCGTTGCACCACCAGGCACGCGAATGTATTGCAGCTCGTCTAGTCTATCGCGCAACTTGCCTTGTAGGTAAAAGTTGCGGGACGAATTCGGTACTTCTAGATCGTCGCAGATTATCAAGTCGGCGCGACTGCCTGTGATGTTGGCTTCTAATCCGCGAGCCATCAGCGATGGGTCACGCGCTGACGGAGCCGATTGTAAGGTGAAGCTATCTTTGCTCCAAAAGGTACCGCGTTGCATTTTGGGTACAACTTCGCTCAGGGTCTTCGGATGAGTCTCCAAGACACGGCGCACATGGATAGACATCTTCACCGCCAACGAATGTTCAGCGGCAAGCAGGAATATCCGCAAACGCGGATTACAAAATAACAGCCAAGCCGCATAAAAGCCCGTGAGCGTACTTTTGCCTGCTCCGCGAAACGCCAGCACCAAGAGGCCAACGCGCCCTGCTCCGCGTTCGGTCATACAGTGGAGCCAAGCAATCATCCATTGCCAGTGGGCAGGCGTGTTGCGGTTTTGTGCCTGGTGCCAGGTTTCTACAAACTCACGCAAGGAAAGTACAACTTTCGGCGGCAGAAGTCCGCCAACAAGCGGAGTTTCTGCAGGGGAACCATTCGCCGAAAGCGATGCAACTGCCATTGCCACAAGAGCGAGAGCAAGCGAGAGCAAACGAGAGTTAACGAATACTGCGAGCAAACAAATAGCGCGAATTAACGCGAGATCTGTCCGAGCAGACGCGCAACAGAAGAGCCATTGCCCGTAGGTGTGACAATTCCAAGACGGCGATTGCGCAAGCCCAACTGCTGAGCGCGAAAATCTTCTTCTTCATTAAACTCATCAAGAAGATTACGCTCTAGTTGTCCGAGCGCACGGCTGCCGCCAAATCCTGCAGCCGAGCGACTCGCCCGCAAACGCGCCAAGGCAGTACGATAGGCACGACTGCGCTCACGCCTTCCTTGCTCGTATTCTAAAAGATTGCGCCTGCGATCTATATCACGCCGCTCGGCGGCGGCACGTTCTTTCGCTTTGGCTCGGTCACGGCGGGACTTTTCCGCAATGCCCGTAGCAACAAGAATGGGTATTGCTGCGCTCATAGGTCTCCTATTCGTAGTTCGGTTTTTGCCGAAAGAATTTCGGCAGTGTGTGCGAAAGGCTGCAACCAGATCCATAAAGATCCCGAAGCCGCCTGCCAGTTTGCGCCCCGCAAGCGAAGCGTTTGTAGATCATGTCTTGTGCTTTGTTGTCCGCTTGTGCCTGATGCGATATGCCGCAACAGGTTTGGCTCAGCCTGCGCAACAAAAACCCGTTCCGCCACTTGGAAGGCTCCAAGGTCTTCGTTGCTAGATAGAAGCCCGTGGGCGTGGGCTAAAGCACTGCGCTCTGTGCTTGGGGCACGACGGACAAGCAGCTCTAAGGCAACGAGCCGCACCCTGCCGCGTCCGCTACTTGCTGACAGTGGCAGGTTTATCGGCAAGGGTTGGAGCTGTGTTTCAATCGTGGCTCCCCAGAAGCGGAGTCCACGATCCAGCCCGACCCGCGCACTGAAACGTTTGCGCGCGTAATTCGGTGCTGTACGATCCGTAAACAGCGGACGATACCGCGAAATCTGCGCAGGTGCGCCAAGTGCCTGCATTCCTGAGTCGCTGTGTGATTGTGCGGGCAAAGGAAAGGGAATGATTTCTAAAACTTCCCAGCGGGTATCTAGGGTTGCGCGGCTATTGTTCTTGCCGCTCCCCTGTCGCGTGATGGTTTCAGCAACGGAGTTCTGGTGTGCTAGCACAGCAGAATCTAAGCCCAAGTCTTCCAGCATGATTTCTACGGCACGGCGGCCATCGCGTTCTGTTGTGACGCAGACGATTCCGCCGCCCGCAGAAACTGATAGGAAGCCACTGGCTCCGACATTGGCTTGTCCGTAATCGTCTTCGCCTGGGTAGCGGCGTGGAAGCATATCCCAACGTGTCCAAGCCAGAGTGTTTTGTTCGGGGAGCCAAGTCCCGCACGCCATAGTGCCATCGCTACGCACACCAAGCAGTCTGTCGTGGTTCGGATCCCACGCCAGAGAAACAAAATCCGACGCAATATGCGGAGCCAAGCCACGCAAAGATTCCGATTGGTGCTGTAAAGTCTCACCCACCCACCGCAAAGCAGCAGGGCTTCCGTTTCTATCAACGAAGACCGTAGCCCCCGCCGCACGAATGGGCTGCACAGCATACGGCACCGAACGCGAGCCACGGGTACCAACTTTACGCAAATGGGCTTGAGCGGCAGTAATTGGCTCACCCGATAAAGCCCACTCGCCGCGTTCGGCATAAATTTCTAGCTCGGTGCCACTTGTTAGACTGCAGATCTTGTCGTCTTCGGTGAGCGATAGGTCTAGTGCATCGTCGGCTTCGGCTTCACCAATTGCGAAGTTGAGCGGATCGTTAATTCCAGAAAGCCACAATCGTCCCTGTCCCCAGGTGCCACTTCCTGCCAAGACAAGGCGATTTTCGTGGAAGGCAACAGAAGCAGGCCAGCCCAAGTTTTCACCAAACGCATGGACACTCCAATCGGCTTGCCATAGATCGGCTTTCGGATCATCCGAGTCTTTGTCTTTGACAAGAAGAGAGAAAACCAGTTCTTCCTTGCTACTGCGTAAAGGCTCGGGTAAGGGTTCAAAAAATAGCCTAGCGTTTGCGTCTGTTGGCTTTATTGTGCGGCTACCCGAAACCCGAAAGCGAGCCGAGCCAACGCGCAGCCGTTGGTAGGTGATATCGTTGTGCCAGTTTGGGTGTCCTGAGAAGGCAGAAAAATACGCCCAGTAAATGCTGGCTTGTTCGTTGGACACAAGGTGATGAATAAAAATTTCAGAAGCAGGTTCGGGTTTGAAGACAGGGGCGTTTTCTACTTTGGTGATTTTATCGGTGTCCCAATTGAAGGGTTGCACTTCCCAGATGGCTTCTGATTGTAGTGGCTCGGTTGGCCCGATGGTGCTGGGTGCTTGCTTACGCAATAGCATTGGCTCGCGGGTTGGCGTGACGAAGATCCAAGTTGAAGAGTCAATTGAAGTGTAGTGGGCGGCACGGAATTGACTTGCGTTCCAAGCACCGTATTTGTCAGCGTTGGTGACAGGATAGGTACGTCCGACAAAAGTGTTGTGAATGCGAAAGAAGCCTTTTGTGCGATTTTCTGCGTAGGCGATTTCGTGGAACGGCAGGGTTTGGTCTTTGTGGGTGAGCGTTAGAATTTGCCGTGCAAGCTCGGGCGAGTAGCGGTGATTATCTAAGGCGTAGGAATAAGTTTTCAGCAGACGCTCATCATCTGAAAGCTGTTTGGCGGCAGGAAGAAGTCCACGCAGGCGTATGGCTTCTAGGCGGTGTTTTTCGCGTTGGCTGGCGGGATTTCTTGACTCGTTGGCGACGGCTTCGTGCAGTGGGATTACACGCTCTATTTCTTCGGCGTTGAATCTGCGCCAGGCTTCTATATTTTCGGCGTGTACTAGAAACCGCGTTAGCACGAAGGCACGGAGTGACTCCACGCCTGGTGTGCGGATAAACTGCCAAGTGCCAGGGCGTTTTTTTAGTGCGCCGCCTGCTCCGACGACAAGGTTATCTAGGCGGGCGGCACCGTAGCGTAGTGCTGTCAGGTCGGTGCGCCCTTGGTATTCAGGAGCAATTTCTCCTGAAAGCCAGCCGTTTTGTTCTAGGATAACTTTACGCATTGTCTGTTGTGCCTTTGCTGTTGAAAGCTTGTAGGTATGTTCCTGCTTTGAGCGAAACTTGCTGTTTTGCATCGGACATACGCAAGCGGCGTAGTTGTTGTGCTTGTCGGATCTGTTCGCGGCGTAGTGTGTCGTGGAGCGAACGCGAGCCTGTAATCGGCAGGGCTAAGTGGGCGGCGAAGCCGTAGGCGGCGCAGACTTTTGCGTCTTCGGGCAGATCTTGGAAGGCGACTTGCAGGTGGTAATCGGCGATGGCGTTTTCGGAGGCGAGAAGTATTGTTCCGTCTGCGCTATTGAGTTGCCAGGCGATGGCTCTGTGGGCAACTGGGTCGCGGACTGCGTTCACGCGCAGAATGGTTTGGTCTGGTTCTTGCCACATCCACTGCAACGCGGGCGGAGTGCTTTGCTTTTGCAATTCTTCTGCTGAAAAGCGAGCAGAAGCTTTGATGGTTTGCTGTTTGCGGGTGAAGTGCCATGCGCCTTCGGTGAGAAATGCACGGAGCCAAGAGTCTTCGTGTTGGCGGGCAAGGAGAAATTCTTCGGCACTGCGTAGGGTTTGTGCGGGGATGATTCCGTTTTCGTTGGCGGGCAGGGCGATGCCGAGCAGTCCGAGTGCGCGCAGGGAAAGCGACTCGGCGGCGGCTAGGTCAGAAATGGGCGGCAGGGATGTAGCGCGGGTCATGTGGTGTCTCGTGCGTTGGCGGGGGCGGGATATGGGGTGAGAGATGGAGCGGGATATGTGGTGGGAGATGGCGTGAGAGATAAGGTGATAGGTAGGGTTAGAGATAAGGCGATAGATGGGGTTAGAGATAAGGCGATAGATGGGGTTAGAGATAAGGCGATAGATGGGGTTAGAGATAAGGCGATAGATGGGGTTAGAGATAAGGCGATAGATAGAGTTAGGGATAAGGTGAGAAAATTGGTTTTGGCGGGGTGTCGCCGCACCCCCCTGGACGGTTCAGGGGACTTCAGGGCGTGAAGTGCCTTTCGATGCGCGGCACGAGTCGGAAGCGAGGGGGAATTCGGACTCGGCTTGATCGAAGTGCGCGGTGCGGCGACGAGCTGTTGGCGTGGGTGGCGGAGTGATTAGACTTCGGTCACGGGCACGCCTTTTTCGCTTAGGGTTGCGCCGACGAGAGTCAGCATGGTTGCGTTTGCGGCATTGACTAGGATTACATCGCCTGTGCGGACAATATCGTGCGCGAAGGCAAGTTCGGTTCCGCTGTTTTGTAGCACGGCGTTTTTGTTGGCTTCGGTTCTGTAGTGCCACAGGGTGAAGCCGTTGGCGTAGGCAAGAACGCTAAGTTTCTTTTCTTCGTGGGACATATTTGACTCCTGGGTTTTGGGTTTGGGTTTGGGGTTTAGGTTTGGTTTGGTGTGTGGCTTGTGTTTTGTGCTTGGTGTTTTGTGGTTTGTGTTTCGTGCTTGGTGTTTTGTGGTTTGTGGTTTGTGCTTTGCGCTTTATGGCTTGTGCGGGGCGGAGTTTTTCCGAGAGGTTAGGAATCACTCCGCCCGCACCAAGCGGGTCAGAGCCGCTTACGCTTCGGATACGCTCATCACGGCAACACCTGTCGGATCAATCACGCAGGCACCTTGGCTCATCATGTTGTTGATGAAGTGCGCGGCTCTATCGCCGTGCCAGGTGATGTCGGTGACGATTTCAGACGCGGCGGCGAAGCCAACTGCGCTTTTGTGGAACCAGAAGCAGCGGCGGCGTTTGCTAACGAAGGGCAAGTCGCTAAACGGAAGCCACAAGGTACCGAGCCATTGGCGCGGACGGTCTGTGCGTCCGCCTGACAGTGGCAGGTCATCGTCGCCGACATAATCGGCGTTGGTGAATTCCTCCAACGACAGGAGTTGCGTCCACTGTTTCCAACCAACGACAGCGATACGATCGCCATCGTCAGGCACATTGGCTTGTCCAAGCTCGGCAAGCACGCTGTGTACATCGCTGGCGGCAAATCCTTTGTCAAAGTTTGCCTTAACCACCTTGGCGGAAGCATCACCAGCGGTTTTGTCTAGTGCATCAACGATGAGCTGATCACTTTTGCGTCCGAGAGCGAAGGCACCTGAGTTCACAACGGCTTGTCGCTCTTCAATGCTGACTTTCAGTTCGTCCATGCGGTCTATCCACTCGCCTGCGTACCAGTCTTGCAGGTGGCACTCTACGGGCGTGCCGTGGTCAAGGTTCATCGCAGGGATTTGTCCGTGGCGGCCTTTCGTAGAAGCCTTGCCTTTGCCAATGGTCTGAAAGACTGTGGTTGCGCCTTTCACATTGGTCTTGTTACGAACATACGGACGAAGCTTACTGCCCTGCCGTTGATAGGCTAGGTGTACTTCGGCTTCAAATTGTTTGATAAAGGCTTTGTCGATTGTCGGGTCCATGGGGGTTTTTCTCCTGTGGGTTTGCGGGTTGGGTTAGGGGTTTGTTGTTGGCTGCATCACAAGCACAGACGCAGACCAACGAAAAACGGAGTCATCAAGAGCCAAACGATTAAGACGGATAGAGCCGCCGAAATCCTTCACGCACCCGTGCTAGCAAGGCTGGGTCGCGTTTGCTCCAATAGGCGGGATCTGCCATTAGGCGGCGCAGATCGTTTTCTTCGGTGGCTTGGTCTCCGCTGGCGGCTCCTTCGGCGGAGATCAGCGAAGGCTCGCTTTGCGCCTGACGCATACGCTGCATCGCCTGAATGCCTTCGGCACTGGCGGCAAGAACAGCAAAGACTTCAGACGGCAAAGACTTCTTGCCCCAACGCAACAGCTCGGGAGCAAGGGCTTGCCAAGCTTGTTCGCCTCCGAGGGCACGGACCAGCTTGGCGCGTTCGTTTTCGCAGTCGTGGGCTTCCGCCAAGGCGCAAGCAAGCGGAAGCAAATGCTCTTCGGCGACTGCCAGTACGGCTTCTAGTTGCTCGTCGTCTAAGCCGATGGCTCGCAGACGGGCAATGGCTTCTTCGTCTAGACCTGCGGCGGCGGCAAGACGCTGAAACTTTTCTTCTTGGTCTTCTGTGTCTTTGTCTTGCTTGTCCGTGTCTTTGTCTTGGCTGTTGTCGGCTTCGCTAGAAGAGTCTGTGGAGTCCATAGAAGTGGAATCCATAGGAGCGGATTCCATCTTAGCCGAGTTGCCTTTTTGTTCTGTATTTTTTTCACCACTAGACTCCATTGAGTCCGCAGAAGCCCCGTGTGGATTTTTGTCTTGTGGGTCTTCGGCGTTGTTGCGGTGTTGTTGATCTGTCTCTGCCATAAGAGTTTTCTCCTTTTTCTGTTGGCTTGGTTTCTGTTGGTGTCTGTTGGTTTCTGTTCGCTAGGTTTGTGTTCGTTAGATTTCCGTTGGCTAGATTTCTGTTCGCTAGGTTTCTGTTCGCTAGATTTCTATTGGCTAGATTTCCGTTGGCTAGATTTCTATTGGCTAGATTTCTGTTCGCTAGGTTTCTGTTCGCTAGATTTCTATTGGCTAGGTGTCTGTTGGTGTCTGGTGGCTTGGCTTACTGGCTTGTGGCGGGCGAAACACTTTCTGCATCGGCAAGTCGTTCGGAATCCAATTCAGGACTCAATCCACGATTCAATTCAGCGTTAAGCTCAGGACTCAATTCAGCCTTCGCTTCAGAGAGCAATTCAGGTGGCGGTTTTAGCAAGGTTTCAGGTACACCTAACATTTGCGCTCCGTAGCGCACGGCACGATGCAGGTCTACGGTTTCGGTGGCGGGAGTCCCTAAGCCAATGAGTCGCTCCAAGAACAAAAAGAAATTTGCTGAGTCGCGTTGCAGCTGCAACTGTGCCAAAGGAGCGCGATGACGGAAAACGACTCCCTGCGGCAGCTTTCCCCCTGCTAGATGATCGGAGACAAACGGCGGCGGCAAAAGGTTTTGCGATGCAAGCAGATGCAAAACCCGCAACGCCAAGGGAGTCACCAACTCTGAAGCAAGCCTGCCGTAATGCGCTCCTAAGATCCGCGCGTTGTCGGAAGCGTCTGACAGAACTTCGGTGGCGGTGCGCCCACTTCCACGCGGAGCAGGGGCAAGCCTGTCGGCGAGCAGGGTTGCGCGAATGCGGCTCCGCAGTTCTTCTAAGACGAGCTGATTGTCTTCTCCACGCGGAGACAAATCTAACGGAGTCAATCCACGCGAACCCGGCGCACGCGGCAAGATGGTACCAGGTTCAAGATGCACTGAAGTTGGGTCTAGCACTCCATCATCGTCAAGCTGGAATACACCGAGCGAAGCGAAGGCGGCTTTACGCAGTGAAAACTCAACCAAGCGGTTTGCGGTGCGGATTTCGGGCAAGGCTTGCATCACGGGTGATCTGCCCCACAGCTCGCCTGGTGCCCGCACCCAACGAAAGACAATAAACGGACGCGCTGCCAAGGTGGCGCGATGTAGTATTGTGCCTTCGGCTCCTGAGATGCAGGTGGCTTCGGGTGCGTCGTCTATGAAGGCGGAGTATTGCCAGCCGCCGCATCCATCGGAGCGCACGGCTTCACTGAAGGCGATACGCGGTGTGGTGGCGGTATCGTTGTGCGGCTTGAGTCCTTCTGTGGCTTTTGCTTCTACAAGCACAGCGGGAGCGGCGGCGGGAAAGCGGGCTTTGAAGTTTTCCAGCGATAGGCGGCGGCGGCGGAAGACCGTACCGATATCTCCGCTTTCTGAAGGAGCTAAGGCTAGTTCGCTTAGGGGTACTGCTTGAAACAGCAGGGCTGAACGTGCGCCGCGTCCGCTGACTTCGGCGAGCAGACAGCCCGTGCCGCCGACGACAAGGTCTAGCAGGGCTTGGTGTAGCTCTACTGAGAAGTTGGATTGGGCGAGATGTTCGCTGAGTATTCGCTCGGTTTGTTCTAGCGGAGCCGCCAGTGCGAGCCGCTCGGAGTCGCTCAGGTCGGCGGCGGGTTCTATGCCGCACCAGCGGGCGTTGGGCGGAGCGATTTCTCCGAGCAGGCTGGCGGCGAGCAGGGCGGCGGCGTGGGCGGCTGTGCCGTCGTAGGGAGCGTCAGCGGCAGAGCCTATGCCTGATCGTCCAGATGACTCGTGGTGTGGCAGGGCGTTTTCGTAGCACTCTTGCCACAGGGTGTTCCAGCGGGAGCGTCGGGCTAGGGCTTCGCGGTGCGTCTGCAAGAGTGCTTCATCGCGGAGCAGTGCGCTGGCTTGGGCGGGGTGTCGCCTACGCGAGCGGCGGGGATTGTGGATGATCTGCGGCATAGGATGAGTCTCGTGTCAGTTGCGGTAGGGTTTGTGGTTCGTTACGGGGTTCGTTGCTGGGTTCGTTACGGGTCTAGTTGCTGGGTTCGTTGCGGAGTTAATTGCGGGGCGGTTTTTATGGCAGGTTTTGTGGCGGATTTTTGGCTAATGTGGCGGCGGATTGGTGGCGGGTTTTGCGAAAAGCTTCTGTATAGTAAATGAGCCAAAAAAAGCGGC
Organism: uncultured Alphaproteobacteria bacterium; assembly: GCA_958267355.1. GTDB lineage: Bacteria > Pseudomonadota > Alphaproteobacteria > JALCBB01 > JALCBB01. The sequence goes on from OY279575.1 coordinate 1,126,007, forward strand.
TTTCAAATTTTTTTGTGAAAAGTTGGAAAATATTTTTTGTTATTGGCGGTAAAGCTTGGTGTATCTGCGGAAAAATATTTTTTGTGGTGATGGATTGTTGCGAGTCGGCGGTAGAGCCCTGAGGGGCTGAAACTTAAGGCGGGAATTCCTAGCACTTGCTGTACTTGCCATACGCATCCGCCCAGCGGCAGGGAATGGGCTAGGGAATGCGCCAGCGAGCGGACAGAAGAGCGCAAAATCCGTAGCCCGAGCCGAAGTGGCTTGAAGCCTAGCTCTGTGCCACGAGGCGAGTGTCTAGCTGTCTGTGAAGTCATCTGTGGGGCTTTCTGTGGGGCGTAGGGCACGACTGCGGCTTGTCCGCCGAGCAGGACACGATTGAGCAAACGCGCCCCTGTGGCGGGAGATAACCACGAAAGCTCTGTGCGTCCGTGGCAGGGGTCAAGCAGGAGCCAGCCCTGCGGCTTGCCCCCTGTATCCCCTACGCCGCCTATACCCCCTGTGCTGTCGTGGTTAGAGACAAGAGCAAAGAGCACAAAGCAGTGCCGCCACGGACGGGGTAGAAAGCGGCTCCACCAGGCACCGATTTCGGCTGAGAAGACGACTAGCCCTGCCCTACCCCGCAGGATTGGCTCTGTGGGCAGATGGCGAAGCCCTGCCGTGCCTGTGGTCTTGCCTATCGTCTTGCCTGTGGTTTCTGTGGAGTGTTTTTTGTGGTTCATGGGTGCAAGTCTCCTGATCGCTAAGGGGCGGAGCAAGGCTTTGCCCGTTTGGCGTAGTTTTCCTGTTTGCCCTGCTGGGCGTTGGGGAGTTATTTTGTTGTCATTAAGGAAATGGGCCATTTGCAGGCGATTTCAAATTTTTTTGTAAAAATCGCCGTAAATATTGCAAAAAAAATTAAAGAAAATTAGAAAAATCCTACGGAAAGTCACTGGCTGGTGAATTTCCTTCAACGGCTCCTTACTTGGCGATTTACTTTTATGGGGCTTTTAAGGGTCTAGGGGTAAGCGTCTAGGGGCTTACTGCTCCTAACCCCTAAAAGAAAATTCCTACGGAAAATCACTGGCTGGTGAATTTCCTTCAACGGCTCTTTCTTGGCGATTTACTTCTATGGGGCTTTTAAGGGTCTAGGGGTAAGCGTCTAGGGACTTACTGCTCCTAACCGCTTAACCCCCCTAACCGCTCTGGCTACTCTACTGCCCCAACAGGCTAGCGGGGCTAGGTGCTGAACTGCTTTGGCTACTCTACTGCCCCAGCTGGCTAGCGGGGCTAGGTGCTGAAGGGGTTAGCCCCTAGCTGCTCGCTTTAGCTGCTCCATGCGTCAGCCATGGAGCCTTTGCGTTCGGCGATGTAGGCTTTCAGCTCTTCGTCTTTGCCCTCGTCCAGTGGCGGAGCTTCGTACGAAGCCAATTTCTCACGCGCCAGCTTATTCGCCCGTTCGGTGGCGGACGAGCTGCCTTCGCTCTTCCACTGCTCAAAGGAGTTATTATCCGCCAGCGGATTGCTCCAGAAAGCGGTTTGGAAGTTGCGTTGCGTATGTTCGGTGCCAAGGTGGTGCTGCCCTGGCGGATTGGCGAGCAGGGTATCCATGGCTTGTCCGTTGTCTGACATATCTAAGCCTTTGAACCAGCTGTGCCATGATGAAATTTGCTCTGCGTCCATAAGGAATTTTTCGTAGCTGAACGAAAGCCCGCCTTCTAGCCAGCCGCCTGAGTGCAACAGGAAGTTAACCCCCGCAGGCAGACAAGACCACAACAGCGCGTTGCTTTCATACGCCGCCTGTGCGTCGGCAATCTTGGACGCAGTTTGCGCTCCGCCTGTGCGGAACGGCACACCGAGTCGCCGTGACAGATGCGCCAAGTAGTTCATCATAATCGCGGGTTCGGGCGTGCCGAAGGTGGGAGCACCCGACTGCATAGACATAGAAGTAACAAACGAGCCAAAAATCACAGGCGCACCTGGACGAATTAACTGCACCAAAGCCATTCCTGCCATCGCTTCGGCTAAGATTTGCGCCGCCGAACCCGCAATCGTACAGGGAGCCATTGCTCCTGACAGTACAAACGGAGTGATTAGGCAGGCTTGATTGGTTTGGGCATAAACCTTCAAAGCCCCGAGCATCGTGGAGTCATAAACCAGCGGCGAGTTAACATTGATAAGGCTTGTCATTACGGTGTTGTTATCAACGAAATCATCTCCGAACAGGATTTTGCTCATCTTCACCGAGTCGTGTGCGCGAGACCAATGGGTGACCGAACCCATATAGGGCTTATCGGAAAACCGCATATGGGCGTAGAGCATATCTAAGTGGCGTTTATTGACAGGAATATCCGTAGGCTCACAGACCGTACCGCCGGCGTGCTGAAACGGCTTGGTCATGTAGTTCATCTTGACCAAGTTTTGGAAATCTTCCAGCAGGGTGTAGCGGCGTTCGCCGTCAAGATCCACGATGAACGGCGGCCCATAGACAGGAGCAAAAACCGTGCGCCGTCCGCCGATGATTACATTATTGGCGGAGTTACGCGCATGCTGGGTATATTCGCGTGGTGCGTTGTCCTGAATGATCTTGCGTGCCAAGCCACGCGGAAAGCGCACGCGATAGTCTTTGATATCGCAGCCTGCTTCTTTGAAGAGCTTGAGCGGGTCGGGCGAGTCGGGCTCCACATCATCATCATCGCGGAAATCCACGCCGACTTCTTGCAGAATGGTATCGGCGTTTTCTTCTAGCTGGACGAGCGTTTCTTCATCGCCCATTTCGTGAAGCTTAAACATCCACGCGGCTTCGCCCATGGACGAACCGCTTGTGTTTCCGCCTTCGCTTCGTGCGGCGCGTCTTGCGGCGGAGCCGCCGCGTTTGCTGCGTCTTCCTGTGCTTGTGTTTTCTGTTGCGACTTCGCTCATTGTGCCTCTCCTCGTTGTTGTGGCTTTGTATATACCACCCCCACGCCCCCCTGTCTCTACTCTCCCTTTACAGCCGATTAGCCCCTAATCTTCCGCCCCAATCTACCACAGGGACGAGCCCTGCTTTCTAAAACCCCGAACCCACACCCACCAGCCAGACTCCCAATTCCCCTGTCCTTTCTGTATATTCTCCTATTCTCCTAAAGTTGCGAAATTAAAGGCAACTCACCTCCAATTCCTCAAAAGGCACGAAAATGCAAAAAACTGTTTTCGCAATAATTGTATTTATGATTTCTCTGGTGTTTTTGCACTATTACAGAGAAGGGTTTGAGCTACTTAAAATTCCATATGCAATGTTTCTCTCTACAGAGGAGTCTATAATTACATCTATCGCATGTTGGATAATTATGGTTTTCGCTTTCTTATTTTCTGGAATCATTGAAAGCTCGAAAGGAAATAGAGAAGACCAAATAGCTTTCGCTACTATGGCATCAACAATTTTGCCTACTGTTGGAATACTAGGTACATTTTTTGGAATCTTTTACGGCCTACTTGATTTTAATTTCAATAATGAAGAAAGTTTCAGCGACTTGTTAGAAGGTCTTAAAGTTGCTTTCGGGAGTAGTGTCTTGGGTCTCGGTGGTGCTTTACTTTTCCGCTTATGGAGAGATTTAGAAGAAATTAACGATGAAGAAGAAGAAATCACTGCCAAGCATCTACAAGAAGAATTGCAAGCAATCAATGCGGCAATTATCGGTGGAAATGAAGAGGAAGATAGCCTTCTCGGTGGACTCTACAAAGTGCGTGAAGAATTACACAACGGTTTTGGAGGACAGCAAGAAACTTTACGACAAGGCTTTACAGAACAAAAAGAAGCATTTGAAAAATTCGCTGATAAAGTTGTTTCCGCTAGTGTTGAGCAAATCATAAATGCATTGAAAGAGGTAATTGAGAAATTTGATGGAAAAATTCAGGACCGACTTGCAGAAAGCTTTGACAAACTCAACGAAGCTCTACAATCTCTTCTAAAATGGCAAGAAGGACATAAACAACAGCTGCAGGATATTAATGTTGCTCTAAAGAATTTTGTTGAAACACTTGAAGAAGTTGAAAATAAATCTATTCAGGCAATCCAAGAAGCCGAAAGGTCACTACAGAACATAAAAGAGTCTGTGGAAAAGATTTCTGGAAGTGCCGACATGATTGGTGAGATTGTAGAGACAATGCATGATGAAACCAAAGTCCTTTACGGTAGCCTGAGTGAATTTTCTCAAATAGGGGAAGAGGCAAGAAAGGCTTTGCCGATAATTCAAAAATATTGGACAGAAATTGCAGCAAACTTTGATACTAAGTGGCGCGAAATCAACGAAACCATTAGAAAGACAAAGAGTCTTGTTGATGAACAAAACAAAGTAACGGCTGCTTCCATCAAAAACCTAAAGGAAAGAATAACAGCTATGGATGCAGCAATGCAGAAGGAAGTAGATGGTGTCTTACAAAGAATGGGAGAAAATTTATTAGGTATTACCAAACAATTTGAAGAAGTACATAAAGACTTCTCAGGCAAAGTGGTAGATGTTGCTAGAATTATAGATACTGCTAGCAGACAAAATGAGAGAGGCGAACCGCCTGAATCTCTAAGGGTCTCCGATGAGTAGCCGTAAGTCACTTTTTGCGCCTCGGAGAGAGCCCTTCGAAAGCTGGATTTCCATCGCCGACTTGATGGCGGGTTTGATGATGGTGTTTATGTTGTTGGCAATTTGGCGCAGTGAGATTGCCAACGCGATAAAAGTGAATCCAAAGCAACCAATTGAAAATATAAGCGAGGGAGTAGGTGAAAAAACAGAGGAAGAAAAAGAAGTAAAGACAGGAGAAAACGAGGTAGAAGGAGAAGGGGGAGAAATAGACGATCCTGACCCAATAGCAAAAATCTTACGGGATAAAGAAAAGGAAATACGCGATACCTTGAACAGTATATTTAAAGATGATTTTGGTCACTGGGGTGCTTACATACCGAAAGAGACGCTCACCGTCCGTTTCGGTAAAAAGAGTCTCTTTTTTGAGCAAGGAGAAAGCAAACTTAAGGAGGAAGGCAAACAAGTCCTTACATATTTTTTCCCGCTTTATGTCCGAATTTTGTACGAAAGCTTTAAAGAGGATATCCGCGAAGTTCGTATTGAAGGGCACACTTCTTCGGAGTGGAATGAATATGCACCCGCTGGTCAAGACCTTGAACAATTTGCTTTCATAAAAAATATGGAATTGTCGCAAGCAAGAACGCGAGCAGCAATGGAATATGTTCTTAATTTACCTCCTATAAGCGAGAATAAAAAATATGAAAAATGGGTTAGAAAAAAAGTAACTGCGAATGGCTTATCGTCCGCACGCCTGCTGAATTCTAACGGCGGTGAATTACAGGAAGATGAAATAGAAGATAAAAACCTTTCGCGACGAGTGGAATTTTCTGTGCAGATTGATGCTCAGAAAATACTCCAAAGAGCACAAATTTCTAAAATTTTCTCTAATCCATAGGGAGTAGAAGTATGAGCAAAAAATTTGATGATCATTTCTCTGGTCTGGCAGACCAGTTAGATCGTATGGGCGGAAAGCCAAAGCGCTTTCAGCCAAAGCAGTTTGAGCCTTTGGAGGGAAAATTTTTTGAGCAACGTTTTGTGAAAATTGATCGTAAAGATCTGAGGAGAGTAGAAATTGCTAGTGGCTTGCTATCTTTCGCAGGCACACAAATAACTCTTCATCTGTACCAACCAGGCTATGCTGACCGAGATGAAATAGAACGAGGCGAAAAGCCAAAATTTCACATTGCATACTGCGATACGTTAGAACGCATGCGTAAAATAAAAAGGTTAAATAAATACATTATCCATGCTCGTCCAAGTGAGCCATTTCCTGTAAGACACGCCACTCATCCGATTGGCTATGAGGTTATGGTGAATTTATCTGTGTGTCAAAATTGCCTAAATGAGATTCGCCGCAGATTGGGTGTATATGTCAGGTCTCCTGATAAATTTGACAGGGTAAAATTTTTTGAAAAGCATAAATCAAAATTTTTCTTTAAACCAAAATATGACAAGTACTCTTATCCAGCAGGTGGGTATCCTGAAAATTGGGTTGAGATATCAACTCGAATTAAAGAAAAGAATGCTTGGTGCTGTAATTGTTGCCAAGTAAATTTATCTCAACAAGAATATCATTACTTGCTTCATACACACCATATAAACGGCATTCCTGCAGATGTGGATGATAGCAACTTGGAGCCACTATGTGCTCTATGCCATTACAACCAGCCCCTTCACCGCAGAATGATAGTGGAGGAAGATGATGAAATGATGATTAGAAAATTGCGCGAAGAACAAGACCTGCCAAATATGTGCCCTGACTGTAATAATAAGGAAAAAGGGCCTGACTCTCCTCCTGACTTCCCTAGGGCGTAGCGACACCCTACCCTGCCCTTATGGGGGAAAACTCCGAGTCTCAAGGTGGGGGGAGATGGGGTATAGTGGGGGGTGGAAGCAAGGTATTGAGGAGATAGCTATATGAAGACGCAGGCTAGGGTTGTGGTAATCGGTGGAGGCGCAAATGGTGTCTCTACGCTGTTCCATTTGGCGCGCGCAGGATGGACGGATCTTGTCCTCTGCGAGCGCACCGAGCTAACGGCCGGCAGCACTTGGCATGCGGCGGGGCTGTTGCCGCTCTATCACTATTCATACACCGCAGGGCAATTTCACAAATACTCGGTGGATTTCTACAAAACCCTCGGAGAAGAAACGGGACAAGAAGTTTCCTTTCACATCACAGGCAACTTGCGACTCGCCCACACCCGCGAGTGGATGGACGAATATCGCAAGTATTGTGGTATTGCCAACACCATTGGCGTGCCGTTTGAGATGGTCACTCCGCAGGAGATTAAAGAGCTGTGGCCCTTCGCCGAAGTAGATGACTTAATCGGCGGAATTTATCATCCGCAGGATGGGCATATTGCTCCTGCCGATGTTACCTATGCTATGGCGAAGGGCGCGCGCGCACTGGGGGCTGAGATTTACCAGCACACGCCTGTCCGCGATATTGTCGGGGCGGGCAATCAGCAGTGGCGCGTCATCACCGAAAAAGGAGAAATCACTTGCGAGCATATCGTGCTTGCCACAGGCAACTATGCACGAGAGATGGGAGCTTTGCTCGGCTTGGATATTCCTGCCATTCCGATGCAGCACCAATACATTGTGACGGAAGAACATCCAGTACTGGTTGAGCGGCACGCCCAGGGTTTGCCTGAACTTCCTGTGCTACGCGATGCCCGCGGGCAGTACTATATGCGCGAAGAGCGTAAGGGTTTGATTTTGGGTCCGTATGAAAAAGACTCGCCCGCTGTCTTCGTTGATGGCGTAGATAAGGGCTTTGAGAAAGATCTATTCCCTGGCGATCTAGACAGGCTTATGCCCCATGTAGAAGCCGCTATGAAACGTGTGCCGATTTTTGCTGAAGTCGGTATCAAAGATGTAATCAACGGGCCCATGCAATACACGCCTGATGGTACGGCGTTGGTGGGTCCAGCTTGGGGCTTGCGGAATGTCTGGCTCAACGAAGGACACACTTACGGTATCGTTGGTGCCGCTGGCGTAGGTAACGCTCTGTCGGCTTGGATTATAGATGGCGAGCCACCGCTTGATATGTGGGATTACGACCCGCGTCGTTATGGTGACTGGGCGGACAAGGATTACACCAAGGCAAAGAATGAAGAAACCTATAGCCGTATGTATCATCCGCACTATCCGAACGAAGAATTTCCAGCCGCCCGCCCCAAACGCACCAGTGCCCTACACGAACGCCTAGACAAGCACACACCCGTGTGGGGACAACGCTACGGCTTAGAAGTTCCGCTCTGGTATTCGGTAGCAGGAGAAAAACGCGAAGACACGCCTTCGTTCCGCCGCAGTAATGACTGGGATGCAGTCCGCCGTGAAGTCTTGGGCTTGCACGAAAACGCAGGCTTAATGGATATATCAGGTTTTTCCAACTTTGAAGTCAGTGGCAGTGGAGCCGAAGCTTGGCTTGACTCCTTGCTGGCGAATAAAGTGCCGACTCAAAATGGCTCGTTGCGTCTGTGCCACGCACTACATCGTGACGGAGGAATTCGCAGCGAATTCACCGTCACCCGCCTTGGCACAGATAAGTTTTATGTTGTGGCTCCGACTATGGCAGAGCGTTACGACTGGGACTTCTTAACCAAAGCCGCCGAAGGTATCACAGGCGTAGAAGTGAAAAACCGCTACAAAGAAATGGGCACTTTAGTCATCGCAGGAGCCAAATCACGCGAGCTACTGCAACCGCTCACCAACGCAAGCCTTGCCACCGCGGACTTTCCGTGGCTGTCGGGGCAAGAAATCACGGTCGCAGGACAAGCCGCTGTCCGTGCCTTGCGCGTGAACTTCGTTGGCGACTTGGGCTGGGAGCTACACGCCTCGCGTGAAGCCCTGCCCGCAATCTACGATGCACTCCTAGAACAAAGCGCACAGCAAAACGCGGGCTTAACCCATGTCGGTATGCGAGCCCTTAACAGCTTGCGGCTTGATAAATCCTACCGCCTGTGGGCAGTGGATTTGACTCCTGATTACAGCATTTACGAAGCGGGTATGGGCAGGTTTGTGCGACTCAACAAAGTAGGCGGATTCCACGGACGCGATGCACTCGTCGCAGGCAACGAAGCAGGCTGGAAAAAATCTTTCGTCACCCTAGAAATCCACAACGACCCTGAAAGCACAGGCACAGGAGCAGGCGGTATGCGCGGCGTCGGAGCAGGCTTACGCGATGATGCTGATCGTCCTGTCGCTGACCCCTATGTCAACGAACCGCTCTTCCTCGCAGGAAGCGGAACAGGCGCAAGCGGCGATATCAGCGCCATGGTCGGACGCGTAACTTCAGGCGGCAGAGCCCATCGCTTAGACAAAACTCTAGCCCTCGCCTATCTAGACACAGAACACGCCGCCGAAGGCACAGAGCTAGAAATTGAAATCTTGGGTGTGCGCTATGCGGCGATTATCATTAGCGAGTCGCCTTTTGACCCAGAAAATGCCCGCTTGAAGGCTTAATAACTCAACATAACTCAACATAACTCAACGGAAACTTTAATCGTGCGTAGCGCATTTCATCTTGCCTTTTGCTTGGTGGTTCTGTTGGTGGCTGTGCTGGCAATGGCTTTTGCTGTCGGCGAGCAGGCCTATGCTGACGAAAGCTCGGCGAAGCACTTCTACATCGGAGCAGGCTTAAACGAAGTGCGGGTTTCGTTTGATGACTCTGAATACGAAAATTATGTGCGCGACAAATTCCGTGGAGTTAACCTGTACTTCGGCAAACGCCTATCTTCGCGCACGGCACTGGAATTGGGCTATGTGCGCTTACAGAACTCTAAGCAGTCGGTGACGACTCCCAATCGGCAGACTCCGTTTCGGCTTTTTGACACGGAAGGGGTAGCGGCTCCGCAGACTACGGCTACGACAAAAGCGACTGTGCAGGGGTTTCACGCTGACGCTCTGCGTTTCTTTCCTCTACATAGCGGCAGGCAAAGCGACACGAGCCACAGCCGCCAGCCTGCCAAAGCCGAAGCCATCGCCACAATCGGAGTCCTACGCCTCAACAGCAAGGTTTCGGTAGAAACCAACAAGCCCCTAACCACCCAAGGCGGAGCCATCAGCCGCTTTGGTGCGGAGAAATCGTTTTTAACGCCCCGCCTTGGTGGCGGGCTACAATGGCGGCTGGGCGGGAAGGCGCGTTTGCGTGGTTTGCTCCACTATTACCCTGTAGACCGCTTTCAAGATATCATCGGCTCGGCGTGGAGCGGCTCGCTTTCGTTGAATTTCTCTTTTTAACTCGGCGGCTAGCCCTTCAGCTTGGCGGCTAGCCTTTCAACTTGGCAGTTAGCCTTAAAAAAAATTGTCTAAAATTGCCTTGCTACCCCTTGCCGCTTTTGCCGAGCCTTGGCACGATACGAGTCCTGCAGATTGTTTTGCAAATGTGGGTACAATACCTGCCGTACACGAACGCACACGAACGCAAGCGGATGAGAAAAGGCAGGAGAAAACGAGAGAGGAATTATGAAAGATAAAGCACGAGTTGTCGTCATCGGTGGCGGAGTCGTCGGAGTCTCCACCTTGTATCACCTTGCCCGTGCGGGCTGGAGCGATATCGTTCTGTGCGAACGCACCGAGCTAACCGCGGGAAGCACTTGGCATGCGGCGGGCTTGTTACCGTTGTTTAATATGTCTTACACAGTCGGGCAGATTCACAAGTACTCGGTGGATCTATATAAATCGCTGGAAGCTGAAACGGGGCAAGATGTTTCTTTCCATGTCAATGGCAATTTGCGCCTTGCTTGCAACCAAGAACGTATGGACGAATATAAAAAGTACTGCGGCACGGCGAATACAATTGGCGTGCCGTTTCGTTTGATTACCGTTGAGGAAATAAAATCGCTCTGGCCTCCGATTAACGAAAAGGGTTTGGTAGGGGCTTTGTATCATCCCGATGATGGACATATTGCGCCCGTTGATTTAACCAACGCTCTTGCTAAGGGTGCGCGTTCTTACGGAGCCGAAATTTATCAACACACCCCTGTGACGGGTGTAACCCGTACGCAAAGCGGTGAGTGGCGTGTGGCGACAGAGAAAGGTGAAATCACCTGCGAGCATATTGTCTTGGCGACGGGCAACTATGCACGGCAAAGCGGCAAGCAGTTTTTCGGCTTGGATGTACCTGCAGTTCCTGTTGAACACCAATACATCGTCACCGACGAACACCCCGTGCTGGTGGAGCGACACAAGAACAACGAGCCTGAGTTAGCGGTTTTGCGTGAAAGCGATGAATCGTACTATATGCGTGAAGAGCGCAAGGGACTTATCTTGGGCCCATACGAAAAGGGTGCACCGGCTCGTTTCCTTGACGGAGTAGATGCGGGCTTTGAGAAAGATCTATTCCCAGGCGACTTGGATAGGCTTATGCCGCATGTAGAAGCGGCGATTAGGCGTGTGCCGATGTTTGAAGAAGTAGGGATTAAAGACATAGTTAACGGGCCCATTTCTTACACGCCTGATGGTAGCCCACTGGTTGGTCCTGCTTGGGGTGTGCCGAATGTTTGGCTTAACGAAGGGCATTCGTTTGGCGTTACGGCGGCGGGCGGAAGCGGGCACTTTTTGTCGCAGTGGATGATTAACGGCGAGCCACCGATTGATATGATGGCAGTAGATCCACGCCGCTTTGGGGCTTATGTAGACCGCGAATACCTGAAAGAGAAAAACGAAGAGTGCTACGCCCATGTCTTTATCATTCACTATCCTGATGAAGAGCGACCTGCGGCTCGTCCGAAGAAGACTACGCCGATTTACGACCGCCTAGCCAAGCACGGCGCAGTCTTCGGACAACGCTACGGATGGGAACGCGCCAACTGGTTTGCTCCGCAGGGTACGGAAGCCAAAGATGTTTGGTCTTTCCGCCGTAGCAACTACTTCCCGCATGTGGGCGATGAGTCTAAGGCTTTGCGTGAGCGGGTGGGTTTGATTGATTTGACTCCCTTCACCAAATACTTCATCAGCGGAGCAGGTGCAGAAGCTTGGCTTGACTCCTTGGTGGCGAACCGTGTGCCGCGTAAGATTGGCAGAATGGCTTTGTGCCATGCGCTAACCGATGGCGGTGGTGTGCGGAGTGAATTCACCATCACCCGCATCGGCGAAGACTCCTTCTATGTTGTCAGCTCAGGAGCGGCAGAGCGGTTTGACGGCGATTACCTAGAAAAGCACCTACCCGCAAGCGGAGTCACACTAGAAAACCGCACCTTAGAAATGGGTACTTTGGTCGTGGCGGGCCCACAATCACGCGAGCTGTTGCAACCCTTGACCGATAGCGACTTGTCTAACGCGGCGTTTCCGTGGCTATCGGCGCAAACGATAGCCCTTGGCGGACATAAAAACATTCACGCCCTGCGGGTCAATTTCGTTGGCGAGCTTGGCTGGGAGCTACACCTGCCAATCGACTCCCTAGCCCCTGTGTTTGATGCGGTGGTAGAAGCGGGCAAGCAGTACGATATTGCCCAAGTGGGAATGCGGGCAATGGATGTACTCCGCATTGAGAAATCGTATCGTATGTGGGCACAAGACCTGACGACTGAATACTCAATTCTAGAAGCGGGATTAGACAGGTTTGTCCGCCTTGGCAAAGAGGGAAGCTTTCGTGGCGAAGCCGCATTAGAAAAGCAGAAAGCCACGGGTGTGCCGCAGGGTTTCGTCACCTTAGAAGTGGATATAGAACAACGCGGCGATAGACCCCTTGCTGACCCCATCGGCAATGAGCCCTTATTCGCCAATGGCGAGATGATTGGGCGAGCGACTTCGGGGTGTTACGGACACAACTTGGGCAAATCCCTAGCCTTGGGCTATGTGCGAGCAGGATTAGACACGCTTGGCACAGAGTTAGAGATAGAAGTTTTGCGCGAGCGTTTTGTTGCACGGGTGATTGAAGAGTCGCCGTGGGATCCTGAAAATGAAAGGCTACGGGCTTGAAGACAAGCCTGAAGTCTGTGCTTGAGTGAGGAAAAATCACGATGAAGAATGAATGCAAAGTTGCGGTTATCGGCGGCGGAGTTGTCGGCTGTAGTATTCTCTACCACTTAGCCAAGCTGGGCTGGAAAGATGTGACTCTATTTGAGCGGCGTGAGCTGACAGCGGGTTCTTCGTGGCATGCGGCGGGTGGATTTCATACGATTAATGCTGATCCGTATATTGCTGAGTTGCAGGCTTATACGATTAAGCTCTACGCCGAGTTAGAGGAGATGACAGGGCAAAGCACGGGAATTCATCGCATCGGAGGAATTAACTTGGCTTCGTCTCCTGCACGACGCGATTACTTGAAGAGCAGTTTGTCGGTGGCGAAGACTTTAGGGATTGAGCTTTATTCGGTGACGATGGAAGAAGTCAAGAATATGGCACCGATTATGAATGTGGATGATGCACTCTTTGCCACGTATGATCCGTTAGATGGCTACCTTGACCCGACGATGACAACGCATGTCTACGCCAAGGCGGCACGTATGCTAGGAGCAGAAGTCGCAACGCACACCCCTGTTGAAGAAATGATTCAACGCAGTGATGGCTCGTGGGATTTGGTGACTCCGAATGGTACTGTGCATGCTGAAATTGTAGTTAACGCTGGCGGTTTGTGGGGTAGAGAAGTTGCGAAGCTGGCGGGGCATTTCTTGCCCCTGCAACCAATGGAACACCACTACTTAGTCACGGAGTCAATTCCTGAAGTTGCGGCTCTAGAAAAAGAGCTGGTGCATGTCGTGGATTTTGAAGGCGAAAGTTATATGCGCCAAGAAGGACAAGGCGTATTGCTTGGCACCTACGAAACCAATTGTGTGCCGTGGCAGACTGAGTCCACGCCGCTAGATTTTGGTCCTGAACTTCTACCTGATGCGCTAGACCGTATTGCCAGTCGTTTAGAGTCGGCGTACAAGCGGTATCCGTGTTTGCGGGAAGCGGGGATTAAGCGTGTGGTTAATGGGCCCTTCACCTTCGCGGGCGATGGAAATCCGCTTGTGGGTCCTGTGCCTGAAATTCGCAACTACTTTGTAGCCTGTGGCGTGATGGCGGGCTTCAGCCAGGGGGGCGGAGTCGGCTTAGCCCTAGCGCAATGGATTATTGAAGGCGAGCCAGAAACCAACACGCTTGCCATGGATGTAACCCGCTACGGTTCGTGGGCGACGCAAGCCTTCGCCACCGAAAAGGTCAAGGAAAACTATGGGCGACGGTTTCAGATTACCTATCCGAATGAAGAGTTGCCAGCGGGTCGCCCAGTGAAAACTATGTCCATCCACGACGAATATGTCGCGGCTGGAGCGGGCTTCACCTTCGTCTATGGCTTGGAGTGTCCGCTATGGTTTGCAGGCTCTCCTGAAGCCGCTCACGAAGAGCCGAGTTTTTACCACTCTACGGCACATCCCTTCGTGGAGCGTGAAGCCAAGGCGACTCGTGCCAATGTTGGTATCAGTGAAATTGCGATTTACGGCAAGCATTCGTGGCGGGGTCCTGAAGCGACTGCTACCTTGTCAAGGATTATGGCAGGGCGAATTCCTGAAGTTGGCAAGGTATCGCTTTGTCCGATGTTATCGCCGCGTGGCAAGATGATTGGCGACTTTACAATTGCTCGTTTGGGAGAAGACGAATACTTTATGGTTGGCTCACGAGCTTCTGAAGACTACCACCGCCGCTGGTTCTTGGAGCATATCCCACGCACAGGATTAGATTACGCTCCTTTGAGTAATGACATTCAGGGTTTCCTGCTATCTGGCCCGAAGGCGCGTGAGCTTCTGCAGGGATTAACCCCTTTGCCGTTAGACAACGCGGCGTTTCCCTTCTTCTCGTGTGCGCATACGGAAGTGGCGGGTGTGCCTGCGCGGGTCTTGCGTTTGTCCTTCACAGGAGAGCTTGGCTACGAAGTCTATGTAGCCGAGTCGCACTTGGCGACTCTCTACCGTGCTTTGCTTGAAGCGGGCGAGGCGTTGAATGCATCGCTTGTTGGTGTGCGAGCGATTTTGTCCTTGCGTATGGAAAAAGGCTTCGGCTCGTGGATGCGCGAATTCACGCCCGCCCAAACCGCAGTGCAATCAGGCTTGGACAGATTTGTCGCCAAGAAGCGCAATGACTTCATCGGAGCCGAAGCCTTCCGCCGTGAGCTAGAAGAAGGCGCACACCAGTACCTACGCCTGTTTGAAATAGAAGCTGACACACTAGACGCGATCGGCAACGAGCCGATACTGCTGAACGGCGAATATTCGGGCTTTGTCACCTCGGGCGATAGGGGCTGGACAGTCGGCAAATCGTTAGCTTTGGGCTATGTCAAAAGCGAAGCCCTAACCGCGGGCGAAAACAGCGGCGATTGGGTGATTGAACTCTTGGGCGAACCCCGCAAGGCACACCTACTCACCGAATGCCCCGTAGACCCAACAGGCGCGCGTATGCGTAGCTAGCGGGGAATTGCCTGATAATTTCCTGCTTTTCTCTGTTTTTTCTGGGCAAATTCCCCCCTTGCTTTTACCTGCTACATCCCGCATAATGTCTGCAACATCCCCATCGCCCAAGGGCGTTGGCTGCAGGGCCGTCTCCTTCGGGAGACGGCTCTAGCTTTTTCTCCCTTGCTTTTACCCAATAGATACCGCATAATAATTGCAACGTCCCCAGTGCCCAAGGGTGCTGGTTGCAGAGCCGTCTCCTTCGGGAGGCGGCTCTAGCCTTTTTATTCCACCTAAATCCACCTACCTATCAAAATGCAGAAGAAAAAGACATGCGTCTATTTTGACGGGCATAATTTTTTCAAGTACTACCTGAAAGGCCAACCCGCAGGATACAAGTGGCTTGATCTACAAGCCTTCATGGAAAACCTTATGGGGGATGAGTACGATATCCACAAAATACACTATTTTACAGCAGGTGTTCTTGACTTCCCCGACGCCAAGGATAGGCATGGAAATCAACAAACCTATCTTCGCGCACTCAGAACACTTGATACTGTGCATATCGTACTGGGAAAATTTCAAAAATCAAAAGCTCTTCTTCCACTAGTAAAAGAAAAATCCCAACGCGCTTATGTATACGCGATAAAAGAAAAACAAACAGATACGAATCTAATCACACAGATGTTTGAAGATGCGTGGGAGGAAAAATTTGATTCCGCTGTTCTGGTATCAGCGGACTCCGACTTTGTGGCTTGCGTTATCGCCTTAAGAAGACTTTCTGGCAAGGAGATAGGCGTTGCCTTGGCTCGTGGAGAGGGCAAAGATTTACGCAAAAATGCGTCTTTCATAAAAGATATTCACCCTGGGCTGATTTGTGGCTCGCAGTTTGCCCCAACCCTGCCTGGCAGAAGAAAGCCCATTCGCAAGCCCCTTGGGTGGTGAATTGGGCGTTTTATTACCCGCTCCTTTTTTGTGGTATTCTAAAATCTCCTGTGGGGGCGAGTGGCGACCAAGTCGTAGCACCTGTCTCTATATCGACATAAATCTCTGCTAGACCTTTAGTCCAGTTGGGTTTTTGATTAAAAATATCCTGAAGGAGTGAAACACCATGACTTTACTTAACAAACTCTTACCAAACGCAAAGGGGGGGGGGGGGCATCCCTACTTTTAGTAGTATTCGCTACTTTCCTTCTACTTTCTAGTAATCCAGCGAACGCTGAATTCAAACCTTACATCGGCGGCGATTTCGGTACCCTCAAAGTAGGCTGGGCAGATGGAGAAGATGGAGGCAACTTTGACCACTTCTCCAAAGATCGTTTTCGTAGCCTAAACTTTCATGTTGGTGCGCGTTTCACGAATCGGTTCTCTGCGGAGCTCGGGTACACAACTCTGGGCGGAAATAAGAAAACTGCATCTGAGACAGTGGCTGCAAACACAGTCGAAGAAACTTACACGGAGCTCAAAGCGAAGGGGTTTAATATAGATGGATTCTTTCACTTTCCTATCAGTGGTGGGAATATGGAAGCACTCGCTACTGCTGGTGTGTTTCGTTGGAACCTGACGGATAAGGGGCACGGTACAACCATAACGAGCGGCTCGAGAGGAGACCCAGAACCCTTTGACCTCAAGTATAAATATACGGGGCTACGTCTCGGTGGCGGATTGCAGTACAACATCAATGAAAAATTCTCCATTCGTGGCCTGTTGCGCTACTACCCTCTAAATGGCTTCGATAGAGAAGATGCAGATATAGAAGTTCTTGACAGTGCGTGGGATGCGACAATTGGTTTCAACTTCTCCTTCTAAGCTCTGTTCTCTAGCCTTTTAGGCTTTTATACCCCCGCTTGGCTTTATGCTGGGCGGGGGTTTTTTCTTGTGGGTTCGGGGCTTCACCCCTTGCAAGGAGTGGGGGTAAGGTGCGACTCTCGCCCTATGACGCGGGTGACTCCACTGCTTGATACGATTGCTCTGCCTGACGACTTGCGCGGGCTGGGGGAGGAACAGCTGTTGCAGCTGGCTGACGAGCTACGGGCGGAAACAATTTCGGCGGTTTCTGAAACAGGCGGACATTTAGGTGCGGGTTTGGGTGTGATTGAGCTGACGATTGCTCTGCACTATGTTTTTGACACGCCGCGGGATCTGCTGATTTGGGATGTGGGTCATCAATCGTATCCGCACAAGATTTTGACGGGACGGCGTGACAAGATACGCACCTTGCGACAGAAAGATGGGCTTTCGGGTTTTACGCGTCGGGTGGAAAGCGAATACGACCCGTTTGGCACGGCGCATTCTTCTACTTCTTTGTCGGCGGGATTGGGTTTTGCCGCCGCTCGCAACCTGAAAGGTGGAGACGAACGAGTCGTCTGTGTCATCGGTGATGGGGCGATGAGTGCAGGAATGGCGTATGAGGCGATGAATAATGTTGCGATTGGTGACTCGCGGTTTATTGCAATTTTGAATGATAATGATATGTCTATTGCGCGTCCTGTTGGAGCGATGAGTGGTTATTTGTCGCGGCTTTTGTCTTCGCGTTCGTATCAGGCGGCGCATAATGTGAGTCATCGTATTGCGCGGAAGATTCCGCGTCCGCTGGCTCGGGCGGCTGTGCGGGCGGAAGAATACGCTCGCGGAATGCTCACGGGTGGCACGTTGTTTGAAGAGCTGGGCTTTTTCTATATTGGCCCTGTTGATGGACATTCCTTGCCGCAGTTGTTGCCTGTTCTGCGTAATGTGCGAGCGGCGGGAGATAAACCCGGCGGCAGACCGATTTTGCTCCATGTGGTGACCAAGAAGGGCAAGGGCTATCCGCCTGCTGAAGCCGCTGAAGACAAGTTCCACGGAGTCTCGGCAGGGTTTGACACGCCCGCCACAAAAGCAGATGAGAAGACGAGCGAGAAGACAAGCAAGACAGCAAGCGAAAGCAAGACACAAACACAAGACTCGCCACAAGACAAAACCCAAGCCGCCAAGCCGATTGCTTGGACTCGGGCTTTTTCTGATGCACTGATTAACGCCGCTAACAGCGATGACACTATTGTTGCGGTGACTGCGGCTATGCCTTCGGGTACGGGATTAGACAAATTTGCTCAAGCGCATCCGCGGCGGTGTTTTGATGTGGGGATAGCCGAGCAGCATGCGGTTACCTTTTGTGCGGGAATGGCGGCGGCGGGTTTGCGTCCGTTTGCGGCGATTTACTCTACTTTTTTGCAACGTGCGTATGACCAAGTGGTGCATGATGTAGCTTTGCAAAGCTTGCCTGTGCGTTTTGTGTTAGACAGGGCGGGCTTAGTCGGAGCCGATGGCCCCACCCACCACGGAGCTTTTGACATAGCCTATCTTTGCTGTTTGCCGAACTTTGTGGTTATGGCTCCTAGTGATGGAGACGAGTTAGTGCATATGTTAGAGACGCAGATTTTGCTTGATGCTTGTCCTTCGGCGATGCGTTTTCCGCGTGGAGCTTTGCCACACCCCGCACGCGCAACGACACCTACCCCCCTGCCGCCCCTGCCCCTTGGCAAGGGACGCATTCTACAAGAAGGCACTGACCTAGCGATTTTGTCCTTCGGAGCCTTGCTAGGCGAAGCCCAAGAAGCCACCCAGCAGCTTGCCGCGCAGGGACTATCTACCACTCTAGCCGATGCGCGGTTTGCCAAGCCCCTAGACACTGACCTAGTGCGTCAGCTTGCTCGCCATCACAAGCGGCTTGCTGTTTTAGAAGAAGGCGCGAGTGGTGGTTTTGCGACGCAAGTTTTTTCGTGTCTTGCTGGTGAAGGTGATGGTTTGGCGGGTAGGATTATTCCGCTTACCTTGCCTGATGTTTTCCTTGACCATGCTGAACGCAAAGAGCAGTTGAGCGAAGCCCAGCTCACCGCCACGCAAATTTCCACCCGCCTAGCCACAGCCCTAACCAACACCTAAAGGAATAGCCCTATGGATATCGTAATTCTATTTCTGCTGATTTTGATTCTGCTAGGAGTCGCTGTCATTGCCTTCCGTGCCTTTACGGGTCAGCACCAAGGCGGAGTTGTAGAACTTGACCTTGATTCCGTTGCCAGCGAAGTAGATAAGCAATTCCGTCTCAACCGCAAGGAAGCCACTGACCAAGCAAACGCTTTACAGAAAACGGTTAGTGAGTCGATTGCCAATTTGGGCAAAACACAGGGGGAGACTCTAGCCACACAATTCAGCAAATCGTTCGGTCAGGTGAGCGAGCGATTAGAAAGCGTTCATCAAGGCTTGGGCGAGATGAGCAAACTTGCAACGGGTGTAGATGACTTAAACAGCGTTTTGAAAAATGTTCAGCAACGCGGAGCTTTTGGCGAAGTCTTGTTGCAATCCCTTCTGCAGGAAACCTTAACCGCAGGGCAGTGGCAGGAACAAGCGGCAGTGACTGAACTTGGGCGTGAACGGGCTGACTTTGTGATTGAAGTGCCGACTGCAGATGGCTCGTCTGTGCTTTTGCCGATAGATGTGAAATTTCCGCGTGAGAATTACGACAGGCTTATAGAGGCAAGCAAAAACGCCGATGCCGATGGCGTAGAAGCCGCAAGCCGTGCGTTAGAGAAGACAATTGAAGGCGAGGCAAAAGGGATTGGCGAGAAATATGTGCATCCGCCACGGACGACTCCTTTTGCGATGCTGTTTTTGCCGACCGAAGGACTCTTCGCTGAAGTTGCGCGGAATCCTGATTTTTTACAGCGTCTGCGGCGGGAATACCGCGTTGTCGTCACGGGTCCAACTTCTATTCTGGCGATCTTGAGTGCTTTGCGTATGGTTGTAGATGCCGCCAAGTTTCAGGCACACGCGACAGAAATTCAAACCATTCTGGCGGGCGTGGCGAAAGAATTTTCCACCTTTGACGAAGCCTTACAGGCGACACGCAAAAGCATTACGGCGGCGGATAAGCATATGGAGAAAATGGAAACCCGCACCCGTAAGATGGGGCGGGCTTTAGAGAAAGTGCAAACGATGGAAGGGGCGGCAAGTCCGCAACTGGAGACAAGCGGTGGTGAAGATTAAGCAGCCGTGTTTTCTTCTAGCCAGGCAAGGGCGGAGTTGTGGAATTCGGTTTGTGTTGGGGCAAGCTTAAGCAGTCCTAGATTTTGGCGGGCGTGGGCAAGGCGTTCGGAGAAAAGCTCTTTTGTGCGGGCGCGACCAAACAGCACGGCAAAATTTCTTGGCGGCTTGTCTTGGCACTCGGTTTCAAAATCGCACAGATCATCTAACAGCTGAAAGCAGAGTCCGAAGTTTCTGCCGAATTCAATTAGCAAGGCACGGGTG
Organism: uncultured Alphaproteobacteria bacterium; assembly: GCA_958267355.1. Lineage (GTDB taxonomy): Bacteria > Pseudomonadota > Alphaproteobacteria > JALCBB01 > JALCBB01. The sequence continues at coordinate 1,146,198 of OY279575.1, forward strand.
GGGGAGTCGGCTCCTGTGCTTACAGCCCCTAACTCACAAGCCGCCATAAAAAGTGCGCAGGTTTTGCCTTGGGCAATGGCAAGCCACGCGGCTTCGTTTTTCGGCGGAGTCTGCATCTCGTGGGCTTGTCCTGCAATCATTGCCGTGGTCGCGCTAGACAAGATTTGCGCCAACTCTTGCACCAACTCTTGCGCCAACTCTGCGCCATTGCCCTGCCCTGTTTTCTTTTGTTGCGTCTGCAGGTGTGCCAATCCTTGAGCCAAAAGCCAATCGCCTGCCAGCAAAGCCGTGGCTTCGCCAAAGCGTTTGTGTAGGCTTGGCAGTCCGCGTCTTGTGTCTGCGTTGTCCAGTGCGGGAAGATCATCATGGACAAGCGAAAAGCAGTGAATGGCTTCTAAGGCTACGGCAGCTTGGTGGGCTTGCGGGGTTTTGGCTCCACAGAGTTGTGCTGTCTCTAAGACTAGGCTCGGACGCAAACGTTTACCGCCCGCCAGCAGTGCGGCTTCTGCGGCTTCAAACAACTCGGGCGGATTTGTCTCGCTCTGTCGCCAATCTGCTATTGCCGCTCGCAGTAGTTCTTCTACTTGCGCGGCTCTTGTCGCCAAACGGGTTTCAAATTCCACGGAATCAACGGCGGGCAAGCAGGTTACTTTTTGCGGGCTAATTCTTACGGACAAATTCTTACAGACGAATTCTTACAGACGAATTCTTGCAGACTACTTCTTACCGCGTGAATAGGCGGAGCTACCCGTAATCTTACCACCTTCGGTGGCGAGTTTTTCTACTTTCATCTCGGCTTCGCGCAGACGCTCTTCGCAGAGACGCTGGAGCTTGATTCCTTTCTCGTAGAGCTTGACCGACTCTTCTAGTCCTAAGTCGCCTTGCTCTAGCTTTTCCACAAGCGCGTTGAGGGATTCCATCGCCTGCTCAAAGGAAAGCTTAGAGACATCGCCTTGGTCTTTGTCTTTCGCCGTAGCCATAGGCACGATGCTAGTCGTGTTTTGCACTTAATTCAACGCGCTTTTCAACAAACTTTCCCCCTGTCGCTCTGGGGTGCATTCTATGGTGGGCTATAGGGTTATCCCTGTGGTATTCCCTGTGGTATTCCCTTTGGTATTTCTGTGGTTTATCCCTGCCCCGCACAACAGGACTTTACACAGGCTTTGGCTTCATACTTACCCGCCTACAAACGAGGAGAAATCGCGTGTCATCGTTAGCCCCTGTACATCTGCGAGAAGTTCCGCCGCCAGACTCGCAAGACCTGCCAGCGGAAGGAGCTATTCTACCTGCGCAGAAGATCCGCGATATGGTAGCCCGTGGAGAAATTTTAAACACAGGGGCAGGTGTAGCGGCTCTGACTAGTGATCCGACTTTGAGTGGCAGGCTTCAGCCTGCGGGTTTGGATTTACGGCTTGGCACGCGGGCGTGGCGGGTGCGGGCGAGTTTTTTGCCTTCGCGGCGCAGTGGTGTGCGCGACATGATGGAAGATTTTGTCAGCCACGAAATTTCGCTGACCAAGGGTGCAGTTTTGGAGACAGGCGGAGTCTATATCGCTGAGATTCAGGAATCCCTTGCCTTACCGCATAGCGTAGGGGCGCGGGCGAGTGCTAAGTCTTCTATTGGCAGACTTAACTTATTTACGCGGCTGATTTCAGAACACGGACCTGCTTTTGACGAAGTTGAAGCGGGCTATCACGGAGCTTTGTATGTGGAAATTGCTCCGAATGCTTTTCCTGTTTTTGTGCAGAGTGGTTTGTCGCTTAATCAGCTGCGTTTGTTGGCGCACAAGCCCCAGCCACACCAAGAAACCGAAATCCATGTTGACCTGTCAGGACACGCCAGCAACGGCGTGGCGGGCTATCGGGCGCAACGCTATACCGATGTTATTGACTTGACCCGTACGGGTGCGGCGAATCCGCGTGGCTTTTGGGATACGCTACCCGCTCGCTCCGATGGTAGGCTCGTGCTTGACCCGAATGCGTTTTATATTTTGGTTTCTGCACCTGAAGTTTGTGTTGAGCCACAACAGGCAGGAGAGTTATTTCCGTATGAAGCAGGAATGGGCGAATTCCGCGTGCATTACGCGGGCTTTTTTGACCCGGGGTTTGGCTATGATGCAGACAATCCTGAAATAAAGGCGCGGGCGGTATTAGAAGTGCGCTCACACGAAGTGCCTTTCGTACTAGAACACGGACAAGCCGTTGGGCGGCTTATGTCTTATCCGCTATCCGAGCCATCTGAACAGGGCTACGATAGGCGGGCAGGCCCATCGTACCGCGACCAAGGATTAACCCTGTCACGCTATTTTGCCCCTTGGGATTAAGCCTTCTGAATCTGCACCCCTTCGCACCGTGCCTTCTGTATCTTGATATATGTCTGAGACAACAAGCCCGCCAGCCAGTCTTCCGCACGGGCAAAAGCGGATTGCGGGATTAGACCTTGCCCGCTACTTGGCGTTTTTGGGAGTGGTCTGGGTGAACTACACGGTTCTGCACTTCCACGAAACGGGCAAGACAGGAATTGAAACTTTATTTCAGGGCAATGCGGCAGCTCTGTTTGTCACGGTTGCAGGAGTCGGCATTTCTTTGCTGTCGCGCCAAGCCCGAGCCACAAGGGACACGCAAGTTGTGAAGAAAGCGCAAAGTGTTTTGCGCAAACGGGCTTTGTTTTTAGCCGTGCTGGGAATGATTTTAGTTGCGCTCGGATGGCAAGCCGATATTCTGCACTATTACGCGGCGTGGCTGTTTATGGCGACTTTTCTTCTGCTGGCTTCTAACCGTAGCTTATGGATTGCGATGGCGGTTTGTGTTGTGGTTTTTTATCTTTCGCTTCCTTGGTATGAACGCGGCTGGGATTGGGAGACTTTAAACTATACCGATATGTGGACTGCAACGGGTTTTTTACATAATTTGTTTTTTAATGGCTGGCACCCAATTTTTCCGTGGTTTGTTTTTATCCTTGTTGGCATGCTGGTTGGGCGCGCGGATTTATCTAACTTGAAGACCCGCCGCCGTATCGGCTGGATTGCTCTGGTAGTCTTTGTGGTTTTTGAAATTTTGTCTATTGGCGCACTACAAATTGCCAAGCACTACGGAGCCGATATTTCCTACGGAGGCGAAGCCGCAGCCCTGCTTGGCACGGCATCTATTCCGCCTTCCATCTTTTACCTGACAACAGGTGCAGGAGCGGCAATTGTTTTCTTGGTTATCTGCTTTGACTTCGCCGAAAGGTTTGGCACAACGCGGCTTGTCCGTTGGTGTGCGATTACAGGAAGACATCTGCTCACCCACTACACTCTGCACGCTCTTATCTTCTTGGCGTTGTATATGATGAACGGACAAAAAATGCCTGCCTATCCTTATTTACTGACTGCCGCTTTTACAAACTTTATCGGCGCAATGATTTTTTCAGTACTGTGGAATCAACGTTTCAATCAAGGCCCATTAGAAATGGTTATGCGCCGCTTTTCGGGCTAGCTTTTGCTCTTGCTTTTTGTCGCTCTTGCCTTCTATCGCTCTTGGGTTTGGTTTGTGTGGCAGTGTTTATTCTGTGAGGCGAAGGGTTAAACGCCGTGCTGTGCCTGTGCTGGCTTCGTCAGAAACCAACTGCCAGCCCGTGATTTCACAAAAGGAAGCAAAGTCAGCAGGGGCTTTTGGATCATCCACCAAAAACACTGCTGTCGCGGGCGGAGTTATAGCTCGCAACAAACGGCGGGCATGGAGAACAGGAAGCGGGCATTTCAGCCCTGTTAAGTCGTGTTCTGCTGGTTTGCTCACGGCTTCTGTTGTGCCTGTATCTCGCCGCTACCTAGCCCGTTATCTCGCCCGTTATCTAGCCCGTCTTCTGCGGACTCACGAGCGGCGATTTTGCTCGGCAAGACGACTCTTCAAGCCCGCGATTGCCTTGGCGGGATTCAATCCCTTCGGACAAGTCCGCGTGCAGTTCATAATCGTATGGCAACGATAGAGTTTAAAGTCATCGTCTAAAGCGGCTAGGCGGGCTTCTGTGTCGTCATCGCGCGAGTCTTCTACCCAGCGGGCGGTCTGCAACAGAGTTGCGGGGCCAAGGTATTTATCGTCATTCCACCAATAACTCGGACAAGATGTAGAACAAGAAAAACACAAGATGCACTCCCACAGCCCGTCTAGCTTCTCGCGTTCTTCGGGCGACTGCAACCGCTCGCGTTCGCCCGCAGGCTTTTCACTGCGAAGCCACGGACGCACTTCGTTATATTGCTTATACGCATTCTGCAAATCAGGCACTAAATCTTTAACCACCCGCATATGCGGTAGCGGCAGTACGCGAATTTCTCCTTTGAGTTCAGACAGGGCTTGGGTGCAAGCCAGCTTGTTCGTGCCGTTGATATTCATCGCACAGGAACCACAGACTCCTTCGCGACACGAACGGCGAAAGGTCAGCGATGGATCCATTGTGTTCTTGATATGAATCAGTGCGTCTAGCACCATCGTGCCGATTTTAGATAAATCCACCGTGAATTTGTCCAGTCGTGGTCTTGCCGCCGTAGCCCCATCTTCAGGCGGACTCCACCGATAGACTGTAAGCGTGCGCGTGTTGCTTCCGCTTTCAGCAGCCCATTCTTTGCCCTTTTCAGGACGACTCATCGGAGGTAAGCGAAATTCAGCCATAGAAATACTCAAGTTAGCAGTTGCTGGTTCAGGGTTTGCGGTTATTCCGTTAGCAGTCGTAGTTGTGGCTCGGTTAAGGCTCGGTTAACTCGGCTAAGGCTAGGTTAATAGGTACGGGCTTTGAGGGGAATCTGTTCAGCGGGCTCGCTAAGCAAACCTTCCACAGCGGACGAATTTGGCTCTAAGGCGACGGGGCGTTTGGCAAAGCGCGACTCCCACTTGCCGTCTAGCCACACCAGCGTGTGGGCAAGCCAGTTTTCATCGTCTCTATCAGGATAATCTTCACGCGAATGGGCTCCACGCGATTCCGTGCGCCAGTGCGCAGAAGTAATTGTCGCTAGGGCTTGTCCCATCAGGTTTTGGAGCTCAAAAGTTTCCATTAAGTCTGAATTCCAAATCAGCGACTTGTCAGCAACGCTGACATCTTTCAAGCCATCTTGGGCGAGTTGCGTAACCTGTTTGACTCCTTCTTCTAATACTTCTCCCGTGCGGAATACCGCCGCATGATCCTGCATAGATTTCTGCATCTGCAAACGCAACTCCGATGTAGAAACTCCGCCACTCGCGTGACGGGTTTCATCAAACCGCGACAAGGCAAATTCTTCACTCGCCTTTGACGGATTGGGTGCAGACGCAGGCTTACCTAAGACCGCCGCACACCGTTTGCCCGCCGCCCGACCAAAGACCACCAAGTCCAAAAGCGAGTTAGACCCCAAGCGATTGGCTCCATGAACCGAAACGCAAGCCGCTTCGCCAACAGACATTAAGCCTTCACGCAAAGCCCCTTGTTCATCATCCAAGACTTCGCCGTGAATGTTGGTCGGAATCCCCCCCATATTGTAATGACAAGTCGGAATAATCGGTATCGGCTCTTTTGTGATATCCACACCCGCGAAAATTCGTGCCGTTTCTTCAATACCTGGCAAACGCTCGTGAATCACCGAAGCGTCTAAGTGCTCCATATGCAAGTCGGCGCAATCTTTGTTCTTGCCTGTGCCGCGTCCTGCCCGCACTTCTAAAGTAATGGAGCGACTCACCACATCACGCGAAGCCAAATCCTTCGCGTTCGGAGCATAATCAGGCATAAAGCGTTTGCCTTCTGAGTTGGTTAAATATCCACCTTCGCCACGCGCACCTTCGGTGATTAAGCACCCGACTCCGTAAATACCCGTTGGATGAAACTGCACGAATTCCATATCTTGCAAAGGTACACCGAGCCGTTGCGCCATACCTGCTCCATCGCCCGTGCAGGAATGCGCCGAGGTACAAGAAAAATAAATCCGCCCGTAGCCCCCCGTAGCCAAGATTACCCGCCTGCCACGGAAACGATGCAAAGTCCCATCGTCTAAGTTCCAAGCCAAAACCCCAACAACGGCTCCGCTTTCATCACAAAGCAAATCGGTAGCGAAGTACTCAACAAAAAACTCCGTGCCGTGGGCAAGACACTGCTGATAGAGCGCATGCAGAATTGCGTGTCCTGTTCTATCTGCTGCGGCACAAGTGCGCTGGGCTGTGCCTTTACCGAACTCGGTGGTCATTCCACCAAACGGACGCTGATAAATCTTGCCTTCTTCAGTCCGCGAGAAAGGCACGCCGTAATGCTCCAGCTCTATAACCGCCCGCGGAGCTTCGTGCGTCATATAGGCAATTGCATCTTGGTCTCCGAGCCAGTCGCTACCCTTGACCGTGTCGTACATATGCCACCGCCAATCGTCGGCTCCCATATTGGCGAGTGCTGCTGATATTCCGCCCTGTGCCGCCACCGTATGCGAACGCGTCGGGAAAAGCTTTGACACACAAGCCACACGCAATCCTGCTACTGAAAGCTCTAGGGTTGCGCGTAGGCCTGCACCGCCGGCTCCGACGATGACAACATCGCTTTCGTGGTCAATGATTTCGTACGACATAGGATATGCTCTCAACCGCGAGCGAGTAGAAACAGCCCGACCAACCCAAAGCCCAAGGAAAGCCCCAGCACAAAGTAGATTACATTCTTCACCACACTACGGCGGGCAGGATTGTGAATGTAATCGGTAAGAATTTCTGTGGCTCCTAAAGCGGCGTGCCAGTAGGCGACAAGGAAGAAAGTCGAAAACAACACCAGCGACAGCGGATTATCCGCCCAACGCACGACTTCTTCGCGCGAGCTACGAAACAGATTGATTGAAGCCGCAACAAACCAGACTCCCAACGGAGTCAAAAGCACAGCCGTAACTCTTTGTGCCGCCCAATGGCGAGTCGTGCCACGATGCAAAGCAAAAAGTGCGAGCGGTTTCATGGTTGCGCTCCTTAGGTTCCGACCCACACGGCAAGGGTGAGTAGCAGAGTTAAAACAATAACGATATATCCCGAGCGATAGACCTGCGGAAGCTCTAAGCCGAGATTAAAGTCCCACAGCAGATGGCGCACGCCGTTGAGCAGGTGGTAGAAGAAAGCGGCGGTGAATCCGATTTGCACCAGCTTGCCGAACCACGAGAAGAAGATAATTTTTACCAGTGCGCTTGCCTGTGCGTTTTGTCCGAGGAAGAAGAGCCAGAAAGACAGCGCGACGAGTCCGATGATTAGCGCGACTCCTGACAGGCGGTGGGCGATGGACAGCAACGAAGTCAGCTGCCAGCGATAGGCACTCAGGTGCGGCGAAAGCGGACGATCAGCCTGCGGCGTATTGTCGGAAGAAGTCATTGGCAGTGCGGACTAGCTTCCCTATGGTAGGGGTAGGGGGCATAAAGTGCAAAGCCTGTCTTGTAGGCTTCACTGGCAGGCTTCAGGGGCGGGCTTCAGGGACTTGCGCGTCTTGCTTGGTCTTGCACGGAAAGAGCCAACCAGGCGGCGACAGCGGTAATGGCGGGAAAGGCGTAGATTCCAGGCACGAGCAGGGGGTTTGCGGCTACAAGGTCAAGCCAGAAGTTGGCGCAAAGCACCAGCACGATGGCGGCGGAGAAGGCAAGCGAGAGCCTACGGCGGCGGCTTGCGGGGGTATGGACTAAGATTGCGGCAAGGGCGAGCAGAGCCAAGGCGGGAGGCCATAAGGGCAAGGCGATTCTGCGGTGTGCTTCGGCTAGGAATTCGCCTTTTCGTTCGGCGTAATTTTGGCTGTAATTTTGCGCGTAGTTTTGCGGCAGGGTTGCGGACAGGTTTGTCTGCCCTTCGCTTGGGTCAGATCTGTTGGCGCGGATTCCTGTACTTGGCGGATGATCTGCACTGGCTAGATTAAACAGCTCATTCAAGGAAAGTTCTACGCGATGCACACGCCTTGGAGACTCAGGCGGTCTTTCAAGTACTAGGCTATGGCGGTCAAACTGCAACCAATAGGCGGAAGAATTTTCTGCCTTGTTTATTTCTGGGTTTGTTTCTGGGTTTATTTCTGGGTTTATTTCTGGGTTTATTTCTGAATTTGTTTCTTGTTCTGGTTCTGCTTCTGTGTGTAGTTCGTGGCGCACACCTTCGGCGAGTAGCAGGCGAAAGCCATCTTCGTGAATGGAAAGCCTGCCACTACGGGCATATAAAATGCTTGTGCGGGTTGGTTCGCGATGGTCATAGATCATTAAGTTGCGCAGGTCTCCGTTGGGTGCGCGTTTTTCCATCCACAGGATTACGCCGTCGGTTAGGGTGATGAATTGTTCGGCTTGCAGTACGGTTGAGAAAAGTTCTGTTGAACGGGCTTCGCGTAGGTCCATAAACCGCTTAAACGCCAAGGGAGCAACCAGCATTGTATTTAGCACCAAAAAGCATGAGACGACTCCTGCGACTGCTAAAATCGGTATGGCGATTTTGCGTTTTGACATACCTAGAGCTTGGGCGGCGATGATTTCGCTATCGTCTTCTAGGTTTACAAAGGCTGAGACGACAGCCAGAAACAACGCTAAGGGCAGGAACACATCTACGTACCGCCAAATCAGCAAGAACAGGAGCCACAAAACCGTCAGAGCTGACCAACTGCGTTCTAGTGAAGTTTCGGCAAACCGCGGAGCCTGAACCAACCAGAAAAGCATCAGAAACGCGGGCGCGATAACGATGAAGTTAAGCGCGACATGGCGCAGGAAGTGGCGGCTTAAGGTCATCGTGGTGGCGGGGTTAGCAAAGCCATAGAAGGGATGCAGATGGGCAGGGTGCAGATAGGCGGGGTATAGATAGGCGGGGTATAGACAGGCGGCGTGCAGATAAGCAAGGTGCAGGTAGGCAGGGTACAGGTAAGCAAGGTGCAGGTAGGCAGGGTATAGATAAGCAAGGTGTAGGCAGGGTACAGATAAGCAAGGTGCAGGTAGGCAAGGTGTAGTTGGGCGGGATTTAGGTGGCGGCTAGGCGGAGTGTAAATGAGCCAAGTTTTACGCAGCTTTATCGGAGCGGGCTAGCGTGAATTATGGCTGGACGGAGCGAAAAATGCTAATTTAGATTTGTCTGCGGGGGGTTTTGCGTATATCGGAGGGTTACCCTCCCCTATGATGCCGAGTTAGAGAGCCTGAAGCCTCCTGAAGCCATATGAAATGCGAAATTTTGATACTGGGCTCTGGTCCTGCGGGCTGGACAGCTGCTCTCTATGCGGCGCGGGCTAATCGTCGTCCTGTTGTGGTGCGCGGGCTTCAGCCTGGCGGACAGCTTTCCATCACGACCGATGTGGAAAACTATCCAGGCTTTGCCGAAGTGATTCAAGGCCCATGGCTAATGGAGCAAATGGAAGCCCAAGCCCGCACGGCAGGCACCGAAGTCATAGACGATTTGATAACCGAAGTGCGTTTAGAGCAGGGGACTCCGTTTGTCTGTGTCGGTGATGGCGGGGCGGAGTACTACGGCGAAACGCTTATCATCGCCACAGGAGCGCAAGCCCGTTGGCTCGGCTTGGAGAGTGAAACAAAGTTTCGCGGACACGGTGTGTCCGCCTGTGCGACCTGCGATGGATTTTTCTTTCGCGGCATGGAAGTAGCTGTCGTGGGCGGCGGCAACACGGCGGCGGAAGAAGCTTTATTTTTGACTAACTTTGCCAGTCGGGTGCATTTGGTGCATCGGCGTGATGTGATGCGGGCGGAAAAGGTTTTGCAGGATCGGGTTTTGCGTAACGAGAAAATTGTTCCGCATTGGAATCGTGAAGTGGCTGAAGTGCTAGGAGATAACGAGCCGCTTGGAGTTACGGCTATTCGGCTTCGGGCGACTGGTGATGGAGCAAATGGAGCGGCAGATGAAACCTTGCCTGTTGCGGGGGTATTTATTGCGATTGGACATGATCCTGCCACGGGTTTGTTTAAGGGCAAGTTAAAAATGGATGCACACGGCTATATTCAAACGGCTCCTGACTCTACGGCGACGGAAATTCGCGGAGTCTATGCTGCGGGTGATGTGCGTGATGCGGTCTATCGGCAGGCGGTAACGGCGGCGGGAATGGGCTGTATGGCAGCTCTGGAAGCCGAGCGGTTTCTTGCCGAGCGAGAATAGGGCAAGGCTAAAGCACGGGGCTACGGGGCAAGGTTAAAGCACAGGACTACGGCACAGGGTTAAAGCGCAAGGCTACGGATACGATTACGGCACGGGGCTAAGGATACGATTGCGGCACAAGAGTACAAGACAAGGTTAAAGCGCAGGAGTAAAGCAAATGGATTGGGACAAGCTACGCGGCTTTCACACAGTCGCAGAACACCTAAACATGGCACACGCCAGCCGTGTGCTGGATATTTCGCCCAGTGCGATTAGCCGCCAGATTTCTTCTTTGGAAAGCGATTTGGGGTGCAAGCTGTTTCACCGTCATGCGCGGGGTTTGTCGCTGACCGAGCAGGGGAACTTAATGTATCAGGCGGTGCACGAAATGGTGAACCGCTTCGCCCAAGTGGAAGCCCAAGTCGGAGAGTCACGCACCGAACCCAAGGGCTTGGTGCGGATTGTTGCAGGTACTTCTTTGGGGGGTGATTGGGTGGCTCCGCGTTTGGCGGCTTTTTTGGATACCTATCCTGAAATTCGTGCGGAACTTGCTTTGCGTGAAGATATTGTTTTGGAAGATGGCGCACACGATATAGCAATCGTCTATGAACGCCCACACGAAGCGCACTTGGTCTTCCGCCACCTGATGGAGTTCAGTATCTGCGCCTATGCATCTCCTGAATACTTGGCAAAATACGGAGTGCCAAGCACTCCCGACGACTTAGACAATCACCGCATTATTAGCCACCACGGTTTGAGTCCCTTTCCGGGGATTGATTGGCTTTTGAAAATCGGACGTGACAATCACCGTCCGCGTCAGCCAACCGTGCGTATGGATAACACCTTCGCCATGCGTCGTGCCGCCAGCACCAGTGCGGGGCTTGCGCCAATTCCGCACTTTATGGCAGAAGCCCGCTCTGACCTTGTCCGCGTCTTGAGCGACTATGAAGCTCCGCGCCTTGATGTTTGGCTTGTCTATCCTGAAGCCTTGCGTAAAAATCGCCGTATAGAAGTTTTGATTGAATATTTGGTGGCTGAGGCAAAGCGCGATTGTCTGACACTAGAAGCGGCGTAAGCCTGCGACTAGACGAATACGCCCACAAGCAAACGATTAAGCCTACGGTTAGACGATTATGAAACGCGGCTTTATGAAACGTGGCGGGGCGATACTGCTCTTGGTGCTTGGCGTGGCGGGCTATGTGCCGCCTGTATCTGCCGCTACCAACGAAACGCCAACGGCAAACGCCGAAGCCTTAGCACAGGAAAATGCATCTTTCCGCCGTGCCTTAGATTGGCTGAGTGGAATTAACAATATGTCAGGCGAGTTTTTTCAAATCTCGTCCGATGGTACGCAAGACGCAGGACGAATTGTACTGTTGCGTCCGAACCGCGTGCGGCTTGATTATGTTTCGCAACCGATTATCTTGCTTGCCGATGGAATCAACTGGGTTTTGTATGATCGCAAGCAACAGACCAAAGGCGAAGTGCTTTTGTCTTCTTCGCCTCTTAGCTTTTTGTTGGCAAACGAGCCAGACCTATCGCGGATTTATATTTCAGCCATCGCCGATGAAAGCGCATTCCTAGAAATCACTATGAGCGACTCCAAGCACCCCGAAGCAGGGACTCTTACACTAGAATTCACGCAAGCCCCCTTCGCCCTACACGGCTGGCGGATACGCGATGCCCAAGGTACCCATACCCGTATTACTTTGGTGAATCCGCGTTGGAACCTAGAAGACGATCTAGCCCCCAAACGCTCTGTATTCCGCAATGACCAGTTTAAGGTTAAGACTACCCCTGAGCGTTAGGGCTTCGCAGACTAACCTGCCCTTTGTCTTTGTAGCCTGCCTTTAAGAATGGGCGGGCAAGGAGCAGTAAAAAGCTTCTATCCCCTGACACGCCTACGACACCGATTGGCATATCGGCAAACCGCTCCGAGTCGGTAGTCGTAGAAAAAAGTTTATCCCAAAACGAAAAAATCGTGCCGTAGCGCGAGTCGGTATCACTCCGCACGGCATGGTGATGCACCCAGTGAATGGAAGGCGTAATAATCACCTTTGACAAAATAGCTTCCAAACGCGGCGGCAAACGCAGATTAGAGTGATGAAAAATTGCCGCCAACAAAACCAAAGTCTCAAAGATAACCACCGAAGCCAACGGCACAGCCAAAAGAAAAATAAACGCTCCACGGACAAACGCCGACAAAGCCACTTCGCCAAAATGAAAGCGCAAAGCCGTGGTTACATCCAGCGTTTCGTCTAGGTGATGAACTTCGTGAAAACGCCACAGAAACGGCACTTCGTGATTGGCACGATGCCACGCCCAAATCCACAGATCTAAGATGATTAAATCCACTGCTAACGCCCAGCCGCCTGAAAAGAAGTCAGGTCTCCACGCCAAGGAATGCATCGCCGCAAAGATCGTAACAGGCAAAACCAACAGAGGCGAAAGTAACACCGTGCCAAGCCACAAACCCAGATTGCGTAGCATACGGCGGGCGGGCAAAGCAGGAGACGCAGGGGCAAGCCGCTCGGCAAGTGCCAAGCTGACAAACCACAAAGGCACCAGAAGAACTTTGAAGAGAAGAAACATCTTGTGTGCGAACTAGACACACGCGCAAGCACGACTTGCCTAATCAATTACCACTCCGTAGGGACGAGCGGTTTCGCGAACCAGATTCAAGAACCAGCGGGCGTAAGAACGGCGCATAATACACCGCCACGGCAAATCAGAGTCTTCGCTGTGGTGCAAGACCGCAGGGATTTGCGCCACCACTGTTCCCGTTGCTGTGCCGACGGGCAAGCTGTCAAAATCCAGCGGACAAAACTGCGCCATCACAGTTGTGAATTCAGCTCCGCCAAGTGCGACTAGTACCCGCTCGTTGGAAAGATCGGTAGCTTGTCCGTGCGCCCCCGCCGATAGAGCCGCTTCGCACTGGGCTTCTAGGGCTTCGCCTGTGGCACCGATTCCCTGCCCCGTGGCTTGCCCCGTATCTTGCCCTGTGGCTTGCCCCGTATCCTGTATGGGGGCTTGCACCAGTAGCGCACTATCAGGACCTATCCGCAGAAAGCCTGTATTGCCTCCCTGAGCCGATTCGGTGACGGGGGGCAGTGATACACCCACAGCTTCGGCAAACTGCTCCAGAACGGCTTCTGAGCCGCGTACAGACACCACCACCGCAGGCCACAGGGTCTGCGCCCGAAACCCCGCCTGTCCGCCCACCAGATGACTATGGGCAGTGTCAGCAAAAGGAGTCGCCGCTTGGTAGGTCTTCATGGCTCGTATCCCCTGTCTTTATGCGTCTTCGCCGCGCAACCGCTCGCCGTCAGGGTCCAGAAACATCGGCGGGACAATCTTGCACGGCACTGCCGCTCCTTTGACAAGAGCCGATATGGTTTCTCCGTGGCGTTTGTGTCCGCGGCGTAGAAGCCCCATCGCAAAACCACGCTTCAAAGTCGGACTCATATACGACGAAGTAACATGCCCCAAAATCGGAAACGGCGGCGTTAACTCTCCTGCCCCCAAAGGCACACCTTCAGGCAAAACCAAAGTCTCGTTTTCAGGCAAAAGCCCAACCAACTGCTTACGATCTTCACGGCGCATTCCTGCGCGTTCGGCTCCGCGTCTGCCAACATAATCCTTCTTGGTAGAGCAAAGCCCTGATAAACCCAAATCGTCAGGCGTAGTCGTACCTTCGTTATCTTGTCCCGCAATAATGAAACCCTTTTCAGCTCGCAACAGATGCATTGACTCCGTGCCGTAGGGCGTAATCTTGTACTCAGCACCCGTTTCCATTAAGTCTTCCGCAACCGATACCGCCGCTTCAGGTGCCATATGAATTTCGTACCCCAGCTCACCCGTAAAAGACACACGCAAAATTCGCGCTTTGGCTCCGCAGACTTGCCCTTCACGGAAACGCATATAAGGAAACGCTTCGTGTCCTAAATCAATGTCGGTCAGCGGCTGTAAAACCTTACGCGCCTTCGGACCATTCAACGCCAAAGCCGCCCATTGCTCGGTGATGGAAGTAAGCCAAACTTCTAAGTCTGTCCATTCGGTTTGTAGCCACAACTCCAGCCACGCCAAAACCCGCGGTGCCCCCCCCGTAGTCGTAGAAATAAAGAAACGATCATCAGCCAGCCGCGAGATGACTCCATCATCAAACAGCGTACCTTCTTCGTTTAACATCAAACCATAGCGACAAGCCCCCGCAGGCATTTTCAGCATTCCATTGGTATAGACACGATTCAAAAACTCTGCCGCGTCTTTGCCACGCACTTCAATCTTGCCAAGCGTAGATGCATCCATAAAGCCCACCGACTCGCGCACCGCCGCCGACTCGCGTTGGACTGCCCGGTGCATATCTTCTCCCGCCTTCGGATAGTACCAAGCCCGCATCCACTGCCCGACAGGCTCAAACGCCGCTCCGAGAGTCACAGACCAATCGTGCAGGGGGGTAATCCGCTCGGGCTGTAAGAAGTCATCCAGCTCCCGCCCCGCAAAAGCCGCCAAAGTCGTAGGCGTATAGGGAGCCCGAAAAGTTGTGACTCCAACTTCGTTCATCGGCAAACCGCGTATCTTAGAAACAATCCGTATCGCATTAACATTGGCAAGCTTACCTTGATCCGTTGCCATACCCGTTGTCGTATAGCGTTTGACATGTTCAATCGACTCGTAGCCTTCACGAATGGCAAGCGCCAAGTCTTTAGCCGTAGAGTCGTTTTGTAAATCCACGAAGGCTTTACCGCGTTTGCCTTTAATCCACGCGATGGAGTCGCAATCCAACGCGCCTTCTGCGCCGTGAATGGCTCCATAGGCAGGAGCTGTTGCGCCGACAGCACTTGCCCCTGCTGTAGCTCCTTCTTGCACCGCCTGTGCTAAGGCGAAAGAAGCGGCGGCTCCGCCAACGATTGCCATTCCTGCAGGAGCTTCCGCGACAATGAAGCAAGCCTGTTCTTCGTTCCACTGTACTTTTGCTCCCTGATGGGAAGGCAGGTGAATCACCGGAGACCAACCACCACTCACCGCCAAAGAATCACAAGACATCAAAACCCCGCCGCGTTGGGCGACTCCTTCTTCGTCAATCGGAGCAATCCGCAGGTGGTGCAAGTCGTGCCAGCCACGGGCGCGTGAAATTCCGTGGCCAGGGAAAATCGTCACCCCGCACTCCAAAAGCCGTTGTGCCATAGCTCCACTCGGAGCAGGGCGCGTATCCACAATTGCCTTAACCTCAACTCCCGCTTCTATCAAACTAAGTGCCGAAACATAGCCGCTGTTGTTATTGGTAAAGACAATTGTTCTGTCCCCAGGCTTTACCGCAAAGCGATTGGCATAGGTAGCTGCAGACGAAGCCAGAGTCACTCCGGGCAAATCGTTATTGGCAAAAACCATCGGACGCTCAATGGCTCCTGTGGCAATCACCGACCGCGGAGCCCGCAGCCACCACATTCTTTGCCGTGGAGCATTCGGCTTGTCCTGCTCGGTGCCGTGATGGCGTAGCCGCTCCAATAGCCCCCACATTCCGTGTTCGTATGCCGCAAAGCAAGTGGTGTTCGGCAAAACTTGCACATTGTCCATTGCCGCGAGTTCGCGTTGCATCTTGGCGAGCCAAGCCCGTGCAGGCTCTCCGTCTATGGTCTCGCCTGTGCGGGCAAGCAGACTCCCCCCTAGAAGCCAATCCTGCTCTACCAGCACAACCCGCTTGCCGCTCTGCCCAGCGGCGTGGGCGGCGGCTAAGCCTGCGGCTCCACCGCCGACGACCAGCACTTCAGCGTAGGCATAACGCCGCTCATAGGAGTCAGGATCAGCCTGACCCGATGCACATCCCAAACCTGCGCTACGGCGAATCATCGGCTCGTAGCGTTTGTGCCACCAAGCCGCAGGACTCATAAAAGTCTTGTAATAAAACCCCGCTGGCAAAAACGGAGACAAAAAGTTATTCACCGAAAGCAAGTCAAAGTCCAAACTTGGCCAGGCGTTTTGTGGCACGGCGTTGAGTCCTTCGGTTAGCAGAACTTCTGTTGCTCGCAGGTTGGGAGTCATCCGCCCGTTGCGTCCGACTGTGACCAGTGCGTTGGGCTCTTCTACGCCTGCCGTATAGATCCCCCGCGGACGGTGATACTTGAAGCTACGTCCGACGAAGTGGATTCCGTGAGCAAGCAAGGCACTTGCTAAGGTATCGCCGTGAAAGCCGTGCAGGGTTCTTCCGCCCCAAGAAAATTGGAGCAGTTGCGAACGATCGATATGTCCGCCGCTTGGCAGACGATATTTTGCGACAGCTTTCACTTTACGCTTCTCGGGGTAATTCTCGGGGCAATTCTTGGTGCAATTCTCGTTTGTGGTTAGACTTCCTTGCGCTCGGGCACCGCTGGCGGAGCTTCAAGCATCGGAGCTGACCCGTAAATCTGATTAGAAACCGTATCACGCACGACACGGAAGTATTTTCCGCATCCGTGCAGGTGGAGCCACAGCTCGTGGTGTGTGCCCTTCGGGTTGTGGCGGTAATAGACATAATCCGCCCACTCTTGGTCGGAAAGCTCAGGCGGATTTTTCGGACGCGCAATTCCGCCTTCACCTGCGTAGGTGAATTCGGCTTCGGCGCGTTCGCCACACCAAGGACAAGGTATCAGCAACATAATTGTCTTCTTGTGTCTTTTTGTGTCTCTGTGTTTGTTCGTGCGTTGATTGGCGCGTTCGTTAGCGTGTGGGTTAGCCTATTGGTTAGCCGTTGGTTCGTGTGTTCGTTAGCGTCTTGGTTGGTGGGCTTTAGTGTGCGACAGCGGCGGCGGAGTGTTCATCAATGATAAGTCCGCTGGCGAAGCGGTTGAGCGTAAAGCCTTCTGCTTTGGGATGCGGTGAGCCATTTGCGACCAAGTGGGCAAACGCTAGAGCCGAGCCAGGAGTCGCTTTAAATCCGCCTGTTCCCCAGCCGCAGTTGATGAAAAGGTTTTCCACGGGTGTTGGCGAAAGTATTGCCGAAGCGTCAGGAGCAATATCAACGACTCCGCCCCACGAGCGCAACATACGCAAGCGGCGGAACTGCGGGAACAAGTGGCATACGGCTCCGATACTTCCTGCCAAGACATGTGGCGAGCCGCGTTGTGCGTAGCCGTTGTAGGCGTCAGCTCCGCCGCCGATGACTAGCTCACCTTTGTCGGATTGGCTGACATAGCCGTGGATTGCTCCAGACATAATCACGGTGTTCAGGCAGGGCTTGAGCGGCTCTGACACCAGAGCCTGCAACGGACGCGACTCAATCGGCAAACGAAACCCTGCAAGGTTTGCCAAAACGCTTGCGTGTCCTGCGGGAACAAGCGCGACTTTATCGGCTTCAATAGCTCCGCGTGTGGTTTCAACGCCGCGCACTTTTCCGCCTTCAATACGGAATCCATTGACGGTGCATTGTTCAATGATATCTACACCGAGTGCATCGGCGGCGCGTGCATATCCCCAAGCGACGGCATCGTGTCGGGCTGTGCCTGCTGTGCGTTGTAGTGAAGCTCCTAGCACGGGCAGGCGCGGACAAGCTACATGCATTTCGGGTACTTCTTTTTTGATTTGTGCGGGTGTTAAAAACTCTCCTTCTATTCCGCTGGCTTGGTTGGCAAGGACTCGTCTCTGCACTCCTTTCAGATCGTGTTCGTCGTGACACAGGTTCAGCACGCCACGCGGAGAAAACATTACATTGTAATTAACTTCCTGCGACAGAGTCTCCCACAGGGAGCGGGCAAGTTCGTAGAGTCCGCCTGACTCGTCTTGCAGATAGTTTGAGCGAATGATTGTGGTGTTGCGTCCTGTATTGCCGCCGCCGAGCCAGCCGCGTTCTAGGACTGCGATTTTGCGTAGTCCGTGGTGTTTGGCGAGATAGTATGCGGTGCCGAGTCCGTGTCCGCCTGCGCCGACGACGATGACATCGTAGTGCTGGCGTGGCTCTGGGGAACGCCAGGCGCGTTGCCAGTGGCGGTGTCCGCGAAAGGCGTGATAGGCGAGCGAGATGGCGGAATATTTCTGCACGGAGAGTCCAAACGATACGAAAAGGTGTCAGGAAAGCCACCAACAAAGCCCCAACACAGATGGGACACAAATGGGACAAAGTGGCGAGCCTACGGCAAGGCTTGGAGCCAAGCTAATCTAGCCCGCCCGCTTGGTGCTGACTAGCCCCTCCGCTAGTGGAAGGGCTATGCACGGGGGCAAGCCAGTCATTTTTCGGCTATCTTGTGTTTGCCTTGTGGCTTGTGCTTGGTGTGGCTTGTGCTTGGTGTGGCTTGTGCTGGCTGTGGCTTGTGCTGGGCGTTAAGCCTGTAGCTGGTATCTTTGCTGACACTTGATTAGATATCCTTGGCGATGGTTCATTAATCCCTCACCGATACCCCTTTACCCTTACCCCTTACCCTTTACCGATACCCCCTACCCTTTACCCTTTACCCATACCCCTTACCCTTTACCCCTTACCAATACCCCCAAGGAGACTTCTCAATGGAGCCCAATACACCCAATACAACAGAGCCGCGTTCAACAGAGTCCAGTTCTACGGATTCCAGTTCTACGGATTCCAGTTCTGCGGATTCCAGTTCTACGGATTCCAGTTCTACAGAAACGGGTGCGCCGACAAAGTTTTTTTCCGTCACTTGGGCGGAGCTACACCGTGACTCAAAGGTTTTGGCGTGGCGTTTGGCGCAGAATGCTCCTGCGGGGGGCTGGCGTGGCGTTGTGGCGGTGACGCGGGGTGGATTGGTACCATCTGCGGTGGTGGCGCGTGAGTTGGATATACGCATTATTGAGACTCTGGGTTCGGTGGGCTATCGCGACAAGGTACGTTTGGAGCGAGCGCAACTTTTGAAGCCTGCAATCTTGGCGGTGGAAGTGCGTGGTAAAGACTGGCTGGTTGTGGATGATTTAGTTGATACGGGAACTACGGCGGCGTTGGTGCGTGAGCAGTTGCCTGAAGCGCATTTTGCGACGATTTACGCTAAGCCTGAAGGCAAGGACTCTGTTGATTCTTTTGTTACTGAAGTCAGCCAAGACACTTGGATATTATTTCCGTGGGATACTGAACTGCGTGAAGCGACTCCGATAGCGAATTTGCGTCTTGGTGCGGGTATGCCTGAGACGATGACAAGCGGATAGCCTTAAGCAGGCGATTTAGCGAACAGGTTTAGACAGGCGATTTAGTGCATAGGTTTAAACAAGCAGCGTGGCGGACAGGCTTAGACAAACAGGTTTGGATAAACAGGTTTAGACGGACAATTTAAAACAGGCGGATTTAGGCACGTGGTGATGCAAGTTGCATTTTTCGGTACGCCTGAGTTGGCAGAAGTGGTACTTGTTGCCTTAGAGAAAGCACTCGCGGAACGCGGTGGCAAGATTGCGCAGATCTGGACTCGTCCGCCTGTGGCTCGTGATAGGGGCAAGCGGGTTCAGGCGAGTCCTGTTTCTTTGTGGGCGCAGGAACGCGGCTATGCGGTGCGTGAGCCTGAACAACTCGGAGGCAAAGAAGCGGAATTTTTGCGGGCTATAGATCTTGCTATTGTTTTTGCCTACGGAGAAAAACTTCCGCGAGAAGTTTTAGTGGCTCCGAAATTTGGCTGTATAAACTTGCATCCATCTTTACTGCCGCGATGGCGTGGAGCTACACCCTGCAACGCGGCAATTTTAGCAGGAGACAAAACAAGCGGCTGGTCTTGGCTTCGTATGACTGAAGAAATGGATGCAGGGCCAATTCTGATGCAATCGGAGTCAGCCATTGGCGGACAAGAAACAGCTGAAGATTTAGAAACGCGCCTGGTTGCTGAAGCCGCGACTGCCCTGCCCGCCTTAATCAACGGGCTTGCAAACAACACCTTGGAAGCCTGTGAGCAGGATTCAACGCACGCTACCTATGCTCCAAAGCTGACCCGCGAAGCTGGGCTTTTAGATTGGCGGACAAGTGCTGAAGATTTGGCGCGGCGTGTGCGGGCTTTGGCACCTTGGCCTGGCACTTGGTGTCCCTTGGCAGTGCCGACAGAGAGCAGTGAGCGGCTGAAGGTTTTAGAAGTGCGGGCGAGCGACAAGCCGCAGGAGTCCAAAGCCATTGGTAGCGTCTTACGGGGAGAAAAAGCTGAAGATGCACTACAAGTGGCTTGTGGCGAAGGCGGCACGGAGCGACTCATTCTTTTGCGTGTCCAGAGACAGGGGCGCAAGCCCATGACAGGAGCAGAACTTCAACGCGGCTTTGCTCTGCCTGAACAACTTCCCGTGCCGTAGGGTTTTCTTGCCCCTTGTGCTGTAAAACTTCCCTTCCCTCTGTGCCGTAAAGTTTTCCTTCCCCCTGTGCCGTAAAGTTTTCCTCAAGCCTTGTGGCTTTACACTCCCTACACCTATGCCCGACTCAACGCGCTATCACCTTGTCTTGGAATACGACGGCACGCGCTTTTGTGGCTGGCAATCGCAAAGCAACGCGCTTTCCGTTCAGGACACCCTAGAAGAAGCTATATTCCGCTATAGCCGTGCGCGGGTTCGCACGGTGGCGGCAGGACGCACTGACACAGGCGTGCATGCTTTGGCGCAACAGATCCACTTTGACTTGCCGGGTCAGCCTGCGGCACAGGAAGTGCGTGATGCACTGAACTACTATTTACGGGCAGGACAAAGTCACGACATCACGGTAACGCAAGCGGCAATTGCGCATTCTGAATTTCATGCTCGCTTTGATGCGGTGCGCCGCCACTATCTTTACCGTCTTTTGGTGCATCCGACTCCGCCTGCTTTAGACAGAAAGCGTGTGTTATGGGTGCGCCACCCGATTAACCTACCCGCCATGGAGCAAGCGGCAAGTTGTCTTCTTGGCAAGCACGATTTTTCGGCTTTTCGGGCGGCGAGCTGTCAGGCGAAGACTTCCATTCGCACGATGGAAAGCCTGACACTCACCCAGCAGACCACAGCGACAGGAGACGAAGTGCATCTTCGCTTCACTGCCGATGGATTCCTGCAGAATCAGATTCGCATTATTGTCGGCAGTCTTCTGATGATTGGCTTGGAGCGTTGGCAGCCCGAGCGTTTGGAGCAGATTCTCCAATCTGCCCGTCGTAGCGAAGCAGGCCCTACGGCGGCGGCACAGGGGCTCTATTTTGCGGGCGCAGATTACCCCCCTGTTCCTTAGAGTGGCTCTACACTTGCCAGCCCGCCTGTGGCTTGGCACAATAGCGATGGAGCGACTTGTAGCTCCCTGAATGGCACCACAGGATTAAACACAGGATTAGCCCGTGTCTTCTAACTCGTCTCTTGAAGGAAACAAGATTGCGGCGGCGGTGTTGGTCGCGGGGATTGTTGCGATGTTGAGCGGCTTTATTGCCGATCAATTTTTCCACGCTGAGACTTTAGAAACCGATGCTTATCCGATTGCGGTGGTGGAAACGGCGGCGGCAAGCACGATTGCTGAAGAGCCGCCACTGACTCGCGATGAGATCTTGGTTTTGATTTCCAGTGCCAGTCTTGACCAAGGAGCCAAGGTGGCAAAGAAGTGCGTGAGCTGCCATACCTTCGGACAAGGCGAGCCTGACAAAATTGGTCCGAACCTGTGGAATTCGATTAATCGTCCGATTGCATCGGAAGGAGATTTTGAATACTCCAAGGCGTTTCAGGCTTTGGCGGCTACGGGTTTTGTTTGGGATTACGAACAGCTCTTTCATTATTTAGAAAAGCCTGCCCGCCATATCAAAGGCACGAAGATGTCTTTTGCGGGGCTGAAAAAAGAATCGGACAGAGCGGCGATTATTGAATATTTGCGCCAACAGGCAAGCACTCCTGCTCCCCTAGAATAGCCGCTGTCGGGGCTTGCCCTGTTAAAAGCCCCCTACACGCCTTGTAAGCCTTCCACAGCCCTTTACAGCCCTATAAGCCCTATATCGCCCCTGTAAGCCCCTTACAGCCCCTGTAAGCCCTGTAAAGCCCATATACGCCTTACAAGCCGCCTACACGCCCTGTAAGCCTTCTACAGCCCTGATACTGCCCTACAAGCCTTATATCGCCCTATAAGCCCCTTATAGCCCCTGTAAGCCCCTTACAGCCCTACAAGCCCTATATCGCCCCTACAAGCCCTGTAAAGCCCCCATACGCCTTACAAGCCCTGTAAAGCCCCTATACGCCTTACAAGCCCCCTACACGCCTTGTAAGCCTTCTACAGCCCTGATACTGCCCTACAAGCCCTTACAGCCCTGTAAAGCCCCCTATACGCCTTACAAGCCGCCTACACGCCCTGTAAGCCCCTTACAGCCCGTATACCACCCTATAAGCCCCTTACACAGCCCGACAAGCCTTACACGCCCCTACAGGCGTCTCTGTGGGTCTGATTGTCCTGTCTGGCTAATCGCCTAACGGACTGGCTTTCCCTGTACGGCGAAAATCAGCGGCGGGATAGCTCCCTAAGATTTTCACCTCTTTGCTATAGAAGGCGAGTTCTTCTAGGGCGAGCCGCACGGACTCATCATTCGGATTCCCCTCCACATCGGCATAAAACTGCGCGACCCGAAACTTAGAGTCACAAATATAGCTTTCTAGCTTGGTAATATTGACTCCGTTGGTAGCAAAGCCTCCCAACGCTTTGTATAAAGCGGCAGGGACAGAACGCACCCGAAAAATCAGACTGGTTATCCAATCTTCTATCTTCTTGTCGTATTCCAAGCCTTCACGGGCGAGAATTAGAAACCGCGTGGTGTTTTCTTCTTCGTCTTGCACATTGGCGGCAAGCACTTCTAGTCCATAGACGCGAGCGGCGAGTGGTGAAGCCAAGGCTGCATCTTCCACATTTTGTAGCACTGCTAAATCGCGAGCGGCTCCTGCTGTGTCGGCATGCACTCTTGGTTCCCAACCTTGCTTTTCAATAAACAGGCGGCACTGGCTTAGTGCCTGCTCGTGGCTATGGACTCGCTGAATTGAATCAAGCGAAGTGCCAGCTACAGCCATAAGTGCGTGGCGCACTTCTTGGTATTCCTCGCCGACGACACGCAGTTCGGAACGCGGCAGAATATCGTGAATTCCTGCGACTCGTCCTGCTCGTGCATTTTCTACGGGCAGGATGGCGCGATCGGCTTTTCCCTCGCGCACTTGCTTACAGCAATCGTCAAACCGCGGACAAGGAATAATTTCCGCTTGCGGAAAAAGCCTACGGCTAACAATTTCTGAATACGCACCTTTCACGCCCTGAAAGGTTACGCGTTGTACGCCGTTTTGGTTTATCTGGCTCACTTGGATATCTCCTGGGCTTTTGGGCTTATCTGTGGCTTATGCTTGGCTTATGGTTTGCTTATGCTTGGCTTATGGTTTGAGTGATTGTCGCACAAGTTCTAGTTCTTCTGCTGTATCCACCGCCAACGGAAAGGACTCTACTGCAATCGCGCTAATTTGCATTCCTGCTTCTAGGGCTCGCAACTGCTCTAATCCTTCGCGCTTTTCTAGCGCACTTGGAGTCAGTGCCACAAACTGCGCAAGGGCTTCGCGTCGCCAAGCATAGACTCCTATGTGGCCGTGGTATGCATTGCCTTCGCCTCCCCTTGTGCTGGCAGGAACGGGTGCGCGCGAAAAGTACGGAACAACTTGCGGAACCGAATCCATAGCTACAGAATCCGTAGCTACAGAATCCTTAGCTACAGAGTCAGAAAAAACCACTGCTGCTTTTACAACTGCGGTGTCGGTGCTTTGCTCTTGGGTGATGGGCGCACAAAGAGTTACAATTTCTGTCTTGGCGTAGGATAGGCTTGCGACGAGTCGGCGCAAATAGTTGGCGGGAAAAAACGGCGTATCGCCTTGCAGGTTGATGATCCACTTGTGCTGTCCGTCTGGGTCTAGTTTTTGTGCTGCTGCCCAGACGCGATCGGAACCTGAAGGTAGGTTTGGATCGGTTAGCACTCCTGTGCCGCCTGCTTGTTCTATGGCTTCAACGAGCTGTTCATCGGCACAGGCGACAGCGACGGGGCCCACTTCGGCTTTAACTGCCGCTTGCCAGGTGCGGACAATTAACGGCACGCCGCCGATATCGGCGAGCATTTTGTTTGGCAAACGCCCTGAGTTGAGCCGTGCGGGAATAATGACAAGGAGAGAAGCCACTTTGCAATTCGCTTGTTTTACAATTCGCTTGTTTTACAATTCGCTCGTTTTAGAAGCGTGGATTTAAGAAAAGTATTTGCTGAGCAGAGCGGAATAGATTTCTTGGCAAGCGGCGAGTTCAGCGAGTGGTACGGCTTCATCAATTTGGTGCATTGTTTTGCCGACGAGTCCGAATTCTACGCATGGGGCTTCTTGCCATAGGAATCGTGCGTCTGATATTCCGCCGCCTGTAGAAATTTCTGCGCTATTGCCTGTTTTGTCTTTGATGACGCTCAGGAGCAGATCCAGAAAGTCTGACTTGGGCGAAACGAAGGAGTCACCTGAACGATGCACTTTAACTTCACTATCAGGAGCATAGTGCGCCAATAGTTCTTTGACCTTCGTCTCCAAGGACTCTGCTGTGTGCAACTCGTTATAGCGAAAGTTTAGTACGAGCCAAGCTTCGGGTGGGACAACATTCCAGGCTTGATTGTCTGTGCCGATCCGCGAGATTTGTACCGTGCTGGGTTCAAAGTGTTCACTCCCTTGGTCTAGCGGTTCGGCAAGCAAAGCGGCGATAAAGTTATTGAGCCGATGAATCGCGTTATCGGCAAACTGCGGATAGGCTACATGCCCTTGCTGACCGCGAACAGAAATTTCCATATTTAGCGAGCCGCGTCTTCCGATTTTGACTGTATCCCCCAACTGAGCTACCGAAGTTGGTTCACCGACTAGAAAGTGCGACCAAGTTTCGCCTTCTTGGACAAGTGTTTCCATAACTTTCTTGGTGCCGTTCTGTGCTGCCCCTTCTTCGTCTCCTGTGAGCAACAGCGACAGCGAGCCGCCTGACAAGCTTTCCTGTTGCAGGAAGCGGGCGACAGCGGCGATGAAACAGGCTACGCCGCCTTTCATATCTACGGCTCCGCGTCCGATAAGCATTCCGCCTTGTTCTTCAGCCGCAAAGGGCGGAGAAGACCAAGCCGACTCCGCACCTGCGGGTACGACATCTAAGTGTCCTGCGTAGCATAGGTGCGGAGTCCCTGTGCCGAGTCGTGCGTATAAGTTATCTACGGCTTCTGCTCCAGTGCCGTAGGGCAAACGGCGGACCGTGAAGCCCAAGGACTCTAACCACGCGCAGGCAAGTCCTATGGCTGCTCCTTGGTCGGGCGTTACACTTTCAACGCGGATGAGCTGACGCGCCAAGTCAGCTGCATTGGTAAGCCCTGAAGCTTTGTCAGACATATTTAGGCCTTGTGGTGGTGCATTTTTGGGGTTTTGCGGAAGTGCATTTTATGGGTTTGGCTATAACACACTTTATGCATCGCGTAACAGCTTGCTATGCATCGTGCAACAGTTCGTTATGCGTCGCGCAACAGTTCGTTGAGGGAAACTTTGGCGCGGGTTTTTTCGTCTACTTGTTTGATGATAACTGCACAGTAAAGTGCGGGAGTGGGTTTTCCGTCAGCCCGTGGCTCGGAGGGCAAGGTACCTGGCACGACTACTGAATACGGCGGAATTTCTCCGTAGGTAATTTCGCCTGTATCGCGGCGGACAATTTTAGTGCTTTTGCCGACAAACACGCCCATAGACAAGACAGCTCCACGGCGGACAATTACGCCTTCTACGACTTCTGAGCGGGCGCCAAGAAACACTTCGTCTTCAATAATCACAGGAGCCGCTTGCAAGGGTTCCAACACACCGCCAATTCCTGCGCCCCCTGAGATGTGGCAATTGGCTCCGACTTGGGCACACGAGCCTACGGTAGCCCAGGTATCAATCATTGTACCGCTACCGACATAGGCTCCGATATTGACGAAGCTGGGCATCAAGATAACATCAGGAGCCACATAAGAAGCGTAGCGCACCCAACACCCTGGCACGGCACGAAACCCTGCGGTTTTGAATTCTGTTTCGCTCCAGCCTGAGAATTTGCTTGGTACTTTGTCCCACCAAGCTGCTGTGCCGCGTTCGGGATGATCCGCTCCGCCTTTCATCAGCACTTCGCCGTGCAGACGAAACGAGAGCAGAATTGCCATCTTCAGCCAAGCATTCACACGCCAGCCTGACTCAGCGGATTTATCGGGTTCGGCGACACGCAATGTGCCGTCATCTATCAGAGCCAAGGCGTGATGTATATCGTTCTGCAGCTCGGGTTCGGAAGCAGGATTCAATTCACTGCGTCTTTCCCAAGCGTCTTCAATTCTTTTCTGTGCGGCTTGTGTATCAAACGCCATAAAGACTCTCCTGTGGTTTGTTTGGTGCTTGGTTTTACTTAATGTGTCTTCTGTTCTGCGACAAAACTTAGCTTTTGTTTCCCGCGACAAGATTTAGCTTTCGTTTCCTGCGACAAGATTTAGCTTTCATTTCCCACGACAAGATTTAACAGCATCTGCAAAGAGTGGTTTAAATCTTCGCTTTTGTGGTCAGCTGCATTTTCGTAGGCACGGTTGCGTTCAAGGTTTGGACTTCCCGCCCCTTCAATCAGCACAGTTACCATACCCAAAGCTTTTGCGGGTACTAGATTCACGGCTGAGTCCTCAAACAGAATTACTTCATCGGGCGTGGCGGCGATACGCTTTAGGAATCCATCATAGGCTACTTGTTGTGGTTTTGGTCTCCAGTTGGTTGCGGCGACATCAAAGATGCAATCTACAAGGTCAAGCAAGTTGAGCTGGCGTAGGACTCGTTCGGCGTGGGCGACAGATGAGTTGGTGAAGATATGCCGTTTGCCGGGCAGGGCGGCGAGTAGTTTGCGGCGTTCGGCACAGGGTGTGAGTGTTTCTAGCGATACGGCGTGGACCATTCCGAGATATTCTTCGGCGACGATTCCGTGGTGTGCGATGAGTCCGCCGAGCGTTGCGCCGTATTTTTTGTGGTATTGGTCGCGCAGGGTTTTTGCTTCGGCGGGATTTAATTCTAGGCGATTTTCTACATATTGGGCGATACGGTTGCGCACATCGCGGAAGACTCCAGATTTTGGTTCGTAGAGCGTATCGTCTAGGTCAAAGGCCCAGTGTCGCACCTGCCCGATCTGGGCGTGCAAAGCGGCGGACAAATCAGCGGACAAGAACTCAACCCTCACTGTCGGCTTTTTTATTTTTTGGCTTCGGATTTTTTTGCTTCGGCGGGTTTGGGAGCTGTTTTCGGAGATTTTTGCATCACGGCTTCTAGTCGCACGACAGCGGCTTCTTCGGAGATTTTGTATACGGCTCCATATTCGCGAGCGAGTCGGCTTAGTGCGTGTTGGTACATCTGCCGTTCGCTGAAGGATTGTTCGGGTTGTGCGGGGTCACGCCATAGTTCGCGTACGACTTCTCCGATGGCGATGACATCACCTGATTGGATTTTGTTGGTGTATTCCTGTGCGCGTCGTGACCACATGGTGCGTCGCACTCGTGCTTTTCCTGCCAGGATTGTCATTACTTTGTTCATCACGCCACGCGAGGCGATGGGGCGTAATCCTGTTTCGCTGGCGCGGTCGAAGGGGATACGCATAATCATTCTATCGCCTTCAAATGACACGGCGAGTAGTTTGATTTTTTTGTTGTTGATGGTGGCGGTTTCTATTTTGACGACTTGTCCGACTCCGTGGCGTGGATAGACGACTGCGTCGCGTTCTTTGAAGTCGTATTGCTTAACGGGAGTTGGAGCGGGTGCATCCCCTAGCCTTCCCTTCCCTACGGGAGTTTTTGCCGCTACTTTTGCCGCCACTTTTGCTGTGGATTTTTTTGCGGCGGATTTTTTGGCTGAACTTTTTGGGCTTTCTTTTTTTGGCGGGGCTTTTTTACCTACGGACTTTTTACTTGCGGGTTTTTTAACTGCTGATTTTTTACCTATGGCTTTTTTACCTACGGTTTTTTTATCTGTGGTTTTTTTATCTGTGGTTTTTTTATCTGTGGTTTTTTTATCTGTGGTTTTTTTATCTGTGGGTTTAGAAGTTTTTTTCTTTGTTGTGGTTTTTTTGGATGCAGTTTTTTTCCCTGCTACTTTTTTAGCTGGACTTTTTTTGGCAGATTTTTTCTTTGCGCTTCCTGCTTTAGAGCTACCTTTCTTGGCGGAAGTGCGGCTTGCCTTCTTCTTCACTTTTGCGGCGGACATTATTGGTCTCCTGTGCCGGGTTCTTGGCTAAAGAATTTGTTGAACTTGTCTTGTTCTTCCATAAAATTGTCGGCGTCGGCGGGCGCGTCTTTTTTGCGGGTGATGTTTGGCCAGGTTTCGGAGAATTGGCGATTATGTTCCAGCCATTTTTCGGCTTCGGGTTCGGTGTCGGGCAGGATTGCCCGTGGCGGGCACTCGGGTTCACAGACTCCGCAGTCTATGCACTCGTCTGGATGGATGACAAGCATATTTTCTCCTTCGTAGAAGCAATCTACGGGACAAACCTCCACGCAATCCATATACTTGCAGCGGATACAGGCTTCGGTGACGATGTAGGTCATTGGGCTTCTGGCGGGGGGGATTTGTGAAGGTAGCGTAGGGCTTGCAAAGGCGGTGTGGCTTACTATATCTAATTCGTCTAGCAATTGGAATTCACGCCGCTATGGTTTTCTAACATTTGGCTACGGCTTTCTTGGTACTTTCTAAAACGACAGGCTTAGAGACAGGTTTTATGACTTCTGAACCCGAGACACAAAAGCAAGGTTCTGAACGCCACTCCTTTGGAGCGGAAGTGGGTAGCTTGCTGAACCTTGTTGCTAACTCGCTTTACTCAAACCGCGATATTTTTCTGCGGGAGTTGGTATCCAATGCTTCTGATGCATGCGAGCGTTTGCGTTGGGAGTCTTTAACCCAGCCTGAGCTACTTGATGAAAACAGCGAGCTGACCATTGACCTTGAAACGGATCTTGAGCGTGGAGTTTTGATTGTCCGCGACAATGGTATCGGTATGGAGCGTGAAGATTTGATTGCCAACTTGGGCAGCATTGCTCGCAGTGGTACGGGGCATTTTCTGCGTACTGTCCGTGAAAATAAAACTGCTGACGTGCCAGAGCTGATTGGCAGGTTTGGTGTGGGATTTTATTCGGCTTTGATGGTGGCGACTCCGATTGAAGTGCATACCCGTCGTGCAGCGAGCCAGCAGGGATGGTTTTGGCGTAGCACGGGTGGCGAAGAATATGAAATTGCTCCTGACAAGAACGCGCAGGCTCGTGGCACGGAAATTACTCTACACCTTGCCGAAGATGCGAAAGAATACTTAGAGCAGCCGCGTCTTGAACATATTTTGCGTGAGTGGTGTGACCATATTGCTTTTCCTGTGCGTTTGAATGGCAGGCGTATTAACAGCGAAGATGCGCTTTGGCGGCGTGACAAAGGCGATATTCAAGAAGCACAATACGAGTCCTTCTACCGCCACATCTCGGGCAATCTGGATACCCCGTGGCGGCATTTACATATCCGTGGTGAGGGATTGGTTTCCTTTACTGCCTTGCTCTATGTGCCGACTCTGCGTCCATTTGACTTGTATGATCCTGCTCGTGCGACGCATGTGCGGCTTTATGTGCGGCGTATTTTTATCTCTGAAGGAAATCACGGGCTTCTGCCGCAATGGTTGCGTTTTATCCGTGGTGTTGTGGATAGCGAAGATTTGCCGCTGAATGTGTCGCGTGAGACTCTGCAAGCTGATAAATCTGTGTTGCACTTGCGGGAAGCCCTGACAGGAAGACTCCTACAAGATTGGGAAGCACACGCCGCCCAAGACCCTGCTGACTTTAACGATTTCTGGGATACCTTCGGTGCGGTTATCAAGGAAGGAATTTATGAAGATGAAAAATTCCGTAGCCGCTTGCTTGCCTTGGCGCGTTTTGCGACGACTCACACTTTACAGGCAGACACTGTACAGCCAGACACCTTACAAGCAGACACTGTACAAACAAACACTGTACAAACAAGCGAAGCGACAGAAGATAGGGATGCAACCCGCCTGACGAGTCTTGCTGATTATGTGAGTCGCATGCAGGAAGGACAAGAAGCCATTTGGTATGTGACGGGCGATGAAATTTCGCGACTGGCGAAGAATCCGCGTTTGGAGGGATTAATCGCCCGTGGCGAAGAAGTGCTACTGCTCACGGATGGTATTGACGAATTTTGGCCACAGCTTTTCGGAGTCCATGGCAGCGATACCTTTATGGGGCATCAACTGCGTTCTGTGAGCGAAGCGACAGCGGAGGCAAACCCTGACCTACCAGAAGACACGAAAGCTTCGGAGGCGAGTCCGCAGGTGCAAGACTTGGTGCGGCGTCTGAACGACTCCTTATCGGGAGCGGTTAAAGAAGTGCGGGAATCAAAAAGCTTGAATGCAAGTGCTGTCTGTCTGGTGGCGGGCGAAGGCGATATGGACTTCAACTTAGAGCGTATGTTGCGGCTTAATAACAAGCTTGACACTCCGCCGCTTCGTATCTTGGAGGTTAACCCGACTCATCCGTTGATTGTCCGCCTTGCTGAATCGCCGCCGCGTGAAGGCGAGTCTTTTAGCAACGCCGCGCATACCTTGCTAGAGCTGGCACGGATTGCTGAATATGGTGCGCCTTCTGACCCTGTGCGGTTTTCGTCGGCGATTACGGACTTGCTTGGCAAATCGCTTTAGCGGCTCAGCGGTTTGCGACTACTTCCCTTCCTGCGACTAGCGGGTTGCAACTATTCCCTGCGACTAACGAGTCGCAATTTTGTACTACGACTAGCGGGTTGCGATAATCCGTGGAGTGCAGGCGGGGTCAGCGAGTCCTTTCCGCCGACAAGCGGCAGTCAAAGTATTCACCAGCAGACAGGCGATTGTCATCGGACCAACTCCACCTGGCACGGGCGTAATTGCCCGTGCTACTTCCTTAGCTTCGTCAAAAGCCACATCGCCGACGATCTTGCCATTGTCTAGGCGATTGATTCCGACATCTATAACAACACCGCCAGGTTTGATTTGGTCTCCACCGATAAGCTTGGGGCGACCTGCGGCGACGACCAACAGGTCAGCACGGCGGGTGTGGGCGGAAATATCAGCCGTTGCCGAATGGACTACCGTCACGGTGGCACGACGCGAGATAAGCAACTGCACCATTGGCTTACCGACAATATTGCTGCGGCCTACGACAACGGATTCAACTCCGTCTATTTTTTCAAACTGCCGCTCTGCCATAATCAAGCAGCCAAGCGGAGTGCAAGGCACTAAAGCTTGCAACCCTGTTGCTAATCTTCCTGCATTGACGGGATGAAATCCATCTACATCTTTTTCGGGCGAGATTGCATTTAGCACTCGTGCTGAGTCAATCTGTGACGGCAGGGGGAGTTGCACTAGAATTCCGTCTACTGCTTCGTCTTTGTTGAGTCTATCTACAAGGGCGAGCAGTTCGGCTTCTTCGGTTTCGGCGGACAGTCTGTGTTCAAACGACTCCAAGCCTGCTTTTTGTGTGCGCCGTACCTTGTTGCGGACATAGATTTCACTGGCGGGATCGGCTCCGACTAGAACAGCGGCGAGTCCTGGTGCGCGACCGACTCGTTTTTTGAAGTTAGCGGTTTCTTCGGCGACTTTTTCGTCCAAGGTGGCGGCGATGGATTTTCCGTCAATTAGTTGTGCTGTCATGGGTGTAATCTTTCTGTGTTGGTTTTTTGGTTTGTGGGTTTTGTTGGCTTGCGAAATGGAAGAAATAGTTAGATACGCAAAATTTCTTCTTGTTTTTCACTTCCCCTTTGGTTTTCTGTGGTTTGTCCTGTGGCTTGTCCTGTGCTTTGCCCTGTGGCTTGTGCACCTTGCGTGGTCTGGGAGGCAAGAGCTGTTGCCAAATCGGTTTTGCTTAGGGCAACGGCTTGGGCGACGAAGCCATCTAAGATTTCTGCTAATGATTCTGCGTCTAATCGGGTTAGGGGCAGAGCCATCATCAGCAACGGAGTCCCTGTTTCTTGGCTGATGGCTAGACTGGCTCCTGCGAGATGTTCTAGGGCGGCGTTTAGGGTGCGACGCAGGGTGGTTTCGTCCCAGTGGGCGGGAGCTTGCAAGGGGGCATAGACGTACAGCCAGCCGCCAGCGCGAGCTTCTAGCTCCACTTCTACCTGCTCGCTATCCTCGCCAAAGGACAGGCATGCCCGCCCATCTTCTACTGCCAGCTCGTTGAGCGACAGGGTTTTGGCTAGGGCTTTATAGAGCTCTGTAGCGTGGTTGAAGGTTTCTGGCTCTGATAGTTCCACGGGTGGTCTTGGAAGGCGTTGTAGGGGGCTTACAAGCCGCTACAGGCGCAGTTTATACAGGAGCTGGCGTACCTGCAAACTCCTGCCTGTCTGGCGATAGGCTAGGTGATTCGCCAGTTGATACGCTAGGTGATTGGCTAGGCGTAGGTGATTCGCTAGTTGATACGGCTTCTACGGGGGTGCGAGCGGCTACTTCTAGGCGGCGGGCTTCTAGGCGGGCGATGGCGGAGTGGTCTGCTGGGGTTTCGGCGACAGCTCGCAGTTGGGCGAGTTCTGTGCCTACGCCTTCGGTGGAGCCTTGGCAGAGCCGTGCGTAGACGAAGCCCATTCGGGCTTGGTGGTCTGTGGTGTCTAGTGTGAGTAGCAGGGCGTAGAGTGGCTCGGCGGTGGCGTGGCGGTTATAGCGCAGGTATGTCCAGGCGAGCTGGCGTAGTAGTGCGCGGTGTGCGTCCGCCAACATCAGCAGGAAATTAATTGTTTGCGCCGT
Source organism: uncultured Alphaproteobacteria bacterium (assembly GCA_958267355.1). Classification (GTDB taxonomy): domain Bacteria; phylum Pseudomonadota; class Alphaproteobacteria; order JALCBB01; family JALCBB01. The sequence goes on from OY279575.1 coordinate 1,178,967, forward strand.
GACTCGGCATCGGCGGCTAGGTCTTGGGCGTGGGCGATGGAGTCCCGTGCGGCGGCAAGGACTTGCTGGCTTACTTGTGTGGCTACGCTATCGCTGGATAGATCATCCAGTGCGTTTGTGATTTCGTTGAAGGCTTGGGTTCTGCCTTGAGGGGTTAGCAGGTTTCGGTGTGCGGGTGGCGGACGCAACAGAGCCAAAACCTGCGGATCCAGATGCGGATTTGCTGACTCAGGAAACGGCGAGCGGACTTCTGAAGGGCTTGGTAGAAGTGGGCGGTGTTGCCATGGGTTTGCTTTACGAAAGAAAACATCGCGCTCTTCTTCGCGGGCGCGTTGAACTGCGTCTTCTGTGGCACGGGAGCGGGCACTACCGACTGGCCCTGTTTCTGCTCCTGTGGTGATATCGCTCATGCGTCGTCGGCGGAGACTTCGGTGAAGGGCTCATCGTCGGCGTTGAGCGGTGGCGGCGGAGTCCAAGAGCTTTCGGGCGGAGTCTCTAACAGCTTGAAGCCGTGGGTGAGTCCTTGTTCCCAAGCTTTCTGCAGGGTGGTGGCGGGTTTAGTTTCTGGGTCAGGGTTGGCGGGCGATTTTTTGTTGAATTGTTCTAGGGTGGAAAGGGCGATTTTTGGTTCGGCTCCTGCAGTTAGCAAGGCGAAGCCGAAAAGGGCTTGCCGCATGGAAGCATTGCCATGCAAGCCGGGCATAATTCCGAGGTCAAAGAAAAGTTGTGTATTTTGCTTTTTATTCGGATTTAGATTTTTAACGATTGCCTTGGCGACTTTTGAGTCGGCATTTAAGTTGCTTTCTTTGGCGGCTTCTTCAAAGGCGGCGGCGAGTAGAGTTGCACTTAGATCTTCGGTTTCTGTGCCACCATTTAGCGACAATCCGATACCTTCTACGAAGTCAGCTGTTGGCAGGTTTTGGACACTGGCGAGCAGTTTGCCGCTGGCTTGTTGCATTTGTTCGTTATTGCCTTGGGCGGCGGCTGACAAGAAGTCTTTGGCGCGGGCTTTGCTTTCATCCAAGACTGCGTGAAGTACTGTGCTTTGCTTTTCGGAGCTACCTGCAGCCTTGGCAAAAGAAAAGCTAGAAGACGCTAACTCATCCCACCGCGAGCGACTGAATTGTGCTGTGCCGACAGCTCCTTCGGGGTCTGTGTGCGAAGACGAAGCACTGGGCAGGGTGCGGGTGAGTCGTCCGTGTGCGGCGTTGGCTTGCATGAGTCGTTCGTAGATACCTGTGGTGCGGCTTTGCGTTAGGGCAGGACGCGAAGTGAATTCCGTATCCTGTGCCAAAAGATTTGCCGCAATTGGGCCTTCGCGGTGGGTGTGGCTTTGCGTCTTGGCGTGGAAGGCTTCGCGTTCTTCTATTGTCTCGCCACGAACGAAGGTACTGGTGAATTGTCCTGCGGCTAGGGAAGTTTCGGGTTTGGTGGTTCCGCTTTGGGCGACAGTGGCGGCGAACTGGGTGCTTGTGGTTTGCTGGCGTGCGGCACGTTGCGGAGACAATTTACGCAGCAGTGCGCGTAGGGGTGAAGTCAGAGTGCGAAAGAGTCGGCGCAAGGCTCCGCCTTGTGTGGCACCTGTTTCTTGCCAGCCGTGTTCGGGGCGAGCGGAGCGAATGTCATCTTGGATTTGCTCTACATTTTTCTGCACCGTTTGGGCGGGGCTTTGCGGATTGATCTTAATCATAAGATTTTTATCTCCGTTTAGACTTGTTAGGCTTGATTTAGACTTGTCTTATACTTGATTTAGACTTGCCTTAGACTTGATTTAGACTTGCCTTAGACTTGATTTAGGCTTGTCTTATACTGCGGTTTCTTGCGAAAGGGTAGCCGAGCGTTCGGCATTATCTAAGGCGGGGTCAGCGAAGTAGGCTTCTAAGTCGCCATCGTAAAGTGTTTGGATTAATTCCTCATCGCGAACTGCGATTGGTTCCAAGTCTTCGTCTGTGGCATTGACTTCCCACTGTACGACTCGTGCGTCAAAGTCGCTTGCCAGTCCGCCTGCTAGAAAATCACCCATCCAGTGCGGAGCGGCTAAGTCTGAGCCAATTTCGGGGTCAGAGAAAAGCGCACCCATTAGATTTAACACGCAGTGTGCGCCGACGGTTTTCTGAACGATTTCTGAAGCACGATTATCGCTGGCGACATCCAGCAACAGCTGCGAAGAAATCAACGGAGTCGCCCACGGCTTTGCGTTTTCCATAGCCTGTGCGAATTTTTCGTTGAACTTTGGCTCGCTATCTAAAAGATGCGACTTGATGTGGCGCAGAGCCATTACAGAAGAAAACTGGCGAATATCGTGATAGGTACCGCTTTGCTCTTCGTCCGCCCCGGGGAAGACTAGGCTATTGACCGAAAGCTGGGCTTTGGCTAGCTCGCGTTGTAGGTCTTGCATTTTGTCCGCTGGAGCGCCATCTAGCATTCCTTGCACATAGCGTTGCGCAGAGTCATTGTGCCGCTCCCAAGCGGTTTGAAAACGCGCATAAGAAGCGGGAGTCTGCGAAGCCCGTTCGGCGACAGCAATGGCTTGGTCGGCGATTTTGGTTAGGGCTTTTTCGTTAATCCGCCTATCTGGAGATTCATTACGGATTGCGACTTCTAGCAATCCTTCAAAGGTGCGGCGATAGGCGGGTTGAAATCGTGCCCGTTGTTCGGAAGGCCAGGAGTCAAACCCTGCGGGCATACGTTCAAACAGGGCTGAAGAAGTCCGCGCACTATCCACCTGCGGAGCAAAATTCATCCACGGAGCGGCGGCTGTGCGGCGGTCAGAAATGCGTTGGGCTTCGGCTTGGGTGGCGGCTTCTAGTGAGCGTGATAAGGCGGCACCGCGTAGTTTGTGTGGTTCGGCTTTCCAGTTGTTGAGGTTAACATTTGCGGCACGCAGATCATTCGGATTGAAACGCGCTTCAATTCGTCCGAGCAGTCCTGACAGGGTTTTGTTTTGGCGATTGGCGCGGGCGGGGTCTTGGCGCAGGAGTCCGACTCGCTCCAAGATGCGGCGTACGCCGTTTTGTATGGCGGTGAAGCGTGAGGCAACGGAGACCTTGCCTTGCTTTGAGAAATCTAGTTTGCCGTTGCGTCCTGCTGTTGTGGCTTGCAGGTTATGAATGGAAGGCAACACGGCGTACAGCTCGCTTATAGGTTCGGGAAGACATCATCGTTGGTCAGATCGCTGGTGGAAAAGGGCAGGCTAGCGTCTGTGGTGTGTGGTTCGGCGAGTCGGGCGAGTTCTTTTGCGTCTGGATCATCAGGGTTTGGCGTTCCTTCACTGCGTGCGGCGTTCATCCACGAAGGGATAACCATTCCGTCCCGCGAGCCCATTGTGCGGGCGAGTCCATCTAGCATGTATGACAGGCTACGCCCAGAAATCCGTTCGGCTTTGGAGCTTTGCAGGTTTTCGTAGGCATCGGTGGGAGCGTCGGGCTTCCACCCGCCTATTTCTTTTTGCGTGGCTTTTTGTGCGGCTTGGAAGACCGAAGCCAAAGTGCCTTGATTGTTCTTGATGATATTATCTACACCTGCGGGCAGGGAGTCTGACTTAGACAAAATAGAAGTCAGCTCGCTATTGGCTTGTTGGACAACCGAGTGCATTAAGGCGTTGCGTACTTCGGCACGATCTTTGACAGAAACTTGTCCTTTAGAGTTTTGCATCACGCGGTCTACGGCATTGGTTAGCTCGGCGTTGTGCTGCATCAAGCCTTCCGCCAGCTGAAAGGGTTGGGCTTTACCACTAGCGAGTTGTTCGCCCATACGGGTTAGATGTGAAGTGGCTGAAGCTAAGTTATTATTTAGAGCTTTGACTTCTGCGTCGTTATTGACGAAACCTGAAGCGATACGGGTGGCAAGGTTTGTGTGCGGTACTGCCGCCTTCGGAGAAGAACTAAAAACTGCGGAAGTAAAAGAAGTGCCTTTTTCGGAAGCGGCGTGTCCGACACTGCCGCGCAGGGCTGTGTCGTAGGTGGTGACGAAGTTATGCTTCTGGGCGGGCGTTGGCTTATCAGGAAAGCCAATATCGTTCAGCTCTTGTGTTCGTGGCGTACCTGGACGCGGAGTCACCATACGAACGCCGCTAAACTCGTTCATTACATTGTTGGCGGCGGTGGTGTTCATTGCCTCACTGCGGCGGATTCCTTCTAAGGCGCGGGCGACATCGCCGCGAGTGGATTTGGCATTGATCTGGGTGCGCAGTTGGTCGGCGGCGGCATCGCCGAAGCGGGAGCGGATCATTCCCTGAAAGGCGGACAGGGCGCGTTCGTGGCGTGTGGTTTTGCTGGCACCGATACCGATACGGGCGAAGGCACTGCGTAGGGATGAAACGATACGGCTTCGCAGGCTTCCACTGCCTTGTAGGTTTTTGCCGCTATGGTCGGTGCGGAAGGGCAGGTCAGGACGATTCTGCAGTTGTTCTTGCAGTCCGCGTAGATTGCTGGTGTTTGCGATATTGTTTGCCATGGGATGCACTTTGTCTGTTTGCGTCTTGTGTGTAGATGGGTATTACCAGTCGTGGGCATCGGCGGTTAAGATTTCGGCTAAGCCGTGTACATCGGTATCGCCGCTCATGCGCATTAGTTCGGCTTGGTCTGTGTCTAGGCCTTGGGCGGCGGCGTCTAGCCAGGCGGGACGCAGGGCATCTTTGCCGCCTTCGGGGTCAGAGCGCAGACACGAGTCGTAGAACTCCACTAGGCTACGCGGAGACGACTGCAAGCGCATTGCTTCGGCGAAGTCTTCATTGCCATTGGCAAGGCGTGGGGCTTGTACTTGGGCGATATTGGCGGCGGCAAGGACAGCGGCGAATGACTTGGCGTTATCGCGAAAGACTTCGCCGATTTTGATTTGCTCACTGCTGGCGTGGTCGCGTGAGCGGGCATTGGCGAGTCCGCTACGAGCGGAAGCATAAATATTCTGTTCTAGCCCGCGTTGGGTTTCGGCAAGATCGGCTTGCGATAGGTTTGGGTCAGCGGTGCGCAGGGCAGACATTGTGCGGTTGATTTGCTGATTGAACTTGGCGAGATGCAGGGCCAGGTCTTTGGGGGAAGGCTCGGGGAAAGTCATACCAGCGGCGAGAGTTGAAAGGTGTCTTCCTGCTTCGGTTTTTTGGGTTTGGAACTGGTCGTAGGCGGAAGGATTCATTGCGATGGCTTTCGCGACTCGTGCGGCGGTGGTGGCGATTTTTGCGTCTAGCTTGGCTTGTCCGCGTGTGGGTTTGGCGGGAGCATTGGCTTCTTGTGGTTCATCGCCTGTTGGCAGGGGAATTTTGCCTGAGAAATCTACGCCATTATTCATGGCGTGATGATTGATTAGCCCGCGTGAGATTTCGCCGTAGATTGATTCGAAGGCGGCGACTTGTTTGCCATCCATACCTTTCGGATAGCCTGCGTCTGCCAGCACTTTTTTCAGGTCTGAGCGATTGCCAGACGCGATACCATTGGGAGACAAACCCCGAGCGGCATCATCGGCGGCATTTTGCAAACGTTGTGAGTCGGTGACAAGTCCTTTCAGCACGGAGACGATATTGCGTCCTTTGGTGCCAGACTTCTCCAACTTCGCGGACGCGGCGTGGGCTAGGCTTGCGGGATAGCGATCACGGATCATCGCGCGGAATTCGTCTAAGCCAGCGGCTTGTCGGGCGGCACGGGTTGGATCGCGTCCGATACCGATTGCCTGAAAGGCGAGGCGAATGGCATAGACGATTTTGCCGCCGAAGCCACGGGCGGCGAAGCCTTTGTCTACTCCGTTGCCTTCTTTATTGACGCGCAACGAAGTGAGTGGCTGTGAGCGCATTGTCTCTTGTAGTTGGGTGAGACTTACATTTGAGCGAATACCGTTCATTTTGGCTACCTGCGAACTTGGATTTGATTTCCCCGTTGTTTCTTTAGGGTTGGTTTTAGGGTTGGGTTTTTTAGAAGCGTTGCACGACGGCTTTGAGCATATCGTCCATGGCTTTGGTAAGACTGGCTTGTAGTTGGGTGGCGATACTTGCCTTCATCATTTTGACTTGCATTTTTAGCAGGTCAGATTGATTGGTTGGGTCCATATTTTGCGAGAAGTCTTGTACATCCTTCATGGCGGCGGAAGCCTGCTCGCTGACTTTCTGGAAGCTATCTATAGAAAGACCACTTCCACTTACACCTGATAGATCAGCCATAATTCTCTCCTTGGAACTCGTGTGGTTTATGGGTGGGGTATTGGGCGTTTTGGTTTGATACGCACGGGTTTAACGGGTGGGTTTAGACTTGTGGGGTTAGACTTGTGGATTTAGATCGTGCGTTGATGGAAGAACGATATTGACGCGACAATTCGCTCGGCGGCGTCTAGGGCACCGATTTCGCTTTCTGTGGCTTGTGCTTGCTCTGGAGGCAAGCCTGCGTCAAGGGCTGATTTCAGCTCGTCGCGGCGGCTATGCAAGACTTTGTAGAGTTGGTCGCGTTTGGCGAGTCCGTCTTCGGCGGCGAGTTGTTCGCCGAGTGTGGTCATAGCGGGGAGAAGATGCTCGGTATTCATAAGATTTGTCTCTCTCTGTGGGGTTTTGCCTTTTGTGGCGGAGTGGTTTCGTGCTTGTTTCTGGTGCCTTTAGAGCATAGGGGGAGTATAGGGTATCTGCTTCACGCTCGCAGGATATGTTCTTGTGGTTTTTGCCCTTCGGCGGGGGTATTTTCAGCAGATTCACCCGAAATTCCCCCAGCTGATGTATGGGCGGGGTTATGGGCAGATTTATAGGCAATTTCGTGGAGCGACAGCCGCTCAAGGTCTTGGTTCCACAGGCGGGCGGTATCTAGAAAGCCTTCTAGCCACTGGCTCCAGTTGGCGACTTGGTCTTCTCCTAGCAAGGCCCGCAAGGGGTGGCGGGCTGACAGGGTTACCGCCTTGCCATCAGGAGTCAGCGAGAAGACAGGGTCAGATGGGGCAAACAGATAGTTATTCTGCTCCAAGACCTGCAACAGCACCCGTGGTGAGTCGGGGTCAGCGGCGTCTAGGCAGATATGCGTTACGACTTCTTCGTTGGCTTCGTCTAGCCCGATGTAGGCGATATCAGGAGCCGCGTCATCGCCCTGCCCGTCCGCTTCTGGACGCTCACGGGTGTAGAGAAAAATCGGCAAGTCCTGCCCGTCTTCGTTGGAAGCCGTAGGGACTTCCAACTGGTGGGCGGCAGAAAACGCCATCAAGAATTCATCCCACAGAGTCCGACTCATAAGCGCAATACCTTCTCTGGCTCACCTGTGCCGCCTGTACCGCCTCCTAAGCCCTCTGTGTGGCCTTTATCGCCATCTGTGGCACTTGCATCCCCAGAAGCATACCAGCCACCCAGCGAAGCCGTCAGTGCCTGTGCCAAAGCCTCAGGCGTTGGTACTTCGGCATCTAGCAAGACCGTGCGCTGAAACCGCAGGCGGCGGCTCATCGGCTCCACAACGGGGATAAACTCCCGCGTCATATCCGCACAATAGGAAGCAGACAAAGCCCGCACCTGGGCGGCAAAAGTGGGCAAGTTCTCCAGATCGGTAAAAGAAATCAAAAGCCGCTCGTCAGCGAATCGCGCTTCAATCCGCACGGCAGGGGAAGCGGCTTCCAGTAGCAAGCCATCGCTTGCCCCACTCTCGTCCGCAAGCGTGGCGTCAGCCGCTGTGGCGGCAGTGGCAGAAAGCGCACCTGCAAACGCCCGCAGGTATTCCTTCTGGGCTTGTGGCTCTGAAAGGTGTGTGGCTTGTGCCATTAGCGGCAAGGCTCGTTAGCCCTTGTCTTGGCTCTTGTCCCGAAGTGGTGGGGGACAATTGCGTTGAGGAAACACCCAGAACACGAGCCACCACTCGTGCTCCGAGTTCAACGGGAACTATCAGCAGGGAAGGCAGGTGCCAGTCTGGAGCCCCGTTTTGTTTCCTCATTGTAGAAGATGAACGATTTTTGGGGGATTGCAAATTGTAAATTGTGGAATTCAGAAAAAACAAAGGCTTATTTCTGTGGATAAAAAAACAACTTTTGATAGAAGTTTGTATGAATTTACAACTTTAAATGATTTTCTCGCCTGACTCCCTTGCCTAGCCTAGATTAGCGGGAAATTAGCGGCTTTCCGCTCTTCCCGAGCCCTAGACCAGCGACTTGCCCCCTTACCTGCCCTATTACCTGCCCCCTTACCTTCCCCTACTTCCCTAGCCCTACGCCAGCGGCATAGCCCCTAGCGGCGGGAACGGGCAAACCGCGCTTCGGTCAAGCCATCCAGCAGCAAATCCGCCTGCCGCTCTTCTTCTTTGCGAGCGGCGGCAGTGGCGCGTTCTTGCAAGGTCAGCAAAGCTTCGCGTTTGCGCTCCAAGCGGCGTAAGGCGTGGCGGGCTTCTTCTAGGGCAGTTTCCCGCTCCGCCACCACTTCTGCCGCCAAGCGGCTTGCTTCTTCTAGGCGACTGCGCTCCACCAAAACTTCTGCCGCATCGGTGCGGGCATCTTCCACGGCTTGAAGCTTCGTCTCACGCCCCAAAACAGGAGCATAACAAGCCGCAATTAATTCCGCCTGTCGCTCGGCATATTCAGCCACGGCTTGACGGGAAAGTTCTAGCTCTTCCCGTGCCACCAAAACTGCCCGCTCTGCCGCTCGCACTTCTGTTTCGGCTCGCTCAACCCGCCGATCGCGCAAGGCTACCAATTGCGCCAAAGCGCCACCTTGATTTTGTCCGCCTACCACTGCCCCTAACTCCACCCGTAAGCCTTGCCCCTAATTCTACGCCTAGCCCCACGCCTAATTCTGCCCCTAACTCTCAAGTGCCTGCATCTTCTGCAAGGTCTCGTCAAAGTCGCTGAACTCTCGTGTGCCTTGCTTCAAAAACATCTGAATCGCATCGCGCTTGGCAATCGCTGTGTCCGTAGTCGCGTCTGACCCTTCGCTGTACTCACCAACCCGTATCAAAAGCTCGGCGTTTTCGTATGCCGCCATAAGCTCCCGCCACCGCCGAGCCGCCGCTTGATGTTCGGGCGTGGTGATATTCGTCATAACCCGACTGGCAGAGCGCAAAACATCTACCGCTGGATAATGCCCTGCCGATGCTAAATCCCGCGACAGAATAATATGCCCATCCAAAATTGACCGCGTTTCATCGGCGACAGGCTCGGTCATATCATCGCCTTCCACCAAGACCGTATAGAAAGCGGTGATAGATCCTGTTTTGCCCATACCCGAACGCTCCATCAGGCGGGGCAGAGTGGCAAAGACCGAAGGCGGAAACCCCCGCCGCGTTGGTGGTTCCCCAGCCGCTAAGCCGATTTCCCGCACGGCACGGGCAAAGCGCGTGACTGAGTCCATCAACAGCAGAACCCGCTTGCCATTGTCGCGGAAATACTCCGCCACGGCGGTTGCGACCCAAGCCGCTCGCGCGCGCTCCATAGATGATCTGTCAGAAGTGGCGATTACCAAGACCGAACGTTTCATACCTTCTTCGCCCAAATTGTCTTCTATGAACTCGCGCACTTCGCGTCCGCGTTCGCCAATCAGAGCTACCACCGTTACATCAACCTGCGCTCCTAGCACCATTGAAGACAGCAGAGTGCTTTTCCCCACACCTGCGGCGGCAAAGATTCCGAGCCGTTGCCCTTCGCCGCAGGTCAGCAAGCCATCTAGGCAACGCACACCCAACGGCAAGGGATGGCGAATCAACTGCCGTTGCAACGGGTCAGGAGCTGACCGATAGAGCGGATAGCGTTTCGCTGTCTCCAAGTCTATATGCGGCTTGCCGTCTAGGGGTCTGCCCATTCCATCTAGTACCCGCCCAAGCAAGGCATCGCTGACAGGCACTTCTTGGCTACGCCCTGTCGGGACTACCAAAGTCTGCGACGACAAGCCCAAAAGCTCGCCATAGACCGACAAGATAGCCGCGTTGTCCTCAAAGCCTACGACTTCGCCTTCGCCCAAAAGCCTACCGCGTGGGTCGCGCAACTCACAGACTTCTCCGACACTGGCGTTCGGCACCAGAGCTTTGACCAGTGTCCCCACCACTTCGGTAACCCGCCCCGTAATCATAGTAATCCGCGATGCGGCTAGCCGCGTGCCGATTCTATCCACGGCGGGAGCTAACGGATTAGAGGAATCACCCGCTTCCTGATTTTTTTCGTCCGTAAACATTACGCAAACATTACTCAAACCGCACTGCCAGCGGATCTGAGCCTTCTGGCGTGTCCTTGGCTTCACCCCTACCTTCGCCTTCACCTCTGCCTTCGCCTTCGCCCGTAGCTTCGCCTTCGGTATCGCTATCGGTCAGAGCTTGACGCAAGACATCAAGCTGACGCGGTAGGCTTAGGTCCACAACGCCGAGTGCTGATTCTAAAACGCATTCTTCGGGTCCGAGGGCAGGGTCTGGCTCTATCCTTAGCGGAGCTGCTGCATTGCGCCGTACCCGTTCTTCTAGGGCTTGCTGTAGCGGCTCCACCTGCTCGGGAGCGACTCTAAGTCGTAGCTCAGGTAGCCCCTGGAAGTCTTCTAGGGCTCGCCTGACCACCTTCGCCAATAATTCTGCGTCATCCATCTCGCCGATGATTCGCTCCACTGCACGGGCGACTAGCGCGCCTAGTTGTTTTTCCATGCCATCCACCCAAGATCTGGCTCGTCCTACCTGTTCGGTCTGCATTTTGGCAAGGACAGCTTTGGCTTCTAGCTGTCCGTCTTGGTAGCCTCGGCGTTTTTCGGCTTCGTAGGCGGTGGCGGCGCGTTCTAGCACGGCGTCGGCTTCTTCTTGGGCGGTGTCTAGGAGCGCACGGGCTTCGCGAAGCTTTTCGTACTCGGACGATTTAAGCACTTGCCCGCTGACGCGCCATGCTCCGTGTTTTATGATGGCAACCAGCGGCATTCTGGAAATAGTCTTTCTAACAGGCGTGAAGGCCAGCCCTTGTCGCTCAGGGTTGGCGGATGCAACACGGGGGCAAACGGCACTGCCGCCGACTCGGATGTAGCCTGCAAGGGAGTCGCTTGCACAGGCGGAAACTTGAGCCTAAGCCGTAGTATCCAAGCTGACCCGACAGAGGGAAGCATAGACTCCCACAGTTTGCGTCCTAAGTTCAGAGTTGTCTCGGGGCTTTGCCAGGGCAAATCGCTTGCCGCCGTAAACGGATTTTCGTGTTCTGCCAAAAAGTTGTGCGTGGCTTCGTCGTAGGTTTCTGCCAGCGTGCGGATAAGTCTTCCGTCAATCAGGCGGCGGTACCAATCGCGATGACAGGCAAGTCCTAGATGGGTGGCGAACTTTCGCGACTCAGTCCGCGAGAGCAACAAAGCCCGTCCTGCCGCCGTAGCAAACGGAGGCGAGTCACTCGGCCAGCCCAAATTAAACCGCGCAAAAATCACCCGCGACAGGGCAGGTGTGGCTTGTATCTTCTCCATCAGGGCAGGAGGTAAAGAATCTTCCTCCGCCGACTTCAGCACCGCCAGCCAGCCCGCATCTATTGTTGCGGCAGGATTTGCAAGCAAAGCCAAAGTGCGTTTGCTCAGCGGCGTGTTGCTCGCCAAGTCGGGCAGATCCGCAAGCGGAGAAGTATCAGCCATAGCCCCTAGCAAGCCCCTTCTTAGCCCCTTCCTAACCTGCCGAAGGCGGAGGTACACGACGGGCTGTGAGATTTATCCGCACCAGCACGACAACAACCAGCAGGAAGACCACAGCAATTGCCGCCAATAAAACCAGCATACGCGGCTCGTCTTCGGCACGGACACTAATCCCCAAGACCGAACGGTACCGCGGTGGCGGTGGAGTCGCCCGTAAAATCTGTGGGCGTGGCTCTGCTAGTACTTCTACTGACTCGGCGGCGAGTCCATCTACTGAGTCGGCGACTAGGCGGCGAATTCGCGGAATCAAACTATCGGCATCAAACTCTGGGTCATACTGGATGAACACCGAAGCGCGGGCTTCGTGCTTCAAGTCGTGTCCTTCGTGAGGCAAAACAATATGGACACGATTTTCGGTAATTCCACTAAATAGCGACAAGGTGTTTGTAAGCTCTTGGCTTATGCCATAGACCAGCCGCACCCGCTCTTCAAAAGGAGTCGGCACCAAGCCGCTTGGCTGAAAGATTTGCCCTAAGTTTTCGTGGCTACGACGCGGATAGCCATAGCGCGATAGAATTCCCACGGCGGAGGAAAAATCGGCTTCATCCACAAGGATTTGGTATTCCGTGGTCTTGGGCTGTAGCTTCTTGGACGCGTTTATCTCACTGCGAGCCAAGATGGCGATGATTTCGTTTGCCTCGCGTTCAGGAACGGCACGGAACAGCTCGGTTTCGCAAGCGGCGAGCAGAACCAGCAACGCCAGACAGGCCAAGCCGCGGACGATATCCAAGCGTACAGAAAGATAGCTCACGATCCGCCTCCCCCGCCCTGTGCCAGTGTGCGAAAGCCTTCTTCCAGCCCTGCGGGACCGCGCCGAGCGGCTTGTGTGCCGACAGCGGCTTCTTGCACGAAGGCTTGGGTGCGTAGTGCGTTTGCCATATTCGGACTTGCCACCCCGCCTGTGGTAGCTCCCCCTATGGGACTTGTTGGCAAGGCAGATTCTGCGCGAAGTCGCATTGACACGCCGCCGCGTGGAATTTCTCCACGATTTTGAAAGAAAGCGTTAAGCACTCTATCGCCTTTGGTTTCTCCTTGAAGCGAATGTACTGCCTGCACCTGCGGAGTCGTTTGTGCACCACCCCCCATCGGAGCAGACACGGTCTGATTTGCTCCTGTGGCATTTGCGCTTGTGCTGGGCGAAGCCGCGTTGGCGTTGGTTCCTGATTGGGCGACAGGATTTGCCGCCGCCGCTTGGCGCAAGCTGGCAAGCTTTTCTTGGAAGGCTTCGGTTAGGGCGCGGCCGGGTGTTGCGTTGGGGCCGAGTTGGCTGGGGCTAACTCCTGTGCGTCGCAGGAGTTCCAAAGAAGCTTGTGAGGGAATGGAAACTGCCATGGGCGAAAGCGTGAGCCCCTTCCCTGCTATGAAGTGTGGTTTTGAGCGATTATCAGCACACGCCAGCCAGAAGGCTTACAGATTTACGACTCGCGAATGGCGGAAAGCAAGCCCTGCACTTCTGCCGAAGCTGAGTCGGAAGCGATTCCGCCAAGCACTTCTTCGGCTTGTGCGGAGCGTCCGCTACGTTTCAGGGCAAGAGCCTTCAAGGCTGAAGCTTCAGCCGAAGAGTCGCCACTTTCGTCTAGGATTCGCACGGCGTCTTCGTGCTTACCGCCGGCGATTTGCACGATTGCCTGTCCTTGAGCGACTAAGCCTTCACTGCGCCCACTTTTTTTCAGGTGGGAGAGTATTACTTCAGAAAGCGCGCCTAATCCGTAGAAAGAGCCCGCGATTGAAATTTCGTAAAGGGTTTGTTCTAGGTCGGAGTCAGTCATATATCTCGTTCCGCGTTTCGGAGTGTTGTTATTCTACTGCGGCGTGTAGCTCTTCACAAGGGAGCAGAATCCGCCGTGTTTGCCTTAGGCGTTGATGTGGCTTTTGCTCTGGTGTTCGGAATCCACGATTTGCGAGATCATCTGCAGAACCTGCTGGATAAACTGCCGCATAGTTTCTTCTTCTTTAGCGACTTTCTGCTCGGTTGCGCCTGCTTGTTGGGCTTGGGCTTCTTTGGTTTTGCTTTCGGCTTCTTCTTCTTTGCCGATACCGCCGAGTGTTCCGCCTGATGTATCGGCGACAGCTCCGCCGATACCAGAGACGGCATTGACTTGGTTCATCCGAGCGTTATAGATGGCGAGCTGCTGATCCACGCTCCCACCGCCTGCGCTGGCGCGTTTGGAAGCCTTAATCCCTGCCGCCATAGAGCCGACAGCGACTCCTGCTTTAATCGTGCCACTGATAACGGCGGAAGCGATTTGCCAGCCTGCTTCGTCTTTGATTTTGTCTGCCGCGTCCTTGAGCTCACTGACTTGCGTGTTGGTGGCGATTTGGTCAGCGGCGTTTTCGGACTCGCGAAGCTTCAAAAGGGTTTGCAGGATCAACAAAATTGCATCGGTGATTGCGGAATTAATTGCATTCCCCCGAGACATAATTTCTGCCATGGCTTTTTCGGCGTCTTGTAGGTCTTGTTCGGTGAGTCGTCCTGTCCACTTGGCGGGCGGGACTCCGCCTTCGGTTCCGCTCAAGGGTGGTGGCGGAAGGGGTGCACCCACTGCCGCATGGACCTTGCGTGTTGCTTCATTCGCAGAAGCAGACACACCTGCAACGCTACCTGTTGTCCCTGTGATTCGTATGTCGCTCATTTCTTCCTCGCGTTCTGCTTCCTTGTTGCTTGTGGTCTGGTTGTGGTGCTGTTTTGCTTTTCTTCAGTTCAGTTTAGGCAAGCGTCTTCAATTGAGTTTAGGCAAGCGAAGTTTTTCCTGTAGAAATTTTTTCGCGTGTGCGATGACCTGTCTCCAAAGCATCAACGGTGCTTTCGTGCATCATCTCCAAAAGCTGGACAAGCTGCTTGATGAAGTTTTTGTCGCGTTCTAAAGCGGCTTCTAGTTTTTTGACAATGCCTTTTTCCTTCATCGCGTCTGCGGTCAGAAGTTCAGCCTGTCCGAGCATAATTCCTGAAGCCATACCGCTAGACGCTGAGCCGATATCTACGGCGGCGGCGGTGGCGTGTCCGATTTGAATTGCTTTGAGCGCAACTTTTGTGGCGCGTTGTGCGACTACGCTGGTGATTTCTTCGGCGGCTTCTTCCATGGAAGCCCCACCACTAAAGACTGCCAGAGCAATTTCAATGGCGATGATTAAAACTGCGATGACGATTTGCGCGATTAGCTTACCTGCTTTCTTTGCGTCTTCTTTTGGCACTCCGCAGGCGACAAGTACATCTTCAAAGACCTTACCCAGTGCATCGGAGATTTTATCCATTGCTCCTGTTTCGTTTAGCACTGTGACGGTTACGGCGATGGCGGCACCGATTAGGGCTACGGCTCCGACTGCGGCGGAGCCTGCACCGAAGGAAACAATTGCTGTCACCACCGCTAGGATCATCGCGAGGGCAAAGGCGATCCAAGTTAGGGCTTCGGTGACGATATTGGCGGTTTTGGATTCTTCTTGTTTCTTTTGTGATTCTTGCAGGTCGCTGATGGTTTTGTTGTGCTTGGACTCCATCATCTTGCGGTGTTGGGAGATTTGCGCTCGGGCGAGTTCTATTTGCTCGCCTTTGACTTTAGAGCGGAGTGAATCAATCAGCTCCATGATGGCATTGGAGTCAAACGCGCTTTGGTCTATATCGCCGAAGACTTGACTGAACAGCAGGCTTGGGCCTTGTGTTTCGTCTACGGCTCCGTTGTTGGCGGAAGCTTTGGCGACTCCTGTTGGCACGGGTGCTTTCGGACTTTTCGCCACAGTTGTCTTGTCGGTTTTACCTGCTTTAGACACAGCCGCTGTTTTAGCGGCGGCATCAGAGATAGCACCCGGCGGCGGATTAGAACCAGATATGGGATCGTTAGCCATAAAAAACGCGCTTCTATGTAGAGTTAGGGTTTCAGGATGAGTTAAGACGGGTAAGGATTGGTTAAGATTGGTTAAGAATTTCGGTCAAGGCATCTAGATGAGCTGAAACATCGGCGGCGAGCGAATGGGTTTCGGCGTATTTGCGGGCTTCTTTTAGGGTAGCGATGGCTCCGATGTAATCTTCGGAAGCAATTTCAGACCGCACCAGCTCGGCATAGGTTGCACCATCAGGAGCCAAAGCCAAAGCTCCGCGATAGGCGAGAGACGCGGCTTCTGGCTCTCCCTGTGCTAGGTATGAACGCGCTAGTGCGACCCAAGAGTTAGGGTCTTTGTGGCGTGCTGCCGCGACCAGAGAAAAGCCTGCGACGGCTAGGTCATAGTTGCCTGCTTCGTAGGCTTGTCCTGCTGTGGCGTAGGCGAGATCTAGGGCTGAGTCGGGCAAGCCGAAGGAACTTGCTAGGGTTTCGCCTTGTTGTGCCTTCTGCTGGATTTCTGCAGAAGTTGGGAGTGCATTTGCCATAGTGTTTCCTCTCTCTTGGCTAGTGCTTGAAACACGGATGATCCGCCAAGGTGCTTTCTGTGGCACTCAGCAGGGGCGTGTCGGCAAGTGTGGCTTTTTGGTCAAAGGAAACTCCGCCGATGACGGGGTATCCCGACAGCTTGGAGCTTACAAATGGGCGGGCTGTGGCGAGTCCTGAGTTCAAGACGCGGAAGTGTCCGCAGACGAAAGGTGTGCCATCGCCCTGTCGCATATAGTGGATTTCCACGAACTCAATGGAGTGCTTATGCAGGTCAGCCAGCAGGAATTCCTTTGTCACCTGAATTGCCTGACAGCGGACAGGATTTTCGGCTCCTGCACAGCCTGAGATTTCGCGCGACAACTCTGGATTTTGCGTGGCAGAGCCGCTTCCTTGGCTACTGGAAGTAACAGCATTATTAACCGAGTCCGAAAAGCCGCTATTGCCAAAGGCACCAACACGACTGCGGTTTGCGCGTGGCGTGAGTGCATTGTCTTCCGTCTCAAGCGCACGCGAAGCTTCGCGCCGTTCGCCGAAAAGATCTGTAGCTTCGTTACTCTCTTGCGTACCGCTTTGCGAATAGACAAGCAGACCGATAGCGATACACAAGATAACACTGGAAAGCACAACCATTCGCACCCCGAAGGTGTGGGTAGATTCCTCCCCTGTATAGGAACCGCTGATGATATTGCTCATGGTACCTCGCTTATCTCCTTAGACCTGTTAGACCCTGACTTGTTAAACCCTAACCCGTTAAACCCGAGTTAGGTTTCGATTGCTACGATGCGGTGCATTCGTAGTCTCCGCTGTTTGCTGTGTTGCAGTTTGCTCTGCTGTAGATTGCGGGTTTGGTTCTTCTAGCTTTTCCAAACCGCGTTGTCCGTACAGCTTGGGCGCAATCCGCCGACTCATCACTGCGCGAAGCAAAAGCTCTTCGTGTTCTTTTAAGTTTTCTTGTGGGCTTTGTCCTTCAATAACCAAACGCGGCGGAGCTGCCGCTTGAAAAGCCTGTTCGTCAGCTCCACTTTCCAAAAAGGCAATTTCTTGGTCAAAAACCCACTGCGCTGTCGCTCTACGTACCCCTTGAGGCAAAGCCGATAGCGTTTCATCACGGCGGGCTTTTAGCCTTTCCACCAAATCAGAAAGCGCACTTGCTGAAGAATTCTCGCTCATTGCCTTTAACTTCCCTCACCGAGCAGAGCCAAAGCCCGCTCCTTCAAAGCGGCATAGCGTGGATCATCTCCCGCAATCGCCACCGACGAACGCAAAGCCTGTTCCGCCCGCTCGCCTAAAGCCAACTGGCGCAAACACTCTGCGGCATAGAAGGCGGGTTCAGGGTCACTGACATCTAGTACAGCGGCAAATTCATAGGCAGCAGTCGCAGACTTCCACTTGGCTTGGCGTTGCCGTGCGGCTCCTAGTGCTTTGTAGTTGCGCGGAGCCGACAAACCCTGCATACGACACAACTTTGAAAATAAAGCTTCGGCTTCAGAAAACTTTTCTTGCCGATGCAAGCCAACGCCTAAGTCCCAAAGCAGATCGTAATCGGGATCATCCATACCCAAGAGCGCACCGAAGCCTGCGGCAAGGGGCGGCTCATCGTCTAGGAAGATATCCAAGACCTGCTCGGCGATTGCCGCAACTTCCCCTTCTTTCGGGGCGCGTTTCGGAGTGGATTGTTCTTGTGCCATAAAAGCTACCGACTCAGTAGAAGCCGTTAAGTGGAAGCGAGTGCCTGAATAATCGTAGTCAAGCTACGATCAATCGACTCGGTTAAACTGGAAGCAAAGTCATACCACTCGTTGCGCGACTCATAAACGCGCTTGAGCCGTGTCTGCATGGTCTCGTTCTGTGAGCCCAAAGTTTCGGTGCGCGAGCGTATCGCTTCTGACACAATGTTCATCTGACTTTGGGTCAAAGTGCCATCTCCCGAAAGCATTGTTGGCTGACCGACTTCTGACATGGGGTCAAATCCGAACTGGGTTTTGAACTGCGCCATCTTGGCACGCAAAGTCGCTTTAGACACAGTGCCGTCCGAAGTGCCAGGAGTCATCTGCCCGACATAGGCCAGCATCTGCCGCAGATTATCTACCCGCTTGGTGTTCTGCTGAATCGTTTTACCGTAATCATTAATCAACGAGCCCAAAACATCTGCTTGCTTCAAAGTTGTATCCACCATGGTTTGAATGGCGAAATCAGGATTTTTCTGCAGCTTGGCTTCGTCGGCTTGCGCCGCCTTCTGTGCCTGTTCCTGCGACGGCTTGGGCGCGGACTGCTTAGGGGCAGGGGCAGGTGCCTTACCCGTAAGGTAATCAGTCAGCATGTCGTATCCCGACGGATCGAAGACAGCCATTTCGTTACTCCTTGCTTATTCCTTGCCTTTGATTATAGCCGCACTCTATCTGTTGCGATAGTGCCTTTTTTTGAATTTTTTTCTGCCATAATTCGTTCTAGAAGATTTCGCGCTTCAGTTGCTGAATGCGAGAAAAGTGCCAGCTTCTCGCTGAACTGGCTCTGTTCCAATGGAGCTACGCCAAGGCGGGACTTTAGATGGATTTTAATATTTTCCCCGCTCGTGCCTGTTTTGCCTGTTTCTGTGCCTGCTGGCGAGTCTTGCAAGAACAGGGAAACACCAAAGCGACGGGCGAAGCTGTGATTGATTTGTAAAATCCGCTCTACCAGTGGAACCCGCAAAGCTGGGTCAGAAGGCAAGGGGCCAATTTCCGCCTTAAGCCCTACCCCCTGATCTGGACGAGTCGGATCATATAAAGCTTCTATCTCTGGAGCTTCTATAATTTCGCCTGTAGCGGCTTCTCCTGCCTCCTGAGGCGAAGGAATCGCCAAAAGCACTGCACAGCCCCCAGCCGTGCGTTGCTCACTCAAGCCCCGTTCAGCCACCTGACGGCGTAGATGCTCAAGAGCAGAAGCTTGGGTCATTATCCGCCGCCTTCTGTTTGTCCGTCAGCCTGTGCCCGTGCTTCTGCTTCTGCCCGTGCCCGTGCTTCGGCTTCTGCCCGCTCGGCTTCGGCTTCTTCTATTTCGGTTTTTTCTATCTGTGCTCTGTTTGGGGGCATAAGCCGCCACGAAGACCTGCCTTCTTCAATCCGCGTTGGAGCCGCCGCCGAGACCTTAAAGTTCAGCATATTCTCCATCACACTGCGCTCGCTATCCAGCGGATAGTTCACCGCCCCCATAGAAGTCACAAACCGCGGACGCGAACGATACTGCACCACAACATTACAGCTATCGTCACGATTCTTACGAATGGCAATAGACATACCATCGCGCCACCCCGTAGAGCCAAAAGCACTACCCTTTGTCTCATCGCCTTCGTGGCGGTTTTCATCGGCTAGAATGTAGTGGCGATTGCGCTTCATAACTCCGTCACGATTGGGAGAGTAATCTTCGTAGTCATGCAACGGATAGGCATGTTCCATATCTTCCATCTTCGGACCCGACCCCGCAATGCCAACCCGAGACGGAGTCGTCACCCACAAACTTGACCCCTGATGGGCTACCTGCGACACCCGCACGGCAAGCCCCGTATCTCCGCCGACAAAATCCAGCAGACGCTTTTCCGCGTGGGCGACTAGGCTTGCATCGGTATATTGCTTGCCCTGCTTTTGCATCTCACGCAAAGTTGAGTCCGCAAAAGGTGTAACTCCGCCATCTTGGTCAATCAACACCACCTGACAACGCATTAAATCCTTAAAGAAAGTTGAATTCAGCCTAGACTTCGTACCATCAGCAAGCTGCACTGTCTCTGTGGCTTCATCGGCGGTTAAAACTCCTTCGGCGGGCTCAAGGGTTCCAAGTTCATCTTCGGCGTGCTTGATCGTCTCCAACGAAACAGGAATTGACCCACTGGTAATGGAAAGCGAATGCACTGCGTCTAAATAGTCTTGGGCTGCTCTCTGGGCTTCGGCAGGAGTCGGCATATAACCAACAGACTGTGCAGGACTTTCATTGCGTCCTTGCAGCTCATTCCGCAAGGCAGTCCGCAACTTAGAAATCGCCACCTGGATCTGCACTGCCGCCTCACCATCACAATCAGACTGCAAAGCCGAAACATCTTCCCGAGCCGCGACTCCCTGCGCGACATGGCTCGGCACTGACTCCTGTCCGCGACTCGCCAAAGCCACGAGCGTTGCATTCATATGCGGAGAAAAAAGATATTCCTCCATCCGCCGCAAAGACGAAGTAGAAAGCGAATGCAAGGCTTCTGCTTGGCGTGACTCCAAAGTAGCGTTTCCCGTCTCGCGCAGGTCAGCGGCGTCAAGGTCTGGCACATGCAGAGCCAGAGTTGCCATCCGCCGCGCAAAATCGTGCCGTGAAACATTCGCCGCCAACAACGGATTGATCGCGCGGGCGACAGCTCCCTGTGTCGGACTACGCCCTTCAGGCACCGCCAAACGCGGCGGAGCAATCTGCGCTCGCAAACGCCGCAAGCCTGCCACCACCGTTGCCCGCATTCCACGGGCTGGAGCGGGGGTAAGTCCGCGTACAGGCACACCGCGAGCGGTTCGGCCTGTGCGTCCTGCTGTGGCTTGGCGGCTTGTGTCAGGCGCGCGATTAACCGCCGACGAGTCGGGCGCAGGCGGCGTTCCGCCCACTCTGAGAGGAGACATACAGCAACTTCTAGCAACAACTTTTAGTTTATGGTGGCTTGGCGCAAGTATAGTATGTTAACAGGGCTATTTACAGACGGAGTAGAAATCAAGCACAGGCGCAAAAGCGCGGTCTTCTGCCTTGTTTACGAAAGTTAATAGGTTTTTTGTAGTGTTTGGGAGTGTAATGGCTTGTGAGCGGGGCGGGCGTGGGACAATAGCCACGCAATACAAGCGATACAGGCGATACAAAAGCACAGGGCAAAAGTGCAGGGCAAAAGCGTAGGAAGAAAAGCACAGGTAAAGCACAGGAAGGTACGGGAAAACCAAAGCCATGGTAGAGCCAGGAAGCATAGGCGGTGCGGGTGGTTTGGGCGGTATGCAGCCCGCCGCGGCAACTCGTGCCACACAAGGAGCAAAACATGCTTTTGCGGGTTTGCCGATTCAACGCGGTGAGCCTTTGTCGGTTTTGCTGGCTGACTTGAGTGAAGAAGCGTCTTTTATCCATGCTGAGACGTTAGAAGACAAAGCCAAGCAAGAAAAGACTGAAGACTCTGTGCAGGATGCATGGCAGCGGCGGCGTGCCCGTCTTTTGCAACAGGTGCGGAGTGTTTGGAAGGGAGAAGAAGTAGGCGAAGAAGAAAAGCGCAAGTTTTCGGGTGATGCGACAGAGCTTCGCAGGGCGATAGCGGGAGGTACAGGCGGTGATTCCTTAGACGAGCTTTTGCGCCAGTTGGGTGAAGGTGATGCATCGCGCGAAGTTGCGTTGCTTGGTGAAGTGTTGGGCGATGAGTCTTTACCTGCGCCTGAACGCAAGACTGCTGAAACTGCGCTTAATCGTCTTATTGCGACCCACGGACGCGAAGCCCAAGCGGGAGCGCATTCTTTACCCTACGCGATTGAACAGGCGCAAAAGGGGAGTGAGTCGTTGGTGGCTCTGCAACGTTGTTATCAAAGTGCCATTGCGGGCGGACTTGGCTTAACCTTGGCGCTATCTTCTACGCTTGAAACTTTCGGAGCTGCCAACTTCAACGCAGGCTGTGATTTTTTGTCGCGGGTTGCGAGTAGTGAAATCGCTAACGAGTCGCGTCCATTAGAGCGGGCGCACTTGGGCGATGTGCTAGACCGCATTAAGGGTTTGCGTGTCTTCCGCACGGCGGCGGCACGACTGCACCAAGCTTTAGAGCGGGCAGGAGGCAAACCAGACAAAGTTTTGTCTGATGAAAAGCTGACCGAACACTTTTTCACTGTGGTAGGAAATCCGATAGAATTTGACTCGCGCTTTAATGAAACTTTGAACGCGCTGGCTCCTGAGCCTCGCCTACACTTCTTGCAGGAACTCCGTGCTTCGGTGCGCGAGTTACCTGACTGGGCGTTTCCGAATGTCACCGAGCGGAGTCGTGCCTTACAGCCGATCCAAGAAAAGATAGATTATCTTGTTTATGAAGAAGGGGTTTAGCGGTGTTTTCTCCTGTTCCTTTTTATGATGCTTTTGGCATGCAGCCTGAAACGCCGAGTGGTGCGGAGCCAATTTCTTTCCGCCTTGGCGAAGTGGCGGAGCTGGTGATTACGCCGCGTTGCTGTAGCCTGATCTTTGATGAACGGGCTTCCCATGATTTGAGCCAAGCTGCACTGCTACACTTTGGTGCGCGGGCGGGTTTGGCGGTGGCGCAGACTACGGGGGCTCGGCTTTGCTTTCACTGGAGCGAAGATTGCCAAGCCACGAGCGAAGCGCAAGTTCTTAGCGATTGCGCGGAGATTTTAGAATTTATCCGCACGGCGGCTTTGAAATAGGGGCAAAATTGCCTATCAATTTGCTTATCAATTTGTCTGCTAATTTCTTCAATTTGCCTGCTGATTAAGGAGTAAGATTAGACCCATGCGGCTACACATCATCCAAGGAGACAAAGCGGGTGCAGAAATGGATCTGCAACCTGCTCGCTATGCTTTGGGAGCAAGCGGCAAGTGCGATATTCGCATTGAAGGAGCCGAAGTCTTAGGCGAACACCTAGAAGCTGTTTTTGCCGATGGCGTTTTAACCCTGCTCTCGGCGGCAGGAGCGGTTTTCGTTGATGGCAAGGCGATAACGACTTTCCCGCACGATGTGCATCCCTTACAGGCTGTGACTATGGGGCGAGCGGCTTTTGCCTTTGGCGCGCCTGACAGTACTTGGCCGGAAGCTCCGCAGATAGCTCGTGAAGAAGCGGCACAAGCGCAAGCGGCTTTGCCGCCGAAAAGCCACCGCCTGCTTTGGACAAGCCTTGCCGCGGTTTTGGTGCTGTTTGTTGCGGGTGGTATCTATCTACTAGACAGGGCAGGAGCCGCTCGCGACCGTGCCGAGCAACAAGAACAAGCTGAGCTTTCCCGTGCCCGTACTGACCTTCTGCAGAAGCTCCAAGCTACTTTACGCGGAAGCTCAGACTATAGGGGTGTGCGTTTAGAAGACCGTGGCACAGGAAGTGGCACAGGCGACAACGCAACGGGCGGTGAAATTGTCTTGAGCGGCGTTGTAGAAGACTCGGCTACTCTGGCAAGGCTACAGGCTTTTGCTACGCCTGAAGATGCGACAGTGGGTAGACCGCGTATCACCTTACGGATTCGCACGCTTGGCACGATTGATGAAGAAGTGGGCTTGGCACTTTCCAGCATTGACGGACAACTCACCCACGGGGTTAGCCTATCTGAAATCGGCAATTTGGAAGCTGAAGTCCGTGGAGTCGTAGCTGATGCAACTTCGGCAAAGCGGATTGCGCAGTTTCTTGAACGCGACACGGGTTTTTTGTCGCGAGTGGAAACGAATTTGACTACGCCTGATGAAATTGTCCGCCTTGGCGAGCAGCCGCTTTTGGCAGAAGCCGATTACGCGGGAGCAACACTTACATACGACAATGGCAAGCTCACAATTGGCGGTACACTTTTTGAAGCGGATGCAAGCCGTGTACGCGGTCTTGTAGAAAGTGGCATTGCTGACTTGCCTGTTCGGCTTGAAGTTGTACTGGCTGCTGATTTACTTCCTGCGACGGGCGGAAGAATTACGGGGTTAATCTTGGGTGCGACTTCTGTTGCGCGTCTTGTGGGTCAAGATGGCACGGTGCAGTTGGTGCGTGAGTCTGATACTTTGAAGAGCGGTTATCAAGTCCAGCGGATTGACGCGGGTGGATTAACGCTTAGCTACGACAACAAAGTTCTTCACTTGAGTGCGAAGATTGGAAGCGATGATTAAGATTGGCAATCGCCCGCCCCCGCGCACGGAGGCAAATTCGCCCACGGGAGAAGTGGGTAAAGCTGTGCCTTCTGTTGCTACGGAAAAAGCTGCTAAGGGGTTTCGTGCCCGCCTACGCCGCCTACAGAAAGAACAGCAGCAGGTACGACAGAAAGAACAAGGCACGACTCCGAGTCATACGGCTTCTAGCCACCATCACCAAGCCCATCACGAAGCTCACACTGAACACCATCAAGAACAGAAGTACGAACGCGGCTATGAACGCGAGCGAGAGTCACACCACGAAATACAACGCGAAAGACCTTACAAAAGCGACTCCTTAAGGCAGACAGGGCAGACACAAAGGCAAACAAGGGATACACATACCGAAAGCTCAACAAAGCCCCACCCAGAAGCGCATACGAGCCAACAGACAAGCACTACGAAGCAAGCAGACCCAAAAGCCAAGCCCCAAGCGGAGCCTTCAGACTCATCACCAACGACCAAGCCACAGGCACAGGCGCAAACGCCGAGACAATCAACGCACACAGAATCCACTGCCCACGCCACAAAGGAATCGGCTCATTCCGCCGATACGGGATTCGCTAATAAGCCCAGCAGTGCGCCGACAGGCAGGCAAGCTACACAATCCACAGCGAGCGACTCCACGCAGGCGGGTCAGGGTACCCACGGCACACACGCCACCCACGATGGGGTGCAGGAAGCGATTCCAAAGACCAGCGGACAGACAAGCCCACAAACGGGCGAATCTGATTCTCCAAGCCCGAATCGCTCTAACGATGCAACAAGCTCTCAGACAAGCGGCTTAAACCGTTCCCCTGAAGCCTCTCAAGCCCGTGAGACGCGATCCAGCCGCTCGGATGATGTAATCGGCACCGATGGGGCAAGTGCCGCTCTAGGGGGCGTACAAGCCGCCACACAGGGCGTGGCTTCCAGTGGAGCAGCACCAGCCCAAGCTCCTACCCCGACAACTCCGAGTGCGACGAGCGAGCAACGGGCGGCGGTGATATCTGCGATTAATCAAGTCTCTGACCGAATCACCGCTGTGGCGCAAAGTCCAACCAGCGGAGCTGCGTCAGCTGTGCGTCTAGAACTGCGTGAAGATGTGCTACCTGGCACTTCCCTAGAACTACAACGCGGAGCTGATGGCGGTTTGACTCTTTCCTTCTCAACAACGGCGGGAGTCAGCGCGGGGCTTTTGCGCGACCATGCGCAAGCGATGGCGAGCTTTGTGGCTGACCGCACGGGAGTGGCGATTACTGTGCGCCTTAACGAAAGCGGCGGACAAAGCCAAACCCTTGTTGGTGGCGATAGCACACGGGAAGGTGCGAGTGGCACGGGTGGTGATGGGCGCAACGACGGACAAAGCCGCGAGCGCAAAGAAACCGAAGAAGCTTTAGCGGCTCGGACACAAGACTCAAACGAAGGATTTAATCCGTGAGCTTGATTCCGCAAACGGGGCGATTTTCCCTGCCGCGTTTGAGTGGACGGGCAGTGCGCTTACGCAATCGCTTGGCTCGTGCGGGTTTGGTGAGTCATACCTTGCCGAGTGGTGCGCGTGGTTTGCGTCTGCGTACTTGTGCTTTTGGTGGTGGGCAATGGCATATGAGTCTGAGTCACGAGCGTGAAGTTGCGGGGCGGCACTGGCAGTTGCTGACCTTGTGGAGTTGGCACGGTAAAACTTTTGCTCTTGGGTTTGATGGTGCGCCTTTTACGGGTGCTGTGCAGGGGCTTATTGCTCCGTGGCGTATTGACGAAGTGCCGAGCGGCGTTTTGGCACTTGCTTTAGAGACTTTGCTGATGGATTCTTTTTCGTCTGCGGTGTCTGCGCGTGGTGGTTTGCGGCTTGTGCGGGCTGGAGCCAATACTTCTGCTGTGCAGTTTGGTTTGGCGGATAAGATTGCGGTGCCTGTTAGCCTGTTGCGCATTACGGACAAGACTCCGCAAGCTGTCACCCATGGTGCTTGGTACGGAGACGAAGCTTTTCCGCTGGCTGGGCTTTTTGCCGAGCTGTTTCCTGAGACGACTGAAATGGAAGTACCTGAACTGCACCTAGCCTTGGAGTTACAAGTTGGCTCGGCAGACCTATCGCATCGGGAGTTAGATGCACTGAGTGAAGGCGATGTAATTTTGATTCACGGAAACGAAAGCGTGGAAGCGGGTGAAACCCGTACTACCGAGCGACCTGGCAGTGGAGCTACTTCCTATTCTTAAAGCAACGGAACTGCTTTATACCCTTAGAGCTATTTTATATCTTTAAAACAGCAGAGCTATTTCATACCTACAACTTCACGCTTGTGGCTAAGACTTAAGAGCCATTTCTTAAAGCAACAGAGCTATTCCTAACTCTTAGGGCTACACTCGTACTATTAAGGGCTACGCTCGTGCCCTTAAGGGCTACACTCGTACCATCAAGGGCTACACTCGTGCCATTAAGGGCTACGCCTGCAGGGACTAAATCCGCCAACGCTCCAAATAGCGGGCTTCTACGCCGAAGAGTCGTTTTTTCTGCTCTACGGCTCCTTGAAAGCGTTTGTAGAAGCGCGTGGCAGAACGATTATTACGATCTACTGCCCAGACCATCCGCGAACAGCCACGATTCAAAGCGGCGTTTGCGACATAGCGCATTAGGGCAAATCCGATTCCCTGATTGCGATAGGGCTTGAGCACAAAGATTTCTTTCAAGAGCAAAGTTAAATCGCATTCTGAAGTCCAAAAAGTTTCGGCATAGAGCGCATAGCCCAAAGACACGCCGCGTTTATCCTTTGCCAAGATTGCGGCGTAGCCAGGGGCGCGATTTAAATAAACCGCCAAGCGACTGCGCAGAATTTCATCTGACAGGTGGCGTGTTGTGGCTGTGGCTCCGTAATGCTCGTAGGTAGCGCGTAGAAGCTTTACCAGATGGTCTAGGTCAGACTCCTGCACTTGCACAATCCGCACTTGTGTATTCTGCGCGTTCATTTTGTCCCCCAACAGGCGCGGCTTTTCGCTTACGGACTTTCTTCCTCCACCGAGGCAAGCGCACCACCTAGATTTCCGACCTGCCCGCGATGGCGCAACAGATGGTCAGCAAGAACCAGACTCATCATTGCCTCGCCAATTGGCACAGCGCGAATTCCAACGCACGGATCGTGCCGCCCCTTGGTTAGCACTTCTGCATTCTTGCCATCTTGTTGCACTGAACGCAAAGTGCGGGGTAAAGACGAAGTGGGTTTTAACGCGAAGCGAGCTACAATTTCGGCACCTGTAGAAATCCCGCCCAAGATTCCGCCTGCGTTGTTAGAAAGAAACTGCACTCCGCTGTTGCTTGTGCGCATTTCGTCGGCGTTTTCTTCTCCGCGCAAACGAGCGGCGGAAAAGCCCGCGCCGATTTCTACGCCTTTGACTGCATTGATGGAGATTAACGCCTTGGCTAAATCAGCATCCAATCGGTCATAGACTGGCTCACCCAGCCCTGCAGGAATACCCCGTGCCCGTACTTCTACAATGGCACCAAGCGATGAATTGTCTTTGCGAGTGGCTTCTAGGGCTTTTTCCCAACGTTGTACGGCTTGTTTGTCGTGGCAAAAAAACGGACTTTCATGCGGCTTGTATAGATCCGCTGATTGTCCATCTGCGGCATCACCGCCTAGCTCAACCAATGCGCCCCAAACTTCTACTGCTGGGCCTAACAGATGATGCAAGACCTGCAGGGCGACAGCTCCTGCGGCGACGCGGATAGCTGTCTCACGCGCACTGGAACGCCCACCGCCCCGTGGGTCACGAATGCCGTATTTCTCTTGCCAAGACCAATCTGCATGGGCAGGACGAAATTTCTGAGCGATTGCGTCGTAGTCTTTACTTCGTGCGTCTTTGTTGGCGATGATAAACGCCAAGGGATGACCTGTAGTTTTTCCTTCGTAGAGTCCTGATAGAAACTCTATCGTGTCGTCTTCGCGGCGTTGGGTGACAAACTTGGACGAACCAGGCTTGCGTTTATCTAAAGCCGACTGCACTGCCGCTATATCCAGCACCATATTCGGAGGCAAACCATCTAGTACTCCGCCGATGGCAGAGCCATGACTTTCGCCCCAGCTTTGCAGGGTGAGTCTTTGTCCGAGCAGATTGGCGGGCACGGTGTGCGCTGGTCTATTCTTTTTACTCCTTGGCGGAGCTATTCATCTCAGCAAGAAGCGCGTGATTTTCGTCGATTGCATCTACCGATAGCATACCGACTGTGTGGTATCCGCTGTCTACATGGTGTACTTCGCCTGTTACCCCCATTGCAAGCGGAGAAAGCAAATACAACGCCGCAGAGCCGACTTGTTCGTGGCTGACATTCCGCCTAAGCGGTGCGTTATTCTCGTTCCACTTCATAATGTAGCGAAAGTCTCCGATGGCTGACGCGGCAAGAGTCTTTACAGGTCCTGCTGACAGGGCATTGACCCGAATACCGCGTCCGCCCAAGTCGGCGGCGAGATAGCGCACAGACGCTTCTAACGCGGCTTTTGCGACTCCCATTACATTGTAGTGCGGCATTACGCGTTCTGAGCCGTAATAGGTAAGAGTTAGAACACTGGCTCCATCGCTCAGGTGTGGCTCACAGGCGGCAACGAGCGAAGTTAGGCTATGGCAAGAAATTTCCATTGCCCGCAGAAAGTTTTCGCGTCCGACATCTAGGTATCGTCCGCGCAGGTCTTCCTTTGCTGCCCAAGCTGCGCCATGGACGACAAAATCAATTTTGCCCCATTCTTTGGCTAAGGTGTTTGCGATTGTGTCTCTATCTTCGGCGTGGGTGATATCGGCTTGAAAGATATGCTTTGCCCCGACCGACTCGGCAAGCGGAACGACTCGCTTAGCGATTTGCTCTACTTGGTAGGTGAAGGCGCATTCGCCTCCTTGAGCTGCTACGGCTCGTGCGATAGCCCAAGCGATTGAGCGATCATTGGCGACTCCGGTGATGAGTCCGCGCTTGCCCTGCATCAGGCTACCGACAGGAAAGTCTGATTGCTCCACGGCTTTGTCCTCAAGGTTTGGCGTATGTCTGCGGAATATCTCCACTCTACAATGAAGCGGGCGTTAAGGCAAAGAGCTAGGGGTTTGAAGTTTGCACGGCGTATGGGCAAGCCGTATAGTTAAACGCTATGAAAAGCGTACGCGGCACAGCGGCGAAGGCCAGAGCAAAAACTGGAGCCACTCGCACAAAAGCGGCTCGCACGAAAGCGACTCGTACGAAGAAAAGCTCCGCCAAGCAGACTGTCTTGCCTGCGCGGAATGTATATCCGCGTTTATTGGCTCGTCCGCCTGCTACGCCATCGGATTTGTTTTCCCGTTGGTTTCGCGAAGCACAGGGCAGTGAGATTTCTGATGCGAATGCAATGACTCTCGCTACTGTTGAAGCAAACGGAACCATTGCCGCACGAATTGTTCTGCTAAAAGACGCGCAGGATGATTTGTATACTTTCTACACCAACAGCCGAAGCCGCAAGGGACGCGCCCTAGCCCACGAACCCCGTGCGGCTTTGTTGTTTCATTGGAAATCCCTACGCCGTCAAGTGCGCCTAGAGGGAAAAGTTCGCGCTGTTTCGGCGGCGACAGCGGATGCATATTTCGCAACTCGTCCGCGTGGAGCGCAAATTGGTGCTTGGGCGAGTCAGCAGTCGCGGGGTCAGGCAAACGGCAGACGCGGATTAGAACAACGCACTACTGCAATTGAAAAGCGTTTTGCGGGCAAGCCTGTACCGCGTCCGCCCTACTGGTCGGGTTATGGACTCCACGCCACGCGGATTGAATTTTGGAACGAAGGACAATTCCGCCTGCACGAGCGGGTTGAATATCGCAAGGTGAGTGGTGTGTGGCGTTGGCGGCGTTTAGATCCTTGAGCTGTTTTGTGGTGTGCGAATTCTTCTTGTGCTGTTCTTAAGATGCATTGAAGGGTTAAGGTGAGCTGAAAAGCTAAGATGCACTGAAGGTTTAAGATGAGCTGAAAGGTTAGGGTACGCTGAAAGGTTAGGGTACGCTGAAAGGTTAGGGTACGTTGAAAGGTTAAGATGCGTTGAAAGGCTAAGATGCACTGAAAATTTAAGATGAGCTGAAAGGTGAGTTGTAAAGCAGGTGACTCGTAGAACAAAAATACCGCGTCGTGTGAGCGAAGAAGAGCGGCTTCTACGCCGTGTGACTTTTGCTTCGTTGGTTGTTGCGGGTGGTTTGATAATTCTGAAGGCGATAGCGTGGATGGCGACGGGTTCGGTGGCGATGCTGGGCTCACTATTGGACTCGTGCCTAGACTTTTTAGCTTCGTGCGGAGCGGCATTTAGTGTTCGCCTTGCTCTGCGTGCTGAAGATCCCGACCACCGCTTCGGACACGGCAAGGCAGAAGCCATTGCGGCTTTCATTCAGGCGGGTTTGGTGTTGTTGAGTGCGGTGTGGATTATTCAAGAGTCTTTTGTGCGTATGCTGGCGGGCGGGATAGAAATTCCGTATGGCGTGATTGGAGTCATTGTTTCTTTGATTGCTTTGGCTGCGACTGTGGGTTTGGTGTTGTATCAAAAATATGTTTTGAGCCGCGTGGAGTCGCTTGCTGTCAAAGCGGATTCGTTGCACTACTTGAGTGATATTTTTGGCAATGGTTTGGTGCTGGTGGCGTTTCTTGCGAGTGGTATGGGTTTGACTTGGGCGGATCCGCTTGGCGGATTGGCTGTGGCGGGTTGGCTTTTGTGGTCGGCGCGTGAAATTGCGATTGAAGCTTTGGACACCTTAATGGATCGCGAGCTGGAAGCTGAAGATCGTGAAGAAATTTTGCGTTTGGTGCGGGCTCGTTCTGAAGTGTTGAATGTGGTGCGTTTGCGTACGCGGCGGGCTGGTCGGCGTAAGTTTATGGAAGTCCGCGTAGCCCTTGACGGAGCTATGCGTTTATATCGCGGACAAGCTGTCGCGGCGGGCATAGCGTCTGACTTAGAAGCGGCGTTTCGCGGAGCTGATGTAACTGTGTCGCTTGCTGCCTACGATGGAAGCGAGGAGAAAGAATTTGTCTAGCCGCGAGCCTGAAGACCCAGAAGCGGCGGAAACTGCTGAGAGACAAATAGACTTGGCGCAAGTTTCTGCCCGTAAGGGCTTAGCGGATTCTGCACTGACTCGCTCTGTACCGACTCGTTCTGCACTAGCTCGTTCTGTACTGGCTGGTTCTGTACTAATTCGCTTTGGGCGGGGCTTGGTGCGTTTGTGGCGGGCTTGGCTTGATATGGGTGTGCGGCGGTGGCGGCGGCGCAAGTGGCTATGGATTGGCTTGGCGGCGAGTGGTTTGGGTTTAGCGGTGCTGGTCTGGGTTGCGGTTTATCTTTGGACGACAAACTACATTGACGAGCGAATTGCCGACTTACTTGCGGGAGCTCAAGCCGTGGGCTGGCAGATTTCGTATGAAACAATTGAAGGTGGTGGGTTTCCGTTTTTTGTGTCGCGGCGGTTTATAGGCTTACAGGCTGAGCAGGAAGACTTGTTTCGCTTGGCGAGCCCTGACCCTGAAATGCGTCTCTCTATTGTTCGTCCGAGCCAAGCCCGTTTGCTCTGGAGTGCCTTGCATATACAAGATGTTCAGTTTGGCGTGGGGGGATTTGATTTCGCGACAGGCGAGTCGCAGTTAGACTTGCACCAGCCGCCATATGAAGGAACAGCAGAAGTTGTACTTGTCTTGCGTGATTTTTCTGTTGTGCCGACTACGTTGGTATTGCCGCAGGCTATTCCTGCTTTGCGGGCGAAGGTTTTAACCGCAAGTCTGCGCGGAGCTGTGCCAGAAGAAGCGCACACTCTATCGTTTCGCTTTGGTGCTGAAGGGGTTACCAGTGCGACCAACACGGAGTCGGAGCGTGATTTTTCTTTATCAGGAAAACTTTATGGCCCACTGCCGCAAGGGCTTGCTTCTTTATGGTTAGCGGCGTGGCGGGACAGTGGCGGCTACTTAGAACTTGACCAAGTGCGCTTTGCTTCGGGAGCGGCTACCATCACGGCTCGTGGCTCACTGACTTTAGACCGAGAAAATTATCCGCTTGGCACGGGGCATTTTATCTTCTCGGGCGGAGCAGAACTTTTAGACTCACTTGATATGTCAGGACAAGCCGAACCGACAGCACCCATAGAAACAGAATCAGAATCAAAACAAGAAGCAGAAGCAAAACAAGAAGCCGAGCCAGCTTTAGAATTAGAATTCGCTTGGCGTGCCCAGAATGGCACGCTGTATGTCAACGATATTCCGCTCTTTCGCCTCCGCCCCCTTTTCTAGCCCCTTCGGGGCTTTACAATTGCGAAGTGATGCACTTGCACTTCAAAGCAAAGCTTGGTGCATAGACCACTACGTGAATTCCCCTTCGTAGTTTAAGGATACGGAGCTTTACACTTGCTAAGTGGCGCACTTCCCTTCAAAGCAAAGCTTGGTGCATAGACCACTACGTGAATTCCCCTTCGTAATTTAAGGATACGGGGCTTACATTTGCTAAGTGGCGCACTTGCACTTCAAAGCAAAGCTTGGTGCATAGACCACTGCGTGAATTTTCCTTCCGAGTTTAATGCAGACTGTACTATTTTTTCTTCGTGCTTTTCTTCGCGCTTTTCTTTACTGTTTTTCGCGTTTTCGTCTTTGGCTTCTTTTTAGCCTTGGTATTGCGCGGACGACTCACAGACTCCGCACCAAGCCGCTTGGCTTCGCGTGTGTCAAAAACACCTGCTTGCCCTGCCCGCTCAATTTCGTGGCGGAACCCCTTCGCCTCGGTAAAGATTTTATGCAGTGTAGCTCCATCGCTCTGCTCTACGGCGGTGGCGAGTTTATCTAAAGCGGCACGATACGCCCCCAGCGAGTGCAACAAAGACTCGCGATTGCGCAAAAAGACATCGCGCCACATCACAGGATCACTTGCGGCAATCCGTGTGAAGTCGCGAAATCCACTTGCTGAATAGCGAGCGATTTTCTTGTCGTCATCTACTCCGCCTTTGTGGTGCAGGGCTGTGAAGACCAAGGCATAAGAAACGGCATGCGGCAAATGCGAAGTGAGTCCTAAAATTCTATCGTGTTCTTCGGCTGAAACAATTTCTACCCGCGAGCCGAAAGCCCGCCATAAAGCTACTACCTTGTTGCGAGCTCCTGCCGCTGTGTTCTTGTGCGGCACAACCAGACAGTAGCGATCCAGAAACAGAGTTGAAAAACCTGCGGCGGGACCACTTTTCTCTGTACCTGCCAAGGGGTGTGCTGGAACCAGCAATTCAGGACTTGGCAAGAGTCGGGCTAAATCGGCGACTCCGCCTTTGACACTGCCGACATCGCTGACAATTGTGCGCTTCGTCAAGCACGGCACAAGCGGAGTCAGTGCTGCTTCATAAGCACTCAAAGGAGTCGCCAAAAGCAACAGGTCAAGTTCGGGCACTTGTGTGCAATCTATTGCCTTCCCCTTAGTAATCAAGTGCGTTCTATCGGCAAGCGATAAGTTCTGCACCTGTCGCAAGACCGAAGACGCACCATCAAAGGCATGGATTTCCCCTGCTGCTCCTGTTTCGCGCAAAGCCCGTGCCACCGAAGAGCCGATTAGCCCGAAGCCGACAATGCCGACACGGGCAAACAGGGGCTTTGCCAGATGTGGCAGGACAAGCTTGCCTGCTCCACTCTTTTTTGCAGGAGACATATTAAACTTCTCTCAAACTTGGGCTTCTAAAACTGTGCGTAAAGTCTGCAGGGCTTTAGCACATTCTTCTTCTGTGCCGAGAGTTATCCGCAAGGAGTTTAACAAATCATAAGCCGCCAAGTCGCGCAAATATACTCCCTGTTCGGCGAGTTTTGCGGCGATATGCTTTCCTTCATACGGCGTATCAAAGAGCAAAAAGTTTCCGCCATCTTGCGGCGGTAGGGTTACGCCCAAACCGCTAAGACTTTCTAGTTCTGTACGCGCGAGCTGTCGCATCTTGTCGTTATGCAGACGCGATTTCTCTAGCCAACCGTCAGTGTCTTGCAAGGCGGCGATTGCCGCTCGTTCAGCAGGAAGCGAAATGTTAAACACACCACGGATACGATGCAAAGTTTCCGCGACCCGTTGCGGAGCATAAGCCCAACCAATTCGCAAACCTGCGAGTCCGTAGATTTTAGAGAAGGTACGCAAGAGCACAAAATTTTTGCGCTCTTTCGCGCGCTTTAGGGCATGCGTCCATAGTGTGCCGTCGGTATATTCACTGTAGGCGCAATCCATTACCACCAGTGTATCGTCAGGAACAATCCGCAGGACTTCATCAACAGCTTGTGCATCAAGAGCTGTGCCGAGCGGATTTTCAGGGTTGGCAAAAAACACCACCTTCGGAGTCTGCTCCTTACATAGTGCGGCGAGCGACTCCAGCGACATACGCCGATTGGCTTCCAACCCAATCGCCCGCGGAACTCCCCGCACCGCCAGAGTTGCCAAGCGATGAACGATAAATCCGTGCTGGACATGCAACACGCAATCGCCTGTGTCGGCGTAGGCACGGACCAAAAGAGCGATTAGCTCATCCGAACCAGCCCCACAAACCAACCGCTCAACGGGAAGCCCAAAGTGCTTACTCAAAGCCGTGGCTAAAGCGGCTCCACCGGGTGGCGGATAGCGATGGCTCCGCGCCACGGCTTCAGCCAGAGCCGCCTGCACACTCGGCGAAGCTCCAAACGGACTTTCATTAGAAGCCAAGCGCACGGGCTTGTCTGCCTTCTTACCGCCACCACTTTTTCCTGGCACATAGAGCGGAATTTCCTCCAACCCCGCCAACGGCTCAGGCTCTAACCCCCTACTCATTGCCTAGCCCGCTTAATACCAACATTTTTCCTTGTTCGGGAATGATTCCGAGGCAATGCAAATCTATTTCACCTTCCAATTTAGTTTTGGGCGGATTTTGCCAACTTCTTTTCTGAAGAAACCAAAAAGTGTCTTCTTCTCCAGGCCATACCCTCCAACGATAAAGTTCGGCTTCCTGTTTAGGGTTAGAAAACCTTTTAAATTCCAAAGCCATAGCAGACTGCACCGCTACTTCATTTTGAAGGTGAATTGCAACTAAAGCCCAATCCTGCCCCGAGGGTTCAGGTGATCTCTTAGCCACAAACCAATTTATAGCTAAACCTACTTCGTCATATAAGGCTTCGTGGACAAAGAGTTCTTTTGAGCCTATCAAAAGATGCCAATCCTCGTAGGCAATCGCAGCCACTGCCGAAGTGTTCGCCGTATCCGTGTTTGCAAGTGCTTCTTTTGCAGTATGTGTTGGAGAAAAATTAATGGCGTTTCCAAAGTGTGCCCGTACTGTTGCTTCATGCTTTTGTTCAGCATAGATAGTCAGGCGCGATTGACTTGCAACCGAGTCAGCATAAATCGCCCGCCAAATTCTCCGTACCCGTTGTTCGGTCAGTGCCCCACCCGCTGAACGCACTTGGTTGCACAGCTCACGCAAATGCTCTGCTTCCCGTGCGGGTCTCCAAGGCGAGCCTTCGCCCTTGGCTTTGTAAATTTCTGCGGCTTTTTCGGCGCGTTGTTGAAAGAGCTTTAAAAGCTCCGAGTCCAGTGCGTCTATATCTCTGCGCAAGTCGTCAAGCTTTGAGTTAGACATAAAAACCCTATTGCACCCTATTGTGAAAGTGTATCGCCGAAGGAAACCGAACCTGCTCGCGACAGGAAAAACGAACGCGCTTTGCTACTTCTCTGCACAGCGGCGAGTCCAGCCCGTCGTAGGCTTGGTATGGGCGGAGTGCGAGCCGCAAACAGGCGCACCATACCGTCGGTGAAGGCGGTTAGGGCTAGGCTATCACGGGCGCGACGGGAGGCAAATTGTGCGAGCAATCCTGCATCACCGAGCGGCAGGGTTTTTTCTTGGGCTTGGCGGACAAGCTTTTGCAAATCGTGTAGATCGCGAAAGGCAAGGTTGAGTCCCTGTCCTGCTACGGGATGAATTGCCCGTGCTGCGTCTCCGACCAAAGCCAAGTGCGGAGCTGTAAAGTGTTTTGCTCGTGTTAGTGACAGGGTCCAAGTTTCGCAGTTGTGAATTTGTATTTCTCCGAGTCGCTTGCCGACCAGCGGAGCGAAGATTTCGGGCAGAAGTGCTTGTGGCGACTCACGCACAGGAGCGACAAATTCGTCTT
Organism: uncultured Alphaproteobacteria bacterium; assembly: GCA_958267355.1. Lineage (GTDB taxonomy): Bacteria > Pseudomonadota > Alphaproteobacteria > JALCBB01 > JALCBB01. The sequence continues at coordinate 1,214,830 of OY279575.1, forward strand.
GCAGATTCCACACAAACGCCGAGCGATGGCTTAAGCCCCCTGCTTGTTGTGTTTGTTGTGGCTTGCTTGCGGGTAATGGCAGGAATGCCAAAGCGCCTTCGGGCAAAAAGATTTCTTCGGCGACTCCCCTATGTGGCTTGGAATGACTCAAAGTGCCGAGCAATGCTGACTGTCCATACTCTGAAGTGCGGGAAGCAATTCCTGCCAAGTTGCGCAAAGCTGAGTTTTTGCCGTCCGCCGCGATCACCAGGGATGCACGTAAAGCCAAATTATTTTCTAAAACAACTTCGGCGCGATTGTCATTGCGTAGAGTATCAAAGGCGACGACTCTTGAGCCGAAATGCACTTGTATTTGCTGTGTTGCTAAGACTTGTTGCCAAAGAGCGGGCAATAGATCCTGATTGCGCACCATTGTGCCGACGGGCTGATTTTGTCCGCCAAAAACCAACGGAGTTGAAGTCTTCGCCGTACCCAGCTTACCTTCGCGCACTTGTACTGCATTGATGGGCTGTAGTGCTACGCCTGCTTTGGTGAGTTCTTGCATCACTCCAAGGCTTTCCAGCAAGGAGTGGCTTTGGCGGTTGAGTGCTGTTGCGCGTAGATCCTGCGGAGTCGCCCGTGCTTGTTCTGCCTTGGCGGCTTCCAGCAAGACCACCTGCACGCCGTTTTGTGCCAGGATCAGAGCTCCGACCAGACCAACTGCTCCGCCACCGACGACGATTGCCTGATTTTGCTTCTGCTGTGGGCTTGTTTTTTTGTGTGCTGTAGTTTTTGCCATGGCTCTACCTTACACGCCTTCACACGCCTTCTGTGGCTCCCTACGCCCCTTCTGTGGCTCCCTACACGCCTTCACGTACCTTCTTGCCTTCTGTGGCTCACTGGTGCCTGCCAGCTCCCGCCCTACCCCGAAACCCCGACAAGCCCCTAGTAAAGCCCCCACAGCCACGACAAGCCCCCTAGCCCCCACAAGCCCCGTAGAAGCCCTTCCCTTCAAAGCCCCTACAGAAGCCCCCTAGCCTCCCCAAGCCCCTAGAAAGCCCATACAAGCCCTGTAAAGCCCTAAGCCCTCCACAGCCCCCACAAGCCGCTATAAGCCCCACACAAGCCCTTCCCTTACAGCCCCCTACCAAAGCCCCCCTAAGCCCTTACAGCCCTGTACAGACCTTGTACAAGCTCCATACAGCCCTCAAAGAAGCCACCAAAGGCGGGCAAATCGTGGAGGTAGCGGCGAATCGTTGAATTGTATAGACTTATCTTGCGAATCGCCGAGGAGAAACGAATCGCACCAGCTCCCTGAGCGGCGGCTTGCTGTGGCGTAGGGGAGATAACGCGACTCACTGGGGCTAATCGAATGGCTCTTGCTTCTTCCTCGGGCTTGTGGGGTGGCGGACGCACCCCAACGAAAAGACTGAAATCTGGCACAGCTCGTCGTGCTTCTTCGCGTCGCAAGGCGCGGGTGCCGTTTTTGTCGCCTCGTATTAGGGTATTTTTGCGCAACTTTGTTTTGAAGCTGGTTGGAGTCTTGTGCCTTATCTTGGCGGGTTTTGTGGCGTTGGCTCTTGCTTCGTGGCATGCGGGAGATCCGTCACTGAACTCTGTGCCGCTTCAGGGGTATGAGACGCAGAATTGGCTTGGCATCTATGGTTCGTATCCTGCTGATAGTTTTGTGCAGTTGTTTGGACGCAGTGTTCCGTTTTTGTTGGTTATGACTTTTGCTGTATGGGGTATTCGTTTGATGACTCGGCATCGTATTGGCTTGCTTGGTGTTCGGGGATTATTTTTGCTTGTGGCTTTGTTCTTGGCTGCGCTTGCGCTTGGAGCGCAAAGTACTTTTGAAACTGATGGTCTTCCGTTGCCGATTGCGTGGCTGGTGCAAATCCGCATGGAATGGTTGCACGGCGGACTTATCGGCACGATTAATCCGTGGCTGAGCGGACTTCTCCATGGCTATGTGGCTTGGTGGCTACCGATGGGTGTGTCGCTTGTTGCGGGCGTTGTTGCTTTTGGTGCGCTTCTTGTGGCGATGACTTTTTCGCCTGTGAAGATTGGGCGTGGGTTTCTGCGTGTGATTGGACAGGCTACGTATTGCGTTCTTGCTTGGACAGCTGCGTATTGTCGTGATTTGGTGCGTGATGGTGTTCGGGTTGCGTTTGCGAATTTGCGGGCGAAGGTTTCTGCTGTGCGTTTGGTGCGTCAAACGAAGCGAGCGGGAGTGCAACGGGCGATTGACCACACGGATAGCCACGCAAGCGATGGAGCAACAGAGACGAGTAAAAAGTTTTCTCTGCGCAGTCTGTTGCGGGTTTTCAATCCGCTGTTTTGGCTTGGACAGCTGCGCCGACTTCTTGGGCTTGCCTTTGTGCCTGTGCGCAAACTGCACGGACTACAAAGAACAACTCTTTCTACCAGGCGCAATTCTCGGGCTTTGCGGGTTGAGCCGCAGCTTGGCACGACTCCTGACTTAACGAGCGGTGAGTCGTCTCCTGTGCCAGCTGGAGACAACACAGGCGGTACCATCCAAGCACACACTGCGGACAATTTGGCAGACAATCTAGCGAACAATCTGGCGGGCAATTCTTCAGGCAATCTTTCAGGCAGTCCTGCGGATACTCCATCGAGCGGTATTGAAATTCGTGGTCCGCATCCGATTGACGGGTTGCAAGCGACGAAGACGGCGCGGGTTCGGGCGCGTGATAAGCGGCGTGAAGGTGGATATGCTTTGCCGCAGATTGATCTTCTGCGTGAAATTTCCAGTTACGGAGCGGCACCTGACCCTGCTGTTGTGCGGGCAGAAGCGGAGCGGCTTGAAAGGGTTTTGCGCGAGTTCGGCGTGCAGGGAGAAATTGTCCGAACACACTCGGGTCCGATTGTTACGCGGTATGAATTGCGTCCTGCGGCGGGTATTAAAACGAGCCGCGTGGTTTCTTTGGCGGATGATATTGCGCGGTCTATGTCTGCTGTGTCGGCGCGGATTGCCGTAGTTGCAGGAAGCGATACGATTGGCATTGAACTTCCGAATGCGGCGCGTGAAACTGTGGCGTTGCGGGCGTTGTTGCAGTCGTCTGATTACGCGAATGCGCGGGCGACTTTGCCGATTGCTCTCGGAGCTGACATTAGTGGCAAGCCAGTGATCGCTGACTTATCCAAGATGCCGCATTTATTGATTGCGGGAACGACGGGTTCGGGTAAGTCGGTTTCGTTGCAGGCGATATTATTGTCTTTGCTGTATCGTTTGTCGCCTGACGAGTGCAAGTTGATTATGGTGGATCCGAAGATGCTGGAGCTTAGTATCTACGATGGTATTCCGCATTTGATTTCGCCTGTGGTGACGGATCCGAAGAAGGCGGTGATTGCGCTTAAGTGGGCGGTGCGTGAGATGGAGCTGCGCTATCAAAAGATGAGTCGGGTTGGGGCGCGGAATTTAAACAGCTACAACGAGCGGCTTGCTGAAATGCGTGCCCGTGGCGAGACAACGCGCACGGTTCAAACGGGAAGCGATCCTGAAACGGGCAGACCGATTTTTGAAGAACAGCAGCAAGACTTGGAGTCCCTGCCGTATATTGTTGTGGTGGTGGATGAAATGGCGGACTTGATGTTAATCGCGGGCAAAGAAGTTGAAGGAGCGATTCAGCGTTTGGCGCAGATGGCGCGGGCGGCGGGGATTCATTTGATTATGGCGACTCAGCGTCCGTCGGTGGATGTGATAACGGGTACGGTGAAGGCGAATTTTCCGACTCGGGTATCGTTTCATGTGACGAGCAAGATAGACAGCCGTACGATACTGGGCGAAGGCGGAGCGGAACAGCTTCTGGGGCAAGGTGATATGTTGCATATGGCGCATGGGGGTAGGCTTTCGCGGGTGCATGGCCCATTTGTTTCTGACAAAGAAGTGGAGCGAGTGACAGACTTTTTACGGGCGCAGGGTGCGCCTGAATATGATGAGTCGATTACTGCAGAGCCTGATGAAGAGCTATCTGTTGCGGAAACGGCTCCGCTTAACGGCAGCGGAGAGTCTGATTTGTATCAGCGGGCGAAACGTGTGGTGAGTGAAAGTGGCAAGATATCTATTTCGTATATTCAGCGGCGTTTGGAGATAGGGTATAACCGTGCGGCGCGTTTGGTGGAGGAAATGGAAAACGAAGGCTTTGTCTCCGCTCCGAACTCTCAGGGGCGGCGTGAGATACTGGGCTAGAATACGCCACCAGATACGGAGTCCCAACGGGCTTATATACGGGCTTAGATACAGGTTTATATACGGGCTTAGATACAGCGTTAGATACGCAGTGTAGGTACGGGGCTTAGATACGGGGCTAGGCCTTGCTTTATAGAAACTTCTGGCTATCTTGCCGTGGGCGTGGGGCTTGTGGCACTATGCGATTAGATGCTTGGGCTTTGACGGCATGCCTAGTGTCTGTCCTGAACTTATGGGGGTTAAGCGGGCTTGCGGTCAGGTGAGTCCTCGTGAACTTTCTGTGCGAGCGGGACACGCGAGTTGCGTGAGTCAACCAGCCCTGTTACGGGGGCAACAGCTAGGAGAAATCAAATGCCGAAGTTGAAGACCAAGAGCGGAGCGAAGAAACGTTTCCGCCTGACTGCCAGTGGCAGAGTCCGAGCGGGCAGTGCTGGCTTACGGCACGGAATGCGCAAACGTCCACAGAAGCGCAAGCGTCAGGGACGCGGAACTAAGATTTTGAGTTCTGCGGATGAAAAGCGCATTAAGAAGCATTTTTTGACGCGTTGATGGTGCAGTCGTTTCGGCGGCCATCGGGTGAGCTACAACGAACGGCGATAACAGGCTTGTCTCTTGTCTTAGCGAGCGGACTTAACAAACCGACTTAACGAGCCGACTTAACAAATCGACTTAACGAGCCGACTTAACGAGCGGATAGGCTTGCACCCTGCTGATACGAATTTTTGCCAACTCTTTTCCAAACCCTTTATCGGAGTTAAATCAATGTCACGAGTTAAACGGGGTACAACGACCCATGCCCGTCACCGCAAGGTTATCAAGCGGGCGAAGGGCTATCGCGGACGCAGAAGTACAAATTTCCGCAGTGCGGTTCAGGCTGTGGAGCGTGGTATGCAATATGCCTACCGCGACAGGCGGACACGCAAGCGTTCGTTTCGCTCTTTGTGGATTCAGCGTATTAACGCGGCGGCGCGTTTGCAGGGTTTGACCTACGCGCAGTTAATTGACGGATTGCATAAGGCGGGAATTGCGGTAGATAGAAAAAACCTTGCTGAACTTGCGTATGAAAATTCGCCTGCTTTTACTTCGCTTGTGGAAGAAGCCCGCGTGGCTTTAGAAAAGTCCCGCCGAGATACGGAGTCCAAGCCGCAAGACTTGTAGGTCTTTAGAGCGCAAGCAGATTAAGAAACGGCGCACAAAGAGACGAAAACATGGCGGAGGCAAAGCAGGGCAGTGAGTCGCACGGTACCGAGTCACAAGGTACCGAGTCGCAGGGTAGCGAGTCGCACGGTACCGCATCGCAAGGTACCGCATCACAAGGTACCGCGTCGCAAGGTAGCGAGTCGCACCAAGCTGTGCGCAAACATTTTTTGGCGGAAATTGCCACCGCCCCCGATCTAGCAACTTTGGAGTCCTTGCGGGTAGCGGCACTTGGCACGAGTGGTGAGATAACGGCTTTGTTGCGGGGTTTGCGTGACCTACCTCGTGAGTCTCGCAAGGAAGCGGGGCAGGCACTGAACAGCTTAAAAGGTGAAGTTGAAGCGGCTCTGGCGGAAGCCAAGGCGCGTTTGGGAGCTGTTGCCAACCAAGCCGCCTTACAAGCCGAGCGGTTAGACCCGACTTTGCCTGTTGATGGACTTGAAGTGGGGCATATGCATCCTACTTATCGTGTGATGGAAGAAATCATTTCCATTTTTGGCGGTTTGGGATTTGAATTTGTTGAAGGCCCTGACATAGATAGTACTTGGAATTGTTTTACGGCATTGAACATTCCTGCGTGGCATCCTGCCCGTCAAGAAATGGATACCTTTTACATCGGCACGAAAGAAACAGAAGAAGCAGAAGCAACGAAACAACAAGCCAAGTCAGAAAACAAGACAGGGGACAAGACAGAAGATAAGACAGGAAACAAAGCAGACAACAAAGCGCAACCAAAAGAAGTGCCCGACACCGAGCGGCTAGTTTTGCGGACTCACACTTCTACGGCACAGGTACGCACTATGCTGGCGGCTCCGCCACCCTATCGGGTTATGACTGCGGGGCGCGCCTATCGCTCCGACTCCGATGCGACTCATACGCCTATGTTTCACCAGCTGGAAGCTTTGGTGATTGACCGTGATATTCATATGGGGCATTTGCGTGGCACGATTGAAATGTTTTTGCGTGAGTTTTTTGAAATAGATGATTTGCCTGTGCGCTTTCGTGCCAGTCACTTTCCTTTTACTGAACCCAGTGCGGAAGTAGATATTGGGTGCAGACGCACTGCTGAGCGTTTAGAAGTTGGCAGGTTTGAAGATGGCGAGTGGCTAGAAATCTTGGGCAGTGGAATGACTCACCCTGCGGTCTTACAGAACTGCGGCGTAGATCCTGACAAGTGGCAGGGTTTTGCGTGGGGCATTGGCTTGGAGCGTTTGGCAATGCTGAAATATGGTGCGCCTGATTTACGCTCCTTTATGGAAGGCGATTTAGACTGGTTACGCCGCTATGGCTTTGTGCCGCTGGCGCGGGCGAGTCAAATCTGGGGTGAATAATGCGCTTTACCCTCTCTTGGCTGGAAGAACACATAGAGTGGCACGATGAGCCCAAGCAGGGGCGTGCAGCCGCTCGTCCTGACGCACAGGCTGTTGCGGAAACTTTAGACAAGATTGGGCTTGAGGTGAAAGCTTTAGAAGCCCCTGACGCGGCTCTAGAAGCCTTTTCGCTAGGCAGAATTGTAGAAGCGACACAGCACCCCAACGCTGACCGCCTACGGGTTTGTAAGGTAGAAGTGGCGAAAGGCGGCAAGCCGCACCTGAAGGGCAAGGGAGGTAAGACTGAAATCGTCCAGGTGGTTTGTGGTGCGCCCAACGCTAAGACGGGGCTAACGGGAGTCTTTGCGCCCCCAGGTACTTGGATACCTGGCACTGATGTACATCTAAAGCCTGCTGAAATACGCGGCGTTGAGTCCTGCGGCATGCTTTTGTCTGAACGCGAACTGGGGATAAGCGATGAACACGAAGGGATTATCGCCCTAGACGACTCGCTCAAAGTCGGCACCGCCTACCTAGAAGCCACAGGACAAGACGAAACTACCTTCACCCTTGGCATTACCCCCAACCGTGGTGATTGCTTTGCGGTTCGGGGTATTGCTCGTGAGCTAGCGGCGGCGGGCTATGGCGTAGTCCGCCCCCTGCCGCCGTACAATCCGCCGACAACGGGCAAAAGCCCCTTGGCGTGGCAGTGCACTCTAAGCAAAAGCGACTTGCACTTAGCCCCTGCGGTGCGCGGACGCTATTTCTCCATTGAGCAAAACGCCACTTCGCCTGAATGGTTGCGGCGGCGTTTGGCAGTTGCTGGCACGAAAGTCATCTCCCCGCTGGTGGATTTAACCAACTACTTTACCTTTGACTTGGGCAGACCGCTCCATGTCTTTGATGCGGATAAGCTCACGGGAGCAATGACAATCCGCCGAGCCCGCAAGGGTGAATCTGTCCTTGCCTTGGACGAAGTGGAATACCAACTGACTCCTGCCGATATCGTCATTGCTGATGGAAAAAACGGCGAGCGGGCAATTGCCATTGCAGGGGTTATGGGCGGATTAGAAACAGGCGTTACAGCCGAAACAAAAAATGTTTTTCTAGAAGCGGCATTTTTTGACCACGAGTCGGTAGCTTTTTCTGGCAGACGCCACGGAATAGACTCTGAAGCCCGCCGTCGTTTTGAACGCGGCATTGACCCACAATCGCTGATCTGGGGCGAGCGACTCGCCGCAGGTATGATTCTGCGGCTTTGTGGTGGTACTGCCAGTGCGGTTACGGGCTATGGCACACCTGCTAAGACTCGTCCTGCGATTGCCCTACCCGATAACGCGGTGCATCGCGTTTCGGGGGCAAAGATTCCCCTCCGTCGCCAGAGGCAACACCTAGAAGCTTTGGGCTTTACTGTCAGCGAGAACAAGAAGGCGAAGAAGCTATCCTGCCGCCCGCCGACTTGGCGGGGTGATATCACCCGCAAGGAATGCTTGGTGGAAGAAATCCTACGGATTGAAGGCTACGACTGCATCAAAGGCACAGCTTTGCCGCCAAGCACTAGCGACAACCAGAAGCACCTGCATGCTACGCGACAAGCTGTGCCTGAAACTACCCGCCAGGCGGCTCGTGTGCGAGCTTTAGCCTGTTTGCGTGGCTTGGACGAACACCTTGGCTATAGCTTTGTTTCTGAAGCTCGTGCCCGCCTATTTTTACAAGACGGACAAACTTTAACTCGTGTTCTCAATCCGATTTCTACGGATTTATCGGTTATGCGTCCGTCGGTGCTGGCTTCACTGATACCGGCGGCGGCTCGCAACTTGGCACAGGGAGCTGGACGAGTCGCCCAGTTTGAACTTGGCCCTACCTACAGGGGAGGAAAAGCCCAAGACCAAGAAATGCGCTTTGCAGTCATCCGTGCGGGATTAGCCGCTCCGCGTTCGTGGCGTGAAGACGAGCGGCAGGCGGACATCTTTGACACCAAAGGCGATGCGCTGGCGGTTCTAGCCGCTCTTGGTGCGCCAACTGACGGATTACGCACAATCGCACTTACACCTGACTCTGACTCTAACTCTAGCTCTGGCTCTAACTTCCCTGTGTGTCCTGGATGGTTGCATTCGGGGCGGGCGGGAGCTTTGGTGCTTGGCAAGTCTGTGCTTGCCCTCTTCGGAGAAATTCATCCGAGCCACGCGAAATCTTTGGGTTTGCGTAGTCGTGCGGCGGTGGCTGAAGTTTATTTGGAAGCTGTGCCACCCCGCCGCAAGAATAAGAGTCGTGTAGAAGCGGCTCCTGACAATCGCTTACAGCCTGTGGTGCGGGATTTTGCTTTTGTGGCTGACAAGTCGCTGGAAGCTGAAACTTTGCTTCGTAGCATTGCGGGAGCGGCGCGTGAAGAAATTGTTTCTGTGCGCCTGTTTGATATTTACGAAGGCAAGGAGTTGGGGGCAGACAAAAGCTCTTTTGCTGTGGAAGTGCTATTCCGCCCCCACGGACGCGCTTACACTGAAGCTGACCTAGAAGCACTGTCTAAGACAATTACCGACAAGGTGCAAAAGGCAACGGGAGCGGTTTTGCGCTAACCCTACTTGCTTTGCGTTAGCTCTACTTGCTTTGAAGACAAGCCGAATTTTATTCGGGCGGAAAGCCACCATACAGATTTTCTGCCTGCACCCAGCCGCGCACTGTGCCGTGGATTGAGTCTTCTAGCCTGACTTCGCAGACTGCTTTGTCTTGGGTGCAACTAAGCAGATCGCCGATGACTCCTTCGCCCAGCTCGGCGAAGTGGGCTGACTCTGCTAACGCCGAAGGATTTGCCGCCAAGCCTGCCGCCGCCGCTACCACCTGAAACCGTGCTTGTCCTTTCAACAGCGAGCTATGCACCCAGCCTTCGGAGCCTTGCCAATCTACGACTCGTCGCCAATGCTCAAACTCGTCAATAATCTGTACGGGCAAGCCTTTGCGGTGGTATTCCCACTCTACGGCGTAGCGTCTTCCTGGACCTACCCGTGCGCGGGTTGGCAAACCATCTAGGGCTGCCCAGCGTGGCAGGGGTAATCCTGTTTCTGTGCCTCTTGTGGTTTCTTGTGCTTGTGCGTCTTGCCTGCTCAAAGGCACGAGCAAGGCACAGGAAAGAAGCAAAAGCGCGAGCGGTAGGCGTAGCATTTGGCTTTTTACAGCCTTGTGGTTTAGTTGCGTTCTGCTTGTCTATCAATCCAGATCCCCAGCAAGAGCGGAGCGGGTTTCTTCACTCAGCGTGGCGGCGTGTCCGTAGGCGGAGTGTTCCATTCCGACTCGCACGACACAGCCAGCAGTGCGAAAGGCGGAAACCTGCGCGCCATCTAGCTTGAAATGAACAAACTGTACTGAAGAAGCCTTGCCATCGGCGGTGGTGCGATCCACATCCTGCTCGGGAATAGCCACCACCCTTGCGCCATCTATTTCTAGGAACATAGTTTCTTCAACGCCGCCGAGCGTTGCGAGAATTTTTTTGCGTCTTTCTTCGTCTGGGATTTCAAACATTACGGTTGCAACCAGCTCATTGCCCTGTGGTATAAGCGAGCCATAGGCGGAAAGTTCATCTTCCACCTGTTCGTCTCCGCCTTTTTCTATGTGTAGCATTTCTTGGATTTGCATCCACATGGTCAGCCAGTTTTCAAAATAGAAGACAGCGTGTGGTCCGACTTCAACGCGGCGGTATTTTTTCTGTGCGACTAGCGCACCCCGCAGGGAGCGGCGTTCGGCGGCGTAGCGTTCTTCGGGCCAAAGGTCAGCCCGCGAGATGCTGTGCGGGTCAGCGGGAGTTGGAAGTGCAGTCATGGCTTTTCTCCTTATCTAAAAGCTCCCCCCGTTAAAACCGAAGCCCACAGGCTTTAGCAAAAAGCACAACTGGATGCGAAGCGGCACTGGCTTTTTCTCCTGAGCCGTTGGCGGCAAGTCGCTCTGTTCCTTGGACGATATGCATCCCTGCCAACGGACATTCGCTGGCAAAGTGTTGCATTTCCGCCCGCTGGAGTTGTTGTGCGACGGGCTTACCGATCTTGTGTGCGATTTCAAAGTTTTCGTCTAGCGAGCCCCACAAGCCGCCGTGTCCTGAGCAGCGAGCGGCGAATTTGATTTCTGTATCAGGAATGAGCTTGAGCAGATCGCGGGCTTTGAATCCGACATTTTGCGCTCGTGCGTGGCAGGCGACATGCAGGAAAATCCCGCCATCTAGTTTTTCTGGACGCACTGCCAGTCCGCCGCTTTTTTCTAGAGCGACAAGATATTCTGAGACATCGTAGGTAGCACTTGCGAGCTGTTTCACACCTGCGTGGTCGGGAAGCAACTGCGGCCACTCAAACTTCAGCATTAAGGCACAAGACGGAGTCAGAGCCACGACTTCATACCCCTTCTCCACCCACGGCAGGAGTGCTTTTACGACCTTCTCGGCTTGGGTGGCGACTCCTTTCAAGTCGCCGCGTTCAAGGCGTGGCATTCCGCAGCAGGCGGGTTGTACAGGGACAGCTTCTACGCCATTGGCGGCGAGCAAAGCCATTGTGGCGTGTCCTGTTTCTGTGGTGTGGTTTTCTACGAAGCAGGTTGCATAGACGACAACTTTGCGGTCTGTGGCTTTTGTGCCTTCTGTGGTTTTTGTGCCTTCTGTGGCTTTTGCGCCTTCTGTGGCTTTTGCGCCTTCTGTGGTTTTGGCTGAACTTTTTTTAGCGTACTGTTTTTTAGCGTGCTGTTTTGTAGCGGTGGCGACAAAACGTTTGCGAGCGAAGGCGGGAAGTTCGGCTTGCGGATGCACTCCGAACAGCTTTTGCAGAATAAATCGTCCGAGCTTATTTGAGCGATGGGCTCCGAAGTTGGCGAGCCACGGGGCGAACTTTGCTAGAGCGGCATTTCTGTCTATGCGGGTGAGTGCTTTGCCTTTTGGCTCGGATTTTTTTTGTTGGCGTTCAGCGGCACGCCAACGGGTAATCAGGTGCGGAAAGTCTATGTTGAACTCGTGCGGTGGCACATACGGACAAGAAGCCATAAAGCACATATCGCAGAGTGTGCAGGCGTCGGCGACTGTGCCGTATTTGGCTTTGTCTACTGTGTCCAGCTCGCCACTGGGAGAGTCATCTATAAGGTCAAAGAGTCGCGGAAAAGAGTCACACAAGGCTAGGCATCGCCGACAGCCGTGGCAGACATCAAAGACGCGTTCCATTTCGGCGTTGAGCGCATCTTCGGAGAAATACTCAGCGACGGTATCTGCCTTGATGGTCTTGCTTTCGCGCCAAGCGTGCGGATGGCGCACGGGCGGAGCCAATCCACCTTCACGCAAAGCTTCACCTTGTTGTGAATTGGTTGGTTGTTGATTACTTAAAGACATCTGTGCGCCATCTAGTGCGTTCTATCTGGTGTGCGGCTTGGCACGGGTGGAGCGACTCCACCTTCACGCAAAGCTTCGCCTTGTTGTGGATTGGTTGGTTGTGGATTAGTTGGTTGCGAATTAGTTGATTGCGGATTGGTTGATTGCGAATTGTTTAAAGACATTTCTGCGTGGTGGGCTTGATGGCTTACGGCTTACGGTACGCGACATAAAAAAGTGGCGGGCAAAAGCGGTGGGTAAAAGTGGCGGACAAAAGCGGTGGGTAAAAGTAGCGGGTAAAAGTGGCGGACAAAAAGAAAAAGGGAGGGCAAGAAGTCTTGCCCTACCCTTTCGTCTTTTGGCGTTGTGCCAAGGACTTGCCTCGGGATTTATCCAAGCACTTCCAGTGCTTTTTGGAATCGTCCAGCGTGGCTTTTTTCGGCTTTGGCGAGAGTTTCGAACCAATCGGCGATTTCATCAAAGCCTTCGTCGCGAGCTTCGCGAGCCATTCCTGGATACATGTCGGTGTATTCGTGGGTTTCGCCGGCGATGGCGGCTTTCAGGTTTAGGGAAGTTTCGCCGATGGGCTCGCCCGTTGCGGGATCTCCGACTTCTTCTAGGTATTGCAGGTGTCCGTGGGCGTGTCCTGTCTCGCCTTCTGCAGTTGAGCGGAAGACTGCGGCGACATCGTTGTAGCCTTCTATATCTGCTTTTTGGGCGAAATATAGGTATCTGCGATTGGCTTGGCTTTCGCCTGAGAAGGCATCTTTGAGGTTTTGCTCGGTTTTGCTTCCTTTGAGAGACATGATTGCATTCCTTCTCTTGTTTGTGTTCTGTGGTTTGTGGTTTGTGTTGTGTTCTGTGGTTTGTGGAGTTGTGTGTTCTGTGGAGTTGTGGTTTGTGGTGTTGTGGTTTGTAGAGAAAATTTAGGATTTGACAGGCTCTTTGTCAATGTTTTTTTGATGCATTCTAAAAAATAAATATTACCAATAATCACACAAGAAATGGGTCAAGGCTAGGCTTTATACAGGGCTTCGTCTCAAAGTTAATCTGTGCCTTCCCCATCTTTACAGTACCCTGATTTCTAAGACGCAGAAAAATGGGTAAGTGTTGGGCTTTCTCGCAACATTTAATTTACGCACCCTTGCGGGTGCTCTTGCCGCCTGCGGCGGCGTCCGCTTCGCTCCGTTCGCTGACGCTCCACTCCGCTCGCGCTCGTGCCCTACGGGCACTCGGTGGGTCTTCGTCTCCATAACGGGAGCCAGTTAATCCCCCTAATCTTACGCTCCCCCCGTAGGGGGCTTCGGCTCAATTAACCTTTTACTGGAAACTATGGGGCTTAACGGCTGGTGGGGGCACAAGGCTTGGCATTGACGCACCGCCGCAAGGCGGACGCACCGCAAGGTGCAAAATTTATTTTTTGAGCCAGAGCATAGCTTTCCTGCTGATTTTGCCAAATCGGAGCAAAAAAAATTTGAATCTGCCTGAAAATGGCTCATTTCCTATATAGGAGATTTTGCAACTCTATTAGCCCCCAAACCCCCAAACCGAAGGATTACCCCATGCACTCCACCCGCCCAGCCGACCAGCCTACGACAGCCGCCAAGCTGCAGGAAGTGCGCCAATACCTATCCGCCCTAGACCCCGAACTACTAACAGAGTCCCTAGCCAACCACTACGCAGGACAGGCGAGCAAAAGCGCGGAAATCCGCAGGGCTAACCTTGCCCAACTCCTGCCCCATCTCAACGACAAGCTAGAAGACGAAGTCAAAGCCCTGCTGTCGTTGCAACGCTCTATACAGGAAGAAGACGAAACCAACGCCAAAGAGCGAGCACTCGGCAGGGCTTTTAACGCCCAACGAAGACGCGATGAACGCCAGCTTATAATGTTCAACCTAGAGTTATTACGGCTCAACCCTACGCCCGAGGGCTTGACCGACCAAGAACTTCGCCACCACCAAGAAATTACGACCGAGACGATGAACAGGTTAACCGAGGCATTAGAAAACCTGCGCACCCGTGGAAAGCTCGTAGAGCCTGAAACCTTTGACAAAAAACAGACGATAGCCCCCCGCCGCAACCTGCGGAGAGAAGAAGCGATACGCCGCACCGAGATGATCCGCGAGCTGACCCAGTTCTGCGAGCTGGTAGAACAAGTTGTGGCAGGAAAGAAAATCGTTGATGACGCGACTATGGCAGAGCTAATTGACCGTGCCCAAGCGTATCTATCCCCAGACGAACATATCAAAGAGTACAGCGAGACCGAAGACTATCGTTCTACCCGTCGCTTGATAGATAACAGTTCTTCGCACGAGAAGAAGATTGCGCTCCGTGTAGAAGCCGAAGACCGCTACGACGGCATGGATTGGAGCAACCCGTACGAAAAGCAACCCGACAAGCCCAAAAAAGAACCAAGTGCCATCTATGTAGACGGAGGTAATATCCCCAACCCCAAACTCTACCCCCCCAAACCCAAAGCCCAAGCCCCCTAAACCCCCCGTCAACGGAAAACCACCCAACCCCTCACCCTAATCCGCAAAACCCCACTTCCCCCAACAGGGAGAGTCTATTAATTATCAGGGGTGGGGGGGATTCACGCCACGGTGAAAAAAGCGATAAAGTAGGGGTATGGCTCGCGAAACCCATAAAGCCTCCACGCGCAAAAAGAGCGCACGGAAATCTACTCGCACAACCGCAGCGAAGGCGAAGCGGAGTCGTGACTCCAAGACGCACGCAAGTGCGCCCAATCCAATGTGGGGCGGGGGCTTTTCAGCAGGTGCCACGCCCAATATGCAGGCAATCAATAACTCCTTGGCGTTTGATCGGCGACTCTGGCAGCACGATATCATCGCTTCGCTCGCGCATGTTGAAATGCTAAAAACCACAAAAATCTTGTCCGCAAGCGATTGCGCAAAAATCAAACGCGGACTCTCACAAATCACTCGTGAGTTCGAGTCTGACTCCTTTCCTTTTGACGAGTCGCTGGAAGATATTCATATGAATATAGAAGCCCGACTCGCCACAATCATCGGCGCACAAGTCGCAGGACGACTCCATACCGCCCGCTCGCGCAATGACCAGGCAGTAACCGATTTGCGCCTGTGGCTGCGCGAAGCGTGCAACGCAATAGACTCCGCCTTGCAGAACCTGCAAGCCGTCTTAATCAAACGCGCCAAGCAGGAAGCCACTACGCCACTTCCTGCCTATACGCACCAGCAACGCGCCCAGGTAATCAGCTTAGGACACTGGTGCCTCTCTTGGGTGGAAGCCCTGGGACGCGACCGCGAGCGTTTCGCCGACACGCAACGGCGAATCAATCGCTCGCCTCTCGGTGCCGCCGCTTGCGCAGGAACAGGCTTTCCAATTCGTCCCGAACAGACGGCAAAGACTCTGGGCTTTGACGCTCCACTCGCCAATGCCCTAGATGCCGTAGCCGCTCGCGACTTCGCCCTAGAATATCTCTCCGCTTGCGCAATCTGCGCCACCACTCTGTCGCGGCTCGGAGCCGAGTTAGTCCTGTGGTCTTCCGCCGAATACGGATTCGTGGCAATGCACGAGTCTTGGTCTAGCGGCTCGTCCATTATGCCGCAGAAACGCAACCCCGATGCAGCAGAACTACTACGAGCCAAAGCTGGCCGCGTAATCGGCGACTTAACCGCTCTGCTCACCACAGTCAAAGGCTTGCCTCTCGCCTACGCCAAAGACTTACAAGAAGACAAAGAACCATTGTTTGACGCAACCGACACTTTGCTCCTGTGCCTCAACGCAGGACACGGAATGCTCGCCACTTGCTCCTTCAAACGCACAGCAATGGCAGAAGCCGCTCACGGCTTTCTCAGTGCCACAGATCTCGCCGATTACCTAGTACGCAAACAAGGCTTACCCTTCCGCGAGTGCCACAAACGCGTCTCCGCACTGGTAGCCGAAGCACAAAAAACAGCACCAAGCCTTGATACAGCAAGCGATAGCGCACTCGCCCGTTGCCTCGGCTGGAAAAGCGCAAAGTCACTAACTTCCCAGCAACGCAAAGAACTCGCCACCCTGCGCGGCTTGCTCTCTGTCAAAGCAGGGCTAGAAGCCCGCAACTCATTTGCAGGGACAGCTCCTAAGCGGGTGCAAGCGGCGGCGGCGGCAGCGGAGAAAAAGTTTCTAGGCAGACAAGCCGCGACTCAACAATCCAAGCGGCAAGCCCAGCGGCAAGCCCAGAAGCAAGCTCAGCGGCAATCCAAGCAAAAGCGGAGCAAGAAATAATGCGCGGCAGGGTTTCGGTTGTGCTGGTTGCAAGTGTCTTACTGCTTGCGCTGGGGAGTTGTGGCAAACGCTCCGAAGTGTCTGCACCCGAAGGAGCCGAAGCAGGCTGGGGCGTGCAACAGCAATATCCGCGCCCCGAAAAAGATCTAGAACCCGATATGAACGAAGGCTTTGGCAATCCGAAGGGAGTGCCAAAGTGAGCTCAAGCGTGAATCCGACTCGTTCTGTTGGTTTTTTCCGCGACGAGTCGGGCAGACTGTCCTGCGACGGCGCAGACCTATCGGCTCTTGCCGAAGAATACGGCACACCGCTTTATCTCTACTCCGAAGCCGCGCTGATCGCCGCCTGGACAAACTTTCACACCACAATCGCCGAAGCCGTGCGCCACGCCAGCCACGAAGCCGCAGAAGCCTTGGTTTGCTATTCGCTAAAGGCAAATCCGCATCTTGCCCTTGTCTCACTTCTGCGGAGTTTAGGAGCTGGCGCTGACTTGGTCTCGGGCGGTGAGCTGACCCGTGCCCTTGCCGCAGGTGTGCCACCCGAAAAAATTGTCTTCGCCGGCGTGGCAAAGAGCCAAGCCGAATTACGCCAAGGAGTCGCCGCAGGAATCCTGCAATTCAATGTTGAAAGCGAAAGCGAGCTGGCTGACCTAAACGCCATCGCCGAAGGAGCCAAACACAAAGTCGCAGTCGCCTTGCGCTATACCCCCGATGTCGGCGGGGGCGGAACTGACAAAATTACAACGGGGCGGGCGGGCGATAAGTTTGGCTTAAGCCGTGAGACAATTCTGCAGCTTGTAAGCCAAGATTTGCAACACGATTTTCCGCATTTAGATTTTGCGGGCTTGAGTGTGCATATTGGCTCGCAGGTTTTTGACACGGCTTCGTTTCGCTCCGCTTGGCAAAAACTTCTTAGATTGTTTCAAGAAGCCCACGCCGCAGGCTGTACAACTTTACGCCGTGCTGACTTGGGCGGCGGGCTTGGGATTTCCTATGGCACGACTCCTGCGCCAAGTCTCAACGATTACGCGGCGGAAGTTGCAAGCTTCACAAAAGACTTCACGCCGCTCGCGCTCCCTGCCGTAGCGGACGCAGAAACGCCGCTTGTGCTCTTTGAGCCAGGCAGGCGGATTGTCGCGGCGGCAGGCGGATTGCTCACCCGCGTCTTGCGGGTCAAGGACGAAGCAGGGCGCAGATTTGTACTTTTAGACGCGGCAATGAATGATCTAATCCGCCCTGCCCTCTACGGCACAGAACACCGCCTAGAAGCCGTAGCTCCGCCTGTGAGCCACCAAAAGCACACAGGGAAGCCCACAGCAGACCTTGCAGGAATCAGCGTGGCAGGGCCGATTTGTGAAACCAGCGATGTCTTCTTGCCCGAACGCGCCCCCGAACAAGCTTCGGCTTGGAGCCAGCTCCAAGAAGGCGAGCTTGCAGTCTTCTTAGACACAGGAGCCTACGGGGCGACTATGGCTTCTGCCTATAACTCCCGCCCCCCTGCCGCCGAAGTGCTAGTGCGAGCTGATGCTAGGCACAAGTGCATCACACCCCGCCGCACAGTTGATTCCTTGATGGAAAGCGAGACGATTCCGTCTGACTTGCTTTAAAGCCGCTATAAAGCCGCGATTGCGACAGCTCAACCCAGCGCAACCCACAGAGTTTTAACTTGCGAATATTTATCTAGGGCATGCAAAGATTTATCCCGCCCAATACCCGACTGCTTATAGCCGCCAAACGGCGTGGAAATATCGCCCGTGTCATACGCGTTAATCCACACCGAGCCACTACGCATTGCCTTGCCAACCCGAAAGGCAGTGTTAATATCGCGAGTCCAAACAGCGGCTCCCAAGCCATAGGTCGTGTTGTTGGCAAGCTGAATCGCCTCGGCTTCATCCTGAAACGACAAGACCGAAAGCACAGGACCAAAAATTTCTTCCTGGGCAATCCGCATATCACCCTTAACCCCATCAAAAATCGTCGGCGGAATATAACAGCCACCCCGCTCCACTTCCACAGGCGCACCACCCATACGCAGAGATGCACCTTCCTGCTTGCCAATCTTAATGTAATCCAAAACGCGAGCACTCTGCTCATCACTCACCATCGCCCCAACCCGCGTCTCTGGATCCAACGGATTCCCCACCCGCATCGTGCCCGCCACCGCTTCAACCCGCTCAACCAGCTCTTCCCGCACCGACTCGTGTGCCAGCAAACGCGAACCCGCCGAGCAAACTTCTCCCTGATTGAAAAATACACCCCAAGCCGCCTGTTCAGCCGCTTCGTCTAAATCCTTAACATCAGCAAAAACAATATTCGGCGATTTGCCTCCGCATTCAAGCGATACATGCTTCATATTAGATTGACCCGCATACTGCAAAATCAACTTGCCAACTTCTCCCGAACCCGTAAAGGAAATCGCATCCACATCAGAATGCAACGCCAAAGCCCGCCCCGCTTCTTCACCAAAACCCGGCACAACCTGCAAGACCCCTTCAGGAATTCCCGCCTCCAACGCCAAAGCCGCAAGCCGCAAAGTAGATAACGGCGACTGCTCGGCAGGCTTCAAAATCAAACTATTCCCCATACCAAGGGCAGGCCCCATCTTCCAACCCGCCAGCATCAAAGGAAAATTCCACGGAATAATCGCCCCCACCACACCTATCGGCTCACGGACAATCATACCAATCGCACCATCACCCACAGGCGCTAACTCGTCATAAATCTTATCCAACGCTTCCGCATACCAACGCATACACAAAACCAACAGACGCAAATCCACCGACTCCGCATCGGCGATCGGCTTACCCATATCCAGCGTCTCTAACAAAGCCAGCTCTTCAGCGTTGCTCTCAATCAAATCAGCAAACCGCAACAAAATCTGCTTGCGCGCCCGCGGAGTCAATCCACTCCACCGCCGATCTTCAAACGCCTGTCGCGCCGTGGCTACTGCTTTATCTACCTCCGCTTCACCACAACGCGCCACTTCCGCCAAAACCCGCCCGTCAATCGGACTACACTTCGTGAAAGTCTCACCACTGCGCGTAGGCTGATACCCAGCCCCCAAAAAAGCCCGTCCCTCAAAGGACAAACCCGCTACCCGCGCTTTCGTCGCCTCCAAAGTCGCCAAAGACATAGCACCACCCCTCTATTGCAAAAATCCCGTTATACTGCGCTATTCTATCACATCCCTAAAATATCCCCTCACCCCCCTACGCCGAGTTAGCACAGTGGTAGTGCAGCGGTTTTGTAAACCGAAGGTCGGGAGTTCGAATCTCTCACTCGGCACCGCCGAAGGCGGCTTACAATTGGTTAGACAGTGTACTCCCCATTAATGTGGGACTTTGTGCATTAACCACTTCGTGGGGCTTGTCTTTAGAGAATTGGTTATTGGGGGGCTTACAATTGCTTAGATGGTGCACTTCCCATTAATATGGTACTTTGTGCATTAACCACTTCGTGAAGCTTATCTTTAGAGAATTGGTTATTGGGAGAATCAAAACTGGTGCGCACAATACTTACAATCAAGATAAGGCTTAACACACACCACTTCGTAGGGCTTGTCTTTATAGGACTGGTTATTGGGCGGCTTACAATTGGTTAGACAGTGTACTCCCCATTAGCGCAATGCTTTAATGCATTCGCCACTGCGTGAAGCTTATCTTTAGAGAATTGGTTATTGGGAGAATCAAAACTGGTGCGCACAATACTTACCGTAAGGATGGGGCTTATCTTTAAAGAATTGGCTATTGGGAAAATTACAACGGGCAGGCAAAGCACTTCGCAAAACCCCGTTCAAAGTCTGGCTGGCAGAAAACTCAAGCAGCAAACGCCACAACAAAAAGCGTCGCTATATACGCCACATAACCAACCAAAAACACCGCTCCAGCCACACGAGTCAAACGCGGACGCAACAACACCACCCACACAAAACACAAAGTCGCCAAAACCAAAACCCACAAATCCAAACGCAAAATCTCAGGCGGAACAATAATCGGATAGATCAACGCACCCACACCCATAACACCCAGCAAATTAAAAACATTACTGCCAATAATATTCCCCAGCAAAATCTCCGTGCGTCCGCGTGCCGCCCACGCCGCCGCCAACTCAGGCAAAGAAGTACCCACCGCCACCAAAGTCAAACCAATCAAAACCTCAGACACTCCCGCCAGCACAGCAATCGTAACCGCGCCCGTTATCAAAAGCTGCGCCCCCAACAACACACCCACCAAACCCACACCCGCCAACGCCCAATCACGCCGCACCGAAGACTCGTGCCACCACGCCAAACGCCGATGCGCAAATATGCCCTTCTTCTCCATCGGCTTGGTTAAACTCTCCACCGAGTCCTGCTCAGCCCGCGTACCACCCCGCTTGCCATCATGGCGTATCGTCTGCCGCAAATAAAATCCCAAACCCAACAACAACAAGACCGCCAAAAAACGCGAAAAACTTCCCCACAAACACAAAATCAAAAACACCGCCGTAACAATCAGCAAAGTAATCGCTCCGAACTTCGCGTCTATCTTCTTGTTCGGAGCCGACAAAAATAACGCCAAGCCAAATACACCCAAAATATTCACCAAATTACTCCCCACCACATTGCCTATCACCAAGTCAGAAGAATTATGCAGTGCCGCCGAAATCGCCGTCATCATCTCAGGCAAGGAAGTACCAAACCCTATCAAAACAACACCAACCGTAACCTGCGAAACCTTATGGCGTATCGCCACCGCAACAGCTCCGCGCAGTAAGGCTTCCGCCGAGGCAAACAAAAGCGCAAACCCCACCACCACCGCAACAAGCTGCACCAGCAACGCAAAAAGAAAAGATAGCATCGGCAAAAACTCTATTCGGTAAGTCTTACAGGTTCGGGTTGTAGGCTTGGCTTCAAGGGTTCGGGTTATAGGCTTAGCTTCAAGGGTTCGGGTTATAGGCTTAGCTTCAAGGGTTCGGGTTATAGGCTCGGCTTCAAGGGTTCGGGTTATAGGCTTAGCTTCAAGGGTTCGGGTTATAGGCTCGGCTTCAGGGGTTCGGGTTATAGGCTCGGCGCACAGGTTAGTCTATACGGGTTATGTGTCTAGCGGTATCGGCTCGGACGATTTACTGACTTTTCGCTGACTTCTCGCTGGCCTTTCGCTGACCTTTCATTGACCTTTCATTAACTATGCGCTTGTGCGGCTTCGGGTTTCTGTACTTCCGTCAGGCTTGCCGATAATCACCGCATCGGCTTCGTCTAAAAAAAGTCCGTGTTCTACCACTCCCGTAATCTGCTTCAAACCCCGCGCCAAGACTTCAGGGTCAGCAATAGACTGCAAGGCACAATCCAGCACAAAGTTTCCGTTATCGGTTTCGTACAGCGCACCACCCTGCCCCTTGCGCCAATTCAATTCAGCACCCGCATAGCGAAATTTCTGCACCAGCTTCCGCACCCGCTCGGCTGTCGCCTCGCAAGCAAACGGCACGATTTCCAACGGCACAGGAAATGCCCCCAAAGTCTCAACGCACTTGCTTGCATCCACAATCAAGACCAACTGCTTCGCCATCTGCGCCAAAGCCTTCTCGCGGTAATGACAGCCACCACCACCCTTAAGCGCCCGCAAAGAATTATCCACTTCGTCGGCTCCATCTACCATCAAAGCAAAAGACGAAAATTCTTCCACCCGATACAAAGATAAACCCACCCGCTCAGCAAGTTCCGCCGTTCTGTGCGAGCTGGCAACACAGCGAATGTCTTGCAACTCGCCCTGCTGCACCTTCTCGCCCAAAAGACACACGAAAATTTCCGCCGTACTGCCCGAGCCAAGCCCGATTGTCATTCCGTCCTTGACGAAGGAATCAAGCACAGCCCGTGCCGCCGCCCGCTTGGCTGGATCTTGTCCGCTCATTGCCCGCTCGTTGCCCGCTGATTTTCCGCGCATAGCCTAGAGGCTTTGCTTAACGACGCTACACATAACGCACCACAGAACGCTTCACAAAACACTTTACAGAACGCTTCACAGAAAACACTGCATAACGTTTCACAGAACGCATCTGAGTAGCTGCTTTCTATCCGCTTGGAGCAATTTATTCTTCTTTCACTTCATCCATGGCTTCAGAAAAGCACTTGTCCATATGCTTGCGCAGCTGATGGTCAGAAACATCTACGCCATGTGCGTCCAGCGTTGAGCGCAACTTGCGAAACACATCTTCGTCTCCCGCTTCTTCAAAGTCAGCCGCTTGCAAAGCAACGCGGTATTCATCCACGCCCTTGCCCGTGACTCCCATCAGCTCACACGCCCAATCAGCAAGCTTGCGATTACGCCGCGACTCCGCACGAAACCGCATCTGCTCGTCGTGTTCAAACTTCTTCTCAAACGCTTTTTCTCTGTCATCCAAAACCATGGCTCTTGCCCTCTCTCTTGCAGGTTTCTTGTCTGTGTTCTTTTAACCCTTCGCTGTGCTTTAACCCTTCAGCGCACTTTAACCCTTCGCTGTGCTTTAACCCTTCGGTGTACTTTCAACCCTTCGGCGTGCTTTAACCCTTCGGTGTGCTGTCCAACGCACTGTGCGTCAGCTGCAGAAACACTTCTTCCAAGTTCGGCTCGCGGGTGTGGATATCAGTATACGCCACGCCCAAATCAGAAACCGCACGGAAAATCTCACCCACCTTTCCTTCAGAAGCAGAATAACGAAACCGCAACCGCCGCGGATCCGGCAATTCCGCACCCAAATGCCGCAACGACTCAGGCACAGATGCCATCGGCTCCGCCAAATCAAAGCGCACCACCTTGTTGTCAAGCCGTCCAAGCAAGTCTTCAGTCGGCTCGCAGGTCACCAGCTTGCCGTAATCAATAATCGCAATCGTATCGCACAAAGTCTCCGCTTCTTCCAAATAGTGCGTGGTCAAAATAATCGTCACACCCGCCTGATTCAAATCACGCACCAAATCCCAAAGCTGACGACGGAGATCAATATCCACACCCGCCGTTGGCTCGTCCAAAATCAAAACAGGCGGATTATGCACCATCGCCTTCGCAATCATCAAACGACGACGCATTCCACCCGACAAAGTCCGCGGATAAACATCTGCCTTATCGCCCAAACCCAAAACTTCAAGCAAGTCCGAAGCCCGCCGCTTGTCAGGACGCAAACCATAAAACCCCGCAATCAAATCCAACAGCTTGCGCGGCGTGAAAAACGCATCAATGTTAAGCTCCTGTGGCACGACTCCGATGTGAGCCCGCGCCAAACGCGGCGACTTGTCTATACTGTGACCTGCAATCTCAACCAAACCCGAACTTTTAATCACCAAACCCGCCAAAATGTTAATCAATGTAGATTTTCCCGCTCCGTTCGGACCCAAAAGTCCAAACAACGAACCACGCGGCACCGTAAGGCTAACATTGTCTAACGCCAGCTCGTTGGCTCGCTTGTAGCGTTTGCACAAGTTCTCCACGCGAATGGCAGGAGCATCATCTCCCACGCCGTTCGGACGGGCAGTCGGCAGTGCGTTTTTGTCCATAAAGCAAAAGTTATCACCTTTCGCACCATAAAGAAACAGAGTAAAGTCCCACCAAGACACGGAGCTCCAACTATGAACAGCAAACCACAGAAACAAACACACAAAGACAACACCCAAGTCGCCTGCGACGGAATAGACCCAGCCGACACAAGTGGTGTGCCAGGTCATCCGCGGATCTTCCTCTCGTTTCGCGGAGCCAGCAAAATCATCTGCCCCTATTGCAGTCGCGAATTCACGCGACCCGTAGGGTGAGTTCGCAGGGTGAGTCCGCAGTCTAAAAAGAAAGCGGTTGCTAAAGGTGTCCGCTCGCAAGGTGCTGCGAAAAAGAGCGCAGGAAAAAAATCCGCAAAGAAAAGTGGCACAAAGAAAAGCCCCACAGAAAAAAGCAGCTTAAAGAAAAGCGGTTTAAAGGAAAGTGGCGCAAAGAAAAGTGGCTTAAAGAAAAGCGATTTAAAGAAAAGTAGCACAAAGAAAAATAGCGTACAGAAAAGTAACGCAAAGAAAGATACAAAACAAAAAGACAGTGTACAAAAAAATTCAGCAAAAAAATCACCGCCAAACACTCCGCAAAAAATCCCTGCACAAAGCCCCGCCACAGAATCAAAACAAAAGTCAGCACAGAACGCTCCGCGTTTGTGGCTGGTAGATGGCTCGGGATACATCTTTCGCGCCTTCTATGCCATTCCAACGCGAATGACCCGCGACAAAATGCCCGTCAATGCCGTCTTCGGCTTTACCAATATGCTTCTGCGCCTGCAACAAAGCATAGCAGAACAAGACTGCATCACCGTAGTATTTGATGCAGGCTCGCATTCGTTTCGTAATGATATCTATCCCGAGTACAAAGCCAATCGCGACGAAACACCACCTGACCTTGTGCCACAATTCGCCGCAACTCGTGAAGCCGCAACAGCACTAGGCTTTCCTGTCGTGGAACGCGCCGATGTAGAAGCCGATGACATCATCGCCACCTACGCACGGAATGCCGAAAGCCAAAAGATGGAAGCGGTAATTGTTTCATCCGATAAGGATTTGATGCAGTTGGTGCGGCCTGGCGTTTCTATGTGGGACCCGATGAAGGAAAAAAATCTCGGCGAAGATGAAGTGCTAGAAAAGTTTGGGGTACCGCCACGGCTCGTTGCCGATGTGCAAGCCTTAGCAGGAGACTCCAGCGACAATGTGCCAGGTGTGCCCGGAATCGGCGTAAAGACTGCAGCACTTTTGATTAACCAATTCGGCGATTTGGAGTCCGTGCTTACGCGGGCGGACGAGATACAGCAGCCCAAACGCCGCCAAGCTTTGATTGACTACGCTGACCAGGCGCGTTTGTGTTTAAAGTTGGTGCAGCTCGCTGACAATTTGGATTTGCCTCTAACACTAGACGAATTGCACGCCCAGCGTCGCGACCCTGCCTTGTTGCGGGCGTTTTTAGAGAAGTATGAATTCCGTTCTATTCTTGCGCGCTTGGAACGCGATGGCGCATTAGAGTCTGCGACAGGTGAAGCGAATGTTCCGAGCGGTGTAAAAGCCGATTTGCCTAGCGATACGGTTTCTGAAGGCTATGCGCTCATCCAAGACGAGACGACTCTGAGCCAGTGGCTTGCGATAGCCTGCGCGGATGGTGTCCTGTGCCTAGACACCGAAACCACGGATTTAAACCCCGAACGGGCGGAGCTGGTCGGGGTTTCGCTCGCCCTGCTAGATGGACGCGCAGGCTATATACCCATCGCCCACCGCTCTGTTGCAGCTGCCGACTCGTCAGCGGAAGGCAAACCAGAAGCCAAGGAGTCTGCAGACAAGTCGGTACAAAAAGCCGCACAGAAGATAACGAAGAAAACAGGGAAGGAAACAGGGAAACAGGTAGCGAAAAAAGCAACGCAGGACTCTAGACAGAACACGACACAAGACTCTACGCAAAATTCTATACAAGACTTCGTGCAGGACTCCGTACAAGACTCTGTGCAAGATCTTGCGGTGCAAACAGGGCTTTTTCAAACAGCAAGCACAGCAGAAGACTCTGCGGCTGAAACTTTATTGCCTAACCAGCTTTCGTTGGCACAGGTGCGGGCTTTGCTGACTCCTGTGCTTGGCGATCCTGCGGTTCTGAAAATCGGACACAACATAAAATACGATCTGCGCGTGCTTTCCCAACACGGAATGGAAGTCGTAGGCTTGGACGACACAATGCTGCTCTCGTATGTGCTAGACGCAGGCACAGGAAGCCACGCAATGGATGCACTCGCCCGCCGCCACTTAGACCGCACAACCATTTCGTATTCTGAAGTTACCAAGCCCGCGAGTGGGCGTAAGCAACTGCGCTTTGATGAAGTGGCGTTAGACAAAGCTTGTGAATATGCTTCTGAAGATGCGGAGATAACTTTGCAGTTGTGGCGTACTTTACGTCCGCGGGTACAGTCTGAAAGGCGTGTGCGGGTCTATGAGACCTTAGAGCGTCCGCTGGTGCCTGTCTTGCGCGATATGGAAGCCGCAGGAATTTTGCTAGACGCAGATACCTTGCGTATCCTTTCGGATGATTTTCAGACTCGTGCCGCTGACTTAGAAGCCGAATGCCACCAGCTCGCGGGACGTGAATTTGCGATTGGTAGTCCGAAGCAGCTGGGTGCGGTTTTGTTTGACGAACTGGACTTGCCATACGGCGGACGCAAAGGCAAAAGCGGAGCCAAAAGCACCGACCATATGGTCTTGGAAGATCTAGCGGCACAGGGGTTTGCGATTGCTGAAAAGGTCTTGGCATGGCGTTCGCTGACGAAGTTGCGCTCTACCTATACCGAAGCCCTGCTCGAGTCGATGGAGCCAACGGGGCGGGTCCATAGCCACTTCGGACAAACAGGGGCTTCAACGGGGCGGTTATCTTCGTCAAATCCTAATTTGCAGAATATTCCTATTCGCACGGCTGACGGTAGGCGGATTCGTGAAGCGTTTGTCGCGGCACAGGGGCATTTGCTGTTGTCGGTGGATTACTCGCAGATTGAATTGCGTCTTGCGGCTGAGATAACCGATGAGTCTGCACTCAAGCAGGCTTTTGCTGAAGGAGCCGATATTCACGCGGCGACTGCGGCGGAAATCTTTCGCCTTCCGTTAGCTGAAGTTTCTGCAGAGCGGCGGCGTGAGGCGAAGGCGATTAACTTTGGAATTATTTATGGTATATCTCCGTTTGGCTTGGCGCGGGGTTTGAAGATTGCTCAAGAAGAAGCGCGGGCTTTTATGGATACCTACTTTGCGCGTTATCCGCAGATTGCCGCTTGGATGGAAGCAACACGCCAGGGGGTGCGCAAAACAGGACAAGTAGAGACTTTGTTCGGACGGGTAATTCACTTGCCGTCTATTCGTTCGTCCAATCACCAGCAGCGGGCTTTTGCCGAGCGAGCGGCGATTAATGCACCCATTCAAGGAACGGCTGCTGATATTATTCGGCGGGCGATGATTCGCTTGCCGTCAGCTTTGCAGGAAGCAGGACTTGGTGCCAAGTTGCTTTTGCAGGTGCATGACGAGCTGGTCTTGGAAGTCCCTGAAGACGAGCTGGACAAAACTTCTGCTCTGGTTGTTGAGATTATGGAACAAGCCCCGTTTCCTGCTTGTGTGCTTTCTGTTCCGCTGATTGCTGATGCGAAAGCGGCTTTGACATGGGGCAAGGCGCACTAGCCTTGCCCCCAATTGGAAAGGTAGCAAGGCGCATTAGCCTTGCCCCAGTTGGAAAGGTAGTAAGGCACACTAGCCTTGCCCCCAATTGGAAAGGTAGCAAGGCGCATTAGCCTTACCCCCAATTGGAAAGGTAGCAAGGCGCATTAGCCTTGCCCCAATTGGAAAGGTAGCAAGGCGCACTAGCCTTACCCCGATTGGAAAGGTAGTAAGGCGCACTAGCCTTGCCCCCAATTGGAAAGGTAGCAAGGCGCACTAGCCTTACCCCAATTGGATAAGGTAGCAAGGCGCATTTGCATCTTTCTTGCCGTATAGTGCAGTTTCTTATGGTGCGCAGGTAGAGTGCATCGCCCCTATACATTCTGCACCGCTATGAATTCTTCTTCTTCACAAAACGCTCCGCCGCAAAAGACTCCGCCACCAGAAGCAAGTGCGGCTTTTGTGCCACCAACACCGCGAATCATTCTCGGGATCGCAATGATGCTGGGCTTCTGCTTTTTTGTCGCCCTGCTAGACGGAATGGCAAAACAATTGATGCATAGCGGCTTACCCGTTTCCATGACCCTGTGGGGCAGATACACCGCACAGTTTATTTTTTATACGATCTTGCTGGCAGTATTTTTTCGTCCGAGATTAAAAGCGGCTTTGCGTCCGAATAAGCCGCGTTTGCAAATCCTGCGCTCGTTGGTGCTTGTGGTAGAGACAGGCTGTGTCTTCTTAGCTCTTTCATACCTGCCACTCGCTGAAACAATCGCCGTGACTTTTATCTATCCCCTGCTTGTTGTGTTGCTCGCCGTACCGTTTCTAGGCGAAAAACTCGGCCCCCTACGCCTCGGCGGAGTGCTTATCGGTTTTGCCGGAGCTTTGTTAATGTTGCGTCCAGGGGGTGTGCTGTTTCATCCCGCAGTCTTTGCAGCCCTTGCTTCGGCAGTGCTGTTTGCCACCTATCAATTGATGACCCGCAGTTTGTCCGAAGCCGATACCCCTTGGACTACGCTGTTCTATACGGCAGGCGGTGGTGCCTTCGCCTCACTGTTTCTGGCTGTGGTCTATTGGCAAACCCCAACAGCAGCAGATTTAATCACCTTCGCCATTCTTGGCACTCTGGGGATTCTGGCGCACACCTGCCTTGTGCTTGCTTTCACTTGGGCTCCTGCGGGCTTGGTGGTGAACTTCGCGTATAGCGAGCTGATTTTTGCAACGCTCTTTGGTTGGTTGTTCTTCTCGCATCTGCCCGACTCCATTAGTATCGCAGGAATGGCAATCATTGTTTTCAGTGGCGGATTCATTCTATGGCGCGAGCGATTGCATCAAGCGGCTACGACTGCTTCTAATACCCCTGCGTCTAACAACACTGCTTCTAACAACTAGGTGCTAAGAGTCAAAGCCTATGAGCGATAGCCAAAAGACTTCTAGTGCCTTGCCACGGCTCGTGGTCTTGCAGTGTGCGGCGGTGATGATTGTCGGAACAATGTTCTATGCACTCGGAGACTCGGTTGCTAAGTTTCTTGCTATTCGTTATCCCGTTTGGGAAATTATTTTTATTCGCTACGCCACCCATTTGTTTCTGTTTTTGATCTTTCTCACCGCAACCAAACGCTTGAAATCTAGCGTGCGCACGACTCGCCCTAAGCTACAGCTTGTCCGCTCGGCTCTGTTGATCGGAATGAATGTCACTTTCTTTCTTGCCTTACGCCACCTGCCACTTGCCGAAGCAATGTCGCTGTTTATGCTGGCTCCGTTGATGGTCTGTCTGCTGGCGGTGCCGTTTCTGGGCGAAACCATCGGCAAGCACCGCGTCTTGTCGGTTGCAATCGGAATCATCGGAGCGTTAATTCTGCTTCGTCCGGGCGGAGCTTTGTTTCAACCCGCCGCGATTTGGGCTTTGCTTGCCACACTTGGCTACGCTTTCTATCTGATGCTAACCCGTATGCTCGCCGACTCGGACTCGGTTGCAACAACAACGCTTTACACGGCTATCGTTGGCTTTGTCATTTCAGGAATTTTGGCTCCGTTCAACTGGCAAGCCATAGAGCCACAGCATGTCGCCTTTGCCTGTTTTCTCGGAGTCCTTGCCATTGTGGCGCACGGTTTGATTATTATTGGCTTTACGATTGCGCCTGCGTCTTTGGCGGCAGTGTTTGATTATGTTGCGCTGTTTTGGGGGGCTTTGTTTGGTTTGCTCTTTTTCGCTGAGTTTCCTGATGCGATTGCTTGGTGCGGTATTGCGACCATCGTCGCCAGTGGAGTCTATCTATTGTGGCGTGAGACGCACCATAAGCTGCCGCCGACTCCGCGTTCGCGGGTGCCGATTGCGCTCACGGACTTAGGAAAAGATGCTGAACAAGACACAAGACAAAACACAGAACAAGCCACAAAGCCCACGCTAGGGGATAGATGACGCGCAAGACTTCTTCCACGCCATCAACGGCGGAGTCGGCAAGTCCAACCAGCGTGCCGCCGTTGGTGGTTCTGCAGTGTGCGGCAGTAATGTTTGTTGGCACGATGTTTTTTGCCCTTCTGGACTCTACATCTAAGTTTTTATCTGAACGCTATCCTGTGTGGGAAATTCTGTTTATTCGCTATGCCGCACATCTTGTGCTGTTTGTTATTTTTCTGACTGCAACACGGCGATTGAAATCTAGTTTGCGCACAGCACGCCCAAAACTGCAGCTCTTGCGTTCGGCTTTGCTGATTTTTGTGAATGTTATGTTTTTTATCACCCTGCGTTATATGCCCCTAGCAGAAGCGATTGCGATGATTATGCTTGCGCCGTTATTTGTTGCCTTGCTGGCGGTGCCGATTTTAGGAGAGACAATTGGCAAGCACCGTATCATTACGATTGTATTTGGACTTCTTGGGGCGATGATTGTGTTTCGTCCAGGCAGTGAGCTGTTTCAGCCTGCGGCACTTTTGGCTTTGCTTTCGGCGATGAGTTATGCGCTCTATCAGGTTATGACTCGTATGCTTGCCGACTCGGACTCGGTTGCGACAACGACTCTGTACTCTGCCCTTGTCGGACTTGTCATTACAGGTGCGCTTGCGCCCTTTAACTTACAGCCGATTGCGCCGAACCATATTCATCTTGTTTTGCTCTTGGGGCTTCTGGCGATTCTCGCCCACGGAGCAATTATTATTGCCTTTACCATTGCCCCTGCTTCACTGGCGACAGCGTTCGGCTATACCAGCTTGTTCTGGAGTGCGCTCTTTGGTTTGATTTTCTTTGGTGATTTTCCTGATGCGATTGCGTGGTGTGGTATCGCTATCATTGCCGCCAGTGGAGTCTATCTGCTGTGGCGTGAGACGCACCATAAGCTGCCGCCGACTCCGTTGCATCGTTTGCCTGTGCCACTGGCTCAGACACGAAGACGAGATGATGAAAATGGCTTTTGATTTTTTTGTGTCCCAGAGACGAGATGATGAAAATGGCTTCTGACCCTGTTGTGCCTGACGGAAAGTCTGCTTCCCTGCCGCGTTTGGTGGTGGTTCAGTGTGCTTTGGTTATGTTTGTGGGCACGATGTTTTTTGCCTTGCTGGATTCTACGGCAAAGTTTTTGACGGAGCGGTATCCTGTATGGGAAGTGATTTTTATTCGCTATCTTTCGCACTTGATTTTGTTTACGGTGTTTCTTGCCTTCACGAAAAGATTGCGGACAAGTTTGTGTTCTAAGCGATTGTCTTTGCAGTTGTTGCGTTCGTTTTTGTTGATTTTTACGACTTGTGCTTTCTTTTTGGCGTTGCGGTATTTGCCGTTGGCGGAGTCTACGGCGATGATGATGTTAACGCCGTTGTTTGTGTCGGTTCTTGCGGTTCCGATGCTGGGAGAGACAGTGGGGCGGCACCGTATACTTTCTATTGTCTGCGGGATGATTGGTGCGTTTATTGTCTTTCGTCCTGGGAGTGAGTTATTTCAACCTGCAGCACTTTTGGCGTTGGCGGCGGCGGTGTTGTATGCGTTTTACCAGATTACGACTCGTATGCTTGCGGACTCGGACTCGGTTGCAACAACGACTCTGTACACGGCTGTTGTGGGTACATTGCTGGCGGGATTATTGGCTCCGTTTAACTGGCAGGCGATGGAGATGCAACATTTTATTTTTGCTTGTCTGTTGGGTTTGCATGCGATTTTTTCGCATGCGGCGATTATTATTGCGTTTTCGTTGGCACCTGCTTCGCTAGCAACAGCGTTTGGCTATGTAGGAATTTTTTGGTCGGCATTGTTCGGGCTGATTATTTTTGGAGTCCTACCCGACTTGCTGGCGTGGTTAGGGATTTTGCTGGTGGTGGCGAGTGGGATCTATCTGCTGTGGCGTGAGACGCACCACAAGCTGCCGCCAACGCCGTTGCAGCGTTTGCCTGTCCCCATGGACGATACCAACTAGGGGCTATCCCTAACCCTGTGGGGCTTGTCTTTGCTCTGTGGGCTATCGCTTGCCCCGTGGGGCTATTCCCTTCCCTGTGGGCTTGTCCTTGCCCTGTGGGGCTATCCCTGCCCCGTGGGGCTATTCCTTCCCCTGTGGGCTTATCCCTGCCCTGTGGGCTATTCCCCGCCTTACAGAGCTATTTCCTGCCCTGTGAAGCCTATCCCTAGCCCTGTGGTGCTGGCTCTAACTCCAAGGGGGTTGAAAGGGCGATTCGTTCGCCCTATATATCCTGTGTTGGCACTCACCTAAGCAGAGTGCTAACAGAGAGATTTCTCTGACATAGACACGAAATCCACCCTTACGAAATCCACCTTTACGAAATCCACTAATACGAAACCAACGGAGAACAGGAGAAAACCATGAAATTTAGACCCCTACACGATCGGGTCCTGGTTCGTCGCACAGAAGAAGACGAGCGCAGTGCGGGCGGGATTATCATCCCCGACACCGCCAAGGAAAAACCTTCACAGGGCGAGATTGTAGCCGCGGGTCCTGGAGCCCGCGACGAGTCAGGCCGCTTGGTAACACTCGATGTCAAAGTCGGAGACCGCGTGCTGTTTGGCAAGTGGTCTGGCACCGAGGTTAAAGTTGGCGGCGAAGAGCTGCTGATTATGAAGGAGTCCGATGTGCTCGGCGTCATCGACGGCGGACGCAAAACCGCGAAGAAGGCAACAAAGAAAGCTGCAAAGCGTTAACTTTGTGCTGATCGCGATTGAAGATTAATCCAAAACCCTAAAACGAGGAAAATCCGTATCATGGCTGCAAAAGAAGTAAAATTTGCGTCTGACGCACGCAACAAGATGTTGCACGGCGTAGATGTATTAGCGAACGCTGTTAAGGTGACTTTGGGTCCGAAGGGACGCAATGTCGTGCTGGACAAATCGTTTGGCGCACCCCGCATCACCAAAGACGGAGTCACCGTTGCCAAAGAAGTTGAGCTATCTGACAAGTTTGAAAACATGGGCGCCCAGATGGTGCGCGAAGTGGCGAGTAAGACTTCTGACATTGCGGGCGATGGCACAACGACTGCGACGGTCTTGGCGCAGGCGATTGTCCGTGAAGGAGCCAAAGCCGTTGCCGCAGGAATGAATCCGATGGATTTGAAACGCGGCATTGATGTCGCAGTGGATACCGTTGTCGGCGACTTGGAGCGGCGTTCGCGCAGTGTTTCTAAGAGCTCTGAAATTGCTCAGGTGGGTACTGTGTCCGCCAATGGCGATAAAGAAGTCGGAGAAATGCTATCCAAGGCGATGCAGAAAGTTGGCAACGAAGGAGTCATCACGGTTGAAGAAGCCAAGAGCTTAGAAACCGAACTGGATGTCGTGGAAGGCATGCAGTTTGACCGCGGATTTCTTTCGCCCTATTTCATCACCAACGCCGACAAGATGACAACGGTTTTGGATGATCCGTATATTCTTCTGCACGAGAAGAAGCTTTCTAGCTTGCAGTCTATGTTGCCGTTGCTAGAGCAGGTTGTGCAGAGCAATCGTCCGTTGCTGATTGTGGCTGAAGATGTGGAAGGCGAAGCCCTTGCGACTTTGGTTGTGAATAAGCTACGCGGCGGATTGAAGGTAGCGGCGGTGAAGGCGCCGGGGTTTGGCGACAGACGCAAGGCGATGTTGCAGGACATTGGTGTCTTGACTCAAGGGCAAGTCATTTCTGAAGACTTAGGGATCAAGTTAGAGTCTGTCGGATTGGATATGCTTGGCCGTGCCAAGAAAGTGGTGCTAGACAAAGAAAACACTACGATTGTTGATGGCGTGGGTAAGAAGAAAGACATTGAAGCTCGGTGCACCCAGATTCGCCGTCAAATTGAGGAAACATCCAGCGACTACGACCGCGAGAAGCTGCAGGAACGCCTTGCCAAGCTTGCGGGTGGTGTTGCGGTGATCCGTGTTGGTGGTGCTACTGAAGTGGAAGTCAAAGAGCGCAAAGACCGCGTGGAAGATGCGATGCATGCGACTCGGGCGGCTGTCCAAGAAGGAATTTTGCCAGGTGGCGGAGTTGCACTTCTACGGGCGGCGAAGAAGCTTGGAAGTTTGAAGCTTGCCAATGATGACCAGCGGGTTGGCGGTGAAATTGTGGCGCGGGCTTTGGAAGCTCCTGCGCGACAGATTGCCGAAAACGCGGGTTTTGACGGAGCTGTTGTAGCGGCGCGTTTGCGTGAATCCAAAAGCGATGCTGAAGGCTTTGACGCTCAGAACGGAAAGTATACCGATATGATCCGCGCGGGCGTGATTGATCCGACCAAGGTGGCGCGCACGGCATTGCAGGATGCGGCGAGTATTGCGGGCTTACTGATTACGACTGAGGCGATGATTGCTGAAAAGCCTGAGAAGAAAGAGCCTGCACCTGCGGCTCCTGATATGGGTGGTATGGGTGGTATGGGTGGCTTCTAAGCCTATCCCTTATCTCTAACCTTCGTTTTCATTCCCACCCTGGGGGTACTGCCACGCAGTACCCCCTTTTTCTTTAAGCCTTGTTAAGAAGCCTTGCTGCTTAAGCCTTGAAGCTTCCAAACCCCGCTCTACGATTGCGGAGCTTCTAAGCCCCAGGCGTGCCAGCCTGGGTGGTGGGTGCGGGCAAAGAGTTCAATTTTGCTCTGGTCAGGAAACATCTCAGCAATACGGACTCGCACTTCGTCAGGCTTGGCAGAATGCACGCCACGCTCGGCTTCTAAGTATTGCCGCACATTGCGTGCTCCCCTCGGTTGGGGAATTCGTCCGCGTTTGAAGACCAAGCACAGCTCGCATTGCGACAAGGTATAAAAACCCGGATTGGTGCGTAGCTTGTTCCAAACAAAAGCCACAGTCGCCCAAGAAAAACCCCACGCCTTGCCTAAGTCTATCGCTTGGTCTAAGTGCGGATTACTGCTCCACAGAAACAACAGCGCGTCTGCTTCGCAGATCGAGTCTATCGGCCACTGTGCCATTGCATCCAACGGCACAGTCGGATAATGGCGCACCGCTCCACCCGAGTCGCCACTGCCCACACCCGCGTGTTGGAGTTGTCCCTTGTAATCCCACGGCGGGTCAGCATACAAAATCGCAAACCGCGAACGCGGAAGCGGCGGCATAGTCGCAGGCATAACAGTCATACAAAAACTCGCATAGAAGCCACACCCCTAACGCGGCTCGTGTCCGCGACGCGGTTTGGGTTTGGGTGCGGGCGTATCCTTGCGCGGCTTTTGGGACTTGCCAAGCGGTACAGGCTCAACGGCACCTGTAAGACCTTCCAAGCCGCCAAGCCGCAACTCTAGGGCAAGAAACCGCATCGTCTCACTGCGTAGGCTTGCCGCTCCATGCCATGGGAGAAATAATCCACGCTCGGCGGCAAGACGAAACCCAAAAGCACGGTAATACTCAGGCTCACCGATAAGCACAGCTCCACGCCAGCCTGCCCGCCGTCCTGCCGCTAGATGTTCGGCAAGCAGGGTTTTGCCTATTCCCTGTCCGCGTAGCGAAGGCTCAACGGCAAGCGGACCTGCAAGAATAAGCGGCACTTTTTCTTTGCCCGTTTTCTTGCCCGTTTTTCTGCCCGTTTCCTTGCTCGTTTGCTTATCACTTTGCTGGCTCGTTTCCTTGACCGTTTCCTTGCTAGTTTCTGTGTCGCTGTCCTTGCCCACCTGGACTTCCCAGCCACGGACCACACCCAAAAGACGCGCCGCCCCTGACGCATCCTGTGCTTCAGCGACACGACACAAACCCGCTATCGGTTTGCGTCCTTGGCGGAACAACTCCGAGCGACGCAAATGCCGCTCGCCGCCAAAGGCACGGTCTAAAAGCCGCTCAATCTGTTCTGTATCTGCTACGCGTTCTGCGCGTGTGCGCCAAGCCGCCGACATTGCCTTGCCTAACTCTTACGATTCCGTTGCTGTCTTGTTGCCTGTCCTGTGGCTTGCCTTGTTGCTGTCCTGTGGCTTGCCCTGTTGCTGTCCTGTGGCTTGCCTTGTTGCTGTCCTGTGGCTTGCCTTGTTGCTGTCCTGTGGCGTGCCCTGTTGCTGTCCTGCTTGCTGTTCTGTTGCGGAGCTTTGTCTGCTTTGCGTGGCTACTGTCCGAACCGCACGGAAGGATCGCGCAAAAATTCTTCTTCTTCAGGCGTAGTCTCCCGCCCCAAGACTTCATTGCGATGCGGAAACCTGCCAAAGCGGGCAATTATTTCGTGGTGTTTCTTAGCGTAGAGCATTAGCTCCTCGCTATCGCCCAAGGAGGCAAAGAGAGCAAGCGAGCGTTCTTGGTCTTCTAGCCGTTCGCTATGTTCAAAGGGCAGGTACAGAAACACGCGTTCTGGGATCATCAAGGTGCGGTCTTGTCCGCGTTCAATTGCGGCGGCACTGACGCGGCGGGCTTGGGCGTCGCTGGCAAAGGCTCGTGCGGTACGGCGGAACAGATTGCGTGGCACTTGGTCTAGCAACAAAACCAGAGCCAGCGAGCCATGCGGAGTCTCTACCCAAGAGTCCAAACGTTGGGCGGCGGCAAGGCTATGGGCTTCGCTCAGTTGGAGGCGAATTTCTTCATCAAAGCCCGAGTCAGAGGAAAACCACTGCTCTTGTCGGCCTTCCCTGAACCAGAAGTCCAGAATGCCCTGGGCGTCGGTGATGGAAGCAAGGCTCGTCATAAAGCAAGACTAGGCGTAGAGACTCCATACGGCAAGAAGTGGTGCTGTGAGCGGTGCTATTCTGGTTTTTGTGTTGTCGCTGACTGATAGTTCTGTGCGTCTTTCGCTGGCGGAAGCTCTGGCGCGTTTGGAGCGTGATTTCGCGCCTGCGCGGCGTCTGGTGGATAGCTCCGAGCAGGTGCCGCTTGCCGAGGCGTTAGGGCGGGTTCTGGCGGAGCCTGTACTTGCTGGGCGGGCTGTTCCGCCAACCGACAACGCCGCCGTGGATGGCTGGGCGTTTTGCCATGACGGGGCAGAGGGTAAGGCACAGGGTGGGACAAGCGGGGCGCGGATTTCGTTACAGGTTATTGGCCGTGCGGCGGCAGGTCATCCCTTTGACGGAGTGGTTAAGTCGGGGCAAGCGGTGCGTATCTTTACGGGTGCGGCTTTACCGCAAGGAGCCGATACGGTGGCTCCTGAAGAAGTTTGTGAAGTTGGCGGTGATCTTGTTGCGGTGCCTGCTGACTTGCAGGCAGGAAGCAACGCTCGCAAAGCAGGAGAAGACTTAACGCAAGGGCAAGAAGCTTTACCTGTGGGGCGGCGCTTGCGTCCGCAGGATGTGGGTTTGGCGGCGGCGTGTGGTCTGGGGCGGGTTGCGGTGCGGCAGCGTTTGTCGGTGGCGGTATTTTCCAGCGGAGATGAATTGATTGACCCGCCACAAGAACCAGATGCGGCGGGGGTATGGGATAGCAATCGGGCAATGGTTTGCGCTTTGCTTTCGGCTCTTGGCTGCGTTGTGGAAGATGGAGGAATTTTACCCGATGCACGACAGGCGACAGAGTCGGCTTTGGCACGGGCGGCGGAAAGTCATGACCTTGTTTTGGCATCGGGCGGAATGTCTGCGGGCGAGGAAGATCATCTACGCCTTGCCGCTGAGTCTTTGGGCGGACTTTCTTTCTGGCGGCTTGCCATTAAGCCCGGCAGACCTATTGCTTTAGGACAAATTTGCCAAACGCCATTTGCGGGTTTGCCTGGGAATCCTGTGGCGGCGTTTGTGACTTTTGTGGTTTTTGTGCGTCCGTTGATTTTGCGTCTGACGGGAGCTATTCCCGAGCCGCCGATTGGTGTTCCTGTGGCGGCAGGATTTTCTATGGCGAAGAAGACAGGCAGGCGTGAGTGGGTGCGGGTATCGCTTTGCACTGATGCGGCGGGTCGGGTTTATTGTGAGAAGTTCCCGCGTTCTGGGGCGGGTATTTTATCGTCTCTGACCGAGACCAGTGGCTTGCTGGAGTTGGCTGAAGACCTAGACAGGGTGGAAGCGGGTGCGGTTTATCCGTTTTTGTCTTTTTCTTCGCTGATCTATTAGGGGTTTGCAAATGGCGGAAACAATCCAGCTGAAGACTTTTGCTTGGGTGCGGGAAGCGATTGGCACTGACGAACAGGCTTGTCCTTTGCCGCAGGTGCGCGGTGGAGCGTCTGTGCGCGATTTACTAGACGCACTGGCGGGACGCGATGAAGCGTGGCGGGGCTTATTGGCGAGTCGCCGTGAGCAGTTGTGCTTTGCGGTTAATCACAAGCTTTGCGGACAAGACCAAGTTCTTGCCGCAGGAGATGAAGTGGCGATTTTTCCGCCCATCACGGGGGGGTAGCTTTTGGCGGGAGGGCAATTCCGTGCTTTTCGCGGCGGGATAATTTCTGTGGCTAACTTTTACTGTGGCTAACTTTTACTGCTAACCCTAACGCTAGCTCTACTAGCAACAAGGGGCGGAATTGCTCCATCTAATCGGTGGGGGAATTGCCCCATCTAATCGGTGGGGGGAATTGCCCCATCTAATCAGTCGGGGAATTGCCCCATCTAATCGGTGGGGGAAATTGCCCCATCTAATCAGTGGGCGGAATTGCCCCAGCGGACTAACGAGTCGGAGTCGGTGTATTAAAGCGCCCGAAGTTTCCGACAAATTGTTGCCATAGAGTGAATTGTCGTCCTGGCGTTGGTGTGGTGCGAGCGCGTGGAATAATTAATTGTCCGTTGTCGTAGGTTAGAATTTCGCGCTCACTGACGAATCCTGTTTCGTCAAAGTGCAGGACAATAATTCGTCTATCTAGCACTTTGGTGTCGTGGTAGGTTTTTTGTGAAGTTCGCTCGCCGATGTAGAGCCAGGTTTCGCCTTCGTCTGTGCCGCGTAGCATGCGCCGTGTGCTGGGCTCGCCAAGGAAGCTACGCACGGCATCGCGGTTGAGTGATTCGCCTTCTAAGACGGCGATATCTGCGTCTTCTAGGAAGTGTCCGCGGGTGGCGAGTCGTTCCTGACAGGCTGACAGAGCCAGCAGGAGTGCAAGCCCCACTGCCAGCCATAGGGGGCGTAATCCTACGGGCTGGGCGGGTGCGCCTTGGGGGTGGAAAGTAGCCATTGCTGTAATTTGTCCTCGGACAAGTCCGCGTGGAAGAATCATAGCCAATTCGCCTATACAATACCAAGTGTTATGCAAAGGACAATTTCTAGGCTTGTCGCTTCTAGGCTTGTTGCTTCTAAGTCAGCGGCTTCTAGGTCAGCCGCTTCTAAGCCTGCTGTGGGCTCGGTGGCGATGACAGGCGCGGCGGTTTCTACGCTCTATGCGGACTTAGTTACGGCGACTCGGGCTCTGGGCTGGGCGGACTCTGCCGAGCCTGTGCGGGCGGGGCAGTGGCTTCGTCCGCAATGGGAGGCACAGGTTCTGGTCTATTGTCTGCTCCACGAGCGGATTGTCGGTGAAGCGGCGGAGCAATCTGTTCAGCAGGCGGATGGTTTAACGCCTCGGGCTTTTGCCCAGAGTGTTTTTGATTTGATGACCTATGACTGGGATCAGACTTTGCGTGTCCGTGGTTCGGGAGATGCTAAGACAGTTCGTTTAATGCGGCATTTGGGGCAGGGGTTTTACGGACGCATGCAGGGGTATCAAGAAGCCGTGGCACAGGATAGTCATCAAGCCCGCGAGCGGGCTTTGGCGGAAATGCTTGCGCGTACTTTGTTTGCTGATAGCGTGGATGATGATTCCATTGCGGAGTCTGCGCGTCGGGTGGGGCGGGAAGTTTTGGCGTTGCGGGAAGCTTTACGGCTTCGTGATGTGGCGGAAGTTTGGGCGGGGGTTTGTTTGACGGCGGCGGTGCGGTCTATGGGTGTGGCGAGACAAGAAGCCGAGGCAAAGTCAGAGCCAAAAGCCGAGGCAAGGGCAAAGCCAGAGTCCGAACGGGGAGTTGCGTAAGGGCTCGTATCTGCGGGTTTGGGTGCGCGAATAGGGTTTATGCGGAATTCCTTTTCTTCGTCTGGGGGGCAGGCTGGGGAGCAGACTGACACGCAAGCTGAGTCTCGAGCTGGCTCTGCGGGTGCGGAATTTTCGCACAGGATTGCTCTAGCTGAAATCAGCTCTCGCGGACTTAGCCTATCCCTAGAAGCCAACGCGCAGGAGCGACAAGCGGTCGCGGAGCGATTGCGTCTTGTGGCGGTAGCACACTTGGCGGGAAGTTTTACGCTTATGCGTGAAGCGGCGGGGGTAATCCGTGCCGAGGGTAAGTTAGAAGCGCGTTGCACGCAGACTTGCGTGGTTTCGCTGGAGCCTTTGACTCGTGAAGTTCGCAAGTCTTTGCGGGTGCGGTTTTTTCCGCGGGCGGCGGCACAGGAAGCCACGCCGAGGGGAAAGACAGAGAGGGGAAAGACAGATACGCGAAGCAATGCGCCTAGAGAAACTGAAACTAGAGCCAAAGCTGGAACAACTGGCGCAAAGTCTTCACGGGCTTCTGCGGTGGGTTCTGGCTATGACTTGATTGCGGATCCGTTTGCTACGGATGAAGAAGATGCACTTTTTTATAGTGGTCTTGCGGGGCCTGATTTGGGCGAGGCTTTGGTGCAGGAGTTGGCGTTATCGCTGGATCCATATCCGAGGCGTGAAAACGCGGCTTTGACCCAGACCACCTGGGGCGAAGAAGCGGGAGACGATAAAGCGAGAGATGATAAAGCGGGAGACAAAGTAGGAAATGAAGCAGGTAGCGAAGCGGCAGATGATACGGCGACAGGCACGGGTTCCAAGCCTTAGCTTTAAGTCTGAAATCTGGAGTGCGGAAAATCTGGATTGAATTTGTGGCAATTTGCTAAAAACTGCGCTTTAACCTATCTTTACGGCAGTTAACGGCTCTACTTCTAGGCAAGGACTGGGCTTCTAAGGGCTTAGTTTTTAGCGAAAGGCTTTGTTATGGCAGTTCCTAAGAGAAAAACGACTCCGAGCAAGCGCGGCTTGCGGCGGAGCCACGACAGCTTGCGCCAGGCTTCCCCTGCTTGGGTGGAGGACAAAGACAGCGGCGAGCTGCGCCGCCCGCATCATATTGACCTAAAAACGGGTCAGTACAACGGAAGGGAAGTCCTGCCACCATCCGAGCGTTGAGTTGGTGGCGGAATGCATTCCCGCCGTGTTTGTGTGTATTTTCTTGTCGTGTTTTTTTGCTGTCTGGCTGTATTTTTCTGTTCGGCGTGGTTGGTAGTGGATGGGTAGGCACGCGGTGGGCGGTTCTGAGATTACTCTAGCGATTGATGCGATGGGCGGAGCGCATGCGCCGCCTGTTGCTGTGCGGGGTGCGACTTTGGCGTTGCAGGATCATCCGCGTTTGCGCTTTCTGCTGTTCGGAGATGAACAGGCTTTGGCGCATGAGCTTAAGCGTAAGGGCAATGCGGCGTTGCGCTCGGTTGCGGAAATTTGCCATGCCCCTGATAGGGTGGCTGATGATGATAAGCCTTCGGCGGCGGTGCGGCGTGGACGCGAGTCATCTATGTGGCTGGCTTTGCAGGCGGTTGGAGAAAAGCGGGCGATTGCTGCGGTTTCGGGTGGCAATACGGGGGCTTTTATGGCGATGGCGCGTTTGAACCTGAAGCCGATGGAAGGTGTGCATCGTCCTGCGATTGCATCTTTTTTGCCGAGTGCTAAGGGGCCAATTGTTTTGCTTGACCTTGGAGCGACTGTGCAATGTTCGGCACGGAATTTGGTTGAATTTGCGATTATGGGTACGGCGTTTGCGCATTCGGTTTTGGACAAGGAAAATCCGACTTGTGCTTTGTTGAATGTTGGCGAGGAAGATGTAAAGGGACACGAAGAATTGCGCGAAGCGGCGCGGTTGATGCAGAATGTGGAGATTTCGGGTGCGTTTATTGGTTTCGTTGAAGGACACGATATTGCGCAAGGTGGTGCGGATGTGATTGTCACCGATGGGTTTACGGGCAACATAGCTCTCAAGACTGCTGAAGGGGCGGTTAATTTACTGAATGATACTTTGCGGCAAAGGCTTAAGGCTTCGCCTTTGTCTAGGCTTGGGGCTTTGCTGGTGGGTCCGTCGTTGAAGCGTGGTTTGTCGCGTTATGATCCGCGGCACCACAACGGAGCTGTATTTCTGGGGCTAGATGGCTTGGCAATCAAAAGCCACGGACGCATGGACGAAATCGGCTTTGCGCGGGCGATTGAAGTTGCGGCGGCTTTGTCGGAGCATGATTTTCTGCACCAAGTTCAGGATGCAATTGCCCGCCAACCAGACCAAGCCACGGCGCAATCTGAATCTTCTGTACCTGCTTAGAGACTTGCCGAGCCTTAGAGACTTGCCGAGCTTTGTACGGATATTTTTACTGAATCGCTATACAATCGGTTCGTCAAACCGCTTTACAATTGCTTTACAAACGCTTCTGCCCTGATTGCCCCCTACTGCCCTAGCTTTGCTCCCCTGTAAGCCTTGTCTATACCCCTACGCTCCATAGCCCCCTATCGCCCCTGTAAGCCCTTCTAGCCCCCTTACGCTCCATAACCACTCCATAGCCCCCCTATCGCCCCTGTAAGCCCTTCTAGCCCCCTTACACTCCATTACCACTCCATAACCGCTCCATAGCCCCCTACTGCCCCTGTACGCCCTTCTAGCCCCCTTACGCTATCGCCTTATCCCCTATCCCTCACCTAATCCCCCCTACCCCCCCTTAAATCCCCCCCCTTTCCCCTATCCCCCCCTTCCCCCTATGAGCGGCACGGCAACAAAAGCAAGCGACGGAGCAAAACGGCTTGTTCCGTGTGGCTGGGGGCATTACCTGCCCGAGAAAGTGCTGACCAACGCTGAGCTTTCGCAAGCCTTGGACACATCAGACGAATGGATTCGCCAACGCACGGGAATACGCCAACGGCATATTGTCGCGGATGATGAAAGCACTTTGACTCTTGCTGAGCGGGCGAGCCGCCAGGCGTTGGCGCATGCGGGTTGGCGTGCGAGTGAAGTTGATTTGGTGTTGGTTGCGACGGCGACTCCTGATATGACATTTCCGTCTGTGTCGTGTCTTTTGCAGGAAGCCTTGGGATGCAGGCCTGGTGGAGCGGCATTTGACATTCAAGCGGCGTGTTCGGGTTTCATATACGGACTTAGCGTTGCTGACGCGCTTGCTAAAAGCGGAGACTTTGCGAAGATTTTGCTGGTGGGTTCTGAGACTTTCAGCCGCATATTGGATTGGCAAGATCGCCGTACGGCGGTGTTGTTTGGCGATGGGGCGGGTGCTGTTGCCTGTGAAGTTCGCGGTGGGGCTACGGCGGGTTCTGGTGGTGCGGGCGTGTTATCTACGCATTTGTTTGCTGATGGCAAGCATGCGCAGGCGTTGCGTTCGTCGGGAGGGATTTCGCTGACGCGCACGGCGGGTGTGGTGGAGATGGACGGGCGTGAAGTTTATCGTCATGCGGTTGTGCGTATGGCGGAAGCGATTGAAGTGGCTTTGTCGGCGCACGGCTTGACTTCGGCGGATATTGATTGGTTTGTGCCGCATCAGGCGAACTTGCGTTTGATGGAGACGATGGCGGAGCGGTTGCATTTACCACGCGAGCAGATGTTGAGTCCTGTTGAGCGGCACGCGAATACTTCGGCGGCGTCTATTCCCTTGGCGATATCGGAAGCGGCGGCGGAGGGAAAGTTTAAGTCTGGTGATTTGCTGTTGCTGGAAGCTTTGGGGGCGGGCTTTACTTGGGGGTCTGCACTGCTTAGATGGTAGTTGTGGTGGGTGTGGTGGTACTTGTGGCGGTAGGTGTTGTCTTGGCTGTTGTGGCACGAGCTGGTGCGGAACATTTAGCGCAATGAACTGCTTGGAGAATAAAAGTTTGCGGAATTAATTGTTTTAATTGTTGGGCTATGAAATGCCTTGAAATGGGTTTGCGTCCGTGCAATACTACGGGTCTGACGAACGGATGCACCTTAGGTGATGTTTTTGGAGGAAAAGGGGGGTATAGTTTTATGAGCAATTCGCTCACGCGCAAAGACATCTATGAAAAGGTGCGCGAGCAAGTTGGCTTGCCCTATGCGGAGTCGCATCGTTTATTGGATCAGATGTTTGTGATTGTCCGCGAGGGATTGAAACGCGGCGAAGATATTAAGATTGCGCGGTTTGGAGTTTTTGCGGTGCATCACAAGAAGGCGCGGATTGGACGTAATCCGAAGACGAAGCGTGAAGTGATGATTAGCGAACGTTATTCTATAAGTTTTCGTGCATCGGGATTGTTGAAGGAGCGGATACGCCACGCTAACCAACAAGCCACTCAACGAGCTAACCAACAAGCCAATCGGAAGCAGGAGCCTTGAGCTATGGTGGCTTCTTCTGCTGGACGGGCTACTGCTTTGCCGACGGGGGCGGAGGAATCGCCTGAATCCCCTGAAATTGGCGGTGGGCTTGGCGGAAAGGCGCAAGAAACTGCGGAAAAACCTGCGGACAAGCCACAAGAAAAGTCGCAAATTGGGCAAGACGCGCAAGAAGGGCAGGAATTGGCGGAAAATTCTGGCTTATCTGCGGCTTCTTCGGTGGAAGCGGCTTTCGGGCAGGACAGTAGCCAGACCCGCAAGCAGACCCACAAGCAGACAGGCGATGAGGCAAGCGAGCGGGCAAGGGGGCAGGTAAGCCCCCAAACAGGCTCTCACGGAGCCACAGGTGCCACTGGAGCGGTTTTTTCTGGTTCTGG
Source organism: uncultured Alphaproteobacteria bacterium (assembly GCA_958267355.1). GTDB lineage: Bacteria > Pseudomonadota > Alphaproteobacteria > JALCBB01 > JALCBB01. The sequence goes on from OY279575.1 coordinate 1,259,287, forward strand.
TGCTATTCCCCCCTCTAGCCCTGTTCTTGCCGCTGTGGAGCCACCAGAAGCCGCTCCAGATGGGGGAATCGCCTTAGGGGCAGGGACTACTTCGCAAGTTGTGGCTTTTCCTGTGCGCGAGCCAGCGGCACAGCCCATTCCACAGCCCAGCACTCCGCCTACCCCACAGAACAGCACCCAGCCCGCCCCACAGCCTAGCGAGCTAGCCAAGGGAATTCCTGTTTCGCCTGTTGGTGTTAAACCTGCGAAGGCTTCTTTGACGAAGATTCAGAGCAAGGATGCACTGCGGGGTATTCGTGAAGCGGCGCAAGAAATTGGCGTGGAGCCGCATGTCTTGCGTTTTTGGGAGACTCGTTTTTCGGCTTTGAAGCCGATTAAGCATGCTGGCGGCAGGCGACTCTATCGTCCGCAAGATATGGAGCTTTTGCGCCGTATTTATGCTTTGTTGCGCGAAGATGGTATGACCATCAAGGGAGCGGCAAAAGTGATTGGCAATCGTGCTGGACGTGCTGAGGCAAAAAACGACAGCTTGCGCATCCGCGCCAACGAGATCTTGCACATCGCCGACGAGCTAGAATCCCTATTTAAGTAGCACCTTGCCTGAAACAAAGTCAGGGTTAGGCTCTACTTCCCCGTCTTTGTCTTACTGGTGGGTTAAGCCTTTATAGGGCTTCGTCTCAAAGTTAATCTGTGCCTTCCCCATCTTTACAGTACCCTGATTTCTGAGCCGCAAAAAAATGGGTTGGGGTTAGGCTTTACTTCAACATTTAATTTACGCACCCTTGCGGGTGCTTTTGCTCGCGCAAGCGCGAGCGTCCGCTTCGCTACGCTCGTTTCACTCCGCTACGCTCGCGCTCGTGCGCTACGCGCACTCGGTGGGTCTTCATCTCCATAACGGGAGCCAGTTAATCCCACTAATCTTACGCTCCCCCCGTTAGGGGCTTCGGCTCAATTAACCCGTCACTAAAACTATGGGGCTTAACAGCTGGTGGGAGCAACAAGGCCTGGCACGAATGCCCCACCGCAAGGTGGTCGGAGCGGCGGGATTTGAACCCACGACCTCCTGCGCCCCATGCAGGCGCGCTACCAAGCTGCGCTACGCTCCGAGAGAGGGGGAATTTTTGGGGAGGGAATTTTGGGCGAAGTATTTGGGGTGCGGTATTGGGGCGGGGTGGAGTTTATAGCGGGATAGCGTGGGGTGTATAGCGGGGCGGAGCGGAGTTGAGTCTATAGCGGGATAGCGTGGGGTGTATAGCGGGACGGGGTGGAGTTTATAGCGGGATGGCGTGGGGGTATAGCGGGGTGGAGTGGAGTGTATAGCCTTTGTGGGTTTTCTACTAGGCGAGTTGGGGGAAGCTAGGCTGATTTGCGGTAGTGGGGGTTAGGCTTTGCGGACAGGCTTTAGGCTTTGCGGGCTTGGCTGAAGCCTGCAAGGTAGCTGGAAACATTTTCGCCGATATTTTCTATGTCGTATCCGCCTTCTAGTATGAAGACAGTGGGTAGGTTGAGCTGGGCGATCATACGTCCTGCTTCTAGGTAGTCTTCTTGGGTTAGGCGGAAGAAAGACAGCGGGTCGTTGTGGAAGGTATCTACACCGAGTGAGACGACTAAGGCTTCGGCTCCGTAGTCTGTGTAGTAGCGGCAGGCTTGGTTGAGTCCTTCTTGCCACAGGTTCCATCCCGTGCCGGGCGGGTAGGGAAAGTTTAGGTTAAAGCCTTCGCCGACTCCTGAGCCGCGTTCGTCGGCGTAGCCTAGAAAGTTGGGGAAGGTGTGTTCGGGGTCTCCGTGGAGTGAAATGTAATAGACATCTTTGCGGTCGTAGAAGATTTCCTGTGTGCCGTTGCCGTGGTGGAAGTCTACATCTAGCACGGCGACTCGTTCGGCTCCTGCGTGGATGAAGTCTTGGGCGGCGATGGCAGCGTTATTTAAGAAGCAGTATCCGCCGTATTGGTTTTTTGATGCGTGGTGACCAGGCGGACGACACAAGCCGAAGGCGGCTCCTAATCCGTTGCGTACGGCGGCGGTTGCGGTCAGGGCGGTTTGTGCCGCCCAGTAAGCCGCTTGCCAGGTGCCTTCTTGGATTGTGGTTTCGGCGGCAAGAGCGTAATAGCCGACTCGTCCTTCTAGGTCGTGAGCGGGGGGTACGGTGCGTCCTGGCATGGAGCGCGAAGGCCAGACTGAAGGCACAACATCGTTTTTGTTGCCAGCGGCGTTCCAGGCTTGCCAGATGGTGCGTAGGAACTCCACATAGTCGGAGTCGTGTATGGCGAGAATCATCTCACTGCCGAAGTCATCAGGCTTGTGCAGGTCATCGGGCTTGCACAGGGTTCCGCCGCCGAAGGAGAGCAATCCTTCGCGGACTGCTTCGGCGCGTTGTGGGATTTCCACAGGGGCGCGGAAGCCGCCGCCAGCCAGCTCGTTGGCAGGTGCGTGCAGGGCGTGTTTTTCGGAAAAAACTGTCAGCATTCTCTGATGCTTCTAGGATACCGCGTCTGTGGAGCAAAAACAAACGCGGCATCAGCGTAGTGCCAGCGTGGCGTTAGCGTAGTGTTAGCGTGGCTTATGCGTGGCTTATATGGCTTGTGTGTCGCTTATGTGGCTTGTGTGTGGCTTGTATGGCTTGTGCGTAGCTTATGTGGCTTGTGTGTGGCTTATATGGCTTGTGTGTGGCTTATATGGCTTGTGCGTGGCTTATATGGCTTGTGCGTAGCTTATGTGGCTTGTGCGTAGCTTATGTGGCTTGTGCGTAGCTTATATGGCTTGTGCGTGGTGTTTATGTGGTTTGTGTGTTCTGCGTGTTCTGTGTGCTCTCTTTGCTCTCTGTGCGTTATTCGCCTGCCGTTTGCGTGGCGGATACGACTGCTATACTCTGCAGCCTGCCTGTCCCCTTCGTCTAGAGGCCTAGGACACCGCCCTCTCACGGCGGCAACAGGGGTTCGAATCCCCTAGGGGACGCAATACACCCTAGACGCACCTAAGCCACTCCCTAGATGCACCCTAAACGCACCTAAGCCACACCTAAGCCACACCCAAGCCACACTTTAAGCCCCACCCAAGCCACACCCAAGCCAAAGTACAAGCACTTTTTTCAAGCCTTTTTTCTGCCCCATCTTGCTAAGCTCTAACCCTTGCTACGACTTAACCCTTGCTACGCCCTATCCTTGCTACGACTTAACTCTTGCTACAACTTAACCCTTGCTACGACTTAACTCTGGCTACGAAATGCACTCCATCAGTTCGCTTTTGAATGGCACGGCAGTTGGCTCTGCGGACTCAACGGCTACTTCTCCTGTCTTTGACCCAGCGACAGGAGTGCAGACAGCAGAGCTACACAACGCCAATGCAGCTCTGGTAGATAAAGCCGTGCAGAGCGCAAGCCAAGCAGCTCCTGCTTGGGGAGATCTGGCAACAGCAAAGCGGGCTTCGCTGTTCTTTCGTCTTCACCAAATCTTAGACGCAAACCGCGACAGCATTGCGCGGGCGATTAGTGCCGAACACGGCAAAACCCACGGAGATGCACTCGGCGAAGTCTCTCGTGGCATTGAAGTAGTAGAATTTGCCTGCGGACTTACCAAGCAAACCGCAGGCACTTTTTCGCCCCAAGCGGCAACGGGAATTGATGTCTATGACTTCCGCCAGCCGTTGGGTGTAGTGGCGGGGATAACGCCTTTTAACTTTCCGTTTATGGTGCCGATGTGGATGGCACCAATGGCTTTGGCATGTGGCAATGCGTTTATCTTGAAGCCATCAGAACGCGACCCATCCGCTTCGTTGCTGTTGCATCAATATTTTATGGAAGCGGGCTTTCCGCCCGAAGTCTTGCAGGTGATCCACGGCGGCAAAGAAGCCGTGGATGCACTTCTCACACACGAGCAAATTGCCGCGGTAAGCTTTGTCGGCTCAACCGCGATTGCGCGTTATATCTACGAAACTGCAACCGCCCACGGCAAACGAGTCCAAGCCTTAGGCGGAGCAAAAAATCATATGGTGATCTTGCCCGATGCTGATTTAGAAGCAGCGGCGAATGCACTTATGGGTGCGGCTTTTGGTTCAGCAGGTGAGCGTTGTATGGCAATTTCTGTTGCAGTACCCGTGGGCAAAGAAACCGCCGACAAGCTTGTCGCTCTACTCAAAGAAAAAATCCACGCTCTGAAGATTGCACCCGCCACAGACGAAACCGCCGAAATGGGCCCGTTGATTACAGCGGAAGCACAAAAGCGCGTACTAGACTTCATCTCCACAGGCGAAGAAGAAGGCGCGGAAGTGGTTTGCGATGGGCGGGGCTTTACTCCGCCCGCAGGATGCGAACAGGGCTTTTTTGTCGGCGGAACTTTATTAGACAAGGTGACTCCCGCAATGCGGGTTTGGCAGGAAGAAATCTTCGGCCCTGTGCTTTCTGTTGTCCGTGCTGACTCGGCTGAAGAAGCGTTAGCTGTTGTCAATCAACATCCCTACGGCAACGGCACGGCACTTTTCACCCGCAACGGAGAAGCCGCACGGTCTTTTGTCCGTGGTGTGAAGGCAGGTATGGTCGGAATCAATGTGCCGATACCCGTGCCTGTCTCGTGGCACTCCTTCGGCGGCTGGAAAAGCTCGCTGTTCGGAGCCAACGCCATCTACGGCACAGAAGGGTTAAACTTTTACTCCAAGCTCAAGACCGTCACCGCCCGTTGGCATTCTGCTGAAAGTAAAGACGCAGCGCAGTTTCACTTTCCGACTCTTGCTTAGTTCGGTGCCAAGCGACACACCTTTAGCGAAACATCTTTAACGAAACATCTTTAACGAAACATCTTTAGCGAAGCATCTTTAACGACACGCCTTGAAGCGACAAATTTTTCTATGGCAACGAAACGCAAAGCCGCCAAAAGTACTTCTCCGTTCGGCAGGGGAGACGCGGCATTCCTACGCCAAGACCTTAGGGGAATAGCCCCCGAAATAGCCTATGCTGGCGCAACTTCGTTTTTGCGCAGACGCTATAGCCGTGATTTATCTGAAGCTGACCTTGCGGTGGTGGGTGTGCCGTATGACTTGGCGACGACAAATCGCTCGGGTGCGCGTCTTGGCCCGCGAGCTATTCGTGCGGCTTCGGCGATGATTGCCTGTTGGACACGCATCTACCCATGGGACTTTGACCCTATGCTCCGTATTGCTGTTGCCGATTGGGGCGATGTAGCTTTTGACCACGGACTGCCAGACAAGATTCCCGACACCATCACCCAGACCTTCCGTGAAATCTTGGCGAGCGACACGGCTACCCTTGCTTTGGGTGGAGATCATTTTATGACCTATCCGATCTTGCGTGCCTACGCCGAAAAGTATGGGGCTTTATCGTTGATTCACTTTGACGCGCATAGTGATACTTGGCGCGATAGTCATAACCGCATTGACCACGGCACGATGTTTTTTCATGCGGCACGGGCGGGTTTGGTTGTGCCTGAGCGTTCGGCACAAATTGGCTTGCGGACATACAATCCTGAAAGCCACGGTTTTAATATCTTTGATGCACGCACCGTCAAGCAAAGGGGAGCCAAAGTCGTAGCCCGTGAAGTGCGCAAGCTTGTCGGGCAGAACAAATGCTACCTGACTTTTGACATTGACTGCCTAGACCCTGCCTACGCACCTGGCACGGGCACACCTGAAATGGGCGGACTAACTAGCTACGAAGCCCAAGAACTGCTCTACGGCTTGCGGGGGATTAACTTGGTGGGAGCTGATGTGGTGGAAGTGGCTCCGCCTTTTGACCAGGCGGAAATTACGGCTTTGGCGGCGGCGACAATTGGTTTTATGCAGATTTCATTGTTTGCGGAAAATTTCCCTATGCACGAGCGTGAGAAGAGCCGTGCGCGGCACCTGGCTCGTGCGTCTGCCAAGGCTTCAAGGGGCAAGAAGTCAGCTACCAAGCGGAGTATAAAAACAAAAAGAAAAACTAGGGTACAATCTGGAGTACAATCTAAGCCCAAGCCAAAAACCAAGCCAAAAACAAAAACCAAACCCAAGGCGAAAACAAAAGCCAAGGCAAAAACAAAGTCCAAGGCGAAAGCCAAGGCGAAAACAAAAGCCAAGGCAAAAGCCAAATCCAAGACTCGCAAAAGCTAGCTATGACTTCTACGACCCAAAAGCCATCGGGCAAAAAGCCTGCGCAGGAAGCCAGCCAAGACAGCGACGCGCCACCTTTCGGCGAAAGTGCGCGTTCTGTGGCGGAAGAATTTGTCGCTCGCGGAGCAGACGCACTATCAGGAGCGGCAGGTTTGTTGCAGGGTGTGGAACGTGAAAGCCGCACCCAGTTCCGCGATGTGAGTCGGCGTATGGCGCGTAGGCTTGAGCTGGTGGAAGAAGAAGAGTTTTTGGCGTTGCGCGAGCAGGTGCGAGATTTATCAAAGCGCGTGGCGGTGCTTGAGGGCAAAAAGCCCGCAAAAAAATCTACACGGAAAAAATCTACACTGAAAAAATCCACACGCAAAAAATCTACACGCAAGACTACACGCAAAAAATCTACACAAAAGAAATCCAACAAGCAGACAAGCCGCAAGAAGACAACGAAGAAAGCGAAGAAATCTTCAGCCAAAAGAAAATAAGCCAAAAGAATCCGCCGAAGGAAAATCCGCCGATGGGTGCAGACAACACATTAGAAATGGCGCAGACGCTAAACGCTGTGCCTGAGTTAATCTTCCGCATCTGGACAGAAGCCGAGCAGTTGCGTAGCTGGTTTGGCGGCACGGGGTTTGAAGTGGTGGAGGCAAGTGCCGATGCGCAGGTGGGTGGCAAGTGGTCTGTGACCCTGCGCGGAGCTGATAGCGGCAACGAGTGGCAAGCGGTGGGTGAATACCGCGAGCTGGACTCACCCCATCGCATTGCGATGACTATGGCGTGGTTGATGGGTGAGGGAAATCGCTCTGAAGAAAGTTTGCTGACTCTTGTGCTCACAGCCCAAGGCGACAAAACCGAAGTTGCGCTCACCCAGACGGGTTTTAATTCTCCTGAAATGCGCGACAGGCACCGCGATGGCTGGCAGTCTTCGTTTGCTCTGATGGAGAAAAACTTTACTTGAAGCTCTGTCAATTAAATCCCTGTCAATTAAACTTCCACTACTTAAACCCCTGATAATTAAAGCCCTGATAATTAAAGCCCGTTAATAAACTCGTGATAATTAAAGCCCGTTAATAAACCCCCGATAATTAAACTTCTATCAATTAAATCCCTGTTAATTAAACTCTGGTTAATTAAACTCCTATCGCTGAACTCCCCATCAAGGACGAGTCTGCAGTTTCTCTCCTGTTAGGGTTTCGTACTTCTCGGCAACGGCTAACAGGTCAGCCCAGGCGAAGCGGGTTTGCTGTGGCGAGCGCAACAGATAGGCAGGATGAAAACTGCCATAGACGGGCATTTGCAAAGCGGCTTGCGTTGTCTTGGGCTCTTTGGCGAAATCGCCTGTATCTTCGGAGGCGAAATTTGTCCACTGCCCGCGGGCGCGGGTAATTCCGCTTGTGCCGAGTCGGGGCAATAGAGCTTTCATCGGCGTATTCCCGAGTAGCAGAACAATTTCGGGCTTCAACAGAGCCAACTGCTTCCACACGAAGGGCAAGCAGACGGAAACTTCCGCAGGCTCGGGAGCGCGATTCTTTGGTGGCCGCCAAAAGACAACATTGGTGATAAAGACCTGCGACTCGTCAAATCCTGCCCAGTGCAACAAGCCGTCTAGCAGCTTTCCTGCTCGCCCAACGAAGGGCTTGCCTTGTGCGTCTTCGTCTGCTCCGGGGGCTTCACCGACGATGGCGAGACGTGCCGTGGCATTGCCGCGCCAGATGACTGTGTTGTTGGCACCTGCTCGCAGATTGCATCCTTCAAAGGCGGCGATTGTCTGCCACAGGGCTTCTAGCGAGTCGGCTTGGGCGGCGAGCTTTTGGGCTTCGGCGATTTCTGCGGAGAAAACAGGCTTCTTCGCCCGCCGTGGCGGAGTGCTTTTCTCCGCTGTACTGCCTGCCCCCATATCTTCAGCCCCCATAGCATCAACCCCTGCCGCATCCTGTGGCTTGCCTGTTGCCTTGTCCCCTATCTTCCCCTGTGGCTTACCTGTTTCCTTACCCCCTGCCCTGTCCTGTGCCCTGCTCTGTGCCTTCCCTTCTACCTTCCCGCCTATCTTTCCTGTGGGAGCTGTCCGTTTGCGGGGTGTATTGTCTAGCAGGGCAGTAGCCCCCATTTCCTCCTGCAGGGACAGAGCCGCCAGCAAGTCGGCTTTGTGGTTTTTCTCTGTCATTGGCGCAAGGCTACAATAAAGGTGGCATTCTTGCGAGGGGTAAAAACAGGCTAAACTGCTGTCAGCCGCGGGCGGCATAGGAGAGCTTATGGCAGATCGTGAAGAAATGGAATTTGATGTTGTAATTGTCGGAGCTGGCCCATCGGGTTTGGCGACGGCGATACGTTTGGCACAGCTTGGCAAGGAAGCGGGGCGTGAGCTTAACATCTGTGTTGTGGAGAAAGGCTCTGAAGTTGGAGCGCATATTCTATCGGGAGCGGTCTTTGAAACCCGTGCCTTGGACGAGTTGATTCCCGATTGGCGCGACAAAGGTGCACCCTTGGATGTGCCTGTCAAAGATGAAAAGTTTTTGTTTTTGGGTAAGCGGCGGGCTTTGTCTGTTCCGACTTGGCTTTTGCCGCCTGAGACGCAGAATCACGGCAACTATATTATTTCGCTCGGAAACCTGTGCCGTTGGCTTGGACAACAAGCCGAGGCATTAGGCGTGAGTGTTTTTGCGGGGTTTCCTGCGGCGGACTTACTGCTTGAAGATGCGACTGTGCGTGGGGTGATCACGGCTGATATGGGGCGGGCGCGTAATGGGAGTGAAAAGTCGGGCTTTCAGGCGGGAATTGCTTTGCGCGCCAAATGGACTGTTTTTGCTGAGGGGTGTCGCGGCTCACTTGCGAACAAGTTGGAGAAAACTTTTAATCTGCGCGAAAAATCTGACCCGCAGACCTACGGCATTGGCATTAAAGAGCTTTGGGAGTTAACCCCTGAAGAGCATAACGAAGGCTTGGTACTACATACGGCGGGTTGGCCGATGGATCGGCGCACTTGGGGTGGATCTTTTGTCTATCACTTGAATAACAATCAGGCGTATATCGGCTTTGTTGTTGGCTTGGATTACAGCAATCCGTGGCTTGATCCTTTTGCGGAAATGCAACGGTTTAAAACTCATCCGCGGCTTGCCAAGATGCTGAAAGGCGGCAAGCGTATTTCGTATGGTGCGCGGGCACTCAACGAAGGCGGATTGCAATCTTTGCCGCGTTTGGTTTTTCGGGGTGGATTGATTGTCGGTTGTGCGGCGGGTTTTTTGAATGTTCCGAAGATTAAGGGTTCGCACACGGCGATGAAGACAGGAATGCTTGCGGCAGAAAGTATTTTTCAGGCTTTACAGAATGACAGTGACTCTGCGGTACCTCTTACGGCGTATGAAGAAGCGGTGCGTAAGTCTTGGGTTTGGAAAGAATTGCATCGGGCGCGTAATTTTCGTCCTGCGGCGGCACGGTTTGGTATGGTTTTGGGTATGGCGTATGGGGGTTTGGATTTAAAAATTCTGCGGGGCAAGGCTCCATGGACGTTCCGCCACCGTCACCATGACCACGAAACTTTGCGGCGTGCGGCGAAGTCTAAAAAGATTCACTACCCCAAGCCCGATGGAGTCCTTACCTTTGACCGCAACGCTTCTGTCTTCCTAGCAGGAGTCAATCACGAAGCCGATCAACCTGTGCATCTTAAGCTTACTGACTCGGCGGTGCCGATAGCCCAGAACTTGCCTGCGTTTGCTGAGCCTGCGCAACGCTATTGTCCAGCGGGCGTGTATGAAGTATCCGAGAAAGATGGCGGACATGAATTCGTTATCAACGCGCAGAATTGTGTTCATTGTAAGACCTGTGACATCAAAGACCCTGCGCAAAACATCACTTGGAGCGTTCCCGAAGGTGGTGGTGGCCCGAACTATCCGAATATGTAATTCCTGCGAACGAGCGGTATAATTGCCACGATGAAGTACTTGCGAAATCGTTTCCAGCCCAGCGCCCAATCTGTGGCAGGGTCTGTAGCAGAGTCTATGGCGCAATCTATGGCACAGCCTATGGCGCAATCTATGGCACGAACGATAGCTAGGGTTCGGGCAGGGCTTGTCTCTGCTTTCTTGGTCTCTGCTTTGTTGTTGGCTTTTGGTGTAGCGACAGTGGCGACAGTGGCACCTGCTAGGGCTGCGACTGAAAGCACACTTGGCACGAGCGGAGATTTACTTTCTGCTCTTGTTGCCTTACAGCGTGCGGACTTTGGCACAAGCGAAGCTTATCTCTCACGGGTCTTTGCGGTTGATGGTGGTCTTCGGGTTGAAGAAGGCTTGCGGTCTTATTACTTTTTGCTTTCTCTGGCACTGGGTAAGGGTGGTCAGGCGACGGAACTTGCCCGCCGTCTTGTTGCTGAAGGAGAAGAAGCCAATCAGCTTTTGCCCTATTTGGTTTTGGCGGCGGATGCAATCCGCAAGAATGACAAGCAGGCGGCTTTGGCGGTGTTGGATCGTGTGCCGAGCAGTGCGACTCGTCAGCTTGAAGTTTTGTTGTTGCGGGCTGTTTTGCTGAGCCACGGAGACTCTGCTGACAAGACTTTGGCGTTGCGGGCGATGCAGACTTTTGGCGAGCAGGAAGAGCAGATTGAAACGGCGTTTTACTTTACGACTTTAATCTTGGATGCACTGGGCGAGCGTGAAGAAGTTTTGGCGCGGATTGAAGAAGCGGTGGATGAGCGGTCTATGGATGTTGCGGAAGTATTTTTAAAATTCGGCGCGGTTTTGGAAGCCAACGGAGAAGACCAAGCGGCGATTGATTTTTACGAACGCGGACTTAGCCAATATCCTGAAGATTTTTTTCTGGCGACACGCCTTTGGACTTTAACCAACAGCAACAGCAGACCGCACTTGCTTGACAACAGCTCGCTACGGCTACGGGCGGCGTATGCGTTATCTGACTTGGCGCGGATTCAGATTGCCAGTGGTGGTTCGGGTTTGCAGGCTTTGTCGGATTCGAGCTTAGCGCTTTTCTTGGAGCCTAAGTTAGAAGAAGCTTTACTTTTGCGGGCTGAAGTTTGGGCGGAACTGGGAGACCAACAAAGTGCTTTGCGTGATTTGTCGCGTTTATCGGGCAGGAGTCCGACGGGTTGGTTTGGCACTTTGGAGCGGGCGCAGACTTTAATCCGCCAGGATGCACTAGACGAAGCGCAGAAGCTATTAGACGGGCTTGGCAATCGTTGGCAAAGGCACGAGCTGCCGCAGTTGCGGGGCGGGCTTGCCCGTGCCCAAGAGCAATGGCAAGAAGCGGCGGGCTATTACGATGAAGCGATAGCCTTTTATCCGAAGCAGGGGGAAGGGTTATGGTGGCTGTACTACTCGCGTGGTATTGCCCACGAGCGGGCTGACCAATGGGACAAAGCCGAAGCAGATTTTTTGCATGCTTTATCGTTGCGTGAGAATCAGGCAGATGTTTTGAACTACTTGGCGTATTCTTGGGCTGACCAGAACCGCAATTTGGAGCAGGCATTAGAAATGCTTCAAGAAGCGGCGGGGCAACGCCCTGACCAGGGGCATATTATCGACTCATTGGGTTGGGTTTATTATCGTTTGGGTGATTACGAGCGGGCGACTGAGTATTTGGAAGAAGCGGCGAGTTATTTGCCTGTTGATGCTGTGGTGAATGATCATTTGGGTGATGCGTACTGGCGAACGGGGCGCAAGCGTGAAGCGCGGGTGCAGTGGCGGCGGGCTTTGAGTGCGGGGGGTGAGCATCCAGATGGCGGACAAGAAATGCTGGACTCGCTTAACGACAAATTGAAAAACGGACTTAACTAGTTTTTGGGTACGTTTGGCGTGTGAATGGATTGGTGGTGGAATGGTGGTTTCTGATTTAGCGGTTCGGGCGCGTGAAGCGCGGGCGAAGATTAATTTGTCTTTGCGCGTGGGTAGCAGGCGGGCAGATGGTTTGCACGGGTTGGATTCTTTGCTGACGATTGTGCGGGGGGTTTCTGACCGTGTGATTTCTGATTCTTGGGATGAGCAGATTTTTTCTATGGCGGGGGCTTTTGCTGATGACTTAGCCGATGCTTTACAGGAGCAGATATTTCTTCAGGAGCCGAAGTCTAAGCAACAAGAGTCGGCGAAGACAGCCGAGCAAAGCCTGCAAGAGAGTCTGGAACATAACCCGCAACAGAGCCGTCAAGAAAGCTCGCAAGAAAGTCTGCAAAGAAACGCGGTGGAAGATAACTTGGCGTGGCGGGCGGCGTGTGTTTTTGATACGGCGCGGCGTGGTTTTGGTGTGAGTCCTGCTCCTTTGCCGATACGCCTAGAGAAAAACCTACCTTTCGGAGCGGGCTTTGGTGGTGGTTCGGCTGATGCGGCGGCGGTATTGCTTTTGCGGGCGGGAGAGATTCCGACTGACTTGGCTACTCTGTGTGAATTGGCGGCGGGTCTTGGGGCTGATATTCCTGCTTTACTGCACGCTGAAACGGGCACGGGAGCGGTTTGGGTTTCGGGGGCAGGAGAAATTTGTGTGCCTGCTCCTGCTTTGCCACAGACATATGTGGTCTTGGCTTGGCCGAAGGTTTCGCTTAGTACGCAGAAAGTCTATGCGGCTTTTGCGGCGGAGCGGAATTCTTCATCCAGTTCTGAAGCTGAAGACGCGCAGGCGACGCGAGTCCAAGAAGTTTCTGCTTTGGCGGATGCGAAGGCTCTGGCGGCTTGGGCGGGGGGGCAAGGCAATGATTTGGCGGAAGCTGTGGCGGCGGTTTGTCCTGAGGCGGAAATTTTGCGTAAGCGGCTGGGGGCGCAGAAGCACTGCTTGCTGGCGCAGATATCGGGGGCAGGAAGCGGCTGTTTTGGGCTTTTCACCCAACAGCGGCATGCAGTCCGAGCCGCGAGTCAACTTCGTGATGTTTGGGCGAGTGTTGGCGTGATAGGAAGCGAAGCCGTAAAATAGCTTTGGGCTAATCCTTTCCTAACCGATTAGCCTTCTTCGGGCTAATCCTTTCCTAACCGATTAGCTTTCTTTGGACTAACCCTTTCCTTACAGGTTAGCTTTCTTCACTGAAGGTATCGGGTTCGTCAAAGTCTGCGTCGGCGATATCATCGTCGGCGACTGAGTCTGTGTCATCGTCCAGCAGATCGGACTCACCTGCGTCTGCACTCGGAGTGGGTTCTTCGCGGTTTGTTGTCCGTCCACCACTGCTGAGCACAGCATGGACTTCGTACTGCTTGCCACAGGTCTCAACGGGACAAACTGCTGGCCAGACTCCTTTATCGTAGTACTGGGTTTGGCAGGCAGGACAGATCCGCAGGTAGCCTAAGTCTTGGGCGGCGTTGGTGGCGGTGTAATCTGCGATAGCGGTTAGTTTTGCCATTGTGCGAGTCCTTTGTGCGTTGGTTCTGGGTGTTGGTTCTGGGTGTTGGTTCTGGGTGTTGGTTCTGGGTTGGGTTTGGTTTGTGGCTTAGGGGCTTGCGGGGGGGCTAGCGAAGTGCGGAGCAAAATTTCTTACGGCGGGATTTTGTGCCACGCTGGGGGGTATCTGTCAATTCTGCGTGGTTTGTTGTGGTGTTTTCTGTGGTGTTTGCTGTGGTGGTTGTGGTGGTGGTTGTGGTGGTGTGGTTTTGTGTGTGGTGATGTGGAGTTTGTGCAGGGCAATTGGCTTGGATAAATCGGCTGGTAATTGGCTATAGTCGCGGTTATGGGGCATTTGGCGACAGGGACAAGCGGTGTGTTGAAACGGGCATTGATTGCGCGGACAAGCAGTCTATCCCCTTCTCTATCCCCTTCTGTGTCTCCTTCAGGTCTTGCCCTGCGTCCGCTTGGAGATAAATCGCTTTCGCATCGGGCCTTGATATTTTCGGCTTTGGCGGAAGGCACGAGTGAGATTACGGGTCTTTTAGAGTCGGAAGATGTTTTGGCGACGGCGGCGGCTCTTGGGGCTTTGGGGGTGGAGATACAGAAAGCTCCTGCGCCAGCCGCTCACGGAGCCACAGGCGGGGCTACAGGCGGGGGTACAGGGTCTAGAGACGCATTTAGGGGTAGTACAGGCAAAACCACCGAAGAAGCCACAGGCGGGGCTACAGACGCGCCTACGGGGGTGATTTGGCGTGTATCTGGCGTTGGTATTGGTGGTTTGACGAGTCCAGCCCAGCCGCTTGATTTGGGGAATAGCGGCACGGGTGCGCGCTTACTTCTTGGGGCTTTGGCGGGTAATCCGCTGATGGTGCGAATGGTTGGCGATGAGTCACTATCGGCGCGTCCGTTTCTGCGTGTCTTGGAGCCGTTGGCGGCGATGGGGGCTATGTATCGAGCGGCTGAAGGCGGCAGGCTTCCTGTTGAGCTTACGGGGCGGAGTGATTTGTCTGCTATTCGTTGGCGTTTGCCTGTGGCGTCGGCGCAGATTAAGGGAGCGATTTTGCTGGCGGCTTTGGCGGCGGCGGGACGCACCGAGATAGAAGAGCCGATTGCCTGTCGTGACCATAGCGAGCGGCTTTTGCCTCTTTACGGAGCCAAGCTTGCCACGGAAAAGCTAGCGACAGGCGGCAGGTTGATTTCGCTTGAAGGAAAGCAGCCACTGCGTTCTATTTCTTTGTCTATTGCGGGGGATCCATCTACGGCGGCGTTTTTGGTGGTGGCGCAGTTGCTTTGTGGCACGGGTGAGCTGGTGTTGGAAAATGTTGGGGTTAATCCTTTGCGGACAGGATTATTTGAAACTTTGCTTGAAATGGGTGCGGAGATACAAATTGAACCTGAAGCCACTGCCACACCTGAAGCCACAGCCACCACAGATACCACAGGCACCACGGATACAAAGGCGCGTGGTGAGCCGACAGCGACTTTGCGGGTTTGGCGTTCGGCTTTGCGGGGTGTTGTGGTGCCGAGTGAGCGGGTTGCGACGATGATTGATGAGTATCCGATTCTTGCGGTGGCGGCGGCGTGTGCGGAGGGAAGAACGCGCATGGAAGGGCTAGACGAACTACGCCATAAGGAAAGCGATAGGCTTGCGGCGATTGCTACGGGATTGCAGGCGGTGGGTGTGGCGATTGAGTTGGCGGGTGATGATTTAGTTGTGCTTGGTACGGGCAAGCCGCCGCAGGGTGGAGCGACGATTGAGAGTCGGCGTGACCATCGGATTGCGATGGCGTTTTTGGTTTTGGGTTTGGCGACTGCGGAGCCGATTAAAGTCCTTGGCACGGAATGGATTGCGACTTCTTTTCCGAACTTCCGTGAAGTTATGGAAGGCTTAGGGGCGAAGTTTGAGTCGGCGCGTGTGTAGGCTACGGGTGAAAGTTGTTAAGACGCGATGAAGAAGCAGATTGCGATTGATGGACCTGCGGCATCGGGCAAGGGAACGATTGCTCGTGGTTTGGCGCGAGCGTTAAACTTTGCCTACTTGGATACGGGTTTGCTCTATCGGGCGGTGGCGCAAAGGCTTCTTCAAGGCGCGGAGTCGCGGGCTGTGGTGGTGGCGCGTTCTTTAGTCCGTGCCGATATACAAGACTTGCACGATCTTCGGGTTTTGGAAGATTTGGGCTTGCGTCATCCTGCGGTATCGGCGAAGGCGTCTGAAGTGGCGGCGGAGTCAGAAGTGCGTTCTGTCTTGCGCGGGCTTCAGCGTGACTTTGCGGACAATCCGCCTGCCGACAAGTCAGGAGCGATTTTAGACGGACGAGATATTGCGACGGTAATTTTGCCTAATGCGGCGTGTAAGATTTTTGTTACGGCGGCGGTGGTGGTGCGGGCGCGGCGGCGTTTGGCGGATTTAGAAGCGGCGAATTTTGGCGGCACGGAATCTGTGCCTACGCTGGAAGATTTGCGGGCTGATTTGCAGGCGCGTGATCTGCGTGATGAAACGCGGGCTGACTCGCCCTTGCGGCGTGACTCTGGGGCTTTGCTTTTGGACACGGGCGAGCAATCGGTGGCGGAGTCTATTGCTGAAGCCTTAGCCTATGCCCGTGATTGCCTGAATCTGGCGGATTAGGGTTTTTTGGCTTGCCAAGCTTGGCGGGGCGGGGTATAACCCGACTCTCTTGTTCTCCGTCCTGCCCCTGTAATTGCTGGGCGATTGCTCCTGTAGTTGTTGGGTGATTGCCCCTGTAATTGTTGGGCGATTGTGGTGGGTTTTGCGGAGACAAGCCTTACCGACAATTCGGTATCTGCCACGGAAGGCGTGGTGGAAGATTTCCCTTCTCGGGTGCGGAGCCTTTTTTGCGTTCCCGATACAAGCAGACGCACGATGGGCTATGGAAGTGGCTTGGTGCGAGACCTATGAACGACAGTTTGACTGAGACTTTATCTCCTGACACTGAAATTGACGGCGGAGAGAAATTCGCTGACCTTTTGAAAGAACATCAAATCACGGCGACGGACGAGAGCTTAGAAGGCTCGGTCTTGCGTGGGCGGGTTGTGGCGTTTGATGGTGATTATGTTGTTGTGGATGTGGGCTTGAAGTCCGAGGGGCGAATTCACGCGCATGAGTTTAAGCGTGAGGGAGAGCTTGAGGGTTTGAAGAAAGACGATATTGTTGAGGTATATCTTGACCGTTTAGAAGACTCGCAGGGGATTGTTGTTTTGTCGCGTGAGAAGGCGCGGCGTGAAGAGGCGTGGGCGCGTTTGGTGGATGTATATAACGCGGGCACTCCTGTTGAGGGAATTATTCAAAATCGGGTCAAGGGGGGGTATGTTGTGGATTTGAAGGGTGCGACGGGTTTTTTGCCGTCGAGTCAGGTTGATATTCGTCCGCAATCCAACATTACGCATTTGATGGGTTCGCCCCAGCGGTTTAAGATTCTGAAGATGGACAGGAACCGTGGCAATCTTGTGGTTTCGCGGCGTTCGGTTTTGGAAGAAGAGCGGTCTGCGATGTTAGAAGACACGATGTCGCGGATTAAGGAAGGTGAAATTTTTACGGGCATTGTTAAGAATGTTACTGAATACGGAGCCTTTGTGGATTTGGGTGGTGTTGATGGTTTATTGCATGTGACTGACATATCGTGGCAGCGGGTGAATCACCCGTCTGAGCATTTGCGGGTTGGACAGCAGGTTACGGTACAGATTACGCGTTACAATCCTGAGACTCATCGTTTAAGCTTGGGTATGAAGCAGCTGGAAGCGGATCCGTGGCAGGGTACGGTGGAGCGTTTTCCTGTTGGTACGAAGCTGAAGGGGCGGGTTTCTAACATTACTGATTACGGGGCTTTTGTACAGCTGGAGCCGGGCATTGAGGGTTTGGTGCATATATCGGAGATGAGCTGGTCGCAGCGTAATGTTCATCCGCGCAAGCTGGTATCGGTGAGTCAAGAAGTGGATGTGGTGGTCTTAGACATTGATGAAAAGCGGCGGCGGGTTTCGTTGGGTATGAAGCAGGCTTTACCGAATCCGTGGAATGAATTTGCCGAGCGTCATCCGACGGGAAGCGAAGTTACGGGCAAGGTGAAGAACATAACGAACTTTGGTTTGTTTATTGAGTTGGAGGAAGGTGTTGATGGGATGGTGCATTTTGCTGACTTGTCGTGGGACAAGCCTGGCGAAGAAGTCATCAAGGAATACCACCGCGGACAACAGGTTACTGCCAAGGTGACCAATGTGGATAGTGATCGCTGTCGTATATCGTTATCCATTAAGCACTTGACGGAAGATCCGTTTGAAGACGGAGATGAAAAGCACAAGATTGGAGCGACAGTGACCTGTACGATTTCGTCGGTCTTTAGCGGCGGCGTGGAAGTCACGCTCGGAGACGAGAAGACTCCAGGGGTTATTAAAAAAGCCGAGTTGTCGCGTGAGCGTGATGGACAAGACCCCAATCAGTTTGCGGCGGGTGAGAAGGTGGATGCGAAGATTGTTTCGCGTGATAAGAAGGCGCGGCGTTTTGTTTTGTCTATTAAGCAGTTGCAGATTGAAGAAGCCGAGCAGGCGGTGGCGGATTACGGCTCTACCGAGTCGGGAGCGCAGCTGGGCGAGATTTTGGGTGCATCCAAGCTGGCGGCTCTAGCTCCGACAGGAGACGACACCGCCAAAGCCCCCAGCGAAGCCCCTGATGAAGCTCCTGTGGCTGATGACTCCCCCGAGCCCACAGACGCGCCCACAGAGCCAACAGACGAGCCCACAGAAGCCCCCAAAGAAGCCCAGTAGCCCCCTTGCGGGGGAGCATTCATGCCAAGTCTTAGGAAACCAAGCAAGGCTTGGCTTCATAGCTTCCAGCACAGGCTAATTGTGTCTAAGCACCTTGCGGTGCGGCGATAGTGCCTAGCGTTAACTCTCTAATCTGCCCACGGACTTCATAGTTTTAGCCAAGGGCTAATTGTGTCTAAGCACCTTGCGGTGCGGCGATAGTGCCTAGCGTTAACTCTCTAATCTGCCCACGGACTTCATAGTTTTAGCCAAGGGCTAATTGTGTCTAAGCACCTTGCGGTGCGGCGATAGTGCCTAGCGTTAACTCTCTAATCTGCCCACGGGCTTCATAGTTTTAGCCAAGGGCTAATTGTATCTAAAGGTCTTGCAGGGGGCTTCGGCTCAATTAGCCCTTCATTGAAACTATGGGGCTTAACAGTTGGTGGAAGCAAAAAGGGCTGGCACGAATGCCCCGCCGCAAGGCGGGGAAACCCGCAGAAATCCGTGCTTTTTCGGCTAATTCTTAGGCGTGGCGAATCTTTTTTATTGCCTCACGGATGAAAAAATACTATAAAGACAATATCTTACGGGCGGAAACCAGCACTTGAGCCCACGCCTCCCGTGAGCCTGAGGAGAAGCCGTGGTTAGAAAAAACGCCAGTACGATGAATCGCAGTGATTTGATTCGTCTTTTGGCAGAGAAGAACCCGCGAATGGACTCCAAAACCTTGGAGCGTTACGTGGATGTTGTCTTTGAAGCGATCAGCGAAGCCTTGGTGGAAAACCGCCGCGTAGAGATTCGCGGCTTTGGCTCGTTCTGGACGAAAGAGCGAAGCGAGCGTATATCGCGTAATCCGCGTTCTGGTGAGTCGGTATTTGTGGCGGCGAAACGTGTGCCTGCCTTCCGCCCTGGACGGCAGCTCCGCCGCGAGCTGGTTGAAGCGGGCGGAGCAGGAAGCCGCCGCCGTGCTTCTGCTTTAGACCCCCGCGATGGAACTTGAACTTGCGGCTGAGCCGCTTGCGCCCTTGGCTGATGGTTTTTCTTCTGCTGAAGGGCGGGCGCGGTTGGCGGCGGCTTCTGTGCTTATTGTCGGAGCGGGCGGGCTTGGCACGCCTGCTGTTCTGTACTTGGCGGCGGCGGGAGTCGGCAAGCTGACTTTGTTAGACGATGATGTGATAGAAGCGACAAACCTTGCCCGCCAGATTTTGTATGCGCCTGATGATCTAGCCAAGAGCAAGGCGGAAGTGGTGGGGCAGAAGTTAGCGAAGCAATTTCCTGAGTGCGGAGTTTTTGCGCATAGAACGCGCTTGGTGGCAGACAACGCGGCGGATTTTCTTTCTGACGCAGACCTTGTCCTAGATGCCAGCGACAACTTGGAGACACGGCTCGTACTCAACGACACGGCACGAGCGACAGCCACGCCCCTGATTACAGGAGCCATCGGCGGCACGCTGGGTATTTTGGCGACGATTTTGCCGAGCAGTCCTTGTTATCGTTGTCTTTTGGTGCCGCGAGCGGCGGGTTCAGAAGCGGCGGGTGGCGAGCCACCGCGTCAGCCTGTCTTGGGAGCTTTGGCGGGTATGATTGGTGCGATGATGGCGAACGAGGCGTTGAAGTTTTTGCTATTTGGCTCAAATCATACGCTGGCGGGCAAGCTTTTGCTTATGGACAGCCTGACGGGCAGTCCACAGCTATTGCTGGCTGAGTCCCGCCCGTCTTGTCTGACTTGTGGTAAGAATTCCTAAAAAGCCCACCTTAAAAAGCCCCTTAAGAAAGCCCCTTAAGTAAAGAAAGACCTACTATGAGCGAAGCGACAAAAACAAAAGCGCCATCTAACCCCCAACGAGCCGAAGACTTTTGCGTTAAGGACTTATCCTTAGCCGAATGGGGCAGGGCTGAGATAACCCTAGCTGAGTCTGAAATGCCGGGCTTGATGGCGTTGCGGGCGGAACACGGGGCGAGTCGTCCGCTTGCGGGAGCGCGAATTATTGGCTGTCTGCATATGACGGTGCAGACTGCGGTCTTGATAGAGACTCTGACGCACTTGGGCGCGTCTGTTCGTTGGTCGTCGTGCAATGTTTTTTCGTCTCAAGACCATGCGGCGGCGGCGGTTGCCAAGGCAGGAGTCGCCGTCTTTGCGTGGAAAGGTATGAGCGAAGATGAATACTGGCGGGCGATAGACCAGACACTGGATGCGCCTGACGGTGGCAAGCCTGACTTGATTGTTGATGATGGCGGCGACTTAACGCAGGTTTTGCATCGTCCTGAACGGGCGGACTGGCTTGCGACTGTGCGCGGCATTTCTGAAGAGACGACAACGGGAGTCCTACGTTTAGAAGAAATGGCGCGCAAGGGTACACTTGGTTGTCCTGCGATTAATGTGAATGACTCGGTTACGAAGTCTAAGTTTGACAACCGCTACGGGGTGCGTGAATCGCTAGTAGATGGAATTCGCCGAGCGACGGACTTGATGTTGTCGGGCAAGGTGGCGATGGTCTGTGGCTTTGGCGATGTGGGCAAGGGCTCGGCGGAATCTTTGGCACGAGCGGGCTGTCGGGTTTTGGTGAGTGAGATAGATCCGATTTGCGCTTTACAGGCGGCGATGCAGGGGTATGAAGTGGTGACGATGGAAACGGCGGCTCCACGGGCGGACATTTTTGTTACTGCGACGGGCAATCGTGATGTGATAACGGTTGATCATATGCGGGCGATGAAGGATTGTGCGGTGGTGTGCAACATCGGACATTTTGACAACGAGATTCAAGTTGAAGGTTTGCGTAATTTCCGTTGGCAGAACATTAAGCCGCAAGTGGATCAAATCACCTTTCCTGACGACAAGCGGCTTTTACTGTTGTCTGAGGGCAGACTGGTGAATTTGGGCAATGCTACGGGACATCCTTCATTTGTGATGAGCACAAGCTTTGCCAATCAAGTTTTGGCACAGCTTGACCTATGGCAGAACGGAGCGAATTACGAGCGCAAGGTATATGTATTACCCAAACACCTAGACGAAAAGGTGGCGGCTTTGCACTTACAACACTTAGGAGCAGAACTTTCCACCTTGACTGACTCGCAAGCCACCTACCTCAACCTCCCCCCCCAAGGCCCCTTCAAACCCCCCCACTACCGCTACTAACCGCCTTGCGGCGGGGCATTCATGCCAACCCTTGTTGCTTCCACCAACCGCCCCGCCCCATAGTTTCCAGTAAAAGGTTAATTGAGCCGAAGCCCCCTACGGGGGGAGCGTAAGATTAGGGGGATTAACTGGCTCCCGTTATGGAGATGAAGACCCACCGAGTGCCCGTAGGGCACGAAACCACCCCCCCTAACTGCCAAAGCTGTCTCCTGCACCCGTGCTGGACGCACGGGGCAGTCGCCCGCTTTGGTTTCCTGTTAACACCCCCTAGAGGCGAGACGTGGCGAAGCTTGCCGAGCCGTGCAAAAAGGCGGCGCAAGCGGGCGTAATAAACAATTGCAGGATTTACAATCCCGCAAATTGGACGTATTTGGTTTCGGTGAATTCGTCCATGCCTTGGTGGGAGCCTTCGCGGCCTAAGCCCGACTCTTTGTAGCCGCCAAAGGGGGCGACTTCAGTTGTCATCACGCCCGCGTTCAGTGAGACCATTCCTGACTCTAGGGTTTCGCTAACGCGAAAGGCGCGGGCAAGGTCTTGGGTGAAGGCGTAAGCGGCGAGTCCGAATTCGGTGTCGTTCGCCATCGCCACGCCTTCGGCTTCGGTCGCAAACCGCACCACAGGAGCCACAGGACCAAACGTTTCTTCGCAAGCAAATTCCATCTTGGTGTTGGCGTTGGCAATCACTGTTGGCATATGAAAGCAGCCGCCTAAGGTGCCTTGGTCTCCGCCGCAGAGAATTTCTCCGCCCAAGGACTTAGCGTTTTCTACTTGGCGCAGTACTTTTTCTACCGCCGCTTGATTAATCAACGGACCCTGCTGCATGCCTTCTGTGAGTCCGTTGCCGACTTTGATCTGTGCCGCCTGCTCGGCAAGTCCGCTGATGTAGGAGTCGTAAATCTTGTCTTGAACAAAAATACGGTTCGGACAGATGCAAGTTTGTCCGCCGTTGCGAAACTTGCTTTGCATCGTGCCTGTTATCGCTGTCTCTAGGTCAGCATCGTCAAAGACCAACAAGGGCGCATTGCCGCCTAACTCCATCGCGGTTTTTTTGACTGTGCTGGCACATTGGCGCATTAACTCCTTGCCCACCGCTGTTGAACCCGTAAAGGAAAAAGCCCGTATCCGCGCATCTTCGGTCAAGACCTTGCCAACTTCGCCCGCCCGCTTGCTCGGGACAATGTTAAACACACCCGCAGGAATGCCCGCTTCGTCCGCCAAGACCGCCAAAGCCAAAGCCGATAGCGGAGTCTCCGCCGCTGGCTTCGCCACCAGAGAGCAACCACTGCCCAAAATCGCCGCCGCCTTGCGCGTCAGCATCGCCGACGGAAAGTTCCACGGCGTTATCACGCCCACAGGGCCAATAGACTGACGAAACACCAACAGACGCGCATCGGGGCGGTGGCTCGGAATCACATCTCCGTAGATGCGTCTGCCTTCTTCTGCACCCCACTCTATATAGGCAGCACTCAACGCCGTTTCTAAGCGCGCTTCCGCCAAGACCTTGCCGTTTTCCAAAGTCATAATGCGGGCTAAGTCTTCTTGATGCTGAAGTATCAAACCCGCCCAACGGCGCATTAACACACTGCGCTCTTTGGCGGTCAGGCGGCTCCAGCTGTGCCAAGCTTCAGTCGCCGCCGATACCGCGGCTTCTGTGTCGCTTGCGCCCAGATCTGCGACTTCCGCCAAGGTTTCACCCGTGGCAGGATTTTTGACCGCAAAGCGTGCGTCTCCTGCCCGCCACTTGCCGCCCAGATAGCCGCTGGTTGGGGCTAGCTCTGCCCTGTCTAAGATTTCTAAGCCTTGCCCCATGGGGAGTCTCCTTGCCTTGATATTTGGTTCTTGCACTCCGTCGTTGAGAGGTATAGCATAAGGCAAAAGCTCCGCTTTGTCGCTAGACAAGGCCCACAACCCAAAAGGAGGCACCATGACTTCAGAAGTACACCTCGCCGCTTTACGCCGCAAACACAGCGGATTAGAAGAAAAGATCACCCTAGAAACGCAACGTCCGCAGCCTGATACAGTACTTTTGAGCGAACTGAAAAAACAAAAACTGGTTATCAAAGAAGAAATAGAAAAGCTCTCCGCTTCTGCGTAAGCTCCGCCGCCGCCCCGCCAGGCGGCTTTTTTAATTGACGCCAAGGTGCTTTGGCTCAATTAGCCCTTCCGTTGAAACTATGGGGCTTAACGGCTGGTGGGGGAGCTAAGGGCTGGCACAGATGCCCCGCCGCAAGGTGCTTGGCTCAATTAGCCTGTTAGCAAAACTATGGGGCTTAACAGTTGGTGGGGGAGCTAAGGGCTGGCATGAATGCCGCACCGCAAGGTGCTTGGCTTCATAGCTTCCAGCACAGGCTAATTGTGTCTAAGCACCTTGCGGTGCGGCGATAGTGCCTAGCGTTAACTCTCTAATCTGCCCACGGGCTTCATAGTTTTAGCCAAGGGCTAATTGTGTCTAAAGGTCTTATAGGGGGCTTCGGCTCAATTGGCCTGTTAGCAAAACTATGGGGCTTAACGGCTGGTGGGAGAGTTAAGGGCTGGCACGAATGCTCCACCGCAAGGTGCCGGTGGTGAAGTGTTTCCAGGCGATGCGGATGAAGCGCCAGGCGGCGGTGAGGTAACTTTTCTCCTCGTAGGACAAGATTGCCAAGCCGACATAGATGCGTATTTGTCCTGCTTTGTCTTCCATGGATTGGTAGAGCGTCAAGGATTGGTTGTACCACTCTTCGGCGCTCCCGAAGTCGCCGCGTTTGACGGAAATATTACCGAGATGGTTATAGACCGTTGCGAGTCCGATTTGTTGTTCTTGGTCGTTGACGGACTCGTATTGCTCAATTGCGCGGTCGTAGAAGGAAATGGCACGCGACCACTCGCGGCGGATTTGCGCAATCTCGCCAAGATGGCTGTAGCTGGAGGCTAATCCGAGGCGATTGTTTAGGTCTTCGCTCAGTGCTAGGGCTTGTTCGTAGAAGCTATGGGCTTCGTTTAGGTCCTTGTTGATCTGTCCTTGGCTGCCGAATTTTCTGTAAATTTTGGCGGCTCCGTCTGCACCGCCAATGATATCTTTGCTGGCGAGGTATCCGTAGAAGTAGCGCGAGATTTTGCCGATGGCGTTTTGCACGCCGCGGGCGACGGCGACATATCCGAGGGCATTGTAGGTGTGGATGAGTCCTGCTGTATCGCCCAGCGACTCGCGGACGGTGAGCGATTGTTTGTACCAGTCGCTCGCGGATTCAAAATCGCCGCGCAGTTGGGCGATGTTGCCGAGGTTATGGTAGGTGTCGGCGACTCCGTGTTGGTCTCCGAGGTGTTTGCGGGTAGCGAGCGAGTCGTTGTAGTAGGTTTCGGCTTTGTCTAGGTCTCCTTTATTGGCGGCGAGTGCTCCGAGATTATTGTAGGTGGCGGCGCGGATGCGCAAGTTTTCTTCGTCCTGCAGGAGTTCTAAGATTTGCAGGTAGCTATCGCGAGCTTTGTTTGGCTTGTTCTCCTCGCGGAATTCGCGGGCGGCTTGGAACAGCTCGTCTATGGTTTGCGGCTTCTCCTGCGCCTGTGCTGGACTTGCCAACACAAGTCCTGTGCTTAGAAGCAAACAGAAAAACGAACAAGCGATCTTTTGGACGCGGTGCATACTTCCCCCGCTTTGTACTCTCCATCAAGAGCGGCAATTATACCACAACCCTAAGTATACATAAATCCTATAAAAATTCCCCCCCGCGGCTTCATCACCCCCGCTCTTGCGGGCAATTTGCCACATCTGGCTTGTCTTCCAATTACCCTGATTTCTAAGCCGCAGAAAAAGAGGTTAGGCTTGGGCTCTACTTCAACATTTAATTTACGCCCGCTTGCGCGGGCTCTTGCCGCCTACGGCGGCGTCCGCTTCGCTCCGCTCGTTTCACTCCGCTACGCTCGCGCTCGTGCCCTACGGGCACTCGGTGGGTCTTCGTCTCCACAATAGGAGCCAGATCATCACACTAACCTCACGCTCCCCCCGCAAGGGGGCTTCGGCTCAATTGGCCTGTTAGCAAAACTATGGGGCTTAACAGCTGGTGGAAGCAACAAGGCTTGGCACGAATGCCGCACCGCAAGGTGCGCTAGGGGTCTAGGGCTTTGGATAGGGCGGGGAGGGCTTCGAATAGGTCAGCGACTAGGCCGTAGTCGGCGACTTGGAAGATCGGTGCATCAGGGTCGTTGTTAATCGCCGCTATTACTTTTGAGTCTTTCATTCCCGCCAAGTGTTGAATCGCACCCGATATGCCCACCGCAATATATAAATCAGGAGCCACCACCTTGCCCGTCTGTCCCACCTGATATTCGTTGGGAACATAGCCAGCATCCACCGCCGCTCGCGACGCACCCACCGCCGCTCCAAGCTTGTCAGCCACCGATTCAAGTAAGGCAAAGTGCTCGCCGCTTTGCATACCGCGTCCGCCCGAGATGACAATGCGAGCGTTCGTTAGCTCGGGGCGTTCGCTCTTGGAAACTTCGTCCGCCGTCCAAGACGACAAGTCCGACTCTCCTGCCTGACCCGCCTGACTCGCCACTTCTTCTAAAGTCGCACTTCCGCCTTCGCTCGCCACCGCTTCAAACGAAGTCGCACGTACCGTCAGCAGCTTTTTCGCATCCCTTGAGCGCACCGTCGCCAAAGCATTCCCCGCATACAACGGACGAACAAAAGTATCCGCCGCAACAATTTCTAACACCTCGGTTATCGGTTGCACATCAAGCAATGCCGCCACACGCGGAAGCAAGTTCTTCGCAAAACTCCCCACAGGCGCAAGAACTGCATCGTAGTCCGCCGCTAACTCAGCAACAAACGGAGCCGCCGCTTCAGCACTCGCATGCTGCCAAGACTCCGCACAGACAAGCCGCACCTTCGCCACACCCATAACCCGTGCCGCCAAATCAGCAACCGCTCTGGATGACTCACCTCCCATAACCAACAAATCACAAGTCGCGGCAAACTTGCCCGCCGCCGCCACTGCACTCAAAGTCGCGGGCTTTAAAGACTCTCCGTCGTGGTCTGCCAATACCAATACGCGCATGGTTCTTCTCCTGTTGTAGAAAACTTTTTACAAAACTTCAGCTTCGTCCTTCAACTTCGCAACCAGCTCTTCCACCGACTGCACCTTTACCCCCGCCTTGCGGGCTGGTGGCTCTTCCACCTTCAAAATCTCCAAACGCGGAGCCAAGTCAGACTCGGAAAGTAAATCTGTCGCCGTGATTGTCTCCAAGGGCTTAGACCGCGCCTTCATAATGTTCGGCAAACTCGCATACCGCGGCGTGTTCAAACGCAAATCCGCACTAACCACACTCGGCAAAGATAAACTGCGCTTTTCTATACCCGCATCCACTTCGCGGGCGACCAGCAACTTGTCGCCTTCAACTTCCAACGACGAGGTAAAACAGCCCTGACTCCACCCCAAACGCGCCGCCAAAATCTGCGTCGTGCTGTTAAAATCATTATCCACCGCCTGCTTGCCCAACAAAACCAAACGCGGAGACTCACGCTCCACCAAAGCCGCCAAAATCTTCGCCACCGCGAGTGGCTCCAACGCGCCATCGTGCTGCACCAAAATAGCTCTATCGCAGCCCACCGCTAACGCCGTGCGCAAAGTCTCCTGATTTGCCGCAGGACCACACGACACCGCCACCAGCTCACTCGCAGTACCCGCTTCCTTCAAGCGCACCGCTTCTTCCACCGCGATCTCGCAAAACGGATTCATCGACATCTTCACATTGTCCGTCTCAACACCCGTGCCGTCACCGCGCACCCGAACCTTGACATACGCGTCAATCACCCGCTTTACTCCAACCAAAACCTTCATCGTTCGCTATCCCTTGTCTGTCAGAAACCTTCGGACAGAAAACTCCGCCCAAAATTTGTTCGTAAAACCCGCTTGAAAACCGCTTTGAAACCTGCAGTGAAACCCGCGTTGAAAACTTCCGCTGAAAACTCCACCGAAACCCGTGCTGGAAAATCGCGGTGCAACTCGGCTATTTACAGCCTTTTTATCGCCGATGCAATCCTGCCTGTCTGGGGGCGTAGTTCTATCTGTCTGGTGGTAAGTCCCTGCCCGTCTAGTGGTGTAGCTCTAAGCGTCTAGTGGTGTATTTCTAGCTGTCTGGGGGTAAGTCCCTAGCCGTCTAGTGGCGTAGTTCTAGCTGTCTGGGGTAAGCCCCTAGCCGTCTGGTGGCACATCGCGCGTAGCACTTCGTGTGCCGCCGGGCTGCCACAAAACATCTGCCTCTCCTCCATCATTCGCAACCCGCGACAAAACAAACAACAAATCAGACAAACGATTCATATAACGCAAAACCGACTCACCCACAGACTCAGATTCCGCCAAAGCAAAAAGCGCACGCTCAGACCGCCGCGCCATCGTGCGAGCCAAATGCAATCCCGCCGCCGTGCGCGTGCCGCCAGGCAAAATAAAACTCGTCAGCGGAGCCAAGCCCGCATTATGCGTATCTATCGCTTGCTCTAATGCCTCCACCTGCGCAGGGATAATACGCAGAGCTGTATCTTGGCGCGCGGCTTTAGTTGTGTCCTTGTTGGTTGCGTCTGTGCCGTTAGTGTCTGTGCCGTTAGCGTCTGTGCCGTTAGCGTCTGTGCCGTTAGTATCCGCGCTAGCCGATTGCGCAGTCGGCGGACACGCCAAGTCAGCTCCCAAATCAAACAGCTCGTTCTGCACCCGCGCAAGCAAGTCATCCAACGCCGCGGCTTGGGGCTCTAGGTCAGCGCGGATCACCCCCAAGACCGCGTTTAGCTCGTCCACCGCACCAAACGCCGCAACCCGCAAGCCGCTCTTCGCAACCCGCGAACCATCGCCAAGCGAAGTTTTGCCCGCGTCTCCGCCACGGGTGTAGATGCGAGTTAAGCGAACCAATTCTGCTTCTCCAAAGCCCGAGCAAAAGCCAAGCCCGCCCGCGCCATCCACGCCACGCCAAGGCTAAAGTCGGGTACAATAGCCGCCACAATAACCATCACAATAGCCGCCACAATAACCATCCGAGCCCACGCTCAACGCGCCGCCAAGACCGCAAGCACAAAAAATCCTATCGTCACCGCCTGGGCAATCACGCGCCACCGCATCAAACGATTTGACCAACGAGCGTTGGTATCTCCGCCCCGCGCCATTACCGCCAAGCCCGCAAGCAAGATCGCGAGAGTCGCCGCCATGGACACGCCCAGCAAGACAAAAAGAACAAAAGCCATCACTGGCAAGTCTAGCGACTCGCGCGGGCTTTCGCTAGGGGGCAGGACTGCGCCCAACCGTGCCGATGCCGTTCTGTGGCTCATCGGCACGCCGATCGGCAACTTGGGCGACTTGACCTTGCGGGCACGGGAAGCCTTGCGCTCTGCCGATGCGCTTGCCGCCGAGGATACACGGCGTATCCGCAAGCTTTTGTCGGCGGAAGCGATTGCGACTCCGCGTCAATGTTTTTCCTATCGGGCGGAAAATGAAGCCCGCGCCAGCCAGCGCATTCTTGGACTTCTAAGCACAGGACAAAAAGTCGCGCTCGTCAGTGATGCAGGTATGCCCGCCATCAGCGACCCTGGAGCGGTGGCAGTCCGTGAAGCCCTTGCTGCGGGGTTTCGCGTTGAAGTGATACCCGGAGTCAGTGCTGTGACTACGGCGGTGGCTTTGTCGGGGTTTGGCGGTAAGGGTTTTGTTTTTACGGGCTTTGCTCCACATCGCAAGGCGCGGATTGCGCGTATGCTGGCTCCGTATCAAGACTTTGCAGGAGCGATTGTGGTTTTTGAAAGTCCGCGTAGGTTGGGGCGTATGCTTGCAGTTGCCGCTGAAACTTTGGGCGGAAATCGCTCTGCCTTAGTGGCTTTTGAAATGACAAAGTTGCACGAGCGGGTATGGCGGGGGACTTTAGATGAACTTGCGGTGCGGGCGGTTGCGGCGCAAGCGAATTTGCAAGCGGCGGGAAGCAACAAGGGAAAAAGCACAGAAAAAAACAAGGAAAGAAACAAGAAAAGAAGCAAGGAAAGCAACAAGGAAAAAAACAAAGAAAAAAACAAAACTAGGAGTCAGAGCATAAGTGCGGCAAAAGACCAGACGCAACGCGGGCAGGACAAACCAAAAGCAGAAAGCACAGGCGAAGCACTGCCTGATGATTTTCCTTCTAATGACTTGCCTTCTGATGACTTGCCTTTGGGAGAGGCGACTCTGGTGATTGCTCCTGCACCGAAACCAGAACCAGACGAAGAAGATTAGCTTTTACTGCCAACTCAGAAGATTAGCTTTTACTGCCAACTCAGAAGATTAGCTTTTACTCTTCTTGCCAATCCACAGGCACAAAACAACTCGGACGATTCAAGTGGCAGGCATTTCCTGTCTGTTCAACATAGGCGAGCAAGCTATCGCCATCGCAATCTTGCAAGAGCTCAACCAGTCGCTGATAATTGCCGCTGGTTTCTCCTTTACGCCATAGCTTTTGCCGTGAGCGCGACCAGTACCACATATCGCCGCTGGTGAGCGTGCGGCGCAGGGCTTCTTCGTTCATCCAGGCGTGCATGAGCGGCTCGCCTGACCCTGCCCGACACGCCAGCACGGAGATTAATCCGTCCGCTGTGAAGCACAGGCGGGCGATGAAGGCGTCTTGGGCGGCAGACGCAGGAGCGGTATAGGTAGAAGCCATTGCCCCAAGCCTAGCACCCAAAGGCGGGAAACCCTAGCAAGGCGGAGCGATTGCCTATAGGATAGCCAGACGCGCGTCACATTTTCGGTAGGTCTGGAATGTCGCTATACAGCAATCTTCGTCGTCGTCGTCGTCGTCGCCTTTTGGTCTTGGCGCGGCGGTTTCTGGTGCTTGGAGTTTTGGCGGCGGGCTTTGCTTTTGTCTGGGATCTCGGACGACAGAGCGAGTCGGGGCGGGCTTTGACGGTAACGCGCCAGCTGGAAGAACAGGCGGCGCGTTTGGCGACTTTGGCGGAGCAACAGGCGAAGGCTTTGGCGGACAATGAGTTGTTGCAGCGTGAGATTTACAGCTTGCGGGTGCAGCTGCGGCGTGAGGGACAGCTTGGCGATCTGTCGGGGGTGATGGAAGAGGCAAGGCGCAAGGTGGCGGAAGGGGTTGCAATCTCGCGCTTGGAAGCGCGGATTCGTTCAACGGCTCCGTTGCTGACCTGTGGCGAAGCGGTGGAGCGAAGTATTTTGGTGCGCACGGGTACTTCGCGGCACGGAGATGAAACTGCAACTTTTGCCAACGGAGCCATTGCCATCAGCTTGACGGCACAGGATGCGAATGGAGTTTTGCCTGAACGTTATCATCCTGCGCATAGTTTGCGGCTTGTGGCGGCACAGGCGGGGCAGGTGCCGTATGTTGCGGAGGGCAGGCTTCCGCATTCTTTTGCTTTGACCCGCGAAGAAGCGGAGTATCGGTTTTTGGTTTTTGCGCCTTTGGGTAGTCGTAGTTCGGGTACGGCGATTGTGCGGGGCGAGCGTTGTTTAGAGGAAAAGCAGTAGGGTTTTTTGGCTTGTTGTTTTTTAGCTTGTTATTTTTAGGTTTGGAGTTTTTGGGCTTAGTGTTTTTGGGCTTGGAGTTTTTGGGCTTGATGTTTTTGGGCTTAGTGTTTTTGGGCTTAGTGTTTTTGGGTTTAGTGTTTTCAAGCTTGGTGCGTATAAGTTTAGTACTTCCAAGCTAGGTGCAGGGCGGCGATACCGCCGCCGAGTCGTTCGCTGACGACCGAGCGAAATCCTGCGGCTTTGAGCCACTGGCTTACGGTTTCGGCGTCGGCGAAGGTTTCAATGGACTCCACCAGATAGCGGTATGCGGCTTCGTTGTCGGCGATTTGTTTGCCTAAGGCGGGAATGAGTCGCCGCGACAGGCGGCGATAGAGTTCTGAAAAAATCGGCGTATCGGGCGGGGAAAATTCCAGCACGGCGAGTCGTCCGCCTGAGTCCAAGACGCGGAAGGCTTCGCTTAAGGCTTGTCTGGGGTGCGTCATATTGCGCAAGCCGAAGGCAAGGGTAATTGCGGCAAAGGAGTTGTCAGCACACTTTAAGTCTTCGGCGTTGGCGACTTGCCAGGTGATAGCGTGGGGTGGGATTCCGTGGGTGAAGCTTCGGTTTTGTCCGTGGTGTAGCATTTCGGCGGTTAGGTCAGCGACGGTGATGATGGCTTTGCCGTTTGTGGCTTTGTATAGGCGGAAGGCGATATCTCCTGTGCCGCCTGCTAGGTCTAGGCAGTGTTCGCCCGCTCGCGGAGCCACGCGAGCGACGAGTGCATCTTTCCAGACCTTGTGGAGTCCGAGCGACATTAAGTCATTCATTTGGTCATAGGAGTCTGCGACTTCGGCGAAGAGCTGGCGCACGCGGTTGGTTTTGTCGTGGGCGTTTATGGTTTCGGCTCCGAAGGAAACCTGTGGCGGACTTTCTTGTCGGCGAGCAGTGCGATGGGCAGTGCGACGTACGGGGTGGCGTTCAGGACGGCGTTGGGAGCGGCGTTCAGGGCGGCTTGCGGGGCGAAGGCGATTTTTTGTGGTCTGTTGCATAGGCTTATGATAGCCTGCTTTGCTGTTGCTTTGTAAGTTGCCTTGCTGTTGCTCTGTACATTGCTTTGGCTCTGTACATTGCTTTAGCTCTGTATATTGCTTTGGCTCTGTACATTGCTTTAGCTCTGTATATTGCTTTGGCTCTGTAGATTGCTTTGGCTCTGTATATTGCTTTGCAGTTGCTTGCTACTGGGAGTCATAGTCTTATCTCGGCTTTGTGTTAAAGTTGTTCTATGCCTGAATTGCCTGAAGTAGAAACACTACGCCGCGATCTGGAGCCTGTCCTTACAGGCAAGCGGATTGAATGGGTGCGGGTTCGGCGGCGTGATTTGCGCTTTCCGTTGCCGCGTGGTTTTGCGGGGCGGCTTGGCGGGCGGCGGGTTGTGGCGTTAGCACGGCGGGGTAAATATCTTTTGTTGCATTTAGAAGATGGCGTGACGGCGATTTGCCACTTGGGTATGAGCGGACAGCTTTTAGCCGAGCGGACAAATCTAGAGCCGCGTCAGGATTCTGTGCCACGGGCAAAGCACGAGCATTTGGTATTTTTTCTTGAAGGCGGGGTGCGGCTTGGGTTTGTTGATCCGCGGCGGTTTGGCTTTTGGGATCTTTGTCCGACTGAGCGGCTTGGAGTTTATGCGCGGTTTGCGGCGATGGGTCCTGAGCCACTGGACAGCTCCTTTAACGGAGCGGTTTTGCGAGCGGCATTGAAGGGCAAGCGGAGTGCGATTAAGCCTGCTTTGCTTGACCAGCGGGTTGTCGCGGGGGTGGGAAATATTTATGCGAGTGAAGCTTTGTTTTACGCGGGGATTTCTCCCTTGTCTGAAGCGGGGCGTATTGGTGCGAAGCGGGCGGAGCGTTTAGCTGAGTCCATTCGCATGGTTTTGGGTCAGGCGATTCAGGCGGGGGGTAGTACGCGGCGGGATTATCTGCGTCCGAATGCGGAAGCGGGTTGGTTTCAGCATTCTTGGGCGGTTTATGAGCGGGCGGGTATGGCGTGTCCGCAGTGTGTTTGCGGAGCAGGCAGGCGCAAACAATTGGGCGGGGCGAAGGCTAGGGGCGGAATTCGGCGTATAGAGCAAGCTGGAAGATCTACCTTTTACTGTCCGCATAAACAGGGCTAGACTTGCGGCTATGGCTTTTCGGCGAATCTTGTGGCTTGCGGTGCTGGTGCTGGTGGCGGTTTCTGTTGCCGAGCGGCGGGCGGGTTTTGTTTCTGGGTCTGTGGAAGGGCAGAGTCTGCAGGCGGCTTGGGCACAGACTGCGACGATTGCGACCACTGACTTTTTGTCTATTCTGCCTGAAATTCCTTTGCCCGCAGGTTTTGTGGAGTACACAGAAGAAGCGATTGTCTTTGACAAGCCCGCTGGACGAATTGCTGAAGCGGCGGCGTTTGGTGCGACTGATGCGGAAGTGGTGCGGCAATTCTACGCTGACACCTTGCCTTCGCTTGGCTGGCAGGAGTCGGGTGAGCTGATGTGGTTGCGCGACAGCGAAGAGCTTAGATTAGAAATTCTTGCTGAAGAAGCGGCGACACAGGTGCGTTTTTTTCTCCGCCCGCACTAGCACCTTGCGGTGGCACCTTGCGGTGCGGCATTCGTGCCAAGCCTTGGCTCTTCCACCAGCCGTTAAGCCCCATAGTTTCAATAAGGGGTTAATTGAGCCAAAGCCCCCTGCAAGACCTTTAGACACAATTAGCCTGTGCTGAAAGCTATGAAGCCAAGCCTTGCTTGGTTTCCTAACACTTGGCATGAATGCTCCCCCGCAAGGGGGCTTGCGGTGCGGCATCAATGCCAGGCGTTAACCCTCTAATCTGCTTAAAAGCCCCATAGTTTCAAACATAGGCTACTTGTGTTTAAGCACCTTACAGGGGGCTAGACAAAATTAGCCTGTCCCTAAAACTATGAAGCCAAACCTTGCTTGGTTTCCTAACACTTGGCATGAATGCTCCCCCGCAAGGGGGCTTGCGGGGGTGCATCGGTGCTAGAGTTCTGAGCCAGCGTCGCCTTTTTCGTCTATGCCTATGGCGGGAGCTTCTTCGCTTGCTGGGTCTGTGTTGCTGCTGCTGTCGCCGCTGGGGGCTTGCGAGGAAAGCTCAACTGTTTCGGCGGACAAGCCGCGCATTCCTTGTCGTACTTGCATGACCAAGCGATCGTCGGGGTTAACCGACAGGATTCCGCAACGGGTTAGCACGCGGCCGGGCAGGAAGATATCGGGTCCGCCGTCGTCGGGGGTGACGAAGCCGAAGCCTTTGCGGGCGTTGTAGAACTTGACTGTGCCTTCAACTGTGTGGAGTGGCCCACTTGGAGCGCGTGGTACGCCGCTGGCACTACCGCTACCGTATTGTGGTTCGCCTTCGCTTTCTACGGAGATTAAACGCTCTACCTGTACTCCGCGTGGGCTTTGCGATAGGGTTATGGTGATTTCTGCTCCTGGGTGCAGGGTTGTGACACCTGCCGCCGATAGGGCCGAGATATGCAAGAACGCGTCTTGTCCTTTGCTGGCGATTTCTACGAAGCCGAAGCCCTTGGTGGGATTAAACCACTTAACTTTGCCTGCGACTTGCTCTGCGTCTTCTGACGGAGCGGGTGAAGAGTCGTTTTCTTCTTGCATTTCTGTGTGTCCTGGGTTACCTGATTTCGCGTGTTGTTGTCTTGTGGGTTGTGGGTTTGGTGCTGGGTCTGTTGCTGGTTAAATGGCTTGTGCCCTGACTCTGCCTTGCGGGATGGGTCGCAGGGCAGACAACAGGCACGGAACCAAGCCGTATTTTACGATACTTGTTGGGCTAGCTGGCGGGATACTTGGCAACGAAGGGGGCGCGGTGTAAGTTCAATGGGGCAAGTGTGGCACTGCGGACTTGTTTTGGCAAGGGGGAGATAAAGGGGGAGCTATACGGGGAGATGAAGGGGCAGGTGAAGGGGGGGATAAAGGGCAGATGAAAGGGGGAGATAAAAGGCGGAGCCAATTGACGAGCCAATTTTGTGCTCTGGCGTGGTGGTGGGGGGAGCGATTTTGTGATTTTGTCTATCTTTGCGCTTTTTGGCTCTTGTCTATCTTTGCTTTTGGCTTTTACCTTGTCTAATTGTCTATGAATTGTCTAATTGTGCCTGCGTGGCGGATCGCGTTTCGGTTCTAATTTTATGCCTTCCAAGAAGCCTTCTAGCGCGGTGTCTGTCCGTGGTTCGGCGGAGACTCCGCCGCCGTCTCTGTCTGCTCGGGGGGGGCAGAAGGCGGGGAAATCTTCTGACCGTTGGCGGGAGTCGGTGTTTCTGCCGCAGACTGATTTTCCGATGCGGGGTAGGCTTCCTGAGACGGAGCCTGATATTTTGCGGCTCTGGGATGATTTAGGGCTGTATGAACGCCAGCGTCAGGCGGCACAGGGGCGGGAGAAATTTGTGTTACACGATGGTCCGCCTTATGCCAATGGTGAGTTGCATATGGGTACTGCGTTGAACAAGATTTTGAAGGATATTATTAATCGTTCGCGGCAGATTACGCATTATGACGCGAATTATGTGCCGGGCTGGGATTGCCATGGCCTTCCGATTGAGTGGAAGGTGGAAGAAGAATACCGCGCCCAGGGTAAGAGCAAAGATGATTTGCCAGCGGTTGAATTTCGCCGTAGGTGTCGTGGCTTTGCGGAAAAGTGGATAGATATTCAGCGGGCGGGGTTTCGGCGTTTTGGCGTGATTGGTGACTGGCAGGATCCGTATTTGACTATGTCTCCTTTGGCGGAAGGGCAAATTGTTCGCGAGCTGGGGAAATTTTTAGACAAGGGTGCATTGTATCGTGGTGTGCGGCCTGTTTTGTGGTCTGTGCCTGAGAAGACGGCTTTGGCGGATGCGGAAGTGGAGTACTTGCCGCATACTTCGCCGAGTATTTGGGTGGCGTATCCGTTGCGGGAGTCTGTGCATCCTGTTTTGGCGGAGAAGTTAGCCGACACTGCCTTCGCGGTCTGGACAACGACTCCTTGGACTGTGCCGATGGTGCGGGCGATTGCCTATGCCGAAGACGCGGATTACTCCCTGCTTGAAGTGAAGGCGGCGGAAGACTCTGCTTTACTTGGCAAACGCTATCTGGTGGCAAGTGCTTTGGCGGAAGCGTTTTGCGAAGTTTCAGGCTTGAGCGAGACCACGAAGCTTGCGACCTTAAAGGGAAGCGAATTTGCAGGTACTTTCGGCGGGAGTCCCTTGCGGTGCGAAGTGGAAGGCAAGTTTGTTTATGATGCAGACTTTCCGCTTTTGCCTGCTGACTTTGTCACGCTAGACCAAGGGACAGGCTTTGTGCAGATTGCTCCATCGCACGGAGCGGACGATTACGCTCTGTGCCAAGCCCACGACATTGCGGCTCTACCGCAAATGGATGGCGAAAGCTGTTTTGCCGAGTCGGTGCCACTCTTTGCGGGGACTCGTGTCTTGCGAGATGATGGCAGCGAAGGCGACAGCAACAAGCGGGTTTTGGAAGTCTTGGCGAGCTGTGGCACTTTGCTTGCCAGCCGTAAGTTAAATCATCCCTATCCGCATTCGTGGCGGTCAAAGGCACCACTGATTTTTCGGGTGACGCCGCAGTGGTTTATCTCCATGGAGAAAACAGGCTTGCGTGATACGGCGATGCAGGCGATTAGCGATACGCGCTTTTATCCGCCTGAATCGCGTGAGCGTTTGCGGTCAATGGTTGATGGTCGGCCTGATTGGTGCGTTTCGCGGCAACGGCTGTGGGGTGTGCCTTTACCGCTCTTTACCCACAAGCAGACAGGAGAAGTCTTAAACGACCCGCAGGTGATTGAACGGATTGCCCAAGCTTACGAGAAAGAAAATTCTGATTTATGGTTTACCGAGCCAGCGAGTCGGTGGCTGGCTCCTGACTATGATGCAGATGAATGGCAGCAAGAAGAAGATATTGTGGAAGTATGGTTTGACTCGGGCTCTACCCATGGCTTTGTTTTAGAAAAGCGCGAAGACTTGAAGCCGATTGCCGACTTATATCTTGAAGGAACAGATCAACATCGTGGTTGGTTTCAATCGTCATTGTTGGTGGGCTGTGGCACACGCGGACGGGCACCGTACGATGGACTTTTAACCCACGGCTTTGTGCTGGACGATGTTGGACAAAAGATGAGCAAATCGCTTGGCAACACGACAGACCCGAAAGATGTACTGAAAGATTACGGAGCCGATATTCTGCGGCTCTGGGTGACGACTGCGGATTACACGGGCGATTTGCGGATTGGTCCGAAGATTTTGAAGCAGACAAGCGAGTCCTATCGGCGTTTGCGTTATTCCCTGCGCTATCTTCTGGGCGGATTGCATGGCTTTGATGAAAGCGAGCGGATTGCTCCTGCTGATATGCCGCTATTAGAAAAGTGGCTACTGCATCGTTTGTGGTTAGCGACGGGCGAGCTGGAAGGCTACTTTGCTGAATACGATTTCCACCGTGCTTTTGTGCTGTTGCATCAGATTGCGGGAAATGACTTGTCTTCGTTTTACTTTGATATCCGCAAGGATTCGTTGTATTGCGATGCACCTACGAACGAGCAACGGCAAGCGGTGCGTAGTACTTTTGATTTGTGTTTTGATTTTTTGGCGACTTGGCTATCGCCGATTTTGTCTTTTACGACCGAAGCGGCGTGGCAAGCCCGAGGCAAGGATTTAGATACGATTCCGTCTATGCACCTAAACCTTGTCAAGAAGCAAACGGAGTTAGCGGCGTGGCAAGACCGACAAGCCTACGACACGGTGGAAAGCTTGCGTCCTGTCCGCCGAGTGATTACAGGGGCGTTAGAACGCGCCCGCACGGCATCCGATATTGGCGCATCTTTAGAGGCATCTGTGCGGCTGTGGCTTGACCTTACAGAAGCCAAACAAGCCGCCGAGCAGGTTGGAGATGCAGGCTTAGCCGACTGGGCGATTGTCTCGGGCTTGTCGCTTGCTGATGCGGAAGAAAAGCCCCCCACAGACGCTTTCCGCCTAGACGAAGTGCCAGGGGTGGCGGTGGTCGTAGAAAAGGCACAGGGTGCGAAATGCGAGCGTTGTTGGCAGGTTTTGCCTGAAGTGGTGGCAGACGCTGAAAGCCTGTGTTTTAGATGTAGGCGGGTGGTGGGCGCGTAATCTTGCTATAATTGGCGTATGCGAAGGTTTCGTTATATCTGTGCGCTGGTGTTTGGGCTGGCGTTGGTGCCGAGCTTGGCGGGCTGTGAGGACACACGCCGTGCTGTTGGCTTGGGTGTTCGTGATGCGCCTGATGAATTTGCGGTGGTGCGGAATGATCCGCTGGTGGTGCCAGAGGGCTTGGAGCAGGCGGCGATTTTGCCGACTCCGCGGGCGGCGAATCCGAACTTGCCGTTGTTGTCTGACGCGGTGGATGATGCTGAACGGGCGTTATTTGGCGCACCGATTACGAACGCCAGCAACGCCAGCAACGCGAGCAATGGTACGGCGGCGGCGGCGGGTGAAGTGGCGCGTTCGCCTGTGGAGCATTTTTTGCTAGAAGGAGCGGGAGCGGGTACGGGCAATCGTGATATTCGGGCGATTTTGGCGAATGAAGCTCCTGATACGGGCACGACATTGGGCGAGCGGATTTTGTTTTGGCAGGAGCGGGCGCAGGGTTTGGTTCTTGACCCTGAGGCGGAGCAGGCGCGGATACAGTCCTTGCGCGAGCGTGGTGAGGCGATTAATGGTGATGGAGTGCCGGTATTGCTTGACCAGCAGAATAATTTGTTTTGATGTGATTCTTGCGAATGTAGTGCGAATGTAATTGTGAGCGTGTAATTGCGAGTGTAATTGTAAGTGTGATTGCGAGTGTAATTGCGAGTGTGTAATTGTGAGTGTAATTGTGTTTAGATTTTTGCGTAGCTGTTCGCCTATGCGTACCCGTTCGTCTATGGGTAGCTGTTCGTCTATGCGTGTCTGGGCGATGATGGCTTCTGTGGTTTCTGTGGTTTTGGTTGTGGGTTTGGCGGGTTTGTGGGCTGATGCGGTGGCGGAAGATTTATTTCGTTATGGTCGTGGTTTTGTGGAGACGGATGATGGGGTGCGGTATTTGTTTTCGTTGGAGGTAGCGGAGACAGCGGAAGCGCGGGCGCGTGGTTTGATGTTTCGCGAGTCGTTGGGTGCGGAGAGTGGAATGTTATTGGTTTGGCAGGAGTCGCGTGATGTGGGTATTTGGATGAAGAACACGCCCTTGTCGCTTGATTTGTTGTATATCCGTGATGATGGAGTTGTGGTTCGGGTTTATGAGCGTGCGAAGCCGTTTGACTTGACGATCTTGCATAGCGGCGAACCTGTGCGCTCGGTCTTGGAGCTTCCTGCTGGCACGGTATCCCGCCTTGGCATAACCCCAGGCGCCCACTTTCGTCTATTGGATTGAATACTGAGACGAAGCTTGGGAGAAGTAGCGGCTTGCCCTTTCCCAACCTTAGAGACGAAGACCCACCGAGTGGCGTAGCCACGAGCGCGAGCGGAGTGGAGCGTTAGCGAACGGAGCGAAGCGGACGCCGTGAAGCGTCTTGCGCGTAGCGCACCGCTTCACGGCACTAGGCGGCGTAAGCCGCCGTAACTTAAACAGTAAGAGAAAGACTAGCCCTGACCTTTTCTTTTACGGACTAGGAATTAGGGTTCTGTAAAGACGGGGAAGGCGCGACTTGCCCTTTCCTACCTTTGAGACGAAGACCCACCGAGTGGCGTAGCCACGAGCGCGAGCGGAGTGGAGCGTTAGCGAACGGAGCGAAGCGGACGCCGTGAAGCGTCTTGCGCGTAGCGCACCGCTTCACGGCACTAGGCGGCGTAAGCCGCCGTAACTTAAACAGTAAGAGAAAGACTAGCCCTGACCTTTTCTTTTACGGACTAGGAATTAGGGTTCTGTAAAGACGGGGAAGGCGCGTCTTGCCCTTTCCTACCTTTGAGACGAAGACCCACCGAGTGCCCCGCGTGGCGAAGCTTGCCGAGCCACGCCAACGCGTCCGTTAGGACGCACAAAAAAGAGGCACGAGCGCGAGCGTAGCGGGCACCTTGCGGTGCGTCCGCCTTGCGGCGGGGCATTCGTGCCAAATGTTATACCCCCACCAGCCGTTAAGCCCCATAGTTTCAATGGGGGGGCTAATTGAGCCGAAGCCCCATTGAGTGTCTACAGGGCGAATTTATTTTTTACCCTTTTATTTTTTCTCTCTAACAGGGGGATATTAATAATTTACCCCCCTAGGGGCGCGAGTGAGCGTAGCGAACGAGCGGGCAAAGGGGGGTCAAGCTCACAAGCCCGTAGGGCGTAGTGAGCTTGGGGGGGATGGGTGGGAACGCGCCACAAGGGTGCGTAAATTAAATGTTGAAGTAGAGCCTAACCCCAACCCATTTTTCTACGGCTCAGAAATCAGGGTAATTAGAAGACAGGGAAAAGGCACAGCCCAACCTTAGAGACGAAGACGGGGGATACGCGGCTTGCCCCGCAGGGCTTGCCCTGCGGGGTTCGCGCGAATTTAGCGCGAACCGCGGGAGCGTAAGGGTGGTGGGACTGCCCACAGGCGCAGGTGGTCTTGCGTCTCGCGCCCTTTAGGGCGCGGGTAGCAAGCCAGATGCGCCCAAAGCACGCGCAAGCGTGCGTAAAAACTCTCCACCGCAAGGTGGTCGGGGCGACTGGGTTCGAACCAGTGACCTCCTGCTCCCAAAGCAGGCGCGCTACCAGGCTGCGCCACGCCCCGATTTTGTGGATGGGTTTTGTGTTTTGGATAATGCCACTAAAGCGGGGGTTTGTGTGGGCTGTGGGCTGTGGGGGTTTTTTGTTGTGGGCGGAGCGGTTTAGGTCATTGATTTTCAAGAATAAATACCAAATTGCAGTATTTTTCTTAAATTTAATTGCTTTTGACGGCAAATTAATTCTAATTCTGGCGAAAATGTGCTATATTGACTGAAATTGGTTCGCACTTTATAACAGCCATAGGAATCTGACAAAAGAGGTACGCCCGCCGCGCATAGAGTTTGTTTTCCGAGCTGATCCGTTCCGTCGCTATACTCTCCTCCTCCTCGTGGCACGGGACGGGTCGCCTCCCCACGCGGGTGAGGCGGGAGGGCATCGCATAGCCGATTGCCCTCCCCTTCTTTTTAAGCAAAGTTTTTAAGCTGGGCTTTCAGCCTGCGCTTTTTCTGTTTGCTAAAACTTCTGCTCATTTGTCTGTTTATCTGTTCGTGTCGTACGACACGTACTATAGCTTCCAATTATTCAAACCGCGCGCTCGGGAGGACTCGAACCTCCGACCTAGTGCTTAGAAGGCACTCGCTCTAATCCAGCTGAGCTACGAGCGCACCGCCTTGCCTAATGCGTCCAACGCAGAAGTCTATTGGCACGGAAATTCGCATCATAAGCCTTGGGCTTGCTCCGCCGCACAGATGGCGGCGAGAGCGCATAGCCAAAGCCCTGACTCTTTGCCCAAGCGACTGCCTGTTCTTCACTGGCAAAACGTAGCTTTACTTGGCGGGTTGTGTCTTCCATCGTTGCCCAGCCCATCAAAGCATCAGGAGCCAAAGGCTTTTGCCGAACAAATTCGGCAATCCACTCTTTTTCGCCTGCCCGCCCCGACTGCATCGCCGACCGCGGAGCAGAATAGATCTTCACTTCCATAGCAATTCTCCTTAAGCCCTAAGTTTTTCCTACGGCGTACAACCCGCACACTATACAACAAGCCCAGCCCTTGAAGGAGTGGCAGGGTTTGGGGTGGGGCTTATGGCTTGTCGGCGGGCTTTTCTTCTGCCAGCGCCTTCGCCACCACCACCCGAGCCGCCCGCAACAAACGCCCATGAATTAACCAACCCGTCTGTACTTCCTGAATCACCGTACCCGCAGACGCTTCGCCACTTGCCAGCTCCGCCATTACCTCGTGGCGACTCGGATCCAACTTCTCACCCAGTGAGGCAAAGGGAACAATTCCATGGCGGGCAAAAGCTTCTTCAATACCGCGTAGAACTAAGTCCAAACCGCCACGCAAAGATTGCGGACACTCAGGAGCCGCCACCGCCCGCCGCAAGTTATCCAACGAGTCCAACAAATCAAAGGCTAAAGGTTCGGCTCCGCGTTTGCGGGCTTCGCCCAAAGCCTTGTCGTGACGCGCAGAAATGTTACGCAACTCCGCCAAGGCTAAAAGATAACGCTCTTGAAAATCCTGCTCGCTCGCCTGTGCAGATGCGTTCTTTCCTGCCCTGCCCTTTCCTGCCCTGCCCTTTTCTGGCGTATCTTTTTTTGGCGTATCTTTTTCTTGCGTAGAGTCCCCCGCCGCAGATTCCTGCTCTGCTGACCCCTTGCCCGCTGACTCGCTACCCGCCGACTCTGGCGCGTTTTTACTCGGCGTATCCGCTTTGTGAGACTTGTCTTTACGCATTGTCCTTAACACCCTGCCCTTACGCTTTATCCTTACGCCCTGTCTTTGCGCCCGCTCCTTGCTTATATCGGGCTTGCGCCACCAGAAATCAAGAGCCAGCTGTCTCCGCCGTGCCTGTCTGTTGTGGCTCCTGTGCTGTCTCGTCGCCGCTCAGAGTCCGCACCACCTGTGCCGTGTAATCCACCATCGGAATAATCCGCGCATAGTTCAGCCGCACAGGACCAATCACACCCAAAGCCCCAACGGGCTTGCCTCCCTGCTGAACCCACGGAGCCAAGATCACCGAACAACCCGCCACTCCAAACAACGGCGAACCCGCACCAATAAAAATCTGCACCCCATCCGCCGTGCCAGCCAAGCGGAGCAATTCCAGCACCGACTCCTTGCGCTCTAATGCCGCAAAAAGCGCACGGATACGCTCCACATCTGCGGCTTCCCGCACTCCCGACAAAAGATTGGCATGACCCGAAACCAAAAGACTCGGCATCGCCTGCTCGCCACCCCAAAACGCCAAGCCCGACTCCACCAACTGCGAAGTGAGTCCATCCAGCGTCGCCCTGTCGCGGCGGATACACTCGCCTATCTCTAGCGTCGCCTCACGGAATGTGCGTCCGAAAAAACGTTGCGAAATATAATTGCCCGCTTCCACCAAAGCCGATGCAGGAAGGGAAGGCGAAACTTCTAGAACGCGGTTTTCAACCTGTCCGCTTTCCGTCACCAAGACCATCAAAACCCGACTCGGAGACAAACGCACAAACTCCACATGCCGCAAAGCCGAGTCTTCCGCCGCAGGAACCGCCACCAAGACCGCACAACGCGATAACTCCGACAAGACTTCAGAAGCCTGCTGCAGGGCAACTTCTCC
The DNA here is from genome assembly GCA_958267355.1 of uncultured Alphaproteobacteria bacterium. Classification (GTDB taxonomy): domain Bacteria; phylum Pseudomonadota; class Alphaproteobacteria; order JALCBB01; family JALCBB01. Next base: position 1,302,299 of record OY279575.1, read on the forward strand.
CGACAGAGTGCTACCCGTCAAAGAATGCTTGTGGAAGTGATTGGCAATTTCTGCACGCTCTTGGGTGGTCAAGTTGTCGCGCTCCATCAAGCCATGGACAAACAGCCGTAGCCCATGTTCGGTTGGCAAACGTCCCGCCGAAGTATGCGGAGCCGCCAGCAAACCAAGCGACTCCAAATCCGCCATAACAGTGCGCAGAGTTGACGCGGAAAAACGCCCGCCCATTTTGTCCGCAAGCGTGCGCGAGCCAACAGGCGAACCCGTACGCATATAGGTATCCACCAACCGCGAAAAAACTTCGCGGGTACGGGAGTCCATCGCCGACAAGGCTTCAGCAGGAGCTGGCTTATGCATCTCCGTTTTATGCACTTCCGACTTGTGCATCTCCGACTTGTGCGCCACAGAACTGCGCACTCCCGACTTGTGCGCCACAGATTTGGCAGGCGTGTCTGTCATAGCCCTTCTGTTGTACGACAAGCTCGCCGCAACGACAAGAATTAGGCTAAACTCGCCCAAGACACAGAAGCCAAACCCAAACCACTCAAATCCAAACCAAAATGCCCCAAAGACACAATGGGCGGAATTCCGCCAGCCTGCGTCCGCTTGCCTTCGCCAGCGGAGCCCTGACCTGGGCGGAAGGCTCGTGCCGCGTTGTCCAAGGACGCACCGAGCTACTCTGTGCGGCAAGCCTAGACGATCGCGTCCCACCATGGATGCGCAACGCAGGACGCGGCTGGGTCACCGCCGAATACGGTATGCTTCCGCGTTCAACTTCAGAGCGTATGCGACGCGAAGCCGCCAACGGCGGACAAAGCGGACGCACTTTAGAAATCCAGCGTCTCATCGGACGAGCCCTACGCGCCGTGCATTCCCTAGAAGCCATGGGCGAGCGCACCCTGCGGCTTGATTGCGATGTCATCAACGCCGACGGCGGCACACGCTGTGCGGCCATCAACGGAGCCTACATCGCCGCCGCGTGCGCTTGGGAAGCCTTAGTCCAACGCGGACTTGTGCGGGCGAGTCCGTTGCGCGAAGCGGTGGCGGCGGTGAGCTGTGTCATCAATCAAGACCGCGTCTTGTTGGATCCTGATTACAGCGAAGACTCCACGGCTTCGGTAGATGCAAACTTTGTCTTCGCAGAAAGCGGCAAGCTGATTGAAGTGCAGATGAGTGCAGAAGGCGCGGCTTTTTCTGACTCGCAACTGAACGAGATGTTAAGCCTTGCCCGTCAGGGCGCAGGGGAAATCTTTGCCGCCCAAAAACAAACCTTAGAAGAAGCGCGGGCGAAATCTTCTTGAAAGACCGCTTGCACAGACCTACAAAGCACTGCGCTCAAAGAAAGTACTGCGCTCAAAGATTGGCAAAGCAAAGTGGCACAGGATTCCTTACGCAGAGTCTTTGACGCGAGCGACAAGTCGCTACTGATTGCCAGCCACAACGCAGGCAAGGTAGAAGAATTCGCCGCCTTGCTAAAACCGCTTGGCGTGCGGGCTGTGGCGGCAGGTGATTTGGGCGTAGCCGAAGCGGTAGAAGACGCGAGCGACTTTGCAGGAAACGCACGTCTGAAGGCGCAAGCGGCGGCGGGGGCTACGGGGCGCATTGCTCTCGGAGACGACTCGGGGCTTAGTGTTGCGGCATTAGATGGTGCGCCTGGATTACTTTCTGCACGCTGGGCGGAAAGGCAAGACGCGCGGGGCGAGACAATCCGCGATTTTTCCTACGCTATGGAGCAGGTACAGCGGGCTTTACAAAAACGCGGCGTTGAGCCAAGTGGAGCAAGCGCACAGTTTGTTTGCGCCTTGTGCCTAGCCGAGCCAAGCGGACAAGCCGCCAGCTTTACGGGCGCAGTGAAGGGCAGGCTTACCTTTCCGCCACGGGGTGGGCGGGGGTTTGGCTATGACCCGATTTTTATTCCTGAAGGTGAAAGCCGCACCTTTGGCGAAATGCCGCGTTTAGAAAAGGAGTCACAAAGCCACCGCGCCCGTGCTTTTGCCGAACTGATGGCGTGGCTTGATGAAACTTCTTGAACACAAACCCGTTAAAGCAAACCCGTTAAAGCAAATTCTTTAAAGCAAAAGCGCGAGGCAAAAAGTGAGTCAAGGCGTGAGCGAAGGTATGAGTCAAAGCCTAAGCGCGTTGCAGTCTGGCGGTGCATCTCCCTTGGCGGATGCATCTGCTCCTGCTTTTGGAGTCTATCTGCACTGGCCGTTTTGTGCGTCTAAGTGTCCGTATTGCGACTTCAACAGCCATGTCCGTGATGCTGTTGATACGGCGGCTTGGCAAGAAGCCTTGTGTGCTGAACTAGAAGATGCGGCGGCACATCTTTGGGCAAATCCACCCGATGCACCGCGCCAAGTTGCCAGTGTGTTTTTTGGCGGCGGAACCCCTTCGCTTATGCCGCCTGAATGCGTAGCCGCGATTCTTGAGAAGGTGCAGGCTCTGTGGCAGAGCCTAGATGCAATAGAAATCACCTTGGAGTGTAATCCTAGCGATTTGGACGAAGCCCGTTGTCGTGGCTTGCGCGATGCGGGAGTTAATCGTTTGTCTATTGGAGTGCAATCGTTTGACGATGCGGTTTTGTCTTTTCTGGGTAGGCGGCACGATGGCGCACAGGCACGAGCGGCTTTAACGGCGGCGTGCAAAACTTTTCCGCGGGTTTCATTGGATATGATCTACGCTCATCCTGAACAGAGCGTTCGGGCGTGGCGCGAAGATTTGCACCAAGGACTCGCCTTCGCCACCGAACACGTATCTGCCTATCAATTGACTCTTGAGCCGAATACGCCTTTTTACGCTCAGGCACGGCGGGGTGTGTTTTCTGTACCTGGCGAAGACGCGGCTCTGGCTTTGTGGAATGAAACCCAAGAAGCGACTGTGCGGGCGGGTTTGGTGCGCTATGAAACTTCTAATCATGCGCGTGGTGGTGTGGCGGGGGCGAGTCGCCATAACTTAGAGATTTGGCGGGGCGGAGATTATGCGGCGATTGGGCCCGGTGCACATGGGCGCACTACAATAGAAACAAGTGCGCACGGGCGCACCACAATAGAAACAAGTGCGCACGGGCGCACCACAATAGAAACAAGTGCGCACGGGCGCACCACAATAGAAACAAGTGCGCACGGGCGCACTACAATTGAAACAAGTGCGCACGGGCGCACCACGATGGAAACAAGTGCGCACGGGCGCACCACGATGGAAAGCCGAAGGCAAAACGAAGTACAAGACAAAAAGCGTATCGCCGTTTCGCGGATTGCTTCCCCCGAACGTTGGCTTGCCCTGCGGAGTACAGGCAAAGACACCTTAAGCGAAGAACAGCTACTTTCAGCGGATGAAATCCGTGATGAAATTTTTTTGAATGGCTTGCGTCTTAGCACGGGGGTTTCGCGTGCCCGCCTGACCCGCGAGACGGGATACCAAGACTTCCAGCAAGCCCTACCTGCTGACCGCCTGACAAGTCTTGTTGAAAGCGGCTTGCTGGTGCTGGACGAAACGGGCTTGCGCACCACAGAAGCAGGAGCTGTGCGCTTGAATGCAATCCTTGGCTATCTTTTGGCGCTTCCTGCGGGCGATAAAAAACGGGCGCAAGAAGAACAGGCACAAGAAGTACAAGGCGTATAAGCCTTGCCTATAGAACGTACCGTATAGGGCTTAGTTGGCTCTATCGCCAAACCGCTCGGGGGGTGGAGCGAGTAGTTGGTTTCCTGTTGCTGTTGCTTGATAGACGGCAAGGGCGCGTTCGTTTCCGCCATCGCGGCGGAGGCGAAACAAGCCCGCCACACCCGAAAACCCCTGCGGACGAGTCAGTGCCGCAACGCCCCAAGGTGAAGTGTGTTTTTTCTGGCTTGGAGTTTCGCCCTGTGTTTTGTCTTGTGTTTCGTTTGATTTTTCTGTGTCTGAATTTTCTGTTTCTGTGTTTTTTGTATCTGTGTTTTCTGTATCTGTGTTTTTTGTATCTGTGTTTTTGGCTTTTTGTTTTTGCTGGTGGTCGCGGTAGAGCAAGACCGCTACCGCCGCCGCATCATACGCCGTGCCAGCAATCGCAGGCGGAGCATAGCCCAGCAAATTTTCAAAGCGGCTAGCAAAACGCGTCATTAAGGGTTCTGGCGGTACGGCAAACCACGAGCCATGCAAGGCGGGTTCTGCGCGCAAGGATATTTCAGCCCCGCCAGCGAAGGTGGCAAGGCGCACGGAATCAAACTCTGCATCGTGGAAGGCGAAGCTGTTGGCGATTCCTGCTAAGCCGCGTCCGCCTGTTGTCAGGAGCAGTACATCATAACGCCGTGCGCGGTCTAAAAAGTAGCGGACAGACTCCGAAGCGATTGGATCAGACGCGTCGTGAAACCCTTCGGCGACCAGATCCAGCTGATTGTCATTGGCGAAGGCGCGTAGGCTTTCTACGGCGACGAATCCTAGATCATCATTGGCGGAAAAGATTGCGAAGCGATACAAGCCTTGGGTTTGGGCTTGGGCGACGATGGCGGCGATTTGCGATTGTGGTGTGCGTCCGAGAATAAAGATTCCTTGGCGGGCGACTCGCAGGTCATTGGAAAAGGTGAGAAGCGAAATTCCGTGCGGAGATAAAATTTCTCCAGCGGCTTCGGCTTGGGCGGCGAACAAAGGCCCTAAGACTAAGCCGACTCCTGCTTCTACGGCGTTTTGGGCGGCTTGGCGGGCGGTGTCGGGGGTTTCGCCTGAGTCAAAGACAAGAAAGCGCAGTGGTTCATCTACCTTGCCGCCGTGGTCGGCGACAGCTAAGCCGATTGCGTCGAGCAGGGCATTGCCCAAGGCGGCGGAGCGTCCTGCAAGGGGGACAAGCACTCCGACTTGCAAGCCTTCGGGTTCGGGCAGAACAATTGTGCGGCTGGCGGTGATTAATCCTTCGGGCAGGGGTGCAACGACAGCCCGTGGCGAGCCGCTTTTTTTGTCCTGTTTTTGTGCGGTTGTGGTGGTGTCGCTGTTGTCTGTCTTGTCGTTCTTGTCTGTTGTCTCGGGTGCTGATGCTTTTGGTGCTATCGTGGCGGGAGCTGTTGCGTTATTTTTGGCTTGCGACACCCGCTCGGGATTGGAGCAAGCCGCCAGTGCCACCAGAAGCGTTAGCCCCACGGCAAGACAGAGAGCAGAAACGGGTGCGGCGGGAGACGAAATGCGAAGCGGCACGAGCAGAAACACCAACAGGGACACGAGCGGGAAAACGAACAGGAACACCAACAGGAACACGAGCAGGAAACAGCAACAGGGACAGGGACAGGGACACGAAGAGGAAAACGAAGACGAAAAGGTAAGCCATCGCGTGAAAGATCGTTTTGACAACTCTGACAGCATAGCACCTGCGGGCGAGTCGCGTGAGTCTCTCGAGGAGAGCAAGGCGCGTGATTGGCGGCGGGGGCGGTTTGCTGAGACTTGGGTTTTGTGGCATTTGCGTTGGCGTGGCTGGCGGTTTGTGGCGCGGAACTGGCGGGGTCCTGCGGGAGAAATTGATTTGATTGTGCGCCGTGGTGCGATTTTGGCGTTTGTTGAGGTTAAGTTGCGTAGTGAGAAGAATGTGGGTGAGGTATTGAAGGCGCATCAGCGGCGGCGGCTTGAGCGTTCGGCGGAAGACTTTGCGGCGCGCTATGGAATGAGTCGGGCGCGGACTCCGCTGACTTTGCGTTTTGACTTGGCGGTTGTGGAGTCGCGCTATGGGTTGTGGCGGGTGCGTTATTTGGAAAGTGCTTGGCGGAGTGGCGATTAGGCTAGGGATTAGACTGGGGATTAAGCAGGGGATTAGGCTAGTGATTTGAGCTGGTGATTTGGGCTGGAAATTGAGCTGGTGATTTAAGCTGGGAATTGGGCTAGTGATTAAGCTGGTGATTAAGCTGGTGATTAAGGCGATGATTAGCGTGGTGCTTGGGAGTGGATTTGCGCCGAAGCTGTGCTTGCTCAAAGGTGCAGTCAAAAGCGCTATCACGGGCGGGATGAAAAGCCCAATCAAAAGCGAAATGAAGAGCGGAATCAAAAGCGGTATCACGAGCGGAAGATGCGATGCAGTGTACAACCAAGCGTGTAGCCAAGTGTCAAGCTGACTTTAAAATCAAGCGTGAAAGCAGGTGTGAAATCAGGTATGAAATGAAAAGAGTTCTAGCACGATGAAACTGCGTATTGCTGTGCAAATGGATCCGCCTGAACAGCTTGTTCTGGCGGGCGATACGACTTTCGCGATGGCACTAGAAGCGACAAATCGCGGACATCAACTCTTTGCCTACACGCCTGACTCTTTGGCATTGGATGAAAGCTGGTTTCCTGTTGCGTGGGTGCAAAAATTAAACGCGAAGGCAAAGCCTGAGCGGTTTTATAGAAGTCAGCCTGCGACTTGTGAGTCGCTTGCGGCTTTTGATGTGGTGCTGGTGCGTCAGGATCCGCCGTATGATCTGCGGTATCTTACGGCGACTTGGTTTTTGGACTTCGCACGGGACAAAACATTAATTGTTAATGATCCGACAACTTTGCGCGATGCGCCTGAGAAGTTATGGATGGGCGCGTTGCGCGAGTCTATTCCGCGGACAATGACTAGCGATGACTTGGAGCAAGTCCGTGCCTTTGCCCAGACCTGTCCGCACGGCGTTGTTCTCAAGCCGCTCTATGGCAATGGTGGCAGGGGGGTGGTGCGCACAAGTGCTAGCGATGAAAACCTGGCTTCGCTTTTGGAGTCCTGGGCAGACGCCTGGCAGGCGCCACCGCAGGTTCAGGAATTTTTGCCCGCTGTGATGCAGGGTGACAAGCGTGTGCTTTTGATTGCGGGAGCGGTGGTGGGTGCGTTGAATCGTGTTCCTGCGGCGGGAGATTTTCGTGCCAACTTGCGGGTTGGAGCGACCAGCACGCCTTGTGGCTTGACCGACGGGGAGCAGGAAATATCTCAGCGGGTGGCGGATGCGCTGTGGCGGCGGGGTGTTTTTGTGGCGGGTTTGGATTTTATTGATGGCAGGCTTACGGAGGTGAATATTACTTCGCCGACGGGTTTTCGTGGTCTTGAAACTGCGGCGACAGGAAAGGTTTCTTGCAGTGCGCTTTTTTGGGATGCAGTGGAGCAGGCGGTAGAAGTCCGCCAGCAGAGATAGGGCAGGTGGTGTATGGCACGGGCAGATAAAAAACCTACGGGCAAAAAGTCTTTGCGTAAAAAAGCTATGGGTAAAAAATCTTCGCGTAAAAAAGTTACGGGTAAAAACCCTGCGTATAAGAAAGCTACGGGTAAAAAATCTTCGCCTAGTACAATTGCGCGGAAAGAAACCATGCATAGAAAAACTACAGGTAAAAAAGCTACAGGTAAAAAATCTTCACCTAGTACAATTGCACGGAAAGAAACTATGCATAGAAAAACTACAGATAAAAAGCATACGAATAAAAAGAATCCGAATAAAACAATTACGGACAAAAAGAATACAAGCAAAAAAGCTACGCATAAAAAAACTTCGCGTAAAAACCCTGCGTATAAAAAAGCTTCGCGTAAGAAAGCTACGAGCAAAAAAGCGATTCCCCGTGCAACTTCTGCTCTGTCTGACCAAGAGTGCAAAAAGTTTTTTGCCGCTCTAGCCGCTGAACGCCCCGAGCCACAAGGCGAGCTACACTACACCAATTCCTATACTTTGCTGGTGGCGGTGGTGCTATCCGCGCAAGCCACCGATAGCGGAGTCAATCGCGCAACGGTTAATTTATTTCCCCTTGCTGACACGCCACAAAAAATGCTTGCCTTGGGAGAAGCCAAACTGCGCACCAAGATTCAAACCATTGGCTTGTATCGTACCAAGGCAAAAAATGTCATTGCTCTATCGCGGCAGCTCGTGAGCCACCACCAAGGACAAGTCCCCCAAGACCACGACTCGCTTGTAGCCTTGCCAGGGGTAGGACGCAAAACCGCGAATGTTGTTCGCAACATTGCTTTTGCCGCCGAGACGATTGCCGTTGATACCCATGTTTTTCGGGTTGCAAATCGCACGGGCTTGGCGGCGGGAAAAAACACCGACGAAGTGGAAGCCGCTTTGCTCCGCCGTGTGCCGCGGGCGTATTTGCGCCACGCCCACCACTGGCTAATTCTCCACGGACGCTATACCTGCACGGCTCGTGCGCCGAAGTGTGGGGCTTGTCCTGTTTTTGCCTTCTGTCGCTGGCAAGACAAGGAGCGTTAAGTCTTCGCCACAGCCCACAGCGTTATTGGGGCGTTGTTGGGGAGTTATTGCGGGGGCTAGTGCGGGCTATTGGGTAAGGCGCAGTGCGGCGCGTTCTTGGCGTAGGCTTGTGAGGCAAGCGTTTGGGTCTGTGGGCTCGCCTGTGGCTCCACGGGTTTCTATGTAGCGCAAACGCACGGGAGAAGCCGCTGTGCCGTAGTTGCTTGTCGCTTGTTCTTTTTCTGTGGCTTCTTCTCTTTCTTTTTCTGTGGCTTGCCCTGTCCCTTGTGCTATTTCCTGTTTTGCCTTGGGCGTTAGATCTCCAGCGGCGAAGAGCTCAGCCGACTCGTCGCGCCAGAAGATTGCGTCTAGTACGCAGTCTTGTCCGCGGTATTGCCACAGGGACACATCGCCTTCGTAGCGCACCCAATCAGGAGGCGAAAACAGGGCTTGGCGTGTGGCTTCAAATCCGCCGCCGAGTAGTTGGCTGGCGGCGAGGGGCGTGATTTGGGCTTGGCGGTTTTTTGCGGCTTGGTTTGCGTCTGGATTTTCTTTCTGCTGGGCGGCTTGCGTGGTTTCTGCGGAGTCGTAGTGCAGGCGGTTTTCTCCGAGTGGTACTGTTGATACTGTGCGGCTGGAGTCAGACGCAGAACAGCCTGCGGCGAATAGTAGTCCGCACAGGGTCAAGACGCACAGGATTAAGCCACGGGGAGTTAAACCACGGGGAGTTAAGCCACAGGGGGTTAAGCTACGGGGAATTAAGCCACGGGGGGTTAAGCCACAGGGAGTTAAGCCACAAGGGGTTAAGCGACAGCGGGCTTGCGACAGGCCAGCGGGCGGAATCAGCCCCCTAGCCAGAGCCAAAGCAGAAAGGCGGAATTTCACGGCTTCTGTTCGCGTATCACGGCTGAATTACAGCCCGCTTAATCGCTAGCACTCGTTGCTGGTAGGAATTGGATAGGAATTGGATACGAATTGGAACGAATTAGTAAGTGCTTAAATCACCAGCACTTAATCACCCGTACCTAATCGCTCGCGCCTAATCGCCAATACCGAACAACAAGCACCGAACCACAAGTACCAAACCACGAGTACTGAATTGCTCGTACGCAGTTGCCGACACTTAATGGCAAGCCGTTAATCGTCGGCTTTGCCTGAATAGGCAAGATTTCCTTCTACTCTGCCGCCGCGTCGTACTTCCAGTTCGCCGCAGGTGACTTCGCCTGAGACCTTGCCGCCGGATTCGACGAAGAGCAAACCTTTGACTGCGAGTTTTCCTTCAAAGGTGCCAGTGATGCTGGCGGTATCTACGGTGGCGTTTCCGCGTACTGTTCCTTCGCGGCTGATTTCTAGTTTGGCGGCGGCGGCGGTTTCTGCGTCTACTTCGCCTTCAACGATGAGATGATCGCAGGCGGCGATTTCTCCGCGGAGTTTGATACTGCGTCCGACGGTGAGCGTGCGGTTTTCGCGCGAGGACAAAACTGCACCGCCGCTGTTGGCGGTGTTCTGTTTGGACTCGCTTGTGCGGGCTTCGCTGGTTCGTCCGTCGCCACGCGGAGCAAATCCCTGTTGCTTCGGACGCTCACCCGAGATGATACGGCTGGCATCGGGACCGCTGGGCTTGTTGGCGGGTTTTGCGGTCTGCGAAGTCTGCGAAGCTTGCGAAGTATGTGAAGTTTGCGAAGCTTGAGCCGATGACAACGCAGGAGCGGCTTGGCTGGGTTTGCTTGCGTCCGCGGAAGCTGTGGTGGCTTGAGCGGGTGCGGGCTTGGAGTCCGCCGCACTTGAGGGATGCACGGTTTGTGGTGGGGCTTGGTTATGTACCCGCACGGCTGTGCTTGATGTGGTTTCGCGTTTTCCTCCGAACATGGGATTTATGACCTCTCGATGTGATTTTGCGCGTACCGTGTTGTCCGTCTGGCTTGACGGAGATGAGCAAAAACGGTGTGCGGCAAGCGGGTTCAGGGGAAGGGCGAGTATAGACCAGCTATGGCGGCTAGGCAAAAGTGCGGCTTGGACTTGGTACGGGTGGGGTTAGGGTGGGGTTAGGGTGGGCTTGCTAGGGGTGGAGTTAGAGTGGGGTTAGAGTGGGGCTAGAAACGGGCTGGAGTGGCGTACAGGCGGGGTTAGAAACGGGCTGAAAGGGCTAAAAGCGGGCTGGGGCGTGGGGTAAGCAATCGTGGGGTAGGCAATGGGATAAGCAACGGGATAAGCAACGGGGCGAGAAATCGGCTAGGGAATAGGGTAAGGAATTAGGGCAAGGAAACAGGTTAGGGAAAGGCGTAAGAAATGGGGGGAAGGAAAGGCGTAAGGAAACAGGGTAAGCAACGATGCACATAAGCAGGAAAGGCTATCGGTTATGTTCTTGATTGGCGTGGGGCATGCGGTGTCGGATTTGGTGTTTCGCGTGGGCGATGATTTTCTTGCCGCCCACGGACTCACCAAAGGGGCGACAAAGTTGATTGACGAAGCGGAAGCGGAATTGCTTTTGGCGGCGGTGCGCTCTGTGGCGGGGACTGCTGATTTGGTGGCGGGGGGTTCGGTGGCGAATACGCTTTGGGGTGTGGGTGCGCTTGGTGTGTCGTCGGCTTTGTGGGCGCGTCTTGGAGCTGATACTTTTGCCTCTGCCTATCGTGCGGATCTGGCACAGACGGGCGTGGAGATTTACGAAGGCATAGAGTCGCGGGTTGAAGGGGCAGCGAGTGGTAGGTGTTTGGTGTTTGTTACGCCTGACTCTGAGCGTACGATGGCGACTTGTCTTGGCACGGCGGGAGATCTATTGGAGTCGGCATTGGAAGTTTTGCCTTTTGCGACTGCCCGCTATGTGTATTTGGAAGGCTATCTTTGGGATAACCCAGCGGGACGCAAAGCCTTGCATCTTGCGGCACGCAAGGGGCGGGCCGTTGGGGCGCAAGTGGCTTTTAGTTTATCTGACTCCTTTTGCGTGGAGCGACACCGCGAAGATTTTCTGGCTTTTGTGGAGCAGGAAGTGGATTTGCTGTTTGCCAACGAGCAGGAAGCGGCTTTGTTGGTTGCGGGTGAGAAGACAGAAGACACAGAAGACACAGAAGCTACGACAGGCACGGCAGGCACCAAAGGTGCTGAAGCTACAGGCACCAAAGGTGCTGAAGGTACAGGCACTAAAGGTGCTGAAGCTACAAGTCCAGAAACAGCCAGCGAGCGGCAGGCTTTGTTGCACCTGAAGCGGCTTAGTGCTTTGTGTTCTGAAGTTGCGCTCACGCGTTCTGCTCAGGGTGCATTGATAAGCCAGACAGTAGCGGGTGAAGCTCCGCAGTTTTGGCGGATAGCTCCTGTGCCACCTGAGCGGCTTGCTGATGCGACGGGAGCGGGTGATTTTTTTGCGGCGGGCTATTTGCGGGCGCGCTTGGCGCGGTTATCTCCGCCTGTTGCGGGAGCTTTCGGGGCGCGGGCGGCAAGTGCGGTTTTGGGCTCGGCAGGAGCCAGACCCGCTAGCCCGCCAGAGCCAAGCCCCCCAGAACCCACAGGCACAGATACCGCCCCTACAAGCCCTACAAAGCCCACAGGCACAGATACCGCACCCACAAGCCCCACGGAGCCCACAGGCACAGCTATTGCCCCCACAAGCCCTACGAAGCCCACAGGCACAGCTATTGCCCCCACAAGCCCTACGAAGCCCACAGGCACAGATACCGCACCCACAAGCCTTACAAAGCCCCCAGACACCCCTAGCCGAGCCACAGGTGCCATACCCCGTGCCACAGCCCCCCGTGCCACAGACCCAAACCCTACCGCCACCCGTGGCACAGATACCGCACCCACAAGCCCCACAAAGCCCACAGGCACAGATACCCGCACCACAGACACTCGTGTTGCTGATTCAGTGCAAACCCTACGCAATCAAGTTTTGCGCCGTGGCTTGCCAGCAGACCTAGATGAAGACTTAGACGAAGACCGAGACGAAGCTTTGCCAGAAGAAGCCTTACGCGCCTTTGAGCGTTTGGAAGCCGAAGCGGGTTCTTTTTCCAAGATTGCTTCGTAAGCTGAAAAAACTGCCGACAAGACCATCGCGTCAATGCCGCTATCAAACGGCACAATCCCGACAGGTTTTTTCAAGCCAAACAGAATTGGCCCGAGCGCACGCCCTGCCCCTAAAGTTTCTAATAGCTGTACGGCAATCCCTGAGGCATTGAGAGAGGGAAAGACCAAAACATTGGCGGGCCCATCCAGACGGGCAAACGGATAGTGCCGCTTGACGCGATCTTCTACCAGTGCGACCCGTGGCTCCATTTCGCCTTCGTAGGCAAAGTTGCGCGGTGCGGAATCCATCAGGCGCACGGCTTCGCGCATTACCGCCGCTCGAGCAAAAGGCGGATTACCAAAGTTAGAAAAGCTCAAGAGCGCAACCCGTGGTTCGTGTCCGAGCGAGCGGGCAAAGTCGGCGGCGACAGAAGCGATTTCCACCACCATTTCAGGAGTCGGGTCAGGATGCAGCTGCGTATCGGCCAAAAACAGTGTGCGTCCCTTACGCAACAAAATATGCAAGCCGAAGTCTAAGCCATCGGCATCAATTACACGGCGCACATCTTCATAGGCAACATGATACGGACGCGTTAACCCCGTCACCATTGCATCGGCTTCACCACTTTCCAAAAGCGAAGCCGAGAAAATATTGCGATTGCGATTAATCTCACGCCGTGCATCGCGGTACAAAAACCCGTGGCGTTGGTGGCGTTTCCATAGGCGTTCGGTGAGTTCTTGCCGCCGTGGTGCATCGGCGGCATTTAAAATGCGGCAGAAATCTTCCTTCATTCCAAGGGTGCGAATGGTCTGACAGACTCGCTCGCGTTTGCCGACCAACAAAGGCACGCCGTAGCCTTCTTGGGCGAAGCTCCAAGCGGCACGGACAGTGGTGGCTTCTTCTCCTTCGGCGAAGATGACTCGTTGCGGTGATTTTTTCACCTGCTCAAATACGCTCTGCAACGCCAAGACCGTGGGATCGTGGCGGGCTGTTAGCTCAATCGCATAGCGTTCTAGGTCTTGGGGTTTGCGTCCTGCGGCTCCTGTGCGTAGAGCCGCCCGCGCCACCGCCAGCGGCACATCACGGATCAGGCGTGGATCAAACGGAGTCGGAATAATATATTCAGGACCATACTGCAGGCGGCGGGCATAGGCGCGATCGACTTCTTCGGGTGTGTCTGTGCGGGTGAGCTTGGCAAGGGCTTCGGCGGCGGCGAGTTTCATGGCGGTGTTGATTCGTGAAGCCCGCACATCCAGTGCGCCACGGAAGATGTACGGAAAGCCCAAAACATTATTGACTTGGTTTGGATAGTCTGACCGTCCCGTTGCGATGATTGCATCAGGACGCAATTTCTTGGCTAGATCGTATCCGACTTCGGGCACAGGATTGGCGAGCAAGAAGAGCACAGGATTCTTCCGCATAGAGAGTAATAACTTTGGCGCAATTGCTCCCGCCGCTGACAAGCCGATAACTACATCTGCACCCTTTAAAGCGTCTGCCAAGGTGCGTTTAGAAGTGCGCAAGGCGAGTGGTCTGCGCCATTCGTCTAGATCTTCGCGGGCATCGTGTAGCACTCCTACGCTATCGCACAAGATGATTTGCTTGAAGCCGTAGGCACGAAGTAGGTTTGCAACGGAAATTGCTGCAGCTCCTGCTCCGACGATGGCGACTTGTGTTGTTGCGGGTTTGCGTCCTGTGATATCTAGAGCGTTTAAAATTCCTGCCAGTACGATAATTGCTGTGCCGTGCTGGTCGTCGTGGAAGACAGGAATTTCCAAACGTTTTGCCAAACGCTGCTCAATCGGAAAACAAGACGGAGCTGAAATGTCTTCTAAATTCACCCCGCCAAATCCTGTTGCGACCTTGGCGACACTTTCGATAAATTCGTCTACATCTTCGCTATCCACTTCTAGATCTACGGCATCAACATCGGCGAAACGTTTAAACAGAACTGCCTTGCCCTCCATCACGGGCTTGGACGCCAAGGCACCCAAGTTGCCCAAACCCAGAACAGCTGTACCATTTGAAATGACAGCGATGGTATTGCTGCGGGCTGTGTAGTCGTAAGAACGCGATGGTTCCTTGGCGATTTCCAGACACGGAGCTGCAACGCCGGGCGAATAGGCGAGAGCCAAATCGTGTTGCGTGTCCAAGACCTTGGTCGGAGCCAGTGCTACTTTCCCTGCGGGTGGGCCGACATGATAGGCAAGGGCTTCGCGATCCAACGCTGACAAAGCCACGGACTTTTTTGCTGTTGTGGCTTTTTTAGAAGCTGTTTTTTTAGAAGCTATTTTTTTAGAAGCTGGTTTTTTAGATGTAGCTTTTTTACGCGCGGTTTTTTTCGTATTTTTCTTGGCGGGTAGCTTTTTGGCGTGGGACTTCTTGGCGTGTGGCAGGGACGCAGAAGCCGTGCCACGCGAAGCCGCGCTTTTACGAGCTGATTTAGCGGAGGCAGAAGAACGAGCCATAGTTTCCGTTTATGGGGTAAGACCTTTAGGGCGCAAAGCAATCAAGAGAATTTAGACGAAAATCCGCTACAAACCCACAGGCAAAGCCACAGAAAGTCTATAGAAACTCTATAGAAAGCTAGGGAAAGCCATGGAAGCTACGCGACAAGCATCAATTCACCCTATAAACTCGGCGTGTATAAACCTACACTGATGGCGGAAATGAATAAAGTGCCGATTTCTCTTGTCCTGTTGTTCTGATGTCTGCTGACGATGCACTGGGTGGTCGTGAGCCGCTTGGCTTGTTTTCTGGCGCGCCGAGCGAGACGCGGGAGGCGACTCCTGCGGCGGTGGCGGAAACGCTCCCCGCAGATGATCTACAGCCAGACACTTCACAATCAGATAGACAATCAGATAGTGAGCAAGCGGACACTTCACCATCAGACAGTGGGCAATCGGACACTTCACAAGCAGAAACTTCACAAGCAGAAACTTCACAAGCAGAAACTTCACAAGCAGAAACTTCACAAGCGGAAACCGTACAACCAGACGCAAACCCAGAGACGAAAGGTTTAGCAACGGAAAGCCTGACTCAAAAGACGACAAAAGACTCGCCAACAACGCCGATGCTGGCGCAATATTTTAGGGTTAAGGAAACGCATCCTGATTGTTTGCTGTTTTTTCGTATGGGTGATTTTTTTGAGTTGTTTTTTGAAGATGCGGAAATTGCCGCACCGATCTTGCAGATTCAGCTGACGCACCGTGGCACCCATAAGGACAAGCCTGTGGTTATGTGCGGCGTGCCTGCGCGGGCGGCAGATGGTTACTTGGCGAAATTGATTCGCCAGGGACATCGGGTTGCGCTTTGTGATCAAGTTGAGTCGGCGGAAGATGCAAAGCGGCGTGGTGGCAAACAGATTGTGCGGCGTGAAGTGGTGCGGCTGGTCACGCCTGGTACTTTGCTAGAAGACTCGCTTTTGGAAGCCGAGCGCAATAATTATTTGTTTGCCTTGGCGCGGGTTCGCGGCACTTGGGGAGTGGCTTGGGCGGATATTTCTACGGGGGCTTTTTTCACGCGTTCGTTTGTGGCGGGTGCGGGTGAGCTGGCGAAGTTATCGGCTTTGCTGGTGCGTTTGGAGCCTGCTGAGATTTTGCTGACCCGCGCACTCTTGCCGCAGGAAGTGTCGGGCGAAACATTTCAGCCTGCATCGTCCGCAGACAATCGGGAAGACGAAGGCAAGGTAGGCGAAGACAAAGAAAGCAAAATAAAAGAAAGCACAAAAAAAGAAAGCAGAATAAAAGAAAGCACAAAAAAAGAAAGCGAAGCAAAAGAAAATACAACAGAAGAAAGCGCAACAGCAAAAAGTCTATCAAAAGAAAGCCCGACAACAGAGCGCACAGAAGTAGGGCTTGAGAAAGCGATTGAAAAGAAGAGTGCAGCGACGAACAAGCTTTTGCACTTGCCTGAGTCTCTAGTGCGCGAGTGGAAGCAACAATTCACCTACTTAGAAGAAGCGCAGGTTTCGCCTAAGGCGGGAGTCCATAGTTTGACTGCGCACTTTAAGGTGCGAGACCTGTCGGCTTTTGGCACCTTTACGGAAGCTGAGATGGCGGCGGCGGGTGCGCTTTTAGACTACGCTGCGGCTACGACCTACAAGGCGGGAGCGGATCATTCGCGTCAAGCGACGCGGGCGATTTTGCGTCCGCCGTGTCCTGAGAGTGAAGGTGATAGTCTGCAGATGGATTCGGCAACGCGGCGGAATCTTGAACTTGTCCGCAGTGAACGCGGAGGCAAGCGCGGTAGTTTGCTGGCGTATCTTGACCGTACGACTACGGCTTCGGGTACGCGTTTGCTGAGTGGCTGGCTGGCGGCTCCGCTGACTGACTTGGAAGCCATTTCGGCGCGTCAGGATATGGTGGCGTGGTTTATGGCTCGGAGCGAGCTGGTGGTGAAGCTGTGCGAGGCTTTGAAGCAGGTGCCTGACTTGGAGCGTTCGGTGGCGCGTTTGGCGGGTCGGCGTGGTGGTCCGCGTGATTTGGCGGCGGTGGCGGTGGGTTTGGCGCAGGCGCATAAGATTTCGGCACTCTTGGCGGACGCGGGTGACTTACCGCAGCTTGGCGAAGACTCTTTGGCGTCTCTTGCGGTCTTGGATGACTTGGCGGCGACTTTGGCGCGGGCGGTGATTGACTCGCCGCCCTTGGCGGTGCGGGATGGAGATTTTGTTCGGCGGGGTTACGATCCGCGTTTGGATGACCTGCGTGGTTTGCGTGATGATGGGGCGCGGCGGATAGCGGCATTGCAGGAGCAGTACATACGGGCGAGCGGGGTTTCGAGTTTGCGTATTCGCCACAATCGTATTCTTGGGCATTACATAGAAGTTTCTACGGCACAGGCGGAAAAGTTTTTGGCGTTTGTGAAGAACGCGGACAAGCTGCTACCGCCGCGAGGTGAGTCGCAATCCGCTGATGTTTTTCGCCATCGTCAGACGATGGCGAATGCGGTGCGTTATGGCAGTCTTGCTCTTGGACAATTAGAAAGTGATTTGACGCAGGCGGCGGTTCGGGTTGCATCTTTGCAGGAAGAAATTTTTGTGCGTCTTGCCGAGCAGGTGGTGGCGGAAGCGGAAACTTTGTCGCGGCTTGCTGTGGCTCTTGCGGAAACGGATTGTTTTATTGGTTTATCAATTTGTGCGGTGCAAGAAAACTGGACTCGTCCGCTTGTTGATGGCTCGCGGATTTTTGTGGCGGAAGCGGCGCGTCATCCTGTTGTTGAAGCGGCGCGTACGGCGGAGCGGGAAACATTTATTGCCAACGACTGTAGATTGGAAGACACGAAGCGTTTGTGGCTTTTGACTGGACCGAATATGGCGGGGAAAAGTACTTTTTTGCGGCAAAATGCTTTGTTGGTGGTTTTGGCGCAGATGGGTTCGTTTGTCCCTGCGGGGCGGTTTCATTTGGGGCGGGTTCGGCGTTTGTTTAGCCGTGTTGGGGCGGCGGATGATTTGGCGCGTGGTCGCTCTACCTTTATGGCGGAGATGTTAGAGACGGCGATGATTTTGAACTTGGCGGGGACGGAAGATTTCATCATCTTGGACGAGCTGGGGCGTGGTACGGCGACACACGATGGTTTATCGCTGGCGTGGGCGACGGTGGAGCATCTGCACCAGCACAATCGGACTCGTACTTTGTTTGCGACTCACTACCACGAGCTGACGCGTTTGGCGGATGATTTGCCGCATTGTTTTGCGGCGACAATGGTGGTGCGTGAGTGGCGGGGTGATATTGTATTTTTGCATCAGGTACGACCTGGGGCGGCTGAGGGTTCGTACGGACTGCATGTGGCGCGTTTGGCGGGTGTGCCTGAGCCTGTATTGCAGCGAGCTGCATCTTTGCTGGCGGACTTTGAAGCAGGGAAGCTGCCGAAGGTTTCGTTGAAAAGTGCACCCCCTGCTGCGGTGGTGCCGTTGCATCCTGTTGTGGCGGCGGTGGCGGATTTGCGTCCTGATACGCTTTCGCCCCGCGAGGCTTTGGAAGCTTTGTACGCCTTACAGGGGCTTGCCCGTGCTGAGTCCACGCCAGAAACCCAAGCCGAAGCCCCGCCAGCAATCCAAGCCGAAGCACAGGCAGAAGCCCTGCCAGAAAGCGAAGTTGTTTTGCGCCAAGCGAAAGCCAAGGCAACTTCTGTTCGGCGGAAAAAATCTGTGTTGTAGCTGTGGCGATACTTTTTTCCCGCCGCCGCCGAGTGCCGAAGCCGCCCAAGGGAGCGCACGATCATCCCGTTCTGGGGGCTCGAGCCATAGGCGACATTGCCTTCTGGACAGGTACCAGTCGCTCGTTGGGTTTCTTTCGCGATTTGATTCTTGCCGCAGTTCTGGGAGCGGGTCCTGTTGTTGAAGCGTTTATTTTGGCTTTGCGTTTGCCGAATTTGTTTCGCCGTACTTTTGCGGAAGGGGCTTTTAACACGGCGTTTTTGCCGCTGTACGCCCGCCATCGTGGTGAAGGGGAAGCGCGCCACGGGGTGAGCGACCAAGCGGAGCGGGAGGCTTTAATTTTTGCCCGTGAAGTTTTTGTGTTTTTGGTGGGAGCGATGGTGGTTTTGTTGTTGTTGTTTTGGGCGGTGATGCCGTGGGTGATTACGCTTTTGGGTCCTGGATTGGCGGCGGGGAGTGAAGAGCGGGCATTGGCGATTTTGTATGCGCGGATTACCTTTCCGTATCTTTTGCTGACGGCTTTGACGACTTGGTTTGCGGCGATTTGCAACGCCCATGGTTTTTTTGCTGGCGGAGCGATTGCGCCGATTTTCTTTAATGCGTGTTTGGTGTTTGCGCTTTTATTTTTTGCGGGAGCGGCGGATCAAGAAATTGGTCTTGCGCTTTCTGCGGCTGTGACTTTGTCGGGAGTTTTGCAGGCGGGGTTTATGTTTTGGGTTTGCAAGACGAATACGGGGGTTACGCCTGCGTGGCATCGTCCGCGTTTGACGCAGGGGATACGCAAGCTTTTGGCGGCGATGGGTCCGAGTGCTTTGAGTGTTGGAGTTTTTCAGATTAATTTTTTGGTGGCGATGGCGGTGGTATCGTTTAAGCAGGGCGGGATTTCACACTTGTATTATGCGGAACGGGTTTATCAATTGCCTGTGGCATTGATTGGTTTGGCGATTTCGGCGGTCTTGCTATCGGACTTGTCCGACAAGATTTCGCGCGGTCAGACGCGCAAGGCGCGGGGAGATTTTAATCGGGCTTTGGAGGCGAGTTTATTTTTTGTGGTGCCAGCGACTGTGGGTTTGGTCGTCTTGCGTGAGCCAATTGCTTCTGTGTTATTTGAACGCGGAGCTTTTACGGGGGCTGATGCGCGGGGTGTGGCGGGGGCTTTGGGGGCTTTTACGCTTGGCTTACCTGCCTATGTTGCGACGCGGATTTTGCAAACGCCATTTTTTGCCCGAGGCAATACGAAGACTCCTGCCAAGACGGCAATGGCGGGAGCGGCTGTATCTATTTTGGCGACTGTGCCGTTGTTTTTGTTATTTGAGGCGAGTGGAGTGGCTTTAGCGACGAGTCTTGGTGGCTGGCTAACGGCGTGTCTTTTGTATAGGCGGGTTGGGCGGCGGCTGGGCTGGCACGGAGACAAAGCTTTGATAAAAAATCTTTTGCGTATGGTGGTGGCGGCTTTGCTGATGGGGCTTTGGCTTTATGTTTTGGGCGGACAGCTTGCCTTTGCTTTGCGGGCGGATGCGAGTGAGTGGGCGCGTTGGGGGGCTTTGCTGGCTTTGATTGCGAGTGGGGCGGGAGTCTATTTCCTTTTGGCGTGGCTGAGTGGAGCGGGACGCAATCCTGCCCTTGCCCGCCTACGCCAGCGGCATCAGCGGCGGCGGGACGCTGTGTCTGCTCGTGCCCTTGACGATGGCGAATGACAGGCGGATAAACAGGCAATGGCTGACTCTTCTGCTTCTACTTCTGCTTCTGCTGCGGACAGAGCCAAGCCACGGGTGCTTTCGGGAGTCCAACCGAGTGGCAGATTACACCTTGGCAACTACTTTGGAGCCTTGCGCCACTTTGTGCCTTTACAAGACAGCCACGACACTTTCTATTGCGTTGTGGATTTACACGCCATAACGGTGCATCAAAACGCTGAAGAGTTGCGGGAAGCGATTTATGAAACGGCGGCGGCGTTTTTGGCGTCTGGTTTGCGGCCTGATGCGGCGGTGTTGTTTAATCAGTCGCGTGTGGCGGCGCATAGTCAGCTGGCGTGGATGTTTAACTGTGTGGCGCGGCTTGGTTGGTTGGAGCGTATGACTCAGTTTAAAGACAAGACAGCGAGTCATCGTGAGCGGGCGAGTGCGGGGTTATATGTTTATCCGACTCTTATGGCGGCGGATATTTTGTGTTATCGGGCGGGATTTGTTCCTGTTGGCGAAGACCAGCGTCAGCATCTGGAGCTGACTCGTGATATTGCGGAAAAGTTTAATCACGATTGGTGTGGCGGAGAAGAATACTTTCCCTTGCCCGAGCCTTTGATTTCGCAGGATGCGGCACGGATTATGTCTTTGCGCGATGGTACGAAGAAGATGAGCAAATCGGATGCAAGCGATGCGGCTTGCATCTACCTATCGGATGATGCGGATACAATTGCGAGCAAGCTTCGCAAAGCCAAGAGCGATTCAGAGCCTTTACCCGGAAGCGAAACATTAGACTCACAGGGCAGACCGCGGGCGGGGGTGCGGGATGCGCGTCCTGAAGCGTGGAACTTGCTGGGGATTTGGCAGGCGGCAAGTGGGGCGACTTGGGCGGAAACTATAGAGCGTTTTGCGGGCAAGGGGTTTGCGCAGTTAAAGGAGTCGCTAACCGAAGCTGTGGTGGCGGAAGTTGTGCCACTGGGTAGAGAGATCAACCGCCATATGGCGGACCGAGGCGAGTTGGAGCGTATTTTAGCTGATGGTGCGGGGCGGGCTGAAGCGGTGGCGACACCGATTGTCCGTGGGGCGGCGGAGCGTATGGGGCTACTGCTCTAGAAGCCCCCGAGCGAAGACTACAGAGCGCAGACGCACAGAGCGAAAAAATACAAACCGAAAAGCCACAGACCACAAAGCGAAAAGCCACAGACCACAAAGCAAAGACCACAAAGCGCAGACCACAGAGCGAAAAAATACAAACCGAAAAGCTACAAACCACAAAGCGCAGACCACGGACAGAAAAACCACAAAGCGAAAAGCCACCGAGCGAACCACAAGCATTAAGGCAATAAGCATTAAGGCAACCAGCGTCAAGGCAACAGGAGCAAAACGGCTAAGTCTTTGGGCAGTGATGGGTTTGAATGGCTCAAGCCCCCTGCCACGCAAGCTTAAACTTATGGATATCTACCTTCCCATTGCTGAAGTTGCGATTAACCCGCTGTGGCTTTTGGCACTCGGGTGCGGTGTGGGCATTCTGTCGGGAATGTTCGGCGTGGGTGGAGCTTTTTTACTGACTCCGATGCTGATCTTTATGGGCTTTCCGCCTGCTGTGGCGGTGGCGAGTCAAGCCAATGTTGTTCTTGCCTCTTCGGTTTCGGGGGCTTTATTTCACTGGCGGCGGGGCAATGTTGATGTACGGATGGGTTTGATTTTGGTGGTGGGGGGTTTGGTGGGTTCGGCTTTTGGTGTTGGACTCTTTGCGCTTCTGCGGCGGTTTGGACAGCTGGAAACGGTGTTGCAGATTTCTTTTGTTGTCCTTTTGACTTCGCTTGGTGTCTTGATGACCTTGGAGAGCCTACGGGCAATTGCTCGTACCCGCACTGCCACGCGACAGCGCGCGCATATTCATACTTGGGCGCATGGTTTGCCTTTGAAGGTACGGTTTCGCAAGTCGCAGCTTTATGCGTCTGCGCTTTTGCCTTTTGCGGTTGGGATTGTTGTTGGTTTGCTCTCGGCATTTTTAGGAGTCGGCGGGGGTTTTGTTATGGTGCCGTTGATGATTTACCTCCTTGGTATGCCGATGGGCGTTGTTGTAGGTACTTCACTTTTTAATATGGTTTTGGTGGCGGGCTGGTCTTCGGTCTTGCATGCGGTGACCAATCAATCGGTGGATTTACTTTTGGCGGGTTTGCTGATTGTCGGCGGTGTGGTCGGGGTACAATACGGAGGCAGATTAGGGGCGCGTTTGCCGACTCATACGCTACGGATTCTTCTGGGGGCTTTATTGTTGCTGATGGCGACGCAGTTGCTTTTGGGGTTAACTTTGACTCCTGATGATCCTTATACGCTGGGCTAGGGCTATGGCTGGGAGCAAACAAATTCTTGTGGCTTGTCTCGTGGCTTGGCTCGTGGCTTGGTTGGGCGGCTCTAGCGGCTTTTTGCGTAGCGGCTCTTTACGCACCTGTTCTTCGCGTAGCAACTCTTTACGCAATCGCTCTTTACGCACCTGCTTAAGCTTTTGCGCGGGCGTTTTTTACCTTGGAGTTTTGTCCGTTGCTGTCCTAGCTCCAACTCCTGCGGGAGCGCAAACGGCTTTGGGGCTTTCCCAAGACAAGATCACGATCACGACCAACTTCAGCGGCACGGACCTACTTCTATTCGGAGCCACCGAAGAAGCGGGAGACCATCTACTCGTGGAAGTCCGCGGCCCTACAAGCGAGCGGGCTTTATTTCTGCGTCAGCGTTTGGCGGGATTTTGGCTAACGACGGGCAGGCGGGTTTTTTCGTCTGTGCCGGGCTATTACGCGCTGGCTGCCAATGCGCCCTTGGCGGAAATTGCTGAGCCGCAGTTGTTGCGGCTTTTGCAGCTTGGCACGGACAATTTGGTCTTCACAAAGGCAAGCCACAGCGATGGAGCCGATGGAGCCGATGGAGCCAGTGGCACAGAAGCACCTGACACCAACACCGCGACAAACACCACGACAAACACCGCCATAAACAGCGTTACAAACAACGAAAGAGTCATTCAGCAGACGGTTACGCCAGAAACTTTGTGGCGCAAGGCACTGGTGCGGCGTTTGCGAGCGGAAGGGCACTATCCGCCGCCTTTGCCGATTGCCTTTTCGGAAGCGCGTTTATTTCAAGTGCGTTTTCCGATACCTGCGACGGCGCGTGAAGGAATTTATGAAGTGCAGGTTCATACTTTGCGCGAAGGAGTTGTGCAGTATTCTTCGTCTTTGCATTTTCGCGTGGAGAAAGGAGGGTTTGAAGCGGGTTTGGTTCATATGGCGTATAACGAGCCGTTTTTGTATGCTTTGCTTGGTTTGCTTTTGTCTTTGAGTCTTGGGCTGGTGGGGTATTTGCTTGGCGGACGCAGATAGGCAGTGCGGATAAACAAAGCCCGACAGAGAAAGAGCGACAGAGCGATAGCGACAAACAGGCAAAGTAAAGAGCAACAGAAACTAAAGAGACGAGTCCAAACAAGGAGATGAACCCCGCTATGACTTCTGCTACGAACGAAGCTGATGGCAAGCCTGTGCGTAGGGGTGTGTCGTCTGACTCGCTATTGCTGGCGATTGTGGATGAAACGCCTGAGTCTGACTTAGCGGTTCGTTATGTGGCGTTGCGGGCGCAGGTTTGGGGAGTACAGGTGGGTTTGCTGGGTTCGGTTGCGCCGAGTCCTGCGTCTGGAGCGATCTGGGCGTCGGTGGATGAAGCTTTAGGGCAGGAAGAGTTGGCGCGTCTTGAGTTGCGTCTTGCGAAGGCTGGGGCTCGGGTTCAGGCGATAACGGGGCGGCATCCGGAGTTATTTTTGCGTACGGGAGCGATGCAGGGTGTGTTGCTTGATTTGCTGGCTGAGGAGTCGCGGATATCGGCATTGATTTTGGCGGCGGGTGCGGATTCGGCTGGGCCATTGATTTCTGCTTTGACGGGCAAGGTTTTGACGAAGATGGAGATTCCTGTGGTGATTCTGCCGAATTCCCTCAAGGAGTGGAGCGACGAAGCTTTAGCGGCTTTGGTGAAATAGCGGCTCCGCCAGCCCGACACCGACTAGCGAAGGCACGAGCGACACGGATTAGCGACACGGACTAGCAAAAGCCGCGAGCGGCTCTAGCCCCTAGCCTGTACAGCCCCCATACTTGCCCCTATATCCCCCTGTAAGCCCCCTATAAGCCCTGTGTAGCCCCTGTGAAGCCTTGCCTAGCCCCTTGCTATCCCTTGCCCTATATCCCCCCTTACATCGCCACAATCCGCCTATACGCCCCCTGTAAGCCCTATATACCCCTGTACGGCTCTGTAGCCCCATAGCCCCGTATAAGCCCTTCTAGCCCCTGTAAGCCCCCATTTCCCCCTATAGCCCTATATAAGCCCCCTGTAGCCCCTGTGAAGCCTTGTCTAGCCCTTTGCTACTCCCTTGCCCTATATCCCCCCCTACATCGCCACAATCCGCCTATACGCCCCCTGTAAGCCCTATATAGCCACTTCTAGCCCCCGTACGGCTCTATAGCCCCATAGCCCCGTATAAGCCCCTATTCCCCCCCCTAGCCCCTGTAAGCTCCTTCTAAGCTTTCTGTATAAGTCCCCTGACAGGCGAAACCGATTCGCCCCTGAGTCCTCCGCAGACACGCCAGAAAAGCCTGAAATCCGTGTGGTTTGACGAGCTGAAACAAAAAATTAACTCTTTGTTTTTGCGTAAAAAACGGGTGATTTTGTGGCTTTTCTGGCTTGAATTTGTAGGCAAATGTGCGTACATATTCCGACACCCTTTCCCTAGACCCTGCAACGGATAATTCGGGCTGATGACCTGCCTAGCAATGGCGACAGCTTGCGTTTCCTTCTGCCTTACCCCCTACCTTTACCCCCTTGCCTACCCCCTGCCCTTTCCTCTCCTCTAGCTCTGCCTGTATCTAAATGTTCATCCAGACTGAAGCCACGCCCAACCCGCGCACATGGAAGTTCCTACCTGGCTGTGCTGTGCTGGATGCGGCACCGAGTGCCACGCCTGCTGATTTTGTCCGCGGAGCCGAGCCGCCGCCTTCGCCTTTGGCGCGGCGTTTATTTGCGCTTGCCGAAGTGGAGCGGGTTTATCTGGGCTCTGACTTTGTCTCGGTGACGGCGAGCGACACCGCTGATTGGGAGCTACTCAAGCCCGCTGTTCTGGGCGCGGTGATGGAACACTTCGTCAGCGGAGCGGCAACTTTAGACGCACCTTCTACGCCGAGCGATACGCCCCACTCTGCGCCAGCGGCGGCGGCGGATGATCCGATAGCGGCGGAGATTTGCCGCTTACTTGACAGTCATGTTCGTCCTGCTGTTGCTCAAGACGGAGGCGATATAACGTTTCATGGTTTTGACTCTGGCGTGGTTTATCTGCATTTGCGTGGGGCTTGTGCGGGTTGTCCGTCATCTACGGCGACTTTGAAGATGGGGATTGAGCGGCTTTTGCGCCATCAGATTCCTGAAGTGACGGAAGTGCGCGCACTTGCCTAGCTTGCGTGCGGTGTCTGCGCCTGTTGCGTCTTTTTTGTCCTTTCGCCTGTCCTTTCTTCTCTGTCCTTTCGCCTGCCCTTTCTTCTCTGTCCTTTCGCCTGCTCTTTCTTCTCTGTCCTTTCGCCTGCTCTTTCTTCTCTGCTCTTTCTTCTCTGCTCTTTCGCACTTAATCTTCTTGAGCTTCTTTCGCCTTCCTTAAATCTTTGCGGAAAATCTTTGCGGATTTCTCACCCGATCTGGATTCCTAACCTATGACGAGTCTTTCACTCTCTACGGGCGGACGCGGTACAGGCGGACGCGGCACGGTTGCACGGCGGCGGCGTAGTTTTTATCGGGCGTGGCGGCGGCTTCGCGCTCTAGACGGAGCGACTCTTGCGGTTTTGCTTTTGGCGGTGATTTTGCTTCTGTTGCTGGCGGTGCGCGGCATATTGGAGTCGCGTTTGCGGGCAGCGCCTTTTTTGATAACCCACTATGAGTCGGGGGCTTTGTCGCACTTTGCGCCTGTGTCGGACGCGGGGCTTTTCTACCATGGTGTGCATCTGGCGGGTTTGTCGTATTTGGGCCCTGAGCCGCCCGACACCGAAACCTTACGGGCGCGTTGGGCGGAAATTGGCTACGACCATGATGGCTTACTTGAAAGTGCTGTGGTGCCGCGCCATTTTGAACGTGATTTGCCCCGCGGACTTGAAGGCTTGAGCGGTGGCGAGCGCAAGTTATTTTTTGTCCGCTTGATTTTGCCGCTGGTCTTGGCGGTGAACGAAGAAATTACGGCGGAGCGGGAGCGACTCCTAGCGATGGACGAAGCCTTGCAAAGCGGGGCTAGGCTATCGGAAGAAGAGCAGAGTCACCTTGAGGAATTACTGCGCATCTATCGTGCGGAAACCACGACTACGAACTCACAGGCGGGCGCACAGGCAAATGTACGCGAGCAGATTGTGACTTTACTGACCAAGGTGGATGAAATCCCTGTATCCCTAGCCTTGGCACAGGCGGCGGTGGAAAGTGGCTGGGGCTCGTCGCGTTTTGCCCGTGAGGGCAACGCTTTGTTCGGCCAGCGTGGCGGAGCAAAAACGATAGCTGCGACTGACAATCCGAGTGCGCGGGTTCGTGCTTTTGCTTCCCTGAAGGAGTCGGTGCGTAGTTACGCTCACAATTTGAACAGCCACCCGAGCTATGCGGCTTTTCGCGAACAACGGACTGAAGCTCGTTCTACTGAACTTCCACTTGCGGGCTTGGACTATGTAGAAAGCTTGCGCGGCTATGCCGAAAACAAAGACTACGCGGCGATCCTACGCCACCTAATCGAAAGCAACCGCCTCCACCACTTCGAATCCACCCGCCTCAAACCCCTAAACCAAACAGGCTAGCTGAACCTTCTCCCTAACGGGGCTAAGCCACCCGCGCTTCGTCAGCAAGATTCTTCATAAGGTTTCGCAAATCTTTTTCACTCAAGGCATCTAAAAAGCGCGTACCACCGTGCCTGTTGATGAAGCGCGTAAATTCTAAGTACGGTGCTTTTCTGCCACTCTTTCTCTGGAAAAAATCTTTTTCACCTTCGTCATAAATATTTTCAAGCACTTTCATAATTGCAGAAAAAACTTTCGCGCTCTGCGATATGCTTGGTCGCTCTACAATCGATTTTCTTAAATCGGTTTGATGCAGAAGAATTTCTAAAGCCTTCTCAAAATCTAAATCGTTGCACTTGCTTGCTATATGAGCTGACCACCACAAATGAGAAATTGCATTGTTTCTTTGCCACCCCCTGACTCCGCCACGAACAAAAAAGTGTCGCTGAATCAACTTTACTTTTCTATCTTCATTCCAGCTTTTCTTTCCATCAAGCCAGCGTTTTTGCGTGTACGCAAAACATGGCCCATGGGTAAGATAGACCCAAATTCGCTCATCACAGGCTTTATAGGGAGTCAGGTCAGGAAAAGACTGGTAAACAAGACGAGCGTTCTCTATATCATACTCCCCACCCACAGAAGAGCTTAAACGTTTCAGTGGATTAGGGTCATACTGAACGGATGAAAGAATCCTTACATCTTCGTCAGGATGGAAAAATCCTGCATCCGAAGAATCAGAAAAGTACTTACCCAAATTTGCACCAACTTTGTCGTGCAAGTCGGCAACAATTTTTTCTTTGAGAGCTTTTACTTGTTCTTGTGCCATTTTAATCTCCCTCAATTCGATGGAGATTCTTAATTGGCTTTTTGAGAATATTTTGCGCCATCACAAGCGAATCCCCTTCGTGCCAATTTGGATATTTGTTTTTTAATACCTTTGCCCATCTAGTATCTTCGTAATCTTCTGAGGAATTACTTTTCAACGATATAAGCATATGAGAAAATGCAGAAAGCACAATAGAGCTTAAGAAAGCAGAATACGGGCCCTCGCCTTGCTCCATAATTTTGCGCAGACGTTTTTCTTGCTCAAGGTTAACCCTTATGTGGATATAATCATCTTCTAAATCAACGCGAAATTCACCATCTTCTAATTCTTCATCATTCCGCCATATAAACAGAGAGGTAATGGGGCGGAAAAGATCCTTGTCAATATAAAAAGATTCTGGAGGGCGAATTGCTAAAACACTTCCACTGGAAACTGAAAAGGTATCAAAGCCAAACTCAGGATTAATTCTATCCGAATGGATTTCAATATCTTTCTTTGAGAGAATAAAACTTGAGACAAAAACATCACCTCGCAACCCTTCTGCTGGTATTTTCCACTCGCCACCACTTTTCTTGCCATCGTCCGAGGCTTTTACCTCTAACAATTTTGAAAAGTGCGTTGCGGGACAGGTAATGTGAAGGAAATACGCCGCCGAACCTTCAGCGATTTTTTCCTTAAGTGCTACAAGAGAAGTTTGTAGAGAGTAATTTATGGCTACCTTTACCTCTTTCTCAACTTTGATTTCGGGGCGAATACTCGCCTGAAAAATAACCCCCAAGTAATCGGCATCTTCGGAAGTCTCGCCTTCCGCAAGTGGACTTAAGACTGGGTAGCCAAAAGATTTATGCGCATCGTACTGCATAGCTGTTATCCTTTGTCCACCTTTGAAAAGGCTTCAAATTTTAATCCGCCAACGATATTTCTATCTAAAGTAACTTCCACTTTTGTGCGTTTGCTTTTTTGAAGATTGACTTTCACGCCTCTTCCACCAACTTCGTGTTGAGCGGAGTCAACGACATTGAGTTCTTCATCAAGGTCGGAACCGACTTCGTATACGTACGCCTGCACACTTATATCTTCATGGGAGGTCACCCATATCGTGGCTTTTCGGGCACTCGTTTTTACGATTCGTACGTTCTTAAGCGACACCAACTTTTGTGCCACGCCTCCAGTACCTCTCCTTCTTCTCTTTTGCTTAATTTCTATTCCTGTTCCGTCTCCATCTACCCCCACTCCATCTTCATCGTATTCGGACTCTTCGTCTTCAACAGGCTTAACACCAGTTGCAGAAATTCTAGAAGGTGGTTTAGGGTACAGTTGGAATCCACCATCTAAATTAATTTCTTCTTCTTGTCCAAATTCGCTTCCCCCTTGCTCGTCGGCAAGAAATTCTTTTAGAACATCTATATTTTCACCTTCAGAAATTTCAATTTCAGCGTGTTTCTTAACTAACTCTTTCAATTTATCGCCAAGAGATTTAAGGGCTTTCCTACCCAAATCTTTTTTCTCTTCAGTAGGCAAGATATCCCACAATAATTGATCGTGGGCAGGAGGCTCCATTGAGCGGATAAGCTTATTACCGCGTGGATTGTCACATTCAAAAACGCCGACAAAATCTCGAATGCTAGAAGGAGGAATCTTCCAGAAATTTGGAATTGCATCCGTGATGAGCATATTGTTACGGAGCAGAGCGACGCTTCGGGGCGCACCTTCTTTAACGAGAATTTTAAACCCACAGTGACCAAGATGGGTTGCGCTAAGCTGAAATTCCTCAGATTTCTCCTGTAAACATTCATAGTAATGGCTTGCCGCTTCAAATTCGTTAGAAAGCTGCTGTTTTTTCATTGAGTCAGCCACACGCTTAAGGGCGAACATTTTTCCTACATTTGCACTATCAATCGTACTTACACGCCTTTCTTTAGCTTGCTCGCTAATTCTAAGAATTAATTTGTCTCTAGCGAAGGCCGCAAAGAAATTAGAAATACTATGACCAATCAAGCTGGCAACCCAATCTTCCCCATACGGTGTCCAACCAAGAATATGAATGGTTGTGCCTATTTCTGGCTCTTCGTGTAGCCAAGCATAGCCTGAAGGGCACTGCTCATTCGTTATGGCATCGTACCCCTTGCCCCAATATCCAACCGCCTTGTAACGATTTTTATTGTCTTCGTGCGACATAAGGTTGGCTCTACCCTGAATAAGGGATTGTTCCGCGCCATTTTCGAGCCATCGTGTAGATACGACAATTGTTCTCAGCACAGTCGAGCTAAGGGGAGCAAATTTGCCTAAGCCGTGTGAGCCTGTCCGCTCGGCGGAGTCTTGAGAGTGCCCGCTGGCTTTTAGATAACTAAAAAAGGGGCTACCAACCTCATCAGGAGGCCCCGCCATACCCCTTGTACCCCAATCCGAAACTGAAAGCACAGGAATTTCATCCGCTTCAAGGAGAGAAACAGCCCTTTTAATCTCCTCTTTATCTTCAGGACGCTCGTTCCTATAGCTCTCTTTACATAAGCGGAAAGTTTCTTCCAATTTTTCTATGCTAGGGATTTGATCTTTTGGAATTCGGTGTTGTTTAAATTCTATTGTTACGGGAGTCTCTGAATCAGCATAGGCATCTAGGCTATTCTGAATCATCTCACGCATCATAAAACCTTGTCGATTCGCCTTAAACGAGGCAATCGCCCCGTCGTTCCAGCCCGTCCAAGAGCCGTCCCTATAGGGTTCAAAAATCCAATCAAGCGAAGACATGCTCGTTTGACCCAAGAATTTTCTCAATTGTGGTGGCAACCTTTTCAGAAATCATCGGAGACACCGCATTACCGATGAGTCTGTATTTTGCCGTATGAGCAATATCCGCCCATCTAAAGGACGAAGAATCAAACCCCTGCAGGCTCAAGCACTCCCACTCGGTTAATTTACGAAGTCGCTCGTTATCCATAACGAAGGGTACATTGTGCCCGCCCATACCCATATTCGCCGTCAAAGTAGGGCAGTGCCCTGGTGGTTGCAGACGCAACTGCATACGCCGCAGTTGAAACAGACGAATATCGTTATGCTGACGCATCTCGGCAGATATTGTCTTTGTGTATCTGTTGTCTTCGGGCATATAGTAAATTTCATCCTCCTCCCCCAGTCGCAGGATATCTTCCAAGTCTATAGACTCCGTAGCAGAAGAAACTCCCGTGAAGGGGTTATAATCCATAAAATCCATATCAATTGCAACCATAAATAGTCGCTCACGACTTTGCGGAAGTCCCGCATGTTTTTTTGTGTCAATAATCACCGCATTCTCTACATTGAACCAATAGCCCAATCGCTGAATTTCAAACTGTATTCTATTGAACCACAGCCCCCCTTCGCCGTGTAGTAGAAAGGCTGAATTCTCAAAAACCAAGATTTTCGGTTTTTTCTCGCCCCAGCTTTTAATCAGGTCAACGATTTCAAAAAACAGCATTCCCCTTTCGTCTTCAAAGCCCTTGCGATTTCCCGCAGGAGAGAAGCTTTGACACGGAAAGCCCGCATGCAGAAGTGTAACTGGGTCAAGCGTTGGTTTGGACTTATTAATTTTGCGAATATCATCCTGTACAACTTTAGTATCTGAAAAATTTTCTGCGTAGGTTGCAGTTGCATCTTTATCAATATCAACTGCCCAAGCGGTTTCAAAACCTGCTTTCTCAAACCCGAAGCAAAAGCCGCCTATTCCTGAGAATAGAGCCCCGCACGTAAGACGCTTTTTCGGTTTGCCTCCCATAGGCACTTATTTAGCCCGCTTTTTAGTTGATTGCAACCTGCAGGGTAATTAGACGCGCTTCCGCCGTGGTTTGCGGCGGGGGATGGGGGGTTTTTTGGGGGGTGGTTTGTGTGTGGGGGAGGTGCCTGTGAGGGAAGCGTCTAGTTCTTCAAGCAGGGAGCGTTGGTTTGAAGTGAGGCGAGAGGGGATTTCTACCTTAAGTTCTATAAAAAGAAAGCTCGATTTTTTGACGGAGTAGCTCGTCAAAATCTTCACCTACCGACTCTTCCATGACTTCCCCTTGAGATGAAATAGTGATTTACCGAAAATAGCAAAGGCAGTGTATGGAGTGCAAATTAGGCTCGTTTTTTGCGGGGTTTGTGCAGGGATTTTTTGAGGGGTTTTTTGAGGGGTTTTTTGGTGGCGGGTTTGTGTGCGGGGGAGGTGCCTGTGAGGGAAGCGTCTAGTTCTTCAAGCAGGGCGCGTTGGCTTGAAGTGAGGCGAGAGGGGATTTCTACTTTAAGTTCTATGAACAGATCGCCGCGCCGTGACTCTTCGCCGGCGTGGGGCATACCTTTGCCGCGCAGACGCAGCCGCGTCCCCGCCTGACTGCCCGCAGGAAGCGAGACTTCTAAGCCTTCGCCATCCACGCCAGACAAGGCCAAGCTCCCCCCCAAAGCCGCCCGCGTCATAGCGACCGACTCGCGGACCAGCAGGTCGGCTCCTGAACGTTGAAAGCGCGGATGCTCTTCTACTTGAAGCTGTAAATACAGATCGCCCGCCACTCCGCCAAGCGGAGCTGCTTCACCCTTGCCGCCCAGACGCAGTCGCATTCCGCTTTCCACGCCAGCAGGCACGCGGACTTCAAGGTCGCGATTGCCCTCAACCCGTCCGCCGCCGTTGCACTTGCGGCACGGATTGGCAGACTTCTTGCCTGTCCCACGGCAGGCAGAGCAGGCTTGTTGTACGGCAAAAAAGCCTGAGCGGCGGGTGAGTCGTCCGCTACCGTTGCACGCACTACAGGTGGTGGGCGGTTTTTTGTCGGCGGAGCCTGTGCTGTTGCAGGTTTCGCAGGCGACGACCGAGCGAAAGCGCACGCGGCGGGCGACTCCGTGGAAGGCTTCTTCTAGGGAGATGGCGAGTCCGAGTTCCATATCGCGGCCTTTGGCTTGGCCTGTTGTGCCGCCGCGTCTGTTGCCGCCGCCGAAGAGTCCGCCGAGTCCGCCTTCGCCGAAGACTTCGTTTAGAATATCGCTGAAGTCGCCGTCAAAGCCGCTGCCTGAGAAGTTGAAGCCGCTTGGATTTGCTCCTGCGGTATTAAAGCCGCCTGCTTGCTGGGCTTGGCGGAAGGTATCGTGTCCGAAGCGGTCGTAGGCGGCGCGTTTTTCGGGGTCGCGCAAGACCGCATAGGCCTTACCCATTTCTCTGAATTTGCGTCCAGCTTCCTCGTTGCCTGGATTTTTATCGGGGTGCCAGCGCAACGCTTGTTTACGATAGGCGGCTTTGATCTCGTCAGCGGAAGCGTCACGTTTGACACCTAGAGTTTCATAATAATCTGCCATTGGCTTGACTCGTTTTTTACTGCCGCGTTAACACCGCAAAGCCGCGTCTGATGCAGACGCGGCTTCTTGGCTCACTTCTATAGTTTTTTGTGCGCTCTCTTTACACAAAAGCTTGACTCCCCTCCCCGTTGTGCTGTGCTTAAAGCTTAAGTCAAAGCTTAAAGCGCGTCTCGGGTCTCGCCCTTGGACGCATCGTTAGAGTCGGCACCATTAGAAGCACCATTGGGCGGAGTCTCGCTGAACTCGGCATCTACGGTTTCGCCGCTGGTGCCAGCGTTTGCTGTTGTGCCACTGCCATTGACTGTGTCTTCGCCACTGCTGTCGGCTTGTGCGGCTTCGGCTTGCTGGGCTTGCTCGTGGAGTGCTTGTCCGATCCGCATCATCACCTCCGACAGGGCTTGGACTTTTTCGCGCAAGATTTCTTGGCTGGCGTTTTGGTCTTTTAGCGTTGTCTCCAAGTCGGTTGCGGCGGCTTCGGCGGCGGACTTGTCTTCAGCAGAAGCAATTTTCTCTGCTTGCTCGCTCAAAGTTTTGCGGCTGGTATGGACTAAAGCTTCGGCTTCGTTGCGCAGATCGGCGAGCGAACGCCATTCGGCGTCGCGTTCGGCGTTGCGCTCGGCTTCTGCAACGAGTTTTTCTATCTCGTCTTTAGAAAGTCCGCCTGAAGACTTAATGCGGACACTTTGTTCTTTGCCTGTGGATTTATCCTTGGCGGAGACATGGACGATACCGTCTTGGTCAATATCAAAGGCGACTTCAATCTGCGGCACGCCGCGGGGTGCGGATGGAATCCCTTCTAGGTTGAATTCGCCGAGCAGTTTGTTGTCGCTGGCTTTCGGCCGCTCACCTTGAAAGACGCGGACAGTCACAGCGTGCTGGTTATCCGCCGCCGTGGAAAAAACTTGACTCTCTTGAACGGGAATCGTTGCATTGCGTTCAATTAGTCGTGTAAAGACTCCGCCGAGAGTTTCTATGCCCAACGAAAGCGGTGTTACATCTAGTAGCACGATATCTTTTCCGATATCGCCTTGCAGCACGCCAGCTTGGAACGCTGCGCCTAGGGCAACGGCTTCATCTGGATTGACACTACGGTTCGGCTCACGGCCAAAGACACGACTGACGATTTCGGACACCTTCGGCATGCGGGTCATTCCGCCGACAAGGATTACTTCCTTGATATTAGATTTGTTGACTCTTGCGTCTGCTAGGGCGCGCTCGCAGGGAGCAACTGTGCGTTCCAGCAGATCATCTACCAACGTTTCGAAAGTTGCGCGGGTGAGTTTTAGGTTTAGATGTTGCGGACCGCTTGCGTCGGCGGTGATGAAGGGCAGGTTGATTTCGGTTTCGGGTTGGTTTGAGAGTTCTATTTTGGCTTTCTCAGCGGCTTCCCTGAGACGCTGTAAGGCAATGGGGTCAGATTGCAGGTCAATTCCTTTTTCTTTCTTGAACGAGTCGGCTAGGTGTGCGACGAGTTTTTCGTCGAAGTCTTCGCCGCCTAAGAAGGTATCGCCGCTGGTGGCTTTGACTTCAAAGACTCCGTCGTCGCCGATTTCCAAAATGGAAATATCAAAGGTACCGCCGCCTAGATCATAGACAGCGATTATGCCTGACTTGTGAGCTTTTTCCATTCCATACGCGAAGGCGGCGGCGGTGGGTTCGTTGATGATGCGTTTGACTTCGAGTCCTGCGATTTTGCCGGCGTCGCGGGTGGCTTGGCGTTGTGAGTCGTTGAAGTATGCGGGGACGGTGATTACGGCTTGGGTGACTTTTTCGCCGAGGTATGATTCTGCTGACTCTTTGATTTTTTTCAGCACTTTGGCTGAGATTTCAGACGGAGACACGGCACGTCCCTTGACTTCGACCCAAGCGTCGCCGTTGTTTGCTTGGACGATCTTGTATGGGGCGTGTTCGCGGGCTTGGGTGATTTTTTTGTCGTTGGCGCGTCTGCCGATGAGTCGTTTGGCGGCGAAGACTGTGCCGGTTGGATTGGTGACGATTTGGCGGCGTGCGGCTTGTCCGACTAGTTCGCTGTCGTCGGTGAAGGCGACGACGGAAGGTGTGGTTCGTGCGCCTTCGGTGTTTTCGATGACTTTGGGTGTTCCGCCTTCCATGAGTGCGAGGCAGGAGTTGGTGGTGCCGAGGTCAATGCCGATGATTTTAGCCATGGTGCGATCCTGAAGATTGGGTTTTGCCTAGTGCTGCTGGGTACCGCTGGAGGGTTTGTTCGGGGAGGGATGAACAGACCCTCGCAACGGCTTCATTTGATATGTAGTAAGTGGCGAGTCCTTTAACAAGGGCTTAGGCGAGTCTTTATTAACGGGGGCTTGGGTGACTCCTTATTAACGGGGCTTGATTAGTGGGCTTGGGGGGCAGAAAATTCGCCTTTTTTCTGGGCTTTTCCCTGTTTTTCCCTGTTTTTCTCTCTTTTTCCCTGTTTTTCTGGGTATTTCTCTATCTTTCGGGCTTTTTTGGGTTATCTGTGCTTTTTGGCTCTTTTTGCTCTTTGTGTTTTTTGGCT
The DNA here is from genome assembly GCA_958267355.1 of uncultured Alphaproteobacteria bacterium. GTDB lineage: Bacteria > Pseudomonadota > Alphaproteobacteria > JALCBB01 > JALCBB01. The sequence continues at coordinate 1,337,742 of OY279575.1, forward strand.
ATTTTGGGCGTGGATATGGCTTCTTTCTTGGCTTCTTTTGTGGCACCTGACCTGCTGGAAATTGTTTTCTTGTCGCTCAGGGTGAGTGGCGCGGCTTTGGTTTTGGGGTGTGTTTTTGGCTTTCCGCTGGGTGCGGCTTTGGCGGCGGCTCCGTGGCGCGGGCAGGGGGTTTTGCGTTTATTGGTGGCGGTGGCGATGGGTTTGCCGCCTGTGGTGGTGGGTTTGTTTTTGTATTTGTTGTTGAATCGAGCGGGACCGCTTGGCTGGATGGCGTTGTTATATACGCCGAGTGCGATGATTGTGGCGCAGGTGATTTTGGCGACTCCGATTATTGCGGGTTTTTCGGGAGAAGTTTTTGTGCGGGTGGCGGCGGATCATCGTGATTTATTTCGTTCGTTGGGATTGACTCGTTGGCAGGTGGTTTTGACTTTGTTGTATGAGTCGCGTTTGGGTTTGGTGGCGGCGGCGACTGCGGGTTTTGGGCGGGCGATTTCTGAAGTGGGTGCGGTTTTGGTTGTGGGAGGGAATATTGCCCATGCGACGCGGATTATGACAACAGCGATTGCCTTGGAGACTTCGCGTGGAGATTTGAATCGGGCGGTGATTTTGGGTGTGATTTTGTTGGTTTTGGCGTTGCTGGTGAATTTGTTTTTCTTGTGGTTGCGGATGCGATTGGATGATACGCCACGGGTGGGCAAGCGGCTTGGCAAGCGGGCGGGGTTTTTCTCGTGAGTGCAGGTATGCATGCAGGTATAAGTGCAAGTGCGAATGCAGCTATGAGTGCAAGTTCAGCCGACAGCGGGCAGATGGTACCGCTTTTAGAGTTGCGTGAAGTTTCGCTATGGCGTGATGGCTGTGCGCTTTTGCGGGGGGTTTCGCTGACTCTTTTTGCGGGTGAGCGGGTGGTTTTACTCGGAGCCAATGGGGCGGGGAAGACTTGCTTGTTATCTGTAGCCCATGCGCTGATGAATGCGAGTGGTGGTGCAGTTTTGTGGCGTGGGCTAGAGCCGAAGCGCGAGCAACGCCACGAACAGGCTTTGGTGCCGCAGGAGTCGGTATTACTGCGGCGTTCGGCGGAAGCCAACATTCGCCATGGTTTGCTACCGCTTAAGCTTTCTGGGCGTGAAGTCAAAGAGCGGACAGCGGCGGCATTGGCGCAAGTTGGCTTGACGGGGCGGGCGCAGACGCGGGCGCAGGTTCTGTCGGGCGGAGAAAAACAGCGGCTTGTCCTAGCCCGTGCCTTGGCCCGCAAGCCTGCGCTCTTGCTCTTGGACGAGCCGACTGCCCGCCTAGACCCTAGCCACACGCAAGCGATGGAGTTAGCAATTGGCCAGGCGGCAGACCAAGGGACAGCGATATTTTTTGTCACCCACGACCCTGTGCAGGCACGCGCTTTGGCACAGCGGGTTTTGTTTCTCCATGCGGGTAGATTGCTTGCTGATTTACCTGCCGAGCAGTTTTTTGCGCAGGCGAGTCAAAGTGCTTTGCCGCGTGAAGCCTATCAGTATTTGAAATCTCGCAGTCTAACGATGGATTAAGCTATGGCGCAGTTGGTTCTATTCGTGCCGTACTACAGGAAGCTTTTCTGTGGCTTGTGGCTTGCGTTCTTAACTCTTGGCTTGAGCTTAAGCAGTTTGAGCCAAGCCACTGCCGAGACAAAACCCACGGGCGCAATAAAAACCACAAGCGAAGCAAAACCCACAGGGACAACAAAAACCACAAGCACAACAAAAACCACAGGCACAACAAAAGCCACAGAGACAACAAAAGCCACAGGCGAAACTCTGTTGGTGCAATCAACGACTTCGGTACGCAATGCAGGGCTGTACGATGCGATTCTGCCGCTCTTTGAAGCCGAGACAGGAATTCGTGTCCGCGTGGTGGCAGTTGGCACAGGACAAGCCTTACGCAACGCCGCCGATGGCAATGGTGATGTATTGATTACCCATCATCCGCCGAGCGAAGAAGCTTTTATCGCACAGGGTTATGGTGTGGCGCGTCATCCCTTTATGCAGAATGAATACCTATTAATTGGTCCTGAAAGCGATCCTGCGGCGGTGGCGACTGCTACCGACATCCGCCAAGCCTTAGCCCGCATTCAAGGGCAAGGAACAGCCCACCCGCCAGCCAGCCAAAGCCCAGACAAGCCTGCAGTGCGCTTCATCTCACGCGGAGACGATAGCGGTACCCATAAACGCGAGCGCGAGCTATGGCATAGGGTTAATGCGCCCCTGCCTGTGCCGAAGCCGCGAGACTCTACTTGGTATCTAGAAGCAGGAGCGGGTATGGGGGCGACTCTAAATCTAGCGGCGGCTTTGGGTGCCTATACCCTGACCGACAAGGGCTCGTGGCTATCGTTTAAGAACCGAGCGGGCTTACGGATTGTCTATGCGCAGGATCCACTTCTGAGCAATCAATACGCGGCGATTTTGATTAATCCTCTGCGCCATCCGCATATTCGCACTCAGGCGGCACGGGATTTTGTCCGCTGGCTGGTCTCCGAGCAAGGACAAGCCGCCATTGCCGCCTACAAAATTGCGGGGGAAAGACTTTTTACCCCGAACGCCGCACAATTCCCCAATAACTTGCCCCTACTGGAAGACAGCAGGCTTAAATAGCCCCTGTACCTTATTCCCTGTACCTTCTCACCCTGTGCCTTATTCCCCTGTGCCTTCTTGCCCTGTGCCTTAATTCCTTATGCCTTAATTCCTTGTGCCTTAATTCCTTGTGCCTTAATTCTCTGTGCCTTATTCCCCTGTGCCTTATTTCCCTGTGCCTTAATTCCCTGTGCCTTATTCCCCTGTGCCTTATTCCCCTGTGCCTTATTTCCCTGTGCCTTAATTCCCTGTGCCTTAATTCCCTGTGCCTTCTTGCCTCCTATGAAAGCCACAACTGCGATAGCCCCTGTGCAGGGGTATTCGTGCCAAGCCAACACACCCCTAACCCACCCGCGACTTATTTCCCTGTGCCTTAATTTCCTGTGCCTTAATTCTCTGTGCCTTAATTTCCTGTGCCTTATTCCCCTGTGCCTTCTTACCTCATATAAAAGCCACAACTGCGATAGCCCCTGTGCAAGGGTATTCGTGCCAAGGCAACACACCCCTAACCCACCCGCGACTTATTTCCTCGTGCCTTAATTCTCTGTGCCTTAATTCCTTGTGCCTTAATTCCCCGTGCCTTAATTCTCTGTGCCTTAATTCCCCGTGCCTTAATTCCCCGTGCCTTAATTCTCTGTGCCTTAATTTCCTGTGCCTTAATTCTCTGTGCCTTAATTCTCTGTGCCTTAATTCTCTGTGCCTTCTTGCCCTGTGGCTTATTTCCCTGTGAAAGCCACAGCTACACAGAAACAGAGTAGAATAAACAAGCGACACAAACGCCCCGAAGCCCAAAGAGCAAAAAGCCCAAACCAGATAAGGAAACAAACCCGATGGCAGACGAAACCCGCGCACAAATTCTCAAGCAACACCCTGATTACGGCAAGGTGATTGAGTCCGATCTTGAAATGATTCTCGCCCACGGCGAAGGCGAAATCGGCAGAGTGCTAATTAACGGACTCGGCACCATCCCTGGAAGCAAGATCCAAGAGCGTCTGGCATGGTTTAATGGTGCAGGCGACTCGCTACGCCGACTTTTGGTTTCCGAGCCACGCGGCTTTGCCCAGATGAGCACAAATATTATCCTACCCGCCGACAACGAACAGGCAGACGCGGCGTTTGTCATTCTACAAGCCGACAAGGCACACGCGATGAGTGGTTCCAACACTCTATGCATCACCACAGCCCTGCTGGAAAGCGGACAACTCCCCTTCCAAGGCAACGAAACTTCGTTGCACTTTGAAACGGCGGCGGGTTTGGTGCCTGTCACCGCCTATAGCGATGACGGCAAGCACTGCCACTCGGTGCGGATAGAAAACGCAGGCGGCTATGCCGAGACGCTAGACGCAACACTGGAAGTCGCAGGGCTCGGAAAAATTACCGTTGATATTGCTTGGGGCGGGGTTTTCTTTGCTCTGGTGGAAGCCGAAGCCTTGGGCGTAGCCTTAGAGCCTTCAGCGGCACGGGTGATAACCGACAAAGCCCTCTGCGTCCTACGGGCGGCACAGGAAGCCTTTCAGCCTGTCCATCAAGCCAGCGGCACGGAAGGCATCGCCTACGCGATGGTCCTTGGCAAGGCCGCAAACGGAGACCTACGCGGAGCCAATGTTATGCCGCCAGGGCGGATTGACCGTTCGCCCTGCGGCACAGGCACAACAGCCCGTCTTGCCTGTTTAGCGGCTCGTGGTGGCTTGTCAGCGGGTGAGACCTACACGGCGCGGAGCTTGATTGACTCACAGATTAAAGTGGAGTGCTTGGACATTGCCACCGCCGCCAATGGTGCGCCCTCGCCCAAGCTGGCGATTACAGGCCGTGGGCGAGTCTATGGTCGCACCACCTTGCTTGCCGAGCCGTGGGGGGATCCGTTTGCCGAAGGGTTTGTCTTGGCTGATACTTGGGGGGCGGATTTATCGCTCATTCGCCGCTAGGCGGCGAGTCGCTCATTCGCCGCTAGGCGGCGTGATAGACTAAAGCCAGCCGCCACAGACGAGTCCAAAAGACAGGCGCACACAGCCCAGACACAAGCAAGCACAGGCTACACAAACAAGCACAGGCAAACGAATAGACAACAGCCGCACACAGCCTACACGACAAAGACAACAGCACGAAGCCAAAAGCACAAAGCCAACAGCACAAAGCCAGCACCACGAAGACAATCGCTATGTCGCTCCTCCAAGAAGTGCCATCGCCTGAAGCGGCGACTTCTCTCCTGTCAGAAGCAGGACGCAAAACCCGCACGGCTTTATGGTTTCCAGATGAAGTAAAACTTGTCGGCGAACTTGCCGCCGACTTTCCGCTAACTTCCGAGCAACGCGACAAAGCCTTACAAACCGCAGGGCGATGGGTAGAACACCTACGCACCGAACGCGGTGGCGGGGGTGGCGGCGAAGGCCCCATCTCTGCCCTACTGGTTGAATACGGACTTTCCTCACGCGAAGGCACAGCCCTGATGTGCGTTGCCGAAGCCCTACTGCGGATTCCAGACGCAGGAACAGCAGACGCTCTAATTGAAGGACAAATCGGCGGAGCCGACTGGGAAAATCACCTTGGCTCACCCCACGGCTGGTTTGTTAATGCCAGCACCCGTGCCTTGATGATGACAGGCGGCGTTATCGCACCCGACGAAGGGGCACCCATCTTTCGCCAGATGGTGCGCCGCCTGGGCGAGCCTGTTGTCCGCACAGCTGTGCGAGCGGCAGTGACCTTTTTGGGCGGCAGGTTTGTCTATGGCAAGACCATTGATAAAGCGTTAGCCACCGCAAGCCGCGAAGAGCCTACGCTCTGCTCGTTTGATATGCTGGGCGAAGCCGCTTGGACAGCCGCAGACGCCAAACGCTACACCCAACTCTACGCCTCGGCAATTGCCGCTCTGGCGGCAGAACAGGAAAGACAATCAGAAAGACACACCACCAACCCAAATGCAGTCTTTGCCAAGCACGGCATTTCGGTAAAGCTCTCGGCTTTACATCCGCGTTTTACGCCCTTGGCTCCGGACCGCTTTTTCGCTGAAATTTTGCCCCGCCTGCACGAACTTGCCGAAGCCGCACGAGCCGCAGACATACCGTTTTGCATAGATGCCGAAGAAGCCGACCGCCTAGAACTCACCCTAGAAGCTGTCGCCGCTTTAGCCCTATCCCCTGCGCTCCGCGATTGGCAGGGCTTGGGTATGGCAATCCAGGCCTATAGCCCGCGTGCCTTGTCCGTCACCGACGAGCTGATAGACCTCGCCAAACGCCGTGGCACCCGCCTGAAGTGCCGCTTGGTGAAAGGTGCCTACTGGGACACAGAAATCAAACTCGCCCAAGAACGCGGAGTCTCGGGCTATCCTGTTTTTACCCGCAAGGCGCATACAGACCTTTCGTATCTGGCTTGTGCGGCACGACTTTTACAGGCTCGCGAGGAAATTTTCCCGTGCTTTGCGACCCACAACGCCCACACGGTGGCGGCAATTCTAGAACTTGCCGACTCTGCCGAAGGCTGGGAGTTTCAGCGTCTCCACGGTATGGGAGCGGGCTTACACAAGCTGGCACGGGAAGAGCTAGAACTGCGCTTTGCGGCGGGCACGCCTTCGCGGATCTACGCTCCGATTGGAGAATACCGCAACCTAGTTGCCTACCTGGTGCGGCGTTTGCTGGAAAATGGCGCGAATTCATCGTTTGTCCACCGTATATCTGACCCTGAAGTGCCGATAGCCCAAGTGGTGCAAGACCCGCTCAACGAGCTGGAAGCCCACCAGAAGCAAGCCCCGCCACAGAAGCAAGCCCACAGCCCGCCACAGGCAGACGCCCAGCCGCAGGCTCAGGCTGCGAGCGGCATTCCTCTGCCGACTGATTTGTATCTGCCGCGGCGTAATGCGCGTGGCTTGACGACAAGCCACCCTGAGCATCTGGCGTTGATTGAGCGGGCATTGACGGAGTTGCAGGCAGCCCCTATAGCGGCGACTGCCCGCCTTGGCGGCGAGCCGATTAGAGGCGAAGCGCGGCCTGTGGTGAGTCCTGCTGACGCGGCGTGGGTGGTGGGCAGTGTGGTCTCGGCGGACGCACGAGCGGCGGAGCAAGCTCTGACTCAGGCGTCTGAAGCGCAGCGGGCGTGGCGAGCGACTCACGGCACTGAGCGGGCGGCGTTTTTGCGCCGAGCGGCGGATGCGCTAGAAGTCGAGCTTCCACGTTTTGTGGCACTGCTGGCGGCGGAAGCGGGGCGCACGCTGGAAGACGGCATATCTGAAGTTCGCGAGGCGGTGGATTTTCTGCGCTACTACGCGGACGATGCTGAGCGGCTTTCTGCGCCGCGTCTTTTGCCGTCGCCGACGGGCGAGGAAAACCGCCTGACGCTGGAGGGCAAGGGCGTATTTTTCTGTATTGCGCCGTGGAATTTTCCGCTGGCGATTTTTACGGGACAGGTTGCGGCGGCATTGGCGGCGGGCTGTGCGGTTTTGGCGAAGCCTGCGGAGCCGACGCCGTTGGTTGCCCACGAGATGATTTTGCTTTTGGAGCGGGCGGGTGTGCCGCGGGGTGTTTTACACTTTTTGCCGGGGCGCGGCGCGGAGCTGGGCGGAGTTTTGTTATCTGACTCGCGTTTGGCGGGCGTGGCTTTTACGGGCAGCACGGAAGTAGCCCAGCAGATTAACCGTCGGCTGGCGGCGCGTGAGGGTCCGCTTGCGACTTTGATAGCTGAGACGGGCGGTGTGAATGCGATGGTGGCGGATTCGTCTGCTTTGCCTGAGCAATTGACGCGCGATGTTTTGGCGTCGGCGTTTCGCAGCGCGGGACAGCGGTGTTCGGCGTTGCGGGTTTTGTATCTGCAGGAAGACTCGGCGGACGAGCAGTTAGCGATGATTAGCGGGGCGACGGCGGAGCTGCGTTTAGGTTTGCCGAGTGATTTTCGCACTGAGGTAGGTCCGTTGATTTCGGCGGCGGCGGTGTCTGAGCTGCGCTCGTGGAGTTCTGGCTTGCCGTCGTATGGAGCGGAATTTGTCTGTCGGGCTGACTTGCCTGGCGGCGGCGGTAGCGGCGGCGGCGACAGCAATGGTTATTATTTTGCGCCTGAGGTATGGCGTTGGCGTGGTTTGGAGCCACCGCCCTGCGAGGTATTTGGCCCGATTTTGCATGTTGCGACATGGCGTGGTGATGCTTTTGGTGCGGTTTTGGAGGCGATAAACGCGAGTGGATATGGTTTGACGTTTGCGTTACACAGTCGGGCGTTGCCGCGAGTGGGTGTGGTGTCGCGAGGAGTGGAGGCGGGGAATATATATATAAACCGTGATCAGATAGGCGCGGTTGTGGGGGTTAATCCGTTTGGCGGACGGGGATTATCTGGCACGGGTCCGAAGGCTGGGGGTCCGTATTATGTTTTGCGGTTTATGACTGAGCGGACGGTTACGATAGACACGACTGCCAGCGGCGGCAACGCCTCCCTCCTCGCCATCGCAAGTTAGACAGATTACTTCCCCAAATTGATAAGCTCGGTTTTTAATCGAGACGATTGGCATTAAGCATACCAACAAGCTTTTGCTTTCCTCCTGCACCCGCATAACCGCTTATCGCTCCGCCAGTAAGCCAGAAATCAGGACCAACAAGCTCTTGCCCGTCCTCTGATATTCCTCTTAGCTTGAGGAGTGGATTAGAAACAATCTCAGCATAAGTTTTTGGGTCTTCAAGATCTTTATTTTTATCCGAAGCGAGCAGTAAAACTACATGCAGGAAGCTATGCATTGCCCACACACCCGTGCCCTTCTGTAAAGAATACTGTTGCGGACTTTCAAACACTTCAGGAACAACAAGTTGAATGCCTTGCCAATAGGCATCCAAAAGAACCAATTTAGACCTAAGTGTCTTACGCTCGAAGAACAGGTTACGCTGTTCAGAAACTTTTCCTAAAACTAAATCTTTGAGCGAACGCACCATTGCGGCTAAAGTCAAAAGCGTTTTTCCCTTTTCTTCATTTGGCATTTGGATAAGCCCTTGCCAAACTTTAGATTTTTCGTTCAGAAGATTTGCAAGTTCTGTCGCGCGAATTTCAGCCTCCTTAATGTTTAGCTCTTCACGGCTAAGAACGCCTCCCTTTTCTTGCTTAAGTAGTAATTGGTGGGCGAGGCCTACAGGCACCGATTTTGCATATCGGTTAACAAGATAAAATTGGCGCATCTCCTCAATTTCTGATGCACCAACTAGACACACGAATGGTATCAAGAATTTTTTCCAGTATTCGCGTACTTTTTCCTCCTCGTCTTGAACTAACTTCTCCAAAGCCTTGAGGCGATGCTGCCCGTCTACAACTGAAAAGGGCTTTACGTGCCGCCCATAAAGTCTACCCAGATGCAGATTTCCACCCTTAACATAGGATTCACTGTTCTCTACTCGGAGACTTAAAAGCACGGAGGTAGGAATTTCTACACTTTTAGTTCTGAGAGACGCCGCAAGAGATTTGACTCTTGTCATTCCCACAGTGCGTTGATAGCCTTGGTCTTGCCCTTGATATTCAGGCACATCATAACCACCAGGCAACAAGCAACCTGCGGGCATGTAGCCTATTGCCGTATAAAATTTGTTTGATAGGGATGGCCCCCCAGCGATAACAGGAATCACGAAAGAGGCTCCTGTGCCACCTTGTTTGCTTTCAACACCCATGAGCTTACTCCTGATTAAGAAAAATTGCAATGACCTATATATTAATATTAAAATGAATGTTTAATTGCAAGTTGTTAAATTTAAATTACTGAAAAACAATAAATATTTCCTATAATAAGAATAATTAGAAGCCAGTACGCGGGCAGGGAAGCCTGTTGAGAGGGCTCTACCCGAGTCTGAAAACCTATAAAAAATATAGATTTTTAAATACTTGATCCCCGTCTGTTCTTTTATGTAGAATGTAGGTGATTCGCCCTGACACGATGACCAAAGAGCCTGGCAAGAAGAAGCAATTACTCTCGGCACTTTTCGCAATGTGCCAAGCGCGGGGGGACTATACCTTTACGGGTGATGAAGTTAAGGCGTTTGCCAAGGATATAGGTTTTGGCAATCCATTTGATGCTGTAAAAATTGATCACAGCAAACTGCTCCCTGACGAAATCCGAGAAGCGGGCTATGGGGTACTGCGGCTTGGGGAAGGGGATTTTGAATTCATAATGCCCCTCAGTCGTCTTTTTCATGTGATGGAAGAAGTGCCTAGAGGGAATATAAAAGAAATTGGTTATGAAAACAGCCTACTCAACAACACTGACACGAGCGAGAGCAGTTTACTTTCGCTTGTCTATAACCAGACGATTGTTTCTCAATTTTTGTACAACCAGCCGATAAAGCCTTTAATTTATTTTGCCCGCCGTACCAATATGCCTATGGAATTTCGTGTTGGTAATAAATCTTTCTCGTCTGACAGATTGCAGATGGAAGTAGATTTGGTTTTAGAGCGTGACGGAGTCGTCACAGTTTTTGAAGCGAAAAACACATTCCCTGAAGATTTTGCGATAACGCAACTTTACAATCCGTATCGTTATTTTTATGAAAAGCAACAAAGCGACATTCCAAACATTAAGTCCATTAATTGTTGCTATGTATCGCGCAAAAGAAGCAAGACCAAACAAGAAGTCCGTTTTCACTTGTACGACTTTGCCGACCCGATGGATTTAGCGTCTATTCGTTTTATCCGTGCGGCTTCTTATACCTTGAAAGTGTGATGACAAAGCTTCCTGAAAAATACCGCAACAGCGTCTTGAAGCAAGATGTATTAAAAACCCTTGCGGCTTTGCCTGATAACTCTGTGGATATGATTTTCGGCGACCCTGATTACGGAGTCGGCATTGACTACGGCGGACACACCTACAAAGGCGTTAACAAGTGGGAGGAATACCTTGACTGGTATGGTGCATTGACAACAGAGTCTATGCGTGTGCTTTCAAGGCGGGGTAATCTTTTTATGATGAACTACCCGCGACAAAATGCATATTTGCGAGTCCATTATTTAGATGCGATCGCGCACGATGTACACGATTACACTTGGGGCTACCCGACTAATGTAGGGCACTCCCCGCGAAGATTTACAACTGCACATCGTTCTATTCTGCATGCAACCAAAAGCAAGGACAACAAATTCTACAAAGACCAGTGCGCTCAACCGTACAAAAACCCTACTGACCCACGCATACGCGACCGCATAGAAAAAGGACACAAGGGCCGTATGCCCTATTCGTGGTTTGAGTTTAACCTTGTTAAAAATGTGGCTCGTGATAAGACGCTCCACGCCTGTCAGATTCCTGTGGCTCTGTACGATATGTTGTTGCAAGCTTCAACCAAGAAAGGCGATAGCGTATTCGTCCTATTCGGCGGAAGTGGCTCTGAAGTGGTGCATACCAAGAACGCGGGGCGGGTGTATTTGTCCTGTGAGATACACCCTGATTACCACCGCCTAATCCAGAAACGCCTAAAAAACGGCGGAGCGATTCCCAAGGGCGCACGCCTACACGACTGGATGAAGGAGGCAAAGCCGAATGGCATATCGCGCACAGACGCACTTACCAACGGCACGAAAAAGCCCCGCCCTACCCAACTCCTAGACAAGAAAAGCAACAGCCTGCGCAAGCCATCCAAGAGGGCAGAAAAACCACCTTTACCCAAAAACCCCACAAGTTCTAGCATCCATACCCCTTACCGACCCCGATAAAACCCCTATTATCGGTTTATGGTCGCAACCCGAACCCAGAGCCGCCGTACCAACGGCAGGGCTAAGAAAGCCCCTAAAAAGGCGGCAAGCCCGAAGCGCGCCAAAGCAAAGAAGCCGCGTAAAAACGGCGAACTACGCCAGTCGCAAGCGGGAATTGCGGGGCGTGTATCTTCTGCAAGCCCACCGCCAGCGGTAGGTTTGTTGCCCTATCGCCAAGGGGAGAAGTGGTGGCTCTACGCCGATGACTGCTTAAAGGTCTTGGCGGAAATGGACGCTAATTCTGTAGATATGGTTTTTGCCGACCCGCCGTATGGCTTATCCAATGGCGGCATCAGCCTACATGCGGGCAAGCGCGTCAGCGTCAATAAAGGCGATTGGGATAAAACCCGAGGCCCCGAAGGGGATCTAGACTTCCACAAAGAATGGATAACCGCTTGTCGGCGCGTTCTAAAAGACAACGGCACACTTTGGGTATCGGGCAGCATGCACTCTATTTATCTGTGCGGCACGGCTTTACAACTTGGCGGCTGGAGAATTCTTAACGAAATCGCTTGGTACAAACCCAACGCCGCCCCACATTTAGCGGGGCGTATGTTTGCCCATAGCCACGAAACGCTTATTTGGGCGCGTAAGACTGCAAGCGCACGCCACTACTTTGATTACGAGCGGATGAAAAAAGCCCCGTGCCCGCAAGATTTTATTAAAAAAGCCGACAGGCAAATGCGTAGTGTCTGGGCGATCAACTCGCCTGCTCCAAACGAAAAACGCTACGGCAAGCACCCAACACAAAAGCCCGAACTGCTCTTGCAACGAATTGTCTTGGCTTGTAGCAAGCGCGGACAGGTGGTGCTTGACCCGTTTTGCGGCTCGGCAACCACAGGCGTTGCGGCTGTGCGGGCAGGACGAAAATTCATCGGCATAGATAACGAAAAGAAATTCCTAAATACCTATGCAGTCCCTCGCCTAAAAGACGAGGAGCGAAAAAAATTAAATGAGTGAAAAGCCTAAAAAAACCCGCAATCGCGACAAGTCTTGGGAGACGATTTTTGCCCATTGTGGTTTTGACAATCACGATTTTGCAAAAGCCCCTGCACACCTGACTAGCGATCAGATCAAGGAAGCGTGCCAATCCTTTAAAAAAACAAGTGCTAAAGAAGTGCGAGTCTTATGCTCTCAAACAAAACGCGAGGATCGCCCACTCATTTTTCAAGAACGCGGACTTTTCATTCTGCCAACCAAAAACGGGCAATACATCATTCTTAAAGGTGAAGGCTACCTTGATGTTCCTACCCCTGAAGACGAACTGCAAGAATACCACTCCGAATTTCCTTTTGAGTTAGAGACTTCCAAAATTCTTCTAAAGAAAAAGAAAAGCAATTCTGAGATGCAACACCTAGATTATGCTTTTGCGATGAGCCTACTTCGCAATTTTATAGGCGACGACAGCTTGACGCTCACAATTCGCGGACGCAAATACACCCCTGAATTTACCTTCCGTGCGGGCGAGGGAAAACACAAAATAACCGCCAATGGCGTACAAGCCGAAGTAGACGCGGGCTATGAAGGGCGCAATCAAATCGCGTTGGTAGAAGCAAAAGGCGCGAAGGCAAAAAATGTTATCATCCGCCAACTGTATTATCCTTATCGGCAATGGAGCGAAAACACGAACAAAAAAGTGCGCAACTTTTTCTTTACCCTTGATGATACGAAAGAGATATTTAAGATTTTAGAGTTTGCCTTTTCAGATCCATCTGACTATCACAGCTTAAAGCTTGTCAAAAGCGGCTCGTTTAAAATCACACGCAATAAATGATCTGGGGGGTCATTATGCGCGAATGCCGTGCGCGTCCCCAGACCCCCCGCAACAGGGGGCAAAAAAATATTTTTTGAGCCACAGCCTAGCTTTGCGCTCGTTTTTGTCCAATCACGGCAAAAAAAATTTGAATCCGCCTGAAAATGGCTCATTTCCTATATAGGAGATTTCGCAACTCTATTAGCCCCCAAACCCCCAAAACGAAGGATTACCCCATGCACGCCGCCCGCCCAGCCGACCAGCCAACGACAGCCGCCAAGCTGCAGGAAGTGCGCCAATACCTATCCGCCCTAGACCCCGAACTACTGACGGAATCCCTAGCCAACCACTACGCAGGGCAGGCGAGCAAGAGTGCCGAAATCCGCAGGGCAAACCTTGCCCAACTCCTGCCCCAGCTCAACGACAAGCTAGAAGACGAAGTTAAAGCCCTGCTATCGCTCCAACGCTCTATTCAAGAAGAAGACGAAACCAACGCTAAAGAACGCGCCCTTGGCAGGGCTTTTAACGCCCAACGAAGACGCGATGAACGCCAGCTCATAATGTTTAACCTAGAGTTATTACGCCTAAACCCTACGCCCGAAGGCTTGACCGACCAGGAACTTCGCCACCACCAAGAAATTACGACCGAGACGATGAACAGGCTTACAGAAGCCCTAGAGAATATGCGTACCCGTGGAAAGCTCGTAGAGCCTGAAACCTTTGACAAGAAGCAGACCATAGCCCCCCGCCGCAACCTGCGGAGAGAAGAAGCGATACGCCGTACCGAGATGATCCGCGAGCTGACCCAGTTCTGCGAGTTGGTAGAGCAAGTTGTGGCAGGAAAGAAAATCGTTGATGACGCGACTATGGCAGAGCTAATTGACCGCGCTCAGGCGTATCTATCCCCCGACCAGCCTGTAAAGGAATACAGCGAGACCGAAGACTACCGTTCTACCCGCCGTTTGATTGACAATAGTTCTTCGCACGAGCAGAAGATTGCGCTCCGTGTAGAAGCCGAAGACCGCTACGACGGCATGGATTGGAGCAACCCGTACGAGAAGAAGCCCGACGCACCCAAGAAAGAGCCCAGTGCCATCTATGTAGACGGAGGTAACATCCCCAACCCCAAGCTCTACCCCCCAAAACCCAAATCCCAATCCCCCTGACACCTTTTCCCACCAAACCAAACCCTATTCCCCCTTACAACTTAAAAAAAATTCGCAGAAGACAATTCTGCCGAAAGCAGGAGTCTATTAAAACCTTACTGAACAGGGCTTTGGCTCAATTAGCCCTGTACTGAAATTATGGGGCTTAACGGCTGGTGGGGGCATAACATTTGGCACGAATGCCGCACCGCAAGGTGTGTGCCGACGGCGGGAATTGAACCTGCGACCTACCGATTACGAATCGGTTGCTCTACCGCTGAGCTACGTCGGCAAAAGATGTATAGTAGCATTCGTGAGTAGGGTGGTGAAAATAGATCCGCGGCTCGTGGAACTCCGCGAGGGGGAAAACCTGAAACTAGAACCGCGATACGCCTCCACAAACAATATCTGCCACAAAATACTCTATTCAGAACCGCGCCTGTGGATACACAAAAAAACCCTGCCAAAACTCATCCAAGCCCAACAAACCGCAAAAACCCAAAACCTGCAGCTCTGGATCTGGGACGCATACCGTCCGCCAGAAGTGCAAAAACAACTGTGGAACGCATGCCCAGACCCGCGCTATGTCGCCAATCCGCAAACAGGCGGGTCGCTCCACGCCCGCGGAGTCGCTCTAGACCTAACCCTCGCCCGTAACAAAAAACTGCTGGATTGTGGCTCCGACTTTGACCATATGGGCAACGCCGCACACTGGGACGCCTATGATGCAGGACTCATCTCCGCCGCACAGCAGGAAAATCGCCTGCTGCTCCGTAGCCTGATGCAAGACGCAGGCTTTGAAACCATCGCCACAGAATGGTGGCACTGGCAACTCCCTAGCCCCAAAAATAGCCCGTGGGAAATCTTGCCCTCTCCCTATCAGCCCTAAACCAGCCGCCCGTCAAAGCCCGCCGCGCACGCCCAAACGCGACGCAAACTGCGACAGCATACGCTCCACCTCGTGAGTCATAGATGTACGCCCGCCTTCAGATAAACGCGGACACGGCTCTATCCGCGCCGTGTCAGCCCGCAACGCCAGCGGCAATACCCCAGCCCATATCGGCAAGACGTAGTCCGCTTCGTCGTCTTCAGGCGGGCCCGTCCGCACCTTCACCGACGCCTCGTCCAGCGGCAACGATAGCATCGCCGTCGCCTTCAGCTCCTGCTCGCTGATCGGGCGCAAAGCCTGCCAGCGGCCCGGTAGCCAGGCGGTAAAGAAGTCTTCTAGCCGTGCCGCTCGCTCTGCCAGCGGGACTTCACACGCTTCGCCCAGCACCATCGCCGAACGGTAGTTCACCGAGTGATGAAAACCCGAACGCGCCAAAACCAATCCGTCTAAAAGCGATACCGTCAAACACACCCGCTCGCCCGCCGCCGCCCGTAGCATCTGTGAGGCAGACGAACCATGCCAGTAAACCCTGTCGCCCACACGCCAGTGCAAAGTCGGGGTGACAAAGGGCTGTCCGTCACGCTGGTAGCCAAGGTGGCAGAGGGGGGTTGCGTCCAAGACTGCGTGGAGGGCTGGGGCGTCGTAGCGTCCGCGGGCGTGGGCTCGGCGCAAGCGCACCCTATCGCTCGCAGGGGAACCAGACGCAGGCTTATCGCTCAAGGGCGGTAGTCTTTGCCAACTTCGTTATACGAACCGTCTGTCCAGCGATACCAGGTGTAGTCTTCGTCCGTACGGTCGCCTTTGTTGTTATACGCCAAAGTGCCAATAATCGTTTCAAACGAACCCGCACGTATCGCATCAGCCACATCTTCAGTGTCAAAACTGCCCGCCGCCCGTGCCGCTTCCGCCCAAACCTGAAAAGCCGCGTAGGTGTAAAGCGTAAAGCCTTCAGGCTCAAAACCTTCTGCCCGCAAACGCTCCACCAAAGCCGCCGCTTGCTTGCGCTTGCGCGGGTCAGGGCCAAAGGTGAAGATCAAACCTTCGCCCGAGTCGCCTGTAATGCTCCAGAGTTCTTCGGTGACCTGTCCGTCGCCCGAGACAAACTTTGGCTTGTATTCCTGTGCCGCCGCCTGACGGATAATCAAGCCCATTTCAGTGTGGTAGCCGCCGTAATAAACCGCTTCCACGCCTTCGTTCTTTAGGCGGGAGACGAGAGCCGAGTAATCCACTTCGCCCGCGTTAATCGATTCGTAAAGGTGGACTGTACCCGTAACCCGCTTTTCATATGCCGCCCGAGTCTGGTCTGCCAAGCCCTTACCATACGAAGACTTGTCGTGGATGATGGCAATACGTTTCTTGCCAAACCAACGCGCCAACCAGTTGCCCGCAAATGAGCCTTGCTGGTCGTCGCGTCCGCAGGTGCGGAAAACATTGTCGTAGCCGTTTTCGGTGAGTTGGGGGGCAGTGGAAGCGGGCGTAATCTGCAAAATCCCTTCTTCCCAATAGACTTCGCTGGCGGGAATGGATGAACCCGAACAGGCGTGTCCTGCAACGAAGACGACTCCTTCGTTCACCATACGATTTGCCACTGCCACGGCTTCTTTGGGGTCGCAACGGTCGTCGCCTTCCAGCAGGACAAGTTGCTCGCCGTTGACTCCGCCCGCGGCGTTGATGTCTTCAACGGCAATTTGGGCTCCACGGATGAAGTGTTCGCCCAGCGAAGCCAAGTCGCCGCTAAAGGGGCCTGCGACTGCGACTTTTACTTCGGCTTTTGCTGGCGCGGTGGTGAGAGTTAGGGCAAGAGTGAGTGCAAGGGTTAGTGTAAGTGCCACAGCCACGCCTGCGCGTAGGGCAGGCAAGGCTTGACGGGGGGTGCGGGTGTGCAACATCGGCAGCTCCTTTAGTAGGGCAAGATGGGGCGAAGGTGTTGTCTGACTCTACAATTTGCCCCCAAAAGTATAAACCCCTTTTGGACAGGGGAATGGGGGTAGAGTGGGGGTAGAAAAGAAAAGCCCCACAGAAGCGGGTGGAGGGTTAATCCACCTGCTCCTGTGGGGCTGATATCAAGCTCTAGGGGAAGAATGGAGCCTTAGCCCCTACTCCCGCTAGGCGGTAAAGCCGCTCGCTTCAAAGCTGGAGCTTACGGCTTGTAGTCAATACCGACTTCGGCGTAGTTGCCTTCGGTCCATTTGTACCAGGTGTAGTCCGCAGTCGTGCGGTCACCCTTGGAGTCAAACGATAGCGGGCCGATGACAGTGCTGAAGTTGCCACCACGCATTGCGTCAGAGACAGCACCCGTGTCAAAGCTTCCTGCTTTGCGCGCGGACTCTGCCCAGACTTGAATCGCGGCGTAGGTGTAGAGGGTATAGCCTTCTGGCTCATAGCCTTCACTACGGAAACGCTCTACCAAGCTGGCGGCATCGGGGTTGCTACGCGGGTCAGGAGCGAAGGTGAAAAGAATTCCTTCACCCGAGTCGCCTGTGATGCTCCAGAGTTCAAGCGTGTTCTGTGCGTCTCCCGATAGGAAGACAGGCTTGTAGTTCTGGTCAGCCGATTGACGGGCAATCAAACCTAGCTCGGCGTGATAGCCGCCGAAGTACAGGGCTTCTACACCACGCGACTTTAGCTTGGTCACCAAAGCCGAGTAGTCTTGCTCGCCAGCGTTGATCGACTCGTAGAGGTCAGAAGTACCACCCGCCGCTTCAAAGTTGGCTTTGGTGAAGTCAGCAAGACCTTTACCGTAGGCAGTTTTGTCATGGACAAACGCCACTTTCTTACTCGCAAAGTGCTTGGCAAGCCAGTTGCCCGCCACATCGCCTTGCTGGTCGTCGCGTCCGCAGGTGCGGAAAACATTGGCGTAGCCATTTTCGGTCAAGGTCGGATTGGTAGAAGCAGGCGAAATCTGCAGAACATCGTTGTCCCAATAGACTTCGCTGGCAGGAATGGATGCCGAAGAACAGAAATGTCCCGCGACAAAAGCCACATTGTCGTTCACCATCTTGTTGGCAACAGCAACGGCTTCTTTCGGGTCACAACGATCATCACCGCGAATTAAGTTGATCTGCTCGCCGTTGACTCCGCCGTTGGCGTTGATGTCAGCGACAGCGGCAATGGCTCCGCGTTCCATCTGCTCGCCAAAGGAGGCAAGGTCACCCGTCAAGGGACCGACAACAGCAATATCCACAGCGTGGGCTGCTGTTGGCACAGACAAGAATAAAGCGGCTCCTGCCGCTAGAAAAAACTTTTTCATGTGGTTTTTCTCCGTAAAAGCGCAGAGCGTCCCCCGCACAGGTTAAGCCCCTATTGTTTTGTCGGGGCAGGTTTTTGGATTGGATGGGAAGCGTCCAGCCGACAGCCATATCACCGTCGCGAGACCATCTTTTCTGACTAGCTCTCCTCAGGGCTCACAGGGTAGCAATAGATAGGCTAGGCGACAAGGTGGGCGATACAGTGGAGCAGGGGGCTCGGTGGGGCTGTGAAGGGGCTATGGGGCTATGTAGGGCTATCTAGGGAGTTATAGGGATAACTGGGGCTATGGGGCTACTGGGGGCTGTGAAGGAGCTATGGGGCTAACTGGTGGCTAGGGGGCTATCTGGCTCTACTGGGGGCTATGTAAGGGGCTATCGACTATCAGGGGCTATCTGGGGGGCTATGTCGGGCTGTGGGGCTATCTGGTGGCTATGGTGCTATCTGGGGCTACGGGGGGCTATAGAAGGAGCTGTGGGGCTACTGGGGGCTGTGAAGGGGCTATGGAGCTATCTAGGGCTACGGGGGCTACAAGGGGCTATGGGGGGGGCTATGGAGCTATATCGCGCTATGGGGCTATCTGTGGCTACTGGGGCTATGTAAGGAGCTGTGGGGCTATCTGTGGGCTACTGGGGGGGGCTATGGGGCTATCTGTGGCTCTTGGCGGCTCTTGGAAATTATGGGGGCTACAAGCCCGTCAGCCCGAAGCCCGTCCGCGCCAGCCCAGCAAACCCTTACGCTCATACAACCACGGATATTGACTCACCATCTTCGCCGCAATCCGCGACCGCCACGACAACAAAAACAACAACACAAAAAATACCGCCGACAAAATCGCCCCCGTTACATCTAAAAGCCTGCCCTCCAACAAGGCATAAACCAAAAAACGGTGAAACGCCGCCAGCAACAAAGCATAGGCAATCACAGGCGGCACAGGACTCCAACCATGGGCAAGCCGCTGTCCGCCAAGCCAGCCACACAAGCCCAAGACAATCGTCAGAGCATGGAAAAATCCACCGCGCACACCAAAAACCGCTTCCGCCAACTCAGGACTCATTGTCGCGTCTCCCTTTGTTGTGTCTCGCCTTGTTTGGTCTCCTTGCGCCCGCCTTCAAGATACGCCGCCTGAACTTCTTCGTTCGCCAATAACTCCGCACCCGTACCATGCAAAACCACTTCCCCCGTCACCATCACATACCCATGATGCGCCAAACGCAACGCCTGATGCGCATTCTGCTCAACCAACAAAACCGTCGTACCGTGCGACTCGTTAATCTCACGAATGGTCGTAAAAATCTGCCGCACCATCAAAGGTGCTAAACCCAGCGAAGGCTCATCCAAAAGCAACAAACGCGGCTCGCTCAACATCGCCCGCGCAATCGCCAACATCTGCTGCTCGCCCCCCGATAAAGTACCGCCCCGCTGAGCCAAACGCTCACGCAAACGCGGAAACAACTCTAAGACTCCTTCCATCTTATGTGCCAGCTTGGCAGTCCCCGCCGCTCCACGCTCGGGGTCGCGGCTGGCAAGCCCGCCCATCTGCAAATTCTCACGCACCGTCAAGTGCGGAAAAATTCTCCGCCCTTCAGGTGCCACCGCAATCCCCGAACGAATAATCTTCTCAGTCGGACGACGCGTAATATCTTCACCATCAAAAATCACCGCCCCACGCCGCGCCCGCACCACGCCACACAAAGTCATCAACAAAGTACTTTTCCCCGCCCCGTTGGCACCGATGAGCGCGACAATTTCTCCTTCCGTGACTTCTAGGCTGACCCCACGCAAGGCACAGATGGCTCCGTAGTAGGAGTAGATATCGCGGATTTCCAAAATCACGACTCTACTCCCTTGTCTGTTGCTTCATTACTTGCCCCGCTACCTGTTGCTCCGCCGCTTGTCGCTCCATTGCTTGCCCCGTTGCCTTTTGCTCCGCCGCTTGCTCCGTTGCCTGTCGCTTCTTCGTCGCTTTCTTCCTCGCCCAAATAAGCCGCAATCACCCGCGGATTCGCCGCCACCGCCTGCGGCACCCCTTCCGCAATCTTACTGCCATGATCCAAGACAACAATATGGTCAGAAATCCCCATCACAACACTCATATCGTGTTCAATCAACAAAATCCCAATCTTTTCATCTTCACGCAACTTACGCAAAAGCTCGCGCAGCTCATTCGACTCACTCGGATTCAAACCCGCCGCTGGCTCATCCAAACACAACAAAACAGGATCGGCACAAATCGCCCGAGCAATTTCCAAACGCCGTTGCGCCCCGTAAGGCAACTCACCCGCTTCATCATCCGCCCGTGGCAACAACTCAACCAACTCCAAGTAATGACACGCCCGCTCCACCGCATACGCACTCGCCCGCCGATAACCCGGCAGATTAAAAATCCCGCCCACAGTCCACCACGAAGCCCGCATCAACATCTTGTGCTGTGCCACCAACAAATTCTCCAAGACCGTCATCCGCGGAAAAAGCCGCACATTCTGAAATGTCCGCGCCACCCGCCCACGCCGCGAAATCTGATAGGACTCATACCGCTCCAACAAAACTTCACTGCCATCACGATGCCGCAAAGCACAACGCCCCGATGTCGGACGATAAAACCCCGTCAAACAATTAAATACAGTCGTCTTACCCGCACCATTCGGTCCAATAATCGCCGTAATCTCTCCGTCTTGAGCGTGGAAAGACACATCATCCACAGCCAAAAGCCCGCCAAACCGCATAGACAAATGCTCCACCTTCAAAAGGGGAGGGGCTGAAAGGGAAGGTACCGCTTCGCTCATCGCCCTACCCCGCCTGTGGTGCCGCTTGTGGCTTCGCTTGTGGCTCCACTTGTTGTGTCGCTTGTGGCTCCACTCGTTGTGTCGCCTGTTGCCCCGCCCGTGGCTCCAGCGCACAGGGACTCACCCACCCCACGCCCCGCCACCGCAAAACGCAACCTGCCCCTTCTGTCCAACAAACGAATAGACGGCTCGCGAAACGACAACAAACCACGCGGCCGCCAAATCATTATCAACACCAAACCCCCACCAAAAGTCACCATCCGATACTCCACCAACTCACGGAAGACTTCAGGCAAACCAATCAACAAAACCGCCGCACAGGCTATCCCCGTCAAACTCCCCATACCCCCCAAAACAACAATCGACAAAATAATCGCCGACTCAATAAACGTAAAACTCTCAGGCGAGATAAATCCCTGGCGAGTCGCAAAAAATGAACCCGCAATCCCTCCCCAAGTCGCCGAAATACCAAACGCCGCCAGCTTAATACTCGTACGCGAAATACCCAAAGACGCACTCGCCACATCATCTTCTCGCAACGCCTCCCACGCCCGCCCCAAAGGCAAATTACGAACCCGCAAAGTAAACGCCGCCACCAACGCCGCCAAAACCAACACCAAGTAATACAAAAATATCAAACGATGCTCACTACTAAACGCCAAACCAAACGTCTCATGAAAAGACGGCAAATCACTCTTCGGCTTACGCGCAAATTCCGCTATGCCAAAAAATGACGGACGCGGAATAGACGATATCCCATCAGGACCATTCGTAAAACGAAACCAATTAATCAAAATCAAACGAATAATCTCTCCAAACCCCAAAGTCACAATCGCAAAATAATCTCCACGCAAACGCAAAACAGGAAACCCCAACAACAAACCAAAACTCGCCGACAAAAGACCCGCCAAAGGCAAACAAATCCAAAAAGAAAAATCAAAATAATACGCCAACAACGCATACGAATAAGCCCCCACCGCATAAAAAGCCACATAGCCCAAATCCAAAAGACCCGCATAGCCAACAATAATGTTCAATCCCCAACCCAGCAAAACATACGTCAAAATCAATACCCCAACATCTATCAAATACCGAGACGAAAACGGCATAAACGGCAACACAATCGCAAACACCACCGCCAAACCAGCCGCCCACGGCAAAACCCGACGCACCCAAACCCCACCACGATCCCGAAACTCCGCACGCGCCGAAGGCGAAATCTGCCGCACCACCAAAAATAAATCCACCAATGCCCGCAACGCCAAAATCGCCCCGCCCGCCACCAAAATCACTTCAAACAACGACGGCACAGGCAAAAAGAACGCCGCCAAAATCGCCACAACACCACCCACCGCAGCATAGATCATCTTGCCATAACGCAACAAAATCAAACCAAGCCTACCCGCCACCACCAACGCCACAGCCATAAACGAAACCATCCAGCGCGACTCAATATATAAACCCTCCACCGAATCCACCGTCCGCAAAGTCAGCAACGGAAAAACCAACGCCGACGCTATCAAAGTCGTAAAAGCTAACTCACGAATAATCGCAGGAATATCCAGCGGCGGAAAAGCCGACAAAACCTGTCGCTCGCCACCACCGCCAGAGCGCATTCCACCCGCTGGCGACGCACCCGTTGGCGATGCACCCGACGCACCCGCCGATTGAGAAGCAGAGTCGCTCACACTTTCTCCACTTCAGGACGGCCAAAAATACCCGACGGACGAAAAATCAACACAATCACCAAAATAGAAAACGCCGCCACATCTTTCCATTCAGTAGAAAAATATCCCGCCCAAAAAGCTTCTATCAAGCCAATCAAAAGCCCGCCAACCATCGCCCCCGGAATAGAACCAATCCCACCCAGAACCGCCGCCGTAAAAGCCTTAACCCCCGCCAAAAATCCGATAAAGAAATCCACCACGCCGTAATACAAAGTCACCAAAACGCCCGCCACCGCCGCCAAGATCGCACCCGTGACAAATGTCATAGAAATCGTGCGGTCTACATTCACGCCCAACAACGCCGCCATAACCTTGTCTTGCTCGCACGCGCGTTGCTGGCGGCCAAACGAAGTACCGTGAATCATCCAAGTCAGAGCCGCCATCAAAAGCAAAGTCAAAAGCAAAATACAAATCTGCAAATACGAAACCCGCGCCGCAAAACCTTCTTGCACCAACAAAGTTAACCCGCCTTCAATCTTCGGCGGAACAGGCTTTATCCGCGCCCCCTGCGCCAGCTGAACATAGTTCTGCAAAAAAATACTCATGCCAATCGCCGCTATCAATGGCGCCAAGCGAAACGATCCCCGCAACGGACGATAGGCAACCCGCTCAAGTGTCCAGCCGTAAAACCCCGTCACCAAAGTCGCCAAAATCAAAACCAACAACAACGCCAAAACCAAAGGCACACCCGCAAATAAAGTAAAACCTATCACCGCAACAAAAGCTCCGATCATATAGATCTCGCCGTGGGCGAAATTAATCATCCCAATAATGCCGTAGACCATCGTATAGCCCAAGGCAATCAGTCCGTAGACCGAGCCCAAGGTCACGCCGTTAACCAGCTGCTGTAGAAAATACGCCACGACACTCCCCTCGCGATAAGACACACCAGCCCGCTCAATCAGACAGACTTCAGGGCATAAAGCCCCAACTTATCGCTTGCCTCCTCTCAACGCGTCTCAACGCCACGCACAGCCCTGTGTGTTCTATGCGCTTGTGTGCCAAGCCCAGTACATCCGACCTTGCACCCAACCAAAACGAGGGATAGCATAGCCACACCCCACTTGCAAAGCATAGGCTCCACGGCTACGAGAATAAAGCCCGCTTTCTTGCGAATTGCTTCGTGTCCTGTACTTCGGGTTCGGGTGGTTCTAGCGTTTCATTCTAACTTTGACCAATTCGGCTTTTTCTCCGTATTTTCCCTTTTGTCTTTATGGCTAAGCGCAACACCAAACCCGCCAGCGGCACCCGCGACTTCCTGCCCGCCGCTCTTCTGCGGAGGCGAGCGGCAATACGGCGTTTGGAAGAAGTCTTTGAGCAACACGGCTTTCTGCCTTTAGAAACTCCTGCCTTTGAGCGGCTTGAGACCTTGGAAGGGCTTTACGGCGAAGAAGGCGATAAGCTGATTTTTAAAATCCTGCGGCGCGGAGATATTTCTGAACAAGACGCGGATAATCTTGCCGACTTGGCTTTGCGTTATGACCTGACTGTCCCTGCGGCTCGTGCCGTGGCACAGGCGGGGCTACAGCATAACTTTCGCCGCTATCAGATTGGTCCTGTGTGGCGGGCGGAACGAGCGGCGGCGGGGCGGTTTCGCGAGTTCTGGCAGTGTGATGTGGATTTATACGGCGTGGGGAGTCCTGCGGGAGAAATAGAAACACTTTTGGCTTTGCATGCAGGGTTGCAGGCTTTAGAAGTTGGTGATTACACGATTTATATTAACGCTCGCCCTTTGCTTGTTGCCTTGTGTGATGCTTTTGCCATTGACTCTGCTGACAGAAAATTAGTTTTGATTGTCCTAGATAAGTTGGACAAGATTGGCTTTGAAAAAACTGCCGAAGAGTTAAAGACTCGGGCTACACAAGAAGCCCAAAACGCCAAGCCAATTATAGAATTGGCGACACGACTTACCCCTGATTTTAGGGAGCAGGTTTTAGCCCTAGAAGAAGTTGCGGAAAGCGACTCTGTACAGCTTCTGCAGGAAATACAGTCTTGCCTTACCCGTGGCGTACAAGATCTGCCTGCTGTGGTGCTTGACCCTTTGTTAGCACGCGGTCTGGATTACTACACGGGCTTTATTTTTGAAATCCGAGCTGAAGGTGGCAAAGACGCAATCGCTGGTGGCGGACGCTATGACGATTTAATGAAAGCCGTGAGTGGGGTGGCAAGCCAAGTCTGCGGTGGCTCGCTGGGCTTGGAGCGTATCTTGGCTTTGGACGAAGCGGAATTACCGAATACAAAACAATCGGACAACAAGCAGGGTTTGCAACAAACGCAACAACAAACCCTGCATATAACTCTCTTTGATGAAACCCTGCGGGCGCAAACCTATCAGCTTAGCCAAGAGCTACGCGGTTTGGGCTTGGCAGTCTTTACCGAAAGTGGTGGCAAGCTTGCCACGCAACTCAAACGCGCTGACGAAGCAGAACACCGCTGGTGCGTTTTCTATGGCTCTGATGAAGCACAGAGCCGAAGCCTTACCCTGAAAGACTTGGCGAATGGTGAAGAGCACAAGATCGCCCTAGATAATCTTGAAGCAGTGAAAAAACTTGTCCGTGGGACTTAGTGCGCTTTCAGAAACGCGCTGTATCAAGGCTATTTGTTAATGCCACTGGTTAACGCCACTTGATGGAACAGCCCATAGATGGGGTTTGCTTTTCTGGGCCCTTGCCTGTCTTGGCAACTTGCAACATCGCTTCCACCAGTTCTTGGCTTGCATCGGCAGGAGCCGCCGCAGAAGGTGTGGTTGCATCTAAGCGGCCGCGATATTGCAACTCGTCTTTCTTGTTGTAGCCGAAGAAGTCGGGTGTGCAAATTGCTCCGTAGGCACGGGCGATTTCTTGCGACTCGTCAATCAAGTACGGAAAGCCAAAGTCGTGCCGCTCGGCGAAGGCACGCATATGCTCAAACGAGTCTTCAGGAAAAGCTTCGGTGTCGTTCGGCATAATTGCCGCAACTCCGATTTCTTCTTGGTGCAACCGCTCCGCCATCGGTGCCAAACGCTCGGCAATTGCCTTGACATAGGGGCAGTGGTTGCAGATGAACATAATCAGTGTGCCCTTGGCTCCGCGAAGGTCAGCAAGGGTGTAGTGGCGGTCATCGGTTGCCCGCAGACGAAAGTCAGGGGCGGACAAGCCAAATTCACAAACAGGCGTTTCTTTGAGTGCCATAGCAAGGGTTCCCGAAAGCAGAGATATGGATGAAGCCTATGCCCAGAAGTATTCGGCAGGTATGTGGGCGGTGTTTGGTGGTATAAACAATCTAGCACAGAGTCGCAGAAGCCCCCAGAGCAAGCACACAAACCTACAGAGCAGAACAAACCTACAGAGCAACACAAATCCACAGAGAAACAAATCCACAGAGACAAAAGTACAGCCCAATGGAATACAGAACCCTTGGTACCAGCACACTTCAAGTCAGCCGTTGCTGTTTGGGCACGATGACTTGGGGCAGTCAAAACACCCAAGCCGAAGCCCACGCCCAGCTGGATTACGCCTTTGAACGCGGCGTTAACTATCTGGACACCGCCGAGATGTATCCCGTCCCGCCACGGGAGGAATGGTGGACAAAGACCGAGTCCATCATTGGGGCTTGGCTCAAAGACCACCCTGGCAGACGCGACCAGATGGTACTTGCGACCAAGATGGCAGGACCGAATCCGAATTTCTCGTGGCTTCGCAGTGGCAATTCGCGCTTTACCCGCAAGCTGTTGCAGGAAGCCCTAGACGGCTCGTGCAAGCGGCTGGGTACTGAAGTCATAGATCTGTACTACCTGCACTGGCCTGAGCGTGCGGTTAATATTTTTGGCAACTTGGGCTGGAAACCCAACGAGCAAGCAGACGCGGCGGCGACTCCTTTGGCTGATGTTTTAGCAACGCTGGCTGACTTTGTACAAGCAGGGCGAATTCGCACCATTGGGCTTTCCAACGAAACCCCGTGGGGGGTGATGGAAATGCTAAAACGTGCCGAGGCAACAGGGGCTCCACGGGTGGCGGCGGTACAAAATCCGTACAGCTTGCTGAACCGTAGCTATGAAGTTGGTCTCGCCGAAGTGTCGTGGCGGGAAAACTGCGGCTTGCATGCCTATGCTCCGCTGGCGGCAGGAGTCTTGAGCGGCAAATACCTAGATGGAGCCAAACCCGAAGGGGCGCGTTTTATCCGCTTTCCGCAATTCTCGCGCTATTTTTCGCCCGCCGCCGATGGTGCTACCGCCGCTTGGGTTGCACTCGCACAGAAACACGGAATGCACCCCGCAACCCTTGCCCACGCCTTCGTCTATGGCAGACCGTTTCTGACTTCTTCCATTGTTGGTGCAACCAACTTAGAGCAACTGAAAATCGCCCTTGACGCAGAAGCCGTAATCCTGTCTGAAGAACTGCTCGCTGACATTGAACAGGTGCATTCCCTACACCCGATACCCTGCCCGTAATCTTTGCCCGTAATCTTTGCCCCTAATCTTTACCCCTAATCCCTGCCCCTAATCTTTGGCTTGTGCCACCTGCGGCGGGCAATCCGCCACCACGCCGAGCGACTGCGATAAAACCCGTGCGCCGCATCGCCACCAAAGGCAAGCCCGCACGAAACAAGATTCAAGGAAGCAGGATTAAGCAAGCAGGATTAAGCAAACAGGATTAAGCAAGCAGGATTCAAGAAAGCAAGGCAATAAAACTTGAATACGCAAGCCCCGCCAGCAAGGCACCTGTAAAGCCCGCAATCAAATAGAAGACTCCGACCCGTAGCCGCACCAGAGCAAAGACCGCTAAAGCCGAAGGCACAGAAAAAATCGCCCCTGCGACCATAAAGGACAAAGCCGCTCCCTGTGCCATACCCTGCTCCACCAAGCCCGAAACCAGAGCTGGAGCCGCATAAGAAGACAAGTACGCAGGCGCACCCACCAACGCGCCCAAGAAAATCGCCGCAAACCCATCACCGCCAACAGCAGAAGTAATCCATTCGGCGGGTAGATAAGATTCCATCAGGCTTTTCAGGGTGTAGGCAAGGGTGAGCCATTTCAGCAAAAACCAACCATTGCCGCGTAGCTCGCTACGAAAGCTTTTCCGTAAGCCCCTGTCATTCCAGAACCGCCATACAATCGGTGCGTTCATATCAGGAGTGCAGGTGGCTTCGGTGGAAGGGTCTGGGGAAGGGTCTGGCGCAGATCTGTCGCAACAGCTTGTTGTTGTGACTTGTCGCAAAGGATTGTCAGTCAGACGGGTACGGCTCAGTGCCAAGAGCGTAAAACCACCCAAAAGCCCAAGCGATACCGCCGCCAACGTTTGCGCAAGCGCAAAGACAGGACCAAGTGCCGCCAAGGTCAGTGCCAAGCCCGCAGGATCCACCAAGGGCGAAGCCAACCAGAAAGCCATCACCGCAGGAAGTGGCGCACCCGCCGCCAACAAAGCCGCAACCAGTGGCACAACTTCGCACGAACAGAGCGGAGCCAATCCGCCAAAAAACGCCGCAACAAAAATCATCTGGACTGTGCGTCCTTGCATGGCACGGGCAATCAGCAAAGTCGCACCACTGGTCTTGACATAGGCAATAAACAGCACCGCAAAGACAATGTACGGAGCCGTAGAAAGCAAAGAATGTACCAAATCGCTCGCCGTTATCGCAACGCTAGGAGCGTCTAGTACAGCTTGGACGATAAACAGAGTCGCCACCGCCAGTGCCACGCGATCCAGCTGGCGCAATCGTAGCTGGCGCAATGAGCGCAGTGAGCACAGTGAGTGCAGTGAGCGCAGTGAGCGCAAAGTCTGGTTAAAAGACTCAGCAAGAGCCGTAGGGCGGAGAAAAATACCACTCATAACGAATTGCCCTTTCAATTTCCTTCAAGAACCAGCACAACAGGCGGAATCGTCAGCGGGAGTTTTTGTGTTTCTGAGTCTGTGGTCATGCGGCTTGTCCTGTTTTGCTGGTTTGCGGGTTTGCGGCTTGGCTTTTTGTGGCTTGGCTTTTTGCGGCTTGGCTTTTTGTGGATTCGGTTGCACTCCGCAGATCTGCCCAGCAGGCTTCGTCAGCACAGCACTCAAGGAGCAAATACTGCGAAAGGGCACGAATAGACTCGTACGCACTCGCACAACGAATTTCCCGCCCCTTGCGCACTTGAATAAGCAAACCCGCCGCCGTGAGATGACGCAGATGATGCGACAAGGTAGAAGCCGGAATCGCCAAAGACGATTGAATTTCACCCACGGTCAAGCCGTTTTCTCCTGCTCGTACCAGAAGCCGCAGAACTTCTAGGCGGGCTTCAGAACCAAGAGCAGAAAAAGCACTTGCCACTTCTTCAACAGCAGGAACAGCTAGGGGAGACGTAGGAGTCATTGTCGGGGCTTTGATTTTGGGGCTTGGGTGGATTGGCTTACTTGGATTGGCTTTTGTGGGTGGGCTTGTTCGGGGCAGACAGAAAGCACTTAGGAAGATTTCAGGTGGGATTCAAAGGGGGGATTCAAGGGGAAAGGCAGATAAGGAAGCACATTGGCATACGGGGCTTGCTTCAAAGACAAGGGGCTAGGGGCTAAGGGCTAAGGGCTAGGGGCTAGGGCTAGGGGTAGGGGTAAGTTAGGCGGGGGTAGCACGGGTTTAATTACGATATTTCTAGGTATATGGAAATATAGAAACAAGCCCGCCCGAAGTCAAGCCCTGCCGAAGAACAAGTGAATCCCGCCCAAAAGCCGATTTTCTAGGCTCTAGCCCGTCGCTGGCGGGGCAAGGCTGGAAACGAGCAAGGAATTAGACTGAAAAAACTTCTCGCGCCCGCCTGATGGCATTGTCGAAGATGAATCCCGCGGTGGTTGTCGCAGATGGCTCCTCCCCCTGTCGCCGTGCGAGCTCCGCCATACGATGCCAATCAGGACGCAAAGCAGAAGCCAAGGCACGTTCAGGGTGCGGCATCATCGCCAAGACCTGTCCGCTGGCATCGCTGACAGCAGCAATATCTAAAAGCGAACCATTCGGGTTAGCAGGATGCACTCCGCCTGCGGGCATACCTGACAAGTCGCTATACCGCAGAGCCACTAAGCCCGAGGCTAAAAGCGTCTCTGCGGTCTGGGGGCTGCGGGCGATAAACCTTCCCTCGCCATGGGCAATGGGCAGGTGATAGGAGTCGGCTCCTGCAAACCAGAAACCCGCCACCGCTTGGGCGGGCGTGGCAAGCCGCACAAACCGCGCTTCATAGGTGCCACTAGCGTTTTCTACTATGGCAAGCTCAGGATCATCGGCGGCAGTCGGATTTCCGACCAGACCCATACGCACCAGTGCCTGACAGCCATTGCATATGCCTAAGACCAAACCGCCAGAGGCGACAAAATCCACCAAGGCGGGGCGGGCTTCCGCCGCCAAGAGTTGCGCCAAGCCATTGCCGCCGCCCGTGTCGTCTCCGAACGAAAAACCCCCTGGCAAAGCAAAAATCGCCGTGCCCGCCAAGATGGCTTCAGCTTCAGCAATAAAGTCGGTAACCAAAACCCGTTGTGGCGCACCGCCTGCTAAGGCGAAGGCGCGTTCCAGCTCGTCTTCGCCGTTCAAGCCAAAGCCCGCCAAGACCGTAACCTTAGGGCTGGATTTATGAAAACGACTCACGAATTTTCTCTCTTGTAGGTATTGGCAAGCCCGCCAAAATACGCCGCGCTTAAAGCTTCAAGTCCAAGCACCGACTGCCCGCCAGCAAACGAAACCGTCAATTGCCGAGCCGCTTCAACCACGCCGATTTCACTCCAAACAAGCGGGCGTGCCATTGAGTCTGACTCTTTCGGATGGGTTTCTTGCTGGGCAGCTGCAAGCCGCGCTTTAAAGGACTCAGCTTTTTCAGGCGCAACAGAACACAGAATACGCCCACCCGTTTCAGCAAACAGCACAGCTTCTAAATCCACAGCCGATAGGCCCGCATAAGAATCAAACGCCACGCTCGCACCCAACGCGCCCGCCAGAGCCGCCCGTGCCACCGCTACTGCCACTCCACCTTCACCAACCGCGGACGCACTGGCGATTTCTCCCGCCGCCGTTGCCGCCGCAAAAAGACGCAACAGAGACTCACTCGCCGCCAAATCTAACGACGGGGGCGCAAAAGTCTTGCCCGAACGATGAAACAGTCCGCCATAGTGGGTGCGGGCAAGGTAGGGGCAGGTGGCTCCAAGCAGAAACAGCGAGTCGCCCGCAAACTTAAACTCTTCTGAAACAAATCCGCGCCAATCATCCAAGACGCCCAAAGCCGAAACCAACAAAGTCGGAGGCGGCTCTATCGCCACAGAACGCCCCGCTTCGTCAAAACCTGAAAACTCGTTAAACATACTGTCCTTGCCCGAAATAAACGGCGCGTTCAATGCCAAAGCCGCAGAGCGCAAACCCGTAGCCGTTTCCAGCAAAGCCGTCAGCATCGCCGAGTCTTCACCCCGCGACCAGCAAAAGTTGTCCTGCAAGGCAATACGCCCCAAAGCACAACCACTCGCCACCAACTGCCGCACAGCACTTTCCGTCGCCAAGCCCGCCATCGCCCGCATACCTGCCCTGTCAATTGTGCCCTTATAGCTTCCATAGTGCGGTAGGCAGGATTGCGTTAGAGCCACCGCTTGCGGGGCTTCCGCCACAGGACGCAAAGCCGTAACCAAGGCGTTAACGCCGCCAACACCCGCAAGGGGCTTGGCAAAAACTGTCGCCTGCACATCGTGGTCGTAGCGTGTGCTAACCGCACGATAGCTAGCAATCGCCTGATGGGAAAGAAGTCCAAGAAGCCGTGCGGTAAGTTCTTCTAGCGATGGAGTTGCTAGCGATGGAGTGTCTAGCGATACCGTTGGGTCTGTTCGCTCTGCCTTGGCAGTTGGTTCCGTGGCTGTGCCAGAAGCCGCGTCTGGCAGACCCACCAAGTCAGGAAGCACTCCGAGCTTTAAGTCTTTATCAGGCACACCACCATGCAGGAAGGCAAGCGACAAGTCAGCGATGGTTTGTCCTTGATATTGAACGCGGAGTTGGCCGCTGTCGGTGAAGACTCCGATTTCTGTTGCCTCTACTTCGTGGGCGGCAAACAGGGCTAAGACTTCTGCTAAGTGCTTCTGTGGTACGGCGAGAGTCATACGCTCTTGGGCTTCGGAAATCCAAATCTCCCATGGCGCCAAGCCCGCATACTTGAGCGGCACTTTGTCCAGCCAGACTTCAGCACCGTTTGATTCTTGTGCCATCTCGCCGATGGAAGACGATAAACCACCCGCACCATTATCGGTCAGCGAACGATACAAACCCGCAGGACGCAAGCCATTCAGCAAAGTATCCGCCAGCTTCTTCTGGGTGAAGGGATCGCCCAGCTGAACTGCTGTCGCAGGACTTCCCGCACTCAAGGCTTCGGACGAAAAGGTTGCACCGTGAATTCCGTCTTTCCCGACTCGTCCGCCTGCCATGACGATTGCATCGCCGCAGCGAGCGGATTTTTCATGGGCTTTGCGTCCATCAGATAGATGGCGGGGTAGCAAGCCAACCGTGCCACAGAAGACCAGCGGCTTGCCACGATAGGCAGCACCAAAGCGGACAAATCCCTGCGGCGTTGGAATACCACTGCAGTTGCCGCCGAAGCCGACTCCGCGGATGACTTCTTCAACAATCTTCTCCGCCGCTGGCAGGGGTGCCTGTCTGTCTGAATCGCGGTAGAGCAAACGCGGATCGCTCGGCTCGGGCAAGAAGAAGCCATAGCGATTGGCAATTGGTGTCGCTCCCAAGCCAAAACCCAAGCAATCGCGATTGACTCCTAAGATTCCTGTCAAAGCCCCACCAAAGGGGTCAAGGGCTGACGGGCTGTTGTGGGTTTCTACCTTGTCGCAGATGAGCCACGAGTCGTTAAGGGCTACTGCACCCGCGTTGTCAGAAAAGGTGGAGACCACGAACCCGCCCACACCATCGCGGTTGCGGTGCAAAATTTCTTCTGTTGTGCCACGGATGAAGTCATTAAAAATACCGCCCGTGCCGAATCCTGTTTGCGCTCCTTGCAGGGGAGCTGCGAAGATACGGTGGCGGCAGTGTTCGGACCAAGTTTGTGCCAAGGTTTCTAGCTCTACATCGGTGGGAGTCCGTTGCAGGGTTTGAAAGTGCTGGGCGATGGCTTGCAGGTCAGCGGGGGAAAGTCCGAGTGGGCCGCGGCGGGTTTTTGTTTCGGGTTCGGCAATTCCGTACTTGGCGAGAGCCAGCAAGTCGGCAGGAGAAATCTCTAGCGACACCGACAAGACTTTCGTCGGCGGACTGGATTGTACTGGCTCCACGACAAAGCGGCTTGGCACAGCGGACGGGCTAGGGCTTCGGGGTGTGTCAGATGGGTCAGGGGAGCAGGTGGCGGCAAGCCATTCTGCGGCTGAATAGCAGCGCACTTGATGCAACAGCGGATTGGCATAGCGGGCGGCACGGGCTTCGGCTTGGACTTGCCAGTCGCCACCAGCGATGAGCCAGAAGCGTCTGCTGTGGGCGGTGCGGACTTCTACTCCTGTGGTGCGAAGTAGGCGGGCGGCGACTGTCCCTGCTGTGTCGGTCACCCCTGGACGCGGGACAATTTCCACAACTCCCTGCCAGTCTGGGCAGAGCGACTCTAAGAGCTGGGCGTAGGCGGATTGCTTAGCGGACGAATTCGCCTCTGATTGGGTTTCAGAAGCGGGAAAGTGCAAAACGCCGTGGCGGGTGATGGAGTCGCAAAAAACATCTAGTACGGCTGACTCGCTGTGTTCGGCGGTGGTGCCGTCTATTAGGTATGCCCAGGCGACAGCGGGTGGGGGCGGGGTTTCGCCTTGGTGTGCTGGAAGGCTAGGAAGTAGCAGTGCCAGCGGCAGGGAATCAACGAGAAACACAGAGATAAAGGCTCAGGTAAAGGCTCAGATTAGGAAGGGTTTGGGGGAAAGGTTTTGGGGAAAGGGTTTGGGGAAAGGGCTTTTGGATTGCGCTCTAGGCTTTTGCTCTGGGTTTTTGTTCTGGGTTTCTGTTCTGGGCTTTTGCTCTGGGTTTCTGTTCTGGGCTTGTGCTCTGGGTTTCTGGACAGACTTGTCTGGAGTCCATGCTACTTGGCGTGTATTCTATACCTGTTGTTGGCGGCTTGTCCGCTTTCTTTGGGCTAGATTAGTGTCCTGTGCTTTGGTGCTTGTTTTTGGCGGTATCGTGCCACGCCTTCTGGACATCTTTTAGGAGCAGTCTTTGTGATTGAACGCTACTCCCGTGCCGAGATGGTGGCGGTTTGGTCGGCGGCGAATCGCTTCGCGACTTGGCTTGCTGTGGAGCGCGAAGTTGCTGTGGCATCTGCCCGCCACGGAATTGTGCCACCAGCGGCGGCGGAAGCTTTGCGCCACGCTGTTGCTCCTGACCCTGAGCGGGTGGCGGCACTAGACGCCGAACTGCGCCACGATGTGATTGCTTTTCTGACTGCGGTAAGCGAGCAGGTCGGAGAAGACGCGGGCAAGTGGTTGCACTTCGGTATGACTTCTTCTGACCTGCTGGATACAGCACTGGCTCTGCAGTTGCGGCAGGCGGGCGATTTGCTTTTGAGTGGCACAGATACACTGCTGGAAGCCCTACGCACCCGTGCTGAAGAACACCGCCACACCCCTTGTGTGGGACGAAGCCATGGTATGCATGCTGAGACTAGTTCTTTTGGTTTGAAGCTGTTGGGTCATTGGGCGGAGTTTTCGCGTTGTCGGGCGCGTTTGCTGGTGGCACTTGAAGAAATTTCGGTTTGTGCTGTTTCGGGAGCGGTAGGCACTTTCGCCCATCTGCCGCCAATTGTGGAGCAAGAAGTCGCGGCGGCACTTGGCTTGCGGGTAGAGCCGATTTCTACGCAGATTATTCCGCGCGATCGCCATGCGGCTTTTGTGTTAAGCCTTGGCCTTCTGGCGGGGGCTTTGGAGCGGCTGGCGGTTGAGCTACGCCACTTACAGCGTAGTGAAGTCGGTGAGGTATATGAGCCCTTCGCGGCAGGGCAGAAGGGTTCGTCGGCGATGCCGCATAAGAAGAATCCGATTTTGTCGGAAAATGTTACAGGTTTGGCGCGGCTTGTCCGTGGTGGTGTGGTGCCTGCTTTAGAAAACATTGCTTTGTGGCACGAGCGGGATATTTCGCACTCGTCGGTGGAGCGGGTGATTTTGCCTGATTTGTCTTTGGCCTGTGATTTTGCTTTGCATCGTATGGCGGGGGTGGTGCGGGGCTTGGTTGTAGATACAGAGCGTATGGCGGAAAACTTGGCGGCGAGTGGTGGTGTGGTTCATAGCCAAGCGGTTATGCTGGCTTTGGTGCGAGCGGGGCTAGAGAAAGACTCTGCCTATAGATTGGTTCAGGGCTTGGCACGACAAGCAGGAGAAGAAAACACTCGCTTTGCTGAATTGCTGGCTAAAGATTCTACTCTTGGCAAACACCTGTCCAAACAGGAGTTGGAAAAGCTGGTATCGCCATCTGCGGGCTTGGAGCAGGTAGATGAAATTTTTGCCCGCACACTAGCGGCTTTTGCTGGGTCTTGAAGGACAAGAAAGCGACTCCGAAGCAGAGTCGCACAAACAAGCCAAAACTCCTTCCAAGACGCAAGCACAATCTAAGAAAAGTAGCCCCGAAAAAAGCGGCGACAAGAAAAGCGGCGACAAGAAAAGTGGCGAGAGAAAAATTGACGAGAGAAAAAGTGGCAAGCAAGCGCACAGACGCAAGGGATAACTCTCCCGCACAATCCCTGTCGTACAAGGCGGCGGGAGTCAGCTTAGAGCGGGCGGAAGACTCTGTAGCGGCGGCACGCCAAGCGGCGGCACAGACTGTGCGTACGGGTTTGCTGGAAGAGCTAGGGGGC
Organism: uncultured Alphaproteobacteria bacterium; assembly: GCA_958267355.1. GTDB lineage: Bacteria > Pseudomonadota > Alphaproteobacteria > JALCBB01 > JALCBB01. The sequence continues at coordinate 1,373,360 of OY279575.1, forward strand.
TTTGGGGCTTTGTTTGATTTGCAGTTGGCGGGCTGGCATGACCCTGTCTTGGTGGCGGCGACAGATGGTGTTGGTACCAAGCTTTTGCTGGGTGATGAACTTGTGCATCTTGGTGCGCCACAGCGGGGGCAAGAAATCTATGCAGGGCTCGGAATAGATTTGGTGGCGATGTGTGTTAATGACTTGGCGACTCGCGGGGCGGAAGCTTTGTTCTTTTTGGATTACATTGCCGCCGCCCACCTAGAGCAAGCGCGGACAGCGGCTTTGCTTGCGGGGATTGCGATAGGGTGCAAGCAGGCAGGTGCAGCTTTGTTGGGCGGTGAAACTGCCGAGCTACCTGGGGTTTATGACTCAAAGGGCTATGATCTCGCGGGCTTTGCTGTCGGAGCTGTGGAACGCAATACACTTTTGCCACGCAAGCAAGCCATGCAAGCGGGAGACAAGTTATTTGCCTTCCCCGCAACGGGTGTCCATGCCAATGGCTTTTCTTTGGTGCGGGCGGTTTTGCAACGGGCTTGGCCTGATGAACAAGCGCGGGCGGAAGCTTTGTTGCGTCCTGCGGCTTTTGCTGAGTCGTGTTCTTTGGGTGAAGCCTTGCTGACTCCGACTCCGATCTTGGCACGCGAGCTACGCCAGCTTGCCCAGACGGGAAAGCTGAAGGGAGCAGCACATATTACAGGGGGCGGGATTGCAGGAAACTTGGTGCGAATTCTTCCCCACGGATTAACTGCCCTTGTTGAGTCAGGGGCGTGGCATATGCCTGCGGTTTTTGCTTGGCTTCAAGAGACAGGAGAAATTGACGCGCAAGAAATCTGGCGGGTTTTCAACTGCGGCTTAGCTGTTGTGCTAGTCGGAGATGAGTCGCTAGAAGAAGTTTTACCTGCTGAAGCTTTTGCCGTTGGCAGATTGGTAGCGGGCGACTCGCCAAGCGACAAGCCGCAGTGCCGAATCGTTTAGATAAATTGATTTAGGCAAATTCAATTGGCTAGAGTCAATTTCAATTGCCTAGAGTCAAAGTGCAGAGTCCAACGAGTTCAATGTGCCGTATTCAGTTGGCAAAGCTCAGTGCATTTAATCCGCCGCGTTTCATTGCCTAGATTTAATTGGCTGGTCTTGCTTGGCGGATTCCATAAAACCCGTTTCATGGGTCACACTTTTGTCAAACTAGGGCAGATATGAATCAAGAGCCACAAAAACGCCTACGCCTTGCAGTCTTGCTTTCAGGACAGGGGAGTAATGCTGAAGCTTTGGCGATGGCGGCGGAAGACTCTGCCTACCCTGCTGAAATTGTCTTGGTCGCAAGCGACAAGCCAGAAGCCGCAGGGTTAGCCAAAGCCCAAGCCCGCGGACTCGCCACTTGGGCTTGGCATAGAAAGCCAGAAGACACAAAACAGAAAGACACAAAACAAGCAGACCAAAACCGCTTTGACCGCAGGAGCTTTGAAGCCGCGTTAGTGCGCGTCTTAGACAAGCACCAAGTAGAAGCCATTGCGCTCGCGGGCTTTATGCGCGTCTTGTCGGCTGATTTTTTGGCGGGCTTTGCTAACACGCGGGGGGAAAAGCGGATTATCAATATTCACCCTTCGCTCCTGCCACGCTTTCGCGGACTCAACGCGCCTGCCCAAGCCCTTGCCGCAGGGGCAGAAGAAACAGGAGCCACAGTCCATCTGGTCACCGCCGAACTAGACGCAGGAGCGATTCTAGCCCAAGCAACCGTACAGGTACAGCAGGGTGATACCCCTGAACTTCTCCACAGGCGGATTCAACAAGCCGAGCATTGTCTCTATCCTGAAGCTGTGGCGCAGTGGGCAGAACGCCTACAGGACAAGCCAAAACCCGCGAATAAAATTTCTTAATTGCCCTGAAGCGGGCTTGTCTCTGTGCTATCGTTAGACTCCGAGACACCAAGGGGAGACCACGCAGGGCGCAAGCGTTTTCTTGTTTGCCACGCGTGTAGCACGGACTATGCCTGAGATGGCAAGTCAAAACAGGGGTCAAGAGCCAGACCTGCCGTTTGACCCTTTCGCCGAGGGCAAGCCACGCGAAGCCTGCGGACTCTTTGCCGTAAGTGGGGCGCGTTCGTCAGCGGCGGTCTTTACAGTTTTGGGCTTGCACGCCCTACAGCACCGCGGACAAGACGCAACGGGAATTGTTGTCCGCACACCTGACAAACACCTACGTGCCTACCGCGGACGCGGAATGGTCGGGCAGGTTTTTTCTCCTGAACGCACCGAAACTTTAGCGGTTGGCGAAGCAGCACTCGGGCATCTGCGCTACGCCACAGCAGGAGACGATAACGACTCCAACATTCAGCCCTTGGTCAGTGAGACAAAATTCGGCCCTGTGGCTTTGGCACACAATGGCAATGTGGTTAACGCCCAGACCCTACGCCGTAGCCTGCTAGACGAAGGCGCGCGATTTTTTTCTTCGTCTGATACCGAGCTGTTTTTGCAACTCTTGAGTCGCAGTCGGGCGGAAACTTTAGAAGAAGCTTTTCTGCACGTGAAAGATCATCTCGTCGGAGCCTGGGCTTTGGTGGCTTTAACCCAAGACAAGCTAATTGGTTTGCGCGATGAACGGGGTATGCGTCCGCTGGTCTTGGGGACAATGGAAGACGGCGGAGCTGTCCTGACCAGCGAAACCTGCGCCTTGGAGATGATTAACGCAACTTGGCAACGCGATCTAGAAGCAGGGGAATTGTTGGTCATCAACAAAGGAGACGAAAGCAAGCCGCCTGTGTCTTTTATGGCCCAGGCAAATACTACCCAGACAAACGCCCAAGCAGAGAAACCGAGTCGCAACAGCAGTACAAGCACAGGCAGTGCGGCAAATGGCACCAGAACAAATGGCAGTGCAGCCCCTGCGGAAGCCAAGCCACGGCACAGTTTTTGTGCCTTTGAATTTGTCTATTTTATGCGTCCTGACAGTGCCTTTATGGGACGCTCGGTAGCCCAAGTCCGTTCGGCTTTGGGGCGGCAGCTCCATAGCGAGAGTCCAGCGGTGGCGGATCTGGTGATTCCTGTGCCTGACTCGGGCGTACAGGCGGCGACAGGCTATGCCGAAGCGGCTGGCTTGCCCTACGCCCAAGGAATTCTCCGTAGCCACTACACGGGGCGGACTTTCATTGAACCCGCCGAGCGAATTCGCAATCTGGGGATTAAGCTAAAGCTTTCTGTGGTGCCGTCTTTGGTGGCGGGCAAGCGCGTGGTTCTGGTGGATGACTCGCTGGTGCGGGGCTCTACGATGCCAAAGATTATCGCGCTTCTGCGGCGGCAAGGAGCTGCAGAAATTCATGTGCGGATTTCTTCGCCCAAGTTTATGAATCCGTGTTATTTCGGAATTGACACAGCAAGTGCTGACGAGCTGATAGCTCCTAAGCTTGATGATGCGGCTTTGCGCGAAACCATCGGTGCGGATAGTTTGGCGTTTCTGTCGCAGACAGGCCTTGCCCGTGCGCTCAAGGATACGCCCGCCACCACGACAGGCGACACGACACACGATACAGCTCACGATACGACCAACAGCACAGGAAACAATGGCGCCAGCGATGACAAAGCGACAAGCCGCTTTTGCTATGCCTGTTTTGATGGAGCCTATCCGACTGACCTGCCCGACCTGAAAGCAGGATTACTCAACCAAGCCCGCAGCAAATAGCGTGCGGGCAGTGGCGGGCAATGGGCGACCACAAAGCGACAAGCCGCTTTTGCAATGAAGCACCAAGAGCCGTTTAATATCCTGCTGGTCGGAGCAGGCGGTAGGGAATTCGCCCTTGCCCGCAAGATTATTGCTTCACCACTTTGTGCGGCTTTGTTTGTGGCTCCCCTGCGCGATGCGTTTTGTGGGTTAGAGAAAGTGCAATCGGCTTCGCCTTCGGCTCTAACTCCTGACGGGCTGGTCGCCTTTGCCAAGGAGCAAAAGATTGCGCTGGTTGTTTTCGGTCCTGAAGAGCCCTTGGTGGCAGGTGTCGCTGATGCCCTACGAGCGGCGGAGATTTTGGTCTTTGGTCCTGACAAGCAGGGAGCGCAACTGGAAGGCTCTAAGAGTGCGATGAAGCAGGCAGCTCAAGCGGCGGGGATTGCCACGGCGGCTTGGCAGGTGGCGGAAAGCTTGCTGGAAGCCTTGCACTTTGTACAGACGCATTTTGCAGAATCACCAAACGCACCCCTAGTTATCAAAACCGATGGACTCGCCGCGGGCAAAGGGGTAGTGGTTGCTGAAAGCGAAGCCCAAGCTGAAGCGGCAGTGCGAGCCGCAATGGAGAGCAAAAGCTTTGGTGCGGCAGGGGCGCGGCTGGTGCTAGAAGAGTGCTTATACGGAGAAGAGTTAAGCTTTTTTGCTCTACTGGATGGCACGGGGGGAATTCTTCCGCTCGGCTCGGTGCGCGATTGGAAACGGGTCGGAGTCGGGGATACAGGATTAAACACAGGCGGAATGGGAAGCCTATCACCGGCTCCGCACTGTGATGCGGCAGAAGAGCAAGCCATCGTGGAGCAGTTCATCCGCCCGATGGACAGCTACCTACGCACCCAAGGAGCCAACTATCGCGGCGTCTTGTTTGCTGGCTTAATGCGAACCGCCAAGGGGCTACGGCTTTTGGAATACAATGTGCGATTCGGCGATCCTGAGACGCAATCGCTCTTGCCGCGTCTTCGGAGCGATCTTGTGCCTTTGCTCTTGGCAACAGCCCAGGGAGACTTTTCAACCCTGCCCGCTGAAGCCCAGCCTGTCTGGGACAGCCGCCTGTGCCTGACGGTGGTGGTGGCGGCACAGGGCTATCCGCGGGAATACGCCAAGGGCGGGACAATCAGCGGCTTGGATACGCTCGCCGCCCAGACTTCAGCAGAAGCGGGCGGGATAACTGTGGTCCATGCGGCTACGCGGTGTGATTCTTCCACAGGTAATTGGCTTGCCGATGGCGGGCGGGTACTGGCAGTTTCGGCCTTAGCGGATAATCTACCTAATGTGAAAGCGATCCTGCAAAGAGCCATTCAACAGGTAGGCTGGCACGGCAGTTTCTATCGCACAGACCTTGTCGCCACAGATACGGCAGACAACGGGCAAGCAAACAGCTGAATCAGAAGGCTAGGCAAATGGAAGAAATTCTTGCTGAAGGAAAAACCAAGGCGGTCTTGACAGGCCCGCGACCAGACACAGTGTTTTTGGAAGCCCGCCACCGCTTGACGGGCGGTGATGCTGCTCGCGTTGCCGAGCTGGAAGAAATTGGTGTCCATAAGACGCGGCAGGCGGCGGCGAGTTTGGGCTATCTTGCGGCGGCGGGGATTGAAACCGCGTTCTTGGAGCAAGCCAGTCCGACTCGTTTGCTTTGTCTGGCTTGTGAGATGATTCCCTTGGAATTTGTTGTCCGCCGCTTTGCTTGGGGAAGCTATTTAAAGCGCAATCCTGAGGCAAAAAAACCTGATGGCACGCCCCTGCGGTTTGACGATCCTGTTTGTGAGTTGTTTCACAAGCACTCGTTGGTCTTGCCGCCAGCCAGCGCGGCGGCGGAGATGATGCGCGAAGATGAAGCCCGCGGGTTGTATCTGCGCGATGGCACTTGGGCGGAAGGGGTTTTTACTGACCCATACATTGCGACTTCGTTAGAGACGAGCCAAGAGCTTTGGGGTTTGTATGACCAGCGGAGTCCTGTTTCGGGTGCGCCTTTGTTTGAAACCAAGCCTGTTTTGTCGGATGCGGTTTTGCAGTCGGTCTTTGGCGAAATTATCTTGCCTGCCTTTGCGGCTTTGGAGCGGGCGTGGGCGGCGGTAGAAACCCTACACGGAGCGGTCGCACTGGTGGATATCAAGTTTGAAGTTGGGCGGGCACCTGATGGCAAGCTTTTGCTTGCCGATGTGGTGGATAACGACTCGTGGCGGATTTGGCCTGGGGCGGATCCGACTCGCCAGCTTGATAAGCAGTGTTTCCGTGATGGTGAGCCTTTGGCGCAGGTGCAGGAAAATTACGCCATTGTTACCGAGCTGACGAATCAGTTTGCGGCGTGAAGCTTGTCTTTGACGGAAAACTTTTACCCAACTCTTTAACCCAACTCTTTAACCCCAATTCTAGGCGAAAAGAAAGCGAGCAAAATTATGGCACAAGCAAAAAAACGCACACAAAAAAGCACAGGGAAAAGCGCAAAGAAAGGCGTAAAGAAAAGCGCAAAGAAAAGTGCGAAGAAAAGCCCTACCCCACAAGTGGCAATTTTGATGGGAAGTAAATCCGATTGGGGGGCTATGGAAGCGGCGGCAAAAATCTTGGACGAATTAAACATCGCCCACGATGTGCGGGTGATTTCTGCCCACCGCACACCTGAACGCCATCGCAAATACTTACACGAAGCCGAAGCGGCGGGTGTGGCGGTGTTTATTTGTGGGGCGGGTATGGCGGCACATCTAGCAGGAGTCACTGCCGCAGAAACCCGTCGCCCTGTTTTGGGTGTGCCGCTGGAAGGCGGGCTGTTGGGCTTGGATGCGCTTCTGGCAACGGCACAGATGCCAGGGGGTATTCCTGTCGGCACGCTTGGCATTGGCAAGCATGGGGCTAAGAACGCGGCTCTTTTGGCGGCGGCAATTTTGAGTCTTACCGACTCGGCTTTAGACAAACGCTTACAGGCGTTCCGTGCTGCTCAAACGGCGGCGGTGCCACATAAACCCTACTAAACCCGCTTTACTCTACGGGCTTTGCTACACGGGCTTTGATTATGTGGCTTGATGAAAGCCGCTTGATGCAATCCACTCTATTAAGTCCGCTTTATTAAGTCCAATCTATTAAGTCCAATCTATTAACTCCGCTTTATTAAAGCGGCAAGCCCGCCTGTTTGACCTTGTGCTAACAAGCCAGCTCGCTATGTAGGCGCGAGGCTTTGTGGCGTTCAGGCGCATGGGCGTTTTTGAGTTTTTGCTGGGCGCGGGTCAGGAGATCACACGCTTCCCACTGGTTGCCTTGGGCGATTTCTAGGAATGCCAAGCCCAGATAGTTGAGTCCTTGGTCATAGACACTGCCGAGTTCTTGTGCCAAGCGCAGGGAAGTTTCGTAATGGGTGCGGGCTTGCTCGCGATTGCCTTTGCGGCGTTCCGCGTCGCCTAAGCGGTTGTGGGCACCGATGAGTCCCCAGCGATCGCCTGCTTGGGTGCTGGCTTCTAGCGAGCGGCGGTGGTGGTCTTCGGCTAGGACAAATTCGCCGCGTTCCTTGGCAAGGATTCCTAAGTTGTTGTGGGCGGCGGACACTGCCGCCAAGTTGCCGAGTTCTTGGTTGATCTTAAGGGTTTCTTCGTAGAACTTCTCGGCGGTTTTGCCTTCGCCGTTGAGCTGGGCGATGATGCCAAGGTTATTGTAGCTCTGGGCGATGAGTGCAGGATGATTGAGCTTTTCGGCAAGGCTTAAGGCTTTGCGGTGCAGGCTACGGGCTTCGGCTCTGTCGCCCCACTGGCGGCGGATGAGTCCCAAGCCGTTGAGCACTCGCACTTGTTCGTAGTCGTTGTCTGTGGCTTGGTAGGAAGCCAAGGCGCGGCGATAGAGTTCTTCGGCGTAGGTGAGCTGGCGGGCGCGATGGGCTTTGCGTCCGAGGGCAAAGAGTTCTTCGGCTTGGGCGTTGCGCTCGTCGCTGGTGGGCGCAAACGCCGAGCGTAGGCTCTGGCTATTTTCTAGGCTTTCAAACTGTCCGAGTTCAACCCGCAGGCTGGCGAAGCTTAAGACTGCGGCATAGGTGGCAAGCAAGAGCAGAGCAAGGGGAGCCGTACGCCGCGCACGGTCTGCTAGGCTCGGCAGCTTGTCTGGATTTGGCACTTGCACTTGCGCTTTTCTCCTGTATTAACTTCTGCGTTAACGCCTGTGTTGGCTCCTGCGTTAACGCCTGTGTTGGCTTTTGTACTAACTCCCGTGCTAACGCCTGTACTGACTCCTATGTTAGCCCCTGTGTTAGCCCCTGTGCTAACGCCTGTGTTTAGACTCGGTTATTTAGATTTCGTTATTTAGACTCCGTGGGTTTGTCCGCCATCTACCAGCAGGTTTTGTCCTGTGACATAGCCCGCCCCATCTGAGAAAAGAAAGGCGGCGGTGGCGGCGATTTCTTCTACCGTGCCGATTCGTCCAAGCGCGGACTCGGCGGCAGGATTGCCCTTGAACTCCAAGCTATTGATGAAGCCTGGGTGAATAGTATTAAAGCGCACACCATCTTTGCCAAAGCGGTCCGCATAGAGTCGGGTCAGGGCTGACACTTGGGCTCGTGTTGCTGACGATATCGGAAAGACCAAGCTTGGTTCGGCGGCACCATAGGCACCGATGGTGACGAAAGCTCCCCCTTGCTTGGCAAGCAGGGGTACAGCCAGACGCGCCAAGCGGACAAACGACAAGACCACGAGTTGGTGTCCTGTTTGCCAATCTTGGTCTGACAGTTCTAGCAAGTCGCCTTTGGGTGGGCCTGCGGTATGGAGCAAGACTCCATCTAGGCGGGCGAATTTTTCCTGTGCCGCCGCCACCGCGCGTTCTAGATCTGCGGCTTCGCCCGCCGAGCCGCGTATGGCTTGGCTGCCTGTCAGCTCACCTGCCAAGACTTCACAAGACTCGCTGGGAGAGACAAGGGTTAAGTTCCAACCGTGGCTATGGAGCTGGCGGGCAATGGCGGCACCCATACCGCGTCCGCCGCCGATGATAAGGGCTGATTTTTTCTCCTGTGGCATTTTGTGGTTTCCCTGTCGTTCTGTGTCTTCTTGTGTCTTTCTGTGTCTTTCTGTGTTTTCTTGTCTTGCGGCTTGCTTGTCTTGCGGCTTACTTATCTGGCGGTTTGCTTATCTAGTGGTTTGCTTGTCTTGCGGCTTGGCTTGCAATTCGTTGTATCTGTGGCTTGGCACGATTGCAGACCATAGCACGCCCCAGCCCTACCCTTGCAGAAAAAGCCACGAGCCGCGTATAGTCGCCCAGAAGCGCCCGTAGCTCAACTGGATAGAGCGTCTGACTACGGATCAGGAGGTTGGGGGTTCGAATCCTCCCGGGCGCGCGCTATTAATTCCGCGCTATTAATTCCGTGCTATTAATTCCGCGCTATTAATTTCGTGCTATTAATTCCGTGCTGTTAATTCCGCGCTATTAATTCCGCGCTGTTAATTCCGCGCTATTAATTTAGGGAGCGCAGTAAATTATTAAGGCAGGCGCACCCGAAACAGAAAGAAGCCGAAGGAGGAGAAGTTATGTCGCCTACACCTTTTGTCAATGCGCTGGTGGTCTTTGCCCTGCAGATTGTGCTGGGCTTGGTGGCGGCGTGGGTGATCTCGCTGACCGCAGGGACAGGAGCGTTTTTTCTCTCAGGCTTAGGGGTTTCGCCGTGGATGCTTCCGCTTTTGATTGCCGTGCTGGCGGCAATCGGCTTTGCCGTGGCAGTGGCGGGGCTAGCAGAACTCGGAGCAGACCTAGCCAAGATAGCAGTCGCCACCGAAGCCCCACAGAACGAAGGCGAAGCCGCTCCCGTTCCCCTGCCGTATGTTTTGTGGCCGCAAGCCATTGCGGGCTTGATTTGGGCGGCTCTGCTGGCGGTGTTTGTCGCCGCCCTGCCCTATTACGGCGGACAGTTTCCGCGTTTTGCGTTTTTTATTCAGGCGGCGATTTTTACTGTGGTCTTTGCGGGCTTAGCGTTGATTCTGCGCCGTGCCTTGCGCCACAGCCTGCGCTAAATCACCCGCCGCTTCAGGCTTCGCGGGTAAAAGAAGTCGGAGCTTCCAGTACTGTCCCGTCGGTGGCAAGGCGGTAGATCATCGGCGCACCCGTTGGCAAAGTCACAGCTTCAATTGCTTTTTCGTCCAGCTTGGACAGCTGCATCACCAAAGCCCGCAGAGAATTCCCGTGGGCAACCACCAAGACCACAGCCCCCACCGTCAGACACGGACGCACCATCCGCTCGTAATAGGGCAAGACACGAGCGGCAGTGTCGCACAGGGACTCACCTTCGGGTGGGGCTTCGCGCCAAGACCGCCGCCAAAGCCGCACGGTTTCGGCTCCGAACTGGGCGCGTGCATCGTCTTTGTTGAGGCCTGTAAGGGCTCCGTAGTTGCGCTCGTTGAGGGCAGAGTCGCAAGTCGTCGGCAAATCAGAGCAATCTAAAGCCTTGACAATTTCCGCCAGAGTGCTTTGCGCCCGCTTCAAGCCACTGACAAAAGCACAAGTCGGATGGACTCCGCGTTTGTGCAACAAAGCCGCCGCCTGACGGGCTTGGTCTATGCCCTTGGCTGTCAGGTCAGGGTCTTGCCATCCTGTAAAGCGGTTTTCGGCGTTCCAAGCACTCTGTCCGTGGCGGATGAGCACAAGGGTAGCGGAGTCAGTCATAGAAACAGAACCACCAGCAAGCAACAGAAAGACAAAGCAGACAAGACCAAACCAGACGAAGACACAGAAACAATCGCACAGGGTTTAGAGTACAGGGTTTAGAGCACAGGGTTTTGCTGTACAGGGTTTATAGTACAGGGTTTTGTCCAGATTTGCAGGGCTAGATTTACAAGAGCAGATTTGCAGAACCAGATTTCAAGAAAAGTGCCACAACACGCGTTTCAGCATCAGAGCTTGGCAAAAACCCACGCTTAAACTCGCACCGAAATTCAGCAAGCAAGTTCAGCGTCATAGACAGGTTTCATAGAATGCGCTCCGCCATAAAAGTCGGCTAAACTCGCCGCTATGGAAACCACGACTCCCCAAGAAGCAGGCAGACCCATACGGGCGGCAGTGGCACGGGCTTTCGCCACGCCCCTGTCTATGGAGACAATTCTTCTCCCCGCTCCACCCGCAGGGACTCTGCGGGTGCGGCTGACAGCACTGGCAATTTGCGGCAGTGATTTAACCTTCCTGTCGGGGGCGTGGGGCGGTGCGCTTCCTGCCCTCTACGGACACGAAGCCGCCGGCATCGTAGAAGCCATCGGAGCAGGGGTATCACGCGTCAGCATAGGAACACGAGTCGCAGCAGGACTTCTGCGTTGGTGTGGTGCCTGTCGTGCCTGTGCCAATGCACGGATTACCGATTGTCAAAGCAGCTTGCCGCCTGATGCGATGGCGACAATCCGAGACCAAGCGGGCAAGCCCGTCTGGCAAGCAATGGCAATTGGCGCTTTTGCCGAAGCCATTCTGGTTCATGAGTCGCAGGTTATGCCCCTGCCCGACTCCGTGTCTGACGAAGCAGGAGCCTTGATGGCTTGTGGCGGAATTACGGGCTTTGGTTCAGTACGCAACCTTGCCCAAGTGCAGGCAGGGGAGTCGGTGCTGGTTGTCGGGGCGGGTGGTGTCGGCTTGAACTGCATCCAAGCGGCGGCGTTGATACAGAAGGAAGCGAATACGGAAGCAAACAAGCAAGCAGGGACAGGGGCAAGGGCAAGAACAGAGACAGGAAAGGTTATCGCTTTAGATAGAGACGGCGAGCGAGCGACAGCGGCACAGGCCTGTGGAGCCGACACTTTCATTCTAATGGACGAAGATGAAAACGCCGTTGCAGGGCGTGTCCGCCAAGCCCTTGGCGGCGAAGGGGCGGATCATCTATTTCTAGCGGTGGGGGTTGCATCTCTGGTGCCGTTTGCCTTGTCGCTCCTGCGTAGGGGCGGGACTTTAACCCTCGTCGGTATGGCAGCCAGTAGCAATCGTGCCGAGTTTGATATGACCGAGCTGGCAGACAGCGGCAAACGGATTTTAGGGTCTAAGATGGGTAAGCCTATGCCCGAGCAGGATTTTCCAACCCTCTACAAGTTGATTGGAGCGGGCAAGCTGCAGATTGCCCCCTTGATTGCCGCCCGCCGCCCCTTCGCCGAGATTAATGACGCAATTGCCGCCGCGCGCACAGGGGGTGGGCGGCAAGTCCTGACTTTTGATTGAGCCGATGGAGCAACAACGGGGGGTATGATGAAACTTGTTGAATGCCAAACTTGGACTGTTTGTCCGCCTCCACCTTTACGGATGGGGGGTACCTACTGGTCGTTTCTACGGCTGACCAGCGACGACGGAATAGAAGGTGTCGGCGAGTGCTACGGCAGTGCCTTGCCGCCACCGCTCCACGAAGCCTTGGTTGCTGAGCTGTTTGCCAAGCATTTTGCAGACCGCGACCCGCATCGCATTACCCAGTTTTTTCGTGAAGTCTTTGCCCGTGGCTATACGAGTCGTCCTGACCTGACGATGATGAGTGCTTTTTCGGGCTTAGAAATGGCTTGCTGGGATATCATCGCCAAGGCGGCGGATTGTCCTGTCTATGACTTTTTGGGCGGTACGGTGCACGAGACCTTGCGCGGCTATACCTATTTGTATCCTGACGAGCAGGAAGACGCGGCGGCGTTCTATGCGTCCCCCGAGCGGGCGGCGGCGAAGGCACAAGACTACCAAGCCCAAGGATTTTCCGCCGTGAAGTTTGACCCTGTGGGTGCCTATTCGGTTTATGACCCACACACGCCAAGCAAAGAGCGCATGGACAAGGCAATTGCTATGGTGGCGGCTGTCCGTGAAGCTGTGGGGAGCCAGTGCGACTTGCTAATTGGTACCCACGGGCAGTTTTCCTTGGCGGGCGCAAAACGTTTTGGCAAGCTGTTAGAGCCCTATGACCCCTTGTGGTTTGAAGAACCCATGCCGCCCGAAGGCGATGCGGCGTGGCGTGATTTGGCGGGCAGTTTTTCGGTGCCGATTGCCAGTGGTGAGCGGCTGGCTACGCGCTATGAATTTGCTCGCTTGCTAGATACAGGAGCCGTGCAGATTGTCCAGCCTGACAGTGCGCAGGTGGGCGGGGTTTATGAAATGCGGGCTGTGGCGAGCTTGGCGGAAGTCCGCCACGCCCAGTTGGCTCCGCATTTGTATTGTGGTCCTGTGGCGGGGGCGGCGAATATACAGGTGGCGGCGGCTTCGGCGAATTTCTTGATTCTGGAAGGCTTGGAGTCGTGGGGCGGATTTTCCGCCGAAGTCTTGACGCAAAAGATTGGCTTTCAGGATGGGCACGTGCTGGTCCCTGATGCCCCTGGGCTTGGCGTGGAGCTAAACATTCCTGTGCTGGAAAAGCATCTATGGAGCGAAGGCACAGGCAAGCAGGCGGCAAGTCCGCCGCACTTGCACTTAAACCCGACAGATAAACCGCTGGCTTAAAGCCGTTTGCTTAAAGCCGCTGGCTTGAGTCGGCACGGCAGGCGGCTTGGCGGTTAGTTGCTTGTGTTGTTGCTTGTGTCGTTGCTTGTGTTGTTGCTTGTGTCGTTGCTGGGCGGGGGCTTGTCTGTGCCGCTGGCTCGTACTTCGCGGAGAATTGCCGTGAAGATTTCTTCTGCTCCTAGCCAGCCAAGCGTCTTGCCATCGGCGACAACTTCTAGTGCTTGGGCTTCTTCGGCTTGTAGGCGCATCAGCTCGCGAACGGGCATAGTCGGAGCCACTTGCAAAGCCGTAGCCTTACCCGTACCTGTACCTGCATTTGGGCTGGGGCGTGTAGTCTGCATAATATCGGCGGCACAAAGTACATTCATCGGATTCATATGCGAGACAAATTCAGCAACATAATCGGTAGCAGGACGCAGAACAATTTCCTGTGGTGTTCCCTGCTGGACAATTCGCCCGCCTTCTAGAATGGCGATACGGCTCCCGATCTTCACGGCTTCGTCTAGATCGTGGCAGACAAAAAGAATACTGCGTTGCAGTTGGTCTTGGAGTACCAGCAGCTCGTCCTGTAGCTTTGCCCGTATCAGTGGGTCAAGGGCGGAGAAAGGCTCGTCCATAAGCAAAATCGGAGCGTTGGTGACAAAAGCCCGTGCCAAGCCGACTCGCTGTTGCATCCCGCCTGACAGGGATTCAACCCGCAGGTTTGCGGTGCCGCTTAAGCCTACGAGTTCCAGTTGTTCGGCGGCGCGTTTGCGGCGGTCTTCGCGGGGTATGCCCGAGAGTTCTAAGCCGAGTGCAACATTTTCTAGCACCGAACGCCAAGGCAGGAGTCCGAACTGCTGAAAGACCATAGCAACAGCTGTGCCACGGATGGCACGCAGGGTGGCGGGCTTGGCGTGGGTGGCGGAGACTAAGCCTGCGTCCTTGACCCGTACCCGCATTTCGCCGCGGACGACAGGAGCCAAGCCATTGACGGCTCGCAATAGAGTGGATTTCCCTGAGCCGCTCAAGCCCATCAGAACAAAGATTTCGCGTTTGTGCAGGGTGAAGGAAGCGTTGTGTACCCCTAGCACTTGTCCTGTGGCTTCGCGGATTTCTTCGCGGCTTTGTCCTGCGTCCATGGCGGCGAGTGCGCTTTTGGGCTCTTTGCCGAAGACAACATTGACCGAGTCGGCGATGACTTCGGCGGTTTGCTCGTTGGCGGAAGACTCGCGGGTCATAGAATTCGGCTCGCAGGGCTGGGGGCTTGGTTGCGGCTTTAGGACTCTTCGCGGCGCATCGGAGCCCGCCCGAGCAGACGATCCAAGACGACTGCGACTAGAACAATGGCGACTCCGACTTCAAAGCCGCGCGCGATATTGACTTGGTTGAGTGCGCGTAGGGTTGGCACGCCGAGTCCGTCGGCTCCGACTAGGGCGGCGATAACCACCATAGACAGGGAGAGCATGATGGTTTGGGTGAGTCCTGCCATAATCTGCGGCAGGGCCCACGGGATTTCTACTTTCCACAGGAGCTGGCGTTTGTTGGCACCGAAGGCAAGAGCGGCTTCTTTGAGCGGCAGGGGCGTAGAAGAAATCCCGAGTTGGGTTAGGCGGATGGGGGCGGGAATGGCGAAGATGACTGTGGCGATGAGGCCAGGTACCATGCCTAAGCCGAACAAGATGAGTGCGGGAATCAAATAGACAAAAGTTGGAATTGTCTGCATCAAATCTAGAACGGGGCGCAGGGCGGCGTAGAAGAGCGGGCGGCGGGCGGCATAGATACCGATCGGGACACCCAGCCCCATACAGACGACTCCTGCTGACAGGACGAGCGATAGGGTTTCGGTGGTTTCTTCCCAGTAGCCTTGGTTGATGATGAGCAGGAAGGCGGCGATGACGAAGAGGGCAAGTTTCCACGAGCGGGCGCGCCAGAAGGCGAAGGCGGCGACGATGGCGATGACGACGAAGGGGTGCGGGGCTTGTAGAAGCCACAGGAGTGCATCAATGACTCCGCGCAAGCCGATGCTGAGTCCGTCAAAGAACCACGAGGCGTTGGAGATGAGCCAATCCACGGCGGTTTTTGCCGCGGGGCCGATGGGGAGTTTATGCTCCAGAAGCCAATCCATTGTTGTCCTAGTTGGCTGGGTTTGTCTGCTGGATCGGTTGGTGGTGGCGGCTATTTAGGCGGTGGGTTTTATTTTGGCGTTTTATTTTGGCGTTTTATTCTGTGGGTTTTATTTTGTGGGTTTTATATTGAGCGGGTGAAATTGAACGGGTGAATATGCTAGGCGAGCGAATGTTTGTCCCTAACCCTAATGTTTGCCCCTAACCCTAATGTTTGTCCCTAACCCCAATGTTTGCCCCTAACCCTAATGTTTGTGCCTA
The DNA here is from genome assembly GCA_958267355.1 of uncultured Alphaproteobacteria bacterium. Taxonomy (GTDB): domain Bacteria; phylum Pseudomonadota; class Alphaproteobacteria; order JALCBB01; family JALCBB01. The sequence continues at coordinate 1,388,812 of OY279575.1, forward strand.
ACCCTAATGTTTATCCCTAACCCTAATGTTTATCCCTAACCCTAATGTTTGTCCCTAACCCTAATGTTTATCCCTAGCCCCCCTTTGCTCTCCCTGTGGGCTTCCACGGACTCGGCGACTTTCTACGGGGATGGGGGTTGGGGTACCCCGCAGAAAGTGCCGTGTCCGTGAAGGAGTCCCTGAGCAAGATTCAGGGGAGGGGAAAAGCGGCGAGCGAAACAGCCAGAGCCAGTCGCTTGCTAACAAAACCCTTAAAGACCGAGTGCCGAGCGCACTGCGGAGCGCGCATCACCACCGCTCTTGGTGGAGACACCAGCAAGCCAGCCATCAAGGATTGCAGGGTTGGCTTTGAGCCAAGCTTCGGCGGCATCGTTGGGCTCGGCTCCATCGTTAAGGATTGCCCCCATGATGTCGTTTTCCATCGGCAGGGTGAAGACCAGCTGGCTAAAGAACTTGCCAAGGTTTGGACATTCGCTCGCCATACCCGCACGGGTGTTGGTATAGACGGTGGCTCCGCCGAAGTTGGGGCCGAAGTAATCGTCGCCACCCGATAGGTAGGCGAGTTCAAAGTTGGAGTTCATCGGATGCGGTGCCCAGCCCAGAAAGACAATTGCGTCATTGCCTGAAACCGCTCGTGCGACCTGTGCCAGCATTCCTTGTTCACTGGATTCCACGACTTCAAAGCCGTCCAAGCCGAAGGGGCCTGACTCAATCATATCTAGGATGAGCCGATTGCCATCGTTGCCGGGTTCAATGCCGTAGATCTTAGCGTCTAGCTCGTCACGGAACTTGGCGATATCGGCGAAGTCCTTTAAGCCCTTGTCGGCAAGATACTTCGGCACGGCAAGGGTGTATTTCGCACCTTCTAGATTGGCAGTCGGTAGGGAATCCACCGTGCCAGCGTCTAGGTAGGGGCGAATATCGGCTTCCATAGTCGGCATCCAGTTGCCAAGGAAGACATCAATGTCGTTGTTCGCCAGCGAAGTGTAGGTCACAGGCACCGACAAGACCTTAACATCTGTCTCGTAGCCCATGGCTTCTAGGACAAAAGTGGTCGCCGCCGTGGTGGATGTGATATCCGTCCAGCCGACATCAGAAAAGCGCACCATGTCGCAAGCCGCACGGGCAGGCATAGTGAAAAGAATTGCACCCGCCACCAAGGCAAGGCATAGAGCAGAAATGCGGTACTTCAAGGTTCAGTCCTCCCGAATGAGATATGAGCAGGATTTTGTTTGGTCTGGGGAGTATAGAACACTATTGACTGGTCAGTCAATCAATTCTATTTTTTGGCGAGCAAGATTTTCTGGCGGTTGCTGGCGGTTTCTGTCTGTTTCTGGCGGTTTCTGTGGGCTTCTAGCGGTTTCTGGTGGTTTTCTGGCAATTTCTGGTGGTTTTCTCGCGGTTTTCTCTGGTTTTTCTGGGCGTATCGCTGGTTGTTCTGTCTTTTTCTGGCGTTTTCTCTCGGTTTCTGGCGGTTTTCTCTCGGTTTTCTCTCGGTTTTCTCTGTGGTTTCTCTGGTTTTTCTTTGGGCGGGTTTCTTTCCTGTATGGCTAGAAACTAGGATAAGCGGTTGAAAATAAGCGTTTTTATCAGGTGTTTTGCCAAAGGCGTACGGATGGAAAGCCTAGAATGGTGAGAAAAGCTTTGTTTTTCGCTTTGTTTTTTCGCTTTGCTTTAATGAATTTTCTTCACTCGGTTTTGTTGCTGGCTAGGCGTACAGGCGATTCTTCTGGCACAAGGCAGGCAGATGGATAAAGAACACAGGCAGGAAAACGGCACAGGAAAGCGAAACAGGGAAAACGGAGAAGACAGGGAAGTCGGAGAAGACAGAAAAACAGGAAAGACGGAGAAAACAGGAAAGACAGCGAAGACGCAGAAGACAGAGAAGACAGAGAAGAAAGAAAGAAAGAGCGAGGAAACAAGCGGGGGAAAGAGAACAAAATTATGGAGCAAACAACCCGTGGCTAGAGCCAACATCGGAGCCGAACGCCGCCGCTCCTTGATGGATGCAGTCATCGCGGCAATCCACGACCGCGGCTCGCTGGATATCACCATGCGGCAAATCGCCGACCGCGCAGGAGTCTCCACTGCCCTCGCCCACCACTACTTCGGAGCCAAAGACCGACTCGTCCTAGCAACCATGCACCACCTGCTCAGCGAACTAAACCTTGACCTCCAAGAAGCAACCCGCCAAGCAGAAACACCACGGGCGCGTTTGTCAGCAATCCTAGCGACAAACTTTGGCGAGACGCAGTTTCGTCCTGCCACCGCCAGTGCCTGGCTGGCGTTTTATGTCTTGGCACAGGAATCCGCCGAAGGAAAACGCTTGCTACGAATCTATACCCGCCGCCTAGAAAGCAATTTAATTCACGCACTCTATCCTTTGCTGGAAGATACAACCCGCCCCGCCCGTCCAGCAGCAGTGCGCCAAGCCGCCAAGCGCATCGCCCAAGAAGTCGGAGCTTTAATCGACGGATTCTATTTACGCCGTGCCCTTGGCAGTATTTCTTTGTCGCGGACTGAAACCATCGCCCAAAGCGAACGGCTTCTAGATCGAGCCATTGCCGCCGAACGCCACGCCCTGCACTCACCACAGACTTGATAGCCAAGACACAAAAGCCAATAGCCCGTAGCCAGCACGCAAAAGACAAGACACAAAAGACAAGACGCAAAAGACAAGACGCAAGAACCAACCCGCACAAGCCAGCTTTGAAAATGCACTCCGCCCCGCCTGGATCTACCGACTCTGTAAGCGCGAATTCCGCGCCCGCAAATTCTGCACACACGGATTCTGTACGCACGGATTCCGCGCCCACCAATTCTGTACGCACGAAGTCCGCAGAAGCAGACTTCATCGCCGACTATGTAATTGTCGGCGGCGGCTCGGCAGGAGCTGTCCTAGCCGCCCGTTTGAGCGAAGACCCTACCTGCCAAGTCCTGCTCCTAGAAGCAGGCGGCGAAACCCAAAACAACTTGCTGGTCGCAATGCCTTCCGCCTTCGCCTTGGCAATGCGGCGGAAACACTTGAACTGGGGATTTGTCAGCGAACCCGAGTCAGGCCTAGACGGACGGCGTTTGGATTGTCCGCGCGGACGCGGACTCGGCGGCTCGTCAGCCATCAACGGAATGGTCTATGTGCGCGGCAATCCGCGTGACTTTGACTCTTGGGCAGAACAAGGTGCCACAGGCTGGGAATTCGCCAACTGCCTACCCTACTTTCGCCGCGCAGAATCGTGGCAAGGAAGCCACAGAGCCGCAGAAGACAAAACCCAAGAAGAAGCCACTTGGCGCGGCAAGTCAGGGCCGATTAGCACTTCGGGAGGCAATGATATGCGGCTCAATCCGCTCTATCAGGCTTTCATTGAAGCAGGCGCGCAAGCTGGCTACGGCACAACCGCCGACTACAACGGAGCCAAACAAGAAGGCTTTGGTGCCATGCAGATGACCGTGGGTAAGGGGGTGCGTTGCTCTACAGCACGGGGCTATTTGCCGCGGGCTGTCCGTAGGCGGGCGAACTTGCGGATTCTAACCCACTGCCTTGCCGACAAGCTGCTGTTTGCTGATAGCTCCGTACGGGTGCGCGGCGTAGCGTTTTTAGACCGCACGGCAAAAACCAAAACCGCGCTCGCCAAGTGCGAAGTGATCCTGTCAGCAGGAGCCATCGCCACACCAGCAATCTTGCAACGCAGTGGCATTGGAGCGGCAGAAGTCTTGGCGCAGGCAGGAATAAAACTACGCCACAACCTGCCTGGAGTCGGAGAAAACTTACAAGACCACTTAGAGATTTACTTTCAACATCGCTGTCTGCAACCGATAACCCTGAACGGCAAGCTTGGTGTCTTCTCCCGCCTTGCCATTGGTATGCGCTGGATGCTACGCCGCGATGGCTTGGGTGCGACCAATCATTTTGAGTCCTGTGGCTTTATTCGCTCGGATGCGGGCGTGGCGTGGCCTGACATTCAGTATCACTTTCTGCCCGGAGCCATTCGCTACGATGGCAGGAGTGCCTTGCAAGGCCACGGCTTTCAAGTCCATCTGGGAGTCAATCTGCCAACCAGCCGCGGACGGGTATGGATTGAGTCCGCAGACCCGCACCAGCCGCCGAAGATTTTGTTTAACTACTTAACCAGCGAACGCGACCGTAGCGACTGGCGTAAGGCTCTGCGGCTGACACGGGAGATTTTACACCAGCCCGCCCTTGACCCATGGCGGGGGGCAGAAGTGGCACCCGGCGACAAGGTGCAAAGCGACTCTGAGCTAGATGCTTTTGTCCGTCAGGCGGTGGAAAGTGCCTATCACCCATCGTGCACCGCCAAGATGGGGCGGAGCGATGATCCACAGGCGGTGACCGATGCGGCGGGGCTTGTCCATGGCACGGAAGGCTTGCGGGTGGTGGATGCGTCTTTGTTTCCGACCATTCCGAATGGCAATTTGAATGCACCGACGATTATGGTGGCAGAGCGGATTGCCGATTTAATTCGTGGCTCTGAGTTGCCTTCGGCAACGGCGGTTCCTGTGGCTGACTCCGAATGGCGGAGTCGCCAACGTTACGGCACTGCCGAACGCAAACTGATTTGAAGTTTAGCCCCTGCCCTAAAGCGGAAAGACACAAGAGCGGAAAGACACAAGAAGGAAAGATAAAGAAAAAGCCGCTTAATGAAACGGTACCTAAATAAACAGCACTTAAATAAACATCGCTTAAATAAACATCACTTAAATAAACATCCAGGTAATCGTTAAGTCGTCGCTATTACAGACCGTATTGGCATTAGCAACACTGACAGGCAGAACTGAACTGTTCGTAGAGCCGAAGTGCGCGGGGCGAGCGGCTCCACCCGAGCCTGCGGCGGGCAAGGAAGGCGGAATAAACTGTGCGCTTCCTGCTCCGACATTGAAGATGGTGTTGGTTAAGTCGCCGCGGTTAAGCATCATGGACTTCATCGTGGCACGCAGGTTGGCGGCGTTATAGGCACCCGAGACGACAATTCCGAGCAAGCCGCTTTGGGCGTGGGTGGGCGACTCTAGAAGCAGGCGCAAGCAGTCCTGCTGGCGCAGCTCGGTGTAGGAGATATGAAACCAACTGCCAAAGCCCGCTTGGGTGTTACTGCTGGCGGTGACTCCGCCGATATGGACAGTACCTGAAGTGCCGCCGACATTGTGGGTTAGGGTGTAGTTGGCGGCGGTAATGGGTGTCGGAGTGGCACTGATTTCCAAGCTGAGGGACAGCGGCGGCAGTCTGCCGACTCTGGCTCCTGTGCTTGGAGCCGTCGCCTTAGGGGCGGCAAAAATATCGTGGAGCATAGAGGCTTCACGATAGGCGCCGCCGAATTGGGCTCCTGTTTCGCGGGTGAGGTCTACCAGAACAGGCAGGTCGGCGATGGCGGCATTGACGCGGTGGTCATTGTAGGCGCGGTGGGCGAGTGCGGCGGCTCCTGACAGGATGATAATCGCCGCCACCAGAACGCCGATGGTTTCCAGCAGGGATATGCCGCGCCGCCGCCGTGGCAGGCGCATCACAGAACAAGAAGCAGAAGAAGCAGAAGGAGCAGACATAAAATAGCAAACAGGACAGAACAAGGTAGAGAGCAGGATAGAGAGAAGGGTAGAGAGTGGGGTAGAGAGCAGGGTAGAGAGTGGGCGGACGATTGGGGCTAATTGTGGCACAAAATAGGCGGTTGGTGCAAGGTTGGCGGGAGTCTCCGCCAACGGGCAGGAAGCGGGCGGATGGGCTATAATTTGTCCGCTGGCTCTTGTCTGGTTTTTGGCTCGTTTTTGGCTCGTTCTTGACTGGCTCTGGGGGCTTGGTTTCTTGCCTTGGTTTGGTTTGCGCACTGGGGTTTTGTGGGTGGTTTTTGTGGCGGGTTTCTGTGGCGGGGTTTTGTGGGTGGTTTTTGTGGGTGGTTTTTGTGGCGGGTTTTCTGTGGCGGGGTTTTGTGGCGGGTTTTTGTGGTGGGTTTTTGTGGCGGGTTTTTGTGGTGGTTCTTTGTGGTGGGTTTTTGTGGTGGTTCTGTGGTGTCGGTCCCGTAGCTCAGCTGGATAGAGCACGAGATTCCTAATCTCGGGGTCGGAGGTTCGAATCCTCTCGGGATCGCGACCAGATACAAGAGCCTTTGCCCACAGGGCATTTTCTTTTTTGTATGGCTCTACTTTACCCTCCCTCTAACCAGACCGATAGTATTCACCCCACCTCTAAGGGCTGTTTCTGCCACAGGCAGGCACAGGGCGAAGGGGATGGGCGGGCGCGTTTGCCACAGGTAAATGCGAGGGAGCGGGCGCAGAATCGTGAAAAACTCCCGAATTTATGCTAATAATTCAGAATCTATGAACATACATACACAGTTTATGAACATACATACACATAGAGGCGCAGGGCTATGGAACTCAACTTCCAATACAAGGACGCGATTTACAGCCACCACCGCGCTGTGCCTGCATCAGCCTTAGAAATTGACGAGAAGAAGTCAATCAAGCCCAATGCCAATTTGGATGGCAATCTTGTCCTCCAAGGCGACAATCTGTACGCCCTGAAAGCCTTGCTCCCCCAGTATGCAGGGCGCGTGAATTGTATTTATATTGACCCGCCGTACAACACAGGTGGCGAATGGGCGTATAGCGACAAGGTTGATTCCGAAGGAATCCGTGATTGGTTTGACAAAAAGACCCCCATTGATAAAGACGACCTAGAAAGGCACGACAAGTGGCTCTGTATGATGTGGCCACGCCTACAGCTACTTCGTGAGCTTTTAGCGGATGATGGAGTAATTTTTATTTCTATTGACGACAACGAGCAACATCGTCTTCGTGCAGTGATGGATGAAATCTTTGGGGCAGAGAATTTTTTAACTCAATTTGTTTGGAATAGAACTAATGTTATACAATCGGATGCAAAATTTGCATCTGTGAATCACGATTACATTGTTTCTTATCGCAAAAGTAATTTGCGGGAGGCATTTCAGTTACTGCCCCGAACTGAATCTTCCGACGAAAGGTATAAAAATTCAGATAATGACCCACGTGGGCCTTGGCAAAGCGTTGCGCTTCATGCAAAAAGCGGGAAAGAGCATAGTAGGTATACGATTACGTTTCCTAATGGAGTTCAGTGGTCTCAACCACCAGGAACTTTTCCTAAATATAGGAAGGAAAGGCTATTGGAATTGTATAATGATAATCAAATTACTTTTGGGGAAAACGGAAGTAATGTACCGCGGCTGAAAAAATATTTGAGAAAAGTTCAACAAGGATTGGTTTCTAGCTCTGTTTTGAAAACAGATGAAGTTGGATCAACGCAATATAGTACGGAAATGTTGAAATCTATTTTTGATGGAGAAAGTAAATTTCCTTCTCCAAAATCAGTGCGACTAATCATGAGGTTGATATCTTTGGTCGCAAAGCCTGATGCGATAATTTTAGATTCTTTCGCGGGTAGTGGCACGACCGCCCACGCTACCCTTGCCCTCAACAAAGAAGATGGGGGCAATCGCAAGTTTATCCTCGTAGAAATGGAAAACTACGCAAACAAAATTACAGCAGAACGCGTACGCCGTGTAATAAAGGGCGTTAAAAATGCAACAGATGAAAATTTAAAAAAAGGTCTTGGCGGAAACTTCACCTACTGCACCCTTGGGCAAGCAATAGAATACGAAAAGATTGTCGCAGGTAAAAACCTTCCCAAGTATGAAGACCTTGCCCGACTTTTATTCCTTCAGGTAACAGGCAAGCCCTTAAAATCTGTAAAGCCGAATGAAAAAACTTGGTTTGTCGGACAAACCGACGAGTACAAGGTTTTCCTTATATACAAAAAGAATAAAAAATTTTTAGAAAGTATGGATTCCACTCTCAAACTAGATATGCTGGAACGCATATCTTCTAAGCTAAAAGAAGGACAAAAAGCGATTGTCTTTGCCTCGGGGCGGTGCGTAGATTTTGATATGCTCAGAGCGCATAACACCGAATTCCTTTATACCCCGCGCAACCGTTCTGCCTAGGCCGAGACGATGATGGAGACAAAATCCTATCAAAAGGAAGCCATCGAGACTCTACAGTTTTGGCTTGCAGCACTCCAACGCAGAAGCAAAGATAGGCAATGGGATGATGTGCCTGGAGATGTATGGAAAAAAGACATCAGCCCCCCGCAACGCCCTTTCGTAACGCACAGCCATAAAACCAGAAAAAATAAAGCAGGCGGAGAGATTGCCCACGCCTGCTTTAGAATGCCGACAGGGAGCGGCAAGACCTATGTTGCGGCACAGGCGCTTAACACGATTATGCAACAGTGGGAGAAAAAGCAAACAGGGTTAGTAATTTGGTTCGTGCCACTGGAGAAAATTTACGAGCAAACAGCAAAAGCCTTTCGTAAGGGTAGCTGGATACACGAATACCTTACAAGTCAATGTGGCTTACCGATACAACTCGTCACTAAAGAGGACGCGGTGCAGGGTAGGTTAGATGAGCGGATGCTAAAGGATCATCTATGCATTCTTGTACTCAGTCAGCAATCCCTTATCGCAGGAGGAGGTTCAGGAGCAAAAAGAGAAAACAAGACCCTACGTCGCATAAAGCGCGATACTTCCATAGGAACAAAGTCTTTCCCCGAGAGTAGTGACCTCTCCGCATGCCAAGAATTTCACCAAGCCCACCCCGAACTAGACTACAAAGAAGGTAAAAATGGGGTGCAGATTCCAAAAAGAAGTGTTGTCAATTTTATTCGTCTTAATCGCCCTGTTGTAATCATTGACGAGGCGCACAAAACGAAAAGTGAGCAAGCCACTAAAGAAATTAGCGAATTGAATCCAAGTATCATTTTAGAAATATCGGCAACTCCTTCTCACCAAAGCAATGTTCTCTACACAGCGACAGGGCGCAAGGTTTGGGAAGAAAATATGATAAAGCTTCCGATTCAAACCAGCACCGAGGCAACTTGGCAAAAAACTTTGCGAGCGGCGCAAGAGAAGCGTGAAGAACTAGAAAAGCTTGCCCAAAAAGAGCATGCGCAAGGGGGTAAATACATAAGACCGATTGTGGTGGTGCGTACTGAATATACAGGGAAAGCCCAATCCGACAAGCCTCTCCATGTTGATAAAGTACGGCGATTTATGGAAACAAAGCTAGGAATACACCCTGATGAAATTGCCGAACAGTCGGCTGAAAAGAAAGGCGAACTACGCAATGTAAATTTGCTCAGTGAGACTTGTGAGATTAGGTATATCTTAACAAAATCCGCACTTACAGAGGGGTGGGATTGCCCCTTCGCCTATGTCTTGGCAATCCTAGACAACTTTAAGGCAAATGTTGGTGTGACTCAGCTGATGGGACGGGTTATGCGCCAGCCCTACGCGAGAAAGGCTAAGGCTACAGACCTAAACAAAGCCTATGTATTCTGCACCAGCCAAAAAACTGGAGAAGTAACCCGTACCATTGGCACAAGCCTAGATAGCCTGAACTACAAAGATGCGCACGACTTGGCAGAAGTAGCAGGGGGAGAAGTTGTGAGAACTAAATCCGTGAGAATAACAGAAAGACGCCCACAGTTTAGAGGGTGCAAAATATACTTCCCAAATATTAAATTTCAGGATAATGGCAAGCTTAGAAGATTTAATTACGACACCGATCTGGTGCCAAGAATTGATTTTTCTAAGTTGAAGTATGACAACTCAATTGTTATCGGCAAGGGGAAGCCACACACAAAGATTACCGAAGTCGGATTTGATGGAGAAAAATCATACAGCAAAAAAATCTCTACAGTTGTTCCTCCTGATTTTCACTACATCTTTTTGACCAATGAACTGTTGGAATTTATTCCCAACATATTTTTGGCAGGACGTTTAGTGCGAGAGACTCTTGAATACTATGTGCGTAAGTACGACTACAAGTCTGTATATCCGTATGCACCTAGAATTGTCCAAGATATGAAGCACAAACTATCCGAGCAATACGAAAGGCTTGCAAAGGTAGAATTTGAAAAAATGCTGAAACAAGGTTTGCTTGTTGCAAACCTTGAAGAGCAACTCGATTGGCTGATGCCAGATAAAAATTTCTACGAGCCCGAATTGTTTGACCAAGACCACAATATTTTTGAAAAAGTTGGAGAGCAATCTCTAGACAATAAAGATGAAAAAACTGTAGCAATAAACCTTGAAGAGAAAGCGCAAGATGATCTAATTGATTGGTGGTTTAAATCCACTACGAGCAAATTCCCTAACGACCAAGAGTCTTACTATCTGCAGGGATGGAAGCGCAAAAGATATTATCCTGACTTCTTGATTGCAGTTGCTTCTGACAACAAGGGCAAGAGAAATTACCTTGTGATTGACACCAAAGGCGAACATCTCGCAGGAAACGAAGATACAATCTACAAAGAAGAACTCAGCAAGGTAATTGAAAATGCGATGAGTCATAATCAAAAAAAGGACGCGGATTCATACTATTTTCGGGTCATAGAGCATAGAGAGTGGGATAGCGTCATTAGCAGACTGCTAAGCACCTAGCCCGCAGGAAAAATTAGCCCTGCGGGCAACAATCAAATTAGGGCACTCGCCGCAAAAATATTTTTAATCTCTGTTTGTCTAAGTGTTTATTTAGGCGTTCGGTTGGGTGTTTGGTTATGGGGGTAAACTGGTGTATAAATTCACTTCAGAAGAAGGTCAAAAGAAGAAAGATGGGGCTATGTTTTTCAAGCGCACGGCAAGAAATACGGCTAAGGGAAAAGCCACGGCGAGAGCGAAGGCGCAGGCGAGCGCACAGGCGGCGGCGGCAGGGGGGAAGGCTGAGCCCGTGTCGCTGGTCGCAGCCCTAAAACACAGCCGCAACGAGCCCGAAGGCGAAGTCGCCATCTTCGCCGCAGGATGCTTCTGGGGCGTTCAGCAAAAATTCGACCAAGTCAGCGGCGTACTGGCAAGCGAAGTCGGATACATCGGCGGCGAATTAGATCGTCCGACCTACCGCGAAGTCTGCGAAGGCGACACAGGCCACGCCGAAGCCGTACGACTCGTCTTTGACCCACAGCAGACCAACTACCGAACCCTGTTGCGGCATTTCTTTGCACTCCACGACCCGACACAGCTCAACCGCCAAGGCCCCGACACAGGACGACAATACCGCTCCGCCATCTTCCACACCAGCCAAGACCAACGCCACGCCGCCGAAGAATTCATCTCCGCCAGCGAAGCCTCAGGACGGTTCGCCAAACCCATCGTCACCGAAATTATCGCCGCTCCTACCTGGTGGCGGGCAGAAGCCTATCATCAAAAATACTTCGCCAAGCAAAAACAAGCACACCAACCCGACTTTGAAATCGGCAGTCTGCGCCAGTCACAAACCAAAGGCTAAAACACCGCCCACTCCACAAAAAGGCTCACAAAAAGACTCGCAAAAAGACTCACAAGAAAACGCACAAGAAGACTCGTCAGCCCAGTACCTAAAAGACTCACTAAGAAAAGCCGCCAGCCCAGTACCTAAAAAGACTCACAAGAAAAGCCGCCCGCACAACAGCCCGAAAACGCACCCTAAAAAAATTCACCCGAAGACTCGCCAGCCCAGTACCTAAAAGATTCACCAAAAGACTCACCCGAAAACGCACGAGAACAACCATGAGCATTAGCGAATCCGAACTCCTGCAGGTAGAAGCCTATCTGCGCCGCCGTCTCAATAACCAATCCGTGCGAGTCACCCGCCACGCCATTCGCCCAGAAATGGGCGAAGTCTTCTTAGGCGAGGAATTCCTCGGCACCATCTACCGCGACACCGAAGACGGCGAAGTCACATTCGATATCAACATCACCATCCTGCAAGAAGACCTAAACGCCGTCTAAACCAACACCCCACCAAACACCATGGCGCAGGGCAAAACCCACAGCCGAAGACAATTCTCCACAGGCTTGGCAGTCACACTCGCACTCGCTCCGCCCAGCCTGCGGCAAGCACCAAGTGCCGCCAGCGCACAAACTACTCAAGACACAAAAGCCGCTCAAGCCACAGAAGCCACAGAAAAAGAAAATACCTGGCTCAAGCTCACACTCCAAGGCCTGTCAGCAACAGGCACAGCCCACGGAGTTCTGTCCGCCCGTCTGGGCGATGGCTCCCACCACGAAGTCAAAGCCGCAGGCGGGCTGCTGCCCGAAGTCTGGAACCGCCACACAGGCGTGCCCGTCGCTCCGTGGCGCGCACAAGCCTTGCGCGCCCTGCAAAAATACACCGACTCCCTAGTCTGCCACATACGCCAAGACCTATGGGATACAGCAAAAATCTCACGCTACGGTGTGCGGCATGTGCGACTCATCCCTGTCAGCTACGGCACAGAAAATCTTGTCGGCGAAACCTTACGCAATTCTCTAGGCGGCACTCCACAGAGCGACTTAACCCAAAGCCTGCTCGCCGCAGGAATCTTCATCGCCGCTCCTGAAGACGCAAGCAATAGACCCCGCCACACCGCCACCACCGCCGCCGATTGGCTCCACGAAGCCCACGCCCGCCAAACCAAAACAGGACTCTGGAACACAGGCTTCCGCATCCTACAAGCAGACGAAACCGCCACCTTCACCCGCGAAAAACGCGGCTTTGCAATCGTCCGTGGCAGGGCGCGTTTCTACGACGGCTTAATCAATCAAGACGGCAAACCCAGAAGCGGATTTCTAAACTTCGGCAGTCAAAGCAAACGCGACTTTTCTGTACGCCTAACCCGCACAGCATCCACAAACCTTATGCAGACAGGCCTGACCCCTGACAGCTTGCTCAACCAACAGCTAGAAGTCCGTGGCTGGCTAGAATGGCGCGGCGGACCCTACATCGCCCTAACCCACGCCAGCCGCTTGCGCATTCTATAGCCACTGCACCTTGCCGCTTGCTATTTGCCGTTTGCTGTTTGCTTTTTACTTTTTGCTTTTATCTTTTTTGTCGCTTCTGCTCTTTCGCTTGCGGCTCTGTCGCTCGCGGCTCTATGCCCCGCGTTTCAGCACGGACTTCAGCCGAGTCACTCACCGTAAGACGAAACTCCCCACCCACAGAAAAATCTTCCGCCACACGCAAAACCCGCCCGCTATCATCCTGTGCCAAAGCAAACCCACGCGCCAAAATATGGTGGTAGTCCAAACTTTCTAAAAGCCGCAAACTTGTCCGCAACTGAGTACCCTGGCGGGTCAAAATCTCCGCCATCGCTTGCGGCAAACGCACCCTGCGAACTTCCAGTTGCTCGCGCCAGCCATCAAGACGGTGCGCTGGCGCCAAAACCGCCAAACGCCGCCCCACAGAGTCTAAGCGTAGAGCCGCATCCTTACAGGCACGGGTGGCTTCGCGGGCTAGACCGCCACTGCGCTCGTCTAAAGCAAGACGCGGCGACTCCAAAATTCGCTCGCGACTCGCCAAACGCGTCGCCCCAAGCCGCAAGTCTTCCTGCGCCGTCTGCCACCGCCGCCGCCAAGCACGGCGCAAGCTGGCTTGGCGTTCGTCTAGGCTTGCCAGCAGAACTGCCCGCTCAGGTGTCAGCAACTCCGCCGCCGCCGTTGGAGTCGGTGCCCGCAAATCCGCCGCGTAATCAGCAAGCGTAGTGTCGGTTTCGTGTCCTACAGCAGAGACCACAGGAATCGCACTGGCAGCTATCGCCCGAACAACCGACTCTTCATTAAACGCCCACAAGTCTTCTAGGCTACCACCACCACGGGCAACAACCACCAAGTCAGGAACAGGCACAGATAGCGTATCCTTGGGTGCGTTTTCTTTGAGTGCCGAAAAACCCCGCACCGCTTGGGCGATCTGCTCCGCCGCCCCCGCGCCTTGAACCAAGACAGGCCACAGCAAAACCCGAACCGGAAACCGCGCCGCAAGACGATGCAACATATCTTCAATCACCGCTCCGTCAGGCGAGGTGATAATGCCGACTGTCCGCGGAAAGCTAGGCAAGGGGCGTTTCCTGTCAAATAAGCCTTCCTTGGCGAGTGCGCTCTTTAGACGCTCCAACTCGGCGAGCAAGGCTCCCACGCCAACGAGCGCAACATGCGTAGCCACCAGCTGATACCGCGATTGCGGCGCATAGGCAGAAACCCGCCCCGTGATTTCCACCTGCGCCCCTTCACTAAGCAGACTTGCAAACCGCCGCGCTTGGGCTTTCCACAAGACCAGATCAATTGCCGCCGAACTGCTTAAATCGCGCAGACTGCCGTAGAGATGTCCTGATTGGGCGGTAAAGATGCGGGTTAACTCACCGCGCACCCGCACTTCTGCGTACTGTCCTTCTAGCGTGCGGCGTATCGCCGCCGCCAACTCAGCAACGGACAAAACCACAGGGGATTGTTGCTCGGCGTTTTGCTTGGCTTTTTCCATTGGGCTAATCGTGCGTCTTGTCCATTTTACACTTTAAAAAAACCTATGGCAGGAAAGAAACCCGTGGCAGAAAAGAAACCTGCGGCAGAATTCCCCGCCTTCCCGCCAGTGGCTTGCAATCGCCCCTGTTTGCGTGTTGAATCGGCCGCATGAGCGAACGCGACCCTTTCGACCCCTTTGAAGATGGCGACGAAGACTCGGGCGACGAGTCTTTTGATGGCAGTGCAAACCCGCACCACGGCTCTACGCCCGCGGATCATTCTGAAGCCGAGTCTGTATCCGAGTCTGAAGCCAATTCTGTGTCTGACTCTGCGTCCAATTCTGCGCCCAGTTCCACGCCTAATTCCACAAGCGAGTCGGCACCAGAACTACGCCACCCCGACTTAGGCGGCGGAAAATTTCTCTACGAAGAAACAACAGAAGAAGTCCGCGTGATTGTCCGCCCTGTATTCCTAGACGACCAGAGCGAACCCGAAGAACACCGCTACCTTTGGGCCTACCACATACGAATTGAAAACGAGAGTCAGCGCACCGTACAGTTGCTCACCCGCCAATGGAAAATCACCGACGCCGATGGCCGACTCCACACGGTTGAAGGCGCAGGCGTGGTCGGAGAACAGCCAACGCTCGTGCCAGGCGGCTCGTTTGAATACACCAGCGGCACACCCCTGCGGACTCCGTCTGGCTTTATGGCAGGAAGCTACGAAATGCGCCGCGACGATGGCGCACGATTTCGGGTTGTCGTCCCGACTTTTTCCCTAGATAGCCCCTACGCCGAAGCCCGCCTTTTGCACTAACCGCAGAACCGTATGCCTAAGTCCGCCCGCAAAGCCGCGTCCAAGTCGCCGCCTAAATCGCCGCCTAAGTCACAGGCGCGGACAAAAACCCGTGGCAACAAAAAACCCTACCCAACAAAACAAACCGCGAGTCGTCCAAGCCGCAGACAAGCCGAAGCCGCCATCACCACCCTGCTCTCCTATATCGGCGAAGACCCAAGCCGCGAAGGCTTGGCAGATACCCCCGCCCGTGTTGTCCGTGCCTTTGAAGAACGCACCCAAGGCTACGAGCAAGACCCCTTGTCGCTCCTGCGCCGCACTTTTTCTGAAACCGCAGGCTATGACGAAATTGTTCTCCTCGCCAATGTGGATTTCGTCTCGCAGTGCGAACACCACCTTCTACCCATTGTCGGAAAAGTCCATATCGGCTACCTGCCAAGCAATCGCATTGTCGGAATCTCAAAACTCGCCCGCGTCGTAGAAATCTTCGCCCGCCGTCTGCAAGTCCAAGAGAAATTCACCGCCCAAGTCGCAGGCACCATCAACGAAGCCCTAAAACCCCGCGGAGTCGGAGTCATCGTCGAAGCCACACACCACTGCATGTCAGGACGCGGCGTTGCCAAAAACGGTGTCGTCATGACCACTTCTTCTATGCTTGGCTCTTTCCGCACCAAGTCCAGCACGCGAGCCGAATTCCTCGCCCTAGTAGAAAAAGCCGCCCAACACAAACCGCTCTAATCCGCCCGCTTTTTACGCGCCCTTGCGGGCGCTTTTTGCTCGGCTTTACCCCCCTCGCTTCGCTCGGGGTGCGCCAAGCCCGCAGGCTATTTGCCGCCTACGGCGGCGTTCACTCACTTCGTTCGTGGATTGCCCTTCAGGCAATCGGCGTGACGCTTCGCGTCACGCCCCCACCCATCCCCCCCAAGCTCACTACGCCCTACGGGCTTGTGAGCTTGACCCCCCTTTGCCCGCTCGGCACTTCGTGCCTTCGCGCCCCTAGGGGGGTAAATTATATAAATGCCCCCTTATTAGAGAAAAAAGTATTCAAAAAATGAAAAAAAGAGATAGAAAAAATTAAGACCCGTTTGTGTGCCTTCACGCCCTTGCGGGGGCACCTTGCGGTGCGGCATTCGTGCCAAGCCTTGTTTCCCCCACCAGCTGTTAAGCCCCATAGTTTTAGTGACGGGTTAATTGAGCCGAAGCCCCCTTGCGGGGGGAGCGTGAGACTAGTGGGATTAACTGGCTCCCGTTATGAAGATGAAGACGGGAGAAGGCGCGGCTTGCCCTTCCCAACCTTAGAGACGAAGACCCACCGAGCACCCGTAGGGTGCGAACGCGAGCGTAGCGGAGTGAAACGAGCGGAGCGAAGCGGACGCCGTGAAGCGTCTTGCGCGTAGCGCAAGGCTTCACGGCACTAGGCGGCGTAAGCCGCCGTAAATTAAATGTTGAGAGAAAGCTTAACCCTTACCCATTTTTCTACGGCTTAGAAATCAGGGTACTGTAAAGATGGGGAAGGCACAGATTAACTTTGAGACGAAGCCCTATAAAGGCTTAACCCACCAGTAAGACGAAGACAGGGAAATAGCGACTTGCCCTTTCCTAACTTTGAGATGAAGACCCACCGAGTGCCCGTAGGGCACGAACGCGAGCGTAGCGGAGTGAAACGAGCGTAGCGAAGCGGGCGCCGTGAAGCGTCTTGCGCGTAGCGCACCGCTTCACGGCACTAGGCGGCGCAAGCCGCCGTAACTTAAACAGTGAGAGAAAGCCCGCCCCTAACTTTTTCTTTTTCAGCATAGGAATTAGGGTTATTGGAGAACAGGTTCGGGCTAGAAATCAGGGTAGTTAGAAGGCGGGGGAAGGCACGGCTCAACGGTTGGTGGGGACTTCGAGCTTTAGGGTTAGGGCGTGTAAGCCCTCGGCGAATAAGGGAGACAAAACTTTCTGTACCCGACGCGCGCGGGCAACGCGACTCTCAGAACGAAACGACTCCGCCACCACACGCACCACCAAATGCGTCTCCTCACCTGCACGCCAGCCCACATGCCCCCTGTGACGCGCCGAGTCATCTCGTACCTCCACAAGACACGGCGCAAACGCCGCCCGCAAAAGTGCTTCCGCACGAACTACACGAGTCTCCGACATTTCACTCAATACTCCAAACCATCCAGCCAAGCAAAAACCCAGCCCTTAACTCCACACCCATTGACTCTGTGCCAACTGGCTTCGCATCAATTGACCCTGTGCCAATTAACCCCGCGCCAATTAACTCCGCATCAATTGATTCTGTGCCAATTGATTTCGTGCCAATTGACTTCGCGCCCATTGACTCTGTGCCAATTAACTCCGTGCCAAAGCCCGCCACGCCATCGCCACAATGCTATACTGCACCCCACAGCAAGGCAACAAATATCCCTACCACCCAGAAACCAACCCTCCCGTGCCAAGCCGCACCCGAAGATCTCAACGCGTCCAAACGCCAACCCGCTTCTTTGCCCCGCGTGGCTCCCGCCGCACAACAGGCAGTGGCAGACAACGCGATTGCGCCAAGTGCGACTCTCCCGCCCTTGCCATGGTGGAAAGCCTAGCCACCACCACGCCCCAAGCCTCCGCCGCACTCGGGGGCGGACGTGGTGCACCCCTGCCGCTATGCAAGGAACACCTTGCCCTTCACAACCAAGCGCAAATCGCCGCTGTCGCCGAAACTTCCAACTGGAACGCTGTTCTTACACAAGATGCCGTGTGGAATCGTCCGACTTGGCCTGCGGGTAATCCGAGTCGCACTGCCCAATACGCCCACGCTTTCGATTCCGCCGCCGACTCCGCTACCGACTCTGCCGAAGCCACAGACAAAACCCAGACCGCACAAGGCGGCTACAGAACCAGACGCAACGCCACAGGACGCAATCAACCGCGCAGTCAAGCCGAAGTCCAAGCCCTTGCCACTTTGGGCTTGGACGCGGCGGCAAGTCCAGCACAGATCCGCCGCCGCTACCGCCGCCTAATCAAAAAACTCCACCCCGATAGCCGCCCACGGCGGAGCAAACCTTCCGCCCGCGAAGAAGAAAAACCTTCAGAAAAAGAATTACGCGCCATCAACTCAGCCTGGCAGGAACTTAAACCGCTCCTTAGCAAGACGCAAAAAGGCTAGCCACACTACCAGCTCCCGCCAATTGACAAAGCCCCCCGTATGGCGGACAATTCTATTGCCCGCCGAAGGCGGACAATTCCCTTGTCTGCTGTCAGGCGAACAATTTACTGTCTGCTGTTAGGCGAACAATTTATTGTCTGCTTTAGGCGAACAATTTACTGTCTGCTTTAGGCAAACACCGCAGTACAGCCCCGATGGTGATTTCTCTCCCTCTGTGAATTTAGAGCGCAGTAGAGTGGATGAAACATAAAGGGTTGCGCCCCGCCAATTACCCACTAGGCACCCGCCCCGAACACACGCACCCCCTACACCCAATACACCCAATACACACGCCGAATAGAAATACGCTAAAAGCTTCCTATCCTCCCGTGCCCGACACCACAATTGAACAAACCGAGCTGCCCGATGGCGCTCCCGACATCGGCGTCTCTTTGCGTCAAGCCTTCGGCTTGGACGACGACGGAACCGTAGATGGTTTTTCCGAACGCACACCCTTGGTGCCCGAGGTAGATGAAAACTACCGCTTCAATCCGTCTGTCACCCGTGCCATTCTGGCAGGCTTTTCACGCAATCGGCGGGTGATGGTGCAAGGACACCACGGCACGGGGAAATCCACCCATATTGAGCAGATCGCCGCTCGCCTCAACTGGCCGTGCCTACGAATCAACTTTGATGGACATATCTCACGGGTTGATTTAATTGGTCGCGATGCAATTGTTTTGCGCGAGGGCAAGCAGGTCACCGAGTTCCGTGAAGGATTCTTGCCCTGGGCCTTGCAACGTCCTGTGGCTTTGGTTTTTGACGAATACGACGCAGGGCGAGCCGATGTAATGTTTGTCGTCCAACGAGTCTTAGAACAAGAAGGCAAGCTAACCCTACTAGACCAAAATCGCGTTCTGCACCCCGATGCCAACTTTCGTTTGTTTGCAACCGCCAACACAGTCGGCTTGGGCGATACCAGTGGTCTCTACCACGGCACCCAGCAGATCAATCAAGGACAAATGGATCGTTGGAACATCACCGTCACCTTAAACTATCTAGACAACGAAGAAGAAGAGCGAATCATCTGCGCCCGTGTCCCCGAGCTAGACAACGAAGCAGGACGCAAAATGGTCACCGATATGGTGGCAGTAGCAACCCTAACCCGCGAAGCCTTAATGCGCGGCGATCTATCCACCGTGATGAGTCCGCGGACCGTGATTACTTGGGCAGAAAATTTATCGCTGTTTAATGACGATCCCGCCGAAGCCTTTCGCCTGTCGTTTCTCAACCGTTGCGACGAAGCCGAACAACGAATGGTCGCTGAACTCTACCAACGCCGTTTCGGCAAAAATCCGTTGCTTCAAGCGGCTGTAAAAGATGCACCCCAAACAGCAGGTGATAGCAAGACCGACAACTAAGGACTTGCCACCCACGCAGGATACCCCCACACACACAACTCACAGGCACTGCACCCATAAGCACTTCACCCATAAGCACTGCACCCATAAGCACTCTTACCCATAGGCACTTTACCTATAGACACTTCACCCGTAGGCACTGCACCCACAAGCACTCTTAACCTATAGGCACTTTACCCATAGGCTCTGCGCCCATAGGCACTTCACCCATAAGCACTTCTAACCCATAGGCACTTTTACCCACAGGCATAGTAGAACCCGCCCCAGACGCTCCCAGAATGGCTTCTGACAGTGGTTTTTGACAATGGCTTCTGACGAATGGCTCCTGAATAAAACTCCAGATGGCGCGGGCTTCGCAACAACAAGAAGACAAGGTGCGCGAAGAAGCCGAGCAGTTTCTCCGCGCCCTAGAAGGAGCCGTCCATGCCCTCGGCAAGCACGGCAAAGCCCGCGTCCGCTACGCCCGCGGAGCCCAGCCCTGGGGAAACCTAGTGCGCGACAATCAAGGGGGAGCCGATCTGCGACTCCCCGCCCCACCGCCACTGGCGGCTTCGTCCCTGACCCGCCTGATGAGCGGACGAGCAACAGCCGAAGACTCTGCCTCCGACCCGCTCGGCGATTGGCCAAGCAACGAAGCCTGCTGTCGCCTGCGCGGCATCGCCGACCAAGCAGCATTTCAACTGCGCTATCACCGTCCGCAAACCCACCAGCGGTTTCAGCCCGACCGTGGCACCGCCCGCCAGCTCTTTGACCTGCTAGAAAGCGCCCGCTGTGAAGGTAGAGGTATGCGCGAATGGCGGGGCGCCGCAGACAATGTTGATGCCGCAAGCGGCTTGCGTCTCTCGCGAGCCCAAGACCGCGAACGGCGACTCGGAATCGCCGCCGAGTCACAGGAATTTTCCCTAACCCTACTAGAAGCCTTTGCCGCCTTGGTGCGAGCCACCATTGCCGAGCGTCCTGTACCGTCAGCCTTTGCCGCTGACGCAACAGGCTTGGCAGAGCGTTTGGGCGAAGACTTTATTCTTCGCCTTAGAGACACCGCCGACAACCAAGCCGAGTTCGCAGTTGTCGCTCGCGAAGCCATGCAGTTTTTGCGGGTACCCGGCACCGAGCGCGAACAAGAAGCCGCCGACAACGAAACACTCGTTGATCAAGACGAAGGCGGCGAGCGGATGAGCGATTTAAACGAAGAGTGGGATATCACCGAAGACGATCGCGAACGCACCCAGCCCGACCTAGAAATTCAAGCCACCAAAGAAGTTGAAGAAGCAGGCGAAGGCGATGGCGAAGAAGAAGACCAAGATGCAAGTCTGCGCCGCGACCTAGACGAAGGCGAAGGCGCGGCAGGGGCAAGCCACGCTTCCAAGACTGTGGGTTCGGCGTACAAAGTTTTCACCAAACGTTGGGATGAAGTTGTAGACGCGGCGGAACTAGCGGCTCCAGATGAAATGTCTCGCCACCGTGATCTCCTTGACAGACAGCTTGCCCATTTGGATGGTACAGTCCAACGGCTTGCCAATCGTCTGCATCGGCGCCTGCTGGCGCGACAAAACCGCTGGTGGCAGTTTGATCTAGAAGAAGGGTTATTAGACCCCGGGCGCCTTGCCCGTGTGGTTGTGACTCCAACCACGCCGTTGAGCTTCAAGTGCGAACGCGAGTCAGAATTCCGCGACACGGTGGTCACGCTATTGCTGGATAACTCAGGCTCCATGCGCGGCAGACCAATTACAGTCGCGGCTCTGTCAGCAGATATTCTTGCCCGCACCCTAGAACGCTGCTCGGTCAAGGTGGAAATCTTGGGCTTCACCACCGTCTCGTGGAAAGGCGGACAAGCCCGCACCGCTTGGCAAGACCAAGGCCGCCCCAACCTGCCAGGCCGACTCAATGACCTGCGCCATATTGTCTATAAGCCCGCAGACCTGCCCTTCCGCCGTTGCCGCCAAAACTTAGGGCTTATGTTGCGCGATGGCGTCTTGAAAGAAAATATTGACGGCGAAGCCCTGCTCTGGGCACACGAACGTTTGCTGGCACGCAACGAACAACGGCGCATTTTAATGGTGATTTCCGATGGTGCGCCCGTGGATGACTCAACGCTTTCCACCAACCCGAGCGACTACCTAGAGAGTCATCTAAAGCAGGTGATTGAGTGGATTGAACGCCGCAGTCCTGTCGATCTTTTGGCAATTGGTATCGGCCATGATGTCACGCGCTACTACCGCCGTGCCGTGACCATTTCCGATGCCGAAGACTTAGGCGGCGTGATGATTGACGAGCTTTCTGCACTCTTTGACGAAGACACAAAACCGATAGCGCAACGTACACGCTATACGCATTAAAAGGGCGAGGCGTTATTTCCCTGTCTTTACAGAATCCTGATTTCTGAG
The DNA here is from genome assembly GCA_958267355.1 of uncultured Alphaproteobacteria bacterium. Lineage (GTDB taxonomy): Bacteria > Pseudomonadota > Alphaproteobacteria > JALCBB01 > JALCBB01. The sequence goes on from OY279575.1 coordinate 1,410,830, forward strand.
CCGCAGAAGAAGGGGTTAGGGTTGAGCTTTACTTCAACATTTAATCCGCCCGCTGGCGCGGGCTATTTGCCGCATCTCGCCGTTCGCGTACCGCGAAAACTTCGTTTTCGCGGTACCTTCGGACGACCTGCGGCGTGGGAAGCCCTATTAAGGTTAGTCTCCCGCGGTTTGCGCTCAATCGCGCAAACCCTGCGGGGGCTTCGCCCCCTGCAGGGCAAGCCGCTACTTCTCCCGTCTTTACAGAATCCTGATTTCTAAGCCGCAAAAGAAGGGTTCAGGCTTGGGAGTTAGCCAGGGGTGGCAAACGCCCGTGCCACACGAGGTAAAATTCCCCCGCCCCGCCAAGTCGCCAACTCATCCGCCGTATCAATACACAGAGTCGCCTGACAGGTCTTAACCTCTCCCGATGGCGTGGTAAAAGATACAGTCAGCGTCTCACGCGGCTGGGAAATCTTGTCCGCCCCTTCAAGGGTAATCGTTTCTTCTCCCGTCAAGCCCAGCGACTTAGCAGTCGCACCCGCCGCAAACTCCAAGGGCAAAATTCCCATACCCACCAAATTGCTACGGTGAATCCGCTCAAACGACTCCACCAAAACCGCCTTGACCCCAAGCAACTGCGGCCCCTTCGCCGCCCAATCACGCGAAGACCCCGTACCATACTCACGCCCGCCAATGACTACGAGTGGCACCGATTCCGCCGCATAGCGCATCGCCGCCGCGTGAATCGTCAAGGCTTCACCACTCGGAAAATGCTTCGTCACCCCGCCTTCGCGTCCATCGCTAAAGATCAAATTGCGTATCCGAGGGGAAGCGAAAGTCCCGCGCACCATCACTTCGTGATTGCCCCGCCGCGCCCCAAAAGCATTAAAATCAGATACAGGTACAGAATTGTCTTCCAGCCAATCGCCCGCCAAAGAAGCCTTGCGAATACTTCCCGCGGGCGAAATATGATCGGTAGTCACCGAGTCACCCAAAAGAGCCAAAATGCGCGCTCCTTCCAACTTCGCAGGCGGCGGCGGAGTCGCCGCCACCGCTTCCACAAACGGCGGACGACGCACATAGGTAGAGTCTTCCTGCCAATCATAAAAAGACGAAGCAGGCGACTCTAACTTCTGCCACGCCGCATCGCCCGTCAATAAAGTCTCCTTGTTGCGGCGGAAAATTTCCGCCCGCACATGTTGCTCCACCAAAGCTTCCACTTCTTCCTGAGTCGGCAAAAGCTCAGACAAAAATACAGGCACACCCGCCGCATCTTCAGTCAAAGGCTCAGCCGTAGGATCAAAATCCATCCGCCCCGCCAAGGACAAAGCCACCACCAAAAGCGGACTCGCCAAGTAATTAAACCGCACCAAAGGGTGAATCCGTCCCTCAAAGTTGCGATTGCCCGAAAGCACCGCCGCCACCCGCAAATCCAAACCTTCAATCGCACCCGCTACCGACTCATCCAGCGGCCCCGAGTTGCCAATGCAAGTCGTACAGCCATAGCCCACCAAGTTAAAGCCCACTTCGCTAAGCGGCTCTAACAAGCCCGCGTCATCCAAGTATTCGGGGACAGTCCGCGAGCCTGGAGCAAGCGAAGTCTTCACCCAAGGCTTTGCCTTCACACCCCGTGCCTGTGCCTTCTGTGCCAGCAAGCCCGCCGCCATCAAACCCCGCGGATTAGATGTATTGGTACAAGATGTAATCGCCGCCAAGACCAAAGAGCCATCGCCCAAACCATGCGGATTAACTTCCGCGTCAGTCGCCTGCGGGCGTGGTGTTTGTTCTTTTGTCGCTGACGCTTTTTCTTCTTCCGCCAAAGCTTGGCGTAGCGACTCACCCAACTGCGGCAAAGCCACTCTGTCTTGTGGACGCCGCGGACCCGCCAGCGAAGGCTCAATTGCCGTCAAGTCAATTTCTAATGACTCCGTATGAACCGCTTGGCGGGTGGCTTCGGCAGTCAAACCTTGGGCTTGACTGTATGCCGCCACACGGTCAATGAGCCCATCATCCCGCCCTGTCATCTTCAAGTAGCGCAAGGTTTCATCATCAATGGCAAAGACTCCGCCCAAAGCTCCATATTCAGGAGCCATATTAGACACCAAAGCCCTGTCGGCTAACGATAGGTGAGCGACTCCGTCGCCAAAAAACTCTACCAACTTGCCCACAACACCATGGCTACGCAAAGTTTCCGTCACCGTCAAAACCAAATCGGTCGCAGTCGCTCCCTTGCTTAGCTTGCCGACAAAGCGCACACCCACCGTTGATGGCAGAGCCAACGATAAGCCCTGCCCCAGCATCGCCGCTTCGGCTTCAATCCCGCCACAGCCCCACGCCAAAACCCCCAAGGCATTGACCATGGTCGTATGACTATCCGCCCCGACTGCCGTGTCAGGAAACAGCAAGCCATCAGAATCACAGCGCACCACTTCCGCCAAGGTTTCTAAATTAATCTGATGGACAATCCCCGTCCCAGGCGGCACCACCCGCAAGCCCCGAAACGAACCCTGCCCCCACTTCAAAAACCGATAACGCTCACCATTACGGCGATATTCAATTTCCTGATTGCGGGTTACCGCCGATGGCCCCAAAGACTCTTCAACAATCAACGAATGATCCACCACCAAATCTGTCGGCACCACAGGTGCCACCTGGGCAGGATCTCCGCCCAACTCTGATACGGCTTCGCGCAGGGCCGCCAAATCGGCAACTACGGGGACTCCTGTAAAGTCTTGCAACAACACCCGAGACGGAAACCAAGTCAAAGCTCCCTTTCGGTTTTTGGTTGGGTCTTGCGCCCGCGTCTGCCACGAAAACAACAGATCCAGATGTTCAAGAGTCGTCTCGGCTTCTTGCTGTCCCTTGCGTAGGCGATTTTCCGCCAAGACGCGAATGCCATAGGGCATTGCCGCCACAGCATCGCGGGAAAAGCCCATGGCTTCCGCCGCCGCGACAAGCGAGAAATAGGCATAGTCCGCGCCCGCGACTTCTAGCGGCAGACGGGAGGCTTTTTGTAGGTCTGAAACTTCACGCACAGAAGCCATCATACCACGCCGCCTTGCCGCCTGTCGGCACTCTACGAGCAGTGTACGAGCAGTGTATGAGCAGTGTACGGGCGTGTATAAGCCCTGTGGGGGCTTCTGGGCGGGCTTTAGGGGTACTTTAGGGGCTTCGGGGGCAGGTCTTGGGCGTAGGCTCTGTGGGGCTTCTGGGCGGGCTTTAGGGGTACTTTAGGGGGAAAGGGGGCAGGTCTTGGGCGTAGGCTCTGTGGGGCTTCTGTGTGGCTCTCTAGGCGTAGGCAGGCGATAGACAACAAGCCCCGCGCACTCCCGCCCACACCCGCAACTCTCGCTCACTCCCGCGCACTCCCGCAACTCTCGCCTATTCCCCCGCAACTCCCCCACACATCCCCACACTTAGCGACAAGCCGCCCGCACCCCTAGACCGCAATCAGCAAAGACTTCAAGTAGGCAGACTGCGGCAAGGCGGCAAGGGTCGGATGATCCGCCCCTGCGCCAAATCGTCCGACAATCCGCCCCGCCCGTTCGGCAGACGCCAAGCCCGCCGCCACCGCTGTTTCAAATTCGTCAGCGGCAATATGATGCGAACAGGAGCAAACCAGAAGAAGTGCATCCTTTGCCGCGACTCGGGCGATGCGGGCGGTCAAGGCGCGGTAGGCGCGTAGAGCGGCGGCTTTGTCCTTGCGTCTCGGAGCAAAAGCAGGCGGGTCAGAGACAATCAAATCAAACTTCTCGCCTTGGGCAATCAAGGCGTCGAGTGCGGCACGGACTTCGCCTTGGTGGAACGAAACCTTGTCTTCTAATCCTGCCGCTTGAGCCGAAGCAACTGCCAGTTCTAAGGCTGGAGCACTGCTATCCACCGCTACAACAGACGCGGCTTCGCCCGCCGCCGCTTGCAGAGCAAAGCCGCCGAGTCCTGTGCATAGGTCTAAAACCCGTCTGTGCTTTGCCAGCTGTCCGATACGCAGACGTTGCGGACGCTGGTCGTAAAACCAGCCGCTTTTTTGTCCGCTCTTTAGGTTGGTGAAGAAGGCTAACCCGCCTTCAGGAATGGCGATCCGTTCGGGCAGGGCTTCGCTACCGAAAGGCACAGAAACCGAAAGGGGTAAGTCTTCCAGTTGGCGCAGAGGCGAATCATCGCGCGCAACCACCGCCCGTGGAGCAAACAACTCGCCCAGGGCTTGCAACAATGGCTCGCGGACGCGTTCCATGCCTGCCGACTCGGTGCGCAAGACAAAGTCTTCGCCAAAGCGGTCAAGGGTGGCTCCGGGAAAGCCATCGGCTTCGCCGTGGGCAAGGCGACACCAAGCAACTTGCTCGTCGTCTAGTACGGCTTGGCGCAGAGCCAAGGCACGGGTCAAGCGGCGGAGCCAAAAGGCGTGATCAGGCTGCGCATCGTTTTCGCGACTGACCAAGCGCAGGGAAATCAAACTATTGGGAGCATAAAAAAATGTGCCTTGGCCGCGTCCGTGGCTGCTGATGGCGGTGACTAGGGCTCCGCCTGTGAGACCTGTGCGCTCGTCGCCTGGGGTGTCCTTTGCCGCCAGCTGGTTGGAGAAGACCCACGGATGGCCTTGACGCAGACGCTTTTCGGCTCCTGGGGCGAGGAGAATACGGGGGTGCTGTGGTGCCACGGCTTGGCTCTGGGCTAGGGGCTAGTTAGGGGCTAGGGGGGACTAGTTAGGGGCTAGGGGGGACTAGTTAGGGGCTAGGGGGGGCTAGTGGGGGAAAGGGGGGCTAGTTGGGGGAAAGGGGCGGGTTGGGCTTATGGATGGTGCGGCAGGGGGCTTGGCGGCTTTCTGTGGCTCTTCTCTAGTTCTTCTGTGGCTCTTCTCTGGCTCTGTTGTGGCTCTGTTGTGCGGGTCTTTTGTCTGTCCGTCAAAGCCTTACCACTTGCGGTGGCGGCTTGGGCGGAGAAATTGGCAGGCAGAGAAAAATATTTTTGCCAATTGCCGTGCTAGTATGTTGCCTTTTTGTTCTCGTTATTGTAGAAAGGGTTCTGGGGCTAGAAACCGCCCGCCACAAAGCCAAGAACCACAAAACCGAGAGTCACAAAACCGAGTGTCACAAAGCCAAGAACCACAAAGCCAAGAGTCACAAAGCTAGGGAGCAGAAGCGACAAACCCAAGCAACAGGCTAGAAACCAAGAATTCACACCACCAGCGGGGGCAGGACAAAACCACACCACCACCATAAACACCACAATAGACTAGAGGAGGAAAATCTATGCCCTACCGCCGCCCCGTTCGTCTTCGCCCGCCCAGCCGCCACGATTCGCTTTCTGACACCTATTCTTCGTCTGCTCCGCCTAGTTCGCCTACTTCACCTACTGCGTCTGCTTCGCCTTCTTCACCTCCTGCCCCTAATTTCCACCCCTTGAACCTGTCTCGCTCGTCTGTGCCGTCTGCCCGCCTGCCTGCGGTTTCGCCCCACCCGTCCAACAAGCCGCACAAGACCGACAAGACCAACAAGCCCAGCAAGACTCATAGATCACGACTGCCTGAGGCAAGGCACCACCGCCCCAAGGCAAGCAGAAATCTTCCCTTTCTTTCACTCCAAGAAGAACAGTACTTGCTTGCCGCGTGGCAAGTCCTGAGCTGTCGAGCGTCTTTGCATCGTTTGGTCTTCTCGCATATGCCTTTGGTGGCGGCGGAAATCTGCCGCCTTGAACGCTATTTCGGCAAAGCCAAGATTCAAAGAGTCGGACGCGAAGATCTGCTCCAAGAAGGCGCACTGGCTTTGATTGAAGCGGCGAGCGGCTACAGGCTGGCACAGCGGACGCGGTTTGCAGCCTATGCTCGTCCGTGGGTTCAGGGACGATTGCGCCGACAACAGCAGTTTGCCACGGCACCTGTCCGCGTAGCCAAGCCACATAAAAACCCAGAACATCCGCCAGACGGGTGTGCCGTGTCTGTATCGTACAATCCAAGTTCTACGGATTCTGTTTTAAAAACAGCAATTCGCGATGGCGCATGGGGTGAGCGACACGCACTGGAGTCGTGTCTTGGCAGATTGTATCGCCCTGCACTTTTGCGAGCGGTCAAACGCGCACTCGAGACCTTGCCACCCCGCCATGCGGCGATTTTGCGTTTGCGGTATTTGAATCCATTGCATCCGCACGACCCTGCGACCTTGCGTGAAGTTGGTGCCTGTCTATCGCTGTCGTGCGAGCGGGTGCGTCAGCTGGAGAAAGAAGCGATAATTTTGTTGAGCGAGCGGCTTGTCCCTAGATCTGGGTCTGCGTCTGCACCTGTTCGTACCCCTGTTCCTACGCCTACGCCTATTCCTGTCCCTATGCCCACGCCTATTCCTAGCCCTGTGCCTACGCCTGTTCGCACACCTGCCCCTGTTCCTACGCCTGCCCCTGCACGGACGACTGCACCTGCACAGCAAGCCGTTGCATCAAACCACAATCGGGCAAGTTATAGCCAGACGCGTTAAAGCCGCGCTAAAGCTACGTTAAAGCCGCGTTAAAGCTACGTTAGGGCTAGGTGTGTTAAGGCCAGATGCGTTAAAGCCGCGTTAGAGCCAAACGGGGCCAAGCAACTCGCGACTGTACGGATAGGAAGTCAGGGCGATGGCGCCATTGGCTCCGATCAGTACCTGTTCTTCTAGTTTGACGCCGCAGGTTCCGCCTAGTTTTCCTGCGAAGGATTCAACGCAGACAGTCATACCTTCTTCCAAGACAATTTCTTCTACCGAGCCATCTTGGGGTGCGTCTTCCTTGTAGCCAATGTGCGGCCATTCGTCAGCCATTCCGACTCCGTGCATGACGGCACTGTATCGGTTGGGTAGAAATTCTTCGGGCAGTTGGAATCCTTGCTCGGAGATTTCGCGGGCTGTGACACCAGGGCGCAAGAGTTCTAGGTTATGGCGGATTTGTTCTAGGGCTAGGTCGTGGCACTGCTTTTGCTCGTCGTTGGCGGGCTTGCCAGGACAGACAAAGCTACGCGACATATCCACGCAGTAGCCGTAGGGTCCGACCAAGTCGGTATCCAGCGAGACCAGATCGCCTGGCTGGATGGCGTAGTCGGAGCATTCCTGAAACCACGGATTGGTGCGTTGTCCTGCGGCGAGGAGTCGGGTTTCTACCCACTCGCCATCGTTGGCAATGTTAACCTCGTGGAGTCGTGCCCAAACCTGATTTTCGGTGGCTCCGGGTGTGATGGCGTCTTGCAGGGCGGCGACTCCTGCTTCGCAGACCTGAACGGCACGGCGAATGGCGGCGAGTTCGTCTGCCGACTTGCGGGCGCGACAGGATTCAACGACAGCTTGTCCTTCTTCAATTTCGGCACCCAGAGCTTCTAAGGCATGACAGCCGAGCGGGTCAAGGTGGTCAAAGGCGATGCGTTTGTTGCCGCCGCCGTAGGTCTGTAGAAGGTCAGCGATTTCTGCGGCCCAGGTTTTGGCCCGCGCAGGGGCTTGGGTGCCTGCTTCAAAGTAGAACCAAGCGCGGGCGTGGCGGACTTCTTGCACCGTATCCCAGTTGTCCGACAGGTGTTCGCAGTTATGAAAGTCAAACATCACGCAGGGACCATCGGCGGCAAGAAAGCAATAACGAGCGGCGTTGTGGAGAGTCCAGACTGACATATTGCGCGTGCCGCTGACATAGCGGATGTTGAGCGGGTCGTAGAGTACTAGGGCTGCGATATCGCGGCGTTTGAGTTCGGCACGGACGCGGGCTTGGTTGTCGCGATGCATCTGGGCGACATTGGGGGTGTGGGGAATGGTTTCTCCGCGCAGAAGAAAATCGGGCCAGCGGGTTGGCGCGTCTTCGCGGGCGATCAGGGGGGCGCATTTGGCGTTTGCCTCTTGCGGACGGGGTAGAAAGTCGCGCCAGTTGTCAGAGCCGTGGGGCGCGTTTGGGGTTAGGGTTGCGGGGGTGACGGTGCTGGCGTGGCGTGGCTTGGTATCGGATTGCATCTGCGTCATATTCTTTCCCTCCCTTGTGGTTATTAGCTACCCATTTCCCTACACCCGCACCGCAAGGTACGCAAGGGGCTTTGGCTCAATTAGCCCTTCATTGAAACTATGGAGCTTAACAGCTGGTGGGGGTAACAAGGCTTGGCACGAATGCCGCACCGCAAGGTGCCCACGCCGCAGCTCGTCCGAAGGTACCGCGAAAACGGAGTTTTCGCGGTACGCGCACGGCGAGATGCGGCAACTAGCCCGCGCAAGCGGGCGGATTAAATGTTGAAGTAGAGCCCAACCCTAACCCCTTTTTTTGCGGCTTAGAAATTAGGGTAGTAAGAAGACAGGGAAAGGCACAGATTAACTTTGAGATGAAGCCCTATAAAGGCTTAACCCACCAGTAAGACGAAGACGGGGAAATAGCGGCTTGCCCCGCAGGGGCGAAGCCCCTGCGGGGTTTGCGCGATTGAGCGCAAACCGCGGGAGACTAACTTTAATAGGACTGCCCACGCCGCAGGTCGTCCGAAGGTACCGCGAAAACGAAGTTTTCGCGGTACGCGCACGGCGAGATGCGGCAAATAGCCTGCGTAAGCAGGCGGATTAAATGTTGAAGTAAAGCCTAACCCCAACCCATTCCTATATGTCTAGGTTGGCAACTGAGGTTGCGTTTTCTTGGATGAATTCGCGGCGGGGTTCTACTTGGTCGCCCATGAGTTTGGTGAAGAGTTTGTCGGCTTCTTCGGCGTGGGAGACTTTGACTTGCAGGAGCGTGCGGGCTTCGGGATCCATGGTGGTTTCCCAGAGTTGTTGGGGATTCATTTCACCGAGGCCTTTGTAGCGTGAGACGACGACTCCGTGGCGGCCGCGTTTGAGGGCTTGCTCGGCGAGGTCTAGCGGGCCGTGAATTTGCGTTTCTGTCGGCAGGCTCGGCGGAGTTTGTGGCGTGTCTTGGTTGGCTTGGTTGGCTTGGTTGGCTTCTGCTTGGCGGGATTTGCTTTTGGCGGGTGGTGTAATCAGGGTGGGCGGCAGGGCGTAGAGGTCTTGCAGTTCGGAGCGCATTGCGTTGACGGCTCTGCCTTCGCTGGATTCGGCGATGGCGAGGTCTAGGACACGGGCTTCAGGCACGCCGCGACGGTGGCGGCGGAAGACGAGGCGTGGGGTTGTGCTGGCGGCGGCTTCGCCTGCTTCGTAGGAGCCGTGCCAGGTGTCGCTGGTGGCTTCGCCTGTGGCGCGGGCGTTGAGTCGGCTGGCGAGGTATTGGGCGACTTGGCTACCGACTTCGGAGCTTTCGTAGGCTTCTAGGTTTAGCGCACCTGCGACGGCGGCTTCTTCTAGTACGGCGAGCGAGCCGACTTTGGCGTTTAGGGTGGTGAGGTAACGTTGGATGCGACAGGCGCGTTCCATTTCGTGGGTCAGGGCTTGGCCTGAGATTTGTCTGCCCGCGTGGAGTTGCAGGGTTGCCCCTTCGGCACCTTGGGCAAGGATGAAGCTTTCCATTTCGGACTCATCGCGCAGGTAGCGCACAGCATCGCCGCGTTTGACGCGGAAGAGGGGTGGGCGGGCGATGTAGAGATGTCCTGCTAGGATCAGGTCTTTGTAGTAGCGGTAGAAGAAGGTGAGGAGCAGGGTGCGGATATGACTGCCATCAACATCCGCGTCGGTCATGATGATGATCTTGTGGTAGCGGAGTTTGGTGAGGTCAAGTTCTGCGTCGGGTTCGATGGTGAAGCCGACTCCTAAGGCGGTAATCATGGTGCCGATTTCTTCGTTAGACAAAGCGCGGTCGGGGCGCACCCGTTCAACATTCAAAATCTTGCCGCGCAGGGGCAGGATTGCCTGAAAGCGGCGTTCGCGTCCTTGCTTAGCGGAGCCACCTGCCGAGTCGCCTTCCACGAGAAACAGCTCGGACTCGCTGGGCGAGCGGGTTTGGCAGTCGGCAAGCTTGCCCGGCAGGGAGGCAATATCCAGCACGCCTTTGCGCCGCGTTAGGTCGCGGGCTTTGCGGGCGGCTTCGCGGGCTTTGGCGGCTTCTGCGACCTTAGCGACAATCACGCGGGCGACGCTGGGGTGTTCTTCTAGGGTGCGGGCGAGGCCTTCGTTGATGACTTGCTCGGCGGCGGCGCGGACTTCTGACGAGACCAGCTTATCTTTGGTCTGCGAGGAAAACTTCGGGTCGGCGAGCTTGACCGAGATGATGGCGGTTAAGCCTTCGCGGGCGTCTTCTCCTGCGAGGACAAGTTTTTCGCGTTTTAAGAATCCTGACTCTTGGGCGTAGCCGTTAATCTGCCGTGTCAGGGCGGCACGGAATCCTGCGAGATGGGTACCGCCATCGCGTTGCGGGATGTTGTTGGTAAAGCAGAGCATGGTTTCGTGGTAGCTGTCTGTCCATTGCAGGGCGCATTCCACGCTGATCTGGTCGCGTTCGGCAAGAATGTGTAGGGGTTCGGGGTGTAGGGGTTTGCGGGCGGCGTTTAAGTGTTCTACGAAGGCTTTGAGTCCGCCTTGGTAGCAGAGTTCGCAGATTTTGGGTTCGGCTCCGCGTCTATCGGTGAGCAGGATTCGCACACCTGAGTTTAAAAACGACAGCTCGCGCAGGCGGTGTTCTAGGGTGGCGAAATCAAACTCGGTGGAAGAAAAAGTATCGGACGAAGGCTTGAAGACAATTTTTGTTCCGCGTTTGTCTTGGGCGGTGCCAACGACGGCGAGCGGGGTTTCTACGGCTCCGCCTTTGACGAAGCGCATTTGGTGTTCTTCGCCGCCGCGCCAGATGGTGAGTTCCAGCCACTCGGACAGGGCATTGACGACTGAGACGCCGACTCCGTGCAAGCCGCCTGAGACTTTGTAGCTGTTCTGGTCAAATTTTCCGCCGGCGTGAAGGTGCGTCATGATGACTTGGGCGGCGGAAACTTTTTCTTGCGGATGAATCTGTGTTGGGATTCCGCGCCCATTGTCTTCTACCGAGACCGAGCCATCGCCGTGGAGTGTTACTTGAACCAGATTGCAAAATCCTGCTAGGGCTTCGTCGATGGCGTTATCCACGACTTCATAGACCATATGGTGCAGGCCTGAGCCGTCTTCGGTATCGCCGATGTACATCCCTGGGCGTTTGCGCACAGGAGCCAGTCCGCGCAGGACCTTGATGTCTTCGGCTCCGTATTCGTGGGCGGCTTGGCGCACCGAATCAGGTGGGGTGCTGGCTGGGGCGGGAGCTGCAGAAGGGGTTTCTTCTGGCTCTTCGGGGAGTGGGGCGGGGGCGACTTGGCTCATCTTGCTTACGCAGCTTTTCTGGTTGGCTTTTTGCGTTGGTTTTTTTGCTTGGCTTTTAGGTGCGTCTTTGGCTGGGGTTTGGCGGGCTTTTTTGTGGTGTTTTAGCGCGTGGTTTTATGGATGGTTTAGCGCGTGGTTTAGCGGGGGGTTTTGGGCGGCGGAAATGGCTGGAAAGTTGAAGGCAAGAAGTGCCGCTCGCGGGGGCTGAAATGGTGGTTTTAGTATAGCGGTTTTTGTAGGGAAGCGGGGGATTTGAGACAGATTTTAAGTAGCTTTTTGGGCGCGTTTTTTTGTGGCTTTTTTGGGCGAATTTTAGTGCGAATTTTACGGTGAATTTTAGGGCGAATTTTGGCGCGAATTTTGACACGAATTTTAGGGTGAATTTTAGCGCAAATTTTAGAGTGAATTTTGGCGTGAATTTTGGCGCGAATTTTGACACGAATTTTAGCGTGAATTTAGAGCGAATTTTAGGGATAAATTTCGGGTGAATTTTGACACGAATTTCAGCACCCGTTTCAGGGCGAATTTTAATATGAATCTTAGCCCGCCTGACTACTCTACGACCTGCACTTGCCGTGTGCCATCGGTGCCGACTGTCAGAGCCAGCCGCAGAAAGTGGTCAGGCGGAAAGGCTGACACTTCTTGTCCGCTGACCCAAACCTGACTGCCCAGTGCGTCTAGGGCGGCAAACAGAGCCGCCGACACCTGCCCGTCCAAATGGGCGACCAGCTCGTCTAGGAGCAACAGGGGCGGCTTGCCCGCCGCCGCTAGGGCTTGGCTCCCCGCCAAGAGCAACGACAACAGGGCGCGTTTTTCTTCGCCCGTACTGGCGGAGTCGGCAAGCAGTTCGCTCCCTGCGCTCCCTGCCGTATCGGCAAGGGTGGCGACAAAATCAAAATGGCTTGGACTGATTCTTGTCCGCCCTGTGAGCGCATCGCTTGGACGGGCAGAGGCAAGTTGGCGGGCAAGGGTTGCCACCAAGCCCCCTGCGGTTTCAGGGGCGGGCAGGGCTTGCTGGTGATTGTGTCCCTGACCCTGATTGCGTCCCTGATTGTGTCCCTGATTGCGTCCTTGGGTATGCCTACGGTCAAGGGCGTTGTTTAAGGCTTCGGCATAGACAAAGAGTGCATCTGCGTCTGGTTCGCTCTTTTGCCCATCGCTGGTCAGGGTGAGAGACAAATTACAAAATGGTGCAACCAACTCCGCCAAGGGATCAAGCAAGCGGCGGGCGACTGCCAGTCTGCGGCCTTCGGCGGCAAGGGTTTCTGATGCCAAGCCTGCTTCTAGGCTTTCCAACCAAGCGGCGTTTTTGCCCGCCACTGCCCCGCCATATTCGGCAAGGAGCTGGCGGCGTTCTTGGCGGAGTTTTGTTGCACGGTTTAGGATCTTGGCTTGGTCAGGAAAAAACCCCGCCACCAGACGGTCATAAAACTTGGTGCGTAGGCTTGCCCCACCCGAGAACAAATTGACATGGGCAGGAGTCAGCCACAGGAGCGGCAAAACCCGTGCCAGACCTTGGGCTGCTATCGGCTCGTCATCCAGCAGGTAGCGTTTGCGGCTAGTAGCTTCACCGCCTACCGTGGCTTCGCCGCCGCTTGCGGTGGCTACGCCGCCGCTTGCGGTGGCTTCACCGCCTACCGTAAGTGCCAGCCTGTGCGTCTTGTCGCCCAAGTGAATCGCACTGACAACAGACCAACCACTCGCGCTATAGCCACTTGTGGCGGGAGTCGCCGCCAAGCCGCTAGCTTCTGCCTGTCGTCTCTGGAGCCTTTCGCGTGCCGCTGTCCGCAAGCCGCGTCCTGGCCCTAAGAGCGATAGGGCTTCCAAGACTGAAGTTTTTCCCGAGCCATTGGCTCCAACCAACGCCACTGCAGGATAGGCCGCTAAATCGGCTTGCGCCCCCGCCACCAGCCCACCATCTAGGCGGAGCTGTGAAAAGCAACGGAATTCACTCAGGCTTAACGTAGCAACGGCTGTCCGTGGCTTCTGTGGCTTTTGTAGCTCTTGTGGCTCTTGTGGCTTCTGTGGTTTCTGTAGCTTCTGTGGCTTTTGTGGCTCTTGCCGCTTGTCTTGTGGCGTAGCACTTGTCGACTTGGCACTGGGCGACTTGGCACTTGTCGACTTGGCACTTGGCGACTTGTCGCTCTTACGCTTTTGCGCCTTCGGGGCGGGTTTGGTTTGCTTAGCTTTTTGGGCTTTCTGGGCTTTCTGGGCTTTCTGGGCTTTCTGGGCTTTCTGGGCTGTACCCTTGGCTGGTGCGGCTCGGTGGGGTGCGGCTTGTGCCATCAGGTGCGGAGCGGCATCAAGACATAGACCAGCGATTTCTCTCCACCTTCGGCATGCATCAACAAGGGCGAAGTGGAGTCCAAGAACTTGACGCATAAAGAAGAGCTGGCATTTCCTGCGTCCGCCGTGGCTTCGCTGTCGTCGCTGTCTTCTTCGTCGTCGCCTTTTGTCGCCGTAGCTTTCGGGCTGGCGGAGAATTGTCCGACCAACTCCGAAAGCATCTTGCCGTTGAAGGAAATTTCCAAGTCATCAGCATCAAAAGTTACATCCATTTTGTCTTCATAGGCACCAATGGTCGCGGCATTGGCAGAGAGAGTCATCTCGCCCTTGCTGAGTGCCAAACGCACCGCTTGGCTCTGGTCGGGCTGGGCGGCGATAATCAAAGCCCGCTTAAGTCCCGCCAAGAACGCCCGTGGCTCGGCTTTCAACAAGGTTTCGTTATTTTTCGGGACGACTCGGGTGTAATCAGGAAACGCGCCATCAATTAACTTGGTCATCAGGGAAGCCTTGGCAAGCGTAAAGCGCACCGTGTTTTCATCGGCTTCAATCTGTACAGGCTGGGAAGCATCTTCGGAGGCAAGGACTCCGTCAATGAACTGCACGACGGTTTGCACCGCCTTACGCGGAACAATCACGCCTTTCATCTTCTCGGCTCCCTTCGGCACAGGAATAGACGCCAAAGCCAAACGGAAGCCATCGGTCGCGGCGGCATGCAACTTGCCATCTTGGATGTGCAAGTAAATTCCTGTCAGGTAATAACGGGTTTCATCGTCCGCCGCACAGGGCAAGGCAGAGAGCAACAAACGCCGCAGGTCAGCAGGCGGCATTGCAAAGCGACTGGCTCCCTTGGCAGGATCTTCGCCGCTGAAGACTCCGTAATCTTTGGCGGGCAGGGTGACCAAAGAAAACCGCGCCCGCCCCGACTTGACGACAATTTCTTCCTTAGCAAAGGCGACTTCCAAAAGCGCACCCGAGGGCAAACCGCTAACGCTGTTGTTAAAGGTAACCGCGTTCGCCGTACAAGCACCTTTCTTGCCGCCTGTGATCTTGAGCGATACCCGTGCTTCCATGGATAGGTCGGTGGCAGTGATCTCTAACAGAGTGCTGTCCTTGACCTCCATCAGTAGGTGGGTGGTGATGTCTTCGGCATCGCGGTGGGGAGCTACCCGTGCCGCCACATTGACAACACGATTAAGCGCACGGGCAAAGGTGTCTTGGGGAATAGAGAACTGCACGGGAGTCAAAGCCTTTAATGATTGCAGGAGTGATTGCAGGGGTTGATTGCAGGAGTGATTGTGGTCAAAGCTTGTCCTGCCACAATATATGGCAAGAAACCGCAACTGCGGCAGGTAGCACTGCGTTTTTTGGTGGAGAACCCGAAGCAGAATCGCACAGAATCACACAGAATCAAAAAAGAATCGCTGGGCTGTGAATAATTTGTGGAATGAATTATGTGGGGTGTGAATTAGCGACTGAATTATTTAGAGCCTGCGTTATCTGCTGTGTGAATGGTTTGTGGAAAAACCTGTGGCTTAACTCTGTGTCTTACTTCGTTTCCCCGCCGCCTAGCCAAACCTTGCGTACGAGACCAAGCCAGACCTGTCGCCTTAGCTCTATGTCTCACTTCGTATCCCCCGCCACCTAGCCTAACTTCGCGTACGAGACCAAGCCTAACTTTTCGCCACTGCCCTATGTTTTGACTTCGCTGCCTAAACCTTAGGCACTATCCCCCCCAATGAAACAGCCATGCACCTTAAACCTTGCGTACGAGACCAAGCCAGACCTGTCGCCTTAGCTCTATGTCTCACTTCGTATCCCCCGCCACCTAGCCAAACCTTGCGTAGGAGACCAAGCCAGACCTGTCGCCTTAGCCCTATGTATTACTTCGTTGCCTAAACCTTAGAACTTAACCCCTAATTAACGTGCCGCCGCCGCCGCTGGTGAAAAGCTCTAGCAATAAAGCATGCGGTACCCGCCCATCTAAAATCACCGCCGCTTCCACCCCCGCCTCCAAAGCCGCAATACAAGCCGCCAGCTTAGGACGCATACCCCCCTGAGTACTCGGAGCGCGCAAAAGTGCCACCGCCCGCTTGTGGGTGATTTCCTTAACCAACCCACCATCAGGGGCGCGCAAACCCGCAACATCTGTCGCCACCAAAAGCCGTACCGCTCCCAAAGCGGCGGCAAGAGCTGAAGCCGCCGAATCAGCATTAATGTTAAGCGGCGGAATCGCACCCCCCGCTTGCGCCTCAGGAGCCGAAGTAACAGGCGAAACCACAGGAATCATTCCCGCCTGCTCCAACGCCAAGGGCAGTTGAATCTGCACCGCAGAAATTGAACCGACATAGCCCAGCTGACGCGGACGGGCAAAACGGGCTTCAATCAAACCACCATCGCGGCCTGAAATACCGACTGCCCGTCCGCCGGCGGCATTGACAGCGGCGACTATGCGCTTATTGACTTCGCCCGATAGGGTGCGTTCAACAATCCGTGCGGTTTCTAGGTCGGTGATTCGCAAGCCATCCAAAAACTTCGGCTCCTTGCCCAAGTCGGCAAGGCGGCGTTTGATCTGTGGCGCACCCCCATGCACCAACAAAGGCCGCACACCAACTTGCCGTGCCAAGACCAAATCGGTTGCCAAAGCCTGCAGACGCTCGGGGCTATCAACAATTTGTCCGCCCACCTTGACGACAACAGGCTTGCCAACATAGGTGCGCAAATAGGGCAGGGAGTCGGTAAGAATTTCTGCAACCCGAGCAAGGGCTGTCGCTGTTCTTGCCGTGCCTGTGCCCGTGCTTTGCGCAGATTTTCTTATCGTCTTTTTAGACGCGGTTTTTTGTGCCGCTTTTTTCGCCGCTTTCTTCACGGGCTTCTTAGACGCTTTCTTTGCCGCTTTTTTCACGGGCTTCTTCGCGCTTTTCTTTGCGCTTTTCTGTACCGCTTTCTTAGCGGTCTGCTTTGGTGTCTTGGCTGTCTTGCGCCCTGCCCGCCGCGCCACTTTTTTCTTGTGCTTCTGTGCCATTGCCCTGCTTGTCCTTTGTTGCCTTGCCTGTTGCCTCACCCGTTGCCCTATCTGTTTCCTTGTCCGTTGCTTCGTCCGTTTCCTTGTCCGTTGCTCTGTCCGTGGCTTCATCGCGGGCGGATTTCTTAGCACCAAAGTGTAGCCGTACTTCCACCCCCGCACGGCGCATAATCACCATCTGCTGCAAAATAGAAAGAACATTATTCCAAGTCCAATAGATGACCAAGCCCGCAGGAAAAGCCGCCAAAAAGAAGGTAAAGAAGACAGGCATCCAAGCAAAAATCCGCGCCTGGACAGGGTCAGGCGGCGGCGGATTCAAACGCGTCTGAACCGCCATCGTCAAACCCATCAGCACAGGCCACACCCCGATATGAATAACATTGAAAGCCCCCAAATCAGGCACACCCCAAGGCAGAATCCCAAAGGCATTAATCCACGAAGTCGGATCCGCCGCCGAAAGGTCAGCAATCCAGCCATAGAACGGCGTATGACGCATTTCAATCGTGACAAACAGCACTTTATACAAAGCAAAGAAAACAGGAATCTGCAACAAAATCGGCAAACAGCCCGACAAAACATTAATTTGTTCGCGCTTGTACAACTCCATCATTTCTTTCTGCAGACGCGGCTTGTCATCACCCAAACGCTCGCGGAGCTCCAACATCTGCGGCTGAATCTTCCGCATCTTCGCCATCGTGCGAAACGAACGATTGGCAAGCGGAAAAAACAACAGACGAACAAAGACCGTCAAAGCCAAGATCGCCAAACCAAAATTACCAATCAAACGAAACAAACCATCCAACGCCGAAAACAACGGCTTGGTGAGAAAATACATCCAGCCAAAATCTACCGCCAAATCAAAGTTGGCAATCGCCAGCCGCTCTTTGTAGTCATCCAAAAGCCGCACTTCTTTCGCCCCCGCAAAAAGTCGGTGGCGGGAAGTCGCCGTAGCCCCCACAGGCACCTGCTGGGCTTCGCGCAGAGTGTCGGCTTGATAGCGGGTGCGACTGCCAACTGCACCCGACAAAAATCGCGCCGCCACAGGCGCCGACTCGCTCGCCGCAGGAAGCAAAGCCGCCATCCAATACTTATCGGTGAAGCCAAACCAGCCGCCCCGTGCGTCTTGGTATTGCAAAGGTGTTTCTAGAAGGTCTTGGTAATCGGGTTCTTGCAAGGACTCATCCAGCCAGCCAAGCGGGCCTTCGTGCAGAATGAAGTAGCCAAGCCCAGGGGGTGGATCAATCCGCGCCAACAAAGCCAAAGGGGCAAGTGTGACCGCTCTGCCAGTTTGATTGACAACTCGCTGCGCAACCGAAAAAAGATACCTGTCTTCAAGCCGCCACTCTTGGAAGAAAATCAAACCCGCCCCGTTGTCCCAACGCAGAACCAATGGCGCATCGCCTGACAAAACCCCGCCGCTTAAATCTGTGTCGCTTGAATCTGTGCCGCTTGAATCTGTGCTGCTTGTCTCTACCACCTGCCAGCGGCTGGTCGCATCAGGAACCGCCACACCCGCAGGTGCCGCCCAGCCAAAACGCGCAAAAAACGGAGCCGCTCCTGTCGGCGGACGCAACAGCCGCACCGCGGGCGACTCAGGGGCAATGGTTTCGTTGTAGCCCTTGAGTGCAACATCATCCAAGAGCGCACCCGTCAAAGACAACGAGCCTGCAAGTCCGCCCCCATCAAGGACAACCCTATCACCCGACTCAACCGCCACCTGCCGCGACTCTTGGCTCAAAATCGGAGCGGCAAGAGCTGACGCTTGGCCGCTTGCTGGTGCCGAGTCTCCCGCCGCCGACTGCAGACTCGGAATTGTCGGAGCGGCAAAAGTCTCCCCCCCTGCCGCCTGCTCATCAGCAAGCTGGGCAAGGCGAGCCTGTTCAGCCTGCCGCTGGGGAGCGATATAGAGCAAGTCAAAGCCCAGCAATATCGTCACCGAAATCACCACCGCCAACAAAACGCTACGCGTCTCGCCTTGGGCTCCGCTGTTGTAGGGCGCACCAAACGGCGAGAAAGATCTACCCGTAGGCGCACCCGTGGGCTTGCCTGCAGGTCTGCCCGTGGGTCTGCCTGCAGGTCTGCCCTTAGGCCTACTAGGGGGCTTCACAGGGAACTTACGCCGCTCAGCCATAGGGAGTCGCCGCGCACCTATCTTCTAGCGCGTCTTCTAGCGCGTTTTCTCGTGCGTCTTCTAGTGTGTCTTCTAGTGTGTTTTCTAGCGCGTCTTGTCGCCCGTGACTCTTATGACTCTTGTCTATCGCCTTGTCCGCACAGCACGCCATAGGCGCATTCTGTCTAGTGCTAGGCACAGGATCATCTCCCCCCGCCGACAAAGCCGTACAACGCAACAAACGCCGCAGAGTTAAAACCCCGCCGCCCAGAACTCCATGGACACGCAAGGCTTCTTCAGCATAGTGCGAACAACTCGGCGTAAAACGACAACGCGGACCCAGCATAGGCGCCACACACCAACGCCAAATCAGAATCAGCTCTATACACAAACCACGGAGCGCACCACGCACACCCCACCCTGTCTTCCGCCAAAGATTTTTTCCCCGCACCTGCATAAAAACTCTTGCTCGCTCTCTGCCTTGCTCTCTTTATCTTTATCCGCCTGTCTTTTCCGCCTGTCTTTGCTTTGTGCTTTTCTGCTCGTCTTCTGCTCCCGTAGCCGCTGGCTCCCGTAGGCGCTGGCTTTATCTCGGCATACGCTCCAAACGCCGCGCCAGACTCGCCAAGCCCGTCTGCAACTCCGCCGTCAAATGCGGCACCGACAGAGACAAACAAGCAGGCAAAGCCAAGACCACATAATCAATTCCCGCAACAAACTGCGTGATCTCGCAGTCCGCCACCGCCGCCCGCAACCGCCGCCGCGCCCGATTGCGCTGAACTGCATTGCCAATTGTCCGCTTGGTCGCGGTATAGCCAATCCGCGGATGGGCCTGCACCCGACTCGTCCGCCGCCGCGCCTGCAACCGCAACGCCTGACCACGCCAATGCACACCACCACGTGCCGCCGCACGAAAGTCTTTGCGTTTGCGCAAAACACCAAGCCGCAGACCACTCGGCGACACGGCTTCGGGCGCAGAAGAGTCCATAGCAGACACAACAAAAGCAGAAGCAACAAAAAAGCCCGCGGCTTCCGCCGCCCCAGACTTCACGCTGAGATACGCGCCCGCCCCTTGCGCCGCCGACGGGCAAGAATTTTGCGTCCGCCACGGCTCGCCATACGGGCACGGAAACCATGACGGCGTTTGCGAACAAGACGACTCGGTTGAAAGGTACGCTTCACAGGAAATCCTTAGCCTCAAAAGGCTCTAAGCAACAGAACAAGTAGCACAGAAATTCAGGCGCAACTCGGCACACGCCTACCAGCCCTGTTTTACGGCCTAAAACCCACCCCGTCAAGCGCACCTTGCGGTGCGGCATCAATGCCTAGCGTTAGGAAACCAAGTAAGGTTAGGCTTCATACCATTAATTACAGGCTTTTTGATTTCAAACACCTTGCGGTGGAGCATTCGTGCCAAGGCTTTTGTCTTCTAAATTCCGTGCGGGCTTCATACCATTAATTACAGGCTTTTTGATTTCAAACACCTTGCGGTGGAGCATTCGTGCCGAGCCTTGTTTCCTCCACCAGCTGTTAAGCCCCATAGTTTTAGTGAAGGGCTAATTGAGCCAGTACCCCGTCTTCTAACTGCCCTAATTGCTAAGCCGAAAAAGAAAAAGTCAGGGCAGAGCTTTCTCGCAACATTTTTTACGTGCCCTTGCGGGCACTCTGGGCGCATCTGGCTTGCTACCCGCGCCCCTGTAGGGGCGCGAGACGCAAGACCACCTGCGCCTGTGGGCAGTTGCAGTACTACTGTGCTTCACGGGGGCTTCGCCCCCTACCTGACACAAAGACAGCTTCACAGATGGCTACTTGCTTGCATCCCGCCTGCTAAAACGCAGGCGGGATGCTTTTTCAAAGTCAGGGCAAGCGGGAAAGTACGCGCACCAAGCGGCGAGTCTTCGGCGAAAACAAAGAAGGCGTGAAATAACTTCCCGCCGCCCGCTTGCTCGCCTCACTCAAAGTCGGATAAGGCGCAATCGCACTTGTCATCCGCACCAGCTTACGCCGCTCGCCCACCGCAAAAACCCACGGCAAGATCAACTCACCCGCCGAAGCCCCAACAATCGTTGCTCCAACCACACGCTTCTTGTCATCCACAACCACCCGCACAAACCCCTGCTCGTGCCGCATCGCCCGTGCGCGATCATTTTCGGCAAACTGCCATTCAGCTTTAGATACCTTCAAGCCTTGGTCTCGTGCCGCCGCTTCCGTCAAACCCACCTGTGCAAGCTCAGGCTCGGTGTAGGTAACCCACGGAATCGCCCGCTCCTGCACCTTGGCAGGAATGCGAAACAACAAATTACGCACCAAAACACCCGCATGGTCACCCGCAACATGGGTGAACTGCATCCGCCCCGCCGCATCGCCCGCAACCCAAACCCGCTTGTTGCTCGTACGCAAACGCGCATTGTTTTCAACTCCCGCCCGTCCGCGTTTTACCCCCGCCGCCGCCAAGTTCAAATCATCCAAGTTGGCAACCCGCCCCAGTGCCACCAAAAGCA
The DNA here is from genome assembly GCA_958267355.1 of uncultured Alphaproteobacteria bacterium. Lineage (GTDB taxonomy): Bacteria > Pseudomonadota > Alphaproteobacteria > JALCBB01 > JALCBB01. The sequence continues at coordinate 1,431,926 of OY279575.1, forward strand.
CATCGGCTTCTATTGTCTCCTCCACCCCTGCCGAGTCAGCAAGGGTTACCGCAACACCCGTGCCATTCGCGCCGCTCGTGCCACTCGTGGTGCGAGCCACCCGCACCGCCGCTCGCCCTTCGTGCAAGCGAATGCCATCGCTCCGCAAGGCCTGACGCACCACTTCTGCCGCATCGCCATCATCACGCGGCAGAATTGTCGCTAGCTCAACAATATGCACCTTTGTGCCTAAGCGAGCGAAGGCTTGTCCCATTTCACAGCCAATTGGCCCACCGCCCAAGACAATCATAGAACGCGGAGACTCACGCAAATCAAAAACCGTTTCGTTGGTCAAATGCGGAGTCTCACGCAATCCTTCAATTGGCGGCACCAAGGGAGACGAACCACTGGCAATAACAAAATTACGCGCGACAATTTCAATTTCTTCTGTCGGGCTCTCCACCCGCACCGCCCGCGGACTGACAAACCGCCCCACACCGCGCAAGACAGTACACCCCAGCTCTTCAAAACGCTCTTGGCTGTCGTGCGGAGCAATCGATGCAATCACTTCGTGAATATGATCATGGACACGAGCAAAGTTTATCTTTGGTGACTCGCATTCCACGCCGAAATGCTTCGCCTGACCCAGAGCCGCCGCCTGCTTTGCCGCCACCAACAAAGCCTTGCTCGGAACACAGCCATAGTTCAAACAATCGCCTCCCATCTTGGCGGCTTCTACCAAGACCACCGAAGCACCAAGTTGGGCAGCTCCTGCCGCTAGCGACAAGCCCGCCGAGCCTGCACCAAGAATGCAAATGTCGGGTGTGAGTTTCTGCATTTTAATCTGGCTCCTTAATCTTGCTCTTGTGGTTTGCCGCGCACACGTTTCACAACAATCGGCACCAAAGACAAAACCGCCAACGCCAAAAGCGGAAGCAACACCTGGGGCGCAAAAATAATACTCAAGTTCGGCTCATCGCCTGTGCTTAAAATTGCTCCCAAGCCGTTGCCAACCGAAACATAGACCGCCGTGCCAGGAAGAATTCCCAGAAAGGTAGCAAGCCCATAGGGAGCCAAACGCATACCCAAAACCGCCGGCACAATATTCACCAACCAAAAAGGAAACAACGGCACCAAACGCAAAAACAACAGATACGAAAAAGCGTTCGCACTAAAACCATCGCGTAAAGCTTCTACCTTGCCGCTGGCGCGTTTGGCTAGGCTTTCAGCAAAGGCAGTACGAGCGGCAAGAAATACCAGCACGGCTCCGATGGTGGCTCCGAGAGCAACGATTGCCGTGCCGAAGAACAGACCAAACAGCAAGCCGCCTGTTAGAGTCAGAAATGTCGCGCCAGGAATAGACAGGGCAACCGTAAGGGCATAGACAAAAACAAAAATAGGAGCCGCAAACGGATTGCTTTCAGACCAGTTCGTCAGGCGGTCATGGTTTTCGCTGATGGCGGCAAAGGACAGAAAGCGTCCTGCGTCAAAGACAAAAACTGCCACCAGCAGGGCGACAAGCAGACCGCCCAGCGGCAGGAAGCGCAGAAGTCGCGCTTTATTGCTCCCTGTACCGCTCCCTCTACCGCTCCCTCTACCGCTCCCTGTGCTTGTGTCGGTTGGTGCCTGTGGCTTGGTCTCTGGGTGGGTCATGGATGGCATTGTACCACGATTACCTAAGCTTTGATTGCGCACTAATTATCAGTGCGATTTGTGGCTATAGTGGCGGCTATGGATGACAAGCCAACAGGTACAGATACAAAGACGCAGTTTAAGAGCGGCGAGAACTACACAAGCCCCACTTCGCCACAAAAAGCTATATTCTAGTGGTATGACGACAAACCCTTCTGGAACTCCCAAGGCTCGGCAGTTTAAGAGTAGCGAAAGCTACAGGGTGCGGGTGCTGACTTTGTTTCCTGAAGCTTTTCCAGGTGTTCTGGGCTTGGGACTCCACGGCAAGGCTCTGGCGGCAGGCCTATGGACACTAGAAGTCTATGACCTACGCCAACACGGACTCGGCAGTCATCAAAGCGTAGATGCTCCGCCGTATGGTGGGGGTGCGGGAATGGTCTTGCGCCCTGATGTCCTTGCCGCCGCCTTGGATGCCCTAGCCCCTGCCCCTGCTCCTATCCCTGCTCCTGCCCCTATTCCTACCCCTACTACTACCCCTACTCCTACCCCTGTCCGTAGCCCGTCCGCCAAGGCAGGAGCCAGCCCAGACCCCAGCCCAGACCCTGCCCCAGCTCCCATCCCAGCTTTAGGCGATGCCGCCAGAAGCTCCCCGCCCAGCCCGCCCACCATGGACAGCCAACGCGAACCTTTGCTATATCTTTCTCCGCGTGCTGTTCCCCTGACACAAGCCCAGGTTCGTCGTTTTGCCTCTGGTGCAGGGCTGACTCTGCTCTGCGGACGCTACGAAGGCATTGACCAGCGTTTCTTGGACGAATATCAAGTTGAAGAAGTCTCGCTCGGTGATTTTGTCCTTTCAGGAGGCGAAGTAGCGGCTCTGGCTTTACTGGAAGCAGTCGTGCGTTTGCTACCTGGCGTGCTGGGAAATCAAGCAAGCAAGGCAGACGAGTCGTTTTCACAAGTACGCGGCGGCTTGTTGGAGTATCCGCAATTTACCCGTCCCGCCGAGTGGCGCGGACGAGTCGTCCCTGCGGTTCTGCAAGGCGGCAATCACAAGGCAATCGCCGAATGGCGCCAGGCGGCGGCAAAAAAAATTACGGCAGAGCGACGGCCTGACCTCCTGCCACAAAACCAAAAGCAACAGGGCAAAAAGAAACAGGACAAAACCACATGAACCACTTAGAGCAATGGGAGCAAAAACAAACTGCCCACACGGCAGTGCGTCCAGACTTTGCGGCAGGAGATACCGTACGGGTGATGATCCGCGTCAGCGAAGGCGAGCGCAGTCGCTTGCAAGCCTTTGAAGGAATCTGCATTGCCCGCAAGCACCGCGGACTCCGCTCGTCTTTCACGGTGCGCAAGATCTCGCACGGCGAAGGCGTGGAGCGAGTCTTTCCCCTCCACGCTCCGCAGGTAGCCGAGATTACTGTCCTGCGACGGGGTGCGGTACGGCGGGCAAAGCTCTATTACCTACGCGGACGCCGAGGCAAAGCCGCTCGCATTCGCTCGCGCGATCTGTACGGCGCACTTGCCGCCACCGCCGAGACGACTCCAGCACCAGAAACCGCCACTGCAACAGACGCACCCCAAGAAGCCGCTCCACAAGGAAACGCTCCACAAGCAACAGAGCCGCCCGACAGCACAGCGGACAAGCAAGCTTGAAGGCTTTGCCTCTCTGCGGTGGCAAACGCTGGCTAGGGATACCGATTTGCTTATGGCTCCGCGCACACTCTTTGCCAAGATCTGGGACGCACACAGCGTCGCCGAGCAGGAAGACGGAACCACCCTGCTCTACATTGACCGCCACCTGATTCACGAAGTGACCAGTCCGCAGGCCTTTGCGGGCTTGCGGGCAAGCGGGCGGCGCGTACGCGCCCCGCAGGCTACGCTTGCAGTACCCGACCACAATGTGCCAACCACCGAGCGGGCAGCAGGAATCGCAGGAATCACTGACCCAGAATCACGCTTGCAAGTAGAAGCTCTTGCCGCCAACTGTGCCGAATTTGCGATTCCGCATATTGCGATGGAAGATCTGCGGCAAGGGATTGTCCATGTTGTCGGACCCGAGCAAGGCCTAACCCAGCCGGGTATGACAATTGTCTGCGGCGACTCGCACACCAGCACCCACGGAGCCTTCGGAGCCTTAGCCTTCGGAATTGGCACCAGTGAAGTTGAACATGTCTTGGCAACCCAAACCCTGCCACAACGCAAGCCCCGCTCTTTGCGGATATCGCTTACGGGTACTCCACCTGCAGGCACAACTGCCAAGGACTTAATCTTGCACCTGATCGGCGCCATCGGCACGGCAGGTGGCACGGGAGCGGTGATTGAATATGCGGGCGAAGCCATTCGCGCCCTTTCTATGGCAGGACGCATGACCGTGTGCAATATGTCAATTGAAGCAGGGGCGCGGGCGGGTTTGATTGCTCCTGATGCCAAGACCTATTCTTTTCTTGAAGGCAAGCCGCTGGCACCAAAGGAGTCCGATTGGCAGGCGGCACTTGCCTATTGGCAAAGCTTGGCGAGCGATGCGGGGGCTACCTACGACCAAGAAATAGTGCTGGCGGCGGACGAAATTGCACCACAGGTGACTTGGGGGACAAGTCCTGAAGAAGTGGTTGCGGTTACGGGCAGGGTGCCAGACCCCAAGGCGGCACGCGACGCGGCACAGGAGCAAACTTGGCAGGCTTCGCTTGATTATATGGGCTTGGAAGCAGGACAAGCGATGACCGAGATAAAAATTGACCGCGCTTTTATTGGCTCTTGTACCAATGGACGGCTTGAAGACCTGCGGGCGGCGGCGGCAGTTGCCAAGGGACGCAAAGTGGCGAGCCATGTCTCGGCACTGGTAGTACCTGGAAGCGGCTTGGTGCGCCAAGCGGCGGAAGCCGAGGGTTTGGACAAGGTATTTAAAGACGCGGGCTTTGAGTGGCGCGACCCCGGTTGTTCTATGTGTTTGGCGATGAATGCGGACAAGCTGGCTCGTGGTGAGCGTTGTGCGTCCACGTCCAATCGCAACTTTCGCGGACGCCAGGGCCCAGGCGGGCGGACGCACTTGATGAGTCCTGAGATGGCGGCGGCGGCGGCGATTGCTGGGGCGATTTCTGATGCGCGTAAATTTCTGTGAGTCTTTGTGCGTGTCTGCGTGAGTGTCTGCGATGAAGCCGTTTAAGGAGTTAACCAGCTGTGCCGCGTCTTTGCCCCGCGACAATGTGGATACGGACGCGATTATTCCTGCGCGTTTTTTGAAGACGATTGCGCGGGCGGGTTTGGGTGCGGGTTTGTTTGCTGACCTGCGGCGGAACCCTGATGGAGCGGCAACGGATTTTGTCCTCAACCAGCCGCCGTTTGACAAGGCGGAAATTTTAATCGCGGGCGCGAACTTTGGCTGTGGTTCTAGCCGCGAGCATGCGCCTTGGGCTTTGTTGGATTTTGGCATTCGTTGTGTGGTGGCGGCGAGTTTTGCTGATATTTTTCGCAACAACTGTTTTGCCAACGGGATTTTGCCGATTGCCATAGAAGACGCGGCGACTCTGGCGGCACTACACCAGGCGGCGGAACGCGGAGAAGAAGTTTCGGTTTCTTTGCCTGATAAGCAGCTACGGTTTGGCAATCACACTTATGCTTTTGCGATTGAAGATGGCAGGCGCGAAGCTCTGCTTGAAGGACGCGATGCGATTGCGACTACTTTGAGTCGTGAAAATGAAATCGCGGCGTTTGAGACGCGGCGCGCCCAAGCCCAGCCGTGGCTGAATTGATGCGGGCGTAGCGGGTTGATGACCGCACGACATCTATTGTTGCTGGCGGGCGATGGTATCGGTGCCGAGACCATGGCTCAAGTGGAGCGTGTCCTGACGGTCTTGCGTAACGCGGGCTTAGACACCACCTGGGACTCCGCACCTTTAGGTGGAGCCAGCCTTGACCTCCACGGCACCCCGCTCACAGCAGAGACTCTAGCCCGTGCCAAACAGGCGGACGCGGTTTTGCTGGGCGCGGTCGGCGGGCCCAAGTGGGAAAACTTAGACTTCGCCCTACGCCCTGAGCAAGCTTTGCTGACGCTCCGCAAGGAGCTGGGTTTATTTGCGAACTTGCGGCCGGCGATTTGTTTTCCTGCTTTAGCCGAGTCGTCTTCCCTGCGCAGTGAATTGATCTCGGGTTTAGATTTACTGATTGTCCGCGAGCTGACGGGCGGCGTTTACTTTGGCGAGCCGCGCGGCATTGAGACCTTAGCGAGCGGCGAGCGGCGTGGCGTGAACACCCAGACCTACACGACGAGCGAGATTTTGCGGGTGGCGGAAATCGCCTTTACGCTTGCCGCCGAGCGTTCGGGCAAGTTGGTCTCGGTGGAGAAATCCAATGTCATGGAGTCAGGCGTTCTGTGGCGCGAGGAAGTAACCGCTCTGCACCAAAAAAACTGGCAAACCCTATCGCTCAGCCATATGTACGCTGACAACTGCGCGATGCAGCTGGTGCGGGCGCCGAAGCAGTTTGATGTGATCTTGACCGACAATTTATTCGGAGACTTGCTCTCCGATGTGGCGGCGATGCTGACGGGTTCGCTTGGTATGCTACCGAGTGCTTCCTTAGGCGACAGGCGCCCCGATGGCCTGCGCCCTGCCTTGTACGAGCCTGTCCATGGCTCTGCCCCCGACATCGCAGGAAAGAGCCTTGCCAATCCTTGTGCCAGTCTGCTGTCTTTGGCGATGGCTTTGCGCTGGTCGTTCGCCCGCCCTGACCTCGCCGAAGCCTTAGAATCCGCCGTGGAGGAAACCCTAGCCCAAGGATTTCGTACGCCTGACTTAATGACAACAACGCGGGAGTCCAACAACCACCTACGCCAAGCCTCCACGACTGAAATGACTGATAAAATCTTGGATAATCTTGGGTGAAGTAGAATTGTTACGGGGGGGTTTGGGGGGCGTCACGCCCCCCAAATTAATTTTTTTGGTTATTGTTTTGTTTTATGAATGCGCACAATTGTCATTCTAGGCAATTGGCTTTCTAAATTGAAGCGAATTACCCTTGGATTTTTCTTCACAAATTTTATTTCTACCTTTCTAATTAAATGTTTGGTCTTGGAGTCCAAACGAACTGTATATACATATCTATTTATTGCTCGTTTACCTGTCCAAGTTTTTTTTGACCATTTTTGTTTGAGCGGAGGGTTAGAAGATACAACAAAAATACCAGCAAAGAGCCAGCTATCTTTTACCTTCGGATGGCGCACGATGGAAAATATATATTTTCTGTTGTAATCCTTCCGTGGAGCGTTATTGTTCCACTTTCTCCATTGTATTTTTGTTTCGTACATTTTTACTATATCGTACGGTTCTGTTTGATTTGGATCTTCTCTATCCCTTACTGCCGCATGCAGTTTGCAGTTTTTGGGATTGGATATATGAAACTTGGTACGAAGTACTTTGGGGCTGATACTCATCGTTCTTTCCTCCTAGATGGGGGCAGGAATGCCCGTTTGGGTTGTGGGGAGTATAGCCTAATTTTTGAGAAACTCCGTCAAGCCTTGCTTGAGTGAGACTTCAGCCGTAAAGCCCAAGGCACGAGCCGCCGCCGCAGGATCACCGACAGCATAGCGGGCATCTCCGATGCGGGGAGGGGCGTGTGAAATCGTAGTCTCACTGCCGCAAATCTCCATCATCTGCTCGGCAAGGTGGTTGATGGTCGTCGCCCGCCCCGTACACAAATTCCACACAGGAGCCGCAGGACTCGCCGCAGACAAAGCCAAGCAAAACGCACGGACAACATCCGCCACATGCACAAAATCTCGCGCCTGCTCGCCATCACCAAAAATCGTCAAAGGTAAGTTATCCGCAAGAGTCTGACGAAAAAGCGTAATCACACCCGAATAGGGCGAGTAGGGATCTTGGCCTGTACCATAAGCATTGAAAAGCCGTAAGCCCGCCGTGCTGGCATCACGGGTAGCACCAAGAGAGCGAGCGTGCAGCTCTAAAGCAAGCTTGTCAGCACCATAAGCACCAACAGGCTTCTGCGGTGCGTCTTCCGCTAGAGGAGCGGACTCGTGGCTCGCTCCGTAGGTCGCCGCCGAAGACGCATAGACAAGCGGATAGGCCTCTCCCGTTTCTTCTTGCCGCTCCGCCGCCGCCCGCATAAGAGCAAGCCCTGAGACCAACGTGTCACTGTGCGCCTCGCGCCAGCCCGCCCCCTCACTGCGGACAACACTCGCACAAGCCGCAAGGTGAAAACATCCCTCGGTTTCGCGAACAAGCCTTTGCGCCATCGCAAAATCCGCCAAGTCCGCTTGCACAAAAGAAACCCCCTCAGGCAAAGCCGCAGAGTCAGGCAGCTTCGCATTAGAAAGACTATCTGCGGCAATGACCTCCTTGCCATCGCGGGCAAGAGCGGCAACCAGATGGCGGCCGATAAATCCTGCTCCACCCGTGACCAGATACTTAGACATAGCTTCCCTCTACAAGAATGGAACGCGAAGTGCAAATCAGCTATGCGGAGCAGCAAGAATAGAAGGCTTGCCGTAGTGCTTTGCTAAATGGCGGCGCAGTTTGCGCACCTGGTGGCGGTCTTGGGCACGATGAGCTTCGCGGAGTAGGCGGTTTTTTAGGTGGCGCGGATTGTTGCCTCCGATGGGGAGCAGGACAAAGTCTTTTTGCGTTGCAGTGGCACGGTCAATCGTTGAAGTGGCACTGGCTTGGCGCAGGGTGAGCGGCAAAGGCTCAATAACTAAAGGTAGTAATCGGTGGTGCCAGTGGCGGCGCAAGACTAAATCTAAAGGTGCATTGATTTCGTTTGTCGTGGCGTGGAGCTTTTCGGCTCCTTGCTTGGAAATAAAATAGCCCGCTGTGCCAACAAGCCAATGACCGATCGGATTACGATGGGCAGGACCAAAACTCAAACACAATTTGTGCTGGGCAGTTAAATCACCAAGCGGAGTCAATCTTTCTGCCCGTGGGCGAATGGCATGCAAGCGGACAAGGTCAGGTTTTGGCTCGGTGGTTTTTGCAAGGCTTTCTACAATTGGCTCAAGGGTAGAGTCTAAAAAAATATCATCTTCTAAAATTACATAGTGGTCGTGCTTTGAGTCTTGGCTAAGCTCGTGCCACAAGGCACGGTGCGATAGAAAACAACCCGCCTCGTTCCACGATATCCCTGTGCGATAATAATAGCGATTGGCTTTTGTCGCTTGGCGAATCTCTGCCGCCCGCACGGGGTCAGCCCGCAATACTGCCCCTTCAAGGGCGGGGAAAAAATCAGTCTTGTCTGCAAGCCCCGCGTTCTGCAATTGTCGCACCATCGCTTCACGCCGTACGGTCTCAAGCATCAAATTAATTACCTTATACCGAGTCCTTGACGTTTCCATCTTAAGACGACTCCGATTTTAGGGAAAGAGCGGTTTGGGAAGGTTGCGCACTCAGGTCAGAATATCCAAACTGATCCATCAAGCTGCTCACAGAGCGGCGATAGCGCAAGACATCACGCCTACGCAAGAAAATTTGCAAGCTACGGCAGGCAAGATTACGCGGGCTTGCTGAATAAAATGGCAGAACTGCAAATTGTTGTTTTTTAGCATAGGCAAATTTATCTCCTACCTGTGCAATCGTGCTGGGAATTTCTTTTGTGTCTGTGCGTACGAGATGTGGATGAACAACCATAGGAGGCAAATTATGCTCCCAAAATCGCTGCATTTGATCATCTAACGGGCGGCGTATGTCTGGCGTGTGTTTCAGCAAGATTGTCGCCGCCTCGCGTGAGAGCAAATAGCCCATAGCACCAAATAACCAATTGCGAAGAATTTGATTCGTATGGAGAGCATTTTTGCCGATTAATTTTCCTTGTGGGTGCGGGCCGTATTCCATCATCAAACGATGACTTGCGGGCAAGTCGCACAACACTTTCGCCTGCACAGGAGCCGTTTGAATCGTAGCAAGTCGAACAAAATTCGTGTCTGCCCGCATCGTTAAAGCCTCAACGACGGTACGAATTTCAGGATGCAAGTAGGCATCGTCCTCTAAGACAACATAGAAATCGTGTTTTGTATCTTCTATCAACTGTTTCCATACCTCTTTGTGCGACAAAAAACACCCAGCTTGATTCCACAAAAATCCCTTATGGCGCAAGTAGGGTACCCAGCGCGACAAGCGGCGTACTTCGGCAGGACTATAGCCACCACTTTCTTTACCCACTCTGAATTGTTGCCCGTCTATGGCGGAGAAGAATTCAGCCTGCCCCGAAATTCCCGCCTGCGCCAATTGGCTTTCCATGTGGACTCGTCGCTCAGGCGCACGAGGAAGACTGATAATCACGTACAACACCTTCGCCTCTAAGCGAGTGGCAATGGTTTGCGCTTTCATTACTAAGGCGAGTCCGATTCAGAAAAAGGGGCCACTCTAGGGGGAGCCGTTATAAGGTCAGGTGCACCGAATTGCTTCATCAAGCACCCGATATAGCGACGATAGCGCAAGACATCACGCCTACGCAAGAAAATTTGCAGACCACGACAGGCAAGATTGCGCGGACTGGCAGAATAAAATGGCAAGACCATATAACGTTCTTTGTGTGCATGTGGCGTCAAAGACGCTGATCCAATTGTGCTTGGATAATTTTCTTCGTTGTTACACACAGGATGTGGGTTAATAACCATAGGTGGAATTTCATATTCCCAAAAACGCATCATATGATGGTCGAGAGGACGCAGAATATTTTCTGCGTGCGCCAACAAAGCCGTCGCACCTTTGCGTGAGAGCAAATAGCCAATCACACCACCAAGCCAATTGCCAATAATATCGCGGGTTGGCAGAGCGTTTTTACCAATTAACTTTCCGTACGGATTTGGTCCGTACGCCATAACCAATTGAAACCCTGACGACAAGTCGCGAATTGCTTTTGCTTGAATCGGAACTGCGGGAAGCTGCGTTGTATTGAGACGCACTAAATCTACCTCCTGCCCTTCCACAAGAGAATTAACAATTTTGGCAAAGTGCGGATGTAAATAAGCGTCGTCTTCCAAAACAACATAAAAATCATTTTCTTTATCTTCTAAAAACTGACGCCAAACCGCTTTATGTGACAAAAAACACGCTGCTTCATTCCACATAAGCCCTCTGTGGCGCAAATAGGGTACCCAGCGTGACAAGCGGCGCACCTGCTTCGCACTATAACCACCACTTTCTTTGCCTGCTTTTAGTAATTGTCCGTCTAAGGCAGGAAAAAACTCAATCTCGTCCCGTACCCCTGTTCGCGCTAACTCGCGCTCCATATGCGCCCGCCGCTCGGGGGCTCGCGCGAGGTTGATAACGATATAACGCACCCGCGGCGTTTTAACTCCTTCGGAGAATTTCCCTGTGTAAGAGCTCATCATACCTGCATATAAACGCTAAAAATTGTAAATTCAACTGATTATGCTGAAAGACTCCTCTCTGCACGAGCGCATTCTGATTCTCCCGCCTTCACCCGCTATCGGAGATATTGTCTCTTTCGCCGCATCGTTTGAGGCTGTGCGCAAGGCGCACCCCAAGGCTGAGATTACTGTCGCCTACAGAGGACCACCCGTACAGGGTGTGGTAGAGGCAATTTGGCAACCCGATAAAGTCTGTCGGTTACCGAAATTCGGTCCTTGGCACAAATTTTTCACGCCCGATAACGCCTTTGGTTTTTTATGGCAGGGCCGTTTTTCCACCATTTACGAATTCGGTACTGCCCGAACGACGCGCCGCTATTTAATTTTAGCGCGCTTGATTGCCCTTCTACAATTGCGTCGCTGTACAACCATCGGCTATCAACCCTTCGCCCGCTACGGTACCCGCCACGGTTACCTAACAGACGAACGCGCCTATTATCACGGCGCACGAATTTTGCGTGGCGTTGGACTCACGCCCAACAAGATAGACATCTCACACCTTCTCGTGCCAATTCCTGCCGAACTACAACAGACTATCGGAGACAAGCCGTACGTAGTTTTTGCTTCTGAAGCAAATTCATCCGCCACAGGAAAAGCTTGGTCGGCGGCAGGCTTTGCTGAAGTCGCAGGGCTCTTACAAACCGAAGGATACCTTGTTCTTGCAACAGGAAGTGCTACCCACAAAGAAAGCATTTCAAAAATTGCCGCAGACAACCCGCAGGTCATAAACCTTGCAGGAAAAACTACACTCGCCGAACTCTATACCCTGATACAAGGAGCGGCGGCTTGCCTTTCTCTGGATACAGGTGGGGGACATTTAGCAGAGGCGGCATGCACACCTTTGCTTTCGCTGTTCTCTGACCAAGGACACGAATCGCCGCGCCGTTGGGCAGCTCCCAGTGCCAAAGTTTTGCTGACTCGCGGATCAATGGCAAAGCACCTACCCGCTCCCATAGTGGCTAAAACTCTTCTCTCTCTTATCAAAGAACAAGAAATTGACGACTCAGACTTCCCGCCCCGTGTTTGCTTATGGAGTGCCGAGCGCGATCAATCCGAAAACCGCAAAAAAGTTTTGCTTCTCTTTCGCAACGGGCTGGGAGAAGTAGTGGTTGCTTGGCAAATGTTTCAAGCACTACTCCACCACCACCAAAATAATGAAATTCATTGCATAGCAGATAAATCCTTGCAAAACTTCCTAGAACAAGCGGCAGAGTATTTCGGTTGTCGTAATTTCTCTGTCCATATTGCAGGGCGCGAACACGATGCATCTTTTGTTTCTCTCTTTCGTGAGGCACGAAAGATTCCTAAAAAAATTATTCGCAAAACAGGAATCGGCAAGTGGGACTCCATCTATGACCTCTCACGCAATCGCTGGTCGCGGGCGGTTTGTTTAGGCTTGCGTCTTTCACCCAAAAATCGTCGTGTCGCTCTTTATGGCGAAAAGCCGTGGGCAAAAATTGGCTTGCCAAAACACGAAGGCCGTACCGAACAAGGCTTGCGCCATCACGCTACCTATCCACATATACGCCTTGCAAAATTTCTTGACCTCAAAATCCAAGAGCCAGACTTCGCCTTTTTAGAGCAAGAACTCTCCTCTGAACTAAAAGCCGCAATCGGTGATAAACCCTTCGCCTTACTGATTGTCGGCTCAAGCGGTGGAATAACTTGCCGCAGACGCTGGGCGGTAGAGGGGTGGGCAGAACTCGCGGGCAAGCTGGCAAGGGAGGGAATCCAGCCCGTGCTTATCGGCACGGCGGTTGATAGCGACACCGCACGCCAAGTGGCGGCAAAAGCTCCTTATGCTGTAAATCTAGTCAGCCAGACCAACTTCGCCCAACTCTATAGCCTTGCCGCCCAAGCCTCCTGCATCGTCTCGGGCGATACAGGCGCAGGCCATCTAGCAGGCACCGCCGCCGCCCGCCACAAAGTGCCTATGCTCTCGCTCTTCGGCGAAGCCACTGACCCCGAACGTTGGCTGCCGCCGAGTGCTCTTGCCATCCAGCACAAGCCGCTCCGCCAGCTCAAAGCCGATGCCGTCTGGCAGAAGTTGCACCCACTCTTGCCCGTCCGCCATAAATAGCGTGGCTTGAATGACGCGGGCGAAAACCCTAGTTTGGGGCGTATGGCTACCACACCGCAAAACGCGCCGCACCCGCCCACGCAACCAAACCTGCGAGTCGCCATCGCCGGCGCAACAGGAGCTGTCGGTAGCGAAATTTTGCGTATCTTAGAAGAGCGCAAGTTTCCCGTCTCCGAGCTTGCCTTGCTCGCCAGCCCCAAGTCGGCAGGCAAGACAATAGAAGCCTTCGGCGCAGAACACCAAGTCCAAGCCCTAGATGGCTTTGATTTCCACGGCTGGGATCTAGCACTCTTCTCACCAGGGGGTGCCGTCAGTGCCATCCACGCCCCACGCGCCGCCGAAGCAGGCTGCATCGTCATAGACAACACCTCGCACTTCCGACAAGAACCCGATGTGCCGCTCGTCGTACCCGAAGTCAATGGCGAAACCTTAGCCTCGCGCCCACCACGCGGCATCATCGCCAATCCAAACTGCTGTGCCATCCAACTGGTCGCCGCCCTAAAACCCCTCGCCGATGTCGCTCCACTCAAACGCGTCATCACCGACACCTACCAAGCCGCCAGCGGCGCAGGCGCTTCCGCCATGCAAGAACTCTTTGAGCAAACCCGCCAACTCTACAACGGCGAAGAAATCACCCCCGCCAAGTTTCAACGCCAGCTCGCCTTCAATGTCATCCCGCAAATTGATGTTTTTCTAGACGACGGCGAAACCCTCGAAGAATGGAAAATGCGCGCCGAAACCCGCAAAATCCTAAACCTGCCAAACCTCGCCTTCCAAGCCACCTGCGTCCGCGTCCCCGTGATGGTCAGCCACGCCATCGCCGCCCACCTGGAATTCTCTAGCCCCCTGCCCCCCGCCATCGCCGAAGCCGCACTTAGCAACACGCAAGGAATCATCCTGCTCGGCGAAAACCCCAACGACTTCGCCACCCCCCTAGACGCCGCCGGCACAGACCCCGTCTTCATCTCACGCCTACGCCGCGACACCAGCGTCACCCACGGCCTGTCACTCTGGATCGTCGCCGATAACCTACGCAAAGGTGCCGCCCTTAACGCCGTCCAAATCGCCGAAACCAGCCACGAGTGGCTGTACAATGCCTGACCTTAGGCTTCTTATCAAAGTTAAGCCCCATAGTTTATGGGTAAGGGCTTTTTGATTGAAAGCTTGGGTACTGGGCTGAACTTTTGCCTTGTGGCTTCACTTCCGCCCAAAAAATTATTCCGAGTCGCTCGCCTTGCTAGAACGACGACGCGGCTTGGCAGCTCCATTGCCACCTTCACCGCCCAGCATCTTCTTCAGCTCAGCATCAGACTCTGCACCCGCTCCACCAGTCCGCCGCGGACTCCGCCGCTCGGCTCCACGGCGACCCGAAGCACCACGAGCAGACCCTTCACGCCCCGCTCCTTCACGAGCAGACCCTTCACGAGAAGACGCGCCACGCCGCCGCGCTGGCACCGCCGCTTCACCACCAACTTCACCGCCCAGCGCACCGCCCAAATCATCCAAATCTTCGCCGCCCCGCTCGTCTAGCTCCGACTCGCCAGAATCAGAACCCGCCAGTCGCCGCGAACGCGCTCTACGATCTTCTCTACGTTCTTCTTGACGCTCTTCACCTCGCTCTTCTCGCCGCGTTTCACTTCTCTCTTCTCGCCGCTCTTCGCCTCGCTCTTCATTGGCACGCCCGTTGCTCTGCCGTCCCTCACGAGCCGACTCACGCCCGCCATCATTCAACAAACGCCGATAATGCTCGGCATACTGCAAAAACGCCTCCGCCTGAACCCTGTCGCCATGGGTCTGCGCATCCGTCGCCAAAGAACGATACTTCTCCTGCAACTGCGCCGCCGTACCACGCAACCGCCCCGCAGGACCATTCGAATCCAAAACATTGCCTCGTCCGCCCGCACCACGCGAACCCTGACCACCACGGCGATGCGCCTGCCTCTGCGGACGACGCGAAGGATATACGGGTCTCATAGAACCCTCCTGTACTTTTCGTTTTAAAAATTCCCGCTCTAAGCCCGCGCCCAGTACTCCGCTCACAGTACCCGCTTCCAGTGCTCTGTTCCCAGCACCCCGCTCACAGTACCCTGCTCACAGTACCCTGCTCACACTAATAGGGGTAGCCAAGCCATGCACCAGCCAAGAACACATCTCTAGGGATTCAGACAGCACACCACTCGTGCTTCATCCGCACTTTATCTGTGCCTTATCTGTGCTTCACCCGTGCCTTATCTCGTGACTCATCTCGTGACTTATCTCGTGACTCATCTGTGCTTCATCCAGCACGCACCAGCAAGCCGCTGGACAAGTGCTGTACCCAAGACAAGACAAGACAACAGCAGGTTTAAAATGACAGGTTTTATGACTTTGTGCAACCCATCCCTATAAACGCTCCAGCAACAAAACCCGCTCCAAACCCGCCAAATCACAAACCACACGCTCTAACGCAAACAACGGCTCAGCACCCGAGACAAAACACTCCGTAATTGCCTGAACCCGCAAAGGTGTACTCTCCAAAATCGCCCGCTCACCCGCCACCAACGCCGCCGCCACAGGACAAACCAAACCACGATAGGCAGCAAGTCCATCAGGACCACCATCAAGAGCCGAACGCGGCTCATAACGCGAAACTTCAGGCGGTGCACTCCGCCACTCGCGAGTCGTCAAATAAGGCGGATTGGCAAGCACCAAACGCCGCGTCTGACCTGTCCGCCGAGCAAGCCGCGAACCAACCCGCCCACTACGCCAATCGGCTTCCATGATCTCACAGCCCACAGACCCAGCAGCTTGTTTTGGCTCTTGTTTCGGCTCTGGTTTCGGCTCTTGTTTCTGCAGCCGCAAAAGCCGCCGCGCATTCGTAGCCGCAACTTCCACCGCCCGCGGGTTGTTTTCAATACCCAAACCCAAAACCTTTCGCGTTGGCAGACATGCAGACTTTTCTAACTCCGACAAAAGAGCCAGTAAAATCGCTCCCGAACCCAAACCAAATTCAACAATTTCTAACTCCGCATCCGCCGCCGCATAAGGCGCACCACGCAAAACCCGCAGAGCTTCTTCCACCAAATGCTCACTCTCAGGACGCGGAATCAAAACTTCAGAAACCACAGAAAAAGTCAGCGACCAAAACTCCTGCCTCTCGGCAAGATAGGCAAAGGGCTCACGCCGCCGCCGCCGCTCCACCAGTGCCGCCAAGTTTTGCTGTGAAGTCTCCGCTAGGCGCGTCAGAGCGCGGAGTTCATCGCGAGGCCAAGCAAAGCCCGCCGCCTTCAAAGCCGCCAGCTGTGAGTCTAAAAAATGCTCCACCACCTGCCCTCAAGCCCGCGAAGACAAAGCATCTGACTCAGCCTGAGTCAAAGCCGCAAAAACTTCCGCCAAAGCCTCGCCTTCCAAAACTGCGTCCAAGCGACGCAGGGAAAAGCCAATGCGATGATCGGTCACGCGATTTTGCGGATAGTTGTAGGTGCGAATTCGCTCCGAACGGTCGCCACTGCCAACTTGTCCGCGCCGCAGTTGGTCTTCAGCCGAACGAGCTTGCTCCTGCATCTGGTCAAATAAACGCGCCCGCAAAACCGCCATCGCTTGCGCCCGATTGCGATGCTGTGATTTCTCATCCTGACATTGCGCAACGATACCCGTCGGTAGGTGCGTCACCCGCACAGCAGAATCCGTACGATTGACATGCTGTCCGCCCGCCCCACCCGCACGGTAGGTGTCAATCCGTAGCTCTTGCGGTTTAATCTCCAACTCCACCTCGCGGACTTCAGGCAAAACTGCAACTGTCGCCGTGGAAGTGTGAATCCGTCCGCCCGCTTCGGTCACAGGCACCCGCTGAACACGATGCACGCCTGACTCAAAACGCAAACCCCGTGCCGCTCCCGCCCCAAGAGCAAAGACTCCTTCGCGCAAACCGCCCAAGTCATTCTGCGACAAAGACAGCTCTTCAAACGCCCAGCCACAAACTTCAGCATAACGACGATACATTCGCGCCAAAACCCCCGCAAACAAAGCCGCTTCCTCACCGCCCGCACCCGCACGAATTTCTAAAATTGCCCCACGGTCAGAGTCATCGCCTTCAGCTTCCTGGTCAAGCTGTGCCAACTCCTGTGCCAAAAGATCCCGTTCTTCACGCGCCAGTGCCGCTAGTTCTGCGTCAGCTTCTTCGGCACCCAAACGAGTCGCCTCCACAAGACGGCGCACAAGCTCACGCTCGCCCTGCAGACGAGTCAAACGCGCACGGACTTGTCCTGACTCTTTCGCCAGCGCCTGCGCCTTGCCCTGAGCTTCAGGACTGGACGAAGCCGAAAAGGCTTCACCCATCGCCTGCTCAAGCTCTGCCACTTCTGCTTCAAGTGCCAAGCAGTCGGCTTCTAGGCGGGACAAACGAGCGGCAAAGTCCGTGGCGGCGACAGGCGTATCAGCCATCGGCTTGGCGTGGTGGGGCAGTGGCGGTAGGAACAGCTCCCGTAGCAGATTCAGATGGGGCTTGTGCTGGAGTTTCAGATACCGATGCCCGTCCCGCTTCTTCAAGTGCCGCTTCAATTTCTTGTGCCAGCTCGGCGATCAAAGCTTCTGTGTGGCGAGAAGATAAAATTCCCCCAGCCATACCTTCTGTATCTTCTGCCCCTTCTCTACCCTCTGTCGCTAGGCTGTTTAGAGTTATCCGCCGCACAGGCTTGCCGTCTAGGTACAGCTGATGGGTACCGCGTCCGCCCCCCGTCAAGCCAATCCCGCCTTCAGCCGCTTCACCCGGACCATTAACCACACAGCCCATAATTGAAATCTTCAACGGCACCAAAAGATGCGCAAAACGCTCTTCTAACCGACTGGCAACAGCGGCAACATCAAACTGCTGACGCGCACAACCCGGACAAGCAATGATCGACACACCGCGTTGGCGCAAACCCAAGGAACGCAAAACTTCTAAGCCAACCCGCACTTCTTCAACAGGGTCAGCCGCCAAGGAAACCCGCAAGGTGTCGCCTATTCCCTCCCCCAGCAAAGTGCCAAGGCCAACAGCCGAACGCAGGCTTCCCGTTTTGCCACTCCCCGACTCGGTAATCCCAAGATGCAAGGGCGCATCGGTTTGTCGTGCCAAGAGTCGGTTAGCACGAATCGTCAGAGGCACATCAGAAGCCTTGCAAGAAATTTTGTACTCCGTAAAACCCGCCTTGTCTAAAAGAGCCGCATGCCGCAAAGCACTTTCAACAAGGGCTTGCTCATTGGGTCCGCCGTGCTTGTCTAGCAGGTCGCGCTCTAAAGAACCCGCATTAACCCCAATGCGAATTGAACAATGGTTCGCCCGTGCCGCCGCAATTACTTCTGCAACTCGTTCTGGCTTGCCAATGTTGCCCGGGTTAAAGCGCAGACACGCCGCTCCCTGGTCTGCCGCTTCAATGGCGCGTCGGTAGTGAAAGTGAATATCAGCAACAATCGGCACAGAAGCACGAGATGTTATCGCCGCCAAAGCCTTGGTGGACTCCACTGTCGGACAAGAAACCCGAACAAAATCTGCACCCGCCGCAACCAAGGCTTCAATTTGCGCGACTGTTGCCGCAACATCCGTGGTCGCGGTGTTGGTCATAGACTGCACCGAAATCGGTGCGTTGCCACCGACTTGTACGGCTCCAACCCAGACAGGGCGACTCTGCCGACGGGGGGCAAGCGGACGCGTAGAGTATTCCATAGCGAGTGCCGAAAAGTGCCTACGGGTTCAAGGAGCGGCTGTGTCTGTTTTTGGGCTGTGCCTGTTCTTAAGCTTCGCCTGTTTGAAAAACTGCAACTTCACAAGCACATCAAGGACGAAGCCCCGTGCGCAAAGACGAACGCAAGAGCGGCACACCACGCCAGACTCTATCGCTGGGGCTATGAGTCGGCTTAGCATCGGGTGAGTCTTGAACTCCCAGAGCCACGCCAAGGTAGAGCGGCTCGTCATCGGCGAATTCCAAAACGAAGGCGGCGGGATTGTCGGTATCCAAGCGCGGAATATCGGCTTCGTTCAGGAGCAAACGCGCCCCGCGATGGAGAGTCCCGACATGGAGTGTGCCGTGGCTACGGGTGACTAAGCGGACAACTCCGTCTTCTAGGGCGACAAGGTGAAACCTGCCCGCTTGGTTTTCTGTGGCGGAGCTTATGCCTGGCTGGGCAGAAGTGCCAGAAGCAGTCGCACCTGTATCCGAGCCAGCGGCAAAGCTTGGGGCTCTGTAGGGTAGAAAATTATCCTGCACAAAGGCTGGGCGGATACCTTGAGTCTCTGAAACTTCAGGCGGGGGTGGCGCTTCAGGCAAAAGCCTTGAGACCGCAAAAGAATCATCGGGGCGGGAGGCAAAGTCAGCAAAGACAGTTAACAAGACCAAAACCAGCCCAAGCGAAAAAATCCTGTGGGCTTGGCGCGGCACAGGAGCCGCACTTGCCCGTCTGCCCGCGAAAGCCCCACGCCGCCAATTGCCCCTGCCTTCAATCCCCCAGACTGTCCGTTGGACGGCAAAGCGCATGACTGCACTCCCTGCCCCCAAGGCACCAAGGGCTGCAAGCGGCGGGGCGTGGGCAGTTGAAGTCGTGGAAACCCGCATCTGAGCCGCAGGACGCAAAGAAGTCCGCAGGGGTGGGCTAGAGCCCTTGCCGCCCCGTTGTTGCTCCAGCAGGGAGCGCAGTTCAGCGGCAAGGGGGTTGGGGTCTAATCCCACGGCTTGGGCGTAGTTGCGCAACACGCCAACCGCCACCGTAGCGTTGGGAAATTCCCGCCACCTGCCGTGTTCCATTGCCGCAACTGTAGCGGGCGATACTTTGAGACGAGCGGCTAAGGTTTCACGCGTCCAGCCCGCTAGATCGCGGGCGCGCCCCAAGCGCACTTCCAGTGGCTCGTCTTGGCTGGTGCCAGTCTTTCGGGTTAAGCGGGACATAAGGTTTGCGAAGCGGGGGTGGCAAAGCAAGAAGTGAATGGACGCAGGGAAAGCCGTTCAAAGGATTGTACGCGGTCCAGCCGTGGGTAGGATGCAGAACATAAGATTCGTACGGCGAAGAGTCGTTAGAAATCGGAAAAGTCGTTCAAGGCTTGAGGGGCGGAAAGGTTTCTTCGCGTTGCGGCGGCTGGTCAAGTTCGTAGGCTCTATGGACTAGGTTGAGAGCTTGCTGTAAGTCGTCTTGGCGAATCAAAACCGAAATACGAATCTCAGAAGTAGAAATCGCCGAGATATTAATCCCGCCATCCGAAAGCGCATCAAATAAACGGCGGGCGACTCCTGAGTGGTTGCGCATACCAATGCCAACCACAGAAAGCTTCGCCACCGAGTCATCCGCCGACAACTCAGCAAAGCCAAAATCTTGCCGATGCGACTCCAACAAGGCAGTCGCCCGTGCCATTTCTCCTTGTGGCAGGGTGAAGGTTAAATCCACCCGCGTCGTGCCATCGCTCGGAGCCGACGCAGTCTGGACAATCAAATCCACGACAATCCCCGCGTCATCCAAAGCCCGAAAAACTTCACGGGCAATGCCAGGACGGTCAAGCAAACCGTGCAGGGTAATCCGTGCTTCACTCATAGAATGCGCCAAACCGCGCACAACGGGCTGTTCCATGGCTTCGTCTTCCGCAACCAGCAGGGTTCCTGTCCCTGCCCCTGTTTCTGCTCCTGTTCCTACCCCTGTTCCTGCTTCTGTTCCTGCTTCGGCTCCTACCCCTGTTCCTACTCCCGTTCCTGCAAAACCTGTTTCCTCCGAGAGTGATGAGCATACACGAATTCGCACCCGCCGTGCCGCCGCAATCTGCACCGAACGCACCTGCAAAACCTTCGCCCCCAAAGAAGCCAACTCCAACATCTCGCCATACGAAATCTCAGGCAAAAGCCGCGCCGCCGAAACCAAACGCGGGTCTGCCGTATAGACTCCTTCAACATCCGTGCAAATATCACAACGTTCAGCACCCAGCGCACTAGCTAGAGCCACCGCCGTCGTATCACTGCCACCCCTGCCCAGAGTCGTTATCCGATTGCGCGTTTCATCCAAGCCCTGAAACCCTGCCACAACTGCAATCTCTCCCTGCGCCATACGGGTCTGAAGTGCCGTTGTATCAATGTCTTGAATCCGCGCCCCGCCGTGCAAGTTGTCGGTCAGAATCGGCAACTGCCACCCCTGCCAAGAACGCGCCGCCAAACCCAGCTCCTGCAAAGCCACCGCCAAAAGTGCCGCCGAAATGTTTTCTCCCGTAGATACCGCCGCGTCCAGCTCGCGTAGGTCATGGGTCGGAGCCACCCGCCGCACCAAAGCCAGTAAGCGATCGGTTTCGCCATCCATCGCCGAGACCACCACAGCAACAGGACGCCGTGCGCCTTCCTGCGGATGTGCTGTCCGTGCCACCCGCCGTGCCGCCGCCAGAATCCGCTCGGGCGCACTAAGCGAAGTCCCGCCAAACTTCAAAACCACAGGAGCCACCGCCACAGAAGCAGGGGTAAGAGAAGCAGAGGCAAGAGAAGACACAGATGCCGACATAGAAAAGCGCAAAGCCAAGTTCGCTCGCAGTTGAGGAGAAGAAAAACAAACAGAAAACAGGCAAGAAGTTCAAGCAGGAAATTCAAAGGAAAAATTCAAGCGGCACGGCAAAAGCACAAGTTCAAGCAGGGAGAGACAAGCCAGAGTCCAAAAACCCACCCGAAAAACAGGCAACAAACGGCAACGCCGCTCCACCATAGCAAAGCCACAAGGTTTGCTATGGTTAGCAGGAGTCGCCCGCCAAGGAAGCCAATCCGCGCCCTGCCCTGCGCTCTGCCCCGTTCTGCGAGCCCCGCACCCAAGATCTACAAACCACGCCGATGAGTCCCTATATATAGCAAATCTGCCGCACCAAGCCCGAAGCCCAGCTGTGGGTTTATCCTGTGGTCTGGCCTGTGGTCTGGCTTGTAGCCTAGCCTAGCGCACCCTAGCCTTCACAGACCCCCTTACCCGCCCCTTACGCTCTGCCCTGACACTCTACCCTGACGCTCTGCCCTTACATTCCGCCCTGACGCTCCCCTCACATACCCCTACGAATATGAGCCCGCAAACTTCCACCACCAACGCCAAGCCCGCAAAGCCACGGAGCGAAACCGCCACCCGCGACTCAGAACTCTTTGCCCGTCTGGGCGGAGCCTGGCGGAACCCCGAAGAAAGCGCATGGCGGAGCTTGGCCGCCATGAACGAAGCCCGATTGGGCTTCATCTACCGCGAGGTAGCAAAAGCCTTCGCAGACAGCCAAGGAGCAAACGCACAAAACACAGCGGCGCAAAAAACAAACCCACACAAAATAAATGTACAAGAGGCGAATTTTCCGCACTCGTTTCAGGGACTCCGCGCCTTAGACTTAGGATGCGGCGGCGGCTTAACGGCGTTTCCTTGTGCGGCAACAGGAATGCTTGTCCGTGCTGTTGATGCTGACGCAGAAACCATCCGCCACGCCCAAGTGCGCCAGAAAACCTTGCCGCCCAGAGCAGGCACAGGTGCTGTGGAGTTTGTCCAAGGCGATTTGGCAAGCGAAGTGCAACGCGGGGCGCAGTATGACCTTGTCCTGTCGCTAGAAGTCTTAGAGCATATCAACGACCCGCAAGCTTTCGTCCGTGGGCTTGGCGGCTTGGTGGCAAGCGGCGGCTTGTTGGTGGTCTCCACTTTAAATCGCACCCTGCGTTCTTTCGTCGCCGCCATTGCCGTAGGCGAATATATCGCCCGCCTAGTGCCACAGGGCACCCACGAATGGCAAAGATTTATCCCGCCCGATGCTTTGCGCCAGTGGGCAGAAGCGGCAGGCACCAAGCCACAGGCAATCGCGGGATTGATTCCGTCTCCCTTGGGGGGCTGGCACTTGGACGACAATCGCCTTGGCTGTAACTATATTGCCGCCTTCGCCAAACCGCAGACGGCTAAGCCTTCGCCTAGATAATCGCTACTGATAAAGCTTGCCAATCGCTTCGGCAAATTACTTCTGCAAATCGCCCTTACAAATTGCTTCGGCAAATTACTTCTGCAAATAGACTTTACAAATCGCTTCGACAAATCGCCTTTACAAATAACCCTTACAAACAGAGCAAAAAGATCTGCGTGAAATGCCTGACGAATCTCTAGCAAACGATCTAACGTTTCTTCTACAAGCCGCCAAGCGGGCGGGTGCCTATGGTGCCGAAGCCGCGGTGGTGCGGGGGAAGTCCATCCACTGCCACACCCGCAATGGTATTCGCGAAGAAATCGGCTGGTCGGAAGAAGAGTCCTTTTCTTTGCGGGTCTTGGCGGAAGTCAAAGACTCACAGAACGCTACGGCTTTGGCAGAAGCGGTGGCGACTTGTTCTTTGCCTCCTGCAAAAAACATGTCTGGTCGTGCGACTCTGCGCAAAGAGTCGTTGGGCGTGCTTGCCACACGGGCAGGAGAAATGGCACGCCTTGCACCCCCCGACCCGTGGCTCGGACTTGCAACCCAAGACGAGTTGGCACAAAGCCGAACAGAGCAAAGCTCCAATCGCCAAGGGTTAGATCTGTGGGAAGATGCCCCGCCACCGACTGCCAGCGATTTAGCCCAAGAGTGTGCAGCCTTGGAAGCGGCAAGTCGGGCCGTGCCTGGCGTGACAGCAGTTGCCGAAGCAGAAGCCCACTGGGGGGAGTCGGACTCGCTGTTGCTTGCCAGCAACGGCGTTGAGCGACAAACCAAGAATAGTTTTTCAGGGCGGTCAGTAGCGGCGGTGGCGGGAAGTGGGACAGAAATGCAGGTGGATTGGGAAAGCCATTCGGCGGCGTGGCGGGAAGATTTGGAGTCCTGCGAAGAACTCGGCACAGGGGCAGGGAGACGGGTGGTGGCGAAGCAGAATCCTGTTTTGCCGCCGAACCAAGGCAGGGCAACGGCTCTGTTTGAGCCCCGCGTGGCACGGGTTTTGCTCGGTGCCTTAGCGGCGGCGGCAAATGGCGAAGCCTTAGTCCGTGGCACTTCGTTTTTGCTTGGCTATGAGGAAGAGCTTTTGTTGCCGCCCGAGCTGCGTCTGGTGGATGAACCCTTGCGGCGGCGGGGTCATCACTCGCGGGAGTACGATGCCGAAGGTTTGGCTTGTGCCGATTTGGTCTTGTATGAAAAGGGGACTTTTGCTCGTCCCTTTCTGGATCTTGCCCGTGCCCGCCAGATGGGTCTGCCCGCCACAGGGAATGCACGGGGGGCGGGGGGAAGCAAGTCCTGCGGGGCAAGCAATTTGTGCCTGCGTGGCGGGACTCTAGCCCTTGAAGAACTCCGCCAGCAGGCTTGTCAAACAGGTGAAGTTGCAGTCTATGTTACAGACCTGTTAGGCCACGGACTCAACGCCGTCACAGGGGATTGGAGTCAGGGCTTTCAAGGGTTTCTGCTCGAACAGGGTGCGCCCACCCGTGCCATTTCAGGAGCTACCTTGGCGGGCAACTTGCGGAGCTTTCTGCCACAGATCATCGCGGGCGATGATTTGCGACTCCGCACAGGAAGCGACTCGCCAAGTCTGTTAATTCCCCACCTTGCCCTCGGGGTTGCCAGCGACACAAGCGATGACTCGGCTCCACTCTAGCGGGCGGGTCGCAGTTCGGTTTCTGCTATGAGCCAAGCCCCAAGCTTTTCACAAAATCCAGGCACGCCTGCGGCTTTGGCTCCTGCCCGCCAGACGCGGCGATGGTTTTTGGCGGCGTATGTACGCCCCTATCTGTGGCTTTTGCTCCCGACTTTTATCTTGATGGCATTGAGCAGTGCCACCTTGGTCTGGATGGTCAATCTGACGGAACGAATCCTAGACGAAGTCTTACGCCTTGGCTTGCAGGAAGCAGGATTTATTCTTGTACAATTTGTCGCAGTCGGCGCACTTTCTACCGTGGTGCAGATGATTGCGGCTCTGTTTTTGGGCTACATCCAGAATCGGATTGCCACCGACTTAAAGGATAAAATTTTTCGCCATATTGTCCGCTTGGATTACGGATTTTTTCTTGGCGAGAATCCAGGGCGTTTGCTCTCCTATATCGTCAATGATGCAGCCCGTATTCAGGAATTTTTCCGCACCGCTGTCCTTGGACTTGCCCGCCACGCGACTCTTTGCGTTTTTCTCATCGGCTATATGTTTTGGAAAGACGCAGGCTTGGCTCTGGTCGCAGCTGTCTTCTTTCCGCTCCTGTTGCTCCTGACGCGGGCTTTGGGACGGGCAACACGCCGCAATGCCGCTCGCGTCCAAGAAGAAAGCGCCGAGCTTTTGCGCCACCTTGAAGAAGTCGTCACAGGAATACGCAATGTCAAAACCTCAGACGAAGAAGCCGGCGAAGCAGTACGGGTACAGCGTCGCTTGGGCGGCTTGCGACGAGTGCTGTTCCGCCAAGATAAGCTCGTTGGCGTCGGCGGCCCAATCTTAGAATTTGTCGCCATTCTAGGACTCGCCGCCGCTTTCACCTATGGCGCCTGGCGGGTAGAACTCGGCGCACTTTCAGCAGGCGAAGTCGCCGCCTTTTTTATCGCTATGTTGGCAGCCAATCAGCCAATCCGCCAGATGGCACGGTCGTATGTTTCTATGCAGAACGGTTTGGCGGCGTTGCAACGAGTCTATGGCTTGCTTTTGGTCTCGCCGACAGTGCGCGAAGCGGCTGATGCCGTGCCGCTTGTCCGCGACAGGGAAACGGGCTTGGCAATTTCGTTTGCTGAAGTTTCCTTTTCGTACTCGGGCGATGATCGTTTTGCTCTGCATAATTTTTCCTGCACAATTGAACGCGGCGAAACCGTCGCCTTCGTCGGTGCATCAGGCGCAGGCAAGACCACAATCTTCAATTTGCTCTTACGCCTGTGGGATCCTGCAAGCGGTGTGATTCAGCTCGGCGGACAAAAGATTGACTCCCTGACGTTTTCGTCCCTGCGCGGTGCCATCGCCTTGGTCAGCCAAGAAATTGATTTCTTTGACGATACGGTACGAGCCAATCTTTGCTACGGCTTGGCGGAGAGTCCGAGCCTAGAAGTTTTGCGCCAGGCGGCAAAAAGTGCAGGGGCAGATGATTTCATTATGGCTCTTTCACAGGGCTACGACACCTTCATCGGTGCTCGCGGGGTACGGCTATCAGGCGGCCAACGCCAACGTCTCGCCCTAACGCGGGCCTTGCTACGCGATGCACCTTTGCTTTTGCTAGACGAAGCAACTTCTGCCTTAGACGCCGAAGCGGAAGCTTTCGTCCAGGAAACTCTGGCAAACGAAAGCGGCAAGCGGACAATTCTTATCATCGCCCATAGGCTTTCTACTGTCCGTGGGGCAGGGCGGATTTTTGTTCTGGAAAACGGACAGATCAGCGAAAGCGGAAGCCACGAAAGTCTCATCGGCACCCAAGGCGGCTATTCGCGGCTGGTCTGGTTGCAAACCGAGCGATTACTCAATCGCGGCAGTACAGCAACAAAAGCCGCCCTTGGCGACAAGAACCGTGCCAACAAGCCCGCCCACAAGCAACAGGACAAGCAACCGAGTAAGCACGGGGCAGGGCACCGAGAGACAACAGAAGACAAGGCAGGGCAATGATCCGCCGCCCGCTCTTGTGGCAAGGTCAGGCGCGTTTTCTGGGGCGGGTTTTTCTCACGCCCGCGCTGATTCCCCTTGCTTGCCTATGGCGGGGCGCAGGTTGGATTCGCGCTCTGCTGGCAGGCACACCCGCCGCCAATCCTGTCCCTGTGGTCTGTATCGGCAATGCGGTCTTGGGTGGCGGTGGAAAGACTCCCCTAGCTCTTTATCTAGCAAAGGTCTTGCAAGAAACCACGCCCGCCCAACCGCCAAGCCAGCCAAGCCCACTAACCCCTGCACCCCACAAGGTGCATGTTTCAGCCAGCGGCTATGGCGGACGAATCAAAAAACGCCAATTGCTACGAGTCGGGGCAGGGGGAGACCCTGCCAAGGCACAAGAACACGGCGATGAAGCCTGCTTGCTGGCGGCGGTGGCTCCTGTTTGGGTCGGACGCAAACGACAGGCGGCAATTGTTCGTGCCCATAAGGCAGGGGCAGAACTTGTCCTTGTTGATGACGGCTTGCAGAACCCCCACTTTGCCAAAGATTTTTCCATCCTGTGCCTACACGCCAACTACGGAAAAAATGGCTTCGGCAATGGCAGAGTCTTCCCTGCAGGGCCTTTACGGACTCCTATAGAACAAGCCCTCGCGGCAAGCGATGCAGTCTTTTGCTATGCCGCCACGCCCGAAGCTTTAACTCCTGTGCGGCAGGTCTTGGCGGAGCATAACTTCACAGGTGCCCTGTGGCACGGCTGGTTAAGCCTGACTCTCCCCGCAGCCCTAGCCGCAGAACGAGAAGCAGGAAAGGCACCACGGGTTCTTGCCTTTGCAGGAATTGCCGCTCCACAAAACTTTTTTGCCGCTTGTCAGGAAGCAGGGCTAATCCTTGCAGAAACTGTAGCCTTTGCCGATCACCATCGCTATCGGCCAATGGATCTAGAAGGCTTAACCGCCTTGGGCGAACGCCATAACGCCACCTTGGTCACCACAGAAAAAGACGCAGTCCGCTTGCCGCACGGCTTTGCCCTTGCCCTGCCCGCACGCGTAGAAACACCCGACAAGGCGGAAATCCTTGCCGCTCTAAACCAGCTTTCAGAAACCGCTTCAAGCTAGAGTCGCTCTAGGATGGGTTTTTATGCGTAAATTTTTTCGCAGTCTTGCTCTGCCTTTGGCTCTTCATCTCGCAGGACGCTTTGCCGTCGCCTATCTGTGGCGGACTTCGCTGAAGACAGCACGAGTGCGGGCACACCGCCTAGCAGGGCTGGCGTGGCTGCTCTGGGGCAGAAAAAACCGTAGCCAAGTAATCGCCAACATTGCCAAGGCTCTGCCCGCGCACGAGCAGGAAACAGGGCAAGAAACAGAGCAGGGAGAAGAGCAAAAAACAGAGCCAAGAAGGGGGCAAGCCACAGAGGTAAAGGCTACAGAGGTAAAGGCTACAGAGGTAAAAGCTACAGAGGTAAAAGCTACAGAGGCGAAGGCAATTGCCCGCCAGTCGTTTGCTCTGTTGCTCCGCAACTTTGCCGACTTAGGACAAACCCCCCGCTATAGCAATCGCTCCCTGCCCTTAGACGAACGGCTTTTAGACCCCGCAATTGAATCGCTCTTTGCCACGCCAACAGTTTGGGTCACAGGACACTTCGCCGCTTGGGAAGCCGCCTGCGGAGCCTTAGCCCGCCGCGTTTCTGTGCCGTGCAACTTCACCGCTCGCGCCTTTTCGGATTCGTGGCTGACCCGTCAAGTCGCCACCCGGCGGGCAATCGGGGCGCAACGCGCCGATGGCACAGCGACAGCTTTGTTTGTCCGTGGCGGGCGCGGGGATTTTGCCAGAGCTTTGCGCGGGGTTTTGGCAGGGACAGAGTCAGCGGTGTTTTTCTCAGATCAGCGACAAGTCGGAGCCACGCGGGTCAAGCTTTTGAACCAAGAAGTCTGGCTCGCCGATACAGCTGTGCGCTTGGCTCTGCGCTCTGGAGCGGCTTTGGTCTGTTTTCGCGCCCTAGATGACACAGAGGAAAAGGAGGCAAAAAAGCCCGCTACGGACAGGCGCAAAGGCAGAAGTGGCACGACAAGCCCAGACAGGGCGATGGAAGTGGAATTTGGGCCAATTCTTTTGCCGCCACGGAAAAACCAGCAATCAGCAAAGCTAGACGAAGCCGAAGTCCAAGCCCTATGTCAAAAACTCGCCGATTGGTACAGCGCGGAGATCTTACGCACCCCGCAGTCTTGGCTCTGGACGCGCAAACGGTTTCGCCTCTAAGCACGACTCTATAAATTTACTAAATTTGCTGTAAAAATTGGCTCGCAAAATTCGCTTCAAAGATACCGCTCTAAAGATACCGCCTTAAAAATGCGCTCTTGTATTTTGCGCGCTAAAACACAACCCTAAACACAGCTTGAAAAATCCGCTTTAAAAGAGCTTCGGCCGCAACGGGGAAAGTGCCCATTGCGACCGAGCTCAAACCTGCTATGCCAACCCATGCCGATCAACAGCACAGGCAAGCATTCGGCTGTTAGGCGAGAAGTGGGCCGAAGGTGTCGCCGTGAGCAGGACTTGCCGCCCGCTTGCGACTGGACTTCTTACGCGAAGATTTCTTGCGCTTCGCACCACCCGCTTTCTTACGAGTCGCCTTCTTGCGCGTGGATTTCTTGCGTGTGGTCTTCCGCTTACCCGAAGACTTCTTACGCGTAGATTTCTTACGCGTAGCCTTCTTGCGTGTTGCCTTCTTGCGCGTGGATTTCTTGCGCGTTGTCTTCCGCTTACCAGAAGTCTTCTTGCGAGAAGTCTTACGCTTCGCCGTGGATTTACGACGGGTGGTTTTGCGCGTGGATTTACGCGCTGCCTTCTTCCGCGTCGATTTCTTACGAGTGGATTTCTTCGCGGATTTACGACGAGTGGATTTCTTGGCTGCAGCCATGTTCATCCCCCCTTAGCTTTGGTTACATTCCGAAAGTCAACCGACAATGTTGCTACGCCAAACCAAAACCATTTGTTTCAGAGGCCAACATCCGAATCTCTCGGAGACCCATTCGCTCAACCCGTACAACCCTGCTTACACAACAAACAAGAAAACACAGGGAAAAACACAAACGGTAAACGAATCGGTCACCCTTTCACTACCAAAAATTGCCGCTTTCTGCAAGATTTAAGCGATTCGCAAACGCGATTCGTTTTTTTAATCCACAACAAGAGATGCAGAAAAATCGTTTTCTCGGCGGTTAATTTTTTTCCATCTACGGAGAAAAATATGCCACATAGATTCCGAATTGCTTGTGCGAATTTACTTAAAGTAAAGTGTGAAGAAAGGGGAGTTTTTCCCTTCGCTTTTAAGCACCCACAGAGGCAAAAACATAAGCGAAAAATTCCCCGCACCACAGATACAGAAGCGCAAAAATCGTGCCACACTGGACGCAAATTCGGAGCAGAAAATCAACGCCCAATCAGCGTACAATCAGCAGGGATTTCACCACCCATCAACGGGCAATTTTGCCCCGCCCAAAGACTCTGTAAGGAAGTACAGAACGCCCCTATCTGCGTAATCGATCTGGCTCCAAAGTGCGAAAAAATTAACCCCGTAAAACCCCACAACCAGCACCAGAATCACCACCAGCCAGCCCGCCGCTTAGCCTTGATAAATGTTTGATTTCCGCCAAATTGCACCCTTCATCAAGAAGTCAGACAGAAGCCCCACCAGCCCGCCCCAGCTGGTCTTTTGTCGCCTCGCCATCGCCCGCGGCAGTCAGCCCGCCACACCGCCAATTACCCTCACCTTGGCAGCAGGAAAAGCCACGTTTCTGCTCGGCAAAAATGGCGCAGGAAAGACTTCTATGCTGCTCGGCTTGGCAGGGTTTTTACCGCCAATTTTGCCCGCCACAGAAAGCCCGTTTTTGCCTGTCGGAATAAACCCCGAATCAGCCGATTCGCCCCCTCCAGACCCACGGCACGAAGCCACAGACACCAGCCCCGCCCGTAGCAAAAATACCCCTCTAACAGCTTCCGTACTGGCGGCTAAAAACCAGCCGCCAGACCCCCATGCAGCCACGCCCCTAACCCCCCCCCTAGAAGAGGCAAAAGGCACAAAAAATCACCCGCCCAAGCCCGCCGCCAACAAGACCAACCAAGAGCCACCAAATTGCCAAACGGGCGGCTTCGGGCACGAAAACGAATCGCCCGCCGATCTACTCCGCGCCCAGCTCAGCAAAACCCCGCCGCTCTTTCTCCCCGACCAACAAACCTTTCCTTCAGGATTAACTGTCCGCCGCATCCTGCACCTGCAAGCCGTTCTGGCAGGAGTAAACCCAAAACAAAAAACCACCACCCAAGAACATACCCACGCCACCGCCAAACTTCTCGCCCTTCCCCTAGCCAGCCAAGCCTGCCAACTCTCAAGAGGCCAACAACGCCGCCTTGCCCTCGCGCCCTTGACCTACAGCACAAATACAAAGTTGTGGCTCCTAGACGAACCCTTCGCCCATCTAGACCCGCAAGCTGTTTCCCTAGTCGCCCAAACAATCCACCAACACCTGCGAACAGGCGGAGTCGTTGTCCTAACCCAACCCGAAGCCCCACCCGAACTACGCACCACCACAGAAAACGCCAACACCTTAACCACCACTCTCGCCCCTGCAACCCATTTCCACACCTTGCGGTGCGGCATCAATGCCAAGCCTTTGGCTTCTAATCCACCTGCAGGCTCCATAGTTTCGGACAAGGGCAAATTACCTTCAACGCCTAGTGCCTTGCAGGGCGGCACGAATGCCGAGCCTTTGGCTTCTACTCCACCTGCAGACTCCTTAGGTTCGGCACATACAGAGACAAACACTGGGGCAAGAACTGGGACAAGCACAGGAGAAAAATTCCGCGCCCTGCTGGTCGCGGATCTGTTGGCAAACGCACAAACAACCGCCACCGCCGCCACAGGCCTGTTTATTGTCGCCGCAGGATTCCTATTCGGCTTAGCCGCAGGGGGAGTCAATTTCTCCGCACCCGCAACCGCTCCCCTCGCCCCCGCCATCGTCAGTG
Source organism: uncultured Alphaproteobacteria bacterium (assembly GCA_958267355.1). Classification (GTDB taxonomy): domain Bacteria; phylum Pseudomonadota; class Alphaproteobacteria; order JALCBB01; family JALCBB01. The sequence goes on from OY279575.1 coordinate 1,463,499, forward strand.
TGCTCTGCCTGCTCGCTGTCTGCCTAACCCTAGAAGCCCCATGGCAACGCTCACCCCTGCCCTTGACCATTCTGCTCTTAGCTGTCCCCGCTCGCACCCTGGCAGGACTCCGCACCACAACCCACTTCTGTCTCATCTTTCCACCCCTAGCCATCGGTATCGCAATTTTGTTTTTTCTCTTGTCTCTGCCCCTTGCCGCCCTGCCCGCTGTACTCCTTGGCACCGCACTTCTAGCCCTAAGTCTCGCAAGCCTCGCCGCTATGACCGCCTGCCTGCTCGTCTCCGCCCGCAACGCCAGCCTGCTACTCGGCTTCGTCTTCCTGCCGCTCGCAGTTGCTCCCCTCCTTGCCTTCGCCGCCCTGCTAGAAGCAGCTCTCCTGCCCGCCCAAGCCACCCTGCCGCTCGCCACCGCCTCTAGCCTGAACCTTGCCCTCGCCGCTCTGTTCCTACCCAGCTGTCTTGCCGCCACCACCATCGCTCTCAAAGATGCCGTCTCGTAAGTGGTATTCTGGCGCGTTATGTCCGAAACCTTGCCCCCGCCAAAACTTGTCCTGCTGAGTCTGCGACTCGCCCCTTGGCTCCTAGCGGCAACGCTGGCTCTCGGCGGAGTCGCAAGTCTCGCCAGCCTACTCTTCTCGCCCGCCGATTGGCGGCAAGGAGAAACTGTACGAATCTTGTATGTCCATGTTTCAGCGGCGTGGATGTCGCTCTTCTGTTGGCTCGTCCTAGCAGGGGCTGGCGTGGCAGTCCTGTGGCGGCGGTGCATCTTCTCAGCCGCTGTCTTTGAAGCCACCGCCTGGGCAGGCTTCTGGTTCACCGCCCTTGCTCTAATTACAGGCTCCATCTGGGGCCGCGCCATCTGGGGCCTATGGTGGGCCTGGGACGCACGCCTAGTCTCAGAACTCATCCTGCTGTTTCTCTATTTGGGCGCACTGTCCTTGCCCGCCGCCCTAGAAAACCGCTTCGCAGGAATACGCGCCGCCAGCATCTTGGCTCTTGTCGGCTTGGTGCATCTGCCAATTATCAAGTTTTCTGTCGTCTGGTGGATCTCGCTCCATCAAACCAGTAGCGTCTTCGCCCGCGGCGAGTCGCGCCTGCCAAACGAATTCTTCGCACCCCTGCTGTTAATGGCACTCACCTACCTGCTGCTCTATGGAACTCTGGTTTGTCTGCGGACTCCCGTTGCCTATCAGCGTTTCCTAGCCACGCCGCTTGTCGCTCTGCCATCTGCGACAGCTCTGCCCCCCGTGGCTCCGCCGTCTGCGGCGGCAGATGACGGAGACAACTCGTGAGCCAAGAATGGGCTTTTGTCCTAGCGGCGTGGCTCGTCTCGGCAGGAGTCCTGGGCGGACAGCTCATCGTCGCCTGGCACACCCGCAAGACCACAGACCCGCACCAACCCACAGACACACACCAGACAACAAACCAAAAGCCACAGAAAAAACACCCTGAAGCTCCTGCCGCCAAGAGGTAAAACAACAATGCGGCGGACAAGCAACAGAGAATTCTTACGCGGTAGGCTACTAAGCGGCAAGGTGCTAGGCGGCAAGTTGCCACGGCTCGGGCTCTTTGCTTGGCTCGGTGTTGGCTGCTTCATTTGTGGAGCAGGATTCTTGGCTCTTATTTTGTCAAAGAGTCTGGTTTTTTATGTTGCTCCGAGTGAAGTGGTGGCGGGAACAGCACGGGCGGGTGTTGTCGGCGGACGCGCCATTCGCCTCGGTGGCTTGGTCGTCGCAGACAGCGTCAAAACCACAACCGACGGAGTCATCTTCGCAGTTGCCGATCTACCAAGCCGCTCAACAAGCCCAACAAACCGCACAACAAATCTTGCCGTGGTCGCTCCATCTGCTACGACCCTGACCGTGCGCTATGCAGGGGTCTTGCCGCCGCTCTTTGCCGAAGGCGAAGAAGTCATCGTGGAAGGACGATTAGAGCACAAGGCAACACAAAAAATCTTCATCGCCGACTCGGTCTTCTCACGCCACGACGAAGAATACCGCCCCGTATCACGAACAACACCGCGGCAATCGCTGTACCAAAAGCCGTATCAAACACCAGAAAAGCAGAATCCGTAATGGCTTTTGCTTGAGCTTGTGGCTTTCCTTGTGAGCACAGCACTTAATCTATTGGCAGCGACTTGCCTATGGGTCGCACTTTTTGCCTCGTTGCTTCAGGCACTCCTGCCGCTTCTTGCCGCCCAGCTTAACCCCCACAAGCCACAGGCAAAAACACAGGCACAGACACACGAAAAGACACGCCAAAAAACACACGAGACAAGACGCCAGCAATGGGCGCAAAAACTTTCGCCCGACACTGCACTCCATCTAGCACGGCGGCTCGCAGTGGCAAGTAGCAGCTTATGCCTTCTGGCATTTGTCGGCTTGCTACTAGCTTTTGCTCGCAATGATTTTTCTCTCCGCGTGGTGGCAGAAAATTCACACTCGCTTTTGTCAGTGCCATGGCGATTGGCGGCAACTTGGGGCAATCACGAAGGCTCGCTATTGCTCTGGACAATGCTTTTGACTCTGGTCGGGGCAGTCTATGCAGTTTTTACAAACAAAACACAAGCCAAGAACGCGCCAGCAGAGTCACCACCAAAAGAGTCCGTAAAAGAGTCCGCAAAGAATTCGGAAAAAAATTCCGCGGCAATTGTCGCCCTACACGGCGCGATCTGTTTCTTGTTCTTGGCGTTTGTCGGCTTTTTCTCGAATCCCTATGCACCCCTCACCTCCGCCCCCGCCGATGGAGCTGCACTCAATCCACTGCTTCAAGATATTGGACTCGCCTTACACCCGCCTGTTCTCTATCTCGGCTATGTCGGCTTGTCTCTGGCTTGGGCCCAAGCCGCCGCCAGCTTGTTGTTGCATCGTCCCGCCCAACTTTGGGCAACGGAAACCTTGCCGTGGCTCCTGCTGGCCTGGAGTGCCCTAACCGCAGGACTCGGACTCGGCAGCCTGTGGGCATACTACGAACTCGGATGGGGCGGCTGGTGGTTCTGGGATCCCGTAGAAAATCTCGCCCTAATGCCATGGCTGGTCGCCACCGCCGCACTCCACGGAGTCGCCGCCTGCCGCCGCTTCGCCCTACACGCAAAAGGCGCACAACTGCTTTGCCTCTTGGCTTGGCTTCTTGCCTTGCTGGCAACATTTGTGGTCCGCTCGGGCTTGCTGACTTCGGTCCATAGCTTCGCCTTAGACCCCCAACGCGGACTCGCCGCCTTTGCAATTCTATCACTGGTTGCGGTCTTTTCTTTTGCTCTTTATCTGCGAAGCAGTCTGCCAAGACAAAACCACGAGACAAAACATTCTGTGCTGTTTTTTCCGCGCTTCTATAAAGGCGCAACTCTACTCCACCTGTTGCTTATGCCAACGCTGGCGGCAATTGTTCTGCTCGGAACTTTTTATCCCTTCGCCCTAGAACTCTTTACAGGCACACGGGTGTCGGTCGGGACAGGCTATTATGCTCTGACCTTTGTGCCGCTCGCTCTGCTCTTGCCCCTTGGCGCGATCTTTGTTTCTTCTCCTGTCGCAACTGTCGCTTGGCGGCAAGAAGTGTCGCTTTCTGCGAAAGCAAAAATGTTCTTAACTCAAACACGGGGAAGAGTAATTCTGGTCGCTCTAGTAGCAAGCATCTTAACCAAGCTTGCCCGCCCCGAAACCCCCGTACTTGGGCTTCTGGCAATTGCCTTGGCGGCTGGCTTGGCGTTTGAATCTCTCCGCGGACTCTACGCCACCTTCAAAGCTCCCGCAGAAACAAAAAGCCACAAACGCCGCGGACAATTGGCTCTTGCCACAGGACACCTAGCCTTGGCAGGATTTATTTTTGCCGCCACCGCCGCCACCGCTTGGCAAAGCGAAACCCGCGCCTTCATTGCCCCCGGTGAGCGAATTGCATTCGGCGGCACACCTGCCCGCCATAGCTTCGTCTTTGACTCAATCGCAGGGGTACGCGGCGGCAACTGGGTCGGCGAACGCGCCCAGGTGCTATGGCTAGACCGTGGCCGACAACGCAGACAGCTGACTCCCGAACGCCGTTATTATCCTGCCAGTGATGTCGTGACCAGCGAAACCGCCTTGGCGGTGACTCTGCTCTATGACTTTCATGTGCAGATTGGCTCCGCCGAAGCAGGGGTTGCGCGAAGCCAAGCCCGCAGACAGGTGGTAGTGCTCTATCGTCCGCTGGTCTTGTGGCTGTGGCTCGCCTTCGCCCTAGCGGCGGGCACTGGACTCATCAGCGGAGTCGCCTTGCTACGCCGCCAACGAACAGAGCGTCTATGAAATCCCGCTGGCTCCACCGCTTGACCTATGGCTTGCCCCTGCTGGGAGCGGTTGCACTCCTGTTGTTCTTGGCTTTTGCTCTGGGACAAGCCGTGCATAGCCCGCAGGGCAATTCGTTGCTTTCCAGCGAAGCCGCCTTGCGCCCGCTATTTACGACAACACTTGCCTATGCTCCAGAATGGCAGGAACTAGCCCCACCCCCCGAACCCCTAACCCCCGCAACTTGGACAGAACCACAGAAACCATCCGAACGCTATGTCTTGGTGAATTTTTTCGCCTCTTGGTGCGCACCCTGCAAAGCCGAACATGCGCAGTTGATGGCACTCAAAGACCACTTGCCTGTCTATGGCATCTTGTGGCGTGACCGCACAGAAGCTGCAGTGGCGTGGTTGAAACAGGATGGCATTCCGTACAGGCGGGTGGGTGCCAGCACGGAAGCAATTTCTGATGCTTTGGCAATCACGGGTGTGCCGACAAGCTTTCTTATAGATTTGGGTGCGCCACAAAGTCTGCAAGATGAGTCGCAAGATACGACACCAGAAGAAAGACAGAATACAGGGGCGCGAATTTGTTGGCGCGGCGAAGCCCCTTTGTTGGGAGGAGAAGATTTAACTTGGCTTGCCTTCATGGAAGCCTTTACGGCTTGTTCAAAGGGTGCAGTCTTGTCTGTGCCGACTGCGGAGTAGCCATTCCTATGCTGAAACGGTTTGTGCATCTAGGGGCGTGCGGGCTTGGCTTGGTGCTTCTGGTCAGTGGCGGACAAGAAGTCTTGTCCGAGGTTTTGCCCAAGGCAATTGCCCAAGAAAAGGAACAGGAACAGACACAAGCCATAGAACACGAAATGCCTTTAGAAGATCCAGCCTTGGAGCAACAGGCACAAAAGTTGTTTCGCGATCTGCGTTGTCTTGTCTGTGAAGCGGAAGCTTTGGCTTCTTCGCCTGCTCCCTTTGCCCGTGAGCTCCGCCAAGCCGTGCGGAAAAAACTGGCCCAAGGAGCCGATGAAAAACAAATTCATCTGTGGTTGCGCAGGTCTTATGGTGAAGCGATTTTTCTCACCCCCGCTTTTACCTCGGCAACAGTGTTTTTGTGGCTGGCTCCCTTTGCGCTCTTTGGCGTGGGCTTGGCTTGTTGGCTGGTGGCACTACGGAGCGGACAAGCCAGAAGCAAGCCCCGCCACGGCGATACGCCACAGTAAAGAACTGTGGCACAGGGATTAGATGAAGTGATTATGTGAAGGGCTTGGGCGAAGGGCTTAGGTGAAGGGCTTGGGTGAAGGGCTTGCGGGGAGAATTATGGTGGAGCCGAGGGGAGTCGAACCCCTGACCTCAGCAATGCGAATGCTGCGCTCTCCCAACTGAGCTACGGCCCCAAAAAACGAGTAGAAAACGAGTAGAAAATGCGTAGAAAACAAGTAAAAAAACGAGCAGGAAATAAGCCAGAAACAAGTCACAAAAAATTTACGCTAGGATAGTCCGCCAAGACCAAGCTTGGCAAGAAATCATTGGCTAGACGTGTCGCCCAAGCCTCCACCAACAAGGAAACCGCCCATAAGGAAACCACTATGGTGCTTTTGTTTCAACTGCTCGATGGTTTGTTACAGCTCGCCACCTACGGCTTGATCATCTGGGTGCTTTGCTCTTGGGTGCTGGTCTCGGGCTTAGGCGGCGGCGTGCGGATTCACATTGAGCGGCTGGCACTTTTTTTGGACGGAATTTTTGAACCCTTGTTGCGACCTGTCCGCCGCTTTATGCCACCCATGGGCGGCTTGGATTTAGCTCCGATGGTCTTGTTCTTAGCCCTTCTGGGTGCCCGCCAAGGACTCCACAGCTTGTTTTTTGCCCTCGCGGGCTCGTATTAACTCTGCCTGTCTTGTTGGTTTGTTCTTTGATTTATTCCTTGGTTTGAGTCTTGGTTTGATTTTGGGTTTGATTCTGGGTTTGAGTCTTGGTTTGATTCTGGGTTTGATTTTTGGCTTGCGCCTTGATTGGCTTCCTGCCTTGTACTGGTTTGCTCTTGCTGTGCCGAACGCACAGGCCTGCCCTGCCAGTGATGGCTAGACAAAACATCTACATAAAGCCGCAAAAAATCCCGCACCCGAGTCGGCAAATCTTCCGCCAGCGGTTGCGAAGCACTTTTCCGCCCCGCCACCGCCCAAGTCCGCGCCACTTCTTGCGCATCTTCAGGCGGCAAGTGATGCCAAAACCGCAAAAGCACATGATAGAAACGGCGGGCTTGTTCGGCATCTTTGAGATGCAAAGTCGCTTTCAAAGCTCCGTTCTTGGCAGTCGCTTCAAGCGCAACTTCCGCACCCGCACCCAACTGTTCAGCCAGCAAATAGCCCCCCTGCAACGCCATTTCTTCTAGCCATTGCCGCGAGTCCAGATCTTCACCCCAAATGTCAGGTGCTTTCTTGACAGGCTTGCGCTTCACCTTCGCCACACCCGTGCGGTGCAACAATTTCTGCAACTGCCGCACCGTTAAACCCCGTGCCACCGCCGCTGTTGCCGCCGACTCCATCAAGGCGCGGTCTTCTACCTGCAACAAAGTGAGCGCGTGGGCAATGCCAAGCTTTCCGTCCTGCACAAAGCCCAAGACTCCAGATGGCAAGTGCAAGAGCCGCAACATATTGGTGACATGCGCCCGCGACTTCCCCACCCGTGTCGCCACTTCCGCCTGCGAGAGGCGAAAGTCTTCTATCAAAGTCGCAAAGGCTGTGGCTTCTTCCACAGGCGTTAAAGCAGCCCGTTGAATGTTTTCAACCAAAGCCACTTCCAAAGCGCCTGCATCATCCAAGGCCCGCACCAGAGCAGGAATCACCGCCAAGCCCGCCGCTTGTGCCGCCCGCCACCGCCGCTCGCCCGCAATCAGTTGCCAGCGATGGCCCGCCCCACCGCCATCGTCCGCCACAGGACGCACCAAGACGGGTTGCAAGACTCCGTGGGTGCGGATGGATTCCTGCAGTGCCAGTAAGCCTTGGGGGTCAAACTTTGTCCGTGGCTGGGTGCTTCCTGCGGGCTGGATTTCATCCACCTTGAGGCGAAGGATATCGGGCGACGGCGAAGCCTGCATAGCTCGCCCCGCAGATGGCTCGCCTTGGCTTGGCTTGCGACTGGGTCGCGGGTCTGGGCTTGCTGGCACAGCTTTCGCGGCGGGTTTTGTCTTCTTGGCTGGGGGTCTAGTTGAAGGTCTGGCAGGGGGGGCGACAGGGGGTGTGGCTGATGGCGTGGTAGGGCGTGCCACAGAAGCCACAGGAGGGGCAGAAGACGTAGAAGGGGGAGTAGAAGGCGTAGAGGCGGCAGGGGCAGGCACAGAAGCCGTAGAAGCCGCCACAGCAGGTTCAATTGCGACGGGGGCTCCAAGGAGTGCATCCAAGCCGCGTCCGAGACGGCGGGGCGGGGGTTTCCTGCCACCAGACTTGGCGGACACTTTCGCTGTTGCTCGCGGCGGGGCTTGCGCTGTTGCTTGCGCCACGGGTTTGGCTTTTTCCGTCATAGGGTCTCGCCTGTCTTTTCTGTGGCTTCTTCCGTGGTTTCTTCCGTGACTTCTTCCGTGATTTCTTCTGTGGCTTTTTCTGGAGACTCGTTTGCCCCCGCCCATGGCTTTTGTTTTTCGCGGGCTAAAAACTCACGGACAAAACGCACATAGGCTCGCGAACCCGCCGCGTTAAGGTCATAGAGCAAGGCAGGCAAGCCGTGCGATGGCGCTTCCGCCAAACGCACATTGCGGGGTATGGCAGTTTCATAAAGCACACTGCCAAAGTGGCGGCGGACATCTTCGGCAACTTGTTCGCTCAAGCGATTGCGCCGATCCACCATGGTGAGAAGAATTCCGCCCAAGAGCAGACGCGGATTAAGATTACTGCGCACGGTTTCTAAAGTACCAACCAAGCGCGAGAGTCCATCAAGGGCGAAGAACTCCGCCTGCATCGGAGCCAAAACTTCGTCTGCCGCCACCAGTGCCGCCACCGTAAGTGGCCCCAAAGCAGGCGGACAATCTAAAATGACATAGTGCCACGGCGGTTTGCCACGGGCTGTCCGTTCGGCGCATAGGGTTTCCAGGATCCGTATGAGCGAATGGTTGCGGGTTTCTGGGTCTAAAGCTCCTAGCTCCACTTCGGCGGCGGCTAGGGCTGGAGCCGCCCGCACCAAAGACAAACCCGCAAACAAATCTTCCACCAAGGCTTCAGCAGGAGCTGCTGCATCAAGCAAAACTTCATAGACCGACGGATTGGCTTGCCCGCATCCTAGCCCCGTAGTCGCGTTGGCTTGTGGGTCTAGATCCACCAGCAAAATCGGCGGGGATTCTGCCGCCAAGCCAGTTGCCAAGTTGATGGCTGTCGTGGTCTTGCCGACTCCGCCCTTTTGGTTGGCGATGGCAATGATTTTTGGGCGGGAAGAAGTCACAGGAGTTACGCGAATTAGCGAAATCACAGATCTTGAATTACAGAGCTTGAATCACAGGGCTTGCCGTTGGAGAGCCAGAATTGCCGCTCCCGCCGCCGAACGCGAAGGATGCATTTGCATCGTCCAATCTGTGGCACGGGCTTTCTGTGCAGTCTGGGCAAGAGCCGCAACTTGCTTGGCTCCTTGGTGAAAGAGACAGGTGCCACCCACCGCCAAGTGCGGAGCCGCTAAAGCCAAAAGACGCGGCAGGGGGGCGACAGCACGGGCAGTAATCCATGTCGCTTTGCCGCCCTGCCAGGCTTCACTGCGTAGGCAATGGATCTGCAGTTTCGTGCCTGTTGTCTGTTCCAGACAGTGCGCGGCTTCGGACAAAAACTCCGCCTTCTTGCTGTTGGCTTCTAGCAAATGGACTTCAACTCCTGAAACCAAGACCGCCAAGACCAAACCCGGAAAGCCTGCACCACTTCCGATGTCTAGCAAGACAGGGGCGGGGTGGCTTGCCCTTGGCGGGGGGTGCAGAGCGGCGGGCAAAAAAGCCGCGAGCTGGGCGGAATCCCAAATGTGTCGTGCCCAAACTTCTGTCAGGGATGCTTGCGAAACCAATTGGCTACGGCAATTCCATTTTTCCAGAAGAGCGACAAATTGCCCCAAGCCCTCAGCGGCTGACTTTAAGTCAGGTATTTCTTGTTGCTGGCTGTCGGCAAGCAGTTCTTGGTATGCCGTCAAGAACTCTTGCTTTGTCTTAGGCACACGGACTGGCACAGGCGGACTGACAGATGCGCGGCTTGCCTCTGTTTTTGTCTCTGTACTTGCCTCTGTCTTTGTCTCTGTGTTTGCCTCTGTGCTGGCTCGTCTGTGTCGGGTGCGCGAAGTCGCTTCAACGCCAAGAGTCACAGCAGACACTCCTGCCCGCACACCTGCAAGCTCTCCTGAATCAAACATTTTGCCGCTTGCCCCGTTCTACCCCGTGCGCGCTACGCCGTTGCTTGCGGTTGAGATGAGCGGCAAGCAAAGACACCGCCGCGGGTGATACCCCTTCCAAGACCAAAGCGGCGGCAAGCGTAGCGGGACGGTGCTTGCTTAACGACTCGCAGGCTTCGTGTCCCAAGCCCGCAATTTCGTTGTAGGGGAAATCACGCGGAATCCGCAAAGCCGCACTGCGGTGCAAACGATTGCGCTCGCGAGTCTGGCGGGCAAGATAGGGGGCATAGCGTAGATCGGCTTCTAGGGTCTGGGCAGTGATCGGAGCAACCTGCGCAAGGACAGCGTGGTGGCGGGTTAAATCCTGCCACGAAGTCTTGCCAGCTAAAGCCTGTGGCAACTTGCTATCTCCTGATGACCCGCCCGATACAGCGGCTTTCGCGGCTTCGAGTTGGCGGCGGCGGGCGGCAAAGACCGCACTGCGCCTGCGCCCAACCACACCCCAAGCCTCACCCTTAGGAGTCAAACGCAAATCGGCATTGTCCGCCCGTAGGCTCAAGCGAAATTCCGCCCGTGCGGTGAGCATTCGGTACGGCTCAGAAACGCCACGGGTAACAAGGTCATCAACCATCACCCCGATATAGGAGTCTTCGCGGGCAAGCTCCACGCCGCTGGTCGCCCCACTCGCTTTGCGGGCGGCGTTGACTCCTGCCAAGACTCCTTGGGCGGCGGCTTCTTCGTAGCCCGTTGTGCCGTTGATTTGTCCTGCCAGAAACAAACGCGGCAGAGCCAGACTTTCTAAGTCGTGACCCAAGCCACGGGGGTCAAAAGCATTATACGAAACCGCGTAGCCATAGCGGACAATCTGCGCCTTTTCTAATCCTGCAATCGTGCGCACCAGTGCTTCTTGCACGGGGCGGGGCAAGGCATTGGAAATCCCGTTGGGATAGACAGTCGGCGCAGTTTCTGTGGGCACAGACACCAAGCCCGCCTGCTCTGTGCTCTGTACTTTACTCTGTCCTGTACTCTGCCCTCTACTCTCTCCTGTACTCTGTCCTGCAAGTCTGCCTTCGGGTTCAAGGAAAACAGTATGCGACTCGCGGTCAGCAAACCGCACCACCTTGTCTTCTAGGCTCGGACAATAGCGCGGACCCAAGCCCAAGTCGCTTTGCAATCCGACTGCCGAATCTTCTAGGTGGCGGCGAACAAGGGCATGGGTTTCAGGATTTGTGCGAGTCAAATAGCACGGGCTTTGGGGCGCAGAAATTGAGTCGGTCAAGAACGACAAAAAGCACGGGTCAGAGTCCCCTGCCTGCGGGCTACAGGCTTCATAGACCAGCGAGTCGGCGGCAAGCCGTGGCGGAGTTCCTGTTTTGAGGCGAATCATCCGTAGCCCCGTTTTCTCTGCCGCCTGCTGGGCAAACCAATCGCGCAAATTATCATTGACAGCAATTCGCGCTTTGGTTGTATTGCCTTGGGCATGGGTTTTTGTCGGCGCGAGTTCTTCTAGGCGGCCAGCCGCTTCTTCTTCTCTGCCGCAATAGAGTCTGCCGCCCAAAAAGGTACCGCTGGCAAGGACAAGCGCGCCTGCAAAAATTTTTCTCCCATCTGCCAAGATCGCACCCGCCACAGCCCCCGCTGCATCTAAGAAAAGCTCGCTGACCGCGCCTTCAAGAACTTGCAACCGCGCTTCCTGTGCCACCAAGCCTTGCAAAGCCATGGCAAAAAGTTGGCGATCGGCTTGCGCCCGTGGCCCGCGCACTGCAGGTCCGCGGGAACGTCCAAGGAGGCGATAGTGAATTGCCGCCTTGTCGGCGGCACGGGCAAGAAGTCCGTCTAGGGCATCTACTTCGCGTAGCAGGTGTCCCTTGCCAAGCCCGCCAAAGGCAGGGTTGCAAGACATCACGCCTAAGTCGTAGCGGCTCTTGCTTATCAGTAGAGTCCGCGCCCCACAACGCGCCGCCGCCGCCGCCGCTTCCACGCCCGCATGGCCACCGCCGATGACCAAAACATCGCAGTTTTCTGGGCAGGACTCCGTTGCGGCTTCTGTAGTTTCTGCTGTCTGCCTAAGCATCAGGAAAACTTCGTAAAAACGCTTATTATTCAATGGTTTCTGCCAAAAAGCAGGATTTTTATCAGGGTGCAGGGGTTTTGAAGTCAAGTCAAGACCAGAATTTTCGTCTTATTTGTTGTGTTTATTGATAAACAATTTATTTTTTATTGATTATCTTATTGTAAAACATATTGTTTTTTGATTTTTGCGCAGTTTTTGAGGGGTTTTTTGGAATTTTTACCCCGAGAGAAGAAATGTTTATTGATAAACATTTTTTGCTTTTGTTTAATCTATTGAATTCTATTGATATTTTTCTGATTCTTGGTTTATTATATTGAATTATATATGTTTTTTATTAGCAAGGCTACATAATTGGCTGATTTGTGCTATCTATGCAGCTTATGCGCCCGATTCGTCCAGCAAAACCGCTTTTTCTTGTCCTGCTTCTACTTCTCCTCGTCCCGCTAGGCGTGGCGGGCTGTGTCGTCGCCCCTGAGACCCAAGCCCCAACCTACGACCAAGAAACACTCAAAGCCGAAAAAGAATACCAGCACACCCTAGCCTTCAAAAAACGCCTTGCCCCTTCCCGCCGCCTGCAGAAAATTTCTTGGCCAATCTTGGCAAGCAATGTTGAGCTCTGTGGCGAGAAAGTGCGCCATAGCCTGCCGCTGATTTTCACCCAACGCGACCAAGTGCCACGCAGTTCGCGCCAAGGCTGGACAGGAGTCTTCGGCGATACCGATCGGCCTGTGGTCTTCGCGGTTTTGGATGCCGCCCTTGAAGGGGAAGTCCAAGAAGGCTGGGAAGTCTTAGAGTTTTCTTTTGCCGCCAATGAAGATGCACTCCACAACAACGAGGGCGAGACAACAGGCACAGAAACAGCAGACACAGAAACAGGGGACACAGAAACAGGGGACACAGAAACAGAAGGGAGCAATTTCGCCCGTGGCTTGTCGGCTTCTTTTGCCGCCGTGGCAGGAGAAGACGCCACAAACTACGCCCAAGAGCTAGAAATGCTTGACCAAGCGGCTCGCAGTGGTGGGAGCTTATCCCTGTCGCTGGTAGATGAGTCAGGTGCCAACCATTCCTTAGATGTGCCAACCCGCGAAACCTGCGATTACCCTGTCTTGCTCAACGATGACGACACGGTCAATGCCTTTGCCGATGGACGGGCTATCTATATCAATCAAGGGTTGATGAAACAGGCACCCGATGATCTCTCGCTCGCCATCGTCGTCGGCCACGAACTCGCCCACAACACCCGCGACCATATCCCCGCCAAGATCACCAACACCGTCATCGGCGGAATCTTAGGCGGAATTCTCGGCGGTGCCCTTGACGATGACCATATTGATACAGGAATTATCCTTGGGGCAGGTTTGGGCAGTAACGCCCATAGCCAAGATTTTGAAAACGAAGCCGATTATGTCGGGCTCTATCACACCGCACGGGCAGGCTGGGATGTCTCACAGGCAGGCGACACTTGGCGGTGGTTCGGTAGCTCTTTTCCAGGGATGATTGGCTTGCGCCGTGGCGCGACTCATCCCTCGTCGGTTGAACGCTATCTCAATGTTGATAAAACCGCCCAAGAAATCGCCGCCAAACAAGCCCGCGGCGAAGCTTTAATTCCAGGCGCGGGGGCGGGGAGCGACTTGTAAAGCTGGCACCGCTGACAAAGCTACTTAAAAGCTACTTGCTTAAAATCTACTTACCTAAAAGCTGCTTGCTTAAAATCTACTTGCTTAAAATCTACTTAAAGGCTTGCTGAATGAAGAGTAGAAGTTTTTGCCTGCACCGAAAGGTAGCCCTGCCGCCCAGAACGCTATCTGCTGACGAGGGCTTGGCTCTTGCCACAGAGTCGCCCGCGCACCCTAAAACTACTAGAGGGGCTAGGGGGGCTATGGGAACTGCTTGGGGGGCTAGGGGAGCTGCTAGGGGGGCTAGGGGAGCTGCTAGGGGGTGTGCTAGGCGGACGCGGATCCACAGGGGCTATTGCTGTGGGGCGGGGCTAGGGCTGGTCTTGCTCCTTGCCGCCTGCGAACAGACAGCAACGCCAAGCAGTGTCCAGACCCGTACCACTGATGAAGCCGTAGCACCAAGTGCGCAAGAACCCAGCCCAATCGCTCCATCCGAAAAACTCCGCCAAGCCGCCGAAGCCCTAGCCCGCGAAGATTGGTACGCCGCCCAAGACCTTGCCCGCTCCACCCTGCAAGAAGCCCACGCCCTGCTGGTAAAAGCCACCCGCCACGGCATAGACCCAGCCAACCACGAAGACCGCGAGCAAGCCCAGCTGTTTCTGCTCTATGCGCTGATCCTGCTCGGCGAAGTCTGGCACGCCCGCGAAGATTGCGCACGGGCAACCGTGCCGCTGACGCGGGCTGTCCTTTTGTGGCGGGCTGGAAAACACTCAGAGCAAACGCTCGTCTATGCTGACCTCTTGAGTCGGCGGGCTTCCTGTGCCGCCCGCCTAGATAACCCAGAAACCCGCCAAGGCACAGGACAAGACCTAGCCTATGCCCTCTCGTTGGTTCAGGCAGCAGAAGAACAGGGCGGAGACCAAGCCCACTTAGCACAAACCATCACCACGCGGATTGCCCAAGCAACTTTGTGGCTCTATGCCTACGGAGGGGCAGTAGAAACCGTGGAGCAAGGGCTGAATGCGCTCTTGTCTGCCAGTCGGCAATCGGGCGATGGGGCAAGACTCTTTGCCGACTTGGTCTTTGCCGCCGAAGTGCGGCTGTTAATTGCTCGCTCGGCTCGGCAAGCCGAAGATATGTCGCTTGCCGCCCACAACTACCAGCACGCCGCCGCCCACATCAGGGAAGGCGTGGAATACGCAAAGACAGGAGTCGTACAGAGTTGGTTCGTTCTTGTGCGTTTGCATCGGGCGGGCTTGGAAGTACGGCGGGCTGAACAAGGTGCCATGCGCCAAGTCGCAAACCATGCCCTTGCCTTGGCGGAGATTTGGCAAGCCTATAGCGAGCAAGAAAATTTGAGTGAGAAAAGCAGGTTCTATGCTTTGCGGCAAAGGGGTTCGGCTTTGCAACAGGCGGCGGTAGCTCTGGCGGCTGTGGATGAAGGGGAAGCGGTGCGGGCGTTGTTACAGGAAGCGGTTGCTACGCTCAGCAAGGCACAGCACACCGAGCACCAGACCAACATCACGGTCCAGGGGTTGCGTGAGCTTTTGCAGCGCACGAAGGGAGATGATGCGGCGTTATTGCAGGCTCTTGCGGGCTAGGGGCAGTCCGCCACTTGGAGCCGTAATCTGACCCTACAAGCCGTGGCTACAAGCCGTATAAGCCGCTAGGGAAGCGATAGACCACTCGTGGGAGATAACCGCCGTTCGGGGCAGTGCTACGCCTCTACGGGCTGTGTGAGCGGCTAGGGATGGCGATGGACCATTCAGGGCTACGCCACTCGGGGCAAGGCAGGGGGCGCAGGGAAGCCCAGCCGCTTAGTTGTTTAAACATTCGGCTAAGAATTCGCTTAAGAAAATTAGGTTAAAAATTCGGCAGGATTTATCGCGCACATTATTCCCCCGCAAATTCTGCGGGCGGGGCAAGGACAATAATTCCCTTGGCAAGATCGGTTTCACACCATTCAGGCTTGCCATAGCGAATAAAGAAAGACTCACGAGCGTTTGTCTTGGGCGGAGCAATTTCCAGCAAGGGTCCAGCACCAAAATCGCGCACCGCCAAGACTTCGCCGAGAATTTTTCCCTGTCGGTCTTGAGCGGTGAGTCCGATTAAATCTACCCATAGGGTTTCGCCCTGTGGCACCACAAGCCGCGTCCGCGCAACCAAAAGCCACGCCCCCGCCAAGGCTTGGGCGGCTTCGCGGCTTGCGGCTTCTTGGGTCTTTTGGGTCTGTTTTCTACGGGCAAAAAAAATCCCCTGACCATCGGGTTTGCCAAGGGCTTCTAGAGAAATCGGACAAAGGGCACGAATCCGCTCGCCATCGCGGACAAGATTTTCACCCTGCTTGAGTGCCGAAGCAGGCAGGTACGACAGGTCTGCACAGAGCGACAGAAGAGCGGTAGCAGGCTCGGTGCGCGACTCAACCTTGAAGTTTCCGCCGACACCGTGGGCACGGCGAATCCGTCCCACCACTACCCAACGCGGAGAGTCACCAGCCATAGCTTTCGTTTGCACAGACAAAGTTTAAGGCGCGGGCTTGGGCGTTTGCCAAGTTGGTTTGCCTTGCTTGTAGCGTTAGCTTTTTTCTGCTTCAGGGGTTTCTGCTTCGCCCGTATCTTTTTCTGGTGAATCTTTTTCTGGTGTGGCTTCTGGTGTGGCTTTTTCGGCTTCAGCTTCAGGAGCGGAATCATCTGACTCTGCTTCTTTTGCCTCCGTTTCTTTTGCTTCTGTGGCTTCTTTTGCCTCTGTTGCCTCTGGGGCTTCTTTTGCCTCTGGGGCAGAGTCGGCTTCAGGCTTTGCCGCTTCTTCGGCGGCGGCAGTTGCTGCTGCTTCTGCCGCCTGCAACCGCTCCTGTGCCTTGGCTTTTGGCAGGGGCTTCTTGGTCTGCTCGCGGCGGGCGGGCGGTGCGGCTAAAATGCCTTTTTCATAGAGCATCCGTGCCACCCTGTCGGACGGCTCGGCACCAACAGCAAGCCAGTGGCGAATCCGCTCTTCAACCAAAACAATGCGCTTTTCTGCATCCTTCGCCAGCATCGGATTATAGGTGCCAAGCTTTTCTAAAAAACGCCCATCGCGGGGAGACCGCGAATGCGCCGCCACCACCCAGTAAAAGGGGCGTTTCTTGGCTCCACGGCGGGTTAATCGTAGTTTCACACTCATTGCCTGTTTCCTTTTCTTGATTGCTTTGTTGTTGTGGTTTGCTGTTGTGGTTTGTTGTTGCGTTGTGTTGTTTTTAAGGTGTCGTTTTTAGCGGGCTGTTGTTAGCGGGGCGGGATGAGCTTTTGCCAATCTTCTCCAAGTGCCGCCGCTGGTTGCCCGCCAAGCAAACCCTGCAAGCCCTTGTCGCCCGATTTGCGCAGACGCTTCATCACCGTCCGCGTGTCTTGATACTTCTTCAGCAAACGATTGACTTCCGCAACAGTCGTACCCGAACCCTTGGCAATCCGCCGCTTGCGCGAAGCTTGCAAAACTTCTGGTCGCCGCCGCTCTTCAGCGGTCATAGAAGACAAGATCGCCAGCATATGTCCGAGTTCTTTGTCGGATGGTGCCATACCACCCGCTTTCTTGCGGACAGCAGCAGGCAAGCCTTGGAGCAAACCCTCTAAAAGCCCACCCCCCGACATGGCTTGCAACTGCTCGTACATATCGTTCAAATCAAACTTGCCCTTGTGAAACCGCTTGGCAGTGCGGTCTGCTTTCTCGGCGTCTTGGCGTTCGGCAGAGCGACTTGCCGCTTCCACCAAGGCAATTAAGTCGCCAAAGCCCAAGATGCGGCGGGCGATACGGTCGGAGTCAAAAACTTCCAAGGCTTCAGGCGACTCACCCACGCCCAGAAAACGCACAGGCTGTCCGCTGGCGTGGCGCATAGACAGTGCCGCCCCGCCACGGCCATCTGCATCCGCCCGCGTCAAGACCACGCCGCTTATCTCTACCACTTCGCCAAAGCCTTGGGCTGTCCGCACCGCGTCTTGCCCCGTCATCGCGTCTGCCACCAGCAGGACTTCATCAGGCGACACGATCTTAGCCAAGCTCCGCATTTCGTCCATTAAGTCGGCGGCAAGAGTTGTCCGCCCCGCTGTGTCTATAATTAAGCTTTCTAATGACTCGCGTTTGGCTTCTGCCAGTGCAGCTTTTGCGGTTTTGGCAAGTTGTGCGTCTTCCACGCGAGCAAGATAAACCAGCTTGCCACCCGCTTTTTCGTCAAGAGCCCGCGCCCGCGCTAAACTTTTTTCCAACTGCTCGGCGGCGGCAGGACGCGACAAGTCCAACGACACCACCCCTGTTTTTTTGCCTTCGCGTGCCAAGTGCAGTGCCAGCTTGGCGGCAAGCGAAGTTTTTCCCGCTCCCTGCAAGCCAACAAGCAAAACAACTTGTGGCGTTTGCTGTGCCGTCGCCAAGAAAGGTGCGGGGGCTTTGTCTGGGTCGCCATCCAGAAGGGTGCGAATTTCTTCTAGGAAAACTTGCACCACCTGTTGTCCGGGTGAAACCGAGTCCAAGACTTCCTGGCCTAAGGCACGGACACGCACAGAGTCGAGCAAAGTCCGCACGGCGGCAAGCGAAACATCGGCTTCCAACAAAGCCGTGCGCACGCTTGCCAAGGCTTCGTCTAGATCGGCTTCGCGGATGACACCGCGTCCCGTGAGGCGTTTTATGCCTCCTTGGAGTCGCTCTGACAGTTGTTCAAACACGCAAAACTTTTCCTTTGGTTAGGGCTTGGCACGGCACAGGAAAAAAAGCGTCCGTGCGCGAGACTCGCGGACGAACGGAAACGACACATACCTTGAAAAACAGGTTAAGGGAAAACAGTTGAAGAAACGATCTAGGACAAAACCCAAAACAACGCTTTAAAACAACGCTTTAAAACAACACTGGGCAAAGCACTTAGGATAACACCTGATACAACGCGCAAGCGGGCTTTGGGCAGGGGGCTACAAAGCGATATGCTATAGAGGGAGAGAGTTTCAGTCAAGGGAGAGGTCAATGCGTCCAAACCGCCAAGAAACAGCCACGCCGCCGCAGGGTGGAGACACTATGTCTGATTTTGCCTATCCGCCCGCGGCGATTGTCGCGGATTTGCTCCGTGCCTTACCTGGCTTGGGGCTCTGTGCGGCAATTGGCGGAGTCGCCCTGTTTGATGGCAGTCCGTTTCTTGCCGCGTTTTTTGGGCTTGTCTCCTTGTTGTTCTTGTGGCTCGCAAGCCAAGCCTGTCTGCGCGCCCGACGGACATGGCGGCTAACCGAGCAGGGCGTGCTGGTCTTGCCCCGCGGGCGGCTCTACCGCTGGGAGACGCTCGGCGAGTGGCGGTTGCGCTATTGGGCGGGGTTTCGCCAAGCCCGCGAGGGACGCGGCACCTTGGCGTTAAGTTTGTATTTTCGCGCTCCCAAGGGACGCGCGAAGGTCTTGCGTTTTGAGTCTGCGTTGGTCGGGTTTCGCGAGCTGGTTCAGGAAGTCGCAGGGCGGGCTGACGCGGTGGAGGCACAAGCCGATGAGCATACGCGGCATAACTTTCAGGCAATTTTTGAAACCGCCGATAAACAGTAGGAAGTAGCACGCGCTAATTGTCCCGCCTGTCGCGCCCCACAGGGTTAAACAAAACAACTTATAGGTGTATATTGTAGAATACCAAAAGAAGGAATTGTCAAAAACCCTTGCGGGGAGCTTGAAGATGGCGATGGTGCGTTGGCGGCGGGTTCTGCAGAAGTATGGGGGGATGATATTTGACTTCTCAATTGATCTCCTTCTTATTTTGTTTGGTGCCCTTGCAAATCCAATTTTGATTTTTGTGCGCTTGGGTAAATATCTGTTGCGTTGGTTGATTAAGCGATATGCTCGCAGAGTACACAAAATTTTGTTTAAACCCGATGACGAATAAGCAAGGATTCTAGTTAAGCTCGGGGCTCTACAATAGCGATTTGTGTTTTGTGTTTTAGGACAGCTGAGAAATCGTTTGGCGCACCAAGTCCCAGAGCCACAACAAAAGGTCATGGGTGCTTTCGGCAAGGCGGGTAAAGGTTTGTTCTACAGCTTGCAGATCAAAATTCTCTAGGTGTCCGCCCTGCCAAGCCGTCCATAAGGCAAGTGCCACAAGGGCGAGGACAAGCAAAAAGAAAAACCCAAACAATTGAAACCCTAGAGAAGTCTTTTTCTGCGGCTTTTGGCGAGCCACAGCACCAGAGACAATCTTTACGCCCGTTGATTCTTTTTGCGATTCTTTTTGTGATTCTTTGCGTGATTCTTTTTTTGATTCTTTGTGTAGTTTTTTGCGTGCTTTTTTGTGTGCTTTTTTGCTTGATTCTTTCGTGGCTTTTTCTTCGCTGGACGCAACCAGTGTGCCTGTCGCCACAGCGGCTGTGGATGAAGACTGCTTGCCAGATGCGACTTGGGGTGCATCTTTTTCAAGCGCAGAGTCTTTTGTTTTTGTTGTCTCTGTTGTCTTTGTCGCTGTCGCCGTTTCTTGTGTCTTTTGGGAAGCCGTTGCGGCTTGGGCTTCCTGCGGCTTGGCGGCTTGGCGGCTTGGGGCTTTTGCCGCGCTTGTTGTCTCGCTCGTTGTTCCTGTTGTTGTCTCGCTTGTTGCCCCTGTTGTTGGCTCGCTTGTTTGTGGGGCAGACGGAGCGGCGGGCGGGGCTAGCCAAGCTTCGTTGCATCCACTGCACCGCACATGCCGCGGGCGCAGGAGCTGGGCAATTGCCACCCGCCACCGCCGCCCACAACGCGGACAGACCAACACCTGAACCGCGTCAGGATCTGAAGCAGGGGGGGGAGGGGAAGGGCTATTCATGGCTCTATTCTACACCTGCTCTGGTTTTTCCGTCTGCCTTGGCGGGGCGGGGCTAGGCGGGCAAGTCTAGGCTACCCATTGTCCAGAGCAGAATGGCTTTCTGGGTTGGTAGGCGGTTTGACGCCTGTTGCCAGACTCGCGAGCGCGCACCATCTAGGACTTCGGCAGAAACTTCTTCATCGCGGTGGGCAGGCAAGCAGTGGAGAAAAATCGCGTCTGGGTTGGCTTGGGCAAACAGGCTTTCCTCCACCCGCCACGCTTGCAACTGCTCTACGCGTTTGGCGTGGGCGGTTGCATCATCGCCAAGCGAATGCCAGGTGTCGGTGGTTAGGGCGTGGGCTCCTGTTACTGCTTCTTCTGGAGAGTCGCAGAGGGTAATCTGCGGATTGGCTGTCTGCACCCGAGTCAAAAGGGCGTGGTCGGGTGTGCCTGTTTTGGGTAGCAAGGCTGGTGGCACAGAGAGAGCCAAAGCAAAGCCGAGTTGTTCGGCGGCATGGAGGTAGCTACGGGTCATATTGTTGAAGGGCCCGAGCCACGCCACGCGAATAGCGTGCCAGTTGTCGCCGAAGGTTTCGCGCAGGGTTAGAAGATCTGCCAAGACCTGACAGGGATGCGAGTGTTCGGTCAAGCCGTTAATCACAGGCACGCGTGACTCGGCGACAAACTGGTCAAAGAAGTTTTGCTCGGTACTGCGCAGAAGGACTGCATCCACATAGCAAGAAATCGCGGCGGCGGTGTCGGCTAGGGTTTCGCCGCGGTCTAGGTGGAGTTCAGAACGGGGGAGAAGAATTCCTTGTCCGCCGAGCTGACCGATGGCGGCGGCAAAGGAGATACGGGTGCGGGTGGATTGGGCTTGAAAAAGCAGTGCCAAGATACGCCCTGCCAGCGGTGGCGGGGCGGCGGGGCGCCTGGGGGCTTTGTGGTGTGCCGCTGTTGTTAAGAGGGCAGTGAGTGCCTGGGCGGAAAATCCGTCTAGGTCTAGGAAGTGGCGGGGGGTAGCCATAGGAAGTGCGGAAAGGAAAGCAGACAGGGCAAGCGTGAAAAGCGGACTCTACCACGCTCCATCAGGGCGACAAAACGCACCCTATACCTTGTTCCTATGCCTTGTCTCTATGCCTTGTTCCTATGTCTTGTCTCTACGCCTTGTTCCTACGCCCTGTCTCTGCGCCCTGTCTCTACGCCCTGTCTCTACGCCCAGAGTCGCCAGTGGCGTTTGAGTGCCATTGCCAGAGCCACGAAGAGCAATAGGTTAAATAGAGCCAGAACCGTGCCGCCGAAGACCACTCCGCTTTCGTGGACTCCTAAGATGCCGTAGCGGAAGCCATCAACGGCGTAGAAGAGTGGATTCCACGAGGCGACTCCGACCCAGCCTTCGGGCAGGTCTGACAGGGCGTAGAAAGTACCTGACAGGAAAGTCAGTGGCACAACAACAAAGTTGGTGACTGCACCTACTTGCTCCCATTTTTCTGCCCAGACTCCCGCCAGAATGCCAAAGAGCGACATTAGCAGGCTTGCTTGCAAGAGAAACCAAAAGGCGGCGAGGGGGGCGGCGGGGTTCAAGCCCTGAAAGGCGGCGAGGGCTAAGAAGGTGGTGGCTCCGACGACCAAGCCGCGGACGACTCCGCCGATGGCGAGTCCGAAGAGCAGCTCGCCTTCGGACAAGGGCGGGGTGAGGAGATCAACAATATTGCCTTGGTACTTGGCGGTCATCAGAGACGAAGAAGTATTGGCAAAGGCGTTTTGCATGGCGGTCATCATCACTAAGCCAGGCACGAGAAACTCGCGGTAGGGAATACCCATTGGGCCAATGCCTGTGCGTCCTAAGGCAAAGGTGAAGACTGCCAAGAACAGCAACGAAGAGACCACGGGGCCGATGATGGTTTGTCCGAAGATGGAGAGAAAGCGCAGGGACTCACGCCGACATAGGGTGGTGAGTCCGTGGCGGTTGAGCCATGCCCCGTCGTAGCGGCGGCGGTGGTCGCTCCAGTGTTCTGCCCAGTGTTTGGCGAAGTCGCGGTCGGCAGATGGCGGACGCGAGTGCGCGGGCTTGGAACGGCGTAACTGCGCAACAAAATTCATAGCTTTAGAATAGCACCTTGCGGCTTAAGAATTAGGGTGATTAGAGGCACGGGAATACGCGGCTTGCCCTGTTCTCACCTACCCATCTGTAACGCTGTCTTTGTGTAAGGGGGGGGCGAAGCCCTAGTCTAACTTTTTCTTTCAAGACCTTAGCCAAGTGCTACGAGCCATTACCAGCCACGCCACGACCAGCAGTACCAGAACGGCACTGGCAAGCAGGCAAACCGACAAGAAGAAGGGGGCGAAGTCTTGTCCGATCCAGGAGACGCGAAGCCACGCCATCACCCCGCCCAGCGGATTGGCTAACGATAAAAACTTGGCACTCGCGGGTAGGGTTTCGGGTGCGCCCAAAAATGCCGAGAGCATCAAAAAGGGAAAGATGAAAAGAATTTCCAACATACCAATATCGTCAAAACGTTTGGCGTGGAGTCCCGCTAAAACTCCGAGCGTGGCAAGAAAGATTGTTCCCAGAGCCAGAGCGGCAAGCAGACCTAAAAGATCTACAGGAAAGGGGACAAAAATCCGCAAGACAAGAATGCCGATGGCGATGATCGGCACCACAACCAGAAGCACTCCGCCAACCCAGCCGCAGAGCAGAGCGGGCAAGGACAGCGGCGGAATTAATGTGTCTTCCAAGCCGCCTTCGGTTCTATCCAGCAGAATGTTATAGGCGGCGGAGGCAAAAGCCATATCCCAGACTGCAAGAGCCAGCAAGCCCGGTGCCAGCCATTCAGCAGGAGTCCAACCCGCAGGGGCATAGCCCGTTGTCGGCACCACCAAGAGAAACACATAGGCGAGAATTGCCGTGCCGAAGACTTCTCCGAACCATGCCCCAGGCGAAGAAGCCGCACGCAGAAATTGACGGCGGGCAAGGGTGGTGGCTCCACGGAGTTGTCCGCGAAGGAGCGATGGCACGGGGTATTCTGTTGCGACTGCCGCTGTCAGTCTAGCCCGTGCGGTTTGGGCTACGGGTGCGGCTGTTGTTGCGGCTACGGGTGTGGGCGTTGTTATCGCTAGCGGAGTCTTGGCAAGAAATCTTGCTTTTGTGGCGGACAGATACCCTTGGGGCTTGCCTTGCAAGCGAGCAAGAAGTTTTTGCACATAGCGTTTCTGCGGGGCTTGTTGGGCGTTCCAGCAACGCCAACGGGCTTTGAAGAGACACGCCACCAAAACAAACAAAGCCACATCTATCAGGCTCAAGACCAGCAACGACAGAGCAGGATTAATCTCGGCAAAGCCCGTCATACCAAAGCGACAGCCCGCCACCACATGCCAAACAGGATTCCACACCGCCACTACACTCCAGTGTGCGGGGAGTTCTTGCAACGAATAGAAAGTCCCCGACAGCAAGGTCATGGGCGTGACAAAAAAATTAACCGCAATCATCAAGCCTTCCCAACGGACAGCGACAATTCCTGTTAGCGAGCCTAGCAAGGCAAACAGAGCCGCACCCAAAAAGGCAAAGGCAAGCAGCCACAAGGGAAAGGGAAAGGCAGGCAGACCAAACGCCAAACCCAGAACCAATAAGACGGCTCCACCAACCAGAAAGCCGCGCACCACCGAGCCGCCAAACAAGGCAAGGGTAAGCTCGCTGGCAGACAAGGGGGCGGTCAGGAGGTCAAAAATATTCCCCTCGTACTTGGCATTAACCAAGCTAAAGCCGCCGTTGGCAAAAGCCGCACCCAGCAAGGACATAGCGGCAAGTCCAGGGACAAGAAAATCTATATATGGCACGCCGCCGAGTTGGGCTTGTTGCTTGTCGCCGCCCAAGGCGAAGACAAAGACCACCATAAACAAGGCGGCAGAGACAACAGGACCCAAAAGCGTTTCGCGGGCGATTTCCATGAAACGCTGAACTTCGCGGACAAAAAGTGTGCGGGTACCGCTTAGATTAAACACTCCGCCCTGCCAGCCCGCGTAGGGAGCGGACGGGCTAAAGGACTCCCTAAGCGAAGACCGAGAAGACACAGGGATGCGAGACGAATCAGCCACAGACTCCCCCCCCTTTAGACTAAAAGTGAGTAAAAGCCGATACCAGCCAGCAAAAGCACATTTCGTGCTACCTTGAATCAAGGCAACATAAAACTATCACAAGAAAACCATCACAAGCTAGAAACGCACAAGCTGTATGAACGAAAAAACCCCCAGCACGGGCAAGCCCGTCAGCCAAGCCCTTGGCGATGGCAGTCAAGCCAGCGAAGCCCGTTTGCGGCGGGTCGCACGACTCGCCGCCCGCCGTGCCAAAGGCACAGCTCCGTGGCAACAGGAAGGCCCCGAGTCACCCTGCGTCAAAGTTTGCCGCCTTGAGCCACAAGAACGTTGGTGCGAGGGATGCTACCGCACCCCCGCAGAAATTCGCGATTGGCCAATCCTAGATGCCGCCAGCCGCCAAGCCATCTTAGAGCGTATTTCCGCAGACCACCCGAATTCCTAAGTTTAATACGCCCGCTTGCGCGGACTTTAATTCAAGACCACTTGCTGGCGGGAAGTTTTGTTTTGACCATTGTTCTGTGGTCGGCGCGTTCTTCCGCACTGGCAGAAAAACTACGCGCAGGAAATGGCGCAGTTTCGCTGGCGGCGTGGCTGGCTTCCTGCTTTTTCTCTGCCGCCAAATCAAAAGCTTCTTGAGTCTCAGGTCGCGCCCGCTGGATAAAAATAGGACTCAAAAACACCTGCGCCAAAAGCTGACAATCCAATAGAGCCGAATGCAAAGCCCGCGCCGACTTGTCAATCCGCAAAAGCTCACAAAGTACATCCAACGAAGCCCGCTCAAAGCCCAAATCACGCGCCAAGGTCACCGTATCCAAAGCCCGCACCGCCGCCAAACGCGGCAGACGCAAACGCGACAACTCCGCGTTCAAAAAACCCAAATCAAATTCCGCGTTGTGAATCACCAAGGGGTCAGCATCCATAAAAGCCAGTAAATCTTCCGCCACTTGGTGAAACTTCGGCGCGTCTGCTAAGTCTGCATCGGTCAGCCCGTGAATCCGCACCGCTTCGGCAGGGACTGAACGCTCAGGATTTAAGCGGGTATGAAAATGCGCGCCCGTTTCGCCGCCGCGAATTTCTAAACACGCCACTTCCACCAAACGATCGCCTTGGGCGGCGTATAAACCCGTAGTCTCGGTGTCTAACACGACCACCCGCCTGCCCGAGTCCAAGAACGACAAATAGGTCTCAACCAGCAACGACATAAAACCCACGCCTCACGATTTCAAAAGCCGCCGCGCCCGCACAGGAAGCTTGGCAAAACTTGTCCGCCGAGTATGCGCCCGCGATAAACCCGTCTCAATCAGCGCCCCCGCACTATGACTCAAAGCCCGCCGACGGGCTGACAAATCCCATTGCGCAGTCGCCAAACGCAACTGTAAAGCCGCCGAAGGCGGCACAGCGTCTGCCCCTTGCTCTGTTGTGTTGTCTGTTGCGTTGCCTGTTGCGTTGTTTGTCGTCTCGCCTGTCGTCTTGTCTGTTGTTTCGCCTGTCGTCTCTTGGCTCGCAGTCGCAACGCCACGCCGCTTCGCCAAACGCCACCGCAACAAAAAACCACTGGCATTGGTGTTGAGCGTAAAATCGGTCAGCTCAAGATAGCCCTTTTCAAACAACAGAGGCACATCCAAGACCACTAGCTTTTGTCCGCGCCCCCGCACGCTACCCAAAAAACGATGCAACCCCGCCCGCAGACGCGGCAAAAAATACCCTTCCAAAACCTCCAAGCCGCTCGGCAAAAGCGCAACCTGACGCAAAGCCTCACGGCGGCGGGTTGTGTCTTCTTGTCCGACTTCGCCGAGCAAGGCTTCATCCAAAGCCAATGGCGAAGCCCGCAGATGCCCCAGCAAAGCCTGACGATGACGACGCAGAGCCGCCACTTCAGCGTCAGCATCCCATAGGACAGCTCCTGAACGCGCCAGTTCGCGCCCCAGTGCGCTCTTGCCGCTTCCCATCACTCCCGTCAAGCCAAGGATAAACAAACCCTGCGGACGCGCCTGACAGCGCACAAAAGCCGTCTTGCGCGGCAGAGAAGTCGCCACCAAAACAGGCGGGCGGACAAGAGGAGCGCGGGCTTCACCACGCGGCATAGGCACAGGAGAAAAGGCAAGGGGCTGGCTCATCGCTTTGTCTCTATCGCTTCGGGCAAAAATCCAAACCAGTGCTGAAACGAAAGACGCGCCTGCGCCCGCAAGAGCGGCACGCCATCGCTGGCGGAAAATCCCGCCTTTTGGGCTGTCGCCACCAAGCGGCTGGCTGGATAGACCGCATCCAGAAAGACAGGCGGGGCTATGCCTGCTAGCGCATTCTTCTCTACTAAATCCTGCCAAGGAATTGCCCCCAGCAAAGCCTCTAGAGCTTGGACCGAGTCACCTTCGTGCTGACCGCCCATACCCAAAGGCGTGGTGTGAATCAAAGCTCCCAGTGGCGGATCTATTTTTTTCGCCAAGTTGGCAATTTCTTCCCACGCAATCAGGTGAATCGCTACCAAATCAGCAAACTGCGCTTTCAAACGTTCCGCCTGCCCGCCCACACGAGCCACAACAAAAATTTCAGATACGCCCAGCATCGCCAAACCCGCCACCGCCGCCGAAGCTGTTGCTCCTGCACCAAACACCACAATCCTGTGCGCAGGAGAAATTTCTCCGCCGATAAAACTGCGGACAACTTCAGCAAAGCCAGGGGCATCGGTGTTTTCTGCCCGCCACCCGCCCGATGGCAGACGTATCAGAGTATTGGCGGCTTGCAAAATCTGCACCCAATCGCTCGACTCCTCGGCAAGCTGTGCCGCCATATTTTTGTGCGGCATTGTTACATTGAGTCCATCAAATTCACACGGCGGCTGGGCAAACCAGCTTTCAACTTCTTCGGGCGCGACAGGATATTTTTCGTACTCAGCGGCAAGCCCGTGTTTGGCAAACCAGCCGTTATGCAATTCAGGCGAACGCGAATGCTCTATCGGCCAGCCCACCAAGCCATAACGCGCTATGGTATCTGTTGCAGACTTAACCTTTGTCATCTTCTGCTCCTGCGCTTAATCGCTTAATCTTAATCTAAGCCTTCTATGCGCAAAAAGTTCAAGAGCGCAATCAGCGGCAAGCCCAAAAAGGTAAAGGCGTCTCCGTCTAGCTGTGCCAGCAAACGCACACCCGCCCCTTCAAGACAACAAGACCCCGCAGCATGCAAGGAATCTTCCCCCTGCAGACGCCAAACCACATCGGCTTCAGCGGCAGAAAAATCTCTAAACACCGCCCGTGGCGTTTCAATCACTCCCCACAAACGAGTCGGAGTCCCATCATCTTCGCCACGCACGACAATTGCCGCTGTAATCAAAGTGGCTTCGGCTCCGCTCAAGCCACGGAGCTGTTCTTTGGCTTCCTGCAAGTCGCGGGGCTTGCTTAAAGGCTCTCTATGCTTGGACGAAATAAAAATCTGGTCAGCCGCTATCACCCGTGCCGCAGGAAACCTTTGCGCCACCCGCACCGCCTTCAGCCACGCCAACTCCGCCGCCGCGCCCTTGGCAGAATCTAAAAGCGCGGCGTAGTTAGTCTCCCCCTGCGCAGAGGCAAAAAAACTTGCCTTAACCTCGCTTTCATCCACCGCCGAATCTTCTACGGCAAAGGAAACCCCTGCCCGTGCCAACAAAGTCCGCCGCACAGGGCTTTTGGATGCCAGAAGAATTGTTCCACTCGTCATACGATATCCGCCAAGACCAGAAAGACAAAAAACAACAAACCCAGCTTGCCGTGAAAACGAAAGGCGGCAAGTGCGGCTTGGGGTTTAGGAGGTACATCCTGCGGCAAGAGACCCACCTGCCGCACCAAGCCAAAAGCCATCACCCCCCAACCAATATAGCCAAGCCACGCCACTTCTGCGGCAAAGAGTGCCAAACCCCAAAACAGGCTGGCAAAGAAAAAACATCCCGCCACAAGATGGCGAATCCGCCCTTCCAGACGCACCGCCGTGGAGCGAATCCCCACCGTCAAGTCATCTTCTAAATCTGCCGCCGCATAGAGTGTATCGTAGCCAACTGTCCAGAAGACACAGCCAAGATAAAGATAAAACGCAGGTGCGGTCAGGGCTACATCCGCCGCCGCAAACCCCAGCAAAGCCCCCCAAGAAAACACCAAGCCCAAAAATACCTGCGGCCACCAAGTAATCCGTTTCATTCTTGGATAGGCAAAGATCAACGGCAAGGAAGCAATTCCCAACAGAATCGCATCTTGGGGCAGGGAAAACAAAATCATCGCACTAAGCAACAAAAGAAAAAACAAAAATATCACCGCACCCTTAGGCGCAATCACCCCACTCGCCAACGGACGCTCTGCTGTCCGCGCAACTTGCCTGTCTAAAGCACGGTCGGTTAAGTCATTGACAACACAGCCCGCCGCCCGCATTAAGATGGCACCAATGAGAAACAGCAGATAGAGACGCAGTGTTGCCGCGCCACTCAGTGCCAAAGCCCACCAGCCCGGCAACAACAACAAAAGCCAGCCAATCGGCCGATCCAAACGCGCCAAAAAACACCACGGAGCTATGCGGACAGAGAAAGCCCGCGGCACCAGCCGCAACAGGGCTTGCAGGAGACGGGGGGGCGTGCCAAAGTCGCTCATCGCCCGTCAGGCTATCACAAGTCAGCAGACCCAGAATTCCGCCACAAAAACCAAGCCGCACAAACCCGCAAACACCCACCCGCACAAATAAGCCCATAAAAACCAACCCGCACAAACCCGCAAGCACCAGCCCGCACAAATAAGCCCACAAAAACCAACCCGTAAAAACCCCACAAACATAAGGACTCACGACCGTGCGCTCTTTGCAGGAAGAAGTTCAAGACGAAGACTCCCTAATCGAGTGGATGGCAAGCGGTGCCCGCACCCCCGACGATTGGCGCATCGGCAGCGAACACGAGCGGTTTCTCTACGAAAAGAAACCCAACAAGCAAGCAGGACAAGCCCTCCACCGCCACCTGCAGTGGCAGGGCGAAACAGGAATCCGCGCCTTCCTAGAAACCTACGCCCAAACCCACAACTGGCGGGTCGTCCGCGAAGGAGACGAGCCCGTAATGCTGGTCGATTCCGCCAGCGACGCCAACATCACCCTAGAACCCGGCGGACAAATTGAACTCTCAGGCGCACCCCTGCATAGCCTCCACCAAGTCGCCCACGAAACCGAGTTGTACTCCGAGACCACGAGTGCCTTGGCAGACAGCTTCGGTGCCCGCTTCTTAGGCTTGGGAGCCGCGCCCGAATGGCGCGTTGAAGAAATGGCAAGCGTACCAAAACGCCGCTACAAAATTATGCGCCCCCTACTAGAACAATCAGGCAAATACGGCTTGGAACTTATGCATCTCTCAGCAACCATCCAAGTCAATTTGGACTTCTCCGACGAACAAGACTTCATGGAAAAGTTTCAAGTCTCCCTCGCCCTACAACCCTTAGCCACAGCTCTCTTTGCCAACTCTCCCTTCTTCCACGGCCAAGCCGCAGGACGCATGAGCATGCGTATGGCCTTCTGGGACGAAACCGATCCCGCCCGCTGTATCGCCCCCGATTTCCTGTTTGAACCCGGAGCAGGACTCGCCGATTACGCCCGCTGGGCCCTTTCTGTGCCAATGTTCTTTATGCGCACAGACGATGACTATGTAATGACAAAAAATTCTTCCTTCGCCGATTTCCTCGCCGGCAAAGCCCAAGACCAAAACGGCGCACCCCTCTCCCGCCGCCCCACCTTCAGCGATTGGGAAGACCATCTCGGCGCCCTATTCCCTCCCGTGCGAGCAAAACGCTGGCTGGAAATGCGCGGCACCGACGGCGGGTGCAGAGAATCCGTCGTCGCCCTCGCCGCCTTCTGGACCGGAATCCTCTACGACAAAGAAAGCCGCCACGCCGCCCTACACCTAAGCCAAGCCCTCGCCCAAGGCGAACTCGCACGCCTACGCCAAGAAGTCCAATTCCACGGCCTGACCACCCCCATGCCGCTGTCCCTCATCCCCGCCTGCCGCGACCTAACCCCCAGCGGCGAAATGCCCGCCAAACACGAAAACCTCGCCGACCTTGCCGCCCTAGTCCTCCGCCTCGCCGAAGCAGGACTCGCCCGCCGCAACCGCCACGACGGAAGCCTACGAGACGAAACCTGCTACCTCGCCCCACTCTGGCGCCGCGTCGCCGAACGCCGCTCACCCGCAAAACGCCGACTCGCACTCTGGCGCGGAGTCTGGCAAGAAAATTTTGCACCCCTCTACGAAGACGCCTATTGTTAAATCCTCAAAACACAAAACCACATGCCGCCGTAGCTCAGGGGTAGAGCACACCCTTGGTAAGGGTGGGGTCGGAAGTTCAATTCTTCTCGGCGGCACGCACCTTGCGGTGCGGCATTCATGCCAGACGTTAATTCCCTAATCTGCTGTTGGGCTTCATAGTTTAGAGAAACGGCTATTTGTCTCTGATGTTGTTTGCGGTGCGGCGTCAATGCCAGACGCTAAGAAACCAAGTGCAGTTGGGCTTCATAATTTAGAGAAACGGCTATTTGTCTCTGATGTTGTTTATGGTGCGGCGTCAATGCCAGACGTTAATTCCCTAGTCTGCCCACGGGCTTCATAGTTTCAATCACAAGCTAATTGCCACTTGCGTGGAGCATCAACGCCTAGCGTTAATTCTCTAATCTGCTGTTGGGCTTCATAGTTTCAATCAACGGTTAATTGTGTTTAAGCATACTGCAGGGGGCTAAACAAAATTAGCCTGCGCTGGAAACTATGAAGCCATATGCTAGGTGGATCGCGTCCGCCCTAAAAATAAAATCGCCACCGCCGCCAGCGACGCCATCGCCGCCAAAGTCAAAGCAAACGGCAAAGCCGTGCCATCGTGAAAATATCCCGTTGAACCAATGGCAAGCCCCGCTCCACCAAACTGCATGGAATACAAAAAACCCACCGCAGGACCACTCCCCATCCCCTCAGGCAAGTTGGAAATCAACGCCAAAGGGGCTGTCGCAATCAAAAAACCCAAGAAAAAAGCAAAAACACAAACCCCCAACAACAACGTCACCACCGTCTCAACACCAACCGCAACAGGCAAAAGAGCAATCAAACCCGCAAACGGCAACAGCAAACACGCCACGCGAAACAAACTTGTCGCCGCATACCCCCGCCGTGCCAAACGCGACAAAGTTAAACTTCCGCTCATAAAAGAAAAAACCATCGTCATAAACAAAAATCCATAATGCTCGGTCGCCACGCCAAGAGTGTCAATAAACACAAACGGTCCCGCAGAAATAAACGCGAAAAGTCCGCCAAAGCCAAAGGTCGCAGGCAAAAGTATCGCCAAAGTGCTACGACTGCGCACCAAAGACACATAGCCACCCAAAACCCGCCGCCACGACAACGGCAAGGCGGATTGTACATCCACCGTCTCAGGCACCAGACGCAAGACCGCCAACCACACCAAAACGGCAAATCCCGCCAGCAAAAAGAAGACCATCCGCCAGCCGAACCAGACATGGACAAAACCCCCCGCCACAGGACCTACCGCTGGCGCCAAACCCACCGCCAAGCCGAAGTAACCCATAATTTTCAGCGAGTCTTTCTCGTCAAAGAGAGCGCGAATGGTCGGCACCACCACCACCGCCGCCACCGAGCCGAAGGCGGCTTGTCCGATGCGGGCGGAGAGAAAGATTTCAAAGTTCGCGGCAAGGGCGGCACACAAGCTGGAGAAGATAAATCCTGCATATCCCAGTAGCAGTAGTTTGCGCCGTCCAAACCGCTCGGACACAGGACCATAGACCAACTGCATAAAACACGCCGTGGCGAAATAGAGACTCATCGTCAGGTAAATATCAGAAGGCGGCACCGAGAAAACTTCAGGCAGGTGCGACATAGAAGGCGCGTAAAAATCCGTCGCCAAAATATTTGCGGCAGTACAGAAGACCAAAACCATCGGCACCATACGGCGGGCGGCAGGAGATAAGGTAGCTCCGTAGGCGAGACGATGGGGTGCGTCTGACTCGGCAGTCGCAGGGCGGGGCGAAAATATCGTCACAAGTGCAAAGACAGAGTCGTGCGTTGGTTTGAAAGCTGATTCAAAGAAGAAGCGAAAGAAGAAGAGAAAGAGAAAGAGCAAAGCTTGGGGCTTTTCATCTTACCACGGGCTTCATAGTTTTCGGTGCAGGCTAATTTTGTCTAGCCCCCTGTAAGGTGCTTAAACACAAGTAGCCTATGTTTGAAACTATGGGGCTTTTAAGCAGATTAGAGGGTTAACGCCTGGCATTGACGCCGCACCGCAAGGTGCCCGCACCGCAAGCCCCCTTGCGGGGGAGCATTCATGCCAAGTGTTAGGAAATCAAGCAAGGTTTGGCTTCATAGTTTTTGGTGCGGGCTAATTTTGTCTAGCCCCCTGTAAGATCTTTAGACACAAATAGCCTATGTTTGAAACTATGAAGCCCAACGGAAGATTAGGGAATTAACGCCTGGCATTGACGCCGCACCGCAAACAACATCAAAGACAATTAGCCATTACTCTAAACTATGAAGCCCAACGGAAGATTAGAGAATTAACGCCTGGCATTGACGCCGCACCGCAAGGTGCCCGCACCGCAAGGTGCCCGCACCGCAAGGTGCCCGCTGGCGTTTTAGCCAGCGGGCCGAACAGTAAGTATGAAGTTTGTGAAGCCTATCCGTTAAGTAGGGCGTGAAACGCCCGTGAGCAAAACGGAAGTGGAACTGCCCATAGGCGCAGGTGGTCTTGCGTCTCGCGCCCATAGTGCGGCGTAGCTTGACGAGCCGCCCCAAAAGGCGGCGTAAGCCGCCGTTAAAGGGCGCGGGTAGCAAGCCAGATGCGCCCAGAGTGCCCGCAAGGGCACGTAAAAAATGTTGAAGTAAAGCCCGTTCCTAACCTTTTCTTTTTCGGCTTAGGAATTAGAGGAATTAGAAGGAGGCTAAGGCCTGGCACTATCGTCGCATCATAAGGTGCTTGCATCAAACACAATTAGCTTGTGTTTGAAACTATGGGGCTTTTAAGCAGACTAAGGAATCAACGCCTGGCATTGACGCCGCCCCGCAAACAACATCAAAGACAATTAGCCATTACTCTAAACTATGAAGCCCAACAGCAGATTAGGGAATTAACGCTAGGCGTTGATGCTCCACGCAAGTGGCAATTAGCCATTACCCATAAACTATGGGGCTCTTAAGCAGAGTAGAGAATTAACGCTTGGCATTGACGCCGCCCCGCAAGGGGCCACGCAAGGGGCTGCGGGTGGCGGAATGGAGTTCTATGGCGGTGGCGATGGCTTCTTCTCCGAGTTCTTCTTGTTCTTGTAGGTCGGCGGCGGTGCGGGCGAGACGGAGGACTCGGTTCCAGCCACGGGCGGAGAGTTCGTGGTGAAGGGCGGCGCGTTCCAACAGGGTTTGGGCAGCAGGAGTCGGTTGGGCGGCTTGTTCTAGATCGCTCCCTGTGAGGGCTGCGTTGGCGAGGGGCGGGAGTCCGAGGCGGGCGGCACGGCGGGCGGCAAAAGTCCGTGCTACGCGCACACGGCTTGCCACAGACGCACTGGCTTCTCCGCCTTGCATGCGGGCTAGGGTGGCAGGAGGCACGGCGGCGACTTCTATATAGATATCCACGCGGTCAAGGAAAGGTCCTGAGATGCGGGCGTTGTAATCCTCCACACAACGCGGGAAGCGCCGACAGCGATTGCCCGGGTCAGCGGCAAAACCACAACGGCACGGATTCATCGCCGCCACCAGTTGCACCGAAGCAGGGTAGGTCATATGGGCGGCGGCTCGGCTGACGGTAATTTCTCCTGATTCTAGGGGTTGGCGCAGGGTTTCTAAGGTAGCCCGCGAAAACTCGGGCAGTTCGTCCAAGAACAATACGCCGCGGTGGGCAAGGGAAACTTCGCCCGGACGTGCCCGCGCTCCACCGCCCGCAAGTGCCGCCAAAGACGCCGAGTGGTGTGGGGCGCGAAAGGGGGGTCTTCTATGGGCTTGGGTTTGTGCGCTCCGCGATTGCAAGCTGTCGCGGCGCATTTCAGCAGTTTGCCCTTTGACGCTACCGACATTGACTCCTGCCAGCGAGTAGATGGTTTCCACTTCTAGCGACTCTGTTGCCGATAGGGCGGGCAGGATTCCGGGCAAGCATTCAGCCAGTAAAGATTTCCCTGCCCCAGGGGGGCCGATGAAGAGCAGGTTATGGCCGCCCGCCGCCGCCATTTCTAGGGCAAAGCGGGCTTTGTCTTGTCCTTTGACTTCTGTCAGATCGCGCAAGCCCGCCTGACGCAAGGCACGGCTGTGGCTTTGTGCGTCTGCACTGGAGTCTTCCACGACAGGCGGTAAGGGCGGAATCCGCGTGAAGGTATGGGTCGGGGGCAGAGACGAAGACTCGTCGTCAGGAGTTGATTCGCTGGGTTTATTTTTGCTCCGCATTTGTTTTACGAAAAATGCCAGCAAGCCACTCAAGCTTTCTGCCGCCAACCATTCGCTATCTGCCACCCGCGAAACTTCGTGGGCGCAAACCGCAGGCGCAATCAATTTGCGTCCTGCTTCGCGGGCGTGAAAGGCGGCAGGCAAAACCCCTGGCACGTATGCCACCGAGCCATCCAAGCCCAGCTCGCCGAGGGCAGTGACTCCTTCTAAAAAGCCGCTTTGCACCAAACCAATTTCTGCCATCAGAGCAAGAGCAATTGGCAGGTCGTAGTGTCCGCCTTCTTTCTGTAAGTCAGCGGGGGCTAGATTCACCACCAGGCGTTTGTTGGGTAAATCCAAGCCTGCCGCCGCCAAGGCGGCACGAATCCGCTCGCGGCTTTCGGCGACTGATTTATCCGCCAGACCAACAATCGTAAAGCTCGCCAGACCCGGCAAAGCCGAAACCTGAACTTCAACCGCTAAACTCTTGGTGCCAGCAAAAGCCACAGACCAAGTTTGTGCAACCATGTATGCCTTCCCTCCCCCCGTGCGGGGGCGTGTTTGTTTCTATACAGACAGCGGGTGGCGTATCTGTAAAAAACCTATTGCGTTGTGATTTTTGATTAAGCGAAAAATTCCTCTGTTGTGTAGCGTCCCGCAGGCTGGGCAACCAGCCAAGCGGCAAGCCGCAAAGCCCCCGTAGCATAGATATTCCGCGCATTTGCTTGGTGCGACAAGACCAAACGCTCTTCCTCACCCGCAAAAATCACCGAATGCTCGCCCGCGACTGTACCCCCTCGCAAAACCGCAAAGCCAAGGGTATTGGCTTGGCGCACGCCGCGTTGTCCTGCTTGGGCGGCTTGTTCTACGGCTTCGTCTGGCAGACCCCGCCCCGCCGCCGCGGCTTGTCCTAAGTGCAGGGCTGTGCCGCTTGGAGAATCACGCTTGTCGCGGTGGTGCATTTCTAAAATTTCTATATCCCAAGAGTCATCCAGAGCCGCCGCCGCTTGTCGCACCAAAAATGTCAGGAGTCCCATTCCTGTGCTGACATTTTTAGCGTGTAGAACTGCAACTCGCTCTGCCGCCGCCGCCAAAGCCGACTCGCCTTGGGCATCTAAGCCTGTAACGCCGACCAGATAGGCGGCACTTGCTTCTGCCGCCGCTTGGGCATTAACGGCAACAGCTTCTGCCGCCGAGAAATCTATGACGATATCAGCTCCTGCGAAGGCTTGGCTTGCGCTTGCTTGGGGAATTACATCTTGGCATTGATTGCGGGCAAGCTGGGCGGCAATGGCTTCTAACAGCTCGGCTTTGTCTAACGCCCCGCTGATTTCAAACGGCTCGCTCCGAGCCGCTTGTGCCACAAGGAGTCGCCCCATGCGGCCTGCTGCTCCTGCGATTGCCAGCTTATGTGCCACGAGTCAAAATTCCTGTGCTTATTCTGGTTTGGCAAGGAGTCCGCCCAAGGGCGTACCCGCCAATAGGTGCAAGTGAAAGTGTGGGACTTCTTGGTGGGCATCGGCTCCGTGGTTGGAGATTAAGCGATAGCCGCTAGCGACGACTCCCGCGTCTGCCGCGACTTCGGCAACGGCACGGGCAAAACCCGAAAGCTCCGCCGCCGTTGCAGTGCTGAAAAAATCTTGTGCCGAAAGATACCGCCCCTTGGGAATAATTAAGATGTGAGTCGGAGCTTGCGGACTCAAATCACGAAACGCCAGCGCGGACTCGTTTTCAAAAACCTTGTCGCAGGGAATTTCTCCGCGCAAAATCTTGGCAAAGACATTGGTGTCGTCGTAGGGGGTCATTGCGCTTCTTCCTTGTTGGTTGGCTCGCTGTTGGCTTTTTCTTCTCCTGCCGCAAGTCGCGCCCGCAAAACTTCCAAGACTTGGGCGGGCGGGACTTCGCGCACCGCCCACAACAAAGTCAGATGGTAGAGCAGGTCAGCCGATTCTTCTGCCAAACGCGCTGGCGACTCTGCCAAACCCGCCATTGCCGTTTCAGCGGCTTCTTCTAAGAGCTTGCGGGTGCGGTGGTGTTCGCCTTTTTCTATGAGAGACGCCGTGTAGGAGTGGCTCGGGGCTTCGCCACGGGCGGACGCTTCTATGCGCTCGCGGAGGCGGGCATAGAGTTGGTCGAGTAGCTCCTGTTGTTCGCTGTTAGACATTAGAGACAAGACTGCAAGTAGACGCTTTACCATGTACAGTACAACGCACAGTACAATGCAAAGTACAATCTACAACAATTTACAAAAAGACGAGCGATAAATTGACAAGGCAAGCAAAACGCTAGGGAAACGACAAACAGGACAAGCAGACACTCTATGGAGTGCTACCACTCTGCCCATCTACCAAGTTGATAATTGCCACTGCGTCAGCACCCGTGGCAAACGCGTTTTTCAGCCTATCCCATCGCCTCGCGCACGGGTAGCCCTGCCCGCCGAAATTCAGTGGCAACTGCCGCTGGCGTGGTCTCTCGGTCGTGGAAAATAGACGCCGCCAAGACCGCCGAAGCTCCACCCAGCCGCACCGCCGCTATCATATCGGCGGCACTGCCCGCTCCGCCTGAGGCAATCACAGGCACCGAGACCGCAGCCGCCACCGCCCGCAAAAGCGGCAGGTCAAACCCCGCCCGCGTACCATCTTGGTCAAACGAAGTCAGTAAAATTTCCCCCGCCCCACGAGCGACTCCTTCTTGTGCCCACGCCACCGCTTCACGCCCCGTCGCCCGCCGCCCGCCGTGAGTCAAAACTTCCCAGCCCTGACTAGGCGGTTGGTCGCTCGGCTCTTGTTTTTCACTTGGCTCTCGCCTGTCGCTTGACGCTCGCCTGTCGCTTGCACGACGCTTAGCATCAATTGCCAAGACCACACATTGCGCTCCATTCTGTGCCGCACAGGCTTCTAGCAGTTCAGGCTGTGCCACCGCCGCACTATTCACCGATACCTTGTCGGCTCCCGCACAGAGCAGGGCGCGCATATCGGCAGGAGTCGCCACACCACCCCCCGCCAAAAGCGGGACAAAACAAACTTCCGCCACCCGCTCCAAGACTTGGATCAGGGGTTTGCGCCCCTTGTGGCTGGCGGTGATGTCTAAAAAGCAAATTTCATCGGCGCCATGTTCAGAATAGAATTGCGCTACCTGTTGGGCGTCTCCCGCATCACGCAAATTTTGAAACTTAACCCCTTTGACAACCCGCCCCTCGGCGATATCCAAACAGGGAATAATCCGCACCGCCGTAGAAGCAGGAAACACAGGATTTGTTTCCCCAGCCGCTTTTGCTTGCCCCGCCATTACTTTTGCCCGTCTTCTTGGTGCCAAGAATTGCGTAGAGCCACCGCTTCCTGGGGCTTGATCGTTCCTTCATACAAAGCACGACCCAGAATGGCACCTGCAATCTTTCCTGTTGCCCGCAAGCGTGCCAAATCACGCAGAGTCGCCACACCCCCCGCCACCACCACAGGCAAACTTGTTGTCGCGGCAAAGGCAGCGGCAGAGTCCGCATCCACACCGCTACCCGTACCATCACGCAAGATTTCTGTGCGCACCAAGCCCCCAGCCCCTAAATCTTCAGCCCGCCGCACCACATCTTCTGCCGTCAGGCTAGACTCTTCTTGCCAGCCCTTGTCAGCAACCCGTACCCCCCGCAGATCCACCGAAACCCAAATCTGCGCCCCAAAACGTTTGGTCAGACGAGCAAAAACTTCAGGCTCCCGTATCACCACAGTAGAAAGCAAAAGCCGTTGCACACCCGCTTCTAACCACGTTTCGGCAACGCGTTCAGAGCGTATCCCACCACCCAGCTGCACCGGCAAAGAAGTGTTACGAAGAATTTGCAAAATCTGCTGACGGTTTTCGCCGCCCGTAGCTGTGCCTGTCGCCGCGTCTGCTTGGCGGGCTAGGGCTGCGTCCAAATCAACAATATGCAGATAGGAAAACCCTGCGCTGGTAAATTCTTCCACGCGGGCGAGGGGATCATCTCCGTATCGGGTTTCCGCATCGGCTTGCCCTTGGCGCAGACGCACCACCCGACCACCGCGTAAATCAATGGCGGGGTAAAGCTCCATTACTTTTTGTCCTGTCGGCTTTGGCGTGGATCATCAAGCGTCAAAACATAGTGATGCCCCGAAACCCAATTGCCCCCCAAGCGGGCATAGTGCGGATTGACTCCCCAGTTCTGGTAGCCGCGTTGGGCAAAGGTGCGCCGCGCCCGCTCTTGGGTCTCGCGCAGACTCAACTCTAAAGCGAAAAGCCCCGACTCAAGCGCACAGGCTTCGGCTTCTTCCAAAAGCCTTGCCCCGAGTCCGAGTCCGCGGGCCCAGGAGGCAACAAAGAAAGTCGTAATCTCGCCAATTAACCTTTGCGCTTCATTGTTGCTCGGACGAAACCACAGCTGTACCGAGCCGCAAACAGCACCATCCAACTTGGCAATAAAAAGTCGCGCTTCAGGAATCAGCAAAACACCACGCCAATAGAGCCGCATCACTTCGTGCGTAGGCGGACGCAACCAGCCAAACCCGCCATCGTTGCGAATTGCATCAGTCGCCGCTTCCACCAGCTCTTCAAGCTCGTTGGCAGAAAGCGAACGCGCTTCAGCGACTTCTAGCGACACCGAAGCAGGCGTAGCAGTAGGCGCAGTTTCCATGTCAAACCCCGAGTCAAACCCCAACAAAAAGAACAGCAAAAAATCCCTCGCCCAAGTTTAGCCCAATCCGCCGCTCCGCAAAGCCCCATCAAGCCAAAACCACAGGAGAAAGAAATCTCGCCAGAAACGCCATACCCGCCGCTCCACTTTTTTCAGGGTGAAACTGCGCCCCCCAGACACGGTGGGGGGAAGTGTCTCCGATGAGGGCAGGGGTGTCGGCGGGGCGGGCATGCCGCGTGGTCGCAAGGACACAAGAAGAGTCACGAGCCGCAAAAGCAAAGCCGTGGGCGAAGTAAAACCATTCCTTGGCGGGCAGAAGCGGATTGCCACGAGTCGGGGTGACAAGACTCCAGCCCATACGCGGCACCCGTAAGGAATGTGGGGCGGCTTGGTCTGGGTCTTGTGTTTCCTGTGCCAAGGCTTCTACCTGCCCGCCAATCCAGCCAAGACCTGCGGATCTACCGTGTTCGAGTCCTATCTCCGCCATAAGCTGCATGCCAACACAAATGCCAAGGATCGGCACCCCCGCCGCCCGTTGCGCTTCCAGAGCCGCCACAAGCTGTGGCTCGGCAAACAAACGCGAAGCAAGAGCCGCAAAAGCTCCCACCCCAGGCAAGATAATGCGCTCGGCTTGACCAACTGCGGCAGGGTCGCGGCCAACATCTAAGCAGGCTTCAGGAGCCACACGGCGCACCGCTTGCGCAACCGAACGCAAATTGCCGCTCGCCAAATCAACGATATAGACCCGCATAGCTTGTCCTTAGTTTTACCCTTAGTTTTTATCCCTAGTTTTTACCCCTTGTGCCTAGCTCTAGTGCCTGGCTCTAGTGCTTGCTCCTAGCGTCTGCTCCTAGATTTAGATTCTGCCCCTGTGTTTGCCCCTAGTGTCTGGCTCTAGTTTCTGGCTCTAGTGTCTGCCTTGGGGTGTTGCCGAAGTGATCCGTCCGCGGACAATCAACTCACGGCGCACCACATACCAAGTCGCGGCAAAAATCATCACCGCCCCCGCCCAAGTTGCAGGCTCGGTGGACTCAGCAAAAAACAGCCACGCCGCAAAAGCCGTCAGGGGCAGACGCAGATAATCAAACATCATAACAAAACTCACTTCTGCCGCCCGCACAGCCCGAGTGCCCGCCAAAGCACCGATGGTGCCGAAGAACGCCGCAAAGACCAAAGCACACCACGCCGTCAATGAAATCGAAGCCTGCCACACCCAAAGCGCCAAAGGCGCAATCAATAAACAGCCCCAACAGTGATGCCAAAAAAGAATTTTGCCTGGCGGGTCGTAGGCAGACATTTTTTTAATCAGAATTGTCGCACCCGCAAATAAAGCCGCCGAGATGACAGGCAAAGCCATTTCAGGAACAATTTCTCCGCCCCACGGTTGGGCGATAACAACGACTCCGAAAAAGCCGAAGACCAGAGCCCAAAACCGCCGCCAGCGAAACCGCTCGCCCAGAAACAAGAGCGCAAAGATGGCAGTAAAAAGCGGCACGGTGAAGTTGAGCGACACAGCTTGAGCAAGCGGGAGCAAGGCAAGCGAAAAGAAATACAGCAAGCCTGCGCTCACGCCCAAGGCGGCACGGAAAAACATCAGCCACGGACGCCGCGGGCGGCGGACAACTCCTTCGTGGCGCAAAGCCCACGGCAGGAGAAAGAAAAAGCCAAAAAGCATCCGCAAAAAGAAAATCTGCTGTGGCGGAAGTTCTTCGCTCGCCAAACGCACCAGTGCAACCATCAGGGTGAAGGTAGTCGCCGCCACGCACATATAGAAGACCGCCAAACGCGGATTCCCCGCACCTTGGACGCGCATACCGTGTCCGAAAAGCAGTGCGCGTCCGCGGCGTAGGACACGCGGCAGCTTGTGTAGCGTTTCAGCGGAAAGCATAGACTCCGCGCTCTACTGCGCGTGCCGTGTTGCAGTAGAAATTTTTGCTCGCGCTTGTTTGCCAGATGATTTTTTTGTGAAAGAGTTTTGCACAGGGGCTTTTTTCACACGGGGCTTGTTCGGGTGCGCGGCTTTAATCCGTGCGGTTTTTGTCGCGGCTTGCTTTGGCTTTGTCTTGGTTCTTGATTTGGTTTTTGTCTTTGTTTTTGATTTGGCTTTTGGTTTGGTTTTTGCTTTGGCTTTTGAAGAGACAAGAGAAAAGACTTCGCCCACCAGCCCATCACTTGCCACCCCGCCTTCGGCGGCAACAGCGGCACGATAAGCCTGCGGACTCGTATAGGGAGCAAAGGCACGAATTTCACGCTCGGGGTCTTGCATGGCAATCGCTCCGCCTTGGTGTGGCTGCTCCCAACGCCAGATTAAGTCGCGACCAATCCACGCAAACTTTTCATCGCGGCGCGAGAAAACACGGCGCATCGCCGACGAGTTGTCGCGGTGGGCTTGCCATTCATCACGGTCGGTCAAGAGCAAACGATCATACGCCAAGAAAAATTCGCGCAAGTACTCGGGCGTTGCCACATAGAGATGCGAAATTACCCAACAGCGGTCGGCAAAACCCCAATAGTACGAAGCCCCGACAAAATCTCCGTCTGAATTGATGTACGGAGCAAAAGGAAACGCCCGACACGATAGCGAGCGATTGTCGCGTTCGCAAAAAGCCGCTCCTTTGCACTCGGCGGCGACACAGTGCGGACTGGCTTCCTTGACAATCGCCCGCCCCGCCGCGTCGTGGGGCTTGAACTTACGCCACAGGTCTGTGCGCCCCACCAGCACCTGCCACTCGGCTTTGTCCAGCACCGGCACGGCGTTTTCGGTGGTGCAGCAGACAGGCTCGCCCTTGTTGAGCGGAGCGCAGAATCGTCCGCAATCAAAGGCGGCTATGGGCGAGGCAAAGTCGCCCAGTAGGCGGTCGTAGCCTTCCGCCGAAAGTCGGCCAGCAGGAGTTTTCGTTTTTGCCACGAAGGGTAGGCGCAGAGGCAGATTTGCAGAGAAAGACAATTCCGCCTACCTTCGCAAGAGCCAGCCACAAAAGCAAGGACAAAACCCTCCAGCCAAAAATGAGCCAAGAAAACACATCGCCAAGCTGGTGGCTGGTTGCCGTCTCTGTCACCCAAGCCGCCAAGACCGATTGGCAAAACCAAGCCACAGTCGCCGCCGTCCTGGCAGAAGCCAAGGCGGCAACAGAGTCGCGGCTGGCAGGGCCTTTTGCCTCCTACGAAGAAGCCGAGACAGCATGGCGCGGGCTGGCGTGGCAG
The DNA here is from genome assembly GCA_958267355.1 of uncultured Alphaproteobacteria bacterium. Lineage (GTDB taxonomy): Bacteria > Pseudomonadota > Alphaproteobacteria > JALCBB01 > JALCBB01. Next base: position 1,505,872 of record OY279575.1, read on the forward strand.
AGCGTAGATGATGCCGATCTGTGCTGGCGGATTGTCCGTGGTTAGACTCCGTGGCTAGAGTCCCTGGCTAGAGTCCGTGGCTAGAACCTATGCGGACGCATTCTTTACGCAAGCGGCGGCGGCAGGGGCAGGTACGCGGCGGCTTCCGCACAGGCTTGGCTTTTCTCTTGTCGGGAGCGCAAAAGTCTGGGGCGTAAAAATTTGGAGCGTAAAAATTTGGGGCGCAAAAATTTGGGGCGTAAAAATTTTGAAGGAAAAAACTCGGCGGATAAAAATTTTTGCTGTTGGAAAAACCTGTTTGTGGGGACTCTGTTGCTTAAGCTTTTTTATCCTTGCCCTGCCCCAAGCCACCAAAGCCCAAGATGCAAACTTAAGCGCACTGGCAAGCGAGCTAGATGCACTCGCAAAAGCCCAAGGAGTCAGGGTTTTGTCCGCACCAGAAACACTGGCGTTAGATTCCCTTGTTGAAAAAGCCCTTGCCATCAGCGACAAAAGCGAAGCTTGGCAAGCCCCCGCACGACGGCGTGCCGTAGCCCTGCTCTATGGACTAAGCACCGAGACTTTGCGCAGGGGCGATGATCTACGAAGCGAACAGCTTTTGTTGCGGGCTCGTGCCATCTTGCCCGAAGACGAAGAGTCGTTGCGCGAAGATGCAAAAACTCGTGCGCAAATTTTTGTCGCTTTCGGCAAGCTTCATCTACAGCGAAACGATTGGCAACAAGCCCGCTTTTGGTTGGCACAGGCAGAACGACAAGCCCAAGAAGCGGGCGAACAAAAAGCCGTTGTGCCCCATCCGCTGGCATACGAAATTGCCTATAACCAAGCTCTCGTGCGACTCCGTCAAGCTGAAGCTCTAGAGAAAAACCTTACCCCTGAAACAACAGCCCAAGGGTTGGCTCAAGCACGGGAAGCACTTGTTGCCTTTCGCGCGCTCTACGAAAAGAAAAAAGACGAAAAGAAAAAAGACGAAAAAGAAATTGACGCTAAAGAAACTGCGGCAGGTGAAATGGAAACTTTGTTTGCCGTAGCCCAGGCACGGCAGGTGCTGGAAGTCCGCGATGCTACAGCCCAAGCCGCCGCTTTGCTGGCACGGCTCCAAGAGCAAGCAGGAGAAGAGTCAGGACAAGCCGCACAACAGGCACAGAGCCTATGGAATCAAACCTTACAACAAGCGGCAGACGGCACAGAAGTTCCGCCTAACCTACACGCTTCAGCTTTGGAAGGCTTGGCGCGAATTGCCCTTACCCGCGGGCAGTTGCACGATGCTCTCGCCGCCGCCGAATATGCTCTGACCTTACGCCACGGAGCAGGGCAAGTCCAAGCTGAGAGTTTTGTTTTGCGCGGTCAGCTACGGTTTGCTTCGCGCGCTTTTGGCGAAGCGGCAGAAGATTTTAAACACGCCGAACGCCTGTTGCTTGCCCGTAGGCGCGGGGCGACTCTTGCCAGTGCCGAACAGGCGTATAGTGCGGCTCTTGCCCGCTTGCGAGCGGCGGAAAGTGCTGAATCTGATGCTTCTGCTGTCAAACAAGCAGGCGAAGCCGCAAGCCACGCGGTTGCGGTGAGCGAAACTTTGTTGCAGTCGGGGCTTGGCGGTCTAGGGTTGGGGCAAAGTGGGCGCAGAGAAATTTTGCCGAGCCCGAGTCTGTTAACCCGTCCGCTTACGCAAGCCGATTTGCATCGCCTTAGGATTCTTGTGGTCCAGAGTCGCACCCTGTTGGGCGTGAGTCAGATTGGGCAGGGGTTGGAGACGCTGGCTCTTGCTACCCTAGAACAGGCTTGGTATGCGGGCGAGACCCATGCGTCCTGTGGGCGGGTCTTGGCGGCGTATGAAGCGGCGGCGGAGCAAGCCCTATTGCTTGTCCACCGTGGGGCAGGACACCAAGCCCGTCAGCGGGCTACGGAAGCCCGTAATCTATTGGTTTGTCATCAGGGCAGTGAGTCGCCTGCCGTTAGAGCTTTAGACAGGCGGCTTGCCAAGATTTTGCGCTAGGGGGGCGGCGGATAAAAAGCCCGATTGTAAAGCCTGATTGTAGAACCCGATTGTAAAACCTGATTGTAAAGTTCAATTGTTTTGGCTTGTTAAAGCCCGATTGTAAAGATGGGCTAATTGTTTGCGTTAGTGTTGGTCTGCACCTGTACCGTTGCGGGCGGCTGGCGGAGGCGAAGCCTTTTGGGCTTTTTCGGCTTCGCGTTTCTCGTCTTCTAGGCGGGCTAGGTAGAGGCCTTGGAAATCAATTGGATTGAGAAGGACAGGTTGAAATCCGCCTTCTTGAGTGACATCGGCAAGAATTTTCCGCACATAGGGAAAGAGCAGATGCGCACCATCGGTTAGCACGGCTTTGCGGGCGGCTTCGTCTTCACTGCCTTCAGGTGGGGCTAGAACGCCGCCGTATTCCAATTCCACGATGAAGAGGGGAGTCGCAGTTTCGTCTGGCTCGGATTGGCTTGCGGCTTCGCCAGCTTTGCCTTCTTCTTCTAGGCGGGCGGAGAGACGCAGGCGTAAGATCAGCTCCCAGACTTTTTCGGCGAGTGGTGTGCCGTCTTCACCGCGGGCATCGAGCGGGTGGGCGCGGAGGTCAAGTTGCATATCCACCTGCGGGGGCTGGCGGCGGGCTTCTTGCATTCCGCGGGGGGCTTGGGGGGATTCAAACGATAGGTCGCGCAGGTACTGCGCGTGGAGAGTCAGACTGCGGACAGCTGGCGGGGCGGGACTATTCATTGAAGGCGGCTCGTAGGCGGTGAGATTTACGAATTCATGGAGTTAAAGAAATCGGAATTGCTCTTGGAAGCCCGCAACTTGCCCATTAGAAATTCTGCTGCGTCATTGACTCCCATGGGCGATAGGATGCGGCGCAAGACCCAAGTTTTTTGCAGGACTTCTTTATCTACCAGCAGGTCTTCCTTGCGGGTGCCCGAGCGCGGGATATCAATCGCGGGGAAGATCCGCTTGTCGGCAAGCTTGCGGTCAAGGATGATTTCTGAATTGCCTGTGCCTTTGAATTCTTCAAAGATGACTTCGTCCATGCGGCTCCCTGTTTCAATTAGGGCAGTGGCAATGATTGTCAGCGAGCCACCGCCTTCAATGTTGCGGGCGGCACCGAAGAAACGTTTGGGTTTTTGCAGGGCGTTGGCATCTACACCCCCCGTCAAGACCTTACCCGATGAGGGGACGACAGTGTTGTAGGCACGCCCCAAGCGGGTTATGGAGTCCAACAGAATAACCACATCGCGTTTTGACTCAACAAGGCGTTTGGCTTTGGAGATGACCATTTCCGCAACCTTGACATGGCGGCTGGCGGGTTCGTCAAAGGTAGAAGAAACAACTTCGCCTTTGACGGTGCGTTCCATATCGGTGACTTCTTCGGGGCGTTCGTCAATCAAGAGGACAATCAAATAGGCTTCGGGGTGGTTTTCTTCTAGGGCTTTGGCGAGCGACTGCAGGATGACGGTTTTCCCTGTGCGCGGGGGAGCGACAATTAGAGCGCGTTGTCCTTTGCCGATGGGGGAGGTGATTTCAATAACGCGGGTGGTTAGGTCTTTGGTGTCGGGGGTTTGGCTTTCAAGGGTGAGCTTTTCGTCGGGGTAGAGGGGTTTCAAGTCGTCAAAATTGACGCGGTGGCGGGCGGATTCGGGTTCGGCAAAATTGACAGCATTGACCGAGATGATGGAGAAGTAGCGTTCGTTGGCTTCGGGGGCGCGAATTTCTCCTTCTACGGTGTCGCCGCTCCGCAGTCCGTATTGGCGGACTTGGCGGGGCGAGACATAGATGTCGTCGGGTCCTGCGAGATAGTTGGACTCAGGAAAGCGTAGGAAGCCGAATCCGTCTTGCAGGACTTCCACGACGCCGGTGCCGTAGATGGCTTGTTCTTGCTCGGCAAGGCGGCGCGAGATGGCATAGACCAGCTCTTGGGTGCGGAGCGAGCCCGCGTTTTCTAGACCGAGTTCTTCGGCGTAGGTCAGAAGATCGCCTGGATTTTTGGCTTTGAGTTCTTGCAGATTCATTGTTGCACCTGTGGGTGGGCTTTGTCTTGTGTCTGGGGTTTGAACTTTTGGTTGCATTGGTCTGGCGGGGGATGGGGGTGGGGGTGGGGGGTGGGGAGTAAGGGAAAGATGGCGGGGGGCAAAAAGAGGGGCTGGTTGCCCTGATGGGGTGCGCCTGATCTGTCCGATTGATCTGGGCGGCTGATGGAAGGGGAAAGAAAGCCTTTGCCGTTTAATTAGTTAAGGAAGGGGCAAAGTTTTAGTTTGGACAGCGGTGTGCAGCCCCGTCTTTGACTCTGTGTGATTGACTCTGTGTGATTGACTCTGGGTGGTTTTGATAAATGAATTTGGACAAGTGGGTTTGGGGGGAGTGGAAAGAAGGCTCGTCTGCTTGCTGTTCAGAGCGAGTGGCTTGCGCGTTGGGGGGTTTTGTTGGTTGGGAAATTTGTGCGCAAGGGCTCCGCCGCTTTTGGAATGGGATGCGGGGCGGGCATGGAATGGCTTTAGGCTAGCGATTATGCAGGGCTCCTGTCAAGGAGACAATTAGCCTGCTAGCAAAACTATGGGGTTCTTAGGCTGATTAGGGAATTAACGCTAGGCATTAAGGGGTTTGGGCTCAATTAACCCTTCACTAAAACTATGGGGCGGGGCGGTTGGAGAAAGCAACAAGGGCTGGCACGAATGCCGCACCGCAAGGTGTCTGGCACGAATGCCGCACCGCAAGGTGCCTTAGGCGGATACGGCGGAAACTGTCCAGTTGGGGTCGGTGGAGTCGAGGGGGCGGCTGAAGGTCCAGAGTTCGCGGACACGGACAAGTGGGCCCGTTTCGCTTTTGCTGTCGTTTTTGCTGTTGTTTTTTTCGCTGTCGCGGGGGGTGCGCAGGCTGGTGCGTTTGGCGGTGCGGAGTGATTCAAACTGTTCGGAAACAAAGCGGACAGCGATGAAGGCGACTCCTTGTTCTACGCGGGTTTCAACAATCTTGGCTTCTTCGATCGAGACTAGGTTTGCCGCCCGCCATTGTTTTTCTGTCCGCCGTTCTTTCATACGGCGGAAGAAAAGATCGCGAGCCGGTTCAGAGAGCAGTTCGTCGAGTTGATCAAAGTCGTTGGTGGCGAAACCTTCAACGATGGCTTCGTAGGCGTAGCGGGCTCCGCCTAAAAATTCGCGGAGGCGGAAGTTTGGCTGATGTTCGTGGAGGGGTTGCAGAATGGCTTTTTCGTCGGCGGAGAGTTCTTCGGGCAGAAGTTCTTCGCGGGCGGGCGGCGGCGGGGTGCGAGAGTCGCGGACTGTGACAAAGGCTTCTTCAAACGGCAGGTCAGCAACGGGAGCCAGCGGCTTGGTCGGGCGCGGCGGGGTTTTGGGTTTGGCGTTTGGTTTGGGGGAGGCGAAGTCGTTGTTTGTCCGTCGCTCGCGCAGGCTACGGAGATAGCCATCTAAGCCGCCGCTGGCGGATTTTTCGTCTTGGTCGCGGCGACGGCTTCCGAGGCGGCGGCGAAGCTCAAAGACCAAAAGAGCCGCCACGATGACGATGAGAAGATCAATGTGGGTCATAGGTTTTGGGCTGGTGTTTTGGGTGGGGTTGCAGGCGGACAAGGCTACGATTGTTTTAGCCCTTCCCCTAGAACAATTCTCGAGAACAATTTTCAAGAACAATTCTCGAGAACAATTCTTGAGAAGAATTCCCTGCAGTTCCCTAAAAACTCCCTAATCGCGTGTGCGGTCTTAAGAATACCACTCTTGCCATTGGCGGGGCAAATGGGGGGTAAGTGTGGGGCAAGTGTGGGGGCAAATACAGGCAGGACAGATAAAAAAGGGGGCGAACAGAGCGAATAAGCAGGCGGGGTGCTTTATGGGGTTTTGTCTAGGAGCCACTAGATATGCGCCTGTTTTTGCGTCTGTCGCTATTTATTCTTTTTGCCTGCCGCGTTCTTCGTAGAGGGCAAGAATTGCCGCCGCGGTTTCTTCTATGGAGCGGCGGGTGACATCTACGACCGCCCAGCCGTGGCGGGTAAAAACCCGCCGTGCCGCTAGCAGTTCGGCGCGGATGGCTTCGTGGTCGGCGTAATTTCCAGCGAAACTTTGGCTGGTGGTGTCTGGGGTGTTGCTACTCTCGGCAGGTGTATCGGGTGGGGAAGGCACTGTGCCACTTTTTGAAACAATGGAGCCCGAAACGGTAGAGCCTGAACGCTGGGCAAGCGAGCGCAGACGGCTTTTGCGGTATTCGCCAAGGGCACGGGCTTCTTTGGTTAAGCCAACGATCAAGGCTTGGGCTGTGCTTTGGTCAAACAGGGCGGGGGGGAGTTCTAGTTCGGGGACAAAGGGTATGTTGGCAACCCGCAAGCCATAGTTCGCTAGATAGAGGCTTGTCGGGGTTTTGCTACTGCGTGAGACTCCGACCAGGATGATTTCGGCTTCTTTGAGTCGCTCGGGGTTGCGGCCATCGTCCAGCTCCATGGCGAAGTGCATGGCGTCAATGCGGCGAAAGTATTCTTCGTCAAGAGCGTATTGTTGTCCTGGACGCGAGCGGGCGGTTGCGCCAAGGCGGGCAGAGAGACGGGCGATGGTCTCGTCAAGGACAGCAATACAAGGCCAATCTTGACTACGCCCCCATTCTTCCACGCGGGCTTGTAGCTCAGGTTGGGTCAGAGTGTAGAGAACAGGCCCTGGGGTCTCGGCAATCGCTGTCAGGGCGCGTTCTAGCTGGTTCAGGCTATGAACCAGTACCCAGTGATGCTCGCGGGCTTCGTAGTGCGGAAAGAGTGCCATAACCGCACGGGCAACAGAGCCAACGGTCTGACCTGTGGAGTCAGAGACAAGATGGAGGTGCAGGGGTGTCGGCTCGCTCATAGGCTTGAAATTATAGTACGCAACGAGGGTAGAGAATGATAGTACGAGATGATAGTACGAGATGATAGTACGGGATGATAGTACGGGATGATAGTACGGAACGATAGGGACAAATCAGGCGGGAATGTGGCGGCGGGAAGAAGGCGATTTTCTAGAATATTCTGCTGGGGCTTTGCATTGGGGCGGGGATTTTGTCAGGGCTTGGCTTATCGCTTGGCAAGATCAGCAAATTTCAAAGCGGCGATAAGGAAAGGGACGGGAAATTCACGAGGACAAGCAGGGGTACAGCCCATATAAATTGAAGTGTAAATTGAGGGGTACCTTTGGGGTTCATTTTGGGAGTAGATTGGGCAGATTGATTTTTTCCCATCCGCGTCTGGGTTTTAGACAAAGTTTTCTTGGCTCTTGCCTGTAGGTTTGACTCAGCAGTCTAACAGAATTGTTTTGGCTTGGCAGGCTGGAAAAGAACCATTTATTTTTTAGAGAATTTGTGCAGAACGAGTTTTTGAAGTGGAGAAGTTGGTTGAAGATTAAGGAAAAAATCTTAGGCAAAAACTCTTTTTCTTTATTGTATCGTAGATTAAGCGGATTCGGCTTTGTTTGATTGCTGGAGGGGATAAATTTTTGCTCGCGGTGTATTTTGACAAGAGTACTTAATGGATTGTGATATAGTCTGTGATAATTTTTTGGATGAAATTTCTTCCACAGAGGAGTTCCGTGCAACAGAAATAAAAATAATAAATTTTAAATTAAATTAATTTATTATTTTATTTTTTTGTTCCTTTCTATTCCATTTACTCTCTATCTTTCTATATAAGGTGTCTTTCTGTATAAGGTTTTTTTCTAGTGATTGGTCTATATTGCTCTCTTCCCATCTCTGAACTGTGTCTTTCTTGTGTCTGGCTCTCCCAACTCTATTTTTCTACGCACCTTGGCAGGAGCGGTAATTCGTCCGCCACCTGTCTGGTTAATGCGTCAGGCAGGACGCTACCTGCCCGAATATCGCACTCTTAGAGCCCAACAAAATGAGTCCCAACAAAATGAATCTAGGCAGAACGATGGCGTAGCCAACGATGGTTTTATTTCCTTTTGTCGGAGTGAGTCCGCAACAACACAAGCCGCGTTGCAACCTTTGCGCCGCTTTTGCCAACTGGACGCAGCAATTGTTTTTTCTGATATTTTGGTGATTGCCGAAGCCTTAGGCTTGCGGGTGTCTTTTGGGGTAGGGGGGCCTGTGCTGGATAAACCCCTAGATGACAGAGCCATAGAAAAATTGCTAGAAGATCGTGTTTCCTTGGAGCCACATCGCTATGATTTTGTCGCCCGTGCCTGTCAAGGATTGGTGCAAGGGTTGCAGGAAAATCATTTTCTTGTGCCGACAATTGGCTTTGCGGGTGCGCCTTGGACTTTGGCTTGTTATTTGTTGCAGGGCAGGGCGGAGAAAAACTTTCCGCGGGCTTGTGCTTTTGTTCGCCGTGCCCCTGATTTGGCAGATGCCTTCTTGGCACTCTTGGCACGAGAAGCCGCGGATCTACTGGCGGCACAAAGGACAGGTGGGGCTGAAGTTTTTCAACTCTTTGATTCGTGGAGCGGACTTTTGCACGGCAAAGAAAATACGCGTTTTTCACTGACTCCCGCCAAGACAGTTTTTCGCCTCTTGCGCGAAGGGGAAGCCCGTGCGACAAAAAGTTCAGAAACCCGTTTCAGTACTCCGTTAATCTTCCATGCCCGCGGGGCAGGGGTGGCGTGGCAAGAAGTGGTGCGGCAATTTTCAGGCTTAGATGTTGCTCTGTCGCCTGATGCTTCGGTTGATCTAGCGGCGTTGGTGGGGCAACTGGAAACCCTTGAGCGCGACCCAGCCCTTACCCGTAAGATTGTTGTCCAAGGCAATTTAGATCCGCAGTTCTTCTTGCCGAGCCGTGATGGGTCAGAGATGTGCCAAGTTTTGCAAGCCAAGGCACAAGCCATGCGCGGACGGCCGTGGGTGGTTAATCTTGGTTCGGGAATTCCTCCCGATGCGGCACCCGAGCGGGTGGCAGAGTTTTTATCTGCGGTCAAAGAAATTCAGGCGTGAGGGTGATGATTAGAATTTCATCTGCGCCGCAAATTTCTCCTGCGCTTTCTTCTTCATCGCTGTCTCAGGCAGGGCAAACGGGAGTTGTTTTGTGTAATCTCGGCACACCTGCGGCAGCAGACGAAGCCGCAGTGCGGGTCTGGCTAGCGGCAATGTTGTCGGACAGGCGGATTGTCAATCTACCGCCCCTGCTATGGAAGCCGATTTTATATGGCGCAATCTTGCGCCGCCGCCCTGCACCCGTGGCAGAGAAATACGCGGCGATTTGGGATCACGCCCGCGACTCTTCGCCTCTGCTTTCTCTGACGCAATGTTTGAGCGATGGAGTCCGCCGCCGCTGGCAAGAGAAAGAGCGGTTAGAAAAGGGGCAGGCTGAAACCAGTCTGCCGATTCGCATTGCAACAGCCATGCGCTATGGAGCCCCTTCGGTGCCTGATGTTTTGGAAGGTCTTGTCCGCGAGGGCTGTCGGCGTTTGTTGGTGGTGCCGCTCTATCCGCAGTTTTCGTTTTCAACCAGCGAATCAATCACAGACGCAGTACGACTCTGGCACAGGCACACAAGAATCGGCCAGCGAGTAAAAATTACTTACGCGCCTTCTTGGTATGAAAATAAAACTTACATTGCCGCCCTTGCTGACTCAATTGAAAAATCTTTTGCCCAGCAAAAAATCCAACCCGAACTTTTGTTGGTCTCATTCCACGGCTTGCCCGAAAAATCTGTGCGGCAGGGGGATCCCTATCGTAGCGAGTGCGAAGCTACCTTTCGTTTGCTCCAAGCCGAACTACGCATTCGTGGCTGGGGAGGAAACATTCAACTCACCTTTCAATCAAGATTTGGCCCCATGCCGTGGTTGCAACCCTACACAGCCGACCAAGCCCGCACCGCCGCTCACCAAGGGGTGCGGCATTTGGCGGTGGCAACACCGGGCTTTGCCACCGATTGTTTGGAAACCCTAGAAGAAATCGGCGTAGAGCTCCGCGACTCGTTTTTGGCGGCGGGGGGCACAAGCTTTGTCGCTGTCCCGTGCTTGAATGCGTCTGGTGCTCACGCCGAACTTCTTGTCCAGCTGATAGCGGCAAATTTGCGCTCAAGCTTGCATAATGGCGCGCTGCGGGGCTAGGCTGTTTTGATGCTCTATTTGTTTGTCCAAGCCCTGCACATTGTGGCAGTGATTTTTTGGCTGGCGGCTCTGCTCTATCTGCCGCGTCTCTTTGTCTATCATGCAGAAGCACTGGCTAGCCATAAAGCCGCCGCCAAAGCCCTGCAGGACACACCACAGCAAGAAGCCCCTGCCGAAGCCACGCTAAAAGCCAAGGGACAGGCAGAAGTCTTTGTGGGTATGGAACGCCGTCTGTTGCGTACCATTGCCACCCCCGCACTGATAGCGACTCTGTTTCTTGGCTTGCTTCTGGTTGCCCAGCTGGGAGCGGGTGCCGCTCGCCCATGGTTTCTTTTGAAGTTTCTGTTGGTCTTGTGTTTGTTTGCCTTTCACGGCTTGCTCGCGAAATGGCGTAAGCAACTTGAAGTAGCAACGGAGAATTTAGGGCAAGATTTCCCCCATCCCTCGGGGCAATTTTTTCGCCGCATTAATGAAGTCCCTGCTGTCTTGGCAATGGGTATTGTTTTGCTTGTGGTCTTGAAGATTCCTGCGTGAAATTGTCTCTCAATTTTTTTCAATTTTCTCTCAATTTTTCTTTGCCTGTCGCCGTGTAGATTTCTTTGTGCCTACCGAGGGGCGGGTAGGGCTTTGTTTGGTTGGCGCGGCATGGACTTGGCTTAAGTTTAAGCTGGCGCAGAACCTTTCAACCACAGCAGGCGAGAGTTCAGAAACAGCTCCCTGCGGCAAAGAGCCCAGTCGCACTTCGCCATACTGCAAACGAACCAAACGATTGACCCGCCAACCAAATAAAGCGGCAAGACGGCGCAATTCGCGTCCGCGCCCTTCGCTGAGCGCAACTTCTAGCCAAACATTGCCACGGCGTACAGTACCACGGCGTACAGTACCACGGCGTACAGAGTGCTGTCCTGCGTGGCGAATAGAATTCGCTCCCGCATCTTTTGCTCGTGGATTTTTTTGCTTTCTATTTTTTCCGCCCGACACTTTTTGTTGCGCTTTTTGCGCTCCCATCAGCCGCACCGAACGCACCTGTGTTGCCCGTCCGTCGAGTTTGGGCCCCCGCGCCAGCCGTGCCAGATCACGCTCCGAGATAACGCCAAAAACCCGCAAACGATAACGGCGTACCACGCCATTACGCGGCAATTCTAAAGCCCGCTTCAAAGCTCCGTTGTTGGTGAGGAGCAAAAGCCCTTCCGAATCCAAGTCTAAACGCCCGACCGCATGCAAGCCGCGCAGGCGCGTCGGCAAGACTTCGTCTAGGTACGGCACGGCAGCACCATCTTTGCCGATTTTCCGCGCCCCCGTTTTTGCCCCACGCCGCTCCACCAGCACCCCCCGCGGCTTGTGATACCGCCACAGACGCGGCGGCTCCAGCTGTGGCAGAAGCACACCCCTGACCCGCAGGTGGCGTATCTCGGCAGGGGTAAGCCGTTGGGCAGGCTCGCGTAGCACCGTGCCTTTTAGGGATACCGCCCCCGCCCGCACCCAAGCTTCAGCAGTACGCCGCGAAGCCAATCCGCTCTGGGCGATGGCGTGGGCAATCTTAAGGCTCTGTTGCGCTCTGCTCTGTTGCGCTCGGCTCTGTTGCGCGTGACTCTGTTGCGCTCTGCTCTTTGCCACGCCCGCGGGCTTGCCTTGTTTGCGTGGTAGAGTCTTTGTTGTGCTCTTTGCCATCACGATTCCTGCGTTCCTGCACCCCACATTCTGCACGCCACACTCTGCACTCCACACTCTGCACTCCACACTCTGCACCCTGCGACAAAGCACTTGAATGACAGACTCCCGTCGCGCAAAAACGGAAAGCGAATCTATGGCACGGGCACTGCAACTCGCAGAAACCGCCGCCCAAGCAGGCGAAGTGCCTGTCGGAGCCATAATCACCTGCCCGCCCCTAGAGAGCAAGAGCCAGCCACTTGTCGCCCGCTCCGCCGAACAAATCATTGCCCAAGCCGAAAACCGCGTAGAACGCGACCAAGATGGCACCGCTCACGCCGAACTTCTGGCGTTGCGGCAAGCGGCGACGGTTTTGGGCAGACACCTAGAAAGTGCCACGCTTTGGGTCACCCTAGAGCCCTGTGCGATGTGTGCCGAGGCGGCAAGCCATGCCCGTCTGGGACGCTTGGTCTTTGCGGCGGGTGATCCGCGTTGGGGTGCCGTAGAACACGGGGCGCGGCTCTACGACCAGCCGTGGTCGCGCTGGCGGCCTGAAGTCATCGCTGGCGTCAAAGAAGAAGAAGCGAAGGCTTTGTTGCAGAATTTTTTCGCCGCCAAGCGAACAGGCAAAGCCGTGTCTTCTTGAAGAAGATTAAAATGGGACAGGTGCGAATCTTGGGCGGCAGGTGGCGCGGACGCAGCTTGGCAGTGCCAAGTGGCGTGCGTCCCGTAACGGGGCGGGCGCGGGAGACGCTGTTTTCTATGGCGCAAGCCCGCGATTGGCTGGCAGAGGCACGAGTCTTAGATTGCTTCGCAGGCTCGGGTGCCTTGGGCTTAGAAGCTCTATCTCGCGGCGCACAGCAGGCAGATTTTTTAGAGACGCGTGCCAAGGTCTTGAAGGAAAACCTATCCCTCTTTTGCGGCGAAGATCCAGCCCCCCCTGCCCGTCTGGTCGGAAAAGATGCACTCAAGCCGCCGCCACCGCCCGATGGCTTGGCTGTCCAGTTGGTTTTTGCTGACCCGCCGTGGCGGACGGGCGAGTCGCTCTATACGAAGTGTTTTACTGCCCTACTGGCACAGGGCTGGATTGACGCTAAAACAGTTCTGATTGCCTTTCAGCGTGTTGCCAAGCCTGGCTGCTCCGCCCCGCCGAGTGCCCTAGAAGCCGCACCCTTTGAAGTCTTAGAGCGGCGGCAGGTGGGGGATGGCGAAATTGTCTTCTTGCGGGGAATTTTCTCAATTTTCTAGGGCGTGGCTATCTTTTTTGCGCTTTCTCTAGGCTTTGCCTTAAGCGGCAGGCAAGCCTATTGTTAGACCTTATGACGGCTTCAAAAATTGCCCTAATTGGGGCAGGACAAATTGGCGGTAGTCTGGCTTTGCTCTCGGCTCTTAGGGGCTTGGGCAATCCTGTGCTGGTGGATCTGCAGGGCGGAGTCGCCGCAGGGAAAGCCCTAGACCTCGCACAAGCAGGCAATATCTTGGGCTACGACACGCCGCTGGCGGGGGGCGGGCTTACCCCTCCTGAAAGTGAAGGCGAGGTCAGGGAGGGCAATATAGAAGGAGCGGCAGTGGCAATTGTCACCGCCGGTGTGCCGCGCCGTCCAGGGATGAGCCGCGACGATCTGCTAGAGACCAACTTTCGCGTGATGCAGTCGGTGGGTAAATTATTGCGCACCCAAGCCCCTGATGCTTTTGTCATCTGTGTAACCAATCCGTTGGATGCAATGGTTTGGGCTTTGCAACAAGCCAGTGGCTTGCCGCCGCAGAAGGTGGTGGGTATGGCGGGGGTATTAGACACGGCGCGTTTGAAGCTGTTTCTCGGACAAGCCTTGGGCGTATCGCCACAAGATGTTTCTGCGCAACTGCTTGGCGGTCACGGCGATGCAATGGTGCCGCTCTTGCGGTATACCTCGGTTGGTGGAATTCCGCTTGAAGAATTTGTCGCCACGGGAAAGATTTCACAAGAGCAAGTGGAAGCGATTTTTCAACGCACCCGTGATGGGGGTGCGGAAATTGTCAAGCTCTTGCAGAGTGGTTCGGCGTTTTATGCCCCTGCGGCGGCGGCGGCGACAATGGCGCGTTCCTATCTATTGGATGAAAAACGGCTTCTTCCTGCCGCCGCCCATTTGGCAGGTGCCTACGGCTATCAAGATCTCTATGCAGGTGTGCCTGTTGTTATTGGTGCGGGCGGGGTGGAGCGCGTGATTGAGTTGCAGTTGAATGAAGCCGAACAGGCGGAATTTGCGGCTTCGGTTGCAGGAGTTGAAAAACTTATAGAAACTTGTAAGCAGTGGCTTTGAGTTGTTTGTGCGCAATCGCTTTGTCTTTTTCTATCGCCGATGAAACTTCACGAATACCAAGCCAAAAAATTGTTAGCGGCGGCGGGTGTGGCTGTGCCGCAGGGAGTGCGGGTGCGCTCGCCTGCCTGTGTGCAGAAAGTTTTTGCCGCCAAGTTGGATAAACCTTGGGTTGTAAAGGCACAAATTCACGCTGGCGGACGCGGTAAGGGAAAGTTTTTGTCAGGGGCCCACCAAGGCAAGGGCGGGGTGGAGCTGGTTTCAAATCCGCGAGCCTTAGAGCAAGTGGTGCGGGCGATGCTGGGCCACCCCTTGCGGACAGCCCAGACAGGAGCCGAAGGGCAGATTGTGCGCAATCTTTGGGTGGAGGCAGGAAGTCAAATTGACCGCGAAATTTACCTTTCCTTGGTGCCCGATCGGGCGGCGGAGCGTATGACTCTTGTTGCCTCTGCCGAAGGCGGTATGGATATTGAAACGGTTGCCGAAAAGCATCCTGAAGCCATCTTGCGTCTGCCGCTTGACCCCGCGGTGGGGTGGAGTCCGCATATGGGGCGGAGCTTAGTCAAGGGGCTTGCTTTGCAGGGTGCGGCGGCGGCTTCGTTTTTGGCTTTGGTGCGGGCTCTGATTGATTTTGCCGAGCGGCATGACGCGAGCTTGGTTGAGATTAATCCTTTGGCGATTACCAAGGCGGGGCAAGCCATTGCTTTGGACGCCAAGATTCAAATTGATGATTCGGCTTTGTTTCGCCAGCCGCGTTTGGCGAAGTTGGAAGACCGCTACGAGATGAGTGCCGAAGAACGGCAAGCCCGCGCCCACGATTTGAGCTATGTCAAACTGGATGGCGAAATTGGGTGCATGGTGAATGGTGCAGGCTTGGCGATGGCGACGATGGATATTATTGCCGCTCACGGGGGCACACCTGCGAACTTTTTGGATGTGGGCGGGGGGGCGACTCGTGAGAAGGTAGAAGCGGCGTTTCGGATTATTTTGCGCGACAAAGATGTGCGGACTGTGCTGGTGAATATTTTTGGTGGGATTATGCGTTGTGATGTGATTGCTGAAGGTGTGGTCGCGGCAGCGCGCAATTTGGGTTTGCAGGTGCCTTTGGTGGTGCGTTTAGAAGGTACCAAGGTTGCAGAAGGTAAAAAGATTTTATCTGAGTCGGGGTTAGAGATTATTCCTGCCGATACGTTAGCCGATGCCGCGACCAAAGCTGTTGCCGCCGCCCAGGGTGCAAAACAAAGCCCGAAAAAAGCCGCAAAAAATACGCGGGGCAAGAAGACAAAGACGAAAGGCGCAAATAAGAAAGTAGCCCAGAAAAAAACAACAGGGAAAAAAGCAAGAAAGGCGACAAAGAAAAAGGTGGCAAAGAAAGCCACAAAGAAAAAATCACCAAACAAGGCAAAACGGCGTAGCTAAGATGGCAATTCTTATAGACAGCACCACGCGGGTTCTGTGTCAGGGACTGACAGGGGCGCAAGGTACCTTTCACGGTCGTCAAGCCTTGGAGTACAAAACCAAGCTGGTTGCGGGTGTGACTCCGGGTAAGGGGGGTGGGCGGCATTTGTCCCTGCCGATTTTTGACACGGTTGGCGAAGCCGCCGCCAAAACAGGTGCGACTGCCAGTGTCATCTATGTTCCCCCGCCTTTTGCCGCCGATGCGATTTTAGAAGCCGCCGCCGCGGACTTGCCCTTGGTGGTCTGCATCACCGAGGGAATTCCTGTTGCCGATATGGTGCGGGTTAAGCGCGCACTTTGTGGCTCGGCTACGACTCTGATTGGCCCCAACTGTCCTGGCATCATCACCCCCAATGCCTGCAAGATTGGCATTATGCCTGCCGCCATCCACAAACGCGGCACGGTGGGTGTGGTCTCGCGCTCGGGGACTTTAACCTACGAAGGAGTCTGGCAACTGACGCAAGCGGGGTTGGGGCAATCCACCTGTGTCGGGATTGGCGGAGATCCGATTCACGGACTGGGGTTTGTCGAGTCGTTGGAGCTGTTTCTTGGCGACAAAGAAACCGAAGCGATTTTGATGATCGGTGAAATTGGCGGCGATGAAGAAGCCCGTGCGGCGGAGTTTTTGCGCTCGGAAAATCGCGCAGGACGCGGCAAGCCTGTCGCAGGATTTATCGCTGGCGCAACCGCTCCGCCCGGACGGCGGATGGGACACGCAGGGGCTGTTATTGGTGGGGCGGCAGAAACGGCTGATGCTAAAAAAGCTTTGTTGCGGGGGGCGGGCGTGGTGGTTGCAGACTCGCCCGCCGATTTGGCGAAAGCGGTGCTTACCGCCCGCACCAAAACCCGTGGCTCGGCAGGTGGCAGGACAAGCGGCAAGGCAAGCAGTAGGACAAACAGCAGGGCAAGGAGTAGAACAAACAGCAGGGCAAAGAGTAGAACAAGGAGTGCTAGCAAGCGGTAGCCACGGGGCTAAGACAATTGGTCTGCGGGGGGGGGCAAGCAAAACCATGTCAGGAAACACAGATACAATGGCAAACCAACAAGCAAATTCTGCAAGTCCAGCACGGGGCTTTGAAGGGCGACTGCGCGAAGTCGCGGCACTCTACACGGATTGGACAATTGAAGAAGAGTCGGTCAGCCAAGAATGGCAAAGACTCTTTGCCGACTTAGATTCTGCCGCTCGGCAATGGCTGGCTTCGTTTAATCGTCCCTTGACGGCGGAAGAACGCGCCACGGGTGAGTTGGCGCATCCGCCTGCCCGCGAGACCCGCGATGCTTTGCGGGCGGCTCTTTTGGTACGCAACTATCGGATCCGCGGACATTTCGCCGCCACCCTAGACCCCTTGAAGATTGCAGGAGGGGCTGGCGGAACACCACACCCTGACCTAGACCCCGAGACCTACGGCTTTGAAGCCCGCGACCACGAGCGACCAATTTTTCTCGGCGGAGTCTTAGGCTTTTCTTGGGGCACCTTGGATGCACTTCTCGCCCGCCTACAGACTGTCTATTGCGGCTCCTTGGGGGCGGAGTTCATGCACATCCAAGACCCCGTGCAACGCCACTGGTGGTATACCAAGCTGGAACACCGCGAAAAGTTTATGCCAGATGCGCGCGAGCAAAAAGCTGTCCTAGAAAGTTTGATTCGTGCCGAAGAGTTTGAGCAATTTTTAAACCGCCGTTTTGCCGGCACCAAACGATTTGGTTTGGATGGAGCCGAAAGTGTTGTTCCTGCCACCGAACAAATTTTGCGCTATGCCGCACGAGCAGGAGTAGAGCAAGCGGTGATTGGTATGCCACATCGCGGACGACTCAATGTTTTAGCCCATGTGATGGAAAAACCCTACGTTCAAATCTTTTCAGAATTTTCGGGTGGCCCAGAAGTTTTAGAAGGCTCGGGCGATGTTAAGTATCATCTAGGCACTTCTACCGATCGCACCTTTGATGGCAAGCGCATACATCTCTCGCTGGCGGCGAATCCCTCGCACCTAGAAGCGGTTAATCCTGTTGTCTTGGGCAAGGCACGGGCGAAGCAACGGCAATTGAGCGATACAACCCGCACCCGCGTCTTACCCATTCTGTTTCACGGCGATGCCGCCTTTGCGGGGCAAGGCTTGGTTGCCGAAACTTTAGATTTTTCTGATTTGGCGGGCTATCGGGTCGGCGGAACAATTCATATCATCGTCAATAATCAAATTGGCTTTACCACCAATCCTGTCAATTCGCGTTCGGGTCCTTATTGTTCGGATATCGCCAAGGCAACACAATCGCCGATTCTGCATGTCAATGGTGATGACCCTGAAGCGGTCTTTGTTGCCGCGCGCTTGGCGTTGGAATATCGCCAACGCTTCCACCGCGATGTGGTCTTGGATATTTTTTGTTATCGCCGTTTTGGTCATAACGAAATTGACGAGCCATCTTTCACCCAGCCGAAGATGTACGAGACAATTGGCAAGCACCCAAGTGTTACCCATTTGTATGGCGCACAATTAGAAGAAAACAAGGTGCTGGCTTCAGGGGGCGCAGAAGAAATTCGCACCACCGCTCGGGCGAAGATGGAAGGCGACTTAGACGCGTCTGCCGCTTGGCGTTCCAATCGTGCCGATTGGTTGGAAGGGGCTTGGAGTCGCGTCAAGCCCTCGCGGATCTGGGGGGCGCACCGTGGTGATACGGCTGTGCCGTCTGACGAGTTGCAGCGGATTGGCACAAGTTTGTGTGCGCCGCCAAAAGACTTTGCCATTCATCCGAAGTTGCGGCGGTTTTTGGACGGGCGGCAAACCGCTCTTCGCGAAGGCGATAAGATTGATTGGGCGTTGGGCGAAGCCTTGGCTTTTGCCACCTTGGTTGCCGAAGGGCATCCCTTGCGGATGAGCGGACAAGACTGCAGACGCGGTACCTTTAGCCAGCGGCATATTGTTTTTGTGGATCAGAAAAGCGAAGCCACATGGAATCCCTTGCTGGAAATTGCCCCCGCCCCCGAGCTGGTGGAAATTATTGACTCGCCGCTGTCAGAAATGGGCGTTTTGGGCTACGAATACGGCTATTCACTGGCTGACCCCGAAGCCTTAGTTGTTTGGGAAGCCCAGTTCGGCGATTTCGCCAATGGCGGGCAGGTGATTTTGGATCAATTTATTTCTTCGTCCGAGAATAAGTGGTTGCGGATGAGCGGCTTGGTTATGCTCTTGCCGCACGGCTTTGAAGGACAGGGACCCGAGCATTCCAGTGCCCGTCCCGAGCGGTTTTTGCAGCTTTGCGCCGAAGACAATATGCAAATTCTCAACTGTACGACTCCCGCCAGCTATTTTCATGCCCTGCGCCGCCAGTTGCGGCGGGAGATTCGCAAGCCCTTAGTGATCTTGACGCCGAAATCTTTGTTGCGCGATAAACGTTGTGTTTCTGCTCTAGATGATTTTGGTCCTGGCAGTTGTTTTCATCGCGTTATCACCGACTCAGTCGCCGAAGGCGAAAACGCCAAGCTCTTAGTCTTTTGTAGTGGCAAGGTGTTTTATGATTTAACCGCTCGCCTAGAAGACGCACCCGACTCGGTGCGCAAGACCATTGGTATTGTCCGCCTAGAGCAGATCTATCCTTGGCCGAGCGACACCTTGCAGGATCTTCTTGCCCGCCACAAAGACGCTGAAATCGTCTGGTGCCAAGAAGAGCCACGCAATATGGGCGCGTGGTTTTTGGTCAATGAGTTTTTGGAAGAAAACGCCGAGACAGCGGGGGTGAAGAATCCGCGGATTCGCTATGCAGGGCGCAAGGCTTCTGCCAGCGTTGCTACGGGCTTGATGGATCGGCACAAGCGCGAGCAGGAAGCCTTAGTCGCCGCCGCTCTGACCCCTGGGCTTGCCCGTCAGGGGCGGATTGGCAAGCGGCGTGCTGAAGACGAGCTGGAAGCGGCGGCGACAAGCCAAGGGACAGGCGAATAGGAACAGACGAATAGGAACAGACGAATAGAGCGAGAGCGAAGAGAACACAGAGAACACACAGAGTAGAAAGCAAGGATGGGAAGCAAGATATGTCGGATACGACAGAAGTAGTCATTCCGCCGTTGGGCGAGTCGGTGACGGAGGGGACAATTGCCACTTGGCACAAGCAGGTGGGCGAGTCCGTGGGCCGTGATGAAGCGATTGTTGAGATTGAGACCGACAAGGCGAGCGTGGAGATTGTTGCAGGTGCTGATGGAGTCCTTGCCGAGGTCTTGTTTGGCGAGGGAGACGATGTGGCTCCTGGTACGGTGATTGCCCGTGTGGCGGCGGGGGCGGGTGCGGCGACTGCAGAAGCGAAGGCTACGCTACCTGTGGTTGAATCGGAAAAAACACCCCAAGCCGCGCCCACACAAGAGACCAAGCCTGAAGTAGAACCCGAAACCAAGTCTGAGGCGAAACCCGAAACCAAACCCGAAGCGAAATCTGAGACGAAGCCTGAGGTAAAGCCCGAAGCAAAGCCCGCGCCCCCGCCTGTGGCACAGCCTGCGCCTGCACCCAAACCACAGCCAGCGGCACAAGCTGTTTCTGCGCCTGCTTCTGTGGGAGATTTAGCCGCCAAGACAAACCTAGACCCCGCACAGATCACCCGTGATGCCACCAGCGGCAGAGTTGGGGTGGAGGACTTAACCACGTTCCTGCATCGTCATTCTGCTGCCCTCGCCGAAACCCCTGTGGCGGACAAGCCTGTCCCTGTGGCGGATGCACCTGCACCTGCTCCCACCCCTACCCCTACCCCTAGTTCTACTCCCGCTCCTACCCCTGCTCCTGCTGTTGCGGCGGCAAAAAATTCTGCTGACAAGTTGAGTCCTGCGGTGGAGCGTCTGGTGGCGGAAAACAATTTAGATTTGGCGGCGTTGCAGAACGCGGGGACGGGCCCTGACGGCAGACTTCTCAAGGGAGATCTTTTGGCTTTGCTGGCACGCGGTGTGGCTCCGCAGGGTGCGGTTGCGCAGGGGGTGGTGGAGTTTGTTGCCAAGCGTGAAAAGATGTCGCGGATGCGCCGCACCATTGCCCGTCGTCTCAAGGAAGCCCAGAACACGGCGGCACTTCTTACGACGTACAACGAAGTGGATTTGGGGCAGGTGAGTCGCTTGCGTGCCAACTACAAAGACGCGATTCAGGAGCGGTTTGGTGTGCGTTTGGGTTTTATGGGTTTTTTCTTGAAGGCGACGGCTTTGGCTTTGGCGGAACAGCCGACGGTGGGGGCGCAGATTGTCGGGGAAGAAATTGTTTATCCTGATGGGGCGCATATTGCGGTGGCGGCGGCGACGCCGAAGGGTTTGGTGACTCCTGTTTTGCGTTCGGTGGAGACGAGGAGCCTGTTGGAAGCCGAGTCGGCTTTGGCGGCTCTTGCCGAGCGGGCGCGGGCAGGCGATTTGGGCGAAGACGATTTGGCGGGGGGAAGTTTTACGATTTCTAACGGCGGAGTGTTTGGTTCGCTTCTGTCGTCGCCGATTGTCAATCCGCCGCAATCGGCGATTTTGGGCTTGCATGCGATTCAGGATCGTCCTGTGGCACGGGGTGGCAAGGTGGTGATCTGTCCGATGATGTATTTGGCTTTGTCGTATGACCATCGTTTGATTGACGGACGCGAAGCCGTGACTTTCTTGGTGCGAATTCGCGATCTGTTGCAGGAGCCTGAAGCTTTGTTGTTGGGCTTGGCTCCGCCGTCTGGCGATGGCGGGTAAGCCTTGCTGGATGTTTCACCGCCGCGCCAGCAAAAACAATTAGCCTGTGCCTAAAACTATGAAACTTGTGAGCGGATTGGCAAATGCGCCACTAGAAACAATTAGCCTGTGCCTAAAACTATGAAGCCCAACAGTAGAGTAGATAATTAACGCTTGGCATTGACGCTGCCCCGCAAGGGGCGGGAGTGCCAATCCGATTCAAAAAAAGAGCGGAAGGGGTCAAGGGAGAAATCTTGTCCTTGCCAGCCCGCTTGCAGAGTTTGCGGAACCGTTTCCTGCCAGCCATACAAGCCCGGACGCCAATAGGAAATCAGCATTGAGGTCAAGGGTGCCTTGAAGGCGGCAAGGGTGTTGTAGTCCGCTCCAGGCGGGCCTGAGCGTCCAGGGAGAAGCCGCTTGGCACCCAGCCTGCCACGGAAGGTATAGAAGGCGTCAGCGGGGGCGAGGGCTATCAGCGGCGGGTCTAGGCGGCGTGAGGGAGCGGTATGATCCCAGCCTGTCATGCTCCAAGTGGGGCGGTCGCCGCCGCCGATGAACCACGCCACCACTTTTTCGCTCAAGAACGACGCGGCAGGATGACGCTGTGGCTCGTTGCCTATGTGCGGATAGGCCTCGTTAGAACGCAGAGCAATATCTACTTCTAGGCGGCCTGACGCAGGCCAGGCTAGGTAGCCATCGTCGGCTGTGCCTTTGGCTCCGCCGAGTCGCCAAGTGCGGGTGTAGTTGTGGTGCTGAAACTCTACGGCGAGAGGGATGGTTTCGCCGCGTTCTAGGGCTTCTTCGTCTAGGGCAAGAGTGACATTGATATAGTGGTCAAGCTGGTGCCAATCGTTGGCGTCCGCGAAGGTGCGGGCAGACCATTCCTGCCACCAAGAAAGCCCTGCCAGCAAACCCGAGCGGGCAAAGACCAAAGTATAGGTAAGAAATACAAACCGCCGCTCGGTGCCGAATAAGACTCCTGAGTCGCGGCGGACACGACCATAGACCGCAGGCTCGCTCGGCGCAGTGCTTCTTTCAGGACGATGCAAAAACAAAACCTGCGGGTCGCGAGCGTGAAGATTGAGCAGTTCAGGCGAAGGATTTTCGGCGATGACTTTGCCGTCGCCATCAAAAAATGTGCCGTGGGCGATGTAGTCTTCGTAAAAGCGTATCGGCAAGTCGGATTCTTCGCCGAGCCAATAGATGGGGCGGTGCCGCTCCAACAAAGCCAAATCAGAGCCGCTGGGCGGAGTCGTCGCAGGCGGGTGGGTGCGATACCAATCTTCGTACTGCAAACGAAAACGCGAGACTCCTTCAGAGCCACTGCAAGCCACCAGACTCAAAACCAACCAAGCCCCCAAACCATGCGCCACCAAAGCCGTCAATAAAGCCGAACCCCGCACCTTGCGGGCACCTTGCGGTGCGGCACCTTGCGGTGCGGCATCTGTGCCAAGTCTTTGTTCTTGTAATTTGCTGTAAGGCTTCATAGTTTTGGTGGCAGGTTAATTGTGTCTAATGGCGCAGTTGCCAATCCGCTCACGGGCACCTTGCGGTGCGGCATCTGTGCCGAGCCGTTGCTCTTGTAATCTGCTGTAAGGCTTCATAGTTTTGGTGGCAGGTTAATTGTGTCTAATGGCGCAGTTGCCAATCCGCTCACGGGCACCTTGCGGTGCGGCACCTTGCGGTGCGGCATCTGTGCCGAGCCGTTGCTCTTTTAATCTGCTGTTGGGCTTCATAGTTTTAGCCATAGGTTAATTGTGTCTAACGCACCTTGCAGACACCTTGCGGGGTGGCATTCATGCCAAGCCTTTGTTCTTGTAATCTGCTGTTGGGCTTCATAGTTTTAGCCATAGGTTAATTGTGTCTAATGGCGCATTTACTAATCTGTCCACGGGCTTCATAATTTTAGGCACAGGCTAATTGTGTCTGCTGGCGGGCTTCATAGTTTTAGTCGTAGGTTAATGGTGTCTAGCGGCGCATTTGCCAATCCGCTGTCCAGACCCGCACAGGCGACTTGAAAGACTATTTGCCAATGCAGAATTGCGAGAACAGAAAGTCTAACACCGATTCCGTACCTGCTCCACCAAGAAGCAGGGCAAAGGCATCGCTGGCGTGGCGCAAGTTTTCGGCGATCAGCTCGTCGGCTTCTTCGTCCGCCGCCCGCTGAAGTGCCCGCACCCCCTGCTGAAGAGCCGAAATCTGCCGCCACTGCGTCAGGGTCGGAGCGAATTGTGTGGCTGGTGCGGCTGGTGTCTCTGTCGGCTGGGTGAGATATTCCTGCACTTCTTCAAGCCCCGCACCTGTTTTTGCCGAAACCAGAAAACTTGCCCACGGAGTAGCTACCCGAAACGCCGAAGTAAATGCCGCTTTAAGCTGGGCGTGGATTTCTGTTGCGTCTTGCGGCAGTAAGTCGGACTTATTAAACAGCACCAGCAAACGCGCAGACTCTAGATCTGAGCCATCGTCTGGCGGGTTGCTTAAAATGTTTATTAAATCTTGCGGCGCAGAAAGCTTGTGATTCAAAATTTCTTTGCCATCCAGAACCCACAACAATACGCCGCCCATCGCGTTTGTTTGTTTAATCGCTTCTAAGGCGCGTTGAACGCCTTCGCTTTCCGCCGCACTGGTCGCACCCCGCAAGCCCGCTGTGTCGGTCAAGGAAAATTGCTTGCCCCCGCGGAGCAAAGGGGCTTCCAAAGTATCGCGAGTCGTACCCGCTTCTGCCGTGACAATTGCCCGCCCCGTACCTAGCAAGGCATTAAACAACGAAGACTTTCCCGCATTGGGCGCACCAAAAAACACCACCCGCGTGGCGGCAGCTTTGCGAAGTTCGGCTTGACTGCGTAGCACAAGGTCTTGGCACGCTTCTAGCACAGACAAAATCTTTTTCTGTTCTTGTACCTTCGTTGTTTGAGTCGCTTCCTGCTCTCCTGCATCTGCAGAATTTTGTACAGTGTTTTGTTCAGAGTGTTGTACAGAATGTTTTTGTCCCACCACACCATATTCGTCTTCGCCGAATTCTAGCCGCGCTTCCACCTGCCCCCGCAGAGCAAAAACTTCTTTCTGTAAATCTCGGCACAAGGCTGACAACGCACCCGAAACCCCCGCCACCGCCTGTCGTCTTTGGTCTTCACTCTCCGCCGCCAAGAGTGCCGCCAAGCCCTCTAGGGCGAGAAGGTCTTGCTTGCCATGCACCAAAGCCCGCCACGAAAACTCTCCGCGCAGGGCAGGACGCAAACCCTCGCACCTGCCAAGAGCGGCAAGAACAGCGGCAATCGTTTGCTGGGCTCCGTGCAGGTGGAGTTCAACTGTCGCCTCACCGCTGGGTGCCTGATGCGGCAAAAACCGCAAGACCAAAGCCTCGTCTAGCAAACCCCCCGCCGCGTCATAGAGACGGCGCAGACAAGCTTGCCGTGCCACAGGCAAGGGTCTAGCGGGGCATAGGGCTTCTAGGGCGGCTTCGGCGTTTGTCCCTGAGATACGGACAACGGCAATTGCTGACCCGCTTTCTGCCGTGCCATTTGCCCCGCCACTGGCAAGGGCAAAGATCGTGTCTTGGAGGCGACTATAGGCTTCTAGCCGCTCCGCCACCCGCTTCGTTTCTGTGCCCCTGGTTTGCCCCGTGGCTTCGTTTGTCCCTGCGCCTGTGGATTTCCCCAGGGCTTGCCCAATTGCCGCACCAGTGGCTTTGTCAGGGGCTTCAGGAGCGATTCCATCGCCAGGGGCGGGGCGGGGTGCTGTCGTTATGCCTGTCATCAAGAATCGTGCCCTGTGCCAAGTTGCCGCCTGTCAATTTGTCGCCCCAAGCCGCCGCTTGCCAATTTCTCGCTCGCCCGTTTGTTGCTCGCTCGTTTCACGCCCACCCGTTTCACGCTCGCTCGTTTGCCGCTCGCCAAAGAGTGCTGTGCCAAGGCGCACACAGGTAGCACCCAGTGCCACCGCTTCCTGCCAATCCTGACTCATACCACAAGAAAGCTCTGCTAAGCCGTGTTCCTGTGCCGCCTGACGCAACCACGCAAAGTGCGGAGCGGCAGGCTGACCGTGCGGCGGCAAACACATCAAGCCCGAAATGTTTAACTGCCGCGTCTTACAGAAAGTTAAAAAAGCCGCCAAATCCGCAGGCGCGACTCCGCCTTTTTGTGGCTCTTCGCCCGTATTCACTTGCACTAAAAGTTTTGGCAGGGTGACTCCCTGTTGTTGCTCTTTGGCAAGGGCTTCTGCCAGAGATGGACGGTCTAAAGTGTGTAGCCAATCACAAAGCCGCACCACGGCATGCGCCTTTTTGCTTTGCAAGGAGCCAACAAAATGGACAACCAGATCGTTCCGCTCTGTGGCGGTCAAAAGCTTTGTCAAGCTCCCGTCAGACAGAGAAAATTTCTCGCGCAATTCGCTTAGACGATTTTCGCCAAAATCTTTTTGTCCCGCCCGCACCGCTTCGGCAAGCACTTCTGCACCCCAAGTCTTAGAAACCGCAATCAAGCGTACCGCGTCTGCCTGTCGGTTATGGCTCCGTGCTGTGTGGGCAATTGCTTCGCGCACCCCTGCTTGCCTTGCGGCGAAGGTCTCCGCCACACTCTACTGCGCTCCATCTTCGGCGGGCGCGTCTTCGGGAGCATCGGGAAGTTGGACTCCCTGTTCGCGCAACGCCTCGCGCAAAGCATCGCCGCCTTCAAAAACTGCACCCCCCGCCGCGTCTAAAGTTTCAATCCGCGGAGTCAGCATAAAGACCCGCACCAAGGCTTCTTGCGTTTCAGAATTGCGCGAGAAGGCAAACCCCAAAATCGGCAGGTCTTTCAAGAGCGGCACCCCGCCATCCAGCACCCGTGCCCGCGAAGTAATCTGTCCGCCAATCAAAAGCGACTCACCATCGGCGACGACTCCTTGGGTGGAGATGAAGCTTTCGTTAATGCGTGGCAGGTTATCCACCTGTGCCGAGGCTTTGTTATCAATACTGCCATCGGTAATCGCAATCAGTAAGTGAATCCGCTCGTCTTCGGGTGTCCCGCCCCCGACAATCCGCGGCGTGACCCGCAGTTCGGTTTTTGTGGAAACAGGAAAGAGCTGGGCATCTTGTTGCGACTCTACCCGCACATAAAAACGTTGCGATGAGTTAAAAATTGCTTCGTGATTATTCAAAGTTAACACCGAAGGACGCGAAAGAATTTCCCCTTCCCCTTCGTCTTCAATTGCCGCAATTCGTGCCAAGACTCCGTTTCTGTCAGACACCCGCGCCCGCAGGTCGTGGGTACCAACAATCAAAGCAGGAGTCCCCTCACTCGGATTGAGCGGGTCGCCAAAGGAAACAGCAGAATCATTATCAGACGATAGCCACTGCACGCCCAAGTCATCCAAACGCGAGCGCGATACATCAAAGATATAGGCTTCCAGTTGTACCATCCGCACAGGACGGTCAAGCGAAGCGATCAGCTCTTCGTAATAGGCACGGCGGACTAGCAAATCCCGCACCAGCACCGCGTTCAAACGCGGGTCAGCGCGAATCAAAGGCGCACCCGCCGCACCCAAAGCGGTGGCGGCTCCTTCGCCTCCTGTGCCGCTCTGTGCCGCCACACCCGACAAGTCAGAGAGCAAAGTCGCAATCCCCGGCAGAGTCGTAGAGGTTTCTCCCAAAGCCAAGGTCTTGTCTTCTGCCCACGCATGGCGCAACGAAAAAACCATCACTCCCACTTCTGACTCCGCACTTGTGCCCGTCCCGCTTGTCGCGGTGGTGGCAAGACTTCCTGCCGTGCCTGCGTGAAGCTGGGCGTGGACTCCATCCAGCAACGCCAACCAAGAAGCAGGCCCCTGCAAGGTGGCACGGGTTGGCTCGCTCCCCGCCACATCAAAATTTACACCGTAGGCAGGGGTGGTGCGGCGTCTTGCCGCCTCCAAGAAACGCGCCTTGGCGGCGGCGGACTCAAACGTAAAGGTCTGTGTCGACTGTGTGCGCGTCCCCGCGACAACCAAAAGCCCACCATCGCGATACCAAGCAAAGCCATATTCTTCTGCTAGACGGTCAAGCAAGGCTTGTCCGTTGGCAGCACGGGCTTGTCCTGCGACTGTGGCGTTCGGCAGGCTTTCACTGCGGAGCTCCACGCCGAAGGACAAAGCCAGTTCGTCCAAAAACTGGGCAAGGGCTACAGGCTCGGTATCGTACGACCAAGGCGTTTCAGGCAGAAGTGCCGCACCCGTAGTCTGTGCCAGCGCAAACTTGCCCTGTCCGCCGCCGTTCAAGAGCAACAAGGGCAAGCAGAGCAGTACAGCCCCAGCCAAGAGGCACGGAAGACAGCGCAGATGACGAAAACGACTCATGAAACAGCAATTCGGTCTAGCGGTTGGAGCGTAATCTCAGGAGCAATTTCTTGATACGAGAGGACAGGCAAGTCGGGTATTTCTTGTTCTATCAAACGGCGGACATAACGGCGCAGATCCATTTCGGTGACCAAGACTGCAGGTGCATCACCCCCGCGCGCCGCCCCTGTACGGGCGGCAATTTCCGCGACAATTTTGCGGGCAATTTCTGGCTTCAGTGCCAGATAGCTTCCGCCCGAAGTTTGTCGCACCGCCCCACGAACCGTTTCTTCTACTTCGGCATCTAACAGAAAGGCAGTCAGAATGTTATTGCCCGAAGAATACTGATAGCTGATCTGGCGTGCCAAAGCTCCACGGATATGTTCAACCAGAAGTATAGGGTCTTTTTCTCGGCTCCCCCATTCTACGATAGCACCGAAAATTTGCCGCAGATCACGAATTGAAACATTTTCCTGAACCAACCGCCGCAAAAGCTCGGCAATGGTCTGGACAGGCAAAGCCCGTTGGGCTTCTTTGACCAGCTCGCCCTGTTCGCTTTCCATGCGTTCTAAAATCCGCCGCGTTTCTTGAACGCCAATATAGTCAGCGGCGTGGCGCGAAAAAACCGTCTCGGCATGCCAAGCAATAAACGCCAATGGCTCTTTGTAGCGCAAGCCCCCTGCCTTGAGAGCCGTTTCGTGTTGGCGTTCCACCCACAAGCCTTGGACTCCCGCCACAGGCGACTCGCTGGCGACAAAGGGAATGTTAAATAGCCGTAAATTTTCTTCCCTGTCTAAGACAAACAAGGAGTCGCCACGCAAAGCCCCTTCGGCGGCAGGAATTTCTCCGACAAAGATGCGGTAGCTACCGCCTTCTAAAGCCCGTCCCGCCCGCGTTTCAATCACAGGCAAGGACACACCCAAGCGATAATAGACCGCCAAACGCGCCCGATTAATCTCATCGCGCAACTTGCCGCCCGATGCCAAAGCCGCCGCTTCACTCCCCAGCTCCACCATCAAGGGTACAGTCGGGGCATAGATTTCATCCCGTGCGGCTGAAAAAGCCCCTTCGGCAGACTCCACAGGCTCGGCAACTTCGCTGGGGGCAAGACTTTCTTCACTGCCCCGCGTGGCTTGGCGGCGGGCTGCCCGCACCGCCAAAGCGGCAGGGGCTCCGAGTGCCGCCGCCAAGACCAAGAAAACAGGAGCCGGAAAACCAGGAACAAAGGCAAAGACAACCAGCATACAAGCCGCCACCAACAAAGCCCGCGGCTGCTTGCCAACTTGCGCAGAAATATCACGCCCCAAGTTTGCCGACTCGTCGCTTTCGTCCGCCACCCGCGTTACGATGATTCCCGCCGTAATGGAAATAAACAGAGCCGGAATCTGCGCAATCAAACCATCGCCTATCGTCAAAATTGAATAAACCGAAATCGCTTCGTTCAAAGGTAAGCCACGTTGCAAAGTTCCAATTGCCAAGCCGCCAAGCAAATTGACAAAGACCACAATAAGAGTTGCAATCGCGTCTCCCTTGACGAATTTCATGGCTCCGTCCATAGAGCCATACAAGCGGCTTTCGCGTTGAATCCGCTCGCGCAAACGACGGGCATCTTCTAGCGAAATCGCCCCACTGCGCATATCGGCATCAATGGAAAGCTGCTTGCCTGGAAGCGCATCCAACGAAAACCGCGCACTGACTTCTGCCACCCGCTCCGCACCCTTGGTGATGACCACAAACTGAACAATTGTCAGAATCAGAAAAATCACCAAACCAACAACCAAGTTACCGCCGACAACAAAGTTGCCGAAGGTTTCAACAATGCGTCCCGCATCGGCTTGGAGCAGAATCAATCGCGTCGTAGAAATAGACAGTGCCAAGCGAAACAAAGTCGTAATCAAAAGCACCGAGGGAAAGGCTGCAAAATCTAACGGACTTGCCAAATACACCGCCACCATCAACAAGATGACCGAAATTGAAATGTTGGTCGCGATTAAAAAATCCACTAGCAAAGTCGGTAGCGGAATAATCAACATAAAAATCACCGAAACAACAAAAACCGCCAGAATCACATCCTGCCGTCCCGCCAGACGCTCGGCGAGGCGGGCTAAGAAAGAAGGCGTAGGCGAGGCAGACATTTGGGGTAAGTCTTGCTAAGGGGTGCTAGGCACTTCAGGCAGTTTGCCCGCGCCCAGCCGCCCAAGGGTGGCTTAGAATAGCCCATTTTGCCACACTTCTAGGCACGGTTTATCCGCCGCCACGGCGGGGGCGAGTCGGGCTATACTGACCCTACACTGACAAGTAGAACACGGGCATAGACAGGCTCCCCCGCATAGGCACAAGAAACAGGGCATAGGCTATGGCAAGCAACGAAGACTCCGCACCCCAGAGCGAACCCACAGAGCTGACCAGCAGAGAAGGCGAAGACGCTTCGCCGTCTGCCGCCGTGGAAGCGGCTCTGACTCCTGCGGACGCGGCTTTGGACGGACAAGATTCTGCTGTGCAAGGGGGGCAGGGCGCGAGCGGCGGCACAGAAACAAGCACAGGCTTGCGGGTCAGGGTAGATTTTCGCGCAGGCCAAGTGGAACTTCCGCTTGCCGAGCTTTTAGCTCTCAGCGAAGGGCAAGTGCTACCCCGCCTAGATGGTGTGGTCTTTCCACGGGTGGAAGCCCTATCGGCAGGCCGCGTCTTTGCCGAAGGCGAACTGGTAGAAGTGGAAGGACGAGTCGGGTTTCGCGTCACCAAGTTGTTGCGCTAGGGCAGATTTCTTAGCTCCATCAGGATTGCCCGGCGCCGATTTTTTCTTATGTTTTTCCTCGCACAAGCCGGCGGCACAGCAGGAGACGCAGTCAATGCCCTGCCCGAGTTAGCCTTCAATCCTGATTTGATCTATGTCTTCGGCTTGCTTGCGGTCTTGCCGTTTTTGCTGGTCTCTACGACTTCGTTTGTCAAGCTGGCTGTGGTCTTTGCCTTGCTACGGAATGCCCTTGGTATTCAACAGATACCGCCAAATATAGCCCTCTATGGCTTGGCTTTGGTCTTGTCGCTCTACATTATGGCACCCGCGGGCGTGGAAGTCTGGCACGCGGGCCAAGCCGCCCAAGAACGCGGTGATGATTTCTTTACCGCCTTGCCCGAGCTGGCGGCTCCGATTGCAACCTTTATGGAGCGCAACACCGAGCCCGAACATCTCGCCTTTTTTGAAGAGTCCATCGCCCAAGTATGGGGTGGCGAACTACAGGCTGATCCGCGTCTATTGGAACACCTAGCCCTTATGCCCGCCTTTGCTGTAACCGAGCTGACCGAGGCATTTGAAATTGGCTTTCTGTTTTATCTGCCCTTCATCGCTGTGGATTTAATCACCGCCAATATCCTGTTGTCGCTCGGGATGATGATGCTCTCGCCCGTGACCATTTCTTTGCCTTTCAAGCTGTTTCTATTTGTCGCGGCAAGCGGCTGGGAAAGACTCATTCAAGCCCTTGTCTTGGGCTACGCTCCTTAGAGCGGGTCTATGGAGCTTCCTGAAGTCATTGCTCTGGCGACACAAGCCTTGGCTTTTGTCTTACAGCTATCCTTGCCTGTGGTTCTTGCCGCGGCAATCACAGGCGTTTTGGTTTCTTTGTTGCAAGCCCTGACGCAAGTCCAAGACCAAACCCTGCCCTTTGCCTTCAAGCTGATTGCGGTGACGGCGGCTCTGTTTTTTACCCTCCAGACCATCGGCACGGATCTGTTGCTTTTCACCAACTTGGTCTTTGACCGAGTCGCAGAAGTTGCGCGTTAACAATTGTTAAAATGGAACAATTGTTAAAATGGAGCAATTGTTAAAATGAAAAGAATTATTAAAATGCTAACAATTGTTAATAGGGTTTCCCGCAATGCCCTTTGATCATCCTGCCGCTTGGCTGACTGCTTTTTTCTTGGCTTTGCCAAGAATCACGGGCTTCTTTTTGCTCTTGCCGTTTTTCTCCAACCAGTTTCTGCCGCCTGTTGCCAAGTTTGGAATTTTTGCGGCTCTGGTCTTTCCGATTGTTCCCTACGCCCATAACTCGCTTGCCGAGCTGGCACTGGCTTCAGGAAGACCCATTACGGCACCGCACTTTTTTGCTTTGCTTTTGAAAGAAGCCGCCGTTGGCATTGTCGCAGGATTTGCGACCGCCTTGGTGTTTCGTGTTCCTGGAATGATTGGCGATTTTATTGACAATCAACGCGGCACCAGCATTGCGCAAGTATTTAATCCCGCCCAAGGAGACCAGAGCAGTAATTTAGGGGCTTTTTTAGGACAAGCCTTTCTGGTCTGGTTTTTAATCGCGGGCGGATTGCATACACTTTTGTCTTTGCTCTACGAGAGTTATCGTCTCCTGCCGCCTGCTACCTGGGTGCCTGCCTTTGACCAAGTGGCACTGGAAGCCTTGGTTGGAATTTTTGCCGCGACTTTGCGTTTGATGGCAATTCTTGCAGCTCCTGCGGTCTTTGTGATGCTTTTGGTGGATTTGGGACTCGGGCTTGCCAATCGTTTTGCCCCCCAGCTGAATGTGTTTTTTCTGGCGATGCCGATAAAGTCGGTGGCGGCACTTTTTGCTTTGGGTTTGTATTTTGCTCTGTTGTTTGAACGGCTGGATGGCTCCGAGCTTGCCTTCTTGCCTTTGCGCGAGCTGATTGGTTGGGCGGGCTAACCGAGTAGAAAGCTATGGCCGAGAAGACCGAACAGCCGACAGCGAAGAAGTTGCGCGATGCCCGCAAGAAGGGGCAGTTGTTAATTTCGCGCGATATTGTTTCCTTGGCGACTCTTGCGGCTGGGCTTGGAGTTTTGGGTTTGATTTGGGCGACGGTGTTTCGCCGTCTTAATGCCACTTTGGATGAAACTTTTTTATTGGCTCCGAGTTTGCGCGATGAAGCCTTGCCGGCGATTTTGCAGTCGTCTTTGACGCTGGTCTTTTATGCCAGTATCGGAGTTCTTGCCGCTACGGCTTTGGCGGCGATTGCCGCCCACTTGGCGCAGATTGGTTTTTTGTTTTCCGTTGCCAAGCTGACGCGCGGATTTAAGTCGCTGGACGCGATCGCCAATGCGCGCAATTTATTTTCCAAGAAGAATTTGTTTTCGTTTTTTATGAACATTGCGAAGACCTGTGTGGTCTTGGCGATTTTTTGGCATGTCTTTGTGGTGCGTCTGGATGATTTTTTGACTTCGCCGAGCTGTGGTTTGCCCTGTGTTTTGGAGGTGGGGGTGCGGACTTTGCTCTATGCCGCGGGTTTGGCGGTGGTGGCGTTTGTGCCTTTGGCGGCGTTGGATTATCTGTTTCAGCGGCGGTTTCACCTCCACGACTTGATGATGACCAAGGACGAGATTAAGCAGGAGTACAAAGAAAGCGAGGGAAGCCCTGAGATTAAGGGGCAAAGGCGGCAGATTCACCGCGAGGTTTTGGAGAGCCAAGAGCAGGCGCGAACAGAAAAGGCGAGTCTGGTGGTGCGTAATCCGACGCATTATGCGGTGGCTTTGCAGTATGACGAGGCGACGACTCCTTTGCCTTTGGTGGTGGCGAAGGGCGAGGGGGCGCGGGCGGCGTTTCTGGTGCGGGTGGCAGAAAAGGCGGGGGTGCCGATTTGGGATGATGCGGCTCTGGCCCAGGCTCTGTATTTTGGTGTGGAGACGGACAATTTTATTGCCGCCGAACATTTGGATGCGGTGGCGGAAGCGTTGATTTACATCGCCGATCTTTAGGGGTTAAGCAATATCTTCGTGTAGGCCTTGCAGTAGCGAGTCGGCTTGTTCTTCAAGAAGACTGCGCAGGGGATGGTTTGCATCCGACAAGATCCAATGGACGGGGCGGGTGGTGCGGGGAGCAAATAGGGTACCGCCATAGATTCCAGCTCCGATGGTGGTGGTGGGCTCGTCTTTGAGGCGGAGGACAACTTGGCGGGCGCGTTTGTTTTCTAGGGCGGTGCGGGCGAAGGGGTTGGGGGGTAGATCCCAGAAGAAGATGCCATCGACGCCGTTGCCGTAGAGTGCGTCAAAGCCGTCGGCGATTGAGAGGGCGAGGAGTTGTTTGGCTCCTAGATCGGTTAGGATTTTTTCATCGCCTAAGAGTCGCTCGCTGTTGAGGGCAATCCGCAGGCCTGCGAGGGGGCGGGTTTTGTTGATTTGTATTTCGGGGCGGACAAGAAAGTGTAGGAGTGCATCGCCTGCTTTTCCAAGGATGAGTCCGTTGTTTGGCAGGGTTGCTCCCTCGTAGGAGACCAGAAGGGCACTTGTGGTGGCTCCTGTGAGGAGTGCCGAGCGGGCGGCGTGGCTTTCTGTATAGGCGGTGGCACGAAACCTTGTTGTTTGGCTTTCGCTTTGGGGGTTGGCGTTTGGCAATTCGTGTAGCAGTTGGCTGGCGAAGAGTCGCCGTGCTAGGGCGGCGGCGGTGTTCCAGATGCCGCTGGCGGGGGGTGCGCAGGCGATGCGAAAGAGGGCTGCTTGGTTGGCGTGGGCGGGCAGAAGGGGTGTGGCGAGTCCTGTGCCCAAGCTTGCTCCCAGAGTTGCGCTCAAGCCTGCGATGAAGCGGCGGCGGCTGGAGTGTGGATTTTTACGCATGGTAAGGCTGAGGGCAAGCCGCTACTTCTCCCGTCTTCATCTCAATTAGCCCTTCGCTGAAATTATGGGGCTTAACGGCTGGTGGAGGCATAACGCTAGGCACGAATGCCGCCCCGCAAGGTGTCCGCAAGGTGCTTGAAACAATTAGTCTCTTGCTGGAAACTATGAAGCCTAACAGTGGGGCGAGAAGCCACGGCTTGGCACGAATGCCGCACCGCAAGGTGCCCGCAAGGTGCTTGAAACAATTAGCCTCTTGCTGGAAACTATGAAGCCTAACAGTGGGGCGAGAAGCTACGGCTTGGCATGAATGCCCCACCGCAAGGTGGTGCGGATGGCAGGACTCGAACCTGCACGGCTTATTCAAGCCTTTGGATTTTAAGTCCAATGCGTCTACCATTCCGCCACATCCGCGAGTTTGTCTGTGGGTGCAAACCTTACAAAAATTTTGCTTTTTCGCAAGGACGCGGTAAGGAATGTGGTGGCAGACTGGGTTGCATCGTAATTTCATCTTGAAGGAATCTTTGGCAAATGAAAGCTCTTTTTTCTGATTTTTTGAACTTGCCGCTTTGTCGCCAAGTTGCGTTGCGGGCTGTTCGTCAGTCCGCATCACGGACTCCTGGGCGGGTTGGCGTTGCTCTGGGGCTGGTGTTGCTGTTGGCGGTGGCGGTGTCTGTGGCGGCTCCGAGCGGCGGGCGGCAGGATTTTGTGTCTGCAGCTCAGGGACAAGAAATTCGTGATTGGTCGGCTTTGGCAGCTCAAGTGGCTCCGTCGGTGGTGCAGATTACAACCGAGCGCGATGTTGAGCCATCGGCGCAAGGCTATGGCGGCAATCGCCGTTGGAATCAAGATTTTCGCCGCTTCTTTCGCGACCATGGTTTTGTCTTGCCGTTTGATGAAGAGGAAGATCTGCCCGGGTTTAGTGATGACAATCCTTTTTCGCAATTCACGCCGCCTGAGAGTGAAAGCGGCAGTGGCTTTATTGTCTTGTCCGAGCAGGGTGCGCCACGGATTATCACCAACCGCCATGTGGTCTCGGATACGGACAGAATTTCGGTGCGTTTTGCCAATGGTGTGCGGGCAGATGCCACGCTTTTGGGCTCGGATGCTGAAACCGATTTAGCACTCCTGCGGGTTGAGGGGTTTGATGCCGAGAGTGCGGAAATTGTTCCCGTTGTTTTGGGCGATTCTGACAAGGCATCTTTGGGAAGTCCTGTCTTGGCGGTGGGGAATCCGTTTGGCTTGGGGGGTACGGTGACTTCGGGGATTGTCTCGGCTCGCGGACGCGAGTTGGGGAGCAGTGTTTTTGTTGATTTCATCCAAACCGATGCGGCGATTAATCCGGGCAACTCGGGCGGGCCGCTGTTTAACGAGCAGGGCGAAGTCATCGGAGTAAATACCGCCATCTTCACCCGCACAGGAGCTTGGGCAGGAATTGGCTTTGCCATTCCGTCTAATGCGGCACGTGGAATTATTGCCACCCTTGAAGTCCAAGGGAGTATTTCGCGGGGTTGGCTGGGGGTACGCTTTCAGCCTGTCTCGGCAGATCTCGCCAAGGGCTTGCAGTTGGACGAGCCAAAGGGTGCGCTGATCTCAGAAGTTTTGCCCGACTCGCCCGCCGAGCAAGCAGGCTTGGCGGCAGGAGATTTAATCCTGCGCTTTGATGGCACGGATATTCCTGACCATCGGGCTTTGGCTCCTGCTGTTGCCAAGGTGTCGCCCGGCGATGAAGCCGAAATTTCAGTCTGGCGCAATGGAGCCATTGTCACTGCCACGGTCTCGCTGGGCGAACGCCCCGTGCCCGAAGGACAAGCCAACGCCGAGCGCAAACAAAATCGCCAAGAGAAAGACGACTCGCTGATTAAGGCGGCAGGTATGCGGGTGCGGGTTTTAGACAATGAACTCCGCAATCGCCTGCGCCTAGACGGAGATGTTGAAGGCTTGGCAGTCTTGTGGGTGCGTCCAGGCTCGCCCGCCGCCGAAGCAGGATTGCAACCCCGCGATGTGATTCTGCTGGTCAATGGCGAAGTGCCGAATGCTGTCCAAGTGCTGGACGAAGCCTTTGACGATGACCCGACACCGCTGGTGTTGCAGATTCATCGCGGGACAAATTCCTTCTTTACGGCTTTGGTGCCGAAGCCATAAGCCCGCCCGCACGCCTATCCCCCCTAATCCCTCCCCCTATCTTTCTCCCTATCCCTCCCCCTATCCCTTCCTGTGCGCCCCTGTCGTTGCGCAGGGAGGCAAATTCTTTTGTGGTAAAATCACAAACGTGGATTTTCTTTTAGTTGAAGACGACGCAGAAACCCGTGACTATCTAGTCCGCGGACTGCAAGAAGCAGGACACCGCGTGACGGTGGCGACAAGTCTTGCCGAAGCCGAAGTTTTGGCTCCAGAACGCCACTGGGATGCAATGATTTTGGATCGTATGCTTGCCCCTGCTTCTGGGGGGGTGGAGAAGAGCAAAAGCCAAACCGAGCCAAGCCGCACGCCGCAAGGCTACGGCGATGGCTTGGCGTTTCTCGCCCGTCTGCGCGGACGCGGTTTTTCTTCGCCCGTTTTAATCCTTTCGGCTTTGGGAGCCGTAGAAGAACGGGTTCAGGGCTTACAACGCGGAGCCGATGATTATCTCGCCAAACCCTTCGCCTTTTCAGAGCTCTTGGCACGGGTGGAAGCCTTAGCCCGGCGCACCAGTGTTGCGACTCCTGAAACGACTCTTACCTATGCAGATTTAGAGTTGGACTTGCTCGGTCATAGAGCCCAACGCGGCGGGCGCGACCTGCACCTGCAACCCCGCGAATTTCGCCTCTTGGAGTGCTTGCTCCGTAATGTTGAGCGGACCGTGACCCGAACCATGCTGTTTGAAAAAGTTTGGGGCTACCACTTTGACGCTCAAAGCGGGGTGATTGATGTGCATGTCTCGCGTCTGCGGCGGAAGCTAGACAAAGACTTTACCGAGCCATTGTTGCACACAGTCCGCGGGACAGGCTATCGCTTGGCTTTGCTACGGGGGGCAGACACGCCTGAAGAAGAAACAGGGAATGTGCCAAGCGCACAGAATGCACAAAGCCCAGAAAACCCGCCCCGCCAACAGGAAGCAGAAAGTTCAAGGGACAACAAACCCCGCCCCGAAGATAGCTCCGCCGCCCGCTAAACGTGGGTGGCTTGTCTTGTGTTTCCCTCCCTGCTTTTGCGTTTAAATCAAGCTGTCCGCCGCCCCGCCCGCTCGTCGGCACGGCGGGCGCAAGCGGCTTTGCTGACCGTCAGCTTCGGCGGCTTGGCGGCTCTGTGGTTCATCGCCCAAAGTCTGGTCGCGCAGATTACCGAAACCGAAATTCGCGCTTCTGTCGCGGCGCGTACCTTTCCGCTAATCCTTGCCTACGGACAAGGCGGAATTTTAGCCCTGACCCGCGAAACCCAACGGCAAGCCGAGTTTTCACAAGCCAGCGGTGAAGACTCGCTGTTTTTGCTCCTTGATGCCCGCGAGCGGGTTTTGGCAGGGAGCTACAACTACCTGCCGCCACCCCTTCAGGGCTTGTATCCAGGAGAATACGAAGTGGTGCTCTATCCGCATAGCTTTGCCACGGCTGGCACAGGCGAAGCCCAAGCCGTGTCGGTCTTTCGGATAGCTGATTTCACCCTGATTGTCGGCGGCAGTTTGGGCTTGCGCGACCAGCTCCGTCGGCGTTTGAGCTTGGTCTTTGCCGTGGTGTTCTTGCCGACAGCAATTCTTTTGGGCTTGCTGTCAGGGCGGATCACCCGCCGTCTCTTTGCCCGCCTAGACAAGATTGCCGAAACCGCTCGCCAAGTCGGGGCAGGACAATTTGCGACACGAATTGCCTTGACCCAAGCCAACGATGAATTTGATCGTCTTTCTGCAACCCTCAACCAGATGTTAGAGCGCAACGAAGCTTTGTTGTCTGCCTTGCGTACGACTACGGCTTCTTTGGCACACGATTTGCGCACGCCCTTGACCCGTGCCTATGCCCGCCTAGAAGAAGCGACACAGCTTTTAGAAGGACAAGAATTTACACAAGAATCTAGACAAGAAACCGCACAGGAAAGCCTGCAAGAAACCCTGCAAGAAAGCAGCGGCGAAGCCCGTGCCCGTCCAGCCGTGGATGCAGCCTTGGCAGAGATCAGCCGCCTACGCCGTACCTTTGATACCTTGACGGCAATTGTCCATGCCGAAAGCGGAATCTCTGCCGCCTTTCCTGACCGCTTGTCGTACGCGGCTTTAGTGCAGGATGTCTATGACCTGTACGCTCCCTTGGCGGAAGAACAGGGAAGCCTGTTAGCCCTGCAGCTCCCCGCCGAAGCCGAGACAGACCTACGCCAAGAAGGCTTTGGCAATCGCCAGCTGTTGTTTTCGGCAGTTTCAAACTTGGTGGAAAATGCCCTTGCCCATGCTAAGCCTTCGTCTCCGCCTGTGCGGATGGAATTGTTTTTGGCGGCACGAGAAGAAGCGGGTCAGCGGCTCTGGTGCCTTGGCGTGCGCGACAATGGCACGGGTATGGCAGAAGCCGCCCGCCGCCGTGCCTTGCAGGGTTTTCTTTTGAAGTCCGAGCCGCAAGAGCCAGAAGTTTTTGCCAGTCAAGAAGAGTCTTCTGCTTCGGTGCCTGTCTTGAGTGGCTTGGGGTTAATTCTCGCCTCTGCCGTGGCGCGTCTCCACGGTGGTGTCTTGCTGTTGGAAAACCAAACCCCAGCAAAAGAAACCTTGGCTAGAGAAATTGTGGCGCAGGAAACCAGAACCGATGGGCAGGGGCAATTTGTTGCGGCTCTGGTTTTGCCTGCCCGCCCGACCACAGAAGAAACCAAGAGCTAGACACAAAGACTTAGACACAAAGATTTAGACACAAAGATTTAGATGGCTTGCCCTATTCCCTGTCTAAGCCATCTAGAAAGGGCTGGAGAGCCTTTAAGGTCTGGTTGAGTGCAGTCTCTCCTTCTTGTGCTACCAAGGCATAGGCGCGTTTCCCTGCTTGATTTTCCGCGCCTTCTTTGAGTTGGCGGGCAATCCCATGGATGAGCTCTTGGGTGTCTTTGACAACTTCCAGCCCCCCCGCCTGCACCAGTGCTTCCACCGCCCGACTTTGATTGTGAAAATACTGCCCCATAAACAGTCCGCAGGAAAACCACGCTGGCTCGCGGGGGTTATGTCCGCCGTGATTGACAAGCGAGCCGCCGACAAACGCCACGCTTGCCAAAGAACACCACAAACCAACTTCGCCAAAAGAATCGCAGAGATAAATCCCCCCGCCTATGGGTAGGTCTTGGTTCAAACTGCGGCGGGCAAAGGCTATGCCGTGGTGCGCCCGATTTGCTTCTAGGAGCGATACGATCTTCTCCAAGGTTTTGTCCAGCGGGCGGCGCGGACAGAGCAAGGTAACAACTTCGCCCAAGCCTGCTTCTAGAAGTCCTTTGTGGGTGGCAAGCACGGCTTCGGTTTCATCGCGGTGGGCGGATACGGCGACCCAGCAGGGTGCATCTTTTAATTGAGCTTGCAACTTTGCGAGCGCATCTGGGGCAACAGCAGGCGGCAGGGCTGCGTCTTTTAATTCGCCCGCCACCTGTACCTCTCTTGCTCCTAAGTTTTGCAAGCCTTGTACTTCTTGTGGGTGGCGGGCTAAAAACAGTCTTGGCAAGGAATATAAAATACGGGCTAGGGCGGGGTAACGTTTTGCCCGTGCGTAGGAACGCGGCGAGAGTCTGGTGCTGGCAACAATTAGCGGAATGTTTTTTTGCAGGCACTGGTGTGCCAGAGTCGGCCAAATCTCGGACTCAATTAAAATGCCGAGCCGCACCTGCTCGTCTTTTAAAAATCGGGCGACAGGACGCGGTACATCCAATGGCAGAAAGCGGTGGGCGACACCCGCGGGTAAAAAACGTTCGGCATAACGGGCTGACGATAGGGTTGTTGTTGTCACCAAGACCCGCCAAGGAGTCTGCGGGGTGTTTTCTGGCACATTTTTTTCTGTCTTGTTTTTTTCTTCACGGTTTTTTTCTGCACGATTTTTTTCTGCACGGTTCCTTTTTTCACAGAGTCTAAGAAGTTTTTCAATCAAACGAATTCCTGCCGCCAACTCGCCCGCACTGACTGCATGGACCCAGAGTGTTTTTACTTCGTGTTTTTTCACTTCTTGCGTTTTCACTTCGCGCCTAGAAGCTTTGGTTGCGCTGGCAAGAGTGCTGGTTTGTCCGCAGAGATCGCGCAGACGGGCAAGACGCAGTTGGCGGGTTGCAGGACGGCGCAGGGCGTGTATCAAATAGCCAACAAGATAGAGCGGCAGAAGCACACGCCCCGCCATCCGCCAAGCCCACAAGACCAAGCGGCTTGCCAGAGAAAGCGACCAAGCAGGAGCAGGCGGCGGGTTCATAAACCAGTGAGACTTAAATCATTAACACAGATTGATCGGGGGTTGATAGGGGATGGATTGGGGCTGGATGAAAATCCTGCCTTATATATACACGCGGTTTGCTATGGTTTGCCCAAGACTTGCCCAAGACTTGCCTAAGACTTGCCTACGGTTTGCCTATTGTTTGCCTGTGATTTCTTGTGGCTTGGCTTGCAGGCGGGCGAGAGAATCCTGTATAAATGTGGCTACCGCTTGTTTCTGGCGAAGCAATCTTTCCCTCCCCGCAGTCTTCTATCACGGATTTTTGCTGTGGGTCTGTGGTGTGCCACCGAGGATTTAGATCTGTGGGTGGGTTTGGTTCAGAGACCCAGGCGGGCAATTGCTCTATCGGAGGTTTTATGAAAAACAAAACAGTAAAAAACAAAACAACGAGCCTTCAAACCAATCGCCGTGGCTTTCTAGCGGCGACAGGTGCGCTTGGTGCTTTGTCGGCAACGGGCTTGGGCATTGAGCGGGCGCGGGCTGCGGGCAAGCTGGTTTTCTACAACTGGTCTACCTACATTGACGAGGAGACAATTCCTGAATTTTCTGACCAGTTCGGAATTGAAGTTTCAGAAGACTTCTTTGCCGACAACGACGAGCTGTTTAATAAGCTGCGGACAGGCAATCCGGGCTACGATGTGATTGTTCCGACCAACGACTATGTTCATAGGATGATTGAAGCAGGAATGATCCAAGAGCTTGACCACGGGCGAATTGCCAATGTTAAGAACATCGGCCAGACTTTTTTGAATCCTGCTTTTGACCCCGGACGCAAGTATTCTTTGCCGTACATGTGGGGAACCATTGGCATTGGCTATCGCAAGTCGGCGGTTGATGGCACGATTGACTCGTGGAAGGATATTTTTGACTCCGATCGCTTTTCGGGGCGTTTGGCAATCTTGGGCGATGCTGACTCAATGTTGTCTTCGGTCAAGAAATATCTTGGCTATAGCCTGAACGATACCGACCCTGACTTAATCAAACGCTGTGGCGAGGTTTTGAAAAAGCAGAAGCCGCATATCACCGAAGTCGCCGACGACAACGGACAAGACTTGTTGGCGGCGGGCGAAGTAGATGTTGCAGTAGAGTGGAACGGCGATATCGCCCAGCTCATCGTTGAAGACGATGATATCGGCTATGTGATTCCCAAGGAAGGCGGCTTGCTGTGGGAAGATGCCCTTGCCATTCCAACAGGTGCGCCCAATGTGGATAACGCCTATAGCTTCATCAACCAGTTGCTAGACGCTGATGTTGGTGCGCGGATTGCCGATTACATTCAGTATGCAACTCCCAACACCGCGGCCTTGCGCCAGATGTCTTCTGAGTACCGCAACAATCCAGCGATCTTCCCGCCCGAGTCGGTCTTGGCGACCTGCGAGACTGCAACCTACAAAGGCGAAGCCTACCTAGAAGTCATCTCGCGGACTTGGGACGAATTCCTCGCCGCTTAAAGGATAGGCGCTAAGGCGCGTTTGCTTCTGCGTCTTGGCGGTTTGGTGAATTCTGTGTCGTCCGTGCCACGCTGTTTTGGGCGGGTGCGGGCGGCACTTTTTCTTTAAGCCCGAACCCTGATTGCTGGTGTGCTCGAGACTCCGCAAGAGACCTTTCAGGCTCGTCCAGGCCTGTTTCTGGTTAGTGCAGTCCCGCCCCTGCTCTGGCTGGCACTGCTGTTTTTTCTCCCTCTGTTTTTAATTTGGGGCTATTCGTTCGGCGAAAAACGCGGACTCATTGATATAGAAGTCGTTTGGACTCTACAAAACTATGCCGACGCCCTAGACCCTGTCTATGTCAAGATTTTTTTCCGCACACTTTTTTATACAGCTTTGACCACGGCAATTTGTCTCATCATCGGCTTTCCTGTGGCACTGGTTGTTGCCTTCGCCGATGAACGCTGGAAACCCTTTTTGTTGCTCCTGATTGTCTTGCCCTTTTGGACAAACCTACTGATTCGCACCTTTGCCCTGATGCGAATTCTAGGACGCAAAGGCACAATCAATGGAATCTTAGAAAAACTTCACGGCTCCCTAGATGCCGCCCTGCAGTTTCTGGGCTTTGCAGGACTCGGCACATTTCAAGCCGTGCCTATGCTCTTCAATCATTTCGGTGTGGTCTTCGGCTTGGTCTATGTTGCCCTGCCCTTTATGGTCTTGCCACTCTATGCCGCCTTAGAACGGCTAGACAAAAGCCACCTAGAAGCAAGCCTAGATTTGGGGGCAGGGCAAATCCGCACCTTCTTGTTTGTGATTGTGCCAATGACAGCCACGGGAATTGTCTCAGGCTTGATTATTACCTTCATTCCGACCTTGGGCTCGTTTTTGACCCCAGATCTTCTCGGGGGTCCCGACTCCGCTATGATTGCCACCATCATCGCCCGCCAGTTTGGCGATGCGAACCACTGGCCGTTTGGCTCGGCAATTGCTTGGCTTTTGGTCTATGTAACTTTCTTTTTGCTGGCACTGCAAGCGGTCTTCACCGCCCGCCGCGAAAGCCGTCTGCGGCAAGCAGGAGAAAGAGCCACAGGACAAGAACACGGAGCCGCCGCCTGATGGTTTTCTCCCGCCGCCCCCGCCAACTGCGCGAGCCCTTTGCCTACGCGAGCAAATTGGGGTTTCGCCTGTTCTTTTTGGCGACTCTGGTGTTTTTGTATGCTCCGATTATTTTGTTGATGGTCTTTTCCTTCAATGACTCAAAACGCAACATTGTCTGGCGTGGCTTCACCACCAAATACTATGTCAAGGCATGGGAAAACACAGGACTCGTAGAAGCCTTTATTAATTCCTTGCTCATCGCCGTGGTCTCTACAATTGTCTCAATTGTACTGGGTACCTTGCTGGCACTCCTGCTCTGGCGGTTTCGCTTTCGCGGCAAGACGCTAATTGAAGCCCTGTCCGCCCTGCCGATTGTGATGCCCGAAATTTGTGTCGGGATTGCCCTTCTGGTTTTCTTCAATCGTATCGGTTGGCCGAATGATTTGCCCTGGCCGATGAATCTGTCCAAGATTATTTTGGCGCATATTACCTTTACCTTTCCCTTTGTGATGCTGGTCTTGCGGGCGCGTTTGGTGGGCTTTAATCCTGAATTGGAGCAAGCCGCTCGCGACTTAGGTGCCAGCCAACGCCAAGCCCTGTTTCATATTCTGATTCCCTACCTGCGTCCGGGCTTGGTGGCAGGCGGATTGCTTGCCCTCACCCTGTCGCTGGATGACTTCGTTATCACCTTCTTTACCGCAGGCCCCGATAGTGTGACCTTTCCGATAAAGATCTATTCGCTCCTGCGGCGGGGGATTTCGCCCGATATCAACGCCGCCAGTACGGTGTTAATTCTGCTAACTTTGCTTCTCGCAGGAGTCGG
This sequence comes from uncultured Alphaproteobacteria bacterium, assembly GCA_958267355.1. GTDB lineage: Bacteria > Pseudomonadota > Alphaproteobacteria > JALCBB01 > JALCBB01. Next base: position 1,549,564 of record OY279575.1, read on the forward strand.
AGTCTGGTGGCAAACCCGTATGCAGAAAACAACACTCTACACAGCAAACAGACCTGCCGTGCAATGACTCCCATCACAGGCTCCCCACAACAAACTGTCCGCAAGCAAACCCACCCATCAACCCACACACAAGCCCAGATACCGTGCCGAACCCTGAAGACATAGCTCGCCCTGCAAGGCTACACAGCGAAGCACCACGCGGTGAAACACCACGCCCTGAAACGCTACGCCCTGAAACGCCACACCCTGAAACGCTACGCAGTGCAAGAATGCGCCCCGAACAGCGAGACAGCGAAAGAGCGGAGTCCGCAGAAGAAGTCATTCGCCTAGAGGGGATTGCAAAATCCTTTGGTGCGGTGACGGCAGTTCATCCGACTTCGTTTTCTGTCCGCCGTGGCGAGTTCTTCGCCCTGCTCGGCCCTTCAGGCTGTGGCAAGACCACTCTGCTGCGAATTCTCTCAGGGTTTCATCCGCCGACTGCAGGGCGGCTTTTTATTGACGGCACCGATATGACTGCCGTTCCTGCCAATCGCCGTCCTGTGAATATGGTCTTTCAGAGCTATGCAGTCTTTCCGCATATGAGTGTCGGCGAAAATGTCGCTTATGGCTTGAAGGTCGCAAAAGTCGCGCGCAGTGAGCGCCAACAGCGTGTCCGCGAAGCCCTAGAACTGGTGCGCTTGGGCGGAATGGAATCCCGCCGCCCCGCCCAACTCTCAGGCGGACAACAGCAACGGGTGGCACTGGCGCGTGCCTTGGTGATGCAACCCAAGGTTTTGCTCTTGGATGAGCCGCTGTCTGCCCTAGATGCGAAGCTCCGCGAGCATATGTGTGCAGAACTCGTGCGCTTGCAAAAACAAGTCGGGATCACCTTCTTGATTGTCACCCACGACCAAGCCGAAGCCCTGTCTATGGCAGACCGCATCGCCGTGATGAATCACGGACACCTAGAACAATTAGACTCGCCCGAAACGCTCTATACTTTTCCTGCTACCCGCTTTGTCGCCGACTTCATCGGGCGAATTAATTTTTTCGCCGCCGAAGTTTTAGCCGATGGCACAGTAGAAGCCCAAGCCTTGGGCAAGTTTCGCCCAGCGCAGGATTCCTTGCCCCAGGGAGCCGCCACGGCGGCTTTACGGCCCGAACAAATTGTTGTCTCCACGACAGCTCCGCCTAAGCAGGAAGGGAGAAGTATGGCACGCGGTACGGTTTCGCTCTTGGCGTACTACGGCGATTATTGCACGGCTGAAATTGTCCTAGAGGGCAGAGAAGACAGCACAGAAGGCGAAAGCGAAGGCGGCACAGAAGACAGCCCAAAAGACAATACGGGCGGACAAGCCAAGATGACAGTTTTCATCATCAACAACACCCCGCAAGCCCGCGAAATTGCCCGCGAAGGACAAGCCGTCTGGTGTTCTTGGGCAATCCGCGATCTGTTGCTCATCCCGCAAGCGGGTGGCGGCTAGGGCTATACTATCAGCACGACTAGAGGCACAGGAGATTTCTATGAACGAGCAAGACAGCGACGCGGACGCAATCCGCCACGAAAGTGCCAGTGGCAAGGAGCTACGGGCAGAAGCCGCGGCAGATCTCAGTGGCTTGGACGGGCTAGCGCACCAAGTCACCCAAGACGAAGGCACCGAACGGGCGTTCAGCGGCAGCTTGTGGGACGAAAAGCGGTTGGGCGAATATCTCTGTGTCGTTTGTGCCACGCCTTTGTTTTCTTCTGCCCATAAGTTTGATAGTGGCACGGGCTGGCCTTCGTTTTGGCGGCCTGTGGCGGGCAAGGCGATTATCACCGAGTCGGACAGAAAGTTATTTGTCCGCCGCACGGAAGTTCATTGCAGTACCTGTGGTGCCCATCAGGGGCATGTCTTTGATGATGGTCCGAAGCCAACGGGCAAACGCTACTGCATTAATTCTGCCAGTCTTGCCTTTCGTGCCAAGTCAGATTGAGCGTGGCACAAAAAGCCTTAATCAAAGGAGCTTTGGTTACAGGTGCCGCTCAGCGTTTGGGTGCCATCTTTGCCGAGTCGCTTGCCGCGCAAGGATTGGCTCTGGTTTTACAGAGCTATAAAAGTCGCACTGCCTGTCAGGCTTTGGCGGACTCTTTGGCGGAGAAATATCAAATCAAAACGACTTGCCTGACCGCCGACTTATCAACGCCACGGGCAGGAGAAGAGCTCTATGCCGCCGCCGCCAAGGCGTTCGGTGGGGTGCCAAGGGTGATTGTCTCTAACGCGGCTTTGTTTCTGCCTGACTCTCTAGCCGATTCTGTGTCTGATTCTGCACCAGACGCTTTAACAAATTCTCTGTCTGCCCACGAAGCCCAGCACCGCGCCCATTGGGCGGTCAATTACGAAGCCCCGCGAGCCCTTACGCAGAGCTACGCCGCCGCCTGTAAAGCCTTGCCTGACCGTCTAGGGGATGCGCTACCTGTTATCATCCATCTCGGCGATGGCACCCTAGCCGCCGCCCGCCAAGCAGGACTCAAAGCCTATGCGGGCAGTAAAGAAGCCCTAATGGCACAGATTGCGCCACTGGCAGGAGAAGTGGCTCCGCATCTACGGGTGGTGGCACTGGCACCTGGGGCTTGTCTGCGTGGCAGGCGGCAAAGTGCGGAGCATTTTCAAGCCCTCGCCCAAGACCGTCCGTTGCATCGCGCGACAGCTCCGCAAGAAGTTGCGGCGGCAATAGAATTTGCTCTTGCTACTCCAAGCCTGACAGGAGAAATTCTCTACCTAGATGGCGGTGCCCACGCCACCACCAACCAAGCCGCCCAAGATTTGAACTACGGCGTGGAAATTGTCCGCCTAGAAGTGCCGTGCCGCATCGGCTGGACAGCGGCAGAGCGGGCAAAGCCGCAACGGGTGCAGATTTCTCTCACCGCCCGCGCCTTCCTAGACGATGCAGCCTTGCGGAGCGAAGCCCTAGAGCAAGTGCTTAATTACAGTGCCATTGAAAGTTTGGTGCGTAGGCAGGTGGCAGAGAGTCAGGTTCATCTTTTAGAGCGTCTGGCGGTTGAGGTCTTGGATGCAGTCTTTGCCTATGAGCCGCGTCTTGCCGCCGCGACACTCACCCTTGGCAAGCCCGATATCCGCTCCGATTGTGCTCGCCTTGGTATCACCCTAACCAGACACCAAACCCCCTTGCGGGGGAGCATCAATGCCAAGTGTTAGGAAATCAAGCAAGGTTTGGCTTCATAGTTTTAGGGGCAGAATAATTTTGTTTAGAGTCGCTAAATACAATTAGCCTTTGATTGAAATTATGAAGCCCAACAGCAGATTAGGGAATTAACGTCTGGCATTGACGCCGCACCGCAAGCCCCCTTGCGGGGGAGCATCAATGCCAAGTGTTAGGAAATCAAGCAAGGTTTGGCTTCATAGTTTTAGGGGCAGGATAATTTTGTTTAGCCCCCTGTAAGATCTTTAAACACAATTAGCCATTACTCTAAATTATGGGGCTCTTAAGCAGATTAGGGAATTAACGCTCGGCACGAATGCCGCACCGCAAGGTGCAACGCTCGGCACGAATGCCGCACCGCAAGCCCCCTTGCGGGGGAGCATCAATGCCAAGTGTTAGGAAATCAAGCAAGGTTTGGCTTCATAGTTTTAGGGGCAGGATAATTTTGTTCAGAGTCGCTAAATACAATTAGCCTTTGATTGAAATTATGAAGCCCGACAGCAGACTAGGGAATCAACGCAAGGCATTGACGCCTTTACCCACGCCACTAGAAACAATTAACTTGCCACCAAAACTATGAAGCCTAACAGTTGGGCGAGAAGCTACGGCTTGGCATGAATGCCCCCCCGCAAGGGGGGTGTTAGAAGTCTATGGCTCTGCCTTTGCGTTCCCAATCGCCGTAGCGGGTGGGTTCGGCACCTGTGGGACCGCCGAATTCGCGGCTCTGGTGAAAGGCGGCTTGGAGTGCAACCAGGCCAGGTAGGGGCTGTCCTTCAAGCCATGCTAGAAAGGCTCCGCCGCCTGTTGAAAGGTGGGTGAAGTCTTGGTGGCGGGCTTGGGCGCGTTGAATGGCGAGTAGGGTTTCCCCGCCGCCGGCGATGACTTGGGCAGAGCTTTTTGCCAAGGCAGAGACCAAATCTACAGTGCCCTTGTCAAAGGGTGGTTCTTCAAAGAGTCCGAGGGGTCCATTCCAGACTATCAACTGGGCTTGTTCTATTGCTTTGGTGAAGGTGGCAATGGTTGTGCTTCCTATGTCAAGTGCTACTTGGTCGTTTGGCACACCTGCTTCAAGTGCGACAGTGGCAGGATGGCTCCAGCCTGTGGCGGTTTTTGTTGCGACAACAAGATCTTCGGGTAGTAGGAGTCGCGTTCCTGCGGTTTGCAAAAACTCTTGGGCGGCAAGGCGGGCTTGTTCTTCCAGCAAGGAGTTGCCAAGGGCAAAGCCACGGGCGGCGGCAAGTGTATTGGCAAGTCCGCCGCCGACTGCGACCCGTTCAAAGCGTCGGAGCAAAGCGTTAAGCAGGGGCAGTTTGGTAGAAATTTTCGCTCCCCCAACAATTGCCAATGAGCCTTTCAAGGGAGCGGAAGTTTCTTGGCTTTCCCCCAGTAAAGTGCGCAGAGTTTTGACTTCCTGTGCCAAAGCCAAGCCCGCAAAGGCGGGCAGGTGCTTTGCGACTCCGACAATGGAGGCGTGCGGGCGATGGCAGATTGAAAAAGCGTCCAGAAGATAAAAGTCGCCGAGAGAAGCAAGGTGTTTGGCAAGGTCTGCATCGTTGGCTTTTTCGGCTTCTGTAAAACGCAAATTTTCAGCCAGAGCAATTGCGCCCGCGGGTAGGGCTTCTAGGTCTTGGCGGGTGAGTGCGCTGACGGGTTGCGGCAAAAAGGTAATCGGCGTAGCCAGCAAGGCTTCAAGCGGACGCACAAGCGGACGCAAAGAATAGCGTCTATCCGCCCCTTGCGGATTGCCAAGGTGGGCAAGGATAAGAACTTTTGCTCCTTGCTGTGTTAGTGCTGAAAGTGTTTCTAGGCTTTCGCGTAGGCGTGTGTCGTCAGCGATTTTTCCAGCCGCATCCAGTGGCAGGTTGTAATCCACGCGCACCAGGACCCCCCGCCCCGCCAGCTCGTGACGGAGCAAATCATCTAGTGCGCCAAAGGTTTTTGTCTGGCTCACACTTCGGCTCCTGTGTCTTCTATTCCTGTGTCAGAACTTTCCGCGTTTGTCGCTTCGGTGTCAGGACTTCCTGCGTCCGCCGCCTGCCACAAGCCACGGCTCCGCAAAATTTTCTCGGCTTGCTCGCTCTGTCCGCAAGCCAAGAGCAAAAACGCCCAATCGCGTGCCACTTCTGCTAGGCGGCGATAGCGCCCGCTTGCTCCGCCATGGCCTGCGGCTAGGTTGCACTGCAAAAGAATTGCTCCACGGGCGGAGTCGCCTGCCACGGCACGAATTTTCTGTACCCATTTCAAAGGCTCCCAGTAGGTCACCCGTGGGTCAGAGATTCCCGCTGTCGCCAAAAGCCACGGATAGGCAAAAGCCCCAATATTTTCATATGGCGCATAGCTTTGAATCCGCAGGAAGGCTTCTTTGTCGGCGACAGGATTGCCCCATTCCCGCCACTCGGGCGGCGTCAGGGGCAGGGAGTCATCCAGTATGGTGTTTAGGATATCTACGAAGGGAACAACCGCCAGAGCGGCTTGAAAAAGCTCTGGAGCGCGATTTAACACGGCTCCGACCAGCAAGCCGCCCGCCGAGCCGCCGTGTATTGCCAAATCCTGCGGCGTTGTCCGTTGCTCAGCGATTAAGCCACGGGCAACAGCGATGAAGTCGTGGAAGCTGTTTTCTTTCTGGGCAAGCTTGCCTTCGCGGTACCAGTGTCGTCCGAGGTCATCGCCGCCGCGAATGCGGGCGGCGGCGTGTTGCCAGCCCAAATCCACCAAGGCGAGGCGGGTGATGGAGAAATGCCCCGACTCGGGGATTCCGTAGGCACCATAGCCGTAGAGAAGGGTGGGTAGGGGCTGTTGGGTTTTAGCGTCGCGGCGGCGGAGAAGTTGCACAGGAATGGCTGTGCCATCTGGGCTGGTGTAGTGCTGTTCCTCGCTGATGTAGTCTTGGCGTTTGTGCCTTGGGGCAGGCTTTTGCCAGAGTTCTTCTGGGGCTTTGTCTCCTTGCAGACGCCAGAAACTTGGCGGAGTGCACGGCGAAGAAAAAGAGAAAAACAGCTCGTCGGCTTCGTATTCCAAAACAGGGGCTAGGGCTAAGGCACCAATTGCTTCAGGAGCGGCTTGTAGGGTGAGCGAGTCGTCTTGCAAGTTGAGCAAGCCAAGGGCAGGTCTGCCTGCTTGATTGACGATCAACAAAGCCCGCTGTTGGTTGGCTTCTAGGCTTATCAGGGATTGCCCCGCTTGGACGGCAAGCAGGGTATCGGCGGTTGTGCTGAGTCCTTGTTTTGCTTGTGCCTGTTCTTCGCTCAGGGCGTCTAGGCGGAATTCCTGCCCTTGGGCTTCTTCGCGCAAGATGAGAAAACGTTTGCGCGGCAGGTCGTGGAGAATTTCCGCCTGAACCACCTGTCTGCGGGAAAAGATACAAGGCACGGTTTCTTCTTGCTCGCCCGCCTGTTGCCTATCGTCGGGACAAGCAGAGAGCAAGCGATATTCACTCGCCGCATGGTCGTGCAGGTGCAAGAGAATTACCCCGCCCGCCGCATCGCTACTGGCTTGGCGTTCAAGGGAGACAAAATAGGCTGGGTCTGCTTCGTGCCAAATCAAACGGTCATCGCCCGCATCCCTTCCCAAGCGATGGAGCCACACCGCACTGGGGCGATGGTTTTCATCGGGGCGCACATAGTAAAGCCCCGTGCCGTCAGCGGTAAAAGCAAAGTCGCCGTTGCATAGCCCTGCTGTACTGATCTGGGCGGTGGGTGCATCTATGCCGTCTTCTCTGCCTGTGATACGGCGGACACGCAGGGTGCCGTGTTCTTGTCCGCGTAGGTCGGCAACAAAGGCGAGCGACTTTTGGTCGGGAGAAACTTCGGCTCCGAGCAGGCGAAAAAAATCTTTGCCTTCCGCCAAGACCGCTTCGTCTAGCACAACTTCTGGCGACTCGCTGGTTGTTGTCTCTTGGCTTGATCTAGGGGCGCGTAGATGCACAGGATATTCGCTGCCTGTGCGCCAACGTTTCCAGTAGAGCCACGTGCCGCGTTTGCGTTTGACCGACTCTTCTGTTTCAGCAATCCGACTCTTCAAATCTACAAAGAGTGCTGTGCGCAGGGGCTTGACCGCCGCCAAAACTTCTTCGCTGTGCATGCCTTCAGCTTGTAGCAATGCCATAATTTCTTTGTCTAACGCCTCAGGGTTGCCCAAGACTTCCTGCCAGTTGTCCGCCCGCAACCAAGCGTACGGGTCGTGGAGGGGTAGCCCGTGCCATTCCTGACGCTGTGGCTTCGCCTTGGCAACGGGAGCTGCCGCGTTGAGTGCCCGACAAGTTTCTTGTGCGGGCAAGCGGGGGCGGGCTGACGGGGTAGAAGAAGACACAGGAGCAGACACAGAAGCAGATACAGGAGCAGAAACAGAAACAAACACTGAAACAGACAGGCGGGCAGAGAGACCAGAAGCTATGACTCTGTTTTTACCACAGGTCGCGGTGCCATCCCTGCGCCTGTTCTTTTTGCAAAAGTCCGCCGTGGCAGACAGACCACGCCCTAGCCTGCCCTTTATATCACTGGGCGAAGAGACTAGACTGCGTTTCATCCTGGGTGAGGTGGCCGAGTGGCTGAAGGCGCACGCTTGGAAAGCGTGTAAGGGCTAACCCCCTTCGCGGGTTCGAATCCCGCCCTCACCGCCACGGGCGGCAGATTCAAGGAATTTTCTCTCCGCTTTTTGCCTGTTTTTTGTCCGTGCTAAATTAGACCCCGTAGGCGATTCGCCAGCCACAGACCAGCCACGGCAGACAATCAGCAATGACGGGGGGCAGATGCTTAGATTCTTTTTGTTTCTGTGGCTGTTCTTGACCGCCGCTGCACTCTTTTGGGGCAATCGCTCCTTTGACAATCCGCTCACCCCCTTGGGCGAGTTTTTCTACGCCCTTTCACCAGGTGCCTTGAATGGCTTACAGGCGGCTATTGAACGCTATGTTTCAGAGTCGCTCTGGGCAGTGCTTTTTGCTGTCTTGCAAGTTCCTGCGGCGGCGTTTTTTCTCTTGCTCACCGTAATTTTTGCCCTCCTAGCTGTCCGCAAGCCCAGTAGCAACGCTTAAAGCCCCAACGCTTAAAGCCCCAAGACTTAGAGTTCTAACAGGCAAGGCTCTAACGCTGAAAGCACCAAGAGTGAAAGGGCAAGCAGGCAAAGCCCTAACGCTGAAAGCTTCAAGAGTGAAAGTGCAAGCAGACAAGGCTCTGACGCTGAAAGCTTTAAGAATGAAAGTGCAAGCGGGCAAAGCTTGAAGGGGCAGAATTCGCCTCTCTAAACTCCCGCCCCTTAATTTTCATCGCGGCGCAAGACCGCCAAAAACGCCGCGTGGGGAATTTCCACCTGTCCGACTTGGCGCATACGCTTTTTTCCTGCCTTTTGTTTTTCCAACAGCTTGCGCTTGCGGGTAACATCGCCGCCGTAGCACTTGGCTGTGACATCCTTGCGCAAGGCCGAAACAGTTTCGCGGGCAATCACCTTCCCGCCTATCGCCGCCTGAACCGCCACCTTATAGAGCTGACGCGGAATTTCATCCTTGAGGCGTTTGCAGATTTGCCGCCCGCGGCGTTCGGCAGAACTTCTTGGCGCAATAAACGACAGGGCTTCCACGACTTCGCCATTAACCAGAATCGAGACCTTAACCAAATCGCCGCTCCGCCAATCTTCAAACCGCGAGTCGTAGGAAGCAAATCCACCCGACAAAGATTTCAAGCGGTCGTGAAAGTCAAAGACCGTTTCCGACAAGGGCAAAAGATAGGTAATCACCGCCCGATTTTCTGCAGGGAAGGATAAATCCAAACGCTCACCCCGCCGCTCTTCGCAGAGTGCCAAGACCGCACCCAAAGACTCTTTCGGAGCAAACAAAGTAACCCGCACCCAAGGCTCATAAAATTCGGCAATCTGGGTAACATCAGGAAGTTCAGCCGCCGCATGAATGTCACGGCTTGTCCCATCCCGCAAGAGCAGGCGATAGCCCACCGAAGGAGCAGTGGTAATCAGGGCTAAGGCAAATTCACGCTCTAGGCGCGCGACAACAATTTCTAAGTGCAGAAGCCCCAGAAAGCCACAACGAAAGCCAAAGCCCAAAGCCTGACTGGACTCAGGCTCATAAAACAAAGCCGAATCATTAAGGGCAAGCTTTGCCAAGGCATCGCGCAACTTGCTGTACAGATCTGCGTCTTCAGGAAAGAGCCCACAAAAAACCACCGCTTGCGGCAAGGCAAACCCTTTCAAAGCCAGACTCGCCGTGTCTTTTTCAAAAACAACCGTATCACCGACCCGAGCTTCTTCCAGCTTGCGTAAGCCCGTGACCACAAAACCAATTTCTCCCGCACCCAAAGTATCAACCGCTTGCTCTTCGGGCGTGAAAATCCCAATGGCATCGGCGGCAAAAGTCGCGCCCGTGCGCAGAAACCGCAACCTGTCGCCCGTGGCAAGCCTACCCGCCACCACCCGCACCAGCAGAACCACACCCAAAAAAGGGTCATAGCGGCTATCGGCAACAAGGGCTTTAAAGGCTTCGCCTTGGCGTTCGCTAGGAGCGGGAAGACGCGCCACCAGCCCATCCAAGAGAGCAGGAATGCCTTCCCCCGTTTTCGCCGAGACAGGAAAAAACGAGTCAGACGGCAAGCCAATTACCGCTTCTATCTCCGCCGCCACCCGCAGAGAGTCGGCGGCAGGCAAATCAATCTTGTTGAGTGCCACCAAAATTTCATGGTCTTGCTCAATTGCCGCATAGACATTGGCAAGAGTCTGGGCTTCTACCCCCTGACTCGCATCCACCACCAACAACGAACCCTCGCAGGCCGCTAACGAACGACTCACCTCGTAGGCAAAATCAACATGCCCTGGCGTATCAACAAGGTTGAGAATCCACGGCGGGGTTTTGTCCCCCGCACGGCCCCGCCATTCCAGCCGCGTGGTGCGGGCTTTGATGGTAATTCCGCGCTCGCGTTCTAAGTCCATTGAATCGAGCATCTGCGCACGGGCTTCGCGCGGATGAACCGCACCACAAACTTCCAAAAACCGATCGGCAAGGGTAGATTTGCCGTGGTCAATATGGGCAATGATGGCAAAGTTGCGAAGGCGATGGCTGTCGGTCATTGCTAAGACTAAAGTTCAGGTAGCTCAGGAAACACTTCTGCACCCCGCTCGCCTTGTTGCTCTCCTGCCGCAAAGGCCGTGGCAAAGGCGGCAAGCTGCTTACTACAAATCGCCCGCCGCAAAGTCCGAATCAAACGCTGATAGTGAAACAAATTATGGCGCGTCAAAAGCACCGCGCCAAGAATTTCACCCGCCCGAAAAAGATGATGCAACCAAGCCCGCGAATACCCCGCCCCACAGGCAACACAGCCACAGGTCTCGTCCAAGGGGCGCAGATCGTCTTTGTGGCGGGCATTGCGTAGGTTGATTGTACCACACCCGACAAACGCCAAGGCTGTCCGCCCACTGCGGGTCGGGAGAACACAATCAAACAAATCCACACCGCGACAAACCGATGCCACCAAGTCGCTCGGAGTGCCGACTCCCATCAGGTAGCGCGGCTTGTGGGCGGGCAGAAAGGGCACGGTTGCCTCCAAGGTTTCCAGCATCGCCGCTTGCCCTTCGCCAACCGCCAAGCCGCCGATGGCATAGCCAGCAAAGTTCTGCGCCACCAGAGTCTCTGCACTCTCCTGGCGGAGCCTTGTATCTGTGCCACCCTGGACGATGGCAAAAAGTCCGTAGCCTGTACTTTCACTGACCCGCGAGTCTGCCTGCCACGCCCGCCGCGCCCGCTCCGCCCAACGCAAAGAGCGCAGACACGCCGCTTCCACCGCTTCGCGTTCAGCAGGAAGAGCCATGCACTCGTCAAGTTGCATCGCCACTTCCGCACCCAGCAAAATTTGCGCTTCTATTGCACTCTCAGGGGTTAACAGAAATTTCTTGCCGTCCAAGTGCGAAGCAAAAACCACACCTTCTTCATTTAGTGTTCGTAGCTTCGCGAGACTCATCACTTGGAATCCACCCGAGTCGGTGAGAATTGGTTTTGTCCAGCGGTTCAAGGAATGTAAGCCGCCCAAACGGGCAATGGTTTCTGCTCCCATACGCACCATTAGGTGATAGGTGTTGGCGAGCATGATTTCAGCTCCATCGGCGACAAGTTCAGCAGACGATACCCCCTTGATCGAACCCGCCGTGCCAACTGGCATAAAAGCAGGGGTATAGACCCTGCCGCGTCTAAGGGTTAGGCAGCCCGCCCGCCCCAAGCCATCTTCAGCTTCTAGGGCAAACGCCAAGGGCAGGGGCGCGTCTGTTTGCGAAGAATTCATCAACAATACTTTAAGTTGAGCGATAATTTGAGCGATAGAGCAGGCAAGCATCGCCGTACGAAAAGAAACGATAGCCCGCCGCCACAGCATGACGATAGGCATGCAGTATGCGCTCCTGACCGCTAAAGGCACAGACCAACATCAGCAAAGTAGAACGCGGTAGATGAAAATTGGTCAGCATCAAGTCAGCAGAAAGAATTTCTGTCCCAGGCAGAATATAGTTGGTGCATACTCCGTCAAAGGGCTGGGTTTCAAGCCTACCGTGTGCCGTGGGCTTGGTTGCCGACTCCAGAAGCCGTACGCTCGTAGTGCCAACTGCGACAATCCGCCCCCCCGCGTGGCGCGTTTGATTGATTTTCTCTGCTACCTGGGGGGCAATCTGTCCGCGTTCAGGATGAATCTTGTGTTGCCGCGGGTCTTCGCTACGGACAGGCAAAAAAGTACCCGCTCCGACTTCTAAGGTGAGTTCCACGCGCTCTACGCCGCTTGCCTCCAACGCGCCCAAGAGCCGCGCAGAAAAATGTAAGCCCGCTGTCGGAGCCGCCGCCGCCCGTGGTTCGTGTCCTGCCGAGAAGAGGGTTTGGTAGTCTTGGCGGTCAGCCGAAGCTGCCGCCCGCTTTAGATAGGGAGGCAAGGGCATATCGCCGTAGCTTTCCAGCCAAGCGGCGAAGGCAGAAGCAGATAAAGCCCGCTTTTCCTGCCACGCAAACGCCAAGAACAATTGGCTTGCCCCTTTTGCCTCTTGTGGCACGGAGACTTCGTTTGGCGGGACAACGCGGGCCATCATTCCCCCTGCAAAAGAAATCTCTGCCCCAGGCGTAAAAATTTTACGCGGCTTTGCCAAAGCCGCCCACACCGCTGGGTCTTTGTCTTGCTCAAGAAGAGTGATTTCCACGGCTTGTGTGTCAAGGCGTCCTGTCAAACGCCCCGCCAAGACCCGCACATTATTAACCACCAATAGATCTCCCGCCTTTAGGTATTTAGGCAAGTCTAAAAGCGTGCCATCGCCCAAGGAGTCGCCCACCACCAAAAGCCGCCCCGCATCACGCGGACGGGCAGGATGCTTGGCAATTCTCTCGGGCGGTAAGAAGTAGTTAAACTCTTCAAGGCGCATGGCTTTTTGTCGGCTCGGGGGCGTAGTCGGCAAGAGCGATGATCTTTTTCTCCGTCGCAGGATTTCCGCCGTGGGACTCGGGGGCGGGTTGGATCTGCGAGTCACTCTGTGCATTAGAGTGCGAATTAAAGTGTGAGTTAGAGTGCAAGTTAGAGTGCAAGTTAAAGTGCGCGTTAGAGTTTGGGTTAAAGTTTGGGTTAGAGGGCAAAGCTTTGTCCTTGTCGCCCACCGCAGACCCTTGCCCGTCAGGCGCATCAGCAGGGTCGTGGCTAGCTAAAAGAACAGGCAAGCCTTCTTGGCGGGCATGCGAAAAAACAAACGCCCGCATACGGACACGCAACGCCACATCTAAGGCAGAAAAAGGCTCGTCTAACAGCAGAGCTTGGGGGGCTGAAAGCAAGGTGCGGAATAACGCCACGCGCATACGCTGTCCGCCCGAAAGAGCCCGTGGCAAGCGATTTTCATACCCCTGTAGCTCTGCCCGTACTAGGGCTTCTTCCATTCGCCGCCCCCGCTCGCTCCGCGAGCGGGTTTGCTTGCTACGGTTGCTACCGCCATCCAGCCCGAAGAGCAAATTTTCCCGCACCGTCATATGCGGAAAGAGTAAATCGTCCTGAAACAGAATCCCCAAGCCCCGCCGCTCGGCAGGCAAGTCGTGCAGGGCAGTGTCATTGACAAAAATCTTGCCCGCCCCGCGCAAGCCCGCAGGCAAGGTGCCACAAAGCCAGTGCAAGAGCGCAGACTTTCCCGCCCCCGAAGGTGCCATCACGCTGACAACTTCTCCTGCCCGCACAGTGAAGGACAGGTCTTGAAAGAGAGAAGTCTTGCCCGACCAGAGCTGCGCCTTTTCTACGCGCAAAGTTGTTGTCTTGCCTTGCCCCGCCGCTCCTGCTTCGCGCGGAGTTGGCGGCTCGCTTTTGTCAGTTGCCATGGCTGTATTTTAAACTCTTAATCTGCCTACCCCAGTGCGCCAGACGATTGTGGCGCGGACTTTCAGGAATCGCCAGTGCCAAAGCAAAAACCGCCAACGGCAAAAGTGCCAGCAAAGCCGCCCACGCCGCCGCCTGTTGGCGCGCTCCGCCACTTGCCGCGGCAACAGCTTCAAGGCTCAAGGTGGAGACCCATCCACCGCCGACCAGCAGAGTCGCCAAGTACTGGGCAACGCTAACCGAAAAGCACAGCGCAAAGGCAAGGGCAATGGTGCGGAGCAACATACGACAACGTACGCGCAAAAATACAGTTCTGGCTCCGTGTCCGAGACTGCGGGCTAGGCTGGCGTAGCGCGGGTCAGCACTCCGCCACGGAGACGCCAAGACCAAAAAGCCATAGGGCAGGGCAAACAAAAAATGCGCCCACAGCACGCCCAAGAACGAACCGCTCAAGCCAAGCGACAAAAGCAGAATCTGCACTCCAAACAAAAACGCCGCCTGCGGCAAGAGCAAGGGCAGGTACAAAACCAACCAGCCACGCCTGCCGAGTCGCTTGCCGCCTTGCTCTTCGTTTTCTAGGCAGAGCAAGGTGAGAGTAATGGCTACCCCCGCCACCGCCACCGCCAAAGCAAGGGTGGTTGTGATGGTGGTGTGTCCTGTCATCAGGACTTCGTGCCAAGTCTGGTGGCTCCAAGCTTGGGGAATCAGACTCGGCCACCGCCAGACTTCAGCAAAAGACCACACGCCCAAAAGCCCCAGAGCGACAAAAAACAAAACCCCCAGCCCGCCGACCATAAAAATAATTGTCTGGCGCACAAGCTGTTCGCGCCTTCGGTTTTTGCCGCGTCTGCCTGTTGTCCAAGAGTGGCGGACAAGGGGTGCGAGCAGCTTTTCTATGCCACACCAAGCCGCCAAGACGCCAAGAATCAGTGCCAGTTGAAATACCGCCCCTGCCGCGGCGGCAAGACGCAAGGATAGGTCAGGGTCGCGAAAAAGCTCCAAGAGCAGCACCGATAAAGTGGGTGGCTGCAAGGGGCCCAGCAGAATTGCCATATCGGTCACCGAGAGAGAGTAGGCAAGGACTGCAAAGAACGGCAGACGCACTTGTGGCCAAAGTAGGGGCAGGGCAACTTTCAGCCACGCCACAGGCGCACTATAGCCAAGGGCTTGTGCCGCCGCTAAAGCCCGAGCGGGAGCGGCATTGTTGGTGGCGGCAAAGAGCATTAGTACAAGAAACGGAAATTCTTTAATCACTAGGGCACAGGCGAGTGCCCATCCGTGCGGGTCTTGGATGGTCGCGATTGTTGGCGGCAGATCGGGCGTGGCAAAGAATGCGTTGGTGAGTCGCAGAACAAAGCCGCTCGGAGCCAGAACAAAGCCCAAGCCGACTGCAAAGGCGGCGTGGGGAGTTGCTAGAAAGGCGGGGGTGGTGCGTACTGCCAAGCGAAACCAGCGGCTTTGCCAAGAGCAAGCGGCAAAGGCGAGGGCAAGAGCGAGGGCAAGAAAGCTTGCGGTTAAGCCTGAGACTAGGCTTGCTCGCAAAGCTCCCAAAAATGACGGGTGGGCGAAAACGATGTGAAAGGGAGCGAATGAAAAGTTCCTATGCCCCAAAGCAGGGAGCCAGCCAAAGGCGGGAAAGACTGTCCCTGCCAAGCCCAGAAGCACGGGCAATAGAAACCCTGCCAGTACGACAACGGGGGCGATACGGACAAGAGCTAAGAATAGAATTTCTCCCCGCCGCCGATGCGGTTGCCAAGGCAGGGGGCGGCGGACAGGGGCTTTGCTTTCGGACACGGGCGGGGTGCCGCTGGCTCCTGCGGCTTCGCTTGTGCGCTTAGCGGGCGTAGCGGGAAAGCCACTCAGCTTCTAAAGCCGCTGTCCAAGAGGCATGGGGCTCGGCAAGGGTGCGGACAACTTCCACCCCACCGCCGGGCAAGGAGGCAAAGCGGGCGGCGGTTTCGCTATCTAGACGCTGGGGAGTTAAGACCGTTGCATCGCCCCAGAAGCGAATATCTTGTTTGCGGAGCTGGGCGGCAGGGGAGAGTAAAAACTCTGCGACCACAGCCGAAGCCGCGGGGTTTTCGGCGTTGTAGGGAATGGCGACAAAATGCACATTCGCCAAAGTGCCACCTGTTGCTGTGACTGCCTGTGTGGTCGGGGGCAAAAGATTATCTGCCACCTTGGCGGCACTTTCTAGCAGAGAAAAGGAAACGCCGTTCCAAACTTCTCCGTCATTCATCAAGGAAAGCTGTGCCTGTCCGCCACTGGGAAAATCTTCGCCCCCCCGCCATAGGTGTGGGTGGAGCTTTTCTAACCACTCCCATAAATGCGCGGTGGCGGCTAAAAAGGTTTCACGGTCGGGGGCTACGGGTGTGGCGAAGGCAGATGCGTCTTCAGCTAGAGAAAGCAGACTTTGTTTCAAAAAGCTGGTGCCGTAAAAATCAGGTGGAGCGGGATAGGTGAGTCGTCCTGGGGCGGCTTGGGCGGTTTGCAGGAATGCTTCAGGGTCGCGGGGCACGGTATCAAGGTGGGCTGTATCAAACAAAAAGTTAAAGTGCGAGCTTCCCCAAGGCGATTCGTATCCGTCGGTGGGCTCGGTGAAGTCTAGGGCAACGCCTGGGGTGCGGATGGGGTCTAGATACCGCCACGAGGGCAGGGATTCGGCAAAGGGCCCCCAGAGCAAATCATTGTCTTTCATGGCACGAAAATTTTCGCCATTGATCCAAATCAAGCCGACAGCTCCCCCTTGGTCTTTCCCCGCCGACTTTTCGGCAAGGACTTGGCTGACTGCCGTGGCGGTGTCTTCCAGTTTGACATGGAGCAATTGAATGGCGAATTGTTCTTCTACTTGTTCGCGAACCCATTCAAGGTAGGCGTTGATCCGCTGGTCTCCGCCCCACGCGTGGAATTGTACTCTGCCACCACGGGCTTGGTGCAAAACTTGCTCCCAGGGTTGCTGCAGGACAGCAGGGACTTCTGCCCGTGCCTCAGGCACAGAGCGGATTGTGCTGATGGCACAGAGCGAAAGCACAAGGGCAAGCGATAAGAATTTTGCAAAAGCCAGCAAACAGGGAAAGCGCATAAAAAATCCTTTTTGGTTGGAATGGCGAATTAAGCCGCAGGTTTTTCGGCTTGGGCGAGAATAGCGTTCCAGTAGCGCAGTTCTACGGGTTGTACAGACAGACGCGGACGGGTAAGCAATGGCATCTCGGCAAAGCCTGCTCCCGCTGTGCGTAGTTCGGCGAGCGTTACGGCACGGCGTAGGGCTTTGGCGGGAGCAATTTCAACTGCCAGCCAACGCTCGTCAGCAGGGTCAGGAAACGAAGCCCGTACAACTTTGGCAATTCCGACAATTTCTTTTGCGCTTCCTGAGTGATAGAAGAAGGCGCGTTCGCCCACGCGCATACGGGCTAGGTTTTTGCGGGCTTCGGCGTTGCGCACACCATCCCAGACGGTACGCCGTTCGCGTCCGAGGTCTTGCCACGCGTAGTCTTCGGCTTCGGATTTCAGTAGCCAATGCAAGGTTTCTTTTCCTCTTTTTTTGCTGTGAGTTTTTGTTGTGTTTTTTGTTGGTTGTATTTTAGCAGGTGTATTTTAACGCGTGTATTTTAGAGCGTGTATTTTAGAGAGCAGGGTTTGGCGGGTCTATTGTAGAAACTTGTTTTGAAGGGCTTATTTAAAGGGCTGGGTTTGACAGGCTTGTTTAGAGTGCAGGGTTTGGCGGGTGTGGCTTGGGGTTTAGTTTAGCAAAAGCGGCTCTTGTACTCACCTTCTTAAACACTTCTCACACGCCTTTTGTTTTTGCTGTTTCTACGCTTTTACCTGTCTCACGCTCGCAAGGGCCAACGCGGGCGGACGGGCAGTTGTTCTTCTTTTTCTTCTTGGCTGTTGCTGTTGCTGGGGGTAGCTTGTGCTAAACGTTCGGCGGCGAGATGGGCAATCATCACCGCGTTGTCGCTACAGAGACTTGGCGTTGGCGGACAAAACGCCAGCCCGTGTTTGGCGGCAAGGTCTGCCAAGCCACGGCGGAGGGCATGGTTGGCTCCGACTCCGCCTGCTACGGCAAGGACAGGCGGTGTCGGCTTGGCTTGCAGAGCCGCGCTTTCTTGGTACAGAAAGACTTTCAATGCCGCTTCGCTTTGGCGGACAAGTTGCTCCACGACACGGCTTTCAAAGGCAAAGGCAAGCCCTGCGCGCAGGTCTTGACCGTTAGAAGTCTGTTGGAGCTTTTGTGCCTGCCGCACGGTTGCAGTTTTTAATCCTGAAAACGAAAACGGAAACTGCGGGTTTCCCTCTGAGTCTTGCGTCTGCTTTAAGAATACCCGTGGTAAGCCAAAGTATTTTTGCTTTTCCATTTCTGCAAGGGCTGGCTTGTGTCCGCCTGCGGCTTCCGCAAAAGATTCGGCGGCTTGGGCAAGATGGGGTCCGCCAGGCCAAGGAAAGCCCAAGCTGCGAGCGACTTTGTCAAAGACTTCTCCCGCCGCGTCATCTAGGGTTTCGCCATAGACGCGAAAGTGCGTGGGCGACAAAACCGCCACGAGCTGGCAGTGTCCGCCTGAGACCAAGAGCAAAAAATACGGAAAGGCAACTTCGCCGGCAAAACGCGGAGACAAGGCATGGGCGGCAAGGTGATTGATTGCCATAAAGCGGGCGTTCCACGCCCAGCTCAAGGCGCGGGCAAAGACCGCCCCTGCCGCCAAGCCTCCGACCAGACCTGGACCCAAGGTGGCGGCAACAAGATCGGGCTTGCGCTCTGGAGCCTTGGCTTGCTGGCGGGCTTCGGCGAGCACTTCTGCCGCCAAGAGCGGCAGGGTTTCGCTGTGGGCACGGGCGGCAACTTCGGGGACGACTCCGCCGTAGCGGCTATGCAAGGGGGTTTGTGATGCCAGCCGCTCAGAGAGCAGTTCGCTACCGTCTGCTCTTGTGCGGAGCAGAGCCAAGGCAGTTTCATCGCACGAAGACTCAACGCCGAGAATCCAGCATTCGTTTGTGTCGGGTGTCATAGGGCAAATTATAGAGCAAATTGATGCAGCGAATTTAAGCTGCGGGCTTGAAGCCGCAAGCAAGAATTGTCCCTCGTGGGATGAAGCCTGTGTCATATCTAGGCGTGGGCTTTGTGGTATAGAAAGTTTATCTGTCTTGTGAGACTTTAACGATATGGAAGCAACACTTCTTTCTCGCACTAGTGCGTTAGCACTGGCGCGAGTGGTTGTGGGCTATGGTATAGAAAGTTTATCTGTCTTGTGAGATTGTACGGCTATGGAAGCAATTCTTCTTTCTCGCACTAGTGCGTGAGCACTGGCGCGAGTGGCTGTGGGCTATGGTGTAGAAAATTTTCCTGTCTTGTGAGACTTTAACGATATGGAAGCAATTCTTCTTTCTCGCACCAGTGCGTTAGCAAGAGCGCAAGCCCGCATTGCTGAAAACGCGCTGGTCGCGGCGGCGGCACGCCTAGACCTGCCTTGGCGGTTTGTCTTGGCGGCACAACGCAGTGAAGGCGACGATGTCAAAGAAGCACTCAGTGCGGTAGGCGGGAAGGCACTTTTTACGCGGGCTTTGGATCAAGCGGTCTTGGCGGGCAAGGCACGGTTTGCGGTGCATTCCGCCAAGGATATTCCCTCGCCCCTAGAGCCTAGAATTGTCTTGGCGGCAGTCTTGCCCCGTGGCAATCCGCTGGATGTTTTGCTCCGCCGTGAAAGCGATTTGGTTTCGTCTTCTCCTTTGGGTTTGGCGGGCTTGTCCCAAGGGGCGGTGGTGGCGACTTCGGCTCCACGGCGGCAGGCTTTTGTCTTGGCGGCGGGGCTGACACCTACGCCTCTGCGCGGCAATGTTTTGACACGGCTGGAGCGTTTTGCCTCAGGCGAGGGAACAGCAGGAGCCGCCACAGCTTTGATCTTAGCGGCCAGCGGCTTGGAGCGGCTTGAGCTGGTGCCTTCCTTGGCGGCGGGGAGTCGCCATCGCTTGGCGGGCGGATTGATTGCCGAAGCCTTGCCGCCAGCTGATTTTTTGCCTGCGGCAGGCCAAGGAGCCATTGGCATCTGCGTTGCCGAAGGAGACAGCGAAGCCTTAGCCCTTGCCCACGCCGCCGAGTCGCAAGCCAGTCGCCGTGAAGTGGATGCTGAGCGCAGTGTCTTGGCGGGTTTGCATGCCGATTGTCATACGGCTTGTGCCGCCTTTGCGCGTCTGCGCGATGGGGCTTTTGTTTTGTCGGCGGCTCTTGCCGATCCGTCGCCTGAAGAGGCAACGCTAGCCAAGCCGCCGATTGTGCATTTCTTAGAAACCCGTCTGCCCCTTGAGCAGCTGGCACAAGAAAACACCGCCGCCACGCAGGCGGGGGTGGGTTTGGCGCGGACTTTGCTGGAAAAAGCAGGTTTGCCTATCTTGAAGAAGGTTTCGGCTTGAATAGGTCTCTCCTGATTTTGCGCACAGCGGAAGCGGCGGCACGAACAGCACAGAAAGCCGAGGCTTTAGGCTTTGTGCCTACAACAGGAGTCTTATGGCAGGCTCTGCCCTTGGCAAGCACACCAAGCCAACGCCAAGCCTGTACGGAGCACTGGCTCGCCCACTTGGCGCGTTACCCAGATGCTCCTGTGCTTTTGACCAGTGGCAATGGTGTTTCGGCTCTAAAAGCCCTGCTTGGTGCGTCAGAGCCACTGGCAGAAGCCTTGGCAAGCCGCTGGGCTTTTCTTGTCGGTACGGCAACAGCGGAAGCTTTGCGGGGAATCCAATTTTCTAAAACTTTTACCGCCGCAGGAGACGGGGCTGGGCTAGCGCGTCTGGTTTTGAGCCAACTGCCAGAGGGCAAGGTGGCGATTCATCTCTGTGGCACTCTGCGTGCCGATGAGCCTAGCCTGACCCTGACAAAAAATGGCTGGCAAGTTGTACCTGTTCCCCTGTACGAAATGCGCCCTGCTTCCCGCTTGCCGCAGTCGGCACAGGCGTTTTTGGCAGATTCGCAGGCGGATGAACGCTATATTCTTCTTCTTTCCGCCCAAGCCGTACGGGTCTTTGCGGGGCTTTTAGAACAAGAATCTAGACAGAAATATCGCCTCGCGGGTATAGTTGTCCTTGTGCCAAGCGAATCGGTAGCCCGTACGGTACGCGATTTGCTGGCGGGCTTTTCTGTCCGCCAAACCGAAGAATTTCACTGAATTACAACACTTTTTCTGGCTCCTGTGGCGAATCTACCCGTCTAAGGCGCGGAAATCTGCCAAAAATCCCCCAAGAAACGATGGCAAACAGGGTTTTTGCCCGATTCGGGCGGAGACCACAAAACGCGCCCAGAAAGCCGTACAAGCCCCTATAGCAAACCCCGTACACAAACCCACATAAGACTGCGTACAAGCCCCGTACAAGCCCCCTGTAAGACTGCCTAGACTCCTTACCCCTATGAGCCAAATCACCCCAGGTACAGGCACAGGCACAACGGGCAATGCCGTTGAGCGACTGATTACCGAACTCGGCGGTGTACGCCCCTTTGCCTCGGCAATTGGCCTTTCGCCTTCCACCGTCCAAGGCTGGAAAGAACGCGGCAAAGTGCCGAAAAACCGCCAAACCCAAGTCTTTGAACGCCTTGCCGCCCACGGGGTCGCAACGGCTCTGCTGGTTTCCGCCTTGCCCCACGCCACGCCCCCCGCGTCCGCCACGGCAGGGGCGGCTACTGCCCCCCGTACAGGGCGCACAGGCGAGCTGACAAGCCCACAGACAAGCGGAAAGGCAAGTCGGCAGACAAACCGCCACAGAAGCCCAGGAAGAAGCCCAGGGGTTAGCCCAGCGGCTTCTTATGGCGCAGAAAAGCTCCGTGCCCGCCGCCGCATCGTCACAGGCGTTGCCGTACTGGTCTTGCTGGCGGCGATTCTTATCACCATCCTAGATATCTTCCTCGCCCTGCCCCTGGGCTACGAAATCCCCAACCCCGCCGAACGCCAAGTCGCCCAAGTCATCACCCAAGCCCCCGAACATACCGCTCGCCCTGCTCTGGCTCCGCTGGCGGTTCAGCCCAGTGCCGCCGAGCGGGCGCGTTTTGCCGAAGCCGTCCAGCTGGAAGCCGTAGAATCACGGCTCAAACTTCTTGAAGACCATGTCACCTCGCTGACCGCCGCCACCCGCACCCTGCGGCGTGGCGAGGAAACTTTATTGGTGCGAATCGCTGAAGCCGAAGCCTTAGCCCGCCGCCGTCCAGACGCGGCGGCAGGAGCTGTCCTAGCACTTTCGCAACTGCGGGCTACGGTTGATTCGGGCGCTCCCTACCGCGAAGCCCTAGATGTCGCAACCCGCTTGGCTCCTGACCAAGCCGCAACCTTAACGCGGGCTCTGTCAGAAAATGCCCTGCTCGGAATTCCTTCGTACAACCAGCTGGCTCGTCTTTTAGAAGAAACCACCCTGAAAGTCCGTGGCTCAGCCAACGGCAAGGGCGGCTGGCGCGGCTGGTTCGGACGAATCTTAGGGGTGCGGCTTTCCAGCGGCACGGACACCCAAGACCCGCTCGCCGCCTTGACGCGAGCCCAGACAGCTCTGGCAACGGGCGACTTAGCAAGTGCCGTTCTTGCCGCCGAAAACGCCACAGGAGTCGGTGCCATCCACACCGAGCCATGGTTGCGCGCCGCCCGCGCCCGCCTAACAGCAACCGCCGCCTTGGCAGAAGCCCAAACCGCCGCTCTGCAGACTCTTGCCCAATCGGTTGGCGAACACCAAAGCGAAACCCAATAGCCCCGCGCCCATTACTCAACCCAGTCGCCCTGCACCTATTGCTCAGCCCAGTGTCCTGCCTAATTGTCCGTGTTTCGCCGCCCGCCAATCGTGCAATCCTGTCCTTGCCTATGCTCTGCCTGAAGTCTCTATGAAACGTTTTTCTCTGCGCACGACCACCATCGCCGCCCTGCTTCTGGTTGTCATCTTCGGACTGATCTGGGGGCGCAGTCTGCCGTGGCACCTATCGTTGGAGCTGGCTTCCACCGCAGGCGGACTTGCCGACTCGTCCGCCAACTGGCAGGTGGAGGGCAATGCCTTTTCGGTGGCACTGCTGTTGCTCTTGGCGTCTTGGGGGGGCTTGTGGCTTGTCCGTCTGGGTTGGCGGATTTTTGTCGCCCCCGTCTTTCTCGCAGGATGGTTTCGCGGTGCCCGCCAAAAGCGGCGGGCCAGTCGCCGTCTCCAAGCCCTAGAAGACACCGCCCGCCTGACGCTCGCAGGGGAATACGAAAAAGCCCGTAGCACCGCCCAAACCGCCGCTGAACTCGCAGAATCACCCCGCTCCCTTGCTAGAAGCCACCCTGCCCCTGCGGGGAGCCACATTACCCCTGCGGGAAGTCAAAGTGCCAAAACTTCGTCTCCCTAACGCATTTAGGGGCTTTATCGCTTTGCCAAGAAGACGCAAAAACTCTTAATGATTCTAGTGCGATTCTAGCGCGATTCTAGTGCGCTTCCAGTCCGCCATGAGACACCCAGAGAGAAAACGAGAGAGAAAATCAGAGAGAAAATCAGAGAGAAAACGAGAGAGAAAAGGTAAATCTGTGCTAAAACAAACCCCTATGAGACAAAAACAACAAACCTTAGCCCACCCTACGGCTTTGGCGACAGCGGCTACGCTCGCCCTTGTTATAGCCCTCTCCGCCTGTGCTTCGCGGGGTGAGGGAGAGAGTGCTGACGCAGAAAACACCTCCACCGCCCGCGAACGCCGCGATGCCGCCCGCGGAATTGAGCGGGCGGAATATCCTGTCCCCCGTAGTCAGCGGGCTGACCCGAATGATCCCTTCTCCCGCGATACCCGTGGTCTCTTCGGCAGACGCGGCTTCACCATCGGTGGAGCAAGAGAAGACCAAGAAGAAACGGGGATCGGAGTCTCGGTCTATCTGTGGCGGGCTTCGTTGGATAGTCTCCAACATCTGCCCCTGCGTAATGCTGATCCCTTCGGCGGCTTGATTCAAACCGAGTGGTTTGAACCCGACACCACACCCGGCGAGCGGGTGCGCGTAGATCTGCGAATTACTTCGCGGGTCTTGGTTGCCAATGGAGTGTCAGCAAGCGTCTTTAAGCAGACTCTGCAGGAAGGCAATTGGCGCGATGCCAGGGTGGCGGATGACACCGCCTACGAGCTAGAAAACGCCATTCTACGGCGGGCACGGGAAATTCGTTTCGCCGAAGAAACCCAATAGCGAATAGGCAGGCGGCGGGTGAGCGAAGCCTTCAATCCTGCCGAGCAGGAAGCCCATTGGCAAAAAAAGTGGGCCGAAGCCAAGGCCTTCAAAGCGGACTTAACGCCTGTCGCCACAGGCGAAGCCGCCACCACAGGCAAAGCCGCCACTACCATAGGTAAGTCTGCGGCGGACAAGTCAGGCGACAAGTCAGGCGACAAGTCAGGCGATAAGTCAGGCGGCAAGCCACGGGCGACAGGCAGCGGCAAAGAGCCCTACTATGTTCTGGAAATGCTGCCCTATCCCTCAGGGCGGATTCATATGGGGCATGTGCGCAACTACGCCATCGGTGATGTTCTTGCTCGCTTTAAGCGGGCGACGGGCTATGCGGTAGTGCATCCTATGGGTTGGGATGCTTTTGGCTTGCCCGCCGAAAACGCCGCCCGCGAGCGCAAGACTCATCCCGCCAAGTGGACCTATGACAACATCGCCAATATGCGCCGCCAACTGCAGCGTATGGGGCTTTCCATTGATTGGGAGCTAGAAGTCGCTTCGTGTCATTCGGGCTACTACCACCAGCAACAGCGGATTTTCTTGTCCTTCTTGAAGGCAGGACTTGCCGCCCGCCAAGACTCGTGGGTCAATTGGGATCCTGTAGATGAAACTGTCCTTGCCAACGAGCAGGTGGTTGAAGGGCGGGGCTGGCGTTCGGGAGCCATCGTGGAGCGGCGTAAGCTCAACCAGTGGGTTTTCCGCATCACCGAATTCGCCGAAGACCTGTTGCAGGGCTTGGACGAACTTGATGGCTGGCCTGACAAAGTCCGCACCATGCAACGCAACTGGATTGGTGCCAGCGAAGGCTGTGAGATAACATTTGCCTTTACCCCCGACTCTGCCAAGCGGGTTGGCACAAAGGGCTTTACGGTTTTTACCACGCGTCCTGATACGCTTTATGGAGCGGCGTTTTGTGCCTTGGCTCCGCAACACCCCTTGTCTGCGACCCTTGCCCAAGAAGACAAAAAAATTGCCGCCTTCGTCGCCGAAGTTGCCGCCGAACGCCTTGACGAGCGCGACCTGCAAGTCCAAGAGAAAAAGGGTTTGGATACAGGCTTAGAAGTTCTTCATCCCTTTACGGGCAAGCCCCTGCCCGTGTGGATTGCCAACTATATTCTGCTGGAATACGGCACAGGAGCGATTTTTGCTGTTCCCAACCACGATCTTCGCGACTTAGAATTTGCTCGCACTTTTTCAATTCCTACAGGCAAGCCCGTAGTCTTGCCCGCAGGAGCAGACGCCGACTCGTTTCGCATTCTAGACCAAGCCTATGTCGGCGACGGGACAATGATCAACAGCGATTTCTTAAATGGTCTTTCCACCACGGAAGCCATTGCCGCCGCCACCCAACGCCTAGAAGAAAAGCAACAGGGAAGAGCCAAACGCACCTATCGTCTGCGTGATTGGGGTATATCACGGCAACGCTATTGGGGCTGTCCGATACCTGTGGTTCATTGTGATGCCTGTGGTGTGGTTCCGCTAGACGATTCTGCCCTGCCCGTGCTTCTGCCTGACGATGTGGATTTTGAACAGGGCGGGAATCCGCTTGACCGCCACCCCACTTGGAAGCACACCACTTGTCCTAAGTGTCAGGGGCACGCCACCCGCGAGACCGACACAATGGATACCTTTGTTGATTCCTCGTGGTATTACCTGCGCTATTTAGAGCCGCGTTTAGAGTCGGCTCCCTTTACGCAAGAATCGGCAAATCGTTGGCTGCCTGTCAATCGTTATATCGGCGGAATTGAACACGCGATTCTGCACCTGCTCTACTCGCGATTTTTTATTCGTGCCTTGTCTAAGATTCATGGCTTTGCGCCCAAAGAGCCTTTCGGCAGTCTTTTTACCCAAGGGATGGTGACCCACGAAACCTACCGCGACGGGCAGGGCAACTGGCTCTATCCTGATGAAGTAGAAATCCGTGGCGAGGGGACAAACAGAAAGGTTTGTCGCCGCTCGGATGGCACACCCGTTGCTGTCGGGCGGGTGGAGAGTATGAGTAAATCCAAGCGCAACACCATTGACCCCGAAGAAATCATCGCCCGCTATGGTGCCGACACAGCCCGCTGGTTTATCTTGTCGGACTCGCCGCCCGAACGCGACCTGCAATGGACAGAAGCAGGCTTGGGCGGGGCGGGGCGGTTTGTCCGCCGCCTGTGGCGTTTGGGTTGTGAAGTCGCGGCAAGCGCAGAAGCCCAAGATGCCGCTGACGCAAATCCTTCTGCCGAGGCAGAAGAACTGCGCGAGACAATCCACCGCCTGTTTGCCGACTTTGCTCAAGATCTAGAACGGTTGCATATGAATCGGGCGGTTGCGCGGATCTACGAGATGACCAACGCTCTTGCCGCCTTTGAAGCCGAGGGCAAAACCCCTGCGGATCTGGCTGTCCGCCGTGCGGCAATGCTTCTGCTTGTCCAGGCGGCGGGCTTGATGATGCCGCACCTTGGCGAAGCCCTGTGGCACAAGCTCGGCCGTACGGAGCTGCTGTGTTTTGCCCCTTGGCCGCAGGTGGAGCCAACTGCTGCTCCGACCCGCGAGATTGCTGTCACCGTCAATGGCAAGCTGCGTGGTACCTTGGCAGGCGACTTGGCAGGCGATGAAGACTCCTTGCGCCAAGCCGCCCTTGCCCTGCCTGCTGTCCGCCGTGCCTTAGATGGCAAAGAGCCCAAACGGGTGATTATTGTCCCGGCGCGTTTGGTTAATGTTGTCGCTCCTTAAAGCCATCTAAGAAAGCCATCTAAGAAAAAAGTATCTAGGAAAAGACTGCTGTGAAGACCGCCGTTCAACTCTTCTTTGCTAGTCCTTCTCGCCACAGCCTGTTGCTTTGCGGTTTTGTCTTTTGCGCAGTCTTTGCTACTGCCATTTTAGCTAGCTGTTCGCTCACGCCGCTCCACAAAAACGATGGTTCGTTTGCTGTCCCGCAAGCCTTGGCGGCAATCCAAGTGGAAGTCATCGCCGACCGCGAAGGTGTATTTCTCCGCCGCCGTCTGCGCACCCTGCTCTATGCCGACGGACAAGCCACGCCCCGTTGGCATCTTGAAGTGCGGCTGAGCGAAGAACGCCGTAGTTTCTCCATCGGCTTAGACGAAACCGCCAGCCGTGCCCGTGTCCGCCTAGCGGCACACTGGACTCTGACCCCGCTTGCCAATCAAACCAATTCCTTTGCCGCCCAGACCCGCACTTCGTTTGCCTACGATATTGTCTCCTCTGCCTACGCCACCGAAATTGCCGAAGAAGCCGCCCGCGATGCCGCCCTTGAAGAACTGGCAGAGCGTCTGGTGCGCGATCTTTCGGTGCATCTCAACCGCACCCAGGCAGGCTAATGGAAATCAAACCGCAAACGCTTGCGAGTTTCTTGAATGCCGCCCCGCCTGCGGCGACTCTGTTTTATGGTGCCAATCGCGGTCTGGTGCGCGAGAGTGCTATGCGGCTGGTCGCCCAGGCTTTGGGAACAGCAAAGATTTCCGACTCGCCTTTTGGCTTGTCGCGCTTTACCGCCGAACAGATCACATCAGGAGCGGTGGTCTTAGATGATGCCGCCCGTGCTGTCTCGTTTGATATGGCACTGGGTGGGGGGAGTCGCGTCTTGTGGCTGGAAGGCGAAGGCGAAAAATGTGCTTCGCAACTGCAACGCTATTTGCTCGCTTTACAAAGCGAAGGCAACTCGCCGCCGCCCGCGATTTTGATTGTGGAAGCAGGAGCTTTACGCAAAAACCACAAGCTGGTCACCGCCTTTGCCAAGAACACTTGTGCGGCAGTCGCCGCCTGTTATCCCGACGAGGGACGAATTCAAGATGGGCTCATTGCCGAATACTTTTCTGCTTCGCGTTTGCCTGTTGAAGTTCGCCGTGAATTGGTCGCCCGTCTCTCGCCCGACAGAATGCTCGCCCGCCGCGAGCTAGAAAAACTTGCGCTTCTAGCAGGCAGTCAAGACGCCATCACCGCCGAACAGGTTTTTTTGGCTGTTGCCGACAATGCCGAGTCGGATTTTGATGACCTGTGCTTTGCTATCACCGCAGGACAAGTCCAAGAGGTACACGAGTCCTTTACCCGTCTCACAGAAGGGGGCGCGCATGCAGTGGCAATTGCGCGGATTGTCTCGCGTCATCTCCTGCGGCTTTCTGAAGTTGTCGCCGCTCTTGCCGAAGGCGCAGAAGAAAAGACTGCACTCCGCCGCCTATCGCCGCCTGTCTTTTGGAAACGCGAAGCCGCCTTTCGCTCCGCCTGTAAAAACTGCGCTCCGACAAGCTTGAGTCAGGCAGTCAGAACCCTTCTTGCCAGTGAAGCCGAAATGAAAAGCCGTGGTGCCAGCTATGCATCAGCTTCGCTAGAGCGGGCTTTGTTGTCGGTTGCACGGCAATTTCGCCAAACTTCACGCCGTTAGAAACAGAAAAGGAGAACAGGAAAGGATAACAAGGCGAGATGGCAAAGAAGACTCACAGGGCAAGACCAGCCACGCGGGGTTAAGACGCGGATTCGTCTCTTCGGGCTGTTTCTGTATCTCGTTTCTTTAATTTCTGTATCTTTAATTCCTGTATCTTTAATTCCTGTATCTTTAATTTCTGTATCTTTAATTCCCGTTGCTTTAGCTCTGTTTTTTTTATTTCTGTTTATTTAATTCCTATTTCTTTCGCGTTTCTTTTCTGTGGCTTTTTAGGTGTTATGGATGGCGTTCCTGCCAAGCCGCAGGGTCTGCCAAAAACGCCCGCACTTCTTGGCGGTCGGCGGGCGACAAAGCCGCATCAGGCAAAGCGGTTAAAACATCATCCCAAGTGGCAAGGGCTGTGACCGTCACACCAAGCTCGCGTAGGGCAGGCTCGGGAATACCGAAAATTCCATAGCGAAAAAAGACAAACAAATCTTCGCACATCAATCCTTCAGCCCGTAGTGCTTCAATAAAATGCACCTTACTGCCCCCGTCGGTCATCATATCTTCCACCAAGAGCACACGTTGATTGGCTTGCCACTCGCCTTCCAGCAAACGGTTTCTGCCAAAGCCCTTCGCCTGCTTGCGGATATAGAGCATTGGTAGATCCAAGCGTTCGGCTAGGAACGCCGCAAAGGGAATCCCTGCAGTTTCTCCGCCTGCGACTGCATCCCATTTGCTTTCCCCTGAGCGGACAAGCTGCTCTACGGCAAAATCCAGCAAACGGCGGCGGACTGCAACAAACGAAATAATCCTTCGGCAATCAACATAGACAGGCGATTTCTTACCCGAAGTCAAAGTAAAGGGATCGGCGGGTGCGAGACGCACGGCACCAATGTCGGTCAGCAAGCCTGCGGCTTCGCGCGCAATGGATTGGCTAGAGTCCATAAAGAGAAAAGGGGGAGAGAAGAAAGGAGAGAAGAGAGAGAATTTGTTAATGGTTGTGCCACGCATCCTGCCACAGAATCCCACAGAATCTAAAATAATCTAACAGAATTTCACAAAATTCCCCTGCCGCCCGCAAGTCCGCCATAAAGCTACGAAGATTTGCACCCCCACCAAAAGCCGAGAGCAGGGTTTATTCTCCTAGCCGCGAAAGCAGGCTATGCTATCGCCACAATGGCTAGAAGCGCAAACCCAACAACAAACCCAAGCGCAGAAGAAACAAGCGCAGAAGAAATCAGCACTGCCGCCACACGGCTCAGCCAAGCCATGGCAGAGACGCCACCCCTGGTGCAGAACATCACCAACTGGGTGGCAATGGATTTGTCCGCCAATGTGTTGCTGGCAATCGGTGCCTCGCCCGCCATGGTCGCCGCCGCCGCCGAATCGGCAGAATTCGCACAACTGGCTTCGTCTCTGGTCATCAACATCGGCACCTTTGAAGAATCGTGGCTTCCCGCCGCCCAAGCCGCCGCCGCCGCCGCCAAGCAGGCTTCCGTGCCTTGGGTGCTAGACCCCGTCGCCGTCGGAGTCACTGCCTTCCGTAGCGACAATGCCTGTCGCTTGTGTGGCTACGCCCCTGCCGCCATCCGTGGCAATGCCTCAGAAATCTTAGCACTGGCTCGTGTCCTTGGGTTGGATGCCAGCGACAGCAGCCACGCCCACGGCGTTGATGCAGGCGACTCGGTCGCAAAGGCACAGCCCGCCGCCCGTGCCCTCGCCCACCACCTAGAAGCCGTTGTTTGTGCCACAGGAGAGCAAGACTTTCTGTGTGATACGACAGGGGCAAGCCTAGTTGTTTCGGGGGGTGCGCCCTTGACCGCTCGCGTTACTGCAACGGGCTGTGCCTTGTCGGCAGTGGTGGCGGCGTTTCTGGCATCAGGACGCAGAGCAGGAATTTCTGACCTTATGGCAACAGGGCTGGCGGCGGCACTTTTTTCGTATTCTGCTGAACAAGCCGCCCGAGCCTTGCCCGCAACTGCCAGTGGTTCGTTTCGGGTTGGTTTTGTCGATGCTTTGGGCTTGGCGGTGAGTCCGCAGGGACAGGCTGACTTCGCCGCCTTTGCCGCGAACAAGATTTCTGCTCCATGACGCAGGCAGCTCGCTGTGCGACTCCCTGTGCAATTATCTGTGCAACCACTTATGCAATCACCTGTGCAATCATCTGTGCAACCATCTGTGCAATCACTCGCAGGAGTACATTTTTTGCTCGGCGAAAGCACGCTTGGCACAGGAGCACTGCCCACCGCTGTCGCCCAAGCCCTAGCAGGTGGAGTGCGGGTATTTCAACTCCGCGACAAGCAAGCCAGCTTTGAGTCACGCCACGCCCAGATGCACACCCTGATGGAACTGTTAGACTCCGCCGCCCGCCGCCAAAAAGAACCCTTAACCCTGATGATTAATGACACCCCAGAATTGGCACGCGTCTTAAAGCAAAACTTAGCCGAGCGCAATTCACCCCTAAACTTTGGCTTGCATCTAGGGCGTGAAGATCTAGTGCGACTCTGCCAAGACGAGGCAAAATCGCTTACCAGACTCCGCCAAGAATACGGCGCGGAAGCCGTTTTCGGCTTGAGCGTGGAATCGCCCGCCCAGTTGTCAGAAGCCACAACCCGCACGGCATTGGCAGAAGTTAATTATCTTGGTGCGGGGCCTGTCTTTGCCACGCCTTCAAAGCCCGATGCCGCTCCTGCCTTCGGATTGGCAGGCTTAGGCAAGATTTGCCGTAGCGGAGCAACCCTGCCCGTCATCGCCATCGGCGGTGTGGAGCCAAGCAATGTCCAAGCCTGCCACGCCGCAGGGGCTAGGGGGGTAGCGGTGATTTCGGCTCTGGCAGATGGCAAAACCCGCATTGCCGCCGCCCAAGCCTTAGCCCAGCCCTTTAAATGAAATCGCTTGCGTGAAAAACCCTACCTGAACGCACCCCTGAACGCACTGGCTAGAACGCGCTTTTGGCTTCTGTGGTAGTACAATTCTTATCTCCCCCTTTTCCGCCATCGCTCTATACTCCTGCCTATGGAAGAACCCCTTGTCTATAAGACGGCGCACGGGCTTGGCAATCGCTTTGTCATTTTTGATCTGCGCCATTTGCCCGCTGATACCGATTTCGCCAACTTTCTAACCGCAGAAGAAGCGCAAAAAATCGCCCATCCCGAACGCGGTTTGGGAGCCGACCAAGTTTTGCTCTTGGTGCCGCCCCGTGGCAAGAAGGCGGGCGCAGAAGCCTACGCACGAATGGAAGTCTATAACGCCGATGGCTCGCGCTCGGATGCCTGTGGCAATGGGGCGCGTTGTCTGGCGTGGTTGCTTTTGCAAGAACGCGGCGGCGGGCTGGGGACAGTCGCTTTAGAGTCGGGACAAGACCTGCTGACCAGTCGTCTGGCAAAGCCGCTCGCTGATGCAGGACGCTACGGCGACTCGGCAAGCGGCTGGGTGGAAATGGTCTTGCCCACGCCGCGGATCTTGTGGAATGAAATTCCTGTTGCCTCAGAAAGCGAAACCCTGTGCCTGAGCCGCGATGCCTTGGCGGCGGTCTTGCAGTGTCAAGCCGCCGCGCTACCAGGAGATGCAAGTTTGGTCAATCTTGGCAATCCGCATATTGTCTTTGCGGTGGCGGATCCAGAAGCCATAGACCTGCCGCACTTGGCGGGTTGGTTAGAGACGCATCCGTGGTTTTCACAGCGGGTGAATATTCAGCTGGTTACGCTCCCTGACAAGGAAGCAATCCTGCACCACCGCGTCTGGGAACGCGGCGATGGCGAAACCCTGTCTTCAGGCACAGGAGCCGCCGCCGCCGCCTTTGCTCTGATGCGCCGTGGCTTGGCCCCTGCCGTGGTGCGGGTCGTAGAGCCTGGCACAGGAGTCTTAGAAGTCTCCCTAGATGGCAATCAAGAAGCCCCGCTTGGCACAGCCCTAGCCCCTGCCCCGATTCGCCAAGTCGGGCCTGTGTGTTTTTTGAACGAAGGGGTGTGGGATCCTTTGCGCCGTCCGCGTCCAGGGAGTGCCGGCCAGGGCGAAGACGAAGAGCCCTACTAGCCCCAACGAGCAAAGGACAAGCGAGCAGGGAGCAAGCGAGCAGGGGTAAGCGAACAGGGGTAAGCGAACAAGGGTAAAAAACAGTTTGTACAAATAAAACTTAAACTTGTATTGAAACCGCGCCCGCACAATTTGCCAAATCCTGACAAAGAAGCGTAAGCTCCAGCTAAGCAAAGCAAAGCGATTCGCCGAAAACAAAGAGCGACGCGCTTTTGTACTGAACTATCCCCTGACAAAATTTTGCAACAACAGCCCCTCCCTGAATGGGAGGGGTGTGTCTGCGATTCGTATCAGGAGGATTGTTTATGAATTCTCGTGCCCGCCAAAACCCATCCCAACTTTCAGGCCGCACAACTTTTGTGGTTCTGATAATTCTAACGGCCATTCTTTTTTCCTTTGTGCGTTTCCAAACCGAAAAAATAAAGCCTGTACATCTTTTCACCCTTCATCCTATCCCCGTATTGGCTTATCCATCCTATAACCGCAAAGATTGGCACAATGGCTGGAAAGATCCAGATGGAAATTGTTTAGATCTGCGTCATGAATTGCTGAAAAGGTATAACCGTGGAAAGCTAGTTCTCTCAAATAACGGCTGCAGAGTAAAGAGTGGAGAGTGGCGCGATTATTATACGGGTGAAGTGTATTATGACCCGCAGGAATTAGAAATTGATCACCGTGTTGCCCTAAAAGAAGCCCATATCAGTGGCGGGTATGCTTGGAGCACTGAACTCCGTTATGCTTTTTCCAAAGATGAGAGCAATCTTGTTGTTACAGCCCGAGCAGTCAATCGTGAAAAGGGTTCATCAGACCCCGTCAATTGGCTTCCTGCTATTAATCTTTGCCGCTATCTCCAAGCTTGGCTCGCTACCAAAGAAAAATGGGAGCTTAACTTAGATTCCGCAGAACAAGCTTTCTTCGCCAAAACACGAGAAAAACAAGACTGCGAAATTCCTCTCATACAAAAAGTGTATCCTAAACTAGAATCGGGGAGCGAAGAATAAGAGGAAAAGCTATAAAGCCAACGGGATATGCAGAGAAAGCGCAAACAAACAAAGTTTATCTGCAGGGGTTATACTGGCGGCGGCGGCACTTCAAACGCGTATCTATGCGTGGCTTGCCGCTGGTTTTTGTCTGTCCTTGAATCTTTGCGTGAATCTTTGTGTGAATCTTTGTGTGATTCTTTGTTTGATTCTGTGCGCGAATCTTCGTATGAGTCTTCTTCGTGTCTGAAATAGAAACCGCCACCCCGCAGGTTCTGACCTTTGGCTGTCGGCTCAACGCCTACGAAAGCGAAGTCATCGCCCGCCACCTGCAAACAACAGGCTTGGCTTGCGTGGTGGTGAATTCCTGTGCGGTCACGGCAGAAGCCGAACGGCAAGTGCGTCAGCGTTTGCGACAGCTGCGCAGACGCAATCCGCAGGCGCGGATTGTTGTCACAGGCTGTGCCGCGACTCTGGCACCAGAAGACTACGCCAAGCAAGCCGCCGTGGATGCTGTTGTCGTCAATAGCGAAAAACTGCAGTTGGCTCCGTGGCTTGCCCTTGCCGAAAAGTGGGGTGCGACTCCGCACCAAGCCAGACAAGAAGATCCAAGAAAAGAACAAACGGCTCGCACAGATAAGCCGCATAAGTCTCCGCGCAAGAATTTAGAGATTCAGCAGGGCTGTACTCATCGTTGTACTTTTTGCATCATTCCCTATGCCCGCGGCGACTCGCTTTCGGTTTCTGCGGATGAAGTGGTGCGGCGTGTCGGTGCTTTGGTTGCGGCGGGGGCGCAAGAAATTACCTTCACAGGCGTGGATATCGCTTCGTGGGGGGCAGAATGGCAGCTCGGCTTGCCGCACTTGGTGCGCCAAGTCTTGCGGGAAGTGCCTGCCTTGCCGCGTTTGTATTTGTCTTCGCTTGACCCAATCGCTTTAGACGGGGATTTTTTCGCGCTCTGGGAAAGCGAGCCGCGTTTGCAACCGCGCCTGCATCTATCCATTCAGGCGGGTGATGATTTGATCTTGAAACGTATGCGCCGCCGTCATTCGGTGGCTTTGTTGCGGCGGACAATTCCTGCACTTCGGCGGTTGCGTCCTGGGGCGGCGTTCGGAGCAGACTTAATCGCTGGCTTTCCAACAGAAAGTCTTGAGGCGTTTCAGCGGGGCTATGATTTGATTGCGGAGTTGGAGATTCCGTTTTTACATGTTTTTCCCTATTCGCCGCGGACAGGGACTCCTGCCGCCCGTATGCCGCAGGTACCACGGCAAGAAATTGCCAAGCGGGCAGAAAAACTTCGTGGCTTGGGCGAAACCCTTGCCTCTCGCTACCGCCAAACACTAGACGGACAAGCGCGCGAAATTCTGTTTGAGTCTGCACATCGTGGCCGCACAGCCGAAGGCGTGGTCGTGGAAAGTCCGCAGCCACAAGCCATCGGGCAGTTGGCGACTCGGCTTTTGCAGAGCCAAGAGTCAGGGGCACGAGTGCTTGCCGTATGAAGGACAAAAAACCCTTTGCCTTGTGGCGGACCGCTTTGGCGGCGAGTGCCAAGCGGTTTGCCAGTCCGCCTGATGAGTCCTTGGAAGAACTAGAAGAGCGGCTGTTGCTGGCAGATCTGGGTCCGAGTCTGGCGGCAGACTTGGTCGCGGCGGTGGCGGCGGACAAAAAACAAAAAACCGCCAAGGAAACGCCACGGCTCTTGCTCTTGGCGGCGGCGTTGCTGGAAAGACTGCATCCTGCAACAGCGGCTTTGCCCCCGCCGCGACAAGCCCCACAGGGGACTCCGCTAGCTCTCTTGCTGATCGGAGCCAACGGCAGTGGCAAGACCACCACCACGGCAAAGCTCGCCCAAGCATACCAAGCCCAAGGCGCATCTGTGCTGATTGTCGCTTGTGATACCTTCCGTGCCGCGGCAAGCGGACAGCTAGAAGCTTGGGCAAGGCGTTTGGGTGTCGGCTTTCGGGCGGCTCCTGAAGCGGCGGATCCTGCCGCCTTGGCGTTTGTCGGTATGGAAAGTGCTGTCCGCGAAGGCTACGAAGTGGTTTTGTTTGACTCGGCGGGACGCTTGGATAACGAAGCGCCCCTGATGGACGAGCTAGCCAAGATCAAACGCGCCATTGTCAAAGCCGCCAATCAGGCACCAGCCAGCCAGCATCTAGAAGAAAAAGATTTTTTGACCACCCTGCTTGTATTAGATGCCACGTTGGGTGCGGCGGCAGTTGCCCAAGCAACGCGCTTTTCGCAAGCCATTGGTGTTTCGGGTTTGGTGGTGACCAAGCTGGATGGTACCGCCTTGGGGGGAGCGGTGGTGCGGGCGGTGGCGGCAACGGGCTTGCCGATTGTTGCAGTGGGCTTGGGCGAGAGCGCAGAAGACCTGCATCCCTTTGCCGCGGGTGCGTTTGTTGCCGCCCTGCTAGGCTTGGAGGGAGAGCTTTTGCGGCGGTTCCAAGAGCAGTTGTCGCTCTACGAGCAAGCGTAGGCTGGCAAGCGAAGTTTTGCTCTGTGCTCTTGCCTGCTCTGTGGCGATTGTCGCGAGCCTAGCCCGCCACTCTGCCGCTCCGCGTCTGGCCCGCCACATACGGGTAAGTCCGCGCAAGACAGAAGGGACACGCGCCCCTTCGGCTAGGGCAGCTTCAGAAAGTGCAATCATCTGCAACAAAATTTCATCTTGGGGCAGGGGTGTAGCTCGGGGCTTGCTGTGCGGATGAATTAACTCATCTGCTTGTGCCAAGCACCAAGGATTATTCCACACCGCCCGCCCGAGCATTACCCCTGCACAGTGTTGGCGTGCCACCGCCAAGCCTTGTTCGGGGCTGGTTAAGCCGCCGTTTAAAATAAAATCCGCCGTGGGAAATTCTTGAGCTGCGGCAAAGACCAAGTCATAGTTTAGGGGTGGGCGGGTGCGATTGGCACGGGGGCTCAAACCCTTAAGCCACGCTTTGCGGGCATGGAGAATAAAGCGAGTACAGCCTGCCTGTTGCAAGGCTTCTATGAAGGCAAAGAAATCTTGTGACTCGTCTTGGTGCGATAGGCTGTTTTCTTGTATTCCGAGTCGGCACTTCACGCTGACGGGTAGTCGGCTGGCTTCTTGTACGGCGGCAAAGGCGCGGACAGCTGACTTGGGCTTTTGCATCATACAGGCACCATAGCCGCCTGCCGTTGCCGCCTTAGACGGACAGCCAAAGTTCAAGTTCAAACCATCAAAGCCACGAGCTTCGGCAAGCTTGGCGGCGCGGCGCAGTTCGTCTGGCTTGTCGCCTGCCAACTGCAAAATTAAAGGTCTTTCCTCCGCGTCAAAATTCAGCAGAGTTGGGTTACGCACCACGCCCGCCGCCACTGCCATCTCGGTATAGAGGGTAGTCTCGCGGGTAATCTCGCGCAGGAGTCGGCGGAAATACCTATCGGTGCACCCCACCATCGGGGCTACCGAAATTGACACATTTGGCACTAGGGCAGGAGGGGTTTGTTGCATAGTGTGTTTTTTGCGCGTCTTTTTTTGTGTGTCTTTAGGGCGTGCTTGTGTCGGCTGTTGCTGTGGGTAGAATCTTGCGTTCGGCGGCAAGGCGGAAAAGTTCTTTTTTCAGCAACTCATAGCCGCGTTTTTCTAATTGCCGCACCCGCTCGCCGCTTACTCCCTGTTCGCGTGCGACTTCGCTTAAAGTTTTCGCATGCTCGCCTAGCCGCCGTGCCAGCAAAATTGTCCGCTCGCGTTCGGGCAAAGCCAACAAGGCTTCGTGCAATAGGGCTTCGCGTTGCTTGCGCTCTTGCTCGGCGATGACCTGTTCTTCGGGCGAAGGCCCACCTGCGGCGACTCGCTCTAACCAGGTGCCGCTTCCTTCTTCACCGTCGCCTGCGCTTGCGTTTCTGACAGGAGCGTCAAGCGAAAAGTCGCGGGCATCTAGTCGGCTTTCCATCTCGCGGATATCTTCGGCTTCTACATCCAAGACTTCGGCAAGCTTTTGCCGCCGTTCTTCGCCTTCGTACTGCAACAGGCGATTGCGCTCTTGGCGGAGGCGAAAAAACAAACGTTTTTGTTCGGCTCCACTGCCGAGCTTAACCAGCGACCAAGAGCGCAAAATATATTCTTGAATGGCGGCACGAATCCACCAGGTTGCGTAGGTAGAAAGCCGCACCCGTCGTTCGGGGTCAAACCGCTCCACGGCTTTGAGCAAGCCCAAGGAGCCTTCAGAGACCAAATCCGACAGAGCCAAGCCGTAGCCACGGTAGCCCAGGGCAAGGCGTGCCACCAAGCGCAAATGACTGGTCACCAACTTGGCGGCGGCGGTGCGGTCTTTGTGGTCGCGCCAACGGACTGCCAGTAGATGTTCTTCTTCGGCTTCTAGGTAGGGCATTTGCCGTACTTCGGCTAGGTAGCGGCGTAGGCCTGCTTCTTCGCCGCCTGCGGACTCGGCGAGTCCGCCTGTGAAGAGGGCAGGGAGAAAAGCTTCTTGGCTGGCACTTTCACTGGTGCCTTGGGCAGCACGTTCATGGGTGCCTTGGGCGGCACGTTCATGGGTGCCTTGGCGGGCAAATCTGCCTGTCTGCCTGTCGCTGGTCTGTTTGCTCTCAGCCATTGTCAAGACGCGACTCGCTGTGCGGTGCTTTTGGAAGTTTTGCTGTGAAGCCAGCGGGTGAGGCAAGTGCTTCAAGCGGGTGGGGCAAGAAGAAATTGGTGCAGGGCGGTTTCTTCTTGGGGCAGGGTTTGGTTTGTGTCTAGATGGTGCAAGACGGCAAGAAAGTCCGCAGGCGGCGGGACGGTAAAGGAAAGGAATTCTTCGCTGACGGGATGGACAAATCCCAAGCGCCAAGCATGTAAGAGCGGGCGGGCTTCGGCTTCGGGTTTGCCATTTTCTCTTGGCGGAGCCAAAGAGCGCAAGAGCTGTTTGAGTCGTCGTGCTCCCCCGCCGTAGGTGCTATCGCCCAAGACCGCATGCCCCAGAGCTGCGCAATGGACGCGAATCTGGTGGGTGCGTCCTGTGCCAGGGCGGAGTTCTAGCAGGGCGGCTTGTCCGTTTGCCAGTTGGCAGCGCAGACGATATTGCGTGTGGCTTGCCTTGCCTTTTGGGCTTGCTGTGGTGCGGCGCAAAGATAATTTGTCCTTGCTTGAAGCTATGAAGCCTGCAGACGGATTAGAAGCACTAAGGCTTGGCGTTGTCGCCGCACCTTTGCCTGAAACTATGAAGCCCGCAGATGCATTGGGAGCATTAAGGTCTGGCATTGTCGCCGCACCGCAAGGTTCCTGTAGGGTCATTTTTTGGCGGTTGTGTTTGTCGCGGGTGATGATTCCGTCAATGCGTCCTGCGGCGGGTGTGGGCACGCCTGAGACCAAAGCCAGATAGCGTCGCTCTATGGTGTGGGCGGCGAATTGGCGGGCAAGGTGGGTTTCGGCTTGGGGGGTGCGGGCGGCGACCAAGACGCCGCTGGTGCCTTTGTCTAGGCGATGGACAAGTCCGCCACGGGTTTGCTGGCTGTGGGTTTTGCCGAGCGCGCGGAGTCCTTGGAGCAGAGTGCCAGCAGGATTTCCGACTGCGGGATGTACGACCATCCCTGCGGGCTTGTCGAGAACGATGACGGCTTCGTCTTCGTACAAGATCCGTGGGGCTAAAGAATGGGCGGCGGCTTGGTTTTGTGGGTCGTTGTTGGTGGCGGCGGTGGCGGCGGGGGTTTCTGGGTGCAATAGATCGGTTCGTAGGAGTCCTGTCCGTAGGAGCAAAGTCTCGTTGCCGCGCAATCGGTAGGCGGCGGACAGGGGCTCTGGGTTGGTTGTTGTCGGTGCGAGGCGGACAGCTCCTGCTTTGAGGGCACGGGCAAGGCGGGTGCGCGATAGGCCTGTATCGCGCAGGGCTTCGGCAAGGTACGAATCCAATCTTTGCCCTGCCACGGTCGCGGGTACCACCACCTGCTCTTCGTCTGGTTCAGGAGCCAAGGCTTGCCCATTCATTTGCAGTCGGAGTCCCCTGCGGCGGCTGTGGTGTCGTCTCGCCAGAGCTGTCTAGAGCCCAAGCAAATGCCAGTTTAGCGGCCTTGCCGTTGCTCGGTGCGTTTTGGCTGGCGTTTTTCGGGTCGTGGCTGTTTTTCTCTGCCTGCCAGCGGACTTCAAGCCACGGCGTGTCGTCAGCGGTGTTGCTGGCTGTGGTCTTGGCTAGATGTTGGAGTCTTTGGCTTGCCGCTCGGTCTAGGCAGACCGACAGGCACTCGCCGACTTCGTCGCTGGTCTGGGCTTCAACCAAGCCATTGCGATAGAGCCACGCCCGTAGCTCGGCGGTGGCGGTCTGGGTGGAGCTGTGCGGCAAGAAGACTTCAGCCCGCCTGATCGCAAAGCGTAGGCTCAAGGCTTCTGTGAGGGCTTGGCGCAAGGTCTCTAAGCCTGTGTGCTGGGCGGCTGAGACAATCAGTCCGCTGGCTTGTTGTTCCATCTGCTGGCGCACTTCGGGGCTTAGCAAGTCCGCCTTGTTGCGGACATGAAGTACAGGCGGTGGCTCTGTGTCTGCGGGGAGCAGTTCGTCTAAGACCTGCTCTACATCTTGGGCTTGTGGCCAAGCGGCAGGACTCGCCGCATCGTGGACATGGACAATTAAATCCGCCTGACGGACTTCTTCTAGGGTGGCGTGGAAGGCTTCCACCAAACCGTGCGGCAGGTCGGAGACAAAGCCCACTGTGTCCGACAGAACCACGGGCAGGGGGAAGGGCAAGTCCATCTTGCGCATCAAGGGGTCTAGGGTGGCAAACAGTCTGTCTTCGCCTGCGCCTGCGGGGGCTTTTCCGTGCTTTTCTGGCTTGCGGGTCAAGGCATCAAACAGGGTGGATTTCCCCGCGTTTGTATATCCGACCAGAGCCACCCGTGCCGTGGTCTCTGCCCGCCCCTTGCGTTGCTCGCCGCGGCGGCGGCGCAGACTTACCAATCGCTGACGGGTGCGTTTTAAGCGTTGCTCCAGCATACGTTTGTCTAGTTCCAACTGCCGCTCGCCGGGTCCTGCCGCTTTGCCTGTGCCGCCGCGTTGTCTTTCAAGGTGCGTCCAAGAGCGCACCAGCCGCGAGCGTTGCCAAGTCAGTTGGGCTTGTTCTACTTGCAGTCTGCCCTCGGCAGAGCGGGCACGGCGGGCAAAAATTTCCAGAATGACTCCTGTGCGGTCTAGCACCTTGACCTTGAGACGATTTTCTAAGTTGCGTTGTTGCGATGGCGAGAGGGTTGCATCCACAAACAGAAGCTCGGCGGCTTGGCGGGCTAGGCTTGTTTTGATCTGCTCGCATTGTCCGCCCGAGAGAAGAGTCGCCGCCCGATGGGGGGCAGGAGCCAGAACCAATTGATGAACAGGTGTCAGGCCTAACGCCGCTGCTAGGGCGGTGGCTTCTTCTAGGCGGGCTGACAGGCTGCGGACATTTGCCTGATTTTCAGGCGGGGTTTCCTGTCTGCTGGTTGGTTTGTTTTTCTTGGCGGTGGCGGCTCGTTTGCTGGGTGGGGCAGTAAAACAGGCGACTGCCACCTTGCCCCAGCCGCTGGCGGTTTGTCCGTCAGTAGCCTGTTCGTCGGTAGGGGGGGGAGGGGAAGAAGACAGGGAAGGAAACGGAGAAGGAGACGGAGAAGAAGACAGAGAAGAAGGTATCGCGGTTGCGGGGCTTCGGGCGGTGGCTGTGCCAATTCGTCTCATGAAGCTGACTCTGATTCTTTAGCAGGCATTTCTGAAGTCTCTGCCGAAATCTCTGCTGAAGTCTCTGCTGAAGTCTCTGTAGAAGGCTTTGTAGAAGTTTCTGTAGAAGACACGGCTTCTGGGGGTTTGTGTTCTTGTGCTTCTTTTGGCGTGGCTTCTTTTGGTGCGTCTTCTGCTGGCTTGGACTCTGCTGGCTTGGACTCTACTGGCTTGGATTCTACTGATGGGGACTCTGTTGGCTTGGTTGGCTTGGCTTCTGCGGGCGTGGCTCCATCGGCGGCGGGGGTGGCTAAGATTTCGCGCAGACTTGCGGTGGCGGGTTTGTTCTTAGCGGCATCGTGGCGATTGTGCTGGCGGGTATCTGGGTGCCTGTCGCCGCGTCTGCCACGGCTACTTTTTTTGCCACCACCACCGCTTGTCTCTGACGGATTGAGCAGACTCGCCACTCCGTGCTTATAGATCAGAGCTTCGCCTTGGGCTGTTGCCAAGACCAAACAAAAAGAATCAAACCCCGTAACTCGTCCTTCAAGCTGCGCCCCACTGCCATTCAAGGTGACAAGAACAGGGGTGTTGCTACGCCGCAAACGACTGAGAAAGCGATCTTGCAAGGCGTTTTGCCCGCCTTTTTGTCCGCTGGGTGCTCGCCCCTTGCCGCGTCCTGCTGGGGTGTGGCTTGGGTTCTTGTGTGGTGCGGTGGGGTTTGTCGGGCTGTTGCTTGCCGCACCATTTGTTGGCGCAGACTCGCCCTGTGCGGGAGCGACAGAAGCGGCAGGAGCCGCTGGTTCTTTGCTTGCCGCTGGGGCTTCGCTGTGCCCTGTCTGTGGCGTGGCTGGCGTTTCTTCACTCATTGCTGATTCTTTGTTGCTTCCTGACGCTTTGCTGTTTTTTTACTTGCCGCTTCTTTGCTGATTCCTGACGCTTTGCTGTTTTTTTACTTACCGCTTCTTTGCTGACTGCTGACGCTTTGCTGTTTTTTACTTGCCGCTTCTTTACTGACTGCTGATTCTTCGCTGTTTCTTTACTTGTCGCTTCTTTGCTGATTCCTGATTCTTCACTGTTTCTTTACTTGTCGCTTCGTTGGTTCTTCATTCAAGCACCAGACGAAAAGCGGTTCCGCCGCCGCGTTGAACGGGTTTTTCGGGAGGCTTCAAGTCTAGCCCGCCCGTGGTGGCAAGACAAATTGAAATTCCGCACTGCAATAAAGACTTCACACCAGACCCGCCGAGAGTCCCACGCCGCGTTCTAGGCGGGCGACAAAGGCTTCGTGGAGACGCCGCGTGACGGGGCCAATAGTGCCATTGCCAATTGCCGTGCCGTTGAGCGACAAAACAGGACGCAGATAAGACGAAGACGAAGAATTGAACGCTTCGCGGGCTGTCAAAGCTTCGCCGATGGTGAAAGTCCGCTCTTCGCTCTGAATCTGCAGGTCAGAAGCAATCTGCAAAATTGCCGCTCGCGTACAGCCGCCCAAGATTTGCGGCGACTCAGGATGAGTCACTAAAACCCCGTCTTGGGTGATAATCCAAGCGTTGCTACTCGCCCCTTCACGGACAACGGTTTGTTTGTCGTCGGGGTCTCCCGCCACCAACCACGGACCATCAAAGCCATCGTCTAAGGCTCCTTGCAGGGCTAGGCAGTTGGCAAGCAAGCCTGTTGTCTTCCAATCGCATCTGCCCCAGCGTAGATCGTTGGTGGTTTTGATATGGTCGCTCCGCCGTGGGATGGCACTTGGAGCGGGCAGGTGCTTCGCGGTCAAGAGCAAAGTGCTCTTTACCGCAGGGTCAGGAAAGCCATGCCAACGCGGAGCGGCTCCACGCGTGACTTGCAGGTAGAGCATTCCGTGGGCAATGGCGTTACGGCGGATCAGCTCGCGGGCAAGGACGGACAAAGCCGCTTGCGAAAGCGGCAGACGCATAGACAAACCCGCCAGCGAACGCCGCAAGCGGGCTAAGTGCAAATCCGCATCTACAAATTGTCCGCGATAGACGGAAACAACTTCGTAGACTCCGTCGGCAAACAAAAAGGCAC
Source organism: uncultured Alphaproteobacteria bacterium (assembly GCA_958267355.1). Lineage (GTDB taxonomy): Bacteria > Pseudomonadota > Alphaproteobacteria > JALCBB01 > JALCBB01. The sequence goes on from OY279575.1 coordinate 1,592,302, forward strand.
GGTCATCCACCGAAACCCGTGCTTGGCGGTGCGTCAGCCACCGCCCATCCAGCCAAGAAACCGCAGTCATCGCCTAGACAAAGCCAAACTGCACCGAAAGCAAGGACTCAACCCGCTTGCGGGCTCCTGACTCGGCATAAAAAATCAGCGTGTCACCCAGCTCAAGCTCGGTACTGCCACGCGGGGTGATGAACTGTCCCTCGCGAATTACCGCTCCGAGCCTGAGTTCGCGGGGTAGGTCTAGGTCGCGCAGGGGTCTTCCCAGCAAAGACGAGCCGCGTTCCAACAACTCCGCGACAAAGACTTCACCGCCATGGTGGGGCAGGGCATAGAGAAATAAAATCCGCCCACGCCGTAAATGCCGCAAGACCGAAGAAAAAACCAGCTCGCGAGGGTTCAGGACTCCATCTAAGCCCAAGGAAGCCGACAGGCTATCCAAGGTTGGCGAAGAAATCACCGCCAAAGCACGGCTCACACCCAAATGTTTTGCCAAAATCCCTGAGAGCAAATTAATCTCATCACTACTGGTCACGGCAATTACCAAATCACTTTCGTGCAAACCTTCACTGCGCAAAAAGGCTTCGTCCAAAGCATCGCCGTGTAAGACCTGCCCGGTGCCGCCTGCCAAAGCGGCGGCAGCCCGAGTCGCTTGGTCGGAATCTTTCTCAACAAGATGGCAGTGCAGTTCGCGTCCCTCGCCATCGCGCAGGTTCTGCATCAGATGAATGCCAACATTGCCGCCGCCCAAGACCACGACACGGCGTAGGGCAGGGGCGGCGGCTCCTGAAAACGCCCGTGCGAGCCGCTCGGCGTGTTCGCGGCGGACAACAAAGTAGGCAACATCGCCTACGCCAAGGCGATCATCCTTATGGGCGGCGGTAATCTTGCCGCCTTGGTCGTGCGCCACTAGGGTTGCTTCAATTTTGTCAAACAGCTCTGCCGCTTCATATAAGGGACGACCCAGAATGGTCGTTGTTGCCTCCACCCGTAAGCCAAGGAGCAAAGCCTGTCCGCCCGCCAAGGGTAGAACATCGGTTGCGCCATCAATGCGAATGCGATTGAGCAAAGCCTTAGAAACTTCGCGTTCAGGAGAAATAATCCGTGTCGCCGCCACCCCTTCGGGGCCAAATAGATCCACCCATTTTTTATCCAAGTACGAGGGATGACGCACACGGGCAATACGATTGGGAATATGAAACAAAGTCGCCGCCACCTGACAGGCGGTTAAGTTCACTTCATCGTGGCGGGTGACTGCAATTAACATCTCGGCTTTGTCGGCTCCCGCCCGTGCCAAAACTTCAGGATGTGCCGCCTTGCCAACATGGGCTTCCAAATCAAGCTGGCGAGCCGCCCGTGCCACCAAGGCAGGATCATCATCCACTGCGGTGACGCGAAAGGTGCCGTCTTCTAGTAGGTGTTCTGCCAGCGATAAGCCGACTTGTCCGAGTCCGCAAAGAACAATATGCATGGGAAATCCCTTATGTGAATGAAAAGGTGCGAAAACGTGCGAAAGGGTGCGAAAACGTGTGAAAGGGTGCGAAAAAGTGCGAAGGGTGCAGACTATTCTGTCGTCTCACGCGAGGCAACTTCCCCCGACTTTGCAACACCATTGCGCGGCAAGCCCGTGTCGCTGGCACTGCCATTGGCTTCTGTCGCAGGAGACACCAAGTTCAAATTGCGGAGCTTGCGATAGAGAGCAGACCGCTCCATACCGACTGCATCGGCAACACGGGCAATTCGTCCGTCATTGCGTTGCAACCAAGAAGACAAATACTCACGCTCAAACCGCTCGCGGGCTTCGCGTAAGGGCATAGCCAAAAGAGCTCCATCTACCGCCGCTTGGGTGCCTGTGGCTTCGCCGCCGCCTGGGTGGAGTTCAGGCGGCAAGGACTCGGCACCGATCGGCTCTGCCGCATCTCCCGCCGCCATAATCAAGAGCCAATCAATTACATTCCGCAGTTGGCGGACATTGCCTGGCCAACTATAGGCCTGCATCGCTTGAAGCGTTTCGGGTGCCATATGGCGTTCGCCAAGTCCGATATTGGCAGCCGCCGAACGCAGAAAGTGCTCCGCCAAGGCAGGAATATCTTCAGGCCGCGACGCCAAGGGCGGGACTTTGAGCTCCACAATGTTTAAGCGATAGAGCAGTTCTTCACGAAACCGCCCCGCCTGAACCAACGCTTCTAGGTCACGGTTGCTAGAAGCAATGACCCGTACATCCACTTCCATCGGTGCCACCCCGCCGACACGATGAAACCGTTGCTCCTGCAAGGTGCGGAGAATTTTCCCCTGCGTTTCTAGAGGCATATCGGCAACTTCGTCTAACAGCAAAGTGCCAAGATGGGCTTGCTCCAAAAGCCCAGGATGGGCACTTGTCCCGTCTTCTATGCCAAACAACTCGGACTCTATACGCTCGGGGTGCATCAAGGCACAATTAATCGCCAAAAAAGGTGCATCGGCTCGTGCCGACAAAGCATGCAGTTGGCGGGCAGTCACTTCTTTTCCCGCTCCTGCAGGTCCCGTGACCAAGACCCGACTCCCCGCCACCGCCACACGCGCCACCCGCTCGCGCAGAGCCCGCAGGGGTGCAGAGTCACCAATTAGCTCCTTTTCAGGACCCGCCCGCAAACGCAGTTCCTGATTTTCGCGGCGCAAAGAATCGGCTTCAATCGCCCGCCGCACAATATGCAAGAGCTGATTTGAGCGAAAGGGTTTTTCTACAAAATCACTGGCTCCATACTTAATGCTGGAAACTGCAGTTTCAATGGTTCCGTGTCCTGAAATGACGACAATCGGCAACTGCAATCCACGGGCGCGGATATGTTGCAAAATCCGCAAGCCCCCCTGCGGCTCGTTGCCAAGCCAAATGTCTAAGAGCAAACAAGTCGGCCGACGCTGCAGAGCTACTTGGGCTTCCTGCTCGTTGGTCGCTTCGCGGACTGCAAAGCCCGTTTCCTCAAGCAAGGCTCGCAGTTCGCGGCGCACCTGCGGATCATCATCCACGACAAGAATTTCGCGTTCCATCAGGTGTCTCCCTGTGTCTGGGGTGTCTCGGGCGTCTGGGGCGGACTGAGGGCAGGAATCCATAGCACCGCTTCTGCGCCCGCCCCGCCATCTGTGCGCCCCCGTAGCAAAAATCTACCGCCATGGACTTCAGCAATTTTGCGGACAATCGCCAAACCCAAACCCGAACCACTCGCCCGCGTTGTGACATACGGCTCGGTCAGACGCTCGCCCGCTATTTCAGGCAAGCCCGTACCATTGTCAGCAAGGGTAAGCCGCCAAGTTGCCGCTTCGCCTTCTAAGGCTTCTTCGCCGCCTGTTGGCTGTCTTTCAAGAGCCAAGGTGATGACAATCTGTCCGCTTGTGGTTTCTGTGCCTTGGGCTTGTTCTTTTTCTTGACGCTCGGAAATGGACAAGGCTGCATTCTTCACCAGATTCAAAATCGCCCGCCGCAGTTGTCCGCCATCGCCCAAAATTTCAGCAGTGGGTAGATCTTCTACTTCTAAGCGGCACGCATTGTCGGTCAAAGCCGCCAGCTCAGGACGATAGAGATCAGCCACTTCCCGCAGAAGCAAATTCAAACGCAAGCTTTCAAAAGTCGGCTCGGGCATACGCGCAAAATCAGAAAATTCATCCACCAGCTTACGAATCTCCCGCACTTGATGGGTGACTGTATCAACACTTTCCCGCACACGGGCGCTGTTGTCGCCATTCTTGTCACCATTCTTGTCGCTTGAGAAATTGCGTAGCAAACGCTCCACCGACAATTGAATCGGAGTCAGCGGGTTTTTAATCTCGTGGGCAATCGCCTGTGCCACATCAGCCCACGCCGCCTTACGTTCCGCACTCAAAGACTCAGTCAAGTCATCAAGAGTCACCACATAGCCCGATAGGTCTCCCGCTGTGCTACGCCGTGCCACCACCCGCACCCGATAGGTGCGGGTCTGTCCGCCACGGGCGAAAACTAGAGTCTCACTTTCCACCTTGCCCAAGTCAGCCCGAGCGCGCGCCAGCAAACGCCGCAACTCACGCGAAAACGCCGCCGCCCGCCTACCCAGTACACGCTTGCGCGGCACCGCGAAAAATTGCTCCGCCGCTTCGTTGAGCATTCGTACCCTGCCCCCCGCATCTAAGGCAACAACGCCTGAAGAGACACCGCCCAAAACCGCTTCAATAAAAGCCCGCCGATCCTCCAAAGCCCGATTGGTTTCTAATAGCTCGCGTCTCTGGCGCGCCAAGCCGCTCGCCATACGATTGAAAGTCCGCGAGACCACACCAATTTCTCCGCGTTCTTCGGCTTCAGGGACACGGGCATCGAGTGCTCCCTGCTCTAAGCTGTCGGCGGCTTGAATCAACGCCGCCAGCGGACGGTTTAAGCGATTGGCAAACGAAATCCCAACCACCAAAGCCGACAAGAACAACAACAACGAAAGAATAACAAAAATCGCCGTGAAGGTAACAATAAACCCCGTGCGTTGTCCTTCTAGCCGCTCGTAAAGCGAAACCGCAAACGAAGTCTCCTGCATATGTTGCAGGACTTGAGCATCAACCAACCGCGTCACCGCCAAATAGTACGACAGCAAATCCCCATCTTCTTCGCCACTGCCAAGATAGCGCAACGCCCGCACCCGATCTTGGCGGTCATCTTGGAGAATAATAATTTCTCCGCCCTGAGCCTGCTCTGCCGCCCAATCAGAAATATCTTCGGTGCGCGCTTCCCCCGCCGTCTGGGGCAGGCTACCGACACGACTCACCACCACCACTTCTGTCGCCGTGCTTTTGTCTGGATCTGTTGGTGCCGAGGTGAAAAACAATACCGCTTCGTCCAAGCGCAAGACTTCAATTTGTCGCTCCATCAGGAGGCGTATTTCGTCGGTCGTACGGACTCCCGCGCCCAAGCCCGCCCGCAACAAACCATCAGACATAGAAGCAATATCTGCGGCGACTCCTTCGCGGTGTTCTTCAAGGTAGGCATTGGCAACGGTTAGCGAACTGCCCAAAGCATCCCGCACCCGCGTGCCAAGCCAATCCTGCAAGCCAAGAACAACAATCAGCAACGAAAAAACCGAAATAATCAAAGTCGGAGTCGCCGCCACCAATCCAAACAATGATAAAAACTTTAAGTGCAAGCGTCGTCCAACTTCATCGCCCTTGCGCTCCTGCCACAAACGCACCGCCCGCCGCAAAACCACAAACATCAAAGCCAAGAGCAAAACCAAATCCGCCATCAGCAAAAACAAAATCACCCGCGGAGCGCCCAAGGCTTCTATCCGCCCTGACATTGCCAGAAAGGTTAGAATGCAAGCCGCCACTGCCAAGGTGGCAAGGGCTCCTTGCAGGCCTGCTCCACGGCGCAGGGCCTGCCACAGAGCCACCATCATGGCTCCGCGGCGTGGCGGAGCTGTTCCGTGCGCAGAAACAGGTTCTTGGGTGAGAGCAGAGGGCATAACAGATTTTAGGCTCCAGCAGGGGTAGGGCGATTCTGCGCTTTGTGTTGTATTTTAGCAACAGAGGCAAATCCCGTAGAATGGCTCTGGAAAGCCGCAAAAACCAAGCCATCACCGAGCGAACAAGGCTAACGAGGCAAAGGATATGACAGTTGCGATTCTAATTCTGGCGGCTGGGGAATCTCGGCGGTTTTACGGGCGGGAAACGGGTGCTGTCGGTGGAGGTAATTTGCCGCCGACTGCGGTTATGAAGCCCGCAGGCGGATTAGGGGAGCAAAGTGCGGGCATGAATGCCGCCCCGCAAGGCACATCGCACGGGAGGGGTAAGTACAATTTTCCAGCGATGAAAACTATGAAGCCTGCAGGCGGATTAGGGGAGCAAAGTGCGGGCATGAATGCCGCACCGCAAGGTGTGCAAGGTGCGGGTGAAGACAATTTTCCAGCGATGAAAACTATGAAGCCTGCAGGTAGTTTGGGGGCACAAACGCTTGGCACGAATGCCGCACCGCAAGGTGCGCAAGGCACATCGCACGGGAGGGGTAAGTACAATTTTCCAGCGATGAAAACTATGAAGCCTGCAGGCGGATTAGGGGAGCAAAGTGCGGGCATGAATGCCGCACCGCAAGGTGCGCAAGGTGCAGGTAAGGTGTATGAGCCGCTGGGTCAGGTAGGTGGGGCTGAGACAGGTGCTTTGCGACGGGGCTTAGAAGGCTTGGTGCGGGGCTTGAAGAGCACAGAGGCAGATATTCAGCTCAAGATTCAGCCTGTGATTCGCCAGGGCGATCAAGATCCGTTGGCAGAAGCACTGGCAGGATTTGCGGGCGCGGGCTTGGCGGTGCTGCCTGCTGTTGTGGGTGGAGCCACGCGGGCGCAATCGGTTCAGGCAGGCTTGGCGGGTTTGGCAGAGCATTTATCTGCCGCGTGCGAAGAAGTTTGGGTGCATGATGCGGCGCGTCCTGAAGTGCGGACTGCAACCGTCCAGGAGTTGCGGGCAACTTTTCACAGCCAAGATGTGGCGGGAGTTTTTCCTGCTCTGCCGCTCCACGCCGCTTTACGGCGGACAGATAGAGAATTAACCCCCAGTGCTGACTCCGCACCACGGTTGGCGGAAAGCGTGAATCGTTCGCGGGTTGTTGCCGCTTTGACTCCGCAGGTCTTTCGCTTGTCGGCACTGGTTGCCGCTCACCAGCAAGCCCAAACCCAAGAGCTAGACCCCGCGGCGACAGACGATGATGCAGGCTTGGTGGCGGCTGCGGGCGGAGTCGTGGCAGTTGTTCCTGACACGCCAGACAATGTGAAGCTGACAACGCAGGAAGATCTTGTCCGTTTGCGCAGACCTGCTTTTGCGGGCTTGCGTTGTGGGACGGGCTGGGATCTCCACGCTTTCGCTCCGCGTACTGGTGAGTCGCCCCCGCTCAAACTGGGCGGTCTTGCTATTGAGTCCGAGTATGTTCTGCAGGGTCATTCAGATGGCGATGCAGTTTTGCACGCTCTGTGCGATGCGATTTTTTCGGCTCTGGGAGAAGCAGATTTGGGGGCGCGTTTTCCGTCTTCTGACCCGCAATACAAAAACGCCGACTCGGCACAATTTGTAGAAGCCGCACGGTGCGCCCTGAAAATGAAAGGTGCGACAATTTGCAATGTCAGTATCACCATTCTTGCTGACCAGCCGAAGATTGCTCCGCATCGCGTTCGGCTTGCCGCACGGATTGCTGAGCTCTTGGCTCTTGCCCCCAGCCAAGTCGGGATTACCGCCACCACCAGCGATGGCTTAGGGGCTTGTGCCCAAGGAGCAGGGCTTGCCGCACAGGCACAAGTTTTGCTCTATCTTGCTCCTGATGGTTCTGACCTTTGAGGCAAAGTTTGATGAACGAAAGTCCGCCTGAAACACAAGCCCAGAAGACAGCAAGTCGGCGCACCCCTGACCCACGGGGTGTGGCACATTTTATTGCTTCCTTGGGGGGGATTGGCTATGCCCGCTTTATGCCCGGCACTTGGGGGAGCTTGGTGGCGGCTCCGCCGCTGATTGCTGTGGCTTTTGTTTTTGGCTATCTGTGGCTTCTTGGCGTGGCGGTGGTTTTGACTCTCGGCGGCGTGGTTCTGTTGGAGCCCTTGCGGCGGGCAGAAAAAGCAAACGCGCAAGTCCCAGAACAGGATGAAAAATGGGATCCGCCGTGGGTGGTCTTGGACGAAGCGGCGGGTATGGCGGTGGCTTTGGTGCCTTTTGCTCTCCACGGTTCGCCTTTGGCGATTGTCTTTGCCTTTGTGCTCTTTCGCCTGTTGGATGCGACCAAGCCGCCGCCTGTCCGTCAAGCTGAAGGATTGCCTGGGGCGTTTGGGGTTATGGCAGATGATTTGGTTGCGGGTTTGGGAGCGGCGATTTTGACGGCGGCGGCACTGTTTTTTATTCAGGCGCTCAAAATTTAACAGGCGGAATATAACAGGCGCAATTGTACGCACAGAATTTAACCAGCAGAATTTAACCAGCGGAATTTAACCAGCAGAATGTAACTAGAAGAATGTAACCAGACAGGTTGAGTCGGCGGAATTTAATCTGAGATGTCTAAAGCACTTCTTGATAGTCGTGGCATTACAGACTTAGCCATTGAGTCGGCGGCGGCAGACTTGGTGTGCCAGCTTGGGGCGGGGGCTAAGACTGTGGCGGTGGCGGAAAGTTGCACGGGCGGAGCCATCGCACAGGCACTCACGGCTGTGGCGGGGGCGAGCAAAGTTTTTGGCTTTGGCTTTGTTGTCTATAGCAATCGGGCGAAGGAATCGTTGTTGGGTGTTTCGGCGGCAAGTTTGCAGAGCTACGGTGCTGTAAGTTTGGCGGTGGCAGAAGAAATGGCACGGGGGGCTTTGAGCCGTGCTGGCTCTGATTTTGCTTTGGCGGTTACGGGCGTTGCTGGGCCGACAGGTGGGAGTGCAGAAAAACCCGTTGGCACGGTGTGGTTTGCTCTTGCCCAGCAGAGAATAGAATTAACGCCTGTGGTAAAGGTACAGGTACAGGTGCGGAGTCTGCGAAAACGGTTTGCGGGCGGGCGGGATGAAATTCAAGCCCAAGCCACTCTGTTTGCCCTCGCCTGGCTGGTGGAAGAAACGAAAGAGTTGTCGGTATGACTGACAGGGAAGACAAAACACCTAAGGAACACGAAAAGCCCAAGGCAGAGCCTGCGACACCCCTGCTCCAACCGCAGGGAGCGGCTTTTGCCTTGCGGGTTGCTGAAATTCCTTTGTGGCATCTTTTGCTGACCGCCTTGCTAGCCCTGCTTTCCATCAAGCTGGTGGGGCTTGTCTATCCAGGGCTTGGAGCTGGGGCGGGTCTATCGGCGGGGGTGGAAGCAGGTGTGTCCGCCGAAGAACAAGCCCGTGCTGACGGACAAACCCCTGCCCTGCCTGTGGCACGGATTTCGTTTCTTTTGATTGTGCAGAATTTGATTCTTCTGGGTGCGGTCTTGGCACTTCTGCGAGTGCATCGTTTGAAACTTGCTGATTTGGGTTTGCGCAAACTGAGTACACGGCAAGTGCTGAACGAAATCTTCCTTGGCCTTCTGCTGGTACCCGCAATGGCAATTTTGAATCTGGTTTTGCTTTCGCTCTATTTGCAGTTTCTGCGCGAGATGCCCGAAGTTTCGCAACTGCCGATTCTGCTCTCGGGCGAGACCAGTCGCTTCGGCAACGGACTATTTGTTGCAACGGTCAGTCTGTTTGTGCCTTTTTCAGAAGAATTGCTCTTTCGCGGCTTGGTCTTTGTTTGGCTTTTTGCTCTTGCGGGGCCACTGCCTGCGGCTTTGGTCAGTGCAGGAATTTTTGCCGCCGTGCATCTGCCGCTGGGGCTGATTCCGTTGATGTTTTTCTTCGGAATGGTTGCCGCTTGGCGGTTTGTGGTTATCGGCTCGCTCTGGGCACCGATTTTGCTCCACGCGGCGTTTAATTGTGCCAATGTTTTGTTGTTTTTTGCCGCCCGTGATCTTATGGCGGAGGTCAATAGCCAAAACGCGGTCTGGCTTTGGCTGGTTAGCAGTCTTGCGGGTTTATTCTTCTAGGGCTTTAACCAGCCGTAGTTGTTCGGCACGGCGGGCGAAGGCTTGGGCTAAACGTGCCGCGACTACAGAAAAAGCGGCTTCGGCGGCGCGTTCCATCAGCAAGCCGCGAAACGAAAAGGTGACAGAAAACTCCACAAGGCTGGTTTCGGCGTTGCTGTTGGGGGTTTCTTGCCCTGCAATCTTCCAAGTGGAGTCCAGTTGTCGCAAAGCTCCTGCCACTGCTTGGGCGGTGATCTCGCCGCCGCCGTGGGGGTCGGCCTGGGCAGTCACCTGACTGACATAGGAGCCACGAAACGCACCCCAGCCAACGTGCAGTTGCCAAAAAGAAGTCGCGGCGGTGGCAGGGGCGAGAGCAAGACCCGCAGGCGGTGGCACCTGCTCGGCAGACTTACACCACGGCAAGAACAGCGGATAGGCGGCAATATCGCTTACCACCCGATAGAGCAGAGCGGGCGGATGATTCACCTGTCGGGTTTCGCTAAAGGCTCCCATCTAGGCTGGCGGGTCTAGGCTTCTGGGGTGGAGCGGGCTTGCTGGCGGGCTTGGCTACGGGCTTTACGCAAGGCGGCAAAGTCGCGGTCGGCGTGATACGAAGACCGCGTTAAGGGACTCGCCGAGACCAAAAGAAATCCTTTGCTACGGGCGCGTTCTTCAAGGCGGGCAAAATCATCGGGCGGGACAAACCGCGCAATCGGCAGGTGCTTCTTGGAGGGTTGCAAGTACTGCCCGATGGTTAAGAAATCTACGCCTGCCACGCGCAGGTCATCCATAACCTGTCCGACTTCTGCCAAGGATTCGCCCAAGCCCACCATCAAACCCGATTTGGTAAAGAGGTCAGGCTTGGCGGATTTTGCCGCGTCTAGTAAGCGTAGGCTTTGATAATACCGCGCCCCTGGTCGCACCGACGGATAGAGCCGTGGCACGGTTTCTAGGTTGTGGTTAAAGACATCGGGCGGGGCGGCAAGGATGATTTCTAGTGCGCCATCTTTGCGCAGAAAATCAGGAGTCAAGATCTCAATTGTCGTCTCGGGGGTTTTGTGGCGACACGCCCGCACGGTTTGTGCGAAGTGTTCGGCTCCCCCATCGGGCAGGTCATCGCGATCCACCGAAGTAATCACCACATGGCGCAAGCCCAGTTTGTCAATTGCCGCCGCCACGCGGGCGGGTTCAAAGGGGTCTGGAGCATCGGGCAGTCCTGTGGCGACATTGCAGAAGCCACAGGCACGGGTACAGACTGCTCCCAGAATCATCATCGTGGCGTGGCGTTTTTGCCAGCACTCGCCAATGTTCGGACAGCCCGCTTCTTCGCAAACCGTCGCCAGCCCGTGTTCGCGGACGACTTTCAAGGTCTCGCGAAAGGTTTCACCCTGTGGCGCGGCAACCCGTAGCCAAGCAGGCTTGCCACGGCGGACAGGATTATCGGCACGGTGTGCCTTTTCAGGGTGGCGTGCTGCTCCGTGGGGGGCTTGGGGTGTGCCGAGGGGCAGATCGCTCATGGTGTGGCTTCCTGTGGGGTTTGTGGCGTGTTGTGCGGGGCGGGGCGGGCAATGGGGAGGGCAAGGAGTAAAGGCGACTCAATATGGCGGCGCAAGGCTTGCAACAAAGTGGCTCCGACAGCACCATCTAGGGCGCGGTGGTCAAGCGACAAAGTAAGGCGCAAAGAATTCCCTGCTTCAAACCCTCCCGCTTTCTTGCCATAGACCGTAGGTTCGGCGGCACCGACGGCAAGGATTCCTGCTTGTGGGGGATTAATCACCGCCACAAAATCAGACACGCCAAACATACCCAAGTTGGAAACACTAAACGAGCCGCCTAAATACTCCTGCGGTTTAAGCTTTCCCGCCCGCGCCCGTCCTGCCAGATCCCGAATTGAGTCAGAAAGCTGGCGCAAAGATAAAGTTTCCGCCGCCCGCACCACAGGCGTAAAAAGCCCATCTTCCGTCGCCACGGCAATGGAAATATCCACCGACTGCCAAAAGACCAAACCGCGTTCGTCAAACGCACAGTTGGCGGCAGGGGTTTCTTCAAGTGCCATCACCATCGCTCGCACAATCAAATCATTGAGCGAGACTTTCCATTCCCCTGCTGCCGCTTGGTTGAGTGCTACCCGTAGCCCAAGCAGGGAATCGGCACGGCAGTTGGCACTCAAGGTGTAGTGGGGAATCCGTTGCTTGGACTCGGTCAAGCGACTCGCCACCACCTTGCGGGTCGGAGTCAGGGCTTCAAGGCGATAGGGACGTTGTAGAGCTTCGGCTAAGTCTAGGGGTGAAAAGGGGTCAGCGGCGGCTTTCCGTGCCATAGGCGCACCCCCCGCAGACGGACTGGGCTTCGCTGTGCCGTTTGTTTGCGCGGCTTGTGGGTTTATGGCATGTCCCGTTGCCTGAGTCGCCGCCGCTTGGCGGATATCGTCCGCGACAATCCGCCCGCCTGGCCCACTTCCCGCCAAGCCCGCTAGGACAATTCCGCCTTCCTGTGCCAAGCGGCGGGCGAGCGGGCTTGCCTTTATCTTGGGCGGAGTCACGAGCGGTTAAGCAGTGCGCGTGCCGCCGCCGCGATGGTTTCGCTCTGCGGCAAAGCCATAGCTTCTAGATTGGCGGCGTAGGGTAGGGGTACATCTGCCCCAGCAATCCTAACGGGTGGTGCGTCCAGCCAATCAAAGGCGTGTTCTACAGCCAGAGCACAAAGCTCAGAGCCAATGCCCGCGAAAGGCCAGCCTTCTTCAACCGCCAACAAACGCCCCGTGCGTTGCACCGAAGCCACGACTGTCTCGCGGTCTAAAGGTCGCAGAGTGCGCAGATCAATGACTTCAGCCGAAATCCCTTGGTCTGCCAAAGTGTCTGCTGCGGCAAGGGCGCGTTCCACCATCAGCGAGAAGGTGGCAATGGTTAAGTCGGTGCCCGAGCGGACAATCCGTGCCCGTCCAATCGGTAGGGTGAAGTCAGGGTCAAGCGGAACTTCGCCTTTGCGCCCGTAGAGAATTTCGTTTTCCAAAAAAATCACAGGGTCATCACGCCGCACCGCCGCCTTCAAAAGCCCTTTGGCATCCGCCGCAGACGCAGGAGCCACCACCACCAAACCCGGAATATGCGCAAACCACGAGGCATAACACTGCGAATGCTGTGCCGCCACTCGTGCCGCCGCTCCATTGGGTCCGCGAAAGACAATCGGTACCGTGACCTGTCCGCCCGACATATAGCGCGTCTTCGCCGCCGAGTTAATAATTTGATCCATCGCCTGCATGGCGAAGTTAAAAGTCATAAACTCCACAATCGGACGCAACCCCGCCATCGCCGCACCAATGCCCAAGCCCGCAAAGCCGTGTTCGGTTATCGGCGTATCCACAACCCGCTTGGCACCGAATTCTTCTAGCAGTCCAACGCTGACCTTATACGGGCCCTGATATTCCGCCACTTCTTCTCCCAAGAGTAAGACTCTTTCATCACGGCGCATTTCTTCTGCCATCGCATCGCGCAAAGCATCGCGGACAGTAGATTCTTGGGTTTCGCCACTCCACTCTTTTTCTATTTGCCCTTTTTCCATCTGTGGTGCGATGGGGGCTTGTGCCACCTGTGGCGTAGAGCTTTCCGCAGTTGGGCTTGCAGTTGCTGCCGATTTGTCGTGGCTTGTCTCTGGGCTGGGTGCAGACTCAGGAGCGGGTGCTGGGGCTGGGGTTTCTGGGCTTGTGCCCTCAAGAGACGCGGCAAGCGACTCTAAGGCACTGGCTTCTTCGCCTTCCTGCAAAATCAAAGCAATTGGCGCACCGACAGGTGTGGTTTCTCCGTCTTCGGCGGTGACCAAAATCCGCCCCAAAATTCCGTCTTCGGATGCTTCCAGCTCCATCACCGCCTTGTCGGTTTCTACTTCCGCCAACAAGTCGCCCGCCCGAAAGGAGTCGCCTTCACTGCGATGCCAACGCACCAGCACGCCTTCCGCCATGGTCGGCGATAGGGCGGGCATAAGCAGGGGATTTGCCATTGCGTTCTTCCTGTCGTCCAATTCGCTCAATTCGTCCGAAATCGTCTAAGTAGCCGAGCCGATTGTCATACCGCTGGCGGCAACAACAATGGCGTGTGCGCCATTTGCCGCATAGACATCTGTCCATAGTTCGCGCTCGTCAGGCTCGGAGTCTTTTTCTGCCGCCTCGGTTGCACTCTTCACCTCTTCGCGCACCCGTGCGTCAATTTCTTTGCGAGCTGTTTCATCCAGCACCCCTGATTCTTCTAGCCGCTTTGCTAGGCGATCAATCGGGTCTTGGCGGGCGCGGACTTCTTCCACTTCTTCACGCGAACGATATTTCGCAGGATCCGACATAGAGTGTCCGCGATAGCGATAGGTCACAGCTTCCAAAATCCGCGGGCCACCTGCCCCGCGAATTTGCTCCAAGGCTTCTGCCACGCCATCGTGCACAGCCAAAACATCCATACCGTCAATTTTCTTGCCGTCAATGCCGTAGGCAGCCCCCCGTGCGGCAAGATTTTCTGAGTGGGCGGCGGCGCGTTCAATGGAAGTCCCCATACCATAGCGATTGTTCTCAATCACAAACAAAACGGGCAGACGCCACAACGCCGCCATATTAAAAGTTTCATAGACCTGCCCCTGATTCAAAGCTCCGTCACCAAAGAACACCATCGCCACGCCATCGCCGCCGAGATACTTCTCGGCAAAGCCCACACCCGCCGCGATTGGCACTTGGGCGGCAACAATTCCATGCCCGCCAAAAAATCCTGCCGCCGTGTCAAACAGGTGCATAGAGCCCCCCTTGCCGCCACAGCACCCGCTCGCCCGCCCTAAAAGCTCTGCCATAATCTTGTGGGGACTTCCGCCGACTGCTAGGGCGTGTCCGTGGGCACGATAGGAAGTTGTCAGGGTATCACCACCTGTGCCTTTGACTTTTTCTTTGACCTTTTCTTTGACTTTACCTTTACCTGTGCCTGCGCTTGTCTTAAACCGCCGTGCCGCTACCGCTCCGACGACAACGGCTTCTTGTCCGATGTAGAGGTGGCAAAAGCCGCCGATCAATCCAAGGCCGTAGAGTTGTCCTGCTTTTTCCTCAAAACGGCGAATTAGGAGCATCTGCTCGTAGAGTCCGCGCAGTTCTTCGGCGTGCCATTTGCGCGCACCAAAACTGCCCTTTTTTGTCTCTGCTTTTATTTCTGCTTTTGTCTCTGCTGTTTTCCCTGTTGTCTTTCCTGTCGGCTTCGTCCCTGTCGGCTTCGCTGTCGGCGGGGCTTTTGCAGGACTCCTGCTCTTTGTATCCTTCCCTGCACTCGCCATTGCTCCCTGTGCCTTTTCAGTAGGGGCTTGCGCCGCTCCAGCAGGGGCTTGCGCCGCTGACTTCGCGGCAGGTTTCTTTTGTCTCGCAGTCATCGCCTTCAATCTTTAGTACCTGACAAGCAACGGATTCACTCCCGAGCCCAGTCTAGCACCCACGCCGATGGGGGGCGACTCGCCACCCAGCCAAACCAAAAGAGCCAAGCCGTAGGCGTTTCAGAGCCAAACCACCAGAGCCAAACCAAAAGAGCCAAGCCGTAGGCGTTTCAGAGCCAAACCACCAGAGCCAAACCACCAGAGCCAAACCACCAGAGCCAAGCCGCCAGCACCAAGCCATCAAAGTAGAGCGCAACTCTAAAGCCCGATTGTACCCGATTGTAAAAGTGCTATTGCCCCCCTTCGTCTGCTTGGTGGGTCTTTTCCTCAGGCAGAAGAATTAAAATATCGCCTTCTTGTCCAAACCCCAGCTCGCGCAGGGCTTCTTCGTCCAGTAGGTCAGGATCCAAAGACCAATCGCGCAGTAAATCAATCCGATGCGCTAAGCGGTCGCGTTCTTGCCGCAAGAGCTCCACTTCTTGCTCCAAGACCCGCACCCGCTCGCTCACCGTACGATGCGCCAGCCAGCCACGTTCCGTATAAAAAAGCTGATAGACCAAATAGACAAACAAAATCGCCAGCAAAACCTGTCCTGCCACCGCCCCAAACCGCCGCCACCGACTTGCTTGCTGTCCGCCCGCACGGGGGGGCTTGAGAGAAGAAAAAACTCTAGGCACGGCTTGCTCCGCTGTAGTTTTAGCACGCAGACCCACAGGACATACGCCGAGCCTACGGGTGCCACTCTAGGGCTTGTTTTTACCGATTCCACCCCCTAAATTCCCCCTAGACCCGCAAGGAGCGATTCGCCCGCCAGTACGCCCAGATGTGCGCCCACATGTGCGCCTACAGGGGGGTTTGGCGGGTAGGCTCGGCAAACGGGCTATGTGAATTAGAATCGGCTTGGCAGTTGGGCTAGACAAATAGGCTCGGCAATTCGGTACGGCAAATCGGTACGGCAAATCAGCTTAGCAAATTGGCATAAGGAGGCTTTATGGCAGACGATATGGACTCTCGTTGGGGACAAGCAGTTGCTCCCATCGCCGAGGTGGACGAAGGCGAACGCCTGTTCATGCTCCGCATTTTCAACTGGATGGCACTCGGAGTCGCCTTCACAGGGGCTCTATCGCT
This sequence comes from uncultured Alphaproteobacteria bacterium, assembly GCA_958267355.1. Taxonomy (GTDB): domain Bacteria; phylum Pseudomonadota; class Alphaproteobacteria; order JALCBB01; family JALCBB01. The sequence goes on from OY279575.1 coordinate 1,608,293, forward strand.
CTTCATCGCCAGCTCCCCCGCCGCTCTGGCTTTTGCCTCAAGCTTCTACTTTGTCGGCTTTCTTGCCATTCTAGGCCTCGGACTCTTCGCGCCAAAAATTGTCGCCACCCGTAGCCTTTCCGCCGCCCAAGCTACCTTCTGGATCTACGCGGGCTTGTGGGGCGTGGTTCTAGGCCCGATTCTGTCGATCTATCTGGCAATGGATCCAAGCCTTGTTGTCCGCGCCTTCTTCATCACCGCTGGCACCTTCGCAGGAGTCAGTTTGTATGGCTACACCACCAAGCGCGACCTGACCCGCATCGGCACCTTCGCCGCGATGATGACTTGGGGCATTCTGCTGGCTCTGATTGTCAATATTTTCCTTGGCTCGGTTGGCTTGTCGCTGATTCTGTCCATTGCCGTGGTCGGACTCTTTTCCGCGATTACCGCGTGGGAAGTCCAAGAACTACGCGATAGCTACCGCTCTATGGCGGCACGGGGTGGCGATGAAGCCCTCGCCGTGCGGGTTTCCATTCTGGGAGCCTTGCAACTCTACGGCTCGTTTGTGGTGCTGTTTATTCATATCCTGAATATTCTTGCCATTATGCGGCGTTAGCCCCTGCTCGCCCCTATCGCCTCCGCCCCTGCCGCCTATGGGGATATAGGGCAGGGGGCAAGGATAGAGCCGATAAGAGCGATAAAGGGAGCAAGGACAGGGGGCAGGGATAGAGAGCAAGGATAGAGAGCAAGGGAGTAAATACAGGCTGAATTCCTTGGCTGAAGCCAAGCGGGGCAAGCCCGTAGGCTTGGGTGCTGTGGTTCCTGCCCGATGACGTTTCTAGAAGCCTAGGCAAAACCGATTAACCCGCCACAGAATCAAAGAAATTATCCGCGTTCTTGTGGAATCTTTGCAAAAAGCGCAAAATTCAAGCCAAGAAAACCGCAACGGGCGAAAATTCTCAAAACCCGCTTGATTTTTCTCTCTTGATTTTTCAAGCAGTTTGTCAAGGAATCCGCCCGCCAAGGCAGAAGGAACCGAAGCCCCCTGTCGGCTTTTTGCTTGACACTTGAAGCCTTTCAAGTTGTCGCGTTTTCTCACAGGCGGTCAGAGCCGAATCCCCCCCTTCTCGGCTCGGCCGCCTTGGTTTTGTACGCTTGGTTTTATGGGCTTGGTTTTATACGCTTGGTTTTATGTCCTAGTTTTGTGGGCTAGTTTTGTGGGCGGGTTTCATACAAGAGCTTCGGATACGAATTTTTATGGGCAGATTTGTATGATAAGAGTTTTTATCGCCAGCTTTTTGGTCTCAAAAAATCAACCGACAAAATAACCCCGACAAACCACAGGAACACTCAAAGTGGGCGGAACTGTCAAGCCAACGCGAATTCTCTCGTGGAATGTCAATTCAGTCCGCCGCCGCTTGCCCCATCTTGTCCGCGTGGTGCGGGCGACAGCACCCGATGTTTTGTGCTTGCAGGAAACCAAAGTCCGCGATGATGCATTTCCGCGGGCTGAATTTTCTGCCCTCGGCTACAACGCCCAAGCCATTTCAGGTCAGCCCGCCTACAACGGAGTCGCTATTCTGGCAAAAGCCGCCTTCACAAGCCTCGGCGCAAAAGCTTGGCGCGGACACGACGATAAACGCCACCTTGCCGTGCGGCTTGAAACCAAAGATGCACTCCACGGAGTAGAACTCCACTGCTTCTATGTGCCGTCAGGCGGCGGTCTGCCCGATAGAACCCGCAACGCCAAGTTTGATGACAAGCTGCGCTTTATGGAAGCTCTGACCCGTTGGTCAAAACGCCAAGACAAAACAACGCCGCGCCTATTGGTCGGAGACTTCAACATCGCGTGGCTGGAACACGATGTCTGGAACCACAAAACCGCCCGCCGTGCTGTCGGTCACACAGATCTTGAGCGAAGTCTCTTCTCACGCTTTATGGAAGCAGGCGGCTGGTGCGATCTGCAAAGACGCTCTGTACCCGCCCCAGACCCCTATTACACCTGGTGGAGCTATCGCCATCCGACTGCCCACGCCCAAGGGCGCGGCTGGCGTTTGGACTATACTCTCGCCAACCAAGCCTGCCTGCCACGGGTCGTTGATGTCTCTCTATACAAACGCGCCCGTGGTTGGAAAACACCCAGTGACCACGCTCCTGTCATCACTGACTTAACGCTTGGCTGAGTCTGTGCCACCCACTTCGTCTTTGGCTTTTTTCTTCTACATTCCTAGTCGCTTCCTGCACCTTCCTAGTCGCTCCCTTGTTGCTTTCTGCACCTTCCCATACCTGCTGTGTCTGTTTCTCGCTTGCTCCCCGCTCCTGACCTGCGCCGCGAACTCTCCGCCGCCTTCGCGGGCTACTGCGGCATGCTGGTCACCATGGGAGTCGCCCGCTTTGCCTTCACACCCCTCATTCCCGCTCTGATTGCCGAAGGCTGGTTTGTCTCGGCAGAAACATTTCTCATCGGCGTTGCCATCGTTATCGGCTACTTCATCGGTGCCATCTTCATCACCCGCCGTGCAGGCACACCCCACGCCGTAGCTTGGGTGCGCGGAGCTATGCTGGTGGTCACCGTGGCGTTTTTTCTCTGTGCCCGTCCGCTGCCCTTCGTTTGGTTCATCGCCTGGATGGCACTCGCAGGAGCGGCAAGCGGTGTCGGGTTAATCCTGTCCGCCCAAGTGGTTCTGGCAGTGGCGGCAAAAGCCCGCCACGGACTCATCGGCGGGATTGTCATCGCGGGTATCGGGAGCGGGATTATCGTCTCTGGAATTATCGTCTCGCTCTTTGCCGAACAAAGCTTAAGCCAAACTTGGTATTGCTTCGCAGGATTCAGTGCGGTTTTGACTCTGATTTCGTGGCGACTCTGGCCGCGTTCGGCTCCTTTAGACAAGGCAGGGTTAGAAAACACAGAATTAAAAAACACGGGAGTAGAAAACACAGAATTAAAAAACACAAAGTTAGAAAAAAAGAGCCAAATCACCACCGAGCAACTGCGCCGCACGCCCGAGCCTTTTCTCTTGCCGCTATCGGTCTATGCAACCTATCTGTCTTATGGACTCGGCTCGTTTTCTATTGCCTTTCCGCAGTTGCTGTTTCCTGACTTCATTGTCCGTGGCAAGGGATTTTCCCTGTCAGACGCAGGAGACCTGTGGCTCATCACAGGGATCGGAGCCGTTACAGGCTCGCTCCTAATCGGTGCCTTGGGCGATCGGTTCGGAATGGTGCGTTGCTATCGTTATTGCCTACTGCTGTTTGGTCTTGCCGTCTTGGCACTCATCCTGCCGCTGGGACTTGGTGCCTTGATGGTCTTAAGTCTGCTGATGGGAATCTTCAACTTCGGTCAGGTGCCAATGATTGTCGGACGATTGCGCCGCATCTTCGCAGACGACGAAGCCGCCGCCCGACGGGCTTGGGGCATTGCCTCGCTCACCTTTGCCCTCGGACAAGTCTCGGGCATGTTGCTCTTTGCTCTGCTCTTGGAAGCCACCAACAACTACACCTTGCTGTGCTGTCTGGCGGCTAGCCTGTCGCTGACGGGGGCTATGGTGGAGTTTATTGTCCGCCGTGTCGTCTCACACCGCGCTTTACATTAAGCTCTACATTAAATTTTTACATTAAACTTTACATCAAATTTTACATCAAACTTTACACAACACTTAGCACCACGCTTTACCTCACGCTTTACCCTACACTTTACCCTACACCTTACGCCATACTTTACGCCATACTTTGCGCCATACTTTGCCTTCCGTACAGCCGCCGCCCGCTTGACAAAACAACACCTCTACCGCCATTCTGAAGCCTGTTTGCGGGCGTAGCTCAGGGGTAGAGCACAACCTTGCCAAGGTTGGGGTCGAGGGTTCGAATCCCTTCGCCCGCTCCATCGGAGAGTTGCCTTGTCTGCCAAATCCCCCGCTAAAAAGCCTGCCAAAAAGTCCGCCAAAAAAGCCACGCGCAGACAGGCAACGGAGCCCACCGCAAAAGCCGACAGAACGGAAGGGCGCACAAATCGCCCGCCAAGCCGTGTGGCAAGTCGTGCGCCAAGTCGTGTGGCAAGCCGTGCGCCAAAAAGCAAAACTCCGCCTAAGCTGAAGACCACAAAAACCGCCCCCGCCCCCACCCTGATTGCGCGGGCGATGGAAGAGCTCCAAGCCCCAGGCACTTTGTCCTTGCCCCTGATGGTGCGCGGAGACCAAGAAGCAGGTGGTGTGCGCTCCACCAAGCCCGCCGCTCTGTCCGCCGCGCAAAAAAAACAAGCCGAAACTTTCCTCGCGACACTCTTCGCCGCAGGAAGCCAAGAAACCCTACGCAGTCGCGATGGCGATGCACTCGCCTCTGCCGCCGCTTATGCTTATCGTTGCTATCTGCAGACTTCGCTGCCGTTTTTGCAAGTCTTTCGCGTTCCTTCTTCTGACCCACTGGGTGCGCCCCGCAGATTTTTAATCGCCATCAACCGCGACCGTCCATTCCTAGTGGATACAACCCTCGCCGCCTGTGCCGAAGCAGGAGTCGCCGTGCGCTTGCTGCTACACCCAATTTATCGCGTCCAGCGTGAGGGCAAGGGTACGGGCAAAGGTACGGACACGGGTAAGGGCAAGGATAGGGGCAAGGATAGGGGTAAGAGTGAAGGGAAAGGAGTGCTTCGCGCCTTGGCTTCGTCCAACACCGCAAAAGCCAGTAGTCCGAAAGACCACAGCGCACAAGCCAACGCACAAGCCAACGCACAAGCCAACAGTGCAAAAGAAACCCCAGGCAAAAACAAAACCGACTCGCAAACCGAGTCGCTTCTGTTGGTAGAGCTATCGCCCGAAGCTCTGGGCAAGATGGCAAGCCTACGTCGTATTGTCGCCGAAGCCATCGATGACCTAATTCGTGCCACCGACGATTGGCAGGAAATGCTGAAATCCGCCGATACCACCGCCCAAGAACTAGAACAAGCAGGAGCAGGACAAGCCGCCGCCTATCTGCGCTGGCTAATGGATGACCACTTCACCTTTCTGGGTACACTTATCGGCAAGGGACGCGCCAGCAAAGCCTTAGGCGTTTTCACCAAGCCCGCCAATCGTCCGCAGGGAGCGCACGAGCCCAAGGGAGTCGTGGAAGTCTGGAAAGCCCGCACCCTGTCGCGGGTGCATCTTTCGGCTCCGATGGATTTGATTACCATTCGCCTACCGTCAGACAAGAAAAAACCGCAAGAAAATTCCTTTGCTTTGTTTGCGGGTCTTTTCACTTCCAATGTGAGTTTTCTTAACCTTTCTGAAATTCCTCTCTTGGACGAGAAGTTTAAACAGGTACAAACCCAAGCAGGAGTCTCACCCGACTCGCATAGTGGCAAGGCACTGCGCCATATCCTTAACACCTGGCCGCGTGATGAGCTGTTTCATTTGCCCGCCAAGCAGATCAGCGAAGTCGGCTTGGAAATGGCGCGCCAGCAAGAAGAGCCGCGTTTGCGGGTATTCCTACACTACGACCAGACCGAGCGTCTGTGGTATGCGGTTTTGTGTCTGCCCGCCCGCGATTTCAGCGAGCCGCGTTTGGCACAGATTCGCACTTTGCTCGCCGAAGAGTTGGAGGGCAAGCTACTTGCCAATCGGATTCTGCACGACGAAACCGCCTTGGTGCGGGTGCATCTGCTCTATGCCGCCCAGGGGGCGGCAAGAAAAGTTGCCATCGCCCCTTTGGAGCAACGGCTTTTAGACCTACTGCGCGATTGGAATGCCCGCCTCGCAGACCTTCTGGCAGAACGCCACAACGAAGCACGGGCAATGGAGTTGCAACGCCGTTGGGCGCGGCGTATTCCGCCTGAATACGGCAGGTGTTACGCTCCTGAGCTGGCGGCGGCAGAACTTGGCTGGCTGGACGAAGCCGCAACCCGCAACCAACCACGGGCACGAGTCTTGTGGTTGGTGCCTACAGATGCTGAGTCGGCGGGGCTTGGCAGTCAGGGCGAGCACGCGGTTTCGCGCGAGAGCTATCACCGCCGCTCGGCTGATGCTCCGAGTGGCCGCCTATCGTTTCGCTTTGCTGTACCAGGGGCACAAGTTTCGCTTTCGGATAGCCTGCCCATCCTTGAGCGGATGGGCTTTCGTGTCCATGACGAACGCGCCTTTCGTATGGCAACCGCCAGCGGCTTTGCGATTTGGCTTTACGACTTTTCGCTTCTGCTCCCTGCGGGGACGACTCTTGACGGCAGACGCACCGTAGAACTGGCACGCTGTTTTATCGCTGTGCGGGCGGGCTTGGCTTTAGATGATCGCTTCAATGCGCTCATCTTGGCGGCAGATTTGACCGTAGAAGAAGTCGCGGTCTTACGCCTCTATGCGGCACATTTGGTGCAAGCCCGCTTTCCCGCTGGACGAACCGCCATTGCCAATGCTCTTGCCACAGCACCTGCTTTTTCGCAGAAGCTGGTGCGTCTGTTTGAAGTTTTGCTGGCTCCGCATCATCCGAGCTCAAAAGCAGGCGCGGGCAGGCAGAGCCGCGACAAGCAAGCACAAAGCTTGCAGGATGAAATGGAAGCCTTGCTTGAGTCGGTCCGCGATGCTGAGCAAGACCGCATTCTGCGGGCGATGATGCACACGGTGGCGGCGACTCTGCGCACCAACTATTGGCAAGTCGGAGCCGACAGCGAAGTCGGCAAGACAATTGCGATTAAGTTGGCACCTGGGCAGATTCCGCATCTGCCGCAACCGCGTCCGTACCGTGAGATTTTTGTCTCGGCACCAACGATGGAGGCAGTACATCTACGGTTTGGGGCAATTGCTCGTGGCGGCTTGCGCTGGTCGGATCGGCGGGAAGATTTCCGTGATGAAATTTTAGGGCTGGCGAAATCGCAGGCGATTAAGAATGCGGTGATTGTTCCCGATGGCGCAAAAGGCGGATTTGTTCTGCGGAACCCGCCTGCCGACCGCGAAGAATTTCTCGCCGCTGGAATTGCCGCCTACCGCTCGTTCATCACCGCTCTCTTGGAGATTACCGACAATCGCCGTGGCAAGAAAATTATCCCGCCCCAGCATGTTGTTCGCCGCGATGGTGATGATCCGTACCTAGTGGTTGCCGCCGACAAGGGCACGGCAAACTTTTCAGACCTTGCCAACGAAATTGCCGAAGCCCGTGGCTTTTGGCTCAAAGATGCTTTCGCTTCGGGGGGTTCGGCGGGCTACAACCACAAGACCATGGGAATTACCGCCAAGGGAGCTTGGGAGTCGGTGCGCCGCCACTTTCGCGAACTCGGACTAGACCCTGAAGCCGATGCCCTGCGTGCCATTGGTGTTGGTGATATGTCGGGTGATGTTTTTGGCAATGGTATGCTCTTGTCAAAGACAATGGTGTTAATTGCCGCCTTTAATCATCGCTGTATATTTATTGACCCCAATCCTGTTCCTGCCCGCCAATTTGCCGAGCGCAAACGACTCTTCAAGGCAGGAGCCGATTGGGACAAGTGGGACAAAAAAGTTTTATCCGAAGGCGGGCTGGTGGCTCTGCGGAGTGCCAAAGAAATTCGCCTTGGTGCCAAGGCGGCGGCGGCAATCGGCTTAGACGCAGGAGCCTACACACCCAACGCGGTTCTGCGCGCCATTTTGCAGGCAGAAGCGGATTTGTTGTGGTTTGGCGGTATCGGCACCTATGTTGCAGGAACGGGTGAAGCTGCCAGCCGTATTGCTGACCATGCCAACGATGCCATTCGCGTTGCGGGGCGGGATCTGCGGGTGCGGGTTATTGGTGAGGGAGCAAACTTGGGAGTCACCCAAGCAGGGCGGGTGGAATATGCCCGCCGTGGCGGACGAATTAACACCGACTTTATTGATAACTCGGCGGGTGTGGATTGCTCTGACCACGAGGTGAATATCAAAATCTTGCTCGGGCTGGTGGAGCAACAAAAAGGCTTGCCGCGCAAACAGCGGGATCTGCTTTTGGCTTCTATGGAAGATGAAGTTTCTGCCAAGGTCTTGCGGCATAACTTTTTGCAAGCCCAAGGCTTGGGCGTGACCGATAGCTTAGGGGCGGCACTGAGCGATCGTCTGCGCCATGTCATTCGCTATTTGGAGCGGCACCACGGATTGGATCGTCGCCTTGCGGGTCTGCCCGATGGTGAGACCTTTCAAGAACGCGCTCGCCGTGGCGAGGGGTTAATGCGTCCTGAGCTTTCGGTCTTGCTCTCGCATACCAAGAACGCAATCTATAAAGAACTGATTGACACAAACCTGTGCGAAGATCCGTCTCTGGAAAATGAGCTGCTGTTGTATTTTCCGCAGGCGCTCCGCAAGAAGTATGGCGCGGAAATTTTAACCCATCCCTTGCGCCGTGAAATTAGTACAATGCTGCTCGCCAATGGCGTGTGCAATCGGGCGGGGGTTACCTTTGTTTGGGAGCTCACCGAACGCACAGGGGCGACAAGCGAAGAAATTGTCCGCGCTTGGCTGACAACCATTGCTCTCTTCAAGCTAGATGACCTATGGCGGGCTGTGGAAATCCACTCGCTTGTCCGTCGCCAAGAAGCCCATCTTGCGGGCAGTGATGCGGCTTTGATTGAAATCGCCCGCTTTACCGAGCTGGTAACCGCGTGGCTCCTTGCCAACGAGTCACGCAAGAATCCACTGGCGGAGCTGTTGGCACGCTACGAAGAATCGGTTCAAAAGCTAGAGCCCAAGCTTGCCACTACCCTTGGCAAGCCCGAACAGGAAGCCTTGAGCCTACGCCAAGCCCAGTTCCTAGAGCTTGGCTTAGACGAAAAAATCGCCCGCCGTATTGCCCTGCTTCCCTATTTGGCATCGGCTTGTGGGATTGCCCAGATTGCCACCGCCTGTAAAGCCGATGTTGTGCCGCTGGCGGCACTCTATTTCGCTGTCGGCGAGCACTTCGGCCATAACTGGTTGCGGCTTGCCACCCGTTCCATTCCGCGGACGACTCTGTGGGATAAGCTTGTCCTACAGAGTGTGGTTGATGATACGGTGACCGCCCAAGCAAACCTAACCGAACAGGTCTGCCTATACAAAGCGGGGCAGAAGAAAGGAAAACTACAGAAAGGCGAAGTTCAGGAAAAGATCACTGCCTGGTGTGCGGGCAATCAAGCCCGTGCGGCGGCGGCAGAAGAAGTCTTGTCAGAAATTCAAGGCGAAGCCAATCCCAGTCTGTCTATGGTTTCGCTTGCCGCTCGTGCCTTGAAAGCCATCAGCGACGAAAGCGCCTAGACAAAAGTACCTAGACAAAATTATCTGAACAAAAGCGTCTAGATGACAAGTGCCAAGACAGCAAGTACCGAGACGACAAACAGCAAAACGACAAGTACCGAAACAACAAGCACCGAGATGAACGGCGTAAAGGCACAAACACTTCGTGCAACTCGTGCCACAAACATTTAGTGGCGAAAGCCCCGCCGCGGACTCAAGAACAAGGCAAGATTAAGCCGCTCGGCGGCGGCGGCAACTTCACCATCGCGCTTTGAGCCACTGGGTGCAATCACCGCTTCTACCCCTGCCTCTGCCAAGGTCTCCAAGCCATCGGCGAAAGGAAAAAAGCCATCGCTTGCCGCGACAATCGGTGAGTCCGTGTTTTTTTGTTTGCCTAAATCTCTCAGCGCAGCTGCAACCTGCTGACACGCCGCCACCCGACTGGTCTGGCCGCCTGCAATTCGCAGGGTGCGAAGATAGGTGCTTGTTCCGTGGCTCTGCCACTGGGCGGCAACAATCGCGTTGGAAAGTGCCTTGCCCGCCACCCGCCAAGCAAAAGCCAGAGCCAACAAGGTTTCTTGACTGGCTTGTCCGCCGCTGACCTGTTGCCACTCTGTTTGGGTGCAGTCTTCTAAAGCGAGAGGCGAATCATCAGGCAAAGTTTGTGCCAAGACTCCGCCTGACAGCGAGCGCAGTTGCAGTCCGCTGGTTTGTCCGCTGGTTTGTAGTGGCGGGACAGCGACAAGCCGCCGCGTCTTGCCGCTGGCTTCTAAACATTGGGCAAGGGCTCGCTGGTTTGGTGCTTCAGGTACGGCAAGAAGTTCTAGGAAATGTTTTTTCAGAACCGTCGCAAAAGCATCAATTTCTGACTCTGTCTGGGGGGCAAAGTTTGTCGCTACAATCCCGCCATAGGAATCCGCACCCCCCGCATCCAGTGCACTCTGTAACAGCGTGGCGTGGCGCACCGCTTGGTCTCTAGCCACCGCCACACCGCAGGGAGTCGTGTGCTTGATCACCGCCACCGCAGGAACAGTTGGCGCAAAGCTGGTCACCATTTGCCATGCGGCTTCTAGGTCGGCGTGGTTGTTGTAGGAAAGCACTCCGTCTGCGGGGTGGAGAAGTTCGGCGTGGGCAGTACCACCTGTGCCGAGAAAACGGTAGAGTCGTGCCGTTTGATGGGGATTTTCGCCGTAGTGCAGACTACGGGCTTCTTGGGGCGGTAAGACCAACTGCTCGGGCAGGCTTGGCGGGTCGGGCGGCGGAGATTTTGCCGCCAAGTTTTGTTGGTGCCAGCGGGCAATGGCGGAATCGTAGGCAGAGGTCAGGGCAAAGGTACGGGCGGCAAGGTCTTGTGCCAAACCAGCAGGGATAGCTCCCGCGTTGTCATCAAGAGCCGCTATGGCTTCGCCATACCAATCAGGAGAGGCAAGCGGAGTGCTATAGCGACAATTCTTCGCCGCCGCCCGCAGAAGTGCAGGGCCGCCGATGTCTATCAGCTCTACGGCTTCGGTGGGGCTTGCCTGCTCCGCTTCTTCGGCAAAGGGATATAGATTCACCACCACCAAGCCAAACTGCGGAATGTTTAATTCCTGCAAGGCTTGTGCGTCTTCGTGGCTCCGAGCAAGAATCCCTGCATGAATTTTAGAGTCCAAAGTTTTCACCCGCCCGCCCAGCAGGTCAGCAAAGCCCGTCAGCTCAGAGCTTGAACGGACGACAAAGCCCTTGTCGCCAAGCCATTTCCCCGTACCCCCACTCGCCCACAACTGCCAGCCGTGGCGCGTCAGGGCCGCCGCCAAGTCGTCTAAGCCGCGTTTGTCGCTCACCGAGAGCAGAGCGTTTTTGTTTTCCATCTTGTCCATTCTACGCCTCAAGCCCGCCCAAGCCTTCTACCAATTCACTTCCGCCGCGCCTTCACGCTCGTGCCAGCGACCAAGCCACTTCTGCCCCACGGGTTTCTGTCTCGCCGTCAATCACCGCAACACGGCTTCTTTGCGGCAGACCCCCGCGAGACAATACCCCATCTTCTAGGCGAATTTTGCCGCTCCCTCCGCGTTCCACCCGTAGCCGCCACAAGCCGCCTTCCGCCAAGCGTACAAGCAAGCTAGCACCATCCCGCGAAAAGACCACAGGCAAACCCCGTGCCAAGTGAAATCGCAAAGCAAACCGCCGCTTCCCCCCAGACCCAAGCGGAGTCAAAGTCTCGCACCCCTCCAAACGTCTGCCATCGTGGCTCAGCCGCAAAGCCCGACTGGCTTGCCAAGTCCGCCACCCCTGATGGCTATAGACCAACGACAAAGCCCCTTGGCTGTCGTGCACCTGCAAGCGCGTGGTGCCAAGAGTTAAATCCACGCCGCGTCCGAGCCAAGTTTCGCTGGCGGCAAAGCTGCCGCAATCTTCTCCGTCTAGGGAAAGCAACGAATGCGCCGCTGTGCGCCTGAGTGCTTGCCGCCATTCAGGCTCTGCCGCTGTCCCGCAGTTGCCAAAAATCCGCTCCTTGCCAAGCGAGACTTCTATCGCCCCCGCCGCCAAGTGAAACTCCCCATCCGCCCCCCGCGGTGGAGCCGCCGTGGCACAATCCAAAATCACCCGCGTATGACCACAGGTAAGAGCCATAAACCCCGTCTCGCGGGCTTCTGCCAATCTGCCCCAGCGGGCTACCCGCTTGCCCGCCAGGAGCAAGTCAGGAGCATAGGTGTGGCGGGGTGGAGCAGTTCCGCTTTCCGTAGAGCCATGGAAAAGCGCCAAGCCGCCATCTTCGTGGCGGTAGAGTGCCAAGGTGCGGGCCAATCCTGAAAGCGGCTCTTTGAGTCGCTCGGCAATTGCCAGCTCTTCCGCCCGACACGCCGCCGCATGCAAGGTCGCAAGCTGCACCAAAAGCTCGTACTGCAAAGCAGGCGAGCGTTCAATGGTGCCACCATCAGCAAGCAAAGTCGCATTAAGCGTCGTAAAGAGTCGCCGCCAAGTCGTGTCGTACAAGGCATCGCGTCTGCCATGGGTAAGAAACGCCAGCAAACACCCCGCCGAAACCCCAACCGCTTTCGTACCCAGCAAGCCGCCTGTCCCTAAGTGGGCGAGCCACACCGCTTGGCGAGTCTGCGACTCTGCCAAGCGACGGCGAAAGCTGCTGTCGGCGGGGGTGGCAAAAAAACTCCACGCCAGACTCAAGTTTGCCAAACGCGCCGCCACCACTTCGGGCTGCCAAGCAAGCGGCGGAGTTGTTGGTGACTCCAGCCACGCCCGCACTTGGGCAACGGCTCTTTGGCGTGCTGCCTGTCCGCCCAGGGTGCGTAGATCTAAGAGCCAGCGAAAATCGTGTCCTTGATGCGCACCCTGCGCAAGATAATTTGTGTCGCGCTGTAGATCACTTTTTACATCACCCTTTACATCACTCTGTACATTACTCTGTACATCACCCTGTACATCATCCCGTAGATCACCCTGCCAACTTCTCCGCCAAAAAGACTCTGCAGCTCCTTCTAGTAGCTCGGCTCCTGCCTGCGGGTCGCCCGGCAGGGCAGAAGACAAAAACACCGCCGCTTCCCCATCGCCCAAAGCAGAACCACGCACAACCGCAGGAGCAGGCAAACCACCACGCACAGCTTTATCGCGGGCGCGTCGCCAAGCCTTGCGCTCTAGGCGGCATTCAAGGGGTAGGGCACGGGTGGCTTGCAGACGGGCAACTGCACCCCGTGCCGCCCCGCGCTTCTTTGCCTTCACGAATTCTGTACGGAGTCCTGACCCGCAAAGGCAGAGTCCCGCCCTGCAAGCACGGCAAGCCGTTTGGCGTAGAGTGCCCGCAAAGCGTCTTCGCTCAAGCGGTCTGCACCCTTCGCTCCTTGGGGCTTATCAAAGACTGCACTCCCCGCAACCAGCACCGTAGCCCCCGCCTTGGCAACGGCAGTAGCGTTTTCAGAGTTAATCCCGCCATCTACCACCAAGTCTAAACTCCGTCCGCTTGTCTGGGCGTAGGAATCAAGAATTTTACGCACAGCAGAAATCCGTGCCAGCGAGCCCGGTAAGAAAGCTTGTCCGCCAAAACCTGGATTTACGCTCATCACCAAAACCAAATCAATCAAATCTAAGACAGGCGGCAGGGCTTCCAGCGGCGTTGCTGGGTTGAGTGCTATTCCCGCCTTTGCCCCTAAGTCGCGAATCAAACCAAGGCTACGGTGTAGATGCGCTCCTGCTTCGGGGTGGATGGTAATCTGTGTCGCCCCTGCTTCCACGAAGGCCTGAATGTACGGGTCAGCAGGCGCAATCATCAAGTGCGCGTCAATGGGTAAGTCGCTATGCTCGGCAACAGCCCGTGCCGCCCGCGGGCCAAAAGTTAAGTTCGGAACAAAATGCCCGTCCATAACATCAAGGTGAATCCAATCCGCCCCCGCGGCTTGGACAGCACGGACTTCTTCGCCCAAACGCGCCCAATCAGCAGACAGCAAAGACGGAGCAAGCCGCACAGAATTTGTTTTTGGCGTCCTGTCAGGCATGGTTAATCTTCTTCGGCTTCGGCGGCGTATTGTCCGTGGCGGAAGAAATAGATCGCGTCAGCAACATGGACAATATGGTCTCCCGCCCGTTCCAAGACTCGTGCCACCGAAAACCACCGCATAACATCATCCACCGAACAGTTGCCCGCTTCGTTTTCTTTACGCAGAAGTTCCATAAAATCGCGGAACAGAAGATTAATCTTTTCGTCTTCTTCTTCAGCTTGGGCTAAAATGAGCTCTGTGCCGTTTTGGTAATCTTCCATCACCGCCCGCAAAAGCCGTGCTGTCGCCTGCGTCATTGTGCCAATTGCCGCCGTCAAGTCGGCACTCAAGGGACGCTGTAAGTGTCTGCCCCGCCGCGTCAGGCTGACCGAACAATCGGCAACTCGTTCTAGGTCACGGGCAATGCGAAACAGCGAAACCAAGAGACGCAAATCCTGTGCCATCGGTTGGCGCATCGCCATCGTTCGCACCACAGTGTCTGAAATCTCGTGGCTTAAGTTGTTGAGTGCTTGGTCTTCCTCGCGAAATGCCCGCAGTTTGGCTTCATCGTTTTCTTGAAACAACACAAACCCCTCGCCCAAACGCCGCTCCGCCGCGTCAGCAAGCTCGGCTGTCATCTTGGTCAAACGCATCAGGGTGCGGTCAAAAGCCCCCGCAATATGCGCCGCCCCTTCAGACTCAAAGACGTTTTCTTCGTCTCTGGCTTCTGCGCTTTCTGCCACTTCTTTACTCACCGTTCTAACCAGCCATCTGCTCACCATTCACTTGCTTTCTTCCGCCCGTCTGTTTGTTTACGGTTTCACCCACCTGTGCGCCCGTTTCAGCTCGTCTAGCCCATTCTGCCCGTTACATAATTCAGTGTGCGCTCGTCCTGCGGATTCGTAAAGACCTCGCCTGTGGCTCCTTCTTCCACCAACTCACCCAACAAGAAAAACGCGGTTCGCTTAGAAACCCGCGCCGCCTGCTGCATAGAATGAGTGACAATCACAATCGTATAGCGCGCCCGTAACTCATCCATTAAGTCTTCAATCCGTGCTGTGGCAATTGGGTCAAGTGCCGAGCAAGGCTCATCCATCAAAACCACTTCAGGATCTGCCGCAATGGCTCGGGCAATACACAGCCGCTGTTGCTGTCCGCCCGATAGGCTTGTGCCCGACTCCTTCAAGCGGTCTTTGACTTCGTCCCACAAACCCGCACGGCGTAAAGACTTCTCCACCCGCTCGTCGGTCTCACGACGGTGCCGCACCAGCCCCTGAACCCGCGGACCATAGGCAACATTATTATAAATGCTCGTCGCAAAAGGATTCGGCTTCTGAAAGACCATACCAATCCGCGCCCGCAAGGCTTCAACTTCTACCGCAGGATCGTAAATTTCGGTTTCTCCCAAACGCACCGAACCCTGGACCACACAAGTCGGAATCAAATCATTCATCCGATTAATCGCCCGCAGAAACGTAGACTTGCCACAGCCCGATGGGCCAATCAACGCTGTCACCTGCCGTGCCCGCACCACCAGCGAAATATCCTTGACCGCCTGGACCTTGCCGTAGCGCACAGACAAGTTACGGGCTTCCAAGCAGATTTCGTTGTCCGCGCCTTCTGTTGTTGCGGTGGTTTGCGTCTGAGTCATCGGCTCCGCCCCTTCTCCATCTTCTCACGGAGCAGAATAGCCGCCAAATTGACAAGCGTCAGCACAATCAACAAAGCCACAATCGCCGCACTGGCACGTGCCGCAAAGCCCCGCTCAGGCTGGTCTGCCCACAGGAAAATTTGTGCTGGCAAAGCCGTCGCAGGAGACGAAATCCCCTCAGGCACAGAAGTCAGAAACGCGGTCATACCAATCAACAACAAAGGTGCAGTTTCTCCGAAGGCACGGGCTAAGCCAATAATCGTACCCGTCAGAATCCCAGGCAAAGCATAGGGCAAAACATGGTGCAGGATCGCTTCTTGGCGGCTGGCTCCCAACGCCAGTGCTGCTTCCCGCAAGTTGCTCGGCACCGCCCGCAAGGCACTCGCCGAAACCACAATCACCGTCGGCAAGGTCATAAGAGCCAGCACCATCCCGCCAACAAGGGGCGCACCCCGCGGCATAGAGAAAAAGTTCAAAAACACCGCCAAACCCAACAAGCCAAAAATAATCGAAGGCACCGCCGCCAAGTTATAGACATTAATGCGGAATAAATCCGTGCGCCTACCCTCAGGAGCAAAATCTTCAAACCACACTGCCGCCGCAACACCAACAGGAAACGATAAAAACAAACACACCATAATCGCCAAAAGCGAGCCTTTGACAGCTCCGGCAATTCCCGCAAGGGCAGGAAAGCGACTATCCGCACGGACAAAAAAGCGCCAAGCAAATTTGCGTTGTACAACTCCTGCTTGGCGCAGTTGGTCAAACAGCTCTGCTGTTTTAGGCGAGACCAAAGCCCCATCCTGCGTACTTGGCACAAGCAAGCCCTTCGCATACTGGTCTAGCGAGTCAGAAACAGGCAGAAAAACTGTCCGCGCACTTTCTGTACCTGTCTTGCCAAGCCAGCTCGGATTTTTGATGACAAGACTGCGCAACTCCGCCGCCGCCCCCTTGGATAGCAACAGCTTCGCCGCCACTCGCTCTGACGGAATTAACTCTGCGTCCAGTGTCTGTGCTTCTGCGTTTAGCAAATCCGCCACCGCTTGTGCCAAGACACCCCGCCAGTTGCCCCGCCGCGGATTGTCAGGCGGAATCTGCTCTGGCTCCAACTGGACAGTCAGGGCGATTTCATAGGCCGTCATCGCTGGCAAAGCCCGTACCAGCAAAGAGGCAAACAAAAAGCCAATCCACAGAACCACCAAAAATACGGCTCCTGCTCCGCAGGCGGCAAACAGGCGGTCTGCCCGCTTGCGTCTCGACAAAGAGCGACGCGGCTTGACAAGATCTAGCAAACCGCTCATGCCGACCACTCCTTATGCCAGCGGCGGGAAACCCGCAAGGCCAGCCAGTTCAAAAACAAAGTAATCACCAAAAGCAAAAGCCCAAGAGCAAATGCCGACAAAGTCTTCGGATTATCAAATTCCGTATCTCCTGTAAGCAGAGTGACAATCTGCACCGTGACAGTGGTGACCGAATCCAGCGGATTAATCGTCATCTTTGCCAGCAAGCCCGCCGCCATCAGGACAATCATCGTCTCGCCCAAAGCCCGACTAATCGCCAGCAAAAAGGCAGAGACAATTCCAGGGGCAGCGGTTGGCAAGACCACCCTTGAGGCAACTTCAAACGAAGTCGCGCCCAAGGCAAAAGCGCCTTCGCGCAAACTTTGCGGAACAGCGTAGAGCGCATCGTCAGTGAGCGACGATATGAACGGCAGAATCATCACGCCCATAACAAAGCCCGCCACCAAAGCACTATTCGGAGCAAGGGTAAAACCCAGCCACGCCCCGCCTTCGCGAAAGGCAGGAGCCAGTGCCACCACCGCAAAAAAGCCATAGACCACGGTGGGAATCCCTGCGAGAATTTCCAAGACGGGCTTGCAGATGGAGCGGGTGCGCGGCGAAGCGTATTCCACCAGCCAGACCGCACTTAAGATGCCAAGGGGTGCCGCAACCAAAAGGGCAACCAGCGAAATCACCGCTGTTCCGAGCAAGACGGGTACAGCTCCGAACGCACCCAAGCCCGCGACTTGGTCAGCCCGCAGAGCAATTTGTGGCTCCCAACGCAGACCAAAAAGAAATTCAGACAACGGCACCAAGCGAAAGAAACGCCAAGACTCAAAAATCAATGACAACAAAATGCCAACCGTCACGGCAAGGGCCGTGGCGGCAGAAAGAAGCAACAGGACAGCAATAATCCGCTCCGCCAGCTTGCGTGGATGCAACCCACGGCGTGGGGCTTGACTTCCTGCCAGCAAGCCTAGAAGTCCGCCCAAGACCACCAGTACAGGCAGAAGCCAAGCTTCCCGCTCTGTCGCTTGGCGTAAGACCAAAGCCGCACGGGCAACAGACGCCACCGAGTCGGACTCGTCTTTTAACGCTTCTACTTTTAAACTTTCTGTAGGCCTATCACCTGCCGCTAGGTTTTGTGCCTTGGTGCGAAGTAAATCTAAAGCCACGCGTTCTTGGCGGCTAGATGCACTCTGCGCTTCTGATGCAAGAAGGGCTTGCGTACTACGCTGGGCAATTACAGGTGGCTCAAGCAAGAGCCACAGCAACAAGACCAACAAGCCGCCGAGCAAGCTGGTTAGAAAAACCAGACGGGCAAGCTGGGCGGCAGTGCCTTGGGCGTGTTGTCCTTCCCCCGCCACAGGACTAAGCCACGCCACAGGACTCCACCTGCAAGCCATCCAGCCGCACGCCGCGACCAGCCACGGCAGGAGAAAGGCAAACCCCATCTAAGACTCCCCCGACCCGCAGGTCTTAGCGGTTGGTGCGGCACCTTGGCACTTTTGCTCTTGGCTCCAAGCTGTGAAGCCCCAAGAGTGCCAGCGGATGTGTCTTCTTTATAGCCCTAAAACAGCGGTTTTGCAGAAAGCGCGACTTCTTGGGTTTCTGCCCGTGCCGTGGCTTCTAGGGGTACCAAGCCGCGTTCTAGCAGGTAGCCCGACTCGCCAATTGCCCATTCATCCACGAAAGCGGCAACGAAATCTTCCAAGCCTGGAATCACCTCGCGGTGGGCGTTCTTGACATAGACCAACAAGGGACGCACCAAAGGATACGAACGATCGCGCACCGTTTCAAAGCTTGGCTCAACGCCATTCACTGCTACGCCGCGCAACTTGTCGCGGTTTTCTTCTAAGAAGGACAAGCCAAAGATTCCGACTGCTCGTGGGTCTGAAACCAGACGCTGAACAATCAAGTTGTCGTTTTCGCCCGCTTCAATAAAGGGACCATCGCTCCGCAGACGATGGCACCGCTGTTTGCGGGTTTCCTTGTCAAGCGATTTGGTCTCGGCAAAGGAGTCACACCCCGGCACAACAGCAAGTTCTAAGAAGGCATCGCGGGTACCACTGGTCGGGGGCGGGCCGAAGACAATGATTTCTTCATTGGGTAGGCTTGCATCAACTTCGTTCCAACGGCTGAACGGATTGGCAATCCAGTTTCCGTCTTGCGGAACTTCGGCGGCGAGTGCCAAAAAGATCTGCCGTGGAGTCAGAGCAAGCGGCTGGGCTTCTTGGCTGGTGGCGATAGACAAGCCATCAAATCCGAAGCGCACTTCGGTGACCGAAGCAACTCCGTTTTCTACGCAGAGCTCTTTCTCGGAGTCTTTCATTAGGCGGCTGGCTCCCGTTACATCAGGAGTCGCCGCCCCAATACCGCTACAAAACAATTTGAAACCCCCACCCGTGCCTGTGGACTCAACAACAGGAGCAGAAAATTCGGTCAAGCCTGTAAATTCTTCCGCCACCGCCTGACTAAACGGAAAGACCGTAGACGAGCCGACAATATGCACCGTATCGCGTGCCAAAGCAGGAGCAACAAGCACGAGTGCCATAAGGGCAAAAGCCCAGACCAACGACAAGCCACAGGAGACAAGAAAGCCAAACCTTGTGCGGGGTTTTGGGCAGCGGGGGTTAAGGTTTTTCTTTTTGTTTGTCGCAGGGGGAGTTGTAGGGATGGTTCTAGGGGCGTGCAAAGTACCCATTGGAGAAGTTTCCTTGTTCTAGGTTTTTCTAGAGATAGAGCAAATGGTTTGCGAGTGCGGAAATGGCTTTCCACGCCCTTAACGCTGGAAGAATTCATCCCGCCCGACAAGGTAGAATCGCAGGAAATAGTGTCTCGGCACAGAATTTTTTTTTGCCCGCGGGTTTTTTGCCTGTGGCAAATCTGCCGACAAGGTGTGGTGGCAGATTCGGCTCCGCCAGAGCCCTGCGTTACCCCCTGTTTTATAGCGACTTAGTAGCGGTTGAAATCCGCCGTGGCTTTTGCAAGCGGCAAGAGCCACTGTCAAAAAAGAATAAAAACAAGATACAAAGCGTCACAAATTCCAGCCTGCCCCGCCCCGTTATGGCGATTCTTGCCATTCACCGAGGCTTGGGTTAATCTAGACTTTTACCCAGTACTTCTTGCTTGGTGCCTTCGCGGATCTAGCCAAGCACCAAGCCTATAGTGCGCCATATCTATAACGACAGGTCTATTAAAGACAAGGCTAGGAAAAGACTCGTAACAGCAGGCACAGCACAAGAGCGTAGGCACGAGCAGAGTCGCGGGGAGCAGAGTCGCGGGCAAGGGTATTATGAAACAACTAAGACAAGACAGCACGGCTTGGTCTGTTTCCGTCTGGCGGGGCAGGGGGCAGGCAGGACAGCTGAATGCCTTGGCTTCTGTCTTGGTGTCTTTTTTTGTGTTTGTCTTTAAGTTTGATTTGAAGAAGTCTGATTTGAAGAAGTCTGGTTTGAAGAAGTCTGGTTTGCTTAGGCATGCTTTTGCTTTTTTGCTGGGGGCTTTTTGTGCCGCCATTGCGTTCAGTTACTTCGCGGACAACTTTGCTCCCGCTCGTGCCCAAGAGACAGAAAGCACCCTGCGGGTTATCGCCCACGCCGATCTGCGAAGCCTTGACCCCATCTGGACGACTGCCTACATCTCGCGCAATCACGGCTATCTAGTCTATGACACACTTTTTGCTATGGATGCCAACTGGCAACCACAACCACAGATGGTTGAGGCATGGGAGGTATCAGAAGACAAGCTGACTTGGACATTTCATTTGCGCGCAGGCTTGTTGTGGCACGATGCAACAGCTGTCACCGCCCAAGACTGCGTTGCCTCGCTCAAACGCTGGGGCAAACGCGATAACTTAGGACAACAACTCTTTGCCCGCGTGGCTTCGGTGCAAGCTTTAGACGAAGACTCGTTTCGTTTGGTTTTGTCCGAGCCCTTTGGGTTGCTCTTGGAGTCGCTGGCGAAGATTAGCTCCAATGTGCCCTTTATGATGCCCGCCCGCATCGCCGCCACTTCACCCGACGAGCCAATTGAAGAAGCCATCGGCAGTGGTCCCTATCGCTTTTTAGACAGCGAATGGACTCCAGGGGTGCGGGCTGTCTATGAGCGCAACGAGTCCTACCTGCCCCGCGATGAGCCGCCCAGCAACGCCGCAGGCGGTAAGCAGGCCTACTTCCAACGCATTGAGTGGCACTATGTTCCCGACCCAAACACAGCCCTCAATGGTCTGCTCAACAACGAATACGACCTGTGGGAGCAAGTACCATCAGACTTCGCCCGCCGTTTGGAACGCCACGACAGCTTAGAGATGACTGTCCCTGACCAACTTGGCTATCAAGGAATGTTGCGCTTCAATCATCTCCACCCCCCCTTCAATGACCGCTTCGCCCGCCGTGCCGCCCTGCATGCCATCAAGCAGTCGGATTCGCTCATCGCCGCCGCTGGCAATCGTAAGTTCTGGCGTACCTGTGCTTCGTACTTTCCCTGCGATACGCCGCTTGCCTCCGCCGCGGCAATTGAGCATGTGGAATACAATCCCGCTCGTGCCCGCGAGCTTCTAGACGAAAGCGAATACGATGGAGAAGAAATTGTCCTTTTGCACCCCAGCGATATTCCGCAACTCTCAGCCTTCGCCCAAGTCGCCGCCGAAGAGCTGCGCGATGTCGGCTTCAAGGTAAAGCTGGAAACCCTAGATTGGGCCGCAGTCACCGAACGCCGCGCCAGCAAAGCCGCACCCGAAGATGGCGGCTGGCATCTTTTCCCCACGGCTTGGCTGGCAGTGGATGTGCTGAACCCTGCCCTTGCCGCTCCGCTTAATGCGTCAGGAGCAGACGCTTGGTTCGGCTGGCCCGAAGACGCAAAACTAGAAACCGCCCGCGCAGAGTTTCTGGTCGCCCAAACCGACAAAGAAAAGAAACGCGCCGCCGAAAAAGTACAAGAGCGGGCAATCCGCCACGCCACGCATATCAATTTGGGAATGTATTTTATTCCTATGGTCGCTCGCAAGGGAAGCTTCACCGATTGGGTGGAATCTTCAGTGCCGTTCTTCTGGGGCGTGAAACCCGCCCCTTAACGGGGCTTTTGTCAGGGCTGGCTATGCGCGCGTGCGTATCGGTGATTTCTGGCGCATTTTGCGGCGTGGCTTCTGGAAAATGCCTTGCCTATTCGTCCCGCCAAGAGCAACGACTTAATAATTGATTCGTGAATCATTGCTTTGTGCCGTATTTTTTTAATCCCTCTTACCTGCTTTCTCCCCATAGAGCGTCTATCAATTGCCAATGCTCGGATTCTTCGCCCGCCGCTTGGCACTCCTGCCACTGACCGCCCTGCTCGCAGTCGCCATCGCCTTTGCCCTTCTCCAACTGGCGGCAGGGGATCCAATTACCCTGCTCATAGGCGATCGGGCTTCGCCCGAGCAAATCGCCGCCGCCAAAAAAGCCCTTGGCTACGACCAACCCTTGCCCATACAATTCTTTGCTTGGTGTCTGGCACTCCTGCGGCTTGACCTTGGTACTTCGCTGACAACGCAATTGCCTGTCTTAGAGCTTTTAGCCCAACGTTTGCCAACCAGCTTGGCATTGGCAGGTTTGGCGTTTTTCTTCTCCCTGCTTTTGGCAGTACCCTTTTTGCTCCTGACAAGCCGCCGTGCCTTAGACCTGCCCGTCGCCGCCGCGTCCGCTTTTTGTTTTTCCGTACCCGTCTTTTTGTGGGGCTATTTTTTTGTCGCGGTGTTTGCTCTCGGATTGGATTGGCTTCCCGCCCAAGGCTGGAACTACGATGGCGGAAACAATCTGCCGTATCTAATCCTGCCCGCGCTTTCTTTGGCACCGATTCAAGCGGCTCTGATTCTACGACTCTCGCGTCCGACTTTTGCCCAGAGCGCAACCACAGCATTCGTAGAAGCCGCCTACGCCCGCGGCGAATCCACCCGAGCCATTCTTCTGCACTACCGTCTGCGTGCTGTCGCCCCCGCCCTGATTCCTGCCGCGGGCTTGTCGCTGACCACACTCCTTGGCGGCGTCGTGGTGACAGAAAGCGTCTTCTCCTTGCCTGGACTTGGTAGGCTTGCCGCCTCCGCCGCCTTGGCACGGGATTATCCCGTCGTTCAAGGCACGGTTTTGCTCTTCGCCGCTTTGGTGATCATTTTAAATCTGCTCTTGGATGGACTCCACGCCGCCCTTGACCCACGGCTTCGTCTCTAAAACACAAACGATGGAACATAGGCAATGGCAGAATCCACAAGAGAGATAGATCCAAGCCGCCAAGAAAACACCGCTTGGCGACTCACCTTCTGGTGCTTAGCGACCTGTCTAACCCTAACCCTAATCGCCCTTGCCCTCGCTCAACTCTTTCCAAGCTGGCTGGAAAGCGGTGCCCGACTCAACCCTGCCGCCCGCTTGCAATCGCCCAACCGCACCGCCTGGCTCGGCACAGATGGTTTAGGGCGTGATCTCTGCGCCCGCCTGTTTCTTGCCGCTCCGAACTCGCTGGGAGTCGCTGTCGCCGCCGCCTGCCTCGCCGTCATTCCAGGTGCCTTGCTCGGTGCCCTCGCCGCCACCTGGCGGCTTGCTGATGCTCCGCTGATGCGGCTTGCCGATGCACTCCTCACCCTGCCACCCCTTGTTCTCGCCCTTGCTTGCCTAACTCTCTTTGGAGCCAGTCCGCAGGGATTAATCTTTGCTCTGGCACTCCCCGAATTTCCGCGCAGTCTGCGGTTTGTCCGCGTCTTAGCACGGAGCCAAATCTCCGAGCCGTGGTTTCTCGCCTCACGCGGACTCGGCACCCGTGGCGTCGCCCTGTTCTGGATTCTGCTCCGCCCCCTTGCACCATCGCTGGCTGTGCTCTTCGCCCAAGTTGTCGCGGTCGCACTTCTGGTTGAAGGCCTACTCGGATTTCTCGGCTTGGGCTTGCCGCCAAGCCATCCAGGCTGGGGCAGTATGCTCGCCGAAGGCCGCGCTCTGCTTTTTGTCGCACCCCAAGTCATCTTGGTGCCAGGGGTCTGCATCGCCCTTTTCGCTTTTCTGGTTCAGCTCTTCGCCGACTCGCTCAACCCGTTTGCCGAACCACGATGACTCCGCCGACTTCAGAACCGCTCATCGCCGCCCGCGGACTCTGCTTGTCGGCAGGGAAAAAACCTTTGCTCCGCGAGCTTTCCTGCACTCTTGCGGCGGGCGAAGTCTTGGTGGTCTTAGGACGCAGTGGTGCTGGCAAGTCGCTCCTGTTGCGGGCAATCGCAGGCTTCCTGCCCGAAGGTGTGCGCCAAACAGGCGGCAGAGTAGAAAGAACCGTCAAAGGAACAGGTGCCATCCGCTGGCTTGCCCAAGAACCCGATGCCGCCTTTTCTCCCTACCACCGCGCAAGCAGACAGCTCTTAGCAGGGAAGCCACAAGTCAGCCCCCAAGAACAGGCGACACGATTCCACGCCTACTGCCAAGAACTCGCCTTGGCTCCCGATTTGGCGCAAGCCTTTCCGCACGAACTGTCAGGCGGCGAGCGGGCACGGCTTGCCCTCGCCGCCGCCCTTTCCGCCAAGCCGCAAGTCCTGCTCGCAGACGAGCCAAGTGCCGCCATTGATCTGGCAACCGTTGCCGACTTACTCACCGTCTTGCGCCGTGCCACCCAAAACGAAGGCTTGGCTCTGATTCTTGTCACCCACGACTTTGGTGTCGCCCATGGGCTCAGCAAAGATGGCACGAATGTCCGCGCCTTGGTCTTAGAAGCTGGGTCTCTTGTCGCTCAAGATTCGCTTGCCGCCCTAGCACACAGACCACAGGCCAGCGTACAAGCCCTCATCAAAGCCACAACAACAGCTCCAGAAAATCCCAGACAAACGAGTAGCCAGCCAACAAGCACAACGACAAGAAAGACAGAGACAAGCCCAGACATCTTACAAGCCTCAGGACTTACCATCTCGCTTGCGCCCACGGCGCATTCGCGCCAAGCGAAAGCGAAGACAAAACAATTGCTCGCCGCCGAGCTTTCTTTACAACGCGGCAAAACCACTGCCCTAATCGGAGCGAGTGGCTCGGGCAAAAGCCTACTCGCCCGCACAGTCGGCGGACTTTCCGCTTGGCGCGATAGCAAGACGCGGCTGGTCGTTCAGGGAGAGCTCGCCACGAGCAATCTGCGGGCTTCGGCGGCGTGTCCTGTGCCACGGGCGTGGCATGGGCAAGTCCAGTATGTCGCTCAAGACCCGTGGCGCAGTTTGCATCCACGGCGGCGGGTGGCGGCAATTCTGCGCGAAGGAGCCAGTAATTTTTCTCTGCCCAAAAGTGCTACCCGAATTGCCGAACTGTTGGAAGAACTAGAACTCCCTGCCGCCTACGCCCAGAGATTTCCGCACCAACTGTCAGGCGGCGAGCGTCAGCGGGTGGCTCTGGCACGGGCTTTGGCGGTGTCGCCGCACTTCATCTTGGCGGACGAAATCACTTCCGCCTTGGATTCCGTCTCCGCCGCTCGCGTCTTGTCCGTACTGGCGCGTTTGGCACAAGAAAACGGCTTGGGCGTTCTGCTGGTGACCCACGACTTGCGGCAGGTAGCAGGACGCGCACAAGAAGTACAAATCCTAGAAGCAGGCAAGGTGGTTGAGTCGGGCACTGCCGCGCAAGTTTTACAGACTCCGCAAAGTCGGGCGGGGCAAAGACTCCGCACCGCCGCCCAAGCTGTGGCGTGGTGAAGCCCAAAAAGCACAACCAAGAAGCCAACCAAGAAGCACAAACAAGAAGCACAAAAAATGCAGGTTAGGGGGTGAAGTGCAAGAGTGAGAGGGGTAGGGTGTATGGGCGTGCCATCAGCACAGAACCAAAAGATGCATCCCAATCGGAAGACAAAACCCAACCAGAAAACAAAACCCAACCAGAAGACAAAACCCAACCAAAAACAAAACCCAACCAGAAAACAAAACCCAACCAGAAAACAAAATCCAACCAGAAAACAAAATCCAATCAGAAAACAAAACCCAACCAGAAGACCAAGCCCGTGCCGACTGAAATCCGCCGCCTAGATGCAAAAAGCCTGCCGCTTGCTTGCAAGCGACTCGCCCGCCAAGAGCCAAAGTTTCGGGCTCTCTTGCAAGAAGCAGGAACACCGCCTTTGCGCTTCACCCGCCCTGGCTTTACAACTCTGACCCGTATCATTCTCGGACAGCAGGTCAGCCGTGCGGCGGCGCGTTCAGTCTATCTACGATTAGAAGAACAAGCAGGCGGTGCCATAACACCCGAAGCAATTCTACGTCTCTCTGAAAGCAAACTGCGAGCGGCGGGCTTGTCGCGCCAGAAAACCACTTACATCACGGGCTTGGCAGAAGCCATGACGAGCGGCAGATTCTCGCATCGCGGCTTGGCGCGCAAAAGCGACGAAGAAGTCATCGCAGAAATCACAGCCCTAAAAGGCTTCGGAGCTTGGTCAGCAGAAAACTATATGATCTTCGCTCTGGGTCGCCCCGATGTTATGCCCGCCGCTGACCTCGGGATTATGATCGGCTTGCAAGAATTAGATAACGCCCGCCGCCGTCCTGATGAAAAAACCTTGCGCCGCCGTGCTGAAGCTTGGCGCCCCTTGCGCTCTGCCGCCGCTTTAATGCTGTGGCATCTCCGTGATTATCGCCAGCGCAATTCCATAGCGTAATTACCGTCAAAGCAACATAATTACCGTCAAAGCAATGTAATTGCCGTTAAAACGATAATTGCCATCAAGGCAAGTCGCCTAAGCGTTGCGCCCCCAAGCCCCGCCGACAAGTTTGCACCTACACCACGGCGGTGCTACAAAAAAGCACGGGATGATTGGAGCGCGACAATATCCATCTCTGGTGCTTAACGCCGATTTTCGGCCTTTGAGCTACTTCCCCCTGTCGCTTCTCTCTTGGCGCGAGGCGATTAAGGCAGTTTTTCTAGAACGCGTCTCGGTGGTTGCTGAATATCCACAAGTCGCCCACTCGCCCAGTCGGGCAATGGCTCTGCCGAGTGTTGTTTCCCTTCATCGCTATATTCCGCCGACTCCCCGCGCTGCCTTTACCCGCTTCAATGTTTTTCTCCGCGATGGTTTCACCTGCCAGTACTGCAAAACCCGTCTGCCTAGTGAGTCCCTGACCTTTGACCATGTGATTCCGCGCTCGCGGGGCGGCGTGTCTTCGTGGAGCAATGTCGTCACCGCCTGCCAAGACTGCAACCTGCTCAAAGGCAGCCGCCTACCCCAAGAATGCGGCATGGAGCCCAAGCAAAAGCCGTATCGTCCTTCCAGTGCGGATCTGCAAAAAGTGGGTCTGCGTCTCCCCCAGGGATATCTCCACGAGTCGTGGCGCGACTTTCTCTATTGGGATAGCGAACTAGAGAAATAGGCAGGGCAAATATGAGCGAAGCCTTACTGCCGCTCGGAAGTGACTCCAATCCATGGCACACAACGGCTTTTGACTCCGTTGCCTTTGGCGAGTCTCTAAACACAGCCGAGCTGTTTGGCGAGCCGTGGTTGCAAGTACCAACAACGGCTCTGACGACTCTTGCCGAAGAAGCCTTTTTTGCAATCAACCACTTTTTGCGTCCTTCGCACTTGGCACAGCTACGGACAATCCTTGACGACGAGCAAGCCAGTGCCAATGACCGTTTCGTTGCCTTTGAACTTTTGAAAAACGCCAATGTTGCGGCAGGCGGAATCCTGCCCATGTGCCAAGACACAGGCACGGCAATTGTCCATGCTTGGCGCGGACGAACTGTCCATACCGCAGGTGGCGATGAAGCAGCCCTAAGCGCAGGTATCAAAAACGCCTACGCCCGCCACAATCTGCGTTATTCGCAACTGGCTCCCCTGTCTATGTATAAGGAACGCAATACGCGCACCAATCTTCCTGCTGAAATTGAAATCCTTGCCGCCACCGACGACCACGGCGACAAGCCCGCAGGACACGAATATCGTTTGCTCTTTGTTGCCAAAGGCGGCGGCTCGGCGAATAAGTCGTATTTCTTTCAAGCCACGCCTTCGCTCCTGCGCGCGGATGCACTTCTGCCCTTCTTGGAAGAAAAGATTCTGCAAATCGGCACGGCGGCTTGTCCGCCCTATCATCTGTCGGTGGTTGTTGGCGGTCCGAGTGCTGAGTATTGTCTGCGTACGGTCAAGCTGGCTTCCACCCGCCTGTTGGATTCCCTGCCCACCACAGGAGACGAGTCAGGCCACGGCTTTCGCGACTTGGCAAGCGAAGCCCATCTGCTAGAAGCCAGCCGCAAAAATGGAGTCGGAGCCCAGTTCGGCGGACGCTATTTCTGCCACGACCTGCGGGTCATCCGCCTGCCCCGCCATGGTGCCAGCCTGCCCATTGCCATCGGGGTTTCCTGCTCGGCAGACCGCCAAGCCCTCGCCAAGATCAACCAAGATGGGCTGTTCTTAGAAAGGCTAGAACGCGACCCTGCCCGCTATCTGCCCGAAACCGACAAGGCTTTGACCCAAGAAGGCGAAGTCGTGGAAATCAATCTAAACCAACCCATGGATGAAATCTGTCGCACCCTGTCAAAGCATCCCATTCGCACCCGCCTATCGTTGAGCGGGACTCTAACGGTTGCTCGTGACTCCGCCCATGCCCGTATTCGCGAGTGGCTGGAAGCAGGTAAGCCCCTGCCCGACTATATGCGCAATCATCCGATCTATTATGCAGGACCCGCCAAGCAACCCGATGGCTATCCGTCAGGCAGTTTCGGACCAACAACAGCAGGGCGTATGGATTCCTTTGTTGAAGCCTTCCAAGCGGCGGGGGGGTCTAGGGTGATGCTGGCAAAGGGCAATCGCTCGGCGGTGGTGCGCGAGTCGTGCAAAAAGCACGGCGGATTTCATTTGGGCTCCATTGGTGGTCCTGCCGCCATTCTGGCACAAAACAATATCAAGTCCGTGCAAGTCGCCGATATGGAAGACTTAGGTATGGAAGCCGTCTGGCGCATTGAAGTGGAAAATTTTCCTGCCTTCGTGGTGATTGACGATAAGGGCAATGATTTTTTCCAAGAGCTACGGATTGCTTGAAGCCACGCCAAGATCTGCGCCAAAGAAAAAGTGTGGAAGACAAAACCGCCAAGCCGTAGAAGACCAAGTCTTAGACCACCAAGTCTTAGACCAACAAGCTTTAGACCACCAAGCTTTAGACCACCAAGAGAAAAGATTTCTTAGCAGAGCAAGACAGGGACAATTGCTGACTCACCCTTGATGGCTTATTCTTGAAGGACTTGCCCTTGATGACACGCGATTGTTGCTCCACCTTTGATGACTTATTCTTCAATCGCTCGTCCTTGAATGGCTTGTTCTTGAATCACGCGCTCTTGATGAACCACGATCTATGACCCAAGAAACATTTCCCCAACTCGCCACCCGCCTTGCCAAGGTCAAGGAGTCGCCGACTCTGGCAATCACCAAACTTGCCTCCGAGTTACGGGCGGCGGGCAAGGATATTCTTTCCCTGTCAGCGGGTGAGCCTGATTTCCCCACGCCCGAACATATCTGCGAAGCCGCCTTCGCCGCCGTGCGGGCAGGCGAGACACGCTACACAGCCGTTGATGGCACTCCTGCTCTCAAAGCCGCCGTACAAGAAAAGTTTCGCCGCGATAACGGATTGGAATTTTCAAACGATGCAATCATCGTCTCCACGGGCGGCAAGCAGGTACTCTACAACGCCCTGATGGCAAGTCTTTCGCCTGGCGATGAAGTTGTGATCATTGCTCCCTATTGGGTGAGCTATTCCGATATGGTCTTGCTGGCAGAAGGCGAGCCTGTCTTTGTGGAAACAACCGCCCCTGACTTTTATCCCCGCCCCGAAGCCCTAGAAGCCGCCATCACGCCGCAGACCCGCTGGCTCATCATCAACAATCCGTCTAACCCCAGCGGTGCCTTTTGGAGCGAAGACCAACAAGCAGCCCTCGCCCAAGTCTTAGCCCGCCACCCGCAGGTTTCCGTCTTGAGCGACGAGATTTACGAAAAGATGACCTACGACGGCAATCGCTTTGTCTCCTTTGCCAAAGCCGCCGAAAAAGTTTCACCAGAAGTCCGCGACCGTACCCTGACAGTCAATGGTGCATCCAAAGCCTATTCTATGACAGGCTGGCGCATCGGCTTTGCAGGTGGACCCCGCCATCTAGTACGCGCCATGGCAAAGATTCAATCGCAATCTACTTCTAATCCGTCTTCGGTCAGCCAAGCGGCTGTTCTTGCCGCTCTGACCCTGCCCGAAGATTTTCTCGCCGAGCGCAATATCGCCTTCAAAAGACGGCGCGACTTTGTTGTCGCCGCCTTAAACCAAATTGACGGACTTGAATGCCCAACGCCAGGCGGGGCTTTTTATGTCTATCCCTCTTGTGCTGGACTCATCGGCAAGACCACACCCGAGGGCAAAACAATTACCAGCGACGCTGATTTAGCAAAATACTTTTTGGAAGCCGCTGAAGTTGCTGTTGTTCCGGGCGTGGCGTTTGGTACTTCTCCGTATTTTCGTATCTCGTACGCGACCAGCGATGAAATTTTGCACCAAGCCTGCCAACGGCTCAGCGAAGCCATCAACAAGCTAACTTGAAAAGCCTGCCCTCCCTGCTTGCCAACCAAGAATATCTGTTGGCAGATGGCGCAACAGGCACCAGCCTGATGGCACTCGGTCTGCCTGCGGGGGAGTCACCCGAACGCCTAAACCTAACCGAGCCACAACTGATCCGCCGCCACCATCGCGCCTTTTTGGAAACGCAAGCGCAAATTCTTCTCACCAATAGTTTTGGCGGCAATGGCGCACGACTCGCACTGCACAATTTAGAGTCACAAGTTGCCGCAGTGAACGAAGCCGCCGCTACACTCCTTGGCGAAGAAGCCCACGCCTGCGGACGTAGCGAAGTTGTCATCGCGGGCAGTATGGGACCCACAGGCGAGCTGCTTGCACCCCTCGGCACCCTTGAACCACAAGCCGCCCAAGAGCTGTTTTGCGTCCAAGCGATGGCTTTAAAAGCAGGCGGAGCAGATTGCGCGTGGATTGAAACCTTGTCTTGTCCGCACGAAGCCCGTGCCGCCCTAGCAGGCGCACAGGAAGCAGGGCTT
Source organism: uncultured Alphaproteobacteria bacterium (assembly GCA_958267355.1). GTDB lineage: Bacteria > Pseudomonadota > Alphaproteobacteria > JALCBB01 > JALCBB01. Next base: position 1,638,888 of record OY279575.1, read on the forward strand.
CCCGCCGTTCTAACCTTTTCGTTTGATACAGCAGGATGCACTATGATGGGCTTGCGTCCTGAAACCGTGCCGCAGTTGGCTCGCGATTGTGAGCAGACTTCTCCCGTCGCCTTCGGGAGCAACTGCGGTAGCGGCTTGGCAGACTTTTTACATTCGTTTCGCCAGCTTGCCGCCGCCGCCCGCCCAGACGATATTTTGGTCGCTCGTGCCAACTGCGGTGTGCCACGCCACACAGGAGACGGAATTGTCTGGCCTGCAGATACCGCCGATATGGCAGACTGGGCTTTATGGGTACGCGACTTGGGAGCAAAAATCATCGGCGGCTGTTGTGGCAATCAAGACGAGCATATCAAGGCAATGGCTCAAGCCTTGGCAAGTCGGGCAGCAAAACCTTTGTCGGCGGCTGAACTTGTGAGCCATGAAACAGACATTGTGCTTGCCGAGCGGTTTGGTCTGCCCCTGACAATTCAGGGCCAGGAAAAACGCGAAGATGTTATTTCTCCGTTGCTCCCCAAGCCGAAAAATGGGCGGGGCAGAAAACGCCGCCGTCGCCCACAAACTTCGCACCAAGCCAAAGCCAGCGACAATTAAGTAAACCGCTCTATTCAAGCGGACAGGTTTATCCAAGCAAGCAGGTTTATTTAGTAGGCAGATTGATTCAAGCAGGTGTATTCAAGCAAACGGGTCTATTCAGTCGGTAGAGAAAATGCCAATCCTTCAGGACGCGCCTGGCGCAAGACTCCACCCAAAGCCAGACGATGAATGGCAGTTGCCCTTCCCGTTGCCGCATCGCTTTCAATGACCGCTCCGCATAGAGTGGCGGCACCACTCGCCGCTTCAGCAAACCCCGCCTGCACCCGATTGGTAAAACGCAAAACCGCCGCTTCTTTTTCTAAGCCAATGACCGAGTCATACGAGCCACACATACCAACATCACTTTGAAACGCTGTCCCGCCCGCTAAAATCCTCTCGTCACAAGTCGGCACATGGGTATGAGTACCCAAAACCGCCGTAACCCTACCGTCTAAGTAATGCGCCAGAGCCGCCTTTTCACTGGTGGCTTCTCCATGGCAATCCACCAGAATTGCCGTGGCATCGCGCCCCAGTTTGTATTCCGCCAAAACAGCATCTACTGCCGCAAATAAGTTATCGCTTGGCTCCATAAACAGGCGCGTCATTACATTAATCACCAGAAGCACAGGTGTCGCCCTGTCGTCCTGTGGGGCTACGGCAATAGACCCCGCCCCAGGCGGACTGCCCGACAAGTTCAGGGGACGCAAAAGCCGCGGCGTCTGGCTGATGTACGAAATAATTTCTTGCCGATCCCACGAGTGATTGCCGCCCGTCAAAACATCCACGCCGGCGGCAAAAAGTTCATCAGCAATCTTGGGCGTAATCCCGCGTCCTGCCGCCGCGTTTTCGCCGTTGCTAACGATGAAGTCCAGACGCAATTCACGCCGTAAGGCAGGCAGGGCTGTCAGAACCGCCCGCCGCCCACTGCGTCCCATAATGTCGCCCAAGAAAAGTGTGCGCATCGGAGTCAAGCTTCAAGTCGCTCGCCGTGCCCGCAAGACTTCGCACTCGCTGACAATATAATCCAGCGGACGGTCAAAGGGCTCGTGCGGCAGAAAAGGTTTTTCTTCCTGTGCCGCATAGGCCAAACCAACCGAGACAACACGGTGTCCGTCTGCCGCCATTCCCGCCAAGGTGCGGTCGTAAAAGCCGCCGCCATAGCCCAAACGATAGCCGCCGCGATCAAACGCCAAGAGCGGCACCAGAAGCCAATCAGGACGCAAGACTTCAGAAGTTTCAGGTGGAGCCATCGTCGCAAACCTGCCTTCCTGCAAAACCAGATCAGGAGTCCAGTGGCGAAAGGTTAGGGGCTGGGCTTGCTTCCCAACCACAGGTAGAGCGATTCTGTGGCACCGCTCGTGGAGTGCCAGCAACAAAGGGCGCGGGTCTAGCTCATCGCGCATCGGCCAGTAGCCCGAGATGATCGCGCCTGCGGGGGGGTGGAGCGCATTCAGAAACAAATCACGGGCTTGGTGCGCCCCTGCGTTGTCGCTGTCAGTCGCGGCGCGTTGTTTGCGCAGGGCTCCCATCCGTGCCCGCAAGGCGCGCTTTTCCTGTGCCACCAGCTGGTGATTGGTCGCACCACGGCGAGGTGTTGCGTGAGGCGTGGCTTCGCTCGTTGTCGCTTCGGGGTGTGTCGCTTCGGGGTTTGGCACTTCTGTTCCTTCACGGGACTCCTGCCCGCTTTGTGGTTTGGTTAAGTCGGGTTGGTGACTCACAAGTTTCTGCCTTGTCTTAAGGTTTTCTGGGTTGTGAGTCTAAGTTTTGACTCTAAGTCTTGGCTCTAAGTCTTAACCCTAAGTCTTAACTCTGGTTTTTGATTCTGGGTCTTGACGCTAAGTCTTGAACGCCGAACTTTAAGTTTGTGGCGGGTAAGTCTGTGACGGAGTTTTGTCAGAGAGCAGTGCCAGTAGATGCTCCAAACGTTGGCGCAAAGCCGCTTCGGCTTGTGCCCGTTTTTCTGCCTCCGCCGCATCGGACTGACTACGGGCTTCTGTCCGCGTCCGCTCCGCCGCCTGTAGCTGCTCAACTTCACGCAGATGACCATCGCGCAACTCCCGCACTTCGGCTTCGTGCTCGCGATGGGTTTCGTACAATTCATCCGCCAACTGCAAAGCTGCGGCAATTAAAAATCGCGTCTTGTCAGAACTCTCAGCTTCACCCCCCAAAGCCACAAGCCGCTTTTCTAGCTCTCTGCTATGGGCGCGCAGACGCTCTTCTTCTCCCGCCCGACAAACAAAAGTCTGCTCGCTCCCAAGAATTTCTAAAGCAACTTTTACCGTCGGCGCAGAGTCTTCCGCCTTGGTGCCTGGCGTTTCAGAAGCACTTGTCTCGGATGCACCCATTTTTACGCTACCAGCTGTGCGCGGGGCAAAGGCAGTAGAAGTCGGCTCCTGCGCCGCCTGTTTTGCGGTCTCGGAAGGGGAATGATCGCTCATAGAGTCTTTCCCTTTCCTTCTGTCTCTAACTCTGTCTCTGACGCTTTTTCTGATTCTGTTTCTGTTTGCGCCTTAATCGCCGACTCTTCCTGTCCTAAGTCGTGGGCAATTTCACGCAGACGGCGCACCAAATCTTGCGCCTCACGCTGTAAACGCTCGCGTGCCCGTCGCTCACCTTCTAAAGTGGCTGTGAGTTCGCGGGTCTTGGCTCCCTGCCCCATAGCGGCTCGTTCCAGCCTGCGTAGGACTTCTTCCAACGCCGCACTGCCCAGTTGCTTGTCAGCAGATTCGCTCACGCTCTTTTATTCGCCTCCCGTATAGTCTCTATACTCTCTCCAAACGCGCCACGATGCATCGCCCCGCGATTATACTCTCCCGCGATGAGCCTTGCCCGATTAGACCCGCCCCGACTAGATTTTCCCCAACGAAACTCACCCCGACCAGATTTGCCCCGCCGCGAACGCCTGTGCAGACTTCTTGCCTAGCTCTCCCGTAGTTCTGTAGCCTATCCGCCTATCGCTAGGTGCGTCAAATCACAGCAAACAGACCGCGAACCAATAGGCCCAAGCACCCACAAGCACTCCCACAAATGCCCCCATAAGTGCCGCCGCAAGTACCGCTATAAGTACCTAAGAGTCTAAACAATCGCACCACAGAGAAACCCACCACAGAACCCCCCCACAGAAATCCACCACAGAAAAAAATCACAAACCGCGCCAAGACAATTTGACCCCCGCCCAAGCCACGGGCAGTCTGGCTAAAACAAAACCGCACCCCTATTCCAAGCTGTTATGCCTGTGCCGACTTCGCCACCCGACTCCACTCCGAACCCGAGCCTGACTCGGCAAGCCTCAGCCCTGCGTGCCCTCGCAATGGACGCAGTTGAAGCCGCAGGCAGCGGACATCCAGGCCTACCCCTCGGAATGGCAGATGCCGCGACTGTGCTCTTCTCGCGGGTTTTGAAATATGATGCAACGGCTCCTGAGTGGCCTGACCGCGACCGCTTCGTCCTGTCGGCAGGACACGGCTCGATGTTGCTTTACGGCTTGCTACACCTCACAGGCTACGACTTGGCACTCCAAGAGCTGCAAAACTTTCGCCAGTGGAACAGCAAAACTCCAGGTCATCCTGAATACCGCCACACCCCAGGCGTGGAAACCACCACCGGACCCCTCGGACAAGGACTCGCCAACGCAGTTGGTATGGCAATTGCCGAACGCTCGCTCGCCGCCGATTTTGGTACAGACCTAGTCGCACACCGTACCTTCGTTTTAGCGGGTGATGGCTGCCTAATGGAAGGAGTCGGCTACGAAGCCGCATCGCTGGCAGGACATCTTGGCTTGGGTAAGCTCATCGTCCTGTGGGACGACAATCGCATTTCAATTGATGGTGCAACCCGTTTGTCCTTTAGTGAAGATGTTATCGCCCGCTTCGCCGCCAACGGCTGGCAGTGCATCACCACAGACGGACACAACCCAGCCGCCGTAGAAGCGGCTCTGGTGCAAGCTGACGCAGAGGTGAATTGTCCGTCTCTGATTGCCTGTCGCACGACAATTGGCTTTGGCGCTCCTTCTAAGGCAGGGACAGCGGCAAGCCATGGAGCTCCCTTGGGGGCGGAAGAAGTTGCGGGCGTGCGCACGGCAATTGACTGGCACGAGCCGCCGTTTGTTATCCCTGACGAAGTCTATGCCGACTGGCGACAAGCAGGGAGTCGCGGCAAAGCAATCCGCCAAGCTTGGCAAGCACGGCTCGATGCGTCTCCACACAAAGAAGCCTTCACCCAGCGCATGAGCGGACAAGTTCCCCCCGCCGCCATCACTGCCCTTACAGAAAAACGCCAAAGGTTTCTATCCGACAAACCGAAGATGGCTTCGCGCCAAGCCTCAGGAGAAGTCTTGGCAACAATTTCACCTGCCTGTCCGAGCCTTATCGGTGGCTCGGCAGATTTAACTGGCTCCAATCTTACGCGGGCACCCGACCAAGCGGCGTTCCACGAAGACGCAAGCGGACGCTACATCTTCTACGGTGTCCGCGAACACGCAATGGCGGCGGCAATGAACGGCTTAGCCCTCCACGGCGGATTCATTCCCTACGGCGGTACCTTCTTGGTGTTTTCTGATTATGCGCGTCCGTCAATTCGCCTAGCGGCTTTGATGGGTTTGCGAGCCATCTTCGTTATGACCCACGACTCAATTGGTCTGGGCGAAGATGGGCCAACGCACCAGCCGATAGAACACTTGGCGGCACTCAGAGCGATTCCGAACTTGCGGGTTTTTCGTCCCTGCGATGCAGTGGAAACCGCCGAAGCCTGGCACCTAGCACTCACCAGCGAAACCACGCCAAGCCTGCTTGCCCTCTCACGCCAAGGATTAGAAACCCTGCGCGAAGAAACAGCAGAAACCACAGCCAATCGCACAGGCGCCAATCGCACAGGTGCCAATCGCACAGGCGAAGGTGCCTATGTTTTGCGGCAGGCACAAGCGGGCAAGCGCGTGGTTACACTTCTTGCCACGGGAAGCGAAGTCGCTCTGGCTTGTGCCGCCCACGCCCAGCTGGAAAGCGAAGGAATTGCCACCGCTGTTGTCTCTATGCCCTGCTGGGAGCTCTTCGCTGAACGTACAGCCGCCGAACAACAAGCGGTCTTAGGAGCCAACACAGTGCGTCTTGCCATTGAAGCCGCGAGTCCCTTCGGTTGGCAAGAATGGCTGACAGGTGCTTCCGCCGCTGACACGATAACCCTCAACCGCTTTGGTGCCAGTGCGCCCGCCGCACGGCTCTTTGCCGAGCTTGGTTTTACCGCCGAGGCAATTGTCGCCCGCGTTCATAGTCTGCTTGCCGAAGCCAAAGCCAAAACAAAAGAATAAGCCGCAACATTCGGCACAACTTGTCCTGCCAGACTCCACAAAATCTGTGTAGGATGGAAAACCACGAGCAGTAACCCTGAGAAGTACAGTGTCGTCCGCATGTCTTGCCATAAACGGATTCGGTCGCATCGGCCGCCTAACTCTGCGCGCCCTTGTTGAATCAGGGCGAACAGACCTGCGCGTCGTGGCAATCAACGGCACCAAAGACCCTGAAACCCTTGCTCACCTGTTGCGCTACGACTCAGTCCACGGACGCTTTGCCGCCGAAGTTGCCGTCAAGAAAAACGCGCTTGTTATCAATGGGGCAGAAATTGCTCTTACCGCCGAGCGCGAGATAAAAAATCTAAACTGGCACGCCGCAGGAGCGGAGCTTGTCTTAGAGTGTTCAGGTGCCTTTCGCACCCGCGAGACTCTAACTCCCCACTTGACGCAAGGTGCCAAGCGGGTTGTGCTTTCGGCTCCTGCGAAAAGTGCAGACGAAGTAGACCGCACAGTTGTCTGGGGCATTAATGACCAGACTCTGACCGCAGAAGATCGACTCATCTCGGCGGCTTCCTGTACGACCAATTGTCTGGCTCCGCTGGCGGCGGTGCTGGACGAAACCTTCGGTTTGCGGCGCGGGTTTATGACAACAGTCCATGCCTATACCGCTGACCAGCGGCTGGTTGATGGCTCGCACAACGATTTAGCTCGCGGACGGGCGGCGGCGACTTCTATGATTCCAACCAGCTCAGGAGCGGCTTTGAGCATTGGTGCGATTCTTCCGAACTTGGCGGGCAAGCTGGACGGTGTCGCGGTGCGTGTCCCTGTGGCTTGCGTAAGCCTTACCGAGCTCGTGGCAGAGCTGGAAAAAAGCGCGACCGTAGAAGAAGTCAATCACGCCTTCCAACAAGCCGCAGAGGGAAAACACAAAGCCATCTTGGCAGTGGCTCCTGCTTCGCTGGTCTCGGCGGATTTCATCGGTGACCCGCATAGTGCTGTCCTTGACCCCCAAGCCACGCGGATTGTTGAAGACACGCTTGTACGGGTTGCGGCGTGGTATGACAACGAATGGGGCTTTGCCTGTCGGATGCTCGATCTGGCGGCGGCGGTGGCAAACCTTTAGAGCAACAGGCTGGGGCAACAGGGTAGGCAAAAGGCTAGGGCAACAGGCTAGGGCAACGGGGTAGGGCAACAGGGCAAGGCAACGGGTTAAGAAACAGGGTAGAGAAACAGGGTAAGAAACAGGGTAGAGAAACAGGGCAAAGAAACAGGATAAAGAAACGGGGCAAGCAACAGAGTCAGTGCCACGAACTTCTGACACTTTCCGCACTCTGGGCTATCATGCAAAAATGGCTTCTACGACTGACACAATTCTCAAAAACTACGCCTACGAAAGCGAGGCGGTACGCGGGCAGCTTGCGAAAATCCTAAATCACGGAGCCTTGGCAGGTACGGGCAAGCTTGTCATCCTGCCCGTGGATCAGGGCTTTGAACATGGGCCCGCACGGTCTTTTGCTCCCAACCCGAGTGCTTACGACCCGCTCTATCATTGGCAGTTGGCAATTGACGCAAAGCTTTCTGCCCTTGCCGCTCCTTTGGGTTTGTTGGAAGCGGGGGTTGCAGAATTCGGCACCGACAAGATCCCGACCATTTTGAAACTCAACAGCGCAAATAGCTTGAGCGATGTCAAAGACCAAGCGGTAACCGCTTCCCCTCAAGACGCAAAACGGCTTGGCTGTGCGGCAATTGGCTTGACCATCTATCCAGGAGCGGAAAATTCTTTGGCGATGTTTGAAGAAGCCCGCGCTTTGATTGCCGAAGCTCGCACCTTGGGTTTGGCTTCTGTGGTTTGGTCTTATCCGCGTGGTGGTGCCTTGTCTAAGGAAGGCGAAACCGCACTGGATGTAATTGCCTACGGAGCGCATATCGCCGCTTTGTTGGGTGCGCATATTATTAAGGTCAAACCGCCCACGGAACATCTATGGCATCCAGAAGCCAAGAAAGTTTATGAAGAATATAAGATTCCACGGGCGACTCTCAAGGAGCGGGTGCAACATAGTATGCAATCGGCTTTTGCGGGGCGGCGTTTGGTGGTTTTTTCAGGCGGAGCCGCTCGCGGAACACAAGAGCTACTAGAAGAAGTCAAACAAATAAAAGATGGCGGTGGCTCGGGTTCAATTGTCGGACGCAATGCTTTTCAACGCGACAAGGACTCGGCTCTAAAGCTATTGGCGGAAATTCAATCCATCTACTCAATCCATCTGTAGGGGCAACTAGCCTAAAAAATCACAAATCAAAAACTACAACAGGTACGAAAGATGAAGATTCAAGGAAACGCCATTCGCCCTGGCAATGTTCTGCTCCACGAGGGACGACTCTGGCGGGTGCATAAAATCCAGCATGTCAAACCCGGCAAGGGTGGAGCTTTCAATCAGGTAGAGCTCAAAGACATTGAAGACGGCACCAAACGCGGCGAACGTTTTCGCTCGGACGCAATCGTAGAACGCGCCCGCTTAGAAGAAAGCGCCTATCAATTTTTGTATAGCGAAGGCGATATGCTTGCCCTGATGCAGACCGAAACCTTTGAACAGATTTCTCTGCCCGCCGAGCTGGTGGGTGATTCCCTGCCCTTCTTGGCGGAAGGAATGGAAGTCACTGTCGAGTCGCACGAAGGGCGCGCTATTGCCGCGTCCCTGCCCGAGCAGGCGGTGGTGGTGGTCGCAGAAACCGAGCCCGTCATCAAAGGACAAACCGCAACAGGTTCATACAAGCCCGCCACTCTAGAAAATGGCGTGCGGACAATGGTTCCGCCGCATGTGGATAGGGGGCAACGGGTTGTTGTCCGCACTGCCGATGGCGCGTATGTAGAACGCGCCCGCGATTGACCTGTGTGTTGCGGGCTTGGGTTTGCGTGTTGCCTGATAGATTTCTCAAACTGCGAGAGCGAATTGCGCGAGTAAATTTCTAGGGCGAATGGCGCGAGCAAATTGTCAATCTAGAAATTGTCTGTGGCAAATTTTCAACCTAGAAAATTTTCTGGAACAATTTCTAAAGCGAAGTTCTGAAAGGTGCATCTGCAATGTTGCAAACTCCCCTTATCAATGTAATGCGCCGTGCCGCCGAAGCTGCTTCGCGGCATCTGCTCCGCGATTTCGGAGAAGTCGCAGCGTTGCAAGTCTCGCGCAAGGGAGCGAGCGATTTTGTTTCCTCGGCGGATCTGCGGGCGCAAACCATTCTGCAAGAGTCCTTGAGCCAAGCCCGCCCCGACTATCTATTTATTGGCGAAGAATTAAACAGCACAGTGCCAAACGCCTTAGACGAAACCGCACGGGCTTGGGTGGTTGATCCGCTGGACGGCACGACAAATTTTCTCCACGGACTGCCGCAGTTTGCAATTTCAATTGCCTGCCTAGAAGGAAGCAAAATTCTTGCCTCCTTGGTCTATGCCCCCCTAAGCGACGAGTTCTATCTCGCCGAACGCGGGCAAGGAGCGTTCTGCAACAAAACCCGTCTGCGCGTTGCCGCCCGCACGATCCCCCCTGACTTTCTGCTTGGCACGGGCTTTCCCTTCCACGGACAAGAAGGCCACGAGCAAACCTTGGCTGATTTCGCGCGGGTGATTCCTGAAGTTGCGGGTTTGCGCCGCTATGGTGCCGCCGCTCTAGACCTAGCCTTCGTCGCCGCAGGACGCCTAGACGGCTTCTGGCAACGCGGCTTAAAGCCGTGGGATTATCTCGGTGGCACACTGCTAGTACAGGAAGCAGGGGGTTTTGCCACAGACCTTGCGGGCAAGCCCCTTGGCTTGGCAAGTCCGTCAGTTGTAGCAGGCAACGAAGCGGTTTATGCTTGGCTCGCCAAGCAACTCGGCGACTTGCCTGACCGCTAATCCGCGTCTGCTTCTCTAGGGCAACTTAACCTTAACGCCTGCAAGCCAATCCCTGCGTCTCAACTTTTGCCTCTCTCCTAAAAGGACTCCGCCATGCACGACCAACCACAACGCTACCTACAGCGTATGGTGCTGTTTCTGGGTTTTGTTGCCGTCGGTGCCGTTGCCCTCGGCGGACGATTAACCGAGCTCTTTGCCGCCAATCCGACTTTTAACGCGATTATTCTTTTGGTTTTGCTCTTCGGCGTAGTTCTAGACCTGCGCCGTGTTCTCTACCTGCGCCGCGAGCACAGTTTTCTCCATAGCCTACAGGAAGAGATGGAGCAAGCGACTCCCGCGTCAGCAGCCGCGTCTCTGCGTGCCGCCACCACCATGGACGAACCCCCCGAACCCGAAAGCCAATTTCAACCCCGTCTTTTGGCAGGAGTTGCAACCCTGTTACGCGAACGCAAGGGACGCACCATCTCGGCTCTTTCTATGCGCACCCTGCAAGATTCAATTCAAGCTCGCGTAAATGAAAGCCATGAAATCTCGCGCTACCTTATCGGCTTGCTCATCTTTTTAGGTCTGCTTGGCACCTTTTGGGGACTCGCCGAAGCCACCGCTTCAGTCGGACAGGTAATCGGCGACTTGTCGGTGCAATCCAATGACGCGGCTGAACTCTTTGCTTCACTTAAAGAAGGCTTGCAAGCTCCCCTGTCAGGGATGGGTACTGCTTTTTCAACTTCGCTCTTTGGTCTGTCAGGCTCGCTGATTCTTGGCTTCTTAGAGCTACAATCCGCCCAAGCCCATAATCGCTTCTTGGAAGAACTGGAAGAATGGCTCACAGGTATGACCCGCCTGTCGGGTGCGGCTCTCGCCAGCGAAAGCGGTGAAGGGGGGGCAGGTGTTCCTGCCTATGTTCAAGCTCTGTTAGAGCAAACCGCCGACTCGCTAGACCGACTGCAACGCACCATCCAGCAAGGGGAAGGCGAGCGTCAGCAGGTAGAGCGAGCCTTGACCCAGCTTTCAGACCGTCTCTCGGTCTTGACCGACCGCCTAGCAAGCGAAGGGGAGGCAACGCGCAAGCAATACGAAGTCCAAGCGGGAATTCGCACCGCCTTAGAGCGTCTGGGCGAAGCAGGGTCTGGCGGTAGCACAGGCCTAGACAAAGCCAGCCGCGAACACCTACGCAGTCTGGATACCACGCTACGCCAAGTGACCACCCAGCTGGTTGAAGGACACGAAACCATCACCCGCACAATGCGCGATGAGCTGCGTCTCTTCGCCCGCACCTTGGCAACAGCTCTGGACGAAGTGCGGGGCAGTAAAAAAGCCGACTCGGGCAAGTCCGCCAAACGCGACTAAAAGCCCACGCGTGCCACAGGCGTTTAACCTGTAGAGAAAAGCTCCGCGATGTATACGCTCAACCGCACCAGTGCCGCTCGTGCCACCAACATCTGGCCTGCCTTCGTGGATGGGCTGGCGACTCTAATCTTGGTGTTTATTTTTGTCCTGTTGTTTTTCACCTTTGCGCAGTTTTTTCTTTCCCTGTCGCTGACCGACAAGGAGCGCGAACTGACAATTTTAGACAGGCGTTTGTCAGAGCTTTCAGAACTGCTCCAACTAGAGCAACAGAGCAACGAAGAACTCCGCCGCACCACCGCAACCTTACAAGAAGAACTTCGCGCCACCCTAGCAGAACGCGATGACTTGTCTGCCGAACTTGCCTCCCTGCGTTCCAGTGCTTCGCTTCTGCAAGATGACTTGTCCGCCAGCCAAGCAGGCTACGACGCACTAGAAGCCGAAGTTGTGGATCTACGCGAGCGACTGGCAGAATCCGACAGCAAGCGCGAACTGCTAGAAGCCTTGCGTCTGCGGCTGGAAGATGAACTTACCCGCACAAGTGCGAGCTTGGACTCCGAACGCGCCATCACCGAAGACCAAGAACGCACCGTCACACTTTTGAGCGAAGACAATGAGCGTCTGACCCGCGAAGCCGCTCTGCTAAATGCCCAACTGCGAGAAATCCGCGCCCAACTTGCAGCCCTAGAAGAAGCCTTAGACGCGAGCGAAGCCAAAAACAAAGCCCAGCAGGTAGAAATTTTAACTCTGGGCAATCGCTTGAACGCGGCTTTGGCGGGGAAGGTGCAAGAACTTGCCGATTACCGCTCAGAGTTTTTCGGACGACTGCGCGAAGTCTTAGGCGATAATCCCAACCTACGGATTGTCGGTGACCGCTTCATCTTTCAATCGGAAGTGCTGTTTTCCAGCGGTTCGGCAGACATTGCCCCCGAAGGCCGAGCCCGCATTAATCGCTTGGCGGAAGTCTTGCGCGATATCGCCACCCGTATCCCCGAAGATGTCAATTGGATTCTGCGGATTGACGGACACACCGATAAAAACCCAATTGCCACAGCTCGCTTTCCCTCCAACTGGGAGCTATCCGCCGCCCGTGCCATTGCCGTGGTGCGGGCTTTGGAAGAAGAAGGAATTCCTTCTTCCAGAATGGCGGCAACGGGGTTTGGCGAACACCAACCCATCTTGCTGGGCGACTCCCCCGCCGAGCTGGCACGCAATCGGCGGATTGAATTCAAGCTGACCGAGCGTTAAGCCAAGCTTTGCGCCCGCAAGAACTGGGCGTACGCTCCCTGTGCCTTGGCAAGCCGTTCAGGTGTGCCTGTTTCAATCACCTTCCCTGCGTCTAAGACCACCACCTGCTCGGCGGCTTGTACCGTAGAGAGACGATGCGCGATAACCAGCAGAGTCGTCTTCTCGCTGGCTATCTGTTCTAAAGCTTGGCGAAACGCTTCTTCGCTGAGTGCATCCAAGCCTGCACTGGCTTCGTCTAGCAACAAAAGGGCAGGGTGCGTCAGGAGCGCACGGACAATCGCAACCCACTGCCGCTCACCGCCACTAAGCTCGGCTCCGCCGTTGTGTAGCTGTCCGTCTAAGCCCCCAGGCAAACGAGTCAGCAAAGAATCTGCCCCCAACCGCGTAAGCAAAGCACAAACTTCAGCATCGCTTGGCAGAGCACTTGGTAGAGTGTTCGGGGTTTCGTTGGCGGCTTCGTCTCTGCGTCCTGCGCAAGCCAGCAACAAATTTTCCCGCAGAGTCATAGAAAAGAGCACAGGGTCTTGCTCCACCACCGCAATCTGATTGCGCCAAGCATAGCGGGAGAAATTTTCTAGTGCTGTACCATTACACAAAATTCTTCCGCTCGTAGGCTCATACAACCGCCACAGCAAACGAAACAAAGTAGATTTTCCTGCCCCACTGGCTCCCACCAGTGCGGTGAAAGAGCCCTTGCCCAAAGAAAAAGAAACAGAATCCAAAGCAGAGCGAGTCGCTTCTGGATAGGAAAAAGAAACTTCTTCCAAGGACAAAGCCAAGGGCGCAGAGATTAAGCCTTGTCCGCTCTGTGCCTTTGCCTCAGGAGTCTCCACCTGCAAAGACAGCAACGCCGCCAGTCGCCCCACCGCCACCAAGCCGCGTTGTAGATCTCCTGCAACTTCGCCCAAAGCCCCCGCCGCCCCTGCCACCACCACGGCGTAGAAGACAAAAGCCGAAAGAGCCCCCGCCGACAAACTACCCGCCACTACCGCCTGTCCGCCCAGCCAGAAGACTCCGACCGCCGCCGTCAGTGCCAAGGCCAGTGCCATAGCAATCAAATTCGCCCGCGCCCGACTATGGCGGCGGGCAACTTGTGCCACTGCGGCTAGCCGCGACTCGTTTTGGGCGTCAAAAACCCGCGTCAGGTTCAAGGCGCGCAAGGTGGAGACTCCGCTCCAAGCTTCGCTCAAGCCTTGGCTGAAAGTAGATGTTTCTTGGTCTAGGGCGCGATTTGCTTGGCGCAACCTACGTGCCAAGAGCAAAATCGGCACCAGAAACACAGGCAAGCTTGCCAAAAGAATTCCTGCCAAAAGCGGCTCGGTATGGACGGCAAGGACAATTCCGCCAACCAGTAGGACGCAGTGGCGTAGTGCCATCGGCAAAAACACAACCAGTGCAGTGTGCAGCTGCTCTGTGTCTGCCGCCAAATCAGAGACAACACGGCTTCGCGTCTGGCTCCATGCCTCGGGTGTGCTACGCAACAGGCGGTAGGCAGCTTGGCGGCGGACTTGCCCCACCACCTGGGTTGCTAGATCTGCCGAAAAATACAAGCGCACCCAAGCCGCCAAGCCCAAGCCCGCCACCAGTGCCAGTAGCAAGCAAGTCCAGAAGGTCAGGGCTTCGCCATTGCCTGTTGCTAAGCCTGAGTCCACGACACGGCGCAAGACTCCCCCCGCCGCCAAGACCAAGGCTGTAGAGATAAACAGCGGCACAAGTGCCGCCGCCACCAAAAGCCGATGGTGCAGAAGGCGTCTGCCGAGCCATTTCGCAGGTGCTGGCGGAGAAGCCGCAAGAGAAGAAGCCACAGGCGGAGAAGACATAGGCAAGAGAAAAGGCTAGAGAGCAAGTGAGAGAACAAGTGAGAGAACAAGCGAGAGAAAAAACAAGAGGCAAAAGGTGCAACAGGGGGTAAAGCCAGCGAAGAACAGGAATGGCGGCGTTTTGCTGGGTCTTGATAGGCTGGATTGTGCTGGGCTAGTATAAGCCCGTTAAGCGCTTCGTTGCTCTCTTTGTCTGCTCCTTGGTTTGCCTTTTGATTTTTCCGTGGCTTGGGGGGCTTTTGTTTCTGTGGTTTGTGCGTTTCCTTTCGCTTTTTCCCTTCGCTCTTGTCCTTCACTCTTTCCCTTCACTCTTTCCCTTCACTCTTTCCCTTCACTCTTTCCCTTCACTCTTTCCCTTCACTCTTTCCCTTCACTCTTTCCCTTCACTCTTTACCCTGTCCTTTACACCCTATCTTTTACACCCTATCTTTTACACCCTATCTTTTACACCCTATCCTTTACACCCTATCCTTTACACTCTGTCCTTGAGGGATTTTCTCTGATGAAGTCCGACATTCACCCCGCCTACCACGACATCAAAGTCGTCCTGACCGATGGCAGTGAGTTGCCGATGCGCTCCACCTGGGGCAAGCCTGGCGAGACTCTGCGGCTGGATATTGATGTCAAAACCCATCCCGCCTGGACAGGGCAAAACAAAGTCATCGCCAGCGGCGGACAGATGGCAAAGTTTTCCAAGCGGTTTGGTAAGCTCGGCGGCGGACAAGAAGACTAGCCGCTACGCCCAAGAATTCTTCTGGCCTTATTCTTTGCTTGCCTTAAAGCCCCCCCCCCGCAGGGGGGCTTATTTTTTTAAGCACAGCTCCGCGTCTAAAAGGCTAGGGCTTTCTTCTCTGCGGTTTCTTTAGGCGGGGGTTTGTTTTGGCTCCCTTGTCTCTTTGTTGTGTCCCTTTGTCTGATTGGCTTGTCTGGTTGGCTGGGCATTGCTGTCTGCCCTGTGAAGCCCGAATCGCCAGCTATGCTAGGCAAGTCTTGTGCGGGTGGTTTCCTGTGCTTTTCGCCTCGTGCCTGATAATTTGCTAAAAACATAGATATTTAAAAGAATCGCGCACCGAATCAAACCGCCGAATCAAACCTATAGCAGTCGGATGGGGCGAATCGACCTAGACCAATCGGGACCAATCGGGACGAATCGGGGCGAAGCAAAAGAGACAAATCGGGCACAGGCACACGCCAGCCACGGCTGGGGTGCGCCACACAGGGCGCACCAGCCGCGCCACAAGGAGTCGCTATGGCGGGTCATAGCCAGTTCAAGAACATCATGCACCGCAAGGGGGCGCAGGACAAAAAGCGTGCCGCTCTGTTTGCCCGCCTGACCCGCGAGATTATGGTGGCAACGCGGGCGGGCTTGCCTGACCCTGAGTCCAATGCCCGTCTTCGCACAGCGATGCAAGCTGCCCGCCAAGCCAATATGCCGAAGGACAATATCGCGCGGGCAATCCGCCGAGCGGCGGGGGGCGAAGATGGTACCCGCTTTGAAGAAGTGCGTTACGAAGGCTATGGCGCGGGTGGGGCGGCAATTTTGCTTGAAGCCTTGACCGACAATCGCAATCGCACGGCGGGGGAGATACGGATGCTGTTTTCTAAGCATGGCGGTACCTTGGGTGAGTCCAACTCTGTTGCGTATCTTTTTTCGCATTGTGGTGAAATTCGCCTAGAAGCCAAGGCGGTGGATGGCGACAAGCTGTTAGAGGTAGCAATTGATGCAGGAGCAGAAGATTGCGCCCTAGAAGACCAAGAACAAGTTATCACCTGTGCCGCGTCTGACCTTGCCGCTGTAACCGATGCTTTAAGTCAGGATTTCGCTGAAGCCTTGCTTCGTAGTGGTTTGGTCTGGCGGACATTGACAGCACATCCAGTCGCAGACGAAGACCAAGCCAAATCGCTATTGTCTCTCTTGGAAGCCCTAGAAGAAAGCGAAGATGTGCGGGCGGTTTATAGCAACTGCGAAATTGCCGCTCCCCTGCTAGAGCGGCTGGGTCTTGTGGTCGGAGCTTGAACGGCGTGATTGCTCCTGCTCCAACTGCGCTTCTTGAGCGGGTCATCTTCGGCATAGACCCAGGCCTGCTACATACGGGGTGGGGCTTGGTGCGTATCGCCAGCGATGGAGCGTTAGGCTATTTGGATTGCGGAGTGATTTCTACGCTTCCCCGCGAGTCGGTAGCAAACCGCTTGGCACAGATTCATAGAGAGCTAACCGATAGGCTCAAAGAAGCACAGAAAGACCACACAGCTTTGGAAGTTGCGATTGAAGAAACTTTTGTCAATATCAATGCCAAGAGCTCTTTGGTCCTGGGAATGGCGCGCGGTGTGGCTTTGTTGGCAGTGGCGCAAGCAGAACTTGTCCCTGTGAGCTACGCCAACAACACAATCAAAAGCGCAGTCACAGGAAATGGTCAGGCACCCAAAGAACAAGTCGGAGAAATGGTGCGCTTGCTGTTGCCTGAACTTGCCGCCCGTACGGCGACTCCTCGCACGGTGCGTACAGGGGCGGACAAAAAAGTTTCGCAATTGCCTACCCCGCGTCATCGCTTGCGCCACGACACATTAGACGCACTTGCCGTTGCCATCTGCCACGCCCATACCCAGACCACAGATACGCACGCCGCAGATATATCCGCCACAGAAGTACAAGCAGCACCCGCACCCGCACCCGCATCAGCAAAAAGGGCAGTCGGAAAATGATTGGTTTAATCCGCGGACAGGTGGCAGTGGTCACCGACAAAACCGTAATCATTGATTGTGCGGGAGTCGGCTGGGAGCTAACCTGTGCGTCTGCGGTCTTGCGTTCGCTAGAAGTCGGTAGCGAAACCACGTTGTATTGTGAAGTCCGTGCCAGTGAAAAAGATCTGTCGCTTATTGGTTTTGCCACGCTCACAGCCCGCGAGATTTTTCGCAAGCTGCGAGCGGCTCCGGGAGTCGGCACAGCCCACGCGCTTTCCCTGCTGGATAGCTTTTCAGAGCAAAGCCTTGTCGGCTACATCTTGGCAGGAGACGCAGATGCGCTCACCGCCGCCCCTGGGATTGGCAAAAAACGCGGCGAACAGATCATCGCCGCCGTCAAGGAAAACTTTGCCGAGCTGGAAAACCTGCCCGCCCAAGACGAGACAAGTTCTGGGCGGCGGATTAATCCGACACTTCGCGGTGAAGCCCATAAAGCACTCTTGGCTCTGGGCTATACAAGTGCGCAAGCTGAACGCGCACTTCTGCAAACCGCCCCGCAGGTTCTGACAGCGGAGTCGTCTCTTGAAGCACAAACAGAAGCCCAAACAAATTCCCAAACTGATTCCCAAACAGATTCCCAAACTGATTCTGGCAATCCTGTTGCTCTCTGGGTGCGTGCCGCTCTGCAGGAGCTATCACCATGACCGTGGCTTTGCGTCCGCAAACCTTGGCTGACTTCGGCGGTCAGGCACAGGTGTCGGGGAATCTACGGGTCTTCGTTGATGCCGCTCGCACCCGTGGTGAAGCCCTAGACCATGTGTTGATTGTCGGGCCACCTGGTACGGGCAAGACCACGCTCGCCCAGATCATCGCCCGCGAGCTGGACGCACAACTGCGGATTACTTCAGGGCCGATTCTGACTCGTCCAGGCGATTTAGCGGCAGTGCTAACCGCTCTGCCGCCCCGTGGTGTCCTGTTTATTGACGAAATTCATCGTATGACCACGAGCGTTGAAGAATTGCTCTACGCCGCCCTAGAAGATTTGCGCCTTGATATTATGCTTGGCGGGGGTGCGCAAGCCCGCACTATGCGGCTTACCCTAAATCCCTTTACGCTGATTGGTGCGACAACGCGTAGTGGCTTGTTGTCGCGTCCCTTGCGCGAGCGGTTTGGGATTCCCCTGCGCTTGGAGTTGTACGAAGCCGAAGATCTAGTGCCGATCATCCGTAGCTGGGCGGAGTCTTTTTCGCTGGCACTCGGCGAAGACGCGCTGCTTACCCTTGCCGCCCGTGCCCGTGGAACGCCGCGGACAGCCGTGCGTCTGTTGCGGCGGGTGCGCGATTTTGCCCTCACAGCAGACGGAGTCGCCCTTGAAGCTGTTGCCACCAAGCCGCGCAAGAATGGTCGTGCTGACAAAGCCACGGCAAATAGCCAAGCCGTTTCAAAACAACTCGTAGAACAAGCCCTGACCGCACTTGAAGTTGATGCTCACGGCTTAGATGCTCTAGATCGGCGTTTGCTTACAACCATGGCAAAACAATTCGCAGGTGGTCCTGTTGGCATTGAAAGCCTTGCCGCCGCACTTGGTGAGCAACGCGATCTTTTAGAAGAAGTTGTAGAGCCCTTTCTGTTGCGCCAAGGATTTCTTGCCCGTACCCGTGGCGGACGGGTTTTGTCTCCTGCGGGGTTTGCCTATTTGGGCTTGGCGGTTCCGCCGTCTTTGGCGGTGGCGGAAACCCCACAGACCGCAAAACCATAACTGCATCCGTGATTTCAAGCGTGACTCCAAGCCTGACTGCAAGCGTGACTTCGCACTCTACAACCCGCCCTGTGGCTACAGCTGCGTCTGCTGCAGGTTCTTTCGGTCATTTTGACAAGGCGGGGGATTTTATTTTGCACCTGCGTCCCTATTATCAAGACACCGACGCAGGCGGAGTGGTCTATCACACCCGCTACTTAGAATTCGCCGAACGCGCCCGTAATGAACTCTTGCGCCACTTCGCCCTGCCTACGACTTATCTTGCCGAACAGGATTCCGTGCTTTTTGCGCTCCGCTCCCTAGTCGCCGAATGGCGCAAGCCTGCAACCCTAGAAAGCTTGCTGACCATCAAAACCCGTCCGCTTGCCCTCAGTGGTGCCCGCCTGACCTTCGCCCAAGAATTCTTCGCCCCCGAAGCAGAAAATCCATCTGAGCCACGAGTAATTTTGCATCCGACTTTGGTGTGCATGCATAAAGACACAGGCAAAGCCGCACGGATTCCCGCTTCCCTGACCAAGGCTTTGCGTCAGCACTGGCAAGACCTGCCACGCCACACCAGCCCTAGCCCCAATCAAGCAAATCCCTAATCAGTGCATCCTTGAAACCCGCAGATTCCTAGCCAGTGAATTCCTAACCCGTAGATCCCTAACCCATCGCCAAGGAGAAAACCCGTGTTTCACAGTCTCGCTTCGTTTCCGCCTGCCCTCGTACATCGGCTGGAGCCATTCCTCGCCCAAACCGCCTTGGAGGTTAACCTGCCCGAAGGTGGGTTAAATGTTTTGCACCTCGCCCTTGACGCAGGCTTAGTCGTCAAGTCGGTAATTGTTGTGCTACTTCTCGCTAGCCTTTGGACTTGGGCAATTATTTTTTCCAAGCTCATCATCCTGCGACGGCGTAATGCCAAGTGCTCGGCTTTTGAACAAACCTTTTGGTCAGGCGTAGACCTAGAAAAACTCTACGACCAAGTCAAAGACAAGCCGACCAGCCCCTTCGCCGCTCTGTTTTTGTCGGCAATGCGCGAGTGGCAACGGGTGCAAGTTGTGCGCCCCGACTCGCGAGTCCTAGAGCGGATAGAACAAGTCACCCAGCTTTCCATCGGGCGCGAAACAGACCGCCTAGAGCGCCAGCTCGGAATTTTGGCTTCCATTGGCTCAACGGCTCCGTTTGTTGGCTTGTTCGGGACGGTTTGGGGCATTATGAATTCCTTCGCCGCCATCGCCGCCGCCGCCAATACCTCGCTTGCAGTTGTAGCCCCTGGGATTGCCGAAGCACTCTTCGCCACTGCTCTTGGTTTGATTGCCGCCATTCCTGCCACTCTGGGCTACAACAAAATATCAGGAGACATTCAACGCTTTTCAAACCGTATGGAAGATTTTGCCCTTGAGCTTTCCACCATCTTGTCGCGCAACCTTGAAGGACGCGGGGAGCTACGCTGATGGGCGCACACTTCACGAGCAACAGCGGCTCTGTCCGCCGCGGACGGCGCGGGCGTAGGGGGCACCGCCGCCCTATGTCCGAGATTAATGTCACGCCCTTCGTTGATGTGATGCTGGTGCTGTTGGTGATCTTTATGGTTACGGCTCCGCTTTTGACTTCGGGTGTGCCTGTGGATTTGCCGAAAAGCCAAGCCCGTCCGCTGTCAGAACCGATTGAGCCGCTGGTTATCTCGCTCAACGCTGAAGGGGTGTTGTATCTGCAAGAAACTGAAGTTCCGCCTGAAGCACTCATTGCTCGCCTAGAAGCTGTTGTCCGCAGTAAGAGCGATACGCGGATTTTTGTCCGTGCAGACGCAGGACTCGCCTACGGCAGGGTCTTAGCCCTGATGGGACAGATTCAATCCGCAGGGTTTGAACGGGTGGCTCTGGTGTCGGAGTGGGAGTCCGACTCGCAGTAGCGCGATGAAGCGCAAGCCATCGTATTCTGCCGTTGTCACCCGCCGCTCCACCCGCTCGTGGTTTGTCGGCAGAGCAGGGTCAGCAGGCTTGCCTTCGTGGTTTGTCTCGGTTTCTCTCCACGCGGGATTCTTTGCCTTTGTTTGGCTGCTCCATATCAACGATGCGCCCGTGCCGCCGCCGCCGCCTGTTGCTGAAGTCATCTCGCTGGAGGAACTGCAAACCCTTTTAGAACCCGAACCCGAAGAACCCGAGCCAGAACCTGAACCCGAGCCAGAACCCGAACCAGAGCCCGAACCCGAGCCTGAACCCGAGCCAGAGCCTGAGCCCGAACCTGAACCCGAGCCTGAACCCGTGGCAGAGCCCGAGCCTGAACCTGTCCCCAGCCCGACCGTGATTGCCGCCCCTGATACACCTCCGCCGCCGAAGCCCGAGCCACCCAAGCCTGACCCTTTGAACTCAATTCTGCGCGATATCTTGGAGCGTCCTGAAACAGAGCGGCGGACAACAACACCTGTTGCCAGTGCGCCGCAGGTTTCCAACGCGGAGCTTTTAGCTCTGCAACGCGAAATTGCCCGTCGTGTTTCTTCCTGTTGGCGGCTTGACCCTGGAGCCCGCCAAGCCGAAAACCTACAGGTGCCTGTTTTGATGAAGCTCCGCCGCGATGGCACTTTGTCCGAGCCGCCGAAGCTCCTTGACCCTGCTCGTGCTACTCGCGACCCTTTCTATCGCGGAGCTGCCGAACGCGCCTTGCGGGCTTTGCGGGAGTGTGCGCCTTATCCTTTACCTGTTGAACGCTACGAAATCTGGCGCGAAGTAGAATTTCACTTTAATCCTAGCCGCATTCTGCGGTAATCCAAGCTGTATTCTATAGTTGTCCGCGTTGGATTCTGCCTTGAGTCTGCGGTCTGCCTTAATCACAAGAACTATGGTAGAGAAAGACATGCACTCCCTAGCAACAAGCAAGCAACAGGCATAATGCTCCGATTTTTCTCTTTGGCTTTGGCTCTTCTGGTCGTGGCGGGGCTAAACGCCGCACTTCTTGCCCCTGCCAAGGCACAGCTGCGCGTGGATGTGCAACAGGGCTTCTTTGAGCCCCTGCCGATTGCCTTGCCTTCCTTTGCTGACCCCGACACCTTCGGGATTGGGCGCGAGCTGGCAGATGTCATCGCCGCCGACTTGGAGTCGTCGGGGTTATTTCGTCCTGTATCGCGCGATGCTTACATTCAAGACGCGGCTTCCTTGGCCCGCGGTCCGCGGTTTGGTGATTGGCGTTTAATTGACGCTCAGCTTCTGGTCTCAGGACGCATTGCCCGTGCGGGGGCAGGGCGTTTTCGTGCTGAATTTCGTCTCTACGACACCTTGAGTGAGAGTCAGATGCAAGCCCTTGCCTTTACGGGGAATGCAAACGAATGGCGGCGGATTGCCCATTTGATTGCCGATCGTATCTATGCGCGGGTTTTGGGTGAAGATGGCTATTTTGACTCGCGGATTGTCTATGTTGCTGAAAGTGGTCAGCAGGGTGCGCCCAACAAACGTTTGGCAATTATGGACTCCGATGGACACGGTCATCGTTTTTTGACCGATGGTTCGTTTTTGGTTTTGACTCCGCGCTTTTCGCCTGATGGTACGCGGCTGGTCTATTTGTCCTTTGCTGGGGGCTTACCCCGAGTTCACCTGTATGACCTGCGCACACGGCGGGAAACTTTGCTGGGTGATTTTCCGGGTTTGAGTTTTGCGCCGCGTTTTTCTCCTGATGGTAGCGAAGTGATTATGTCTTTGGCGCGTGAGGGGAATACCGATATTTATCGGATGAACCTGCGCACCCAACAATTAACGCGGCTCACCAATCATCCAGCAATTGATACTTCGCCTGACTTTTCGCCTGATGGCAAAAGTGTGGTCTTCAATTCCGACAGGGGTGGTACGCAACAGATCTATATGATGGAGTCCGATGGCAGTGCTGTCCGCCGCCTATCGTTTGGCATCGGACGCTATGCGACTCCTGTTTGGTCTCCGCGTGGGGATTTGTTGGCGTTCACGCGGATCCACAAAGGCGTTTTTTATGTTGGCGTAATGCGCAAAGACGGAAGCGGCGAGCGTATGCTCTCGCGTGGCTTTTCCGTGGAAGCACCAACTTGGTCGCCCAACGGACGCGTCTTGCTGTTCTTCAAAGAAGAACGCGCCACCAACGATGGCTATCAAAAAAGCCGACTCTATTCCATTGATGTCAGCGGCTATAACGAACGCCAGCTACCTACGCCGCTTGAAGCTTCTGACCCTGCTTGGTCGCCGCTCAACCCTTGAAGGAGTGTTCGTGCGCGTTGGCTCAATTAGCCCTTTACTAAAATTGTGGGGCTTAGCGGTTGGGGGAAGCAACAAGGCTTGGCATAGACACCGCACCGCAAAAGGAGTGTTCGTGCGTGTTGGCTCAATTAGCCCTTTGCTAAAATTGTGGGGCTTGGCGGTTGGAGGAAGCAACAAGGCTTGGCATAGATGCCGCACCGCAAAAGGAGTGTTTGTGCGCGTTGGCTCAATTAGCCCTTTGCTAAAATTGTGGGGCTTGGCGGTTGGGGGAAGCAACAAGGCTTGGCATAGACGCGGCACCGCAAAAGGAGTGTTCGTGTGCGTTGGCTCAATTAGCCCTTTACTAAAATTATGGGGCTTGGCGGTTGGGGGAAGCAACAAGGCTTGGCATAGATGCCGCACCGCAAGGTGCATATGTCGCAGAAAACTGCCGAATTTCTGCCCTTTGCCACTTTTTTTCGTCTCTCTTGGCAGTCCGAGTCAGTAGGCGTAGAGCCAATTTCCCCCTAATCCCTTGCTTTTTGCCATCTTTATCGCTAGCCTAAAGATGGCGGAAAGGCACCGCTCCGTTTGGGCTTGGCAGTAGTGTTTTTGCGCTCTGCTCCTCGGCGTTGATGGGAGGATCCGCAACCTGTGAAGCAGCTTCGGCTCGCGCATCTTGGGAAGCACGAACAAAGCTGAGTGCAAACAAAGCTGAGTACAAACAAAAAACACGGAGATTTAATCATGCCTTCTTGGAAAATTTTAAGCATCGCATTGCTGTCCTTGTCCTTGACCGCCGCCTGTGCCAAGAAGGAAGGCGCAGACGCCACTTCTTCTGCGTCTGATGATGCGCGCAATAGTCCTGAAGCTGTAGTTGTCAAAGCTGTGCCAGGCTCGCAGAAAGACCTTGTTGTCTCGGTCGGCGATCGTGTCTTCTTTGATTTTAACTCAAGCTCTGTGCGTCCAGACCAAAGTGCGCCCCTAGATAAGCTTGTCGTCTGGATGGGACAAAACGACCAAGTCCGCTTGCTCATCTCAGGACACGCCGACGAACGCGGCACCACCGAGTACAACCTTGCCCTCGGCGAGCGTCGCGCTAACTCTGTCCGCGAATATCTCATCGCTGGTGGCGTTTCTGCCGCTCGTCTGCAGACTGTTTCCTACGGCGAAGAACGCCCTGCAGTCCTTGGCTCCAACGAAAACTCTTGGCGGCAAAACCGTCGCGCCCAGTTCCACGTCCGCTAGACTCACCACCCAAGCCCCAAGCCCGAAGGGTTAGGCACACAAACGCTCTGGGTTGAGTCAGATACGCAAGTATTGCGGGTTAAGTCAGGCAAGCAGACACGCTGGGTTGAGTCAGGTACGCAAGCATTGCGGGTTGAGTTAGACAAGCAGACACACTGAGTTGAGTCAGGTGCGCAAGCATTGCGGGTTGAGTTAGACAAGCAGACACGCTGGGTTGAGTCAGGTACGCAAGCATTGCGGGTTAAGTCAGACAAGCAGACACGCTGGGTTGAGTTGGGCAAGCAAGCACAAAACGCCGTGGCTTGACTCTCTACTCGGAGCAGACAAACAGGTCAGGCAAACCAAGCCCAATACGCCCGCGTGCGTGCAACTCCGCCTTTAGGAATTCATCCCGTGCGCCTTGCCCTCCTTGCCTCCCTTATCATCGCCCTTGCTCTCGGCGTTGCACCGCTCCCCGCCCACGCCCAAAGCGTGGACGATGAACTCACCCTGCTCCGCTCACGCCTAGAAGCCCTAGAAAACGATTTCGGTACCCTGCTCCGTGCCCACCAAGAACTGGTCAAGCTACAACAAGACCAACGCCAAGACCTAACCAAAGCCCAAGAAGAACTCCGCAAAGCCCGCGAAAGCCAAGCCACGCAAACTTCTACCCGCCTGTCCGCCGCCGACCAGCAAGCCCTTGTCCAAACCGAACGCACCAGCCAAGCCGCCGCCCAAACCGCACAAGAAGCCGCTACCGCCAGCCAAGAAGCCGCAGATGCCTTGGCAAGCCTACGCACTGAGCTTATCGCCCTGACCGACGAGACAAAATCCGCACTCGCTGACGCCACCCGCCAAGCCGCAGAGTCAGCCAGCGAAGCCCAAGAAATCCTTGCCGCCATCCGCGAAGCCCAGCAGACAGAGCCACAAACCGCCGACACAGAAAGCGAAGCCGAGACAAGCGAAGCCCAAAGCACTCTTGCCAACAGCAATTCGCCTGAAGTGCGACTCCTGCTCGGACGCTTAGAAGAACTGGAAGGCTTACAACGCGCCACCACAGGCTCGCTAGAACAACTGGAATACCGCCTACGCACCCTAGAACAAGCCCTGCAGTCCGCCTTTTCGGCAGCCCCGCCCGATAGCGGCGTACAAAGCGAAGCCCTAGACGAATTCTCCAGCTCTGCCCTCACCCCCGAACAAGCAGGAGAAGACACAACAAGCACCGTACAAACCTTAGGCGAAGTTTCCGACTCAAGTCTGCAACAAGCCGCCCGCGAAGCCGCCGCATCGGCTTCGGTCTCGCTCGCCACCCTTGCCCCCAGCGAAACCGCAGAGACAGCAAGCCCCCGTGCCGCCGCCACACCGCAAGAGCAATACGCCATCGCCTTCGCTCTTCTACGCTCAAACCAATACGCTGAAGCCGAAAGCGAACTTCGCACCTTCCTAGAGCAGTGGCCCGAAGATGCACTCGCCGACAATGCCCGCTACTGGCTGGGCGAAACGCTCTATGTCCGCAAAGAATACCAAGCCGCCGCCCGTGTCTTCGCCGAAGGATTAGACCGCGCTCCCGATGGTGCAAAAGCCCCCGACAACTTGCTCAAACTTGGCTTGTCGTTTTCTTCCCTGGGCGACAACGAAAAAGCCTGCCAAGTACTCTTAAGCCTAGCAACCCGCTATGTGGAAGCTCCTGAAACCATCCTGCGACGGGGTGAAGCGGAGAGAAACCGACTTGCCTGTCCCTGAACTCTTTCGTGAACAGTTTCGCGAACCCTGTCGCGAACAGCTTCGCGAACCCTTTCGCGAAAATTTTCCTGTCCCGCTCGCCCTAGCCACTCATCTAGGGATGCACCCAAACAGCCCGCCCAATACAACAGCACTGCCGTCGCTGACACATCTTTTTGATTCAGCCCTTGCCCGTCTGCTGGCTCTGCCTGCCCATCCCGCCCATAGCCAGCGTACGCTCAATAGCCTTGCCCCTAGCTTAGGGCAGGGCTTTTCTCTGCCACGGCTGGCAGTGGCTTTTTCAGGCGGCACCGATAGTCTCGCACTCTTGGCACTCACCGCAGACTGGGCACAGCGCAAGCATGCCCCGCCCCCCTTGGCACTTGTGGTCAATCATTCCTTGACTGCTGACTCCGCCCATCGTGCCACCCAAGCCCAAGAACTTGCCCGCACTTTAGGTGTGGCGGCGAAGGTTTTATCCAGCACAGACTCTACGGACTCTATTAAGCCCAAGGCAGAACCAGCACACGGCGAAGCCGCGTTACACAAACACGGCGAAGCCGCGTTACACAAACACGGCGAAGCCGTGTTGCGCCGCCATCGCTACGCTTTGTTAGAGTCTGCTTGTCGCCAAGAAGGCTTGTTGTTCCTGCTCCTTGCCCACCAGCAGGATGACCTGCTGGAAACCTACCGCTTGCGTGTCGCTCGTGGCAGTAGCCCCTTCGGCTTGGCGGGAATTTCTGCTGTCCGTGACCTCGCCGAACTGCGACTTTTGCGTCCGCTCCTTGCCACGCCACGGACTGCTCTGGAAGACCATCTTGTCCAGACAGGGCTACAAGCCGTTGAAGACCCCACCAATGCCGCCCTTGTGCCAAATCCAAGGAACACAAAAGGCACAAGCGAGACAAAAAACACAAAAAACACAAATAGGAATCAACGGGTACAACTGCGGATCAACTTGGCTCGCCTTCCCGCCTATGAGCGCAAGCGGATTTTAAACCACGAGCGCAAGGCAGTCCATTGCGCGGCGCAAGTCCGCGCCCAGAGAGAACAGCAAGCCGCTGATCTAGGCAGGCACCTTGCCAAGCTTTCGCCCTACGGATTTGCCACCCTTGAAAATGTTTCTGCTCTTACCTCTGCTCAAGCTGATATCCGTGTCTTAGTTTTGCGCGCGCTCTTTCAGGCGATTGGTGGCACTGCACCGACCCCAGAAGCCTTGCGTCCTTTGGCGACTCTCCTTGCCGCTTCTGCCCAAGGAGACAGCGAAGAAAACAAGGGCGAAGAAAACAAGGGGGAAGAAAATAAGGGGGAAGAAAATAAGGGGAAAGAAAATAAGGGGAAAGAAAATAAGGGGGAAGAAACCAAGGGGGAAAAGGTGGAAAAAGGCGGGAAAACACGAAAGAACAAGACAAGCAGAGGAAACAAGATGGGTAGCGAGGAAAAGCCTGCGCCTTCAATGCCAACCTGCCTTGCAGGCTGTCGGCTCATTCTGCCCGTCAGGCAAAACGCTCCTTTTTTGGTGGTGCGCGAGTCGGCGCGTCTGGCTCCTGCGCCCGCCCAAGCAGGATACCAAGTCTGGGACAAGCGGTTTGCCATTACCTTGCCCCACTCTAACCCCTACACGCAGATTGCCCCCTACACGGGCACGGCAAAAGCTGTGCGCCAACTTGTCCGCCAGCAGAAGAACGCAGACCTGCACCCAACTGCCGCACTTCCTGCTGTTGTGTTAAACAGCCTGCCCGTGCTTCTCAAAGCAGACGACTCGCCAAGCGACCCGCAGTTGCTTGTCCAAACGCTTCTTATGTTAACGGAAAATTTGGAGCTAACAAAAAATTCAAAAGACAAAAAAAGCACTACCACAAGACAAATTCGCTTCTTGCCCAGCCCCCCGCCTTTTTCAGCTCCCTTTGTGCCATTTTTTGTCTGCCGCTTTTTGCCCTAGAAAAAGAAGAAGAAACACAGAAAACAGAAAACAAAAGCCAAAAACAAAAAGCCGCAGAAACTTGCCCTCGTAAAATTCCGCAGTATTTACCGCAAAATTTCCCCTTGCACCCCGCCCCGCCAGTGCCTAAATTAGATATAGACCCTATACAGACCCCACACAGCCCCCTGCGACTGACTGCGCCCTGTCTCTCAACAGCGTTTCCTGACAGTGCCTACCAACAGCGACTCTCAACAGCGACTTCTGACAACGGCTTATGAAATCTCGTCCGAATATCATCTTCTGGATCATCCTGCTCTTTCTGGGCTTGGCACTCTTCAACCTGTTTCGGGGTGAGCTACCCGATGCCGCCCGCGAGCGGATGAGCTACACCGAGTTTCTAGCCGCCGTAGATGGCAATCGCATTTCGGCGGTGACTCTGCGGGGTAATTCCATCAGCGGACACTTGAACGATGGTCGCGCTTTTCAAACCTATGCTCCTGACGACCCAGGGTTGATTCCGCGCCTGACCGCGAGCGGAGTCGCCATTGAAGCCCGTCCGTCAGAAGGCGGAAATCCGTTGCTGTCAATCTTTATTTCGTGGTTTCCGATGCTACTGCTTATTGGCATTTGGATCTTCTTCTTGCGCCAGATGCAGTCAGGTGGCGGACGCGCCCTTGGCTTCGGCAAATCCCGTGCCCGCTTGCTTAACGAACGCACAGGACGAGTCACCTTCGCCGATGTCGCAGGAATTGAAGAAGCCAAGGAAGAGTTAGAAGAAGTCGTAGATTTCTTGCGCGACCCGCAAAAGTTTCAACGTTTGGGCGGACGGATTCCGAAAGGAGTCTTGCTGGTTGGCCCACCAGGTACAGGAAAAACTTTGCTGGCGCGTGCCATCGCGGGTGAAGCGGGTGTGCCTTTCTTTACCATCTCAGGCTCGGACTTTGTTGAGATGTTCGTCGGAGTCGGTGCCAGCCGTGTCCGCGATATGTTTGAGCAGGGCAAGAAAAGTGCGCCCTGCATCATCTTCGTCGATGAAATAGATGCTGTCGGACGACACCGTGGCGCAGGCTTGGGCGGGGGCAATGACGAACGCGAACAAACGCTCAATCAGCTCCTTGTGGAAATGGATGGGTTTGAAGCCAACGAAGGGGTAATCCTAATTGCCGCGACCAACCGCCCCGATGTGCTAGACCCTGCACTTCTGCGTCCTGGACGGTTTGACCGTCAGGTGGTCGTGCCAAACCCCGATATTGACGGGCGCGAAAAAATCTTGCGGGTGCATACCCGCAAAGTGCCTTTGGCTCCGAATGTGGAGCTACGGGTCTTGGCGCGTGGCACACCGGGCTTTTCAGGCGCAGACCTTGCCAATCTTGCCAACGAAGCCGCTCTGCTGGCAGCACGGGCGGGGAAACGCTATGTCACCCAAGCCGACTTTGAACGCGCCAAAGATAAGGTGCTGATGGGTGCCGAACGCCGTTCGCTGGCGATGACCGAAGAAGAAAAAGAACTCACCGCCTACCACGAAGCAGGACACGCCTTAGTCGGATTGCATGTGGAAGGAAATGATCCTTTGCACAAGGTTACGATTATTCCGCGCGGACGGGCACTGGGCGTGACGATGAATCTGCCCGAACACGATCGCTACGGCTTGAAGCACTCGGAAATTTTAGCCCGTCTGGCGATGATGTACGGCGGGCGAGTCGCCGAAGAAATCATCTACGGAGCCGAAAATGTTACCACGGGGGCGGGGAATGATATCCAACAAGCTACCGACTTAGTCCGCCGTGCCATCACCGAATGGGGAATGAGCGAAGAGCTGGGTGCCATTCGCTTCAACGAAAACCAAGAAGAAATTTTCTTAGGCCATTCGGTAGCACGGCAACAGGGAATATCAGAAGAAACGGCAAAACGTATTGACGCAGAAATTGCCCGCGTTTTGAAAGAAGCCGAAGACCGCGCCCGCTCCGTGTTGCTGGAACACCGCGAAGAGCTAGAAAAACTCGCCCGCGGCCTTTTGGAATACGAAACCTTGAATGCAGAAGAAGTTCAAGCTGTTTTGCGCGGTGAGTCGCTTGCTCGCCACGGCGAAATGCGTGCGGCTCCTGAAGCCAAAAGCACCCTGCCAACCACCGAGCCCAAAAGCGACAGCCAAGACGAAGACTCAGACACAGCAGAACGCAAAAGCCGACTCGGTGGCGGACTCGCACCCGAAGGCGTGCATTGAGCACAGATCAGCCCCGCAGTTGGGCGGGGCTTAGGCTGGCGACAGAAATGCCCCTGATTATGGGGGTGGTGAATCTGACTCCCGACTCGTTTTTTGATGGCGGAGCTTTTGCAGATAGCGCGTCAGGACTCCGCCACGCCGAACAACTCCTAGAAGACGGAGCTGATATTTTGGATCTGGGGGCTGAGTCCAGCCGTCCAGGAGCCACAGCCGTACCCCTCGAAGAAGAGTGGGCAAGGCTTGCCCCTGTGCTGAGCGCACTTGCCAAACGGACACCCCGCCCCGTTATCTCTGTAGATACCAGCAAGCCCGAGCTCTTCCTGCGGGCGTGGCAAGAAGGCGCGCAAGTGCTTAACGACATCAACGGCTTTCGTAGCCCACAGGCTTGGCAGGTGGCAGGACAAACCGATGCGGCTTTGATTGCCATGCATATGCAAGGTACGCCGCAGACGATGCAGAAAGCTCCGCGGTACGAAGATGTGATTGGCGAGATCAGCGCGTTTTTCGCCCAACAGATCAGTCACGCCGAAAGTCACGGAATTGCCAAAAGCCGACTCGCCCTAGACCCCGGAATTGGCTTTGGCAAAACCCTGCACCATAATTTAGAAATTCTGCAAAACCTTGACGCTTTTTTGCCTCTTGCCTGTCCGTTGGTCATCGGGGTTTCGCGCAAATCGTGGATTGCCGAACTGGATGGAGAGCCAAGAGCCAAAGACCCAGAAGCCCGTTTGCCAGGCTCGCTGGCAGGAGCCCTTGCCGCCGCTCGCAAGGGGGCTGGGGTTTTGCGTGTCCATGATGTGCGCGAAACCCTTCAAGCCCTGCGGATTGCCCGCGGGCTGGGCTTGCTGCAATAGAGTCCCCCACAGAAAATACCACGGCAAATGGCACAGAAAATACCACGGCAAACACCACAGAAAACGCCACGGAAAACACCCAACAAACACCACGGCAAACCCCACAACAAATCGCCATAATCGATTGGCACACCTTCAATTTCCCTCCTGTTGTTCTTGCCTTATAGTTAGCCCTCTATGTCTGCTGTGCGCTCCACTTCTACGACTCGCCCGCCGCGTCTCTTCGGCACCGACGGAATGCGCGGTGCTGTCAATCAAGAGCCGATTACCGCCGCCACAGTGCTTGCCGTGGCAATGGCGGCGGCGGCAAGCCTACGCCGCACCAATCGCCACAGCCATACCCCGCGAGTCGTCATCGGCAAGGACACGCGCCTTGGCAACTATATGCTGGAGTCAGCACTAGAAGCAGGCTTCACCTCTATGGGTATGGAAGTTGTGCTTTTGGGCCCTGCACCGACTCCTGCGGTTTCAATGTTAACCCGCTCCATGCGGGCAGATTTGGGAGTGATGATTTCTGCGTCGCACAATCCGTATCACGACAGCGGCTTGAAGTTTTTCGGCTCCGACGGATACAAGCTTCCCGACAGCAAAGAAAAAGAAATCGCCAGCAAAGCTCAAGCCGCACGACGCGGCACCTTGCCGCTGGCAGCAGGTGAAGATCTAGGGCGTGCCCGCCGCTTGGATGATGCCATCGGGCGGTACATTGAATACGCCAAGAATTCCTTTCCGAGTCATCTAAGCCTAGAGGGTTGTCGCTTGGTTTTAGATTGCGCCAATGGTGCTGCCTATAAAGTCGCGCCTACAGTCTTTCGTGAGTTGGGAGCAGAAGTGCGCTTGCTCTCGGCGACTCCTGATGGACGCAACATTAATGCCGATTGTGGAGCGGTACATCCGCAGGCAATGTGCCGTGAGACGCGGCGTGTCGGTGCCCGCTTGGGTATTGCTCTTGATGGCGATGCAGACCGCGTTATTTTTTCTGACGAACGCGGACAGCGGGTTGATGGCGACCAAGTCCTAGCACTGGTTGCTCGTTCGTGGGCGCAAGCGGGGCGGCTCAAGGGCAAGGCGATTGTTGCGACTGATATGTCCAATCTTGGGCTGGAACAGTACTTGGACGAGCTAGGGCTTGCCCTAAAACGCGCTCCTGTCGGTGACCGCTATGTGCTGGAAGCCATGCGCCGCCACGGGTGCAACCTTGGCGGCGAGGAGTCGGGGCATGTCATCTTGTCAGATCTCGCCACCACAGGAGACGGAGTCATTGCCGCTCTGCAGGTCTTGGCGGTCTTGCTCGGCAATCGCCGCCACAAAGCGTCAGAAGCCTTTCGCTTGTTTGACCCTGTGCCGCAAGTGCGGCGTGATATTGTCTTTGCCTCGCAAGCGGCGGCAGAAGCCTGTCTGGCAAGTGCGCAGTTGCGTTCTGTGCGTACTCGTGTTGATGGGTTGTTGAAGTCTGTGCCGCATCGGGTCTTGGTGCGGGCTTCGGGCACTGAGCCTTTGCTCCGCGTTATGGTGGAGTGTCAGGACAAAGCCCGTGGCGCACGGGCGGCAAGTCTGTTGCAACAGGAAGCCCAAAGCCAAGCAAAGACAAAATCTAAGGGAACAAAAGCCAAGGGAATAAAAGCCAAGGGAACAAAATCCACAGGCAAGGCGAAAGCTCCAGTAGGGACAAAAGCCACGGGAAAGGCGAAAGCCAAGGGAAAAGCGAAAGCCAAAGGAAAGGCGAAAGCCAAGGGCAGGGCGAAAGCCGAGGGAAAAGGAAAATCTACGCTAAGGGCAAAAGCTAAGGCAGGGGCGCATACCAAGAAAAGTACCAAGAAAAGTCCCGAGAAAAGTGCCAAGAAAAGTGCCAAGAAAAGCGTTAAGAAAAGCACCAAGAAGAAAAGCACCAAGAAAAGAGCGAAAGTGAAAAAGTCAAAGCCGAAAAAGCAATCCTAAACCCACACTCCGATTCTTATGGCAGACCTAAAACAAGCCCCCGTCTCGCGCCGTCTTTCCGCCAAGGGTACAGCCCACGGCGGCGAAGGCTTGGGGCGGGTCTTGATCATCGCAGGCTCCGACTCAGGGGGTGGAGCGGGAATTCAAGCCGATATCAAAGCCGTGACTGCACTCGCAGGCTATGCGGCAACAGCGGTGACAGCCCTGACAGCACAAGACACGAAGCGGGTGGCGGCGATTCATGCCCCGCCGCCTGATTTTTTGCGTCTGCAGATGGCAATGGTCTTGGACGACATCGGTGCCGACGCAATCAAGCTGGGTATGCTCCACGACGCGGCAACGGTGGAGCTGGTCGCAGACTTTTTGAGCGAACAGGCACGCGATATCCCTACCGTTGCTGACCCTGTACTAATCTCGGCAGGCGGAGACAGATTGCTCGCCCACAACGCCGAACAGCTTTTGATTAAACGCATCTTGCCTTTGGCAACGGTGCTGACTCCGAACCTGCCCGAAGCCGAAACGCTTTTGGGCAGACCGATTGTCCACGAAGAAGCGGCTCTGCGCGAGGCGGCAAGTACCCTGCGCCAACTTGGTAGCTATGCAGTCTTGCTCAAGGGCGGACATCTACGCAAAAGCGATGGTAGCCCGACTCACCAAGTCCTAGATGTTTTGGCACTGCCCGAACGCACCGAGTGCTATCGCACCAGCCGTATAGAAGTCCGCGGTGAGCCCCACGGCACAGGATGCACTCTGGCAAGTGCTGTGGCTTGTGGCTTGGCTCGCGGCTTGTCGGTGGTGGAAGCCGTAGAAGCCGCTCGTGCCTATCTGTTGGGAGCTTTGCGCACCGCCCAAGGCTTTGGCAGTGGCAATACGCCGCTTAAGCACTCTTGGCGGGTGGCTCCTGAGTATCCTTAAAGAAGCGAACGACAAGCAGACGACAAGGGGAGGGCAAAGCCGCACAAAGCCGCGCAAAGCCGTAAGGCGAACAAACGACAAGGGAACAAACGACAAGGGAACAGATGACAAAGCAACAGATGACAAAGCAACAGATGACAAGGCGAAGGGCAAAGCCGCTTGGTTATTTGCTCTCTCTATTCTCTCTATTATTTTGTGGCTCAATTCTTGTGGCACAGTTTTCAGGCAAACGCAGTTTCTTCACGCGGGGTTGAGCGGCCAGAAGTACGGAATCGCAAACCACGAAATCGTCAGGACAATCCCGTCTAATAAAAGCCCCACCCGCCAGTAATCGCTAAAGCGATAGCCGCCAGGACCCATAACAATCAAGTTGGATTGATGACCAATTGGAGTCAGGAACGTACTGCTCGCGGCAACAGCTACCGCCATTAAGAACGGGTCAGGATCCACACCCAAAGTGCGGGCAAGTCCGAGTGCCACCGATGCCATCAGAACCGCAGTCGCGGCGTTGTTTAAAATATCCGAGAGCAACATAGTCACTGCCATCATAATCAAGAGTGCCAACTGCGGACTTGAATTCTGCAAGGGCACTTCCAAAAAGCCGACCAAAGCCCCGCTCGCACCACTGGTCTCAAAAGCCGCACCCACAGGCAACATCGCGGCAATAAAGATGACAACAGGCCAATCAATCGCTTCATAGACTTCGCGGGCTTGAATCTGACGAAGCAGAATGGCTCCCATAATCACCCCCGGAAAAGCAAAGTGCGGCGGCACCCAGCCAAAGCCAACAGGAAAAAGTGCCAGCAAAAACAACAAGGGTAAGCCCAAACCCCGTCCCCGCCGCATCAGGGTAGAAAGCTCTCCGCGTAGGGGTACGCAGGCGGCGATTTCCATGGCTTGTTCCAAGGCTGAAGGCGGGCCTTGCAACAACAAAACATCACCCGTGCGTATCGGCAATTCACGCACCCGCTCAACAATTGTTTCCCCCCGCCTTGATACGCCAATTAGATTAACGCCAAGCCGCTGACGCATACGCCAGTTCGCCGCCGAATGGCCGACCAGCCGCGAGCCACTGGTTACCACCGCTTCCAAAATATCGCTCTCGCGGAGCTTCTGTCCGCCTTTCTCGCCGCTTTCAAGAACCAAACCCGATTGCCCCATCGTCTCAGACAAAGCCCCGCTGTCGGCTTCGGCAAGGACAACATCACCTTCCGCCAACATAAAGTAGCCTGGGGGAGCCAAAAACTTATGGCCACTCCGCACCACCGCCAAAACCGAAAAGGCGTTGTCGGTGAATTTCTCCAAGTCAGATAGGCGCATCCCCGCCGCCCGTATGCCACGCCCCACCCGCAACTCGGTGACATAGGCTTGCAAGCCCGCTCGTTCTACGGCTCCCCGCCCGCCCCGTGGTGTGCTGGGTAAGAAACGCCAGCCCAGCAGAGTAAGGTAGGTAATCCCCGCAAGAGCAATGCAAATCCCTACAGGAAAAAAATCAAACAGCCCGAAAGCTTCCCCGAAAGTCCGCTCGCGCACACCTGCAATAATTAGATTGGGCGGTGTGCCAATCAAGGTAATCATCCCGCCCAATAGGGAGGCAAAACTTGCGGGCATTAACAGGCGGCTCGCAGGGACTCCTGTGCGTTCGCCACTCCGCAGAGCCATCGGCATCATCATGGTCAAGGCTCCAACATTATTCATAAAGCCCGACAAAGCCGCGGTCATCGCCGACAAAGAAAATACCTGCCCTGTGCCACTGCGTACCTTGCGCCGCAATAAAAGTTCTAGCGAGAGCAAAATCCGCGTATCACTCAACGGACGCGATAAAACCAAAATCGCCGCCACCGTAATCACCGCAGGATGCGAAAAACCCAAAAACGCTTCCGCCGATGGCACCAAGCCAAAGGCAACACACAAAAACAAACACAACAAACCAATAAAATCATAACGCAACTTTCCGCGCATCAAGAGAATTAAAGTCAGAAGCAAAATCCCTGCAAAAACCGTCTTGTCAGAAAATTGCGGCAAACCGCTCGCGAAAGACTCCGCCTGACTTGAGAAGGCGGTGACTCCGTCTCGTCCTGTCTGCCAAAGGCTTTGCCAATTCACTGCTATTTCCTCAAGTCGTTCTGCCAAGGCGAGTATATCAAAGCCCAAGAATCGCGTTTTCCCCCGTTTGAAGCCTAAGCATAAAGCGGCTAGGCTCGTCTCTGCCGCAATTTTGCAAACCTTCCTGCCAACTTTTTTGCCCTAGAAATGCAAGACTCCCGCCTGTCTGACTCGGCACTCCTGCCGTCGGGCTTTGCTGACCTCCTGCGCCGCCAAGCCAGCACCGAATTCACCCTGCGGACAACAATTCTCTCCCGCTGTGCGGCGTGGGGCTACGCCTTGGTGCGCCCCCCCCTTTGCGAATTCGCCGACAAGCCGCCAAGCCCGCCAGAAGATGGCTCGGCTGAAGTTTCTGCCTTTCGCTTTCTTGACCCCGTAAGCCACCGTATCTTGGCTTTGCGCGAAGATATGACTCCGCAAGTTGCTCGCCTTGCTGATAGCCGCCTGAAACAAGCCCCGCGTCCTTTGCGGCTCTGCTACGCAGGAGAAGTCTTACGCACCAACGCCCGCCAAATTGACCACGAACGCCAGCGTCTGCAAATCGGAGCAGAGCTCATCGGCGATGACTCGCTTGCCGCCCAAGTGGAAATTATCCTGCTTACCAGCGAATGCCTTGCCGCCGCAGGAGTCAAAACTTTGTCCGTGGATCTGGCTTGGTCGCGCTTGAGTCATTTGTGGTTGGACTCCTTGTCTTTGAGTCCTGCCGAAGAAGCAAACGCCCGCACCGCTCTAGCCGCCCGCGATGAAGCAACGCTCGGACAAATCGCCAAGGGAGCTTTGCTCCCCCTGCTACAAGCCGCAGGAACTGCCCGCGAAGTTTTAGCCCAAGCCCAAGCCGCCTTTCCGAAAGTTTTGGCAGAGCCACTTGCCGCCCTAGAACAACTGGTCGCGCGTTTGGAAGGCGAATCCGACTCCCTGCCGCCAGAGACACGTCTAACCGCTGACCTTGCCGAAAGTCGCGACTTTTCGTACCAGACAGGCCCTGCCTTCAGCATCTTCGCTCCCGCCGCCCGCACAGAAGTTGGCCGCGGCGGAGTCTATCGCACCGCCCAAGGCGAAGCCGCCTGTGGCTTTTCAGTCTATGGACACCAACTCCGCCGTGCCTTGGGGGTACAAGACGAAGTCCAAACCCTTGAGGCAAATCCGAATGCAGTCTATGCCGCCGCCGCGGTATCCTTTGCTCGTTGTGCAGAACTTAGAGCCGAAGGCTGGTCTGTTGTCCGTGGCTTAGACAAGCCGCCTGACCCTGTCGCCGAAGCAAAACGCTTAAACTGTGCCCACTATCTTCTGTCTGATAAAGACAAACCGCGTCCGCTTTGATGGGCGGTGGTGCACTTCCAAGCAATCCGAACCACAAGAGCCACATCCGTGCAGACACAAAATGTGACCGTCGTCGGAGCCCAGTGGGGCGACGAGGGTAAGGGCAAGGTCGTAGATTGGCTTTCCGCCCGCGCTGACCTAGTTGTCCGCTTTCAGGGCGGCAACAACGCAGGACATACATTGGTCGTTGATGGCGTAGAACACCGCCTATCGCTCTTGCCGTCGGCTGTAGTGCGCGAAGACAAGCAGGCAGTTATTGGCAGTGGTGTTGTTCTCAATCCGTGGGCGTTTCTGGAAGAAATAGAAACCCTAACCCGCCACGGAATTTCTCTCAGCCCTGACCGTCTAGCAATTGCCGAAACTGCGTCTTTGGTTCTGCCCCTCCACGCCCGCGTGGATGCCGCTCGCGAGTCCGCCCGTGGAGCGCAAGCCATCGGCACAACAGGGCGGGGAATTGGTCCCGCCTACGAAGACCGTGTCGGCAGACGGGCTTTGCGTTTGGCTGACCTGCGCGATGAAAATACTTTGCGCGAGCGTTTGCGTCATCTGTTGCATCACAATAATGCACTGCTGGTTGCTTTCGGTGAGTCCCCCGAAGACGAAAGCAAGTTGTGCCAAGCAATCCTAGAAGTTGCGCCTAAGATTTTGCCGTACGCCGCTGATGTTCCTGGGCTCTTGGCGCAAGCCCAAGCCGAGGGCAAGCGAATTCTTTTTGAAGGCGCACAGGGTGCCATGCTGGATTTGGCAAGTGGTACCTATCCTTATGTGACTTCTTCGCATACCCTTGCCGCCCAAGCCGCTCTGGGAAGTGGCGCACCGCTGGCTTCTTTGGGCACGGTGCTAGGGATTGCCAAAGCCTACGCCACACGGGTTGGGGCAGGGCCTTTCCCCACCGAAGACACAGGAAAGCTCGGGCAGCTGCTCGGTGAGCGTGGAGCAGAGTTTGGTACCGTGACGGGCAGACGGCGACGCTGTGGCTGGCTGGATGCTGTCGCCTTGCGCCATGCGGCGGCGGTATCGGATCTGGCGGGAATTGTCCTGACCAAGCTGGATGTGCTTGACGGGCTGGAGACGCTGAAAATTGCCACTGCCTATGAAGGGCAGGAGACGAATAGATCTCCCTTTGCCTGTGCTAGCGAACTGCAACCTGTACGCCCTGTCTATGAAACCCTAGAGGGCTGGCAAGAGACCACACACGGACTTACCAACGAAGCCGAGCTACCCGCCGCCGCGCAAGCGTTTATTGCCCGCCTAGAAGAACTTATTGCTGTCCCTGTGCTTTTGGTTTCAACAGGAGCCGAGCGCGAAGCCATGATTGTCCGCGATGAAATCTTCGCTGTCTAAAGGCGTGCAACCCGCTAAAGCTTTAATCGCGTTTCGGCTTGTCCTGCCGTAGCCCAGATGGCTTCTAGCCAGACGCAGTCCCGCCCACGGTCAGAGACGAAATCAACATAGACGGCTGACCCACGCCGACGGGTACCCATTGTCCGTTCTTGCCACACGAGCCAATGCCAGGGTCAAGGGCAAAGTCATTTCCGACTCCTTCAATCTTCAACAGAGCCTTGGCACCATTGCCAATCAAAGAT
Organism: uncultured Alphaproteobacteria bacterium; assembly: GCA_958267355.1. Classification (GTDB taxonomy): domain Bacteria; phylum Pseudomonadota; class Alphaproteobacteria; order JALCBB01; family JALCBB01. The sequence continues at coordinate 1,677,475 of OY279575.1, forward strand.
GCACCCTTCAAGGGCTCTGCAACTTTGCCGCCACGAATGCGGTAGGCTTCTGTACAGGCAAAAGTAAAATCGCCGTTGGTGATATTGACCTGTCCGCCGCCAAAGGACACAGCGTAGATTCCATCTTTGACGCGGGCGATGAGCTCTTCGCGTGGCTCACGCCCTGCCCGCATATAGGTGTTGGTCATCCGCACCATTGGCGCACAAGAAAATGACTCTCTGCGCCCGTTGCCTGTCGGAGCGACTCCCATCAGACGAGCAGAAGTGCGGTCTTGCATATAGCTGCGTAAGACTCCGTCTTCTACCAAGACAGTCGCTTGCGGCGGTGTGCCTTCATCATCCACCGACAGCGAGCCACGCCGCCCCTGCAAGGTGCCATCGTCTAAGATGGTAACTTCGGGTGCGGCAATTTTCTCGCCCATCAATTGCGAAAATGCTGATAAACCCTTGCGGTTAAAATCCCCTTCTAACCCGTGTCCGATTGCTTCGTGCAGAAGAATTCCGGGCCAGCCCCCGCCCAAGACCACAGGCCATTGCCCCGCAGGAGCCGCGACGGACTCCAAGTTCACGCGGGCTTGGCGCAAAGCTTCTGCGCCTGCGTGGTGTAAATTTTCTTCTGTCAAAATTTCTTCAATCACACCGCGTCCGCCGAAGCCATAGCTACCCGACTCGCGTCTGCCGTTGCGTTCCATTACCACCGAAACCGATAGACGCACGAGCGGACGCAAATCCGCATAGCGCGCACCCCCCGCCCGAATACCTTGAATCGCCTGATACGAACGCGCACACGAAATTGTCACCTGCCGTACCTGCTCGTCGGCTTCGCGGATGCGCTTGTCCAAGCCCGCCACCAAATCACGCGCACGGGCAAAGCTCAAAGCTTCAGTCGGATCTTCATCCGCGTACAGGGCGCGGTTGCGTCTATCAGAAGAAGGTGTCGCTTTCGTCTGTGGCGTATCTTTAGGGGCAATCACCGACAAACGCTCCGCCGCCCGTTTCACCGCCCGCTCGGAAATCTCGTTGGCGTGGGCAAACCCTACTTCTTCTCCTTGCACAACCCGCAAGCCAAATCCCTCGCGGGTGTCAAACGAAGTTGTGCGCAAGCGCCCATCGTCCCAAACCAACGATTGCGCTCGGTGGTGTTCCAAGAACAGCTCGCCGTCGTCGTAGCCTGCCAAGGTTGCAACCGCCCGCCGCACAATCGGGTCGCGTTCGGAGTCCTCGCCGCCGTAAAAAAGCCTATCGGTTTCAGGTAAGTGCATTGCCCGTCAAAGCCTTATCTCCTACGCAGTTCTAACCGCAGTTCCAACCACGAGCCTAGCACAAGCCGCGCACCGCCCAATTACCGCCAGTTTAAGCCTTTCATTGTGTAGCTTCTATTCTGCGGCTTCCCTTGCGAGTAGCAGTGAGCGGGGCTATGCTGGACGGGTGGCGAATCCCCCGAGCAAAACTTAGGTCTCTAAAAGATGCGCAATCGTCTGTCGGCAAAAATCTTCTTTTCTGTCGTCCAAGCAGTTGTAGCTGCCCTCGTGCTGGTCGCCCTGGGTGGAGTCGCCTCCGCCCTTGCCGCCGAACCTGCACCTTGGGGTCTGGGCTTTCAAGAACCCGCGTCTCCGTACGCCGAGCGGGTCAATGATTTTCACAATCTGCTCTTAATCATCATCGGAGTTATCAGCCTGTTCGTAACTCTGCTCCTGCTCTTTGTTATGGTGCGGTTTAATGAACGCGCTAACCCTGTCCCCTCGCGCACGACCCACAACACACGCCTTGAAGTCATCTGGACAGTCGGACCGATTCTAGTTCTAATCCTAATCGCCATCTTTTCATTTCCGCTTCTGTACTTTGGCGATGTAATTCCCGACTCAAAATACACGGTCAAGGTCACAGGACACCAATGGTACTGGTCGTACGAATACGAAACCCCCGAAGGTGAAGTCTTCTCGTTTGACTCCTTGCTCCTGACTGACGAAGAAGCCGTCGCTCAAGGTCTGCCCCGACTCCTCGCCGTTGATGAGCCAATGGTACTTCCCGTTGGCACACCCGTGCGCTTTGTTGTCACCGCCGCCGATGTTCTTCACGCTTTTGCTGTCCCCGCCTTTGCCGTCAAGACTGACGCAGTACCAGGCAGACTCAACGAAACTTGGGCAGAAGTCTTGCGCCCTGGCACCTACTACGGGCAATGCTCTGAACTCTGCGGCACAGGACACGCCTATATGCCGATTATGATTTCCGCTGTCAGCGAAGAAGAATTTCTAACTTGGCTCAAGAATGGACCTGACCAGTTTGCTTCAGCTCCGTCTCCCGTATCTCCGTCTCCTGTATCTCCGTCTGTGGAGCCACAGGTACATCTAGCCCACGCCTCCGAGTAAGGTTTCTGAACCAAAGAGCGCAAACAGGAACACAACGCAGGACACACAGCGCAGGAACACAAACATGGCAATCGCCGACACCGCAAAAGCAGGAGACCACACCCACCACGACCACAAGCCAGGCTTCGTGGTGCGTTGGCTCTTTTCAACCAATCACAAAGATATTGGTACGCTGTACCTGTTGGTTGCAATCATCTCAGGACTCATCGGTGCGCTCTTCTCCGTCATCATGCGGATGGAACTGCAAGAACCTGGCTTGCAAATCATGCCCTTCCTTGATGAAGACCCAGGGCAGATGTGGAATGTCATCATCACCGCCCACGGGCTGATCATGGTCTTCTTCTTAGTTATGCCTGCACTCATCGGCGGCTTTGGCAACTGGTTTGTGCCCTTAATGATTGGCGCACCCGATATGGCTTTTCCAAGGCTTAACAATATTTCCTTGTGGCTTTTGGTTGCGGCTTTTTGCTTGCTCTTGTCCTCCGCCTTGGTCGGTGATGGAGCAGGAACAGGCTGGACAGTCTATCCACCGCTTTCATCAGGAATCGGTCAGCCTGGGCCATCGGTGGATCTGGCAATCTTCTCGCTTCACTTAGCGGGGGCTTCATCAATTCTCGGTGCCATCAATTTCATTGTCACGATCTTTAATATGCGCGCCCCTGGAATGACTCTCCATCGTATGCCCCTTTTCGCTTGGGCGATGCTGGTCACCGCCTTTTTGCTACTCCTGACTCTGCCCGTTTTAGGCGGAGCCATTACAATGCTTTTGACCGACCGTAACTTCGGTACCCATTTCTTTAATCCTGCAGGTGGTGGCGATCCAATTCTGTTTCAGCATCTCTTCTGGTTTTTTGGTCATCCTGAAGTCTATGTGATGATCTTACCTGCCTTCGGAATTGTCAGCCATGTGGTTTCCACTTTTTCGCGCAAACCCATCTTCGGTTATCTCGGAATGGTCTACGCAATGGTCGCCATCGGCGTTGTCGGAAGTGTCGTCTGGGCACACCATATGTTCACAGTCGGAATGGGCGTTGATACCAAAGCCTACTTCACCGCCGCGACAATGATTATCGCTGTCCCGACAGGAATTAAAATCTTCAGTTGGATTGCAACCATGTGGGGTGGCTCCATTCGTTTCACCACGCCTATGCTGTGGGCTCTTGGCTTTATCTTTCTCTTTACCTTAGGCGGAGTGACAGGCGTAGTCCTTGCCAACTCAGGCGTAGATACAGCCCTGCACGATACCTACTATGTCGTGGCCCACTTTCATTATGTTCTAAGCTTGGGAGCCGTCTTCGCCATCTTCTGCGGCTTCTACTATTGGTTCGGCAAGATGTCAGGACGCGAAATCCCCGAGTGGGCGGGCAAGCTACACTTCTTCGCAACTTTCATCGGCGTAAACCTAGTCTTTATGCCGCAACACTTCTTGGGCCTACAGGGTATGCCCCGCCGCTACCCTGATTATCCTGATGCCTATGCAGGCTGGAACTATGTTTCGTCCATTGGCTCGTACATCTCGTTTGCCGCCAGTATCTTCTTCGTCGTTGTCGTCATCTGGGCTTTGGTTGCAGGGCGTCGCGTAGAAGCCAACTACTGGGGCGAAGGAGCCAACACCCTTGAATGGACGGTTTCTTCTCCGCCGCCGTTCCACACCTTCGAGGACTTACCACGCTTCTCAGGTCAGGCAGGAAGTGTCGGCGATGGCGGACACTAAAAATACGCCAAGCAGGTCAGAGCCAAGCCCCGCCGCTGAACTCTCTGCCGCCGAATTTCCCGCCCCTGAATTTTCTGCCGCCGAACTTAAAGATTTCTGGCTTCTCTCCAAGCCAGGAGTCACCGCCCTAGTCGTCTTCACCGCCGCCTGTGGTTTGTTCTTAGCTCCTGCTCCGCCGCACTTTGTTTTAATCTTTGCCTCCCTGCTTGCCATTACCCTCGGGTCAGCAGGAGCCGCCGCACTCAATATGTGGCTGGAAGCCGAGTCGGACGCAAAAATGCTCCGCACCCAAGCCCGCCCCCTGCCCGCCGACCGCCTAAGCAAAGATACCGCCTTCGGCTTTGGTGCTTTGCTCTCTGTTTTGGCATTTATCTTGTTGTCCTTTGCCGCTGGCTGGCAGGCGGCTCTGCTTTTAGCCTTTTCTTCGTTCTTCTATGTCTTGTTCTATACGGGCTGGCTCAAACGCCGCACCGATCAAAATATTGTTATTGGCGGTGCGGCAGGGGCTTTTCCGCCTGTGATTGGTTGGCTGGCGGGCGGTGGAGCGTTTTTCCACCCCCTGCCGTGGATTCTGTTCCTGCTGATCTTTCTTTGGACTCCGCCGCACTTCTGGGCACTCGCCTTGCCACGACGAGAAGAATATCTACGCGCAGGCTTGCCCATGCTTCCCGCCACCCGCGGCAAAGCCACAACCCGCCTGCATATTTTAATTTACGCGCTCTTGCTTTTGCCTTCTTCGCTCCTGCCCGCACTCTACCTAGAAGACACCGCCCGTTGGGCATACCTTGCCTTCGCAAGCGTAGTCTCGGGCTACTTTCTGGCACTTGCGGTTTTGTTGGCACGCAGTGAAGACGATTCTTCCATCCAAGATCTGCGGGCTCAACGACTGTTTCGTGCTTCCATTGGCTATCTTTTTTATCTCCTGACTGCTCTGGTTGTCGCCCATCTGCTACTCTGAATCGGTTAGGAAAATCTGCCCTAAAATCTATGGGGGAATCTTAAGGGGAAACCTGCTAGGAAAAATCACGCCTATGAGCTCTGATCCGAATCAAAACCTGCCCCCGCCAGAAAGCGAAGGCGAAAACACGGGCGAATCCGCTCGCCCTTCAGGACGCGATTGGGTAGCAGGAAGACGCAAGCACAATCGCTTGCTTCTAGCGTTGCTCGTTTTTTTCGTCTTCCTGATTTACTATGTAACCATCGCCCGCCAAGGCGGCTTTGACAACTGATGGGGTGCAAAACCCGTTAGGACAATGCTCCAAGAAGACCCAAGACCCCAAACAGAAACCCCGCCCACTACACCCACAGGGGCGCATTCCGCACAGGACGAAGCAGGGGCAAGCACAGGGGCAAACACAGAGGGGAATGCAGGACGCAATCGCCGCCTAGTTATCTGGTTGGTCTCAGGGGCTTGCGGAATGCTGCTCCTGTCGTATGCCAGTGTGCCGCTCTATCGCGTCTTCTGTCAGGTGACAGGCTATGGCGGTACACCTTCACGGGTGGAAACTGTCGCCAAGACCGACTCCGTGGACTCTACCACTCTGCCATCGCTGACCGTGCGCTTTAACGCTGATATCGCAAATGACCTTGCTTGGGAATTCGCTCCTGAAAAACGCCGTATGGAAGTGCGACCTGGTGAGCCTTACTTGGCGTGGTTTGCTGCCACCAACACAGGCTCGCAAGGCGTCGTCGGACAAGCAACTTTTAATGTTACTCCTGCCAAGGTTGGTAAGTACTTTCACAAAGTCCAGTGCTTTTGCTTCAACGAACAGCCCTTGCAAGCAGGCGAAAGTGCCCGCTTAGATGTTCAGTTTTTCGTAGATCCGCAACTTTTGCGTGACCCTGAGACGAGCGAAGTCCGCACCATCACCCTGTCGTATACTTTCCACCACTACGAAGATTTGCCCAGCCATACCGCCGTGGCAGGGGAGAGCAAAGCCGCACACAGCGAACATTGAGCGAAACCTAAGCGAAAACCAAACGCAGAGCAAAAAAATTCGTTATACTCCGCATAGCAGAGCCATAGAGCGCAGGGCGAACCGAAGACGCAACACAGAGTGCTAAAGAGTTCTAACCAGCAATCGCGGCACAGAAGGCAATGGGGAATCGCAACAAGGAATCAGGCGAGGAATTCAACTATGTCAGGCAATCATCCCTACCACTTGGTTAATCCCAGCCCCTGGCCGCTGGTAGGCGCGGGCGCGGCTTTGTTAACCGCAGTCGGATTAATTCTGCTGATGCACGAAGTCACGCCGTGGCTCGTGCCACTCGGAATCTTGGGCGTGCTGGTCACCATGTTTCTCTGGTGGCGTGATGTCATCGCCGAAGCCGAAGGCAAGCACGACCACACGCCGATTGTTGTTCTTGGTTTGCGCTACGGAATGCTGCTTTTCATCTTGTCGGAGGTAATGTTCTTCTTCGCCTTCTTCTGGGCATGGTTTGATGCTGCTTTCATGTATGACGATCCGCGCCAAGTCCTGCGCCTAGAAGCCACAGGCGGACACTGGCCGCCCGACTCAATCCAAACCTTTGACCCCTTTGATGTGCCGTTTTTGAATACGATGATCCTGCTACTTTCAGGCACGACTGTCACTTGGGCACACCACGCACTGCGCGAAGGCAATCGCCAAGATTTCATTCGTGGCTTGGCGGCGACTGTTGGTCTTGGCGTTTGCTTTACAGGCTTTCAAGCTTACGAATACATCCACGCCGCCTTTGGCTTCACCGACACGATCTATGCTTCCACCTTCTTTATGGCGACGGGCTTCCACGGCTTTCATGTGCTTATCGGTACGCTGTTTCTCGCTGTCTGTCTTGCCCGCGGCTTAGCAGGACAATTCACCAGCGAACGGCACTTCGGATTAGAAGCCGCCGCCTGGTACTGGCACTTTGTCGATGTGGTCTGGCTGTTCTTGTTTATCTGCATCTATTGGGCGGCGGCGGGGACTCCTGCCGCCCACTGACGGTCTTGCCGCAGGTGGCTACCACGGCGGCTGTACGCACCCTAGAAGCCCCGCAGAAGCCTTTTGGGGCAGGGGGTATGTAAGGGGCTACCAAGGCCATCAATCCGCCCCACAGAGGCGTACAGCGGCGTACACGAGCTTACAGGAGCCTTACCACACCTTCCCCCCTTCCCCCTCACAAGGCGGCTACAGGGCTTACAAGGGGGGGTTAGGGTGCGCCCTGTACCCCTTCCAAAGCCCAAGCCATACCGAGCAAAGCTTGGTCGCTGAGCTCCAAGCCTGCCGCTAAGTGTTCGGTGCCATCGGTATCCACCAGTGGGCCTTTCCAGATGGCAACCGAGCCATCACGAATTCCCTGCTCGGCGGTGCGAGCGGCGGCTTTCACTTCATCGGGCATATTGGCGTATTCCGCCATGGTTAGCATTCCGCTTTTCAGCCCGCCCCAAGTGTCTTGGCTTTCCCAAGAGCCGTCTTTTGCCGCTTGTACGCGTGCCACATAGTACGGACCCCAAGAGTTCACCGAAGCCGAAAGTTGCGCCCGTGGAGCAAAAGCTCGCATATCGCTGGCTTGTCCGAAGGCGAAGACTCCGTTTTCGCTGGCAACCTGCAACGGAGCCGCAGAGTCGGTGTGTTGGGCGATGATATCCGCGCCCCGATCAATCAGCGATTGCGCGGCATCGCGTTCCTTGCCTGGGTCAAACCAAGTATTCACCCACACCAAGTGCAGGGTCACTTCAGGATTGACTGAACGCGCCCCGAGCAGAAACGCATTAATCCCGCGCATCACTTCAGGTATCGGAAACGCCGCCACATAACCAATAGCGTTGCTCTGGGTCATATGACCAGCGATGACTCCTTGGATGTACCTTCCCTCGTAGAAGCGAATAGAATAGGTGGAAACATTGTCACTGCGTTTATATCCTGTCGCATGCTCAAACCTGATGTCAGGAAACTCCCGCGCTACCTTCAGGGTCGGATTCATATAGCCAAACGAAGTCGTGAAGATCACATCGTGTCCTTCGTTTGCCAAGCGGCGGATTGCCCCTTCGGCATCGGCTCCTTCAGGGACACTTTCTAAGAAAGTGGTCTCTACGCCCGAGCCGAATTCTTCTTCCAAAGCTCGCCGCCCAACATCGTGGGCGTGGGTCCAGCCATGGTCGCCAATGGGGCCAACATAGACAAAACCCACTTTGGTTTTCTCTTGGGCATCTGCCGTGCCGACAAGAGCCATGGCAACAAGAAAACTTGCCGCTAGAAGACAAGTTGCAGAAAAAGCCCACAAGCCACTGCGAAGAAAATGAAAAGATTTTTGTACTGCGGTCATCAAACCGTCTCCCGTGTTTTGGAGTTCGTAAAGAAGTGCCGTGAAAGCACCATGTTGAAGCGTTGAAGCGTTAGGGGGGGGGTAAAGCGTTAGAGGGTAAAGCGAAGGGTTAAGACAGATTGCACATAAAGCCCAGTCTAATCGTTTCCGCAAGCGACGCAAAAAAAGTTTTTCACAAATCCACAGGTTGTTCGCAGATGGTTTTCTCCAAAACCACCCAATCTGCCGTGGCTCGGAAAGTTTTCCACAGGAGCGATTCTAAATTCTCCAAAAATTCTCTAAAAAATTCTTATGGCAACGAGCCATCTACCCCGTCCAAGAACCAATCCATAGAGAGCAAAGCCGTGTCGTCCAGCACTGCACCTGCGGCGATTCGTTGCGCCCCCGCTTGGTCAATCAATGGCCCCGCAAAAATCTGCAAGTCACCCGCCCGAATCTGTGCCTCAACCCGCCGTGCCGCTTCTGCCACTTCCGCAGGCATATTGTGATATGCGCTCATCTCCAGCATTCCGCCGTCAAACCCCCGCCACGCCCTGCCACTTTGCCAAGTGCCATCCAGATAGGCAGAAACCCGCTCTATGTAATAGCTGTCCCACAAGTTAACAATGCTGGACAGATGAATCTCAGGGGCAAAATGATGCATATCACTCGCCAAACCAAACGCTTTAACGCCTTGCTCCGCCGCTACCCCCAAAGCCGCTGTCGAGTCCGTGTGCTGTGTCAAAATATCAGCCCCCCGTCCAATCAAAACCCGTGCCGCATCCGCTTCACGCGGCGGATCATACCAGGCATGCACCCACGCCAACCGCAAACGCGCATCAGGATTCACCGAACGCATCCCTAACAAAAAGGCATTGATCCCCCGCACCACTTCAGGCACAGGCAAGGAAGCAATATATCCCGCTGTGCCACTCTGGCTTAAATGCCCTGCAATCACGCCAGCGATATACCTTCCTTCGTAAAAACGCGCCGAATACAACGCTACCTGCGGAGAAGTCTCCGAACCCGTTGCAACTTCTAACCGCACTTCAGGATCCAGCCGTGCCGCCCGAATGGCAGAACGGGTATGTCCGTAGCCGTTGGCAAAAATCAGCTTGTAGCCATCTTGAATCAAGCGTGCAAAAACCCGCTCGGACTCAGGACCTTCAGGTATCTTCTCCACAAAGTGCGTTTCTACCTGCGCTCCAAAATGTTTCTGCACCGCCAGCCTGCCCTGTTCGTGTCCGTAGCTCCAGCCATGGTCGCCAATTGGCCCCAGATAGACAAAGGCAACTTTCAAGGGCGAGTCTTCCTGTCCGTGGGCGGGAGCTACGCCAAGGGCACAAAGCCCCACCACAAGAACCAGAACACCCAAAAACCGTACAGCCAAACCCATCCGCAGACACCTGCGCAGACTTGCGTGCAGAACCAAGTGCAGACCTAAGTGCAGACCCGTAGGCAACAGATACACCATACCTTGCTCTCCTGTAGAAAAAGGTTTTGCAAAAACGCCAAAGGACAAAAACGCCAAAGGCAAAAACGCCAAAGGACAAAAAACAATTAATCCGCAATTAATACTAATACACAATTAATACGCAATTAATTTAATACGGGGGCGCAAAAGTTTTTCCAAGAGCCGCAGGTGCATCACTGCGTCCGCGCCAATAGGCGGACGACAAAAACACCAAGATCGCAATCGTCGCCAAATACGGCAACATAGCAAAAAATTGCGGCGGCACCGCCAATGAAAACCCCTGCGCATAAATCTCCAAAATCGTAACCGAAGCAAAAAAGAAAGTGCCAAACAACAAACGCCACGGACGCCAAAAAGCAAACACCACCAAAGCCAAAGCAATCCAGCCGCGCCCTGCAGTCATACCTTCCGACCAGAGCGGCGTATGCACCAGCGATAGGTACGCGCCCCCCAAACCCGCCATAGCTCCGCCAAAGGCAATCGCCAGTGCGCGGACTTTCAACACCGAATAACCCAAGGCATGGGCTGAATCATGGCTATCCCCGACAGCCCGCAGAACCAAACCCGCTCGGCTATGAAATAAAAACCACTGCACCCCCACGACAACCAGAAGCCCCAACCAGAACAGCGGACTATGCTCCAACAAGCCAAGCCACGGATGAAGCTCACTCCCCACAACAGGAATCCGCGGCATCGGTGCCAGCGATACACCCACATAACCCGCCCCCAAAACCGCCGCCAAACCACCGCCAAGAATTGTCAAAGCCAAACCCGCCGCTACCTGATTGGCACGCAAGGTCAAAACAAAAAAAGCAAAAGCCTGTGAGAAAAGCGCTCCGACACAGGCGGCGGCAAGACAGGCAACAAACCACGAGCCGCTTTCCACCTTGACAATGAAACCAATGACTGCGCCCATCAGCATCATTCCCTCAAGCCCTAAGTTTAAGACACCTGCCCGCTCCACCACCAACTCGCCCGCCGCCGCCAAGAGCAAAGGCGTAGATGCTGCCGCAATCGTAAGAGCAATTGCCAACCACGAAATCTCAAGCATGGTCTTGTCGCTCCTATAAATCTACGCGCGGATTTGTAGAGGAATTTGCGCTTGGATTTGCAGGAAGATTTGCAGAAGCCTGCAAAACCTGCCCCGCAGGTCTCTGAACCGCCCGTGTAAAACGCACACGATGGCGCGAAAAAAAGCCAAACGCCAAAACAGAAAACAACAACAAACCTTGAAAAATCCCCGCCGCCGCATAGGGAAGCTGCGTCGTAACCTGAGCCGCTTCTCCGCCCAGATAGGTCAAAGCCACCAGCAACGCCGCCGCCACCACGCCCAAGGGATGTAGTCCGCCCAAAAAGGCAACGATAATCGCCGTAAAGCCATAGCCCGGAGAAATCCGCGGCACCAATTGCCCCGTCAGCCCCACCACTTCAACTGCTCCCGCCAAGCCCGCAAAGCCACCACTGACCAATAGAGTCATCCAGATGATCCGCTTTTGCGAAAAGCCCGCAAACCGAGCCGCCCGTGGTGCGCGTCCTGCAACTGAAATGGCAAGCCCAAACAACGAACGGTTCAGCAGAAGCCAAGTCAAAGCCACAGCAGGAACCACAAACAACACACCCAGATGTAAGCGCGTGCGCTCCACCAAGATGGGAAGCATTAAGCTTGACTCAAACAGTGCCGTCTCAGGAAAGTTATAGCCCTGCGGATCACGCCACGGCGATTGCACCAGCCAATGCAAAAGTAACTGCGCAACATAGACCAACATCAAACTACATAGAATTTCATTAACCCGAAGATGCGCCCGTAGCCACGCGACCACACCCGCCCAAGCGGCTCCTGCGATGACACCACCCAAAAACAGGGCAGGGAGACAAAAAGGCGAATCCTGCGGCACCAAGAATAGAGCTGTGCCAGTTGCTCCAATCGCCCCTAAGATGAATTGTCCTTCGGCACCGATATTCCAAACATTGGCACGGAAGACAAACAATAGCCCGCAGGCAATCAATGCCAAAGGTGCCGCTTTAACCAACAGCTCAGTTAAGCCCAACCGATCCGACAAGGGAGCAATGAAGAAGGCATGGAGTCCGTGGAGGGGTGGAATCCCATTGCTCAGAAAAATCAAACCACCCAATAGCAAACTCACCAACAAAGGCACCACCGCCGCCAAACCCAAAACCCGCAAGTGTGCGCGGGCTCCCTGCGTGCTGGTTGTATCAAACTCTCGCGGCTCTATGCGGACAATTAACATCGCCTCCGCCTCACAAAACTTTTTCTCTGTCAGGATTTGTGCTTGTACCCCCAAGCCCCGTCATCAGAAGTCCTAAAGCATGGCGTAGCTCGCTTTTGCCCGCAGGTGAGTCTTTAAAGTCAGCACAAATAAAGGGACGCGAAAGTTGTCCGCGCGCCAAAACCGCAATGCGATGCGACAGAGCAAGCAATTCATCCAAGTCTTGCGAGATGAGCAAAACCCCTGCCCCCCGCTCTGCCGCTTCCCGCAAAGCTTGGTGAATCCGTGCCGCCGCGTGCGCATCTACCCCCCAAGTCGGCTGCAAAACCAGCAACAAGTCAGGCGCATGCAACAAACCCCGCCCCACAATAAAACGCTGCAAGTTTCCTCCCGACAACTTACGCGCCAAAGTGTCAGGACCCCGCGCTTCAGCTCCCTGAATGGCAAAGCGCGCTAAAACTTGCTCCGCCACCATCCCCGCTCGCCGCAAACGCAACCAACCACCCGAACAAGCAAACCGCCGCACCAAAGCATCTTCTCCGTGCGTAACATGTGTGCTGGTCAGTAAAATATTTTCCTTCAAAGTTAAGTCCCCCACCGCGCCATGTCCGTGGCGGTCTTCAGGCACGGTCGCAAGCCCCAAACGACGACGCGCTAAGACTCCCAATTGTCCAACTGCCCGCCCCTGCAAGCGAATGGCTTGTTCCTGTCCGTGGGGCAGAAGCCGCTCGCCCGTCAAGGCTTCTAGAAGCGTGTTTTGTCCATTGCCGGCAATTCCCGCAATGCCGAAAATTTCTCCTGCCGCCACCGAAAAGGAAATATCACTAAGCCCAACTCCTTGGCGATGCACAGAAGGCAGAGTTAACCCCTCCACGAAAAGCCGCGTTGTTTCTCGCGGTGGCAATACACTCGGCATAGTAGGCACACTAGGCACAGCAGAAAGCGTGCCAGTCGCTTTGTCTTCCGTTTCTGCAAGGTCTGCCAGTGCGACTGCGTCATCGCCCAACATTGCCCGTGCCATTGCGTCCAGCTCGGTCTTTTGTGGGTCAGGACGCGCCACCACCCGCCCCCGCCGCAAAACCGTAGCCCGCTCACACAAAGCACGGATTTCCCGAAGCTTGTGTGAGATATAGACAATCCCCGTACCATTCCGTGCCAGAAGGCGAATTGTTTCAAACAAACCATCCGCTTCCTGCGGAGTCAAAACCGAAGTTGGCTCATCCATAATCAACACTTTCGGCTCCTGCATGATGCACCGCAAAACTTCAAGCCGTTGATGCTCGCCCGCTGACAACTCAGAAACCCGCCTATCAAGCTCTACCCAAAAGCCATAACGCTCGGCAAAAGCTAACGCCTTGTCGCGCAAAGCCCGTGGCTTCATTCCGTTGCCAAGCCCGAGTCGCAAATTTTCAAGTCCTGTCAGGGCTTCAAACAATACGAACTGCTGAAAGACCATCGTAATCCCCGCCGCCCGTGCTGCCGCAGTTCCTGCCGCCAAAGGCTTGCCTTCTAGCAAAATCTCTCCTGCGTCGGGCGTAATCCGCCCGTAGAGAATCTGCATCAAAGTAGATTTGCCTGCTCCGTTCTCGCCAATCAGAGCGTGAATTTCCCCCCGCCGCAGAGTCAGCGAAATCGCGTCATTCGCCGTCAAGTCTCCAAACCGCTTGGAGATAGCGCGAATCTCCAACAACGGAGAAACATCAAAAGTAGCCATAAAGCAAGCACAAGTGACAAAAACACATCCGCATACCTCCATACCCGTGTATAAGCCCCATATATAAGCCTAGTATTTAAGCCTATATATTAAAGGCACGAAGGCACGGGTGCTGGTACAAAGCCGCTCCAGTATAGCCCCGCGCACGACCTGCCAAGACACCCCGCCGCCTGTGCTATCTGTGCAAACTTGTTGTGATTTTCTTGCTTGATTGTCTGTGATTGTGCCTGAAAGCCCTGCTTCTGCTGTGTCTTCTGCTTCTGTGGTGCAGGTGACGCTACGCCAAGCCCTGTCGTTTGGCTGGTTTGCCGTGCCATCGCTGGCGATTCTGCTTGCCTTGGGTTTCTGGCAGCTCTCCCGCCTAGAGTGGAAGGAAACCTTGCTTGCGGATCTGGATTCCCTTGCCGCTTCCCCGCCAACGGATTTAGGCACAGCTTCTGGTACTGAATTGTTTTCCTTGCAGGAATTTCAGCCCGTCCAAGCCCACGGAGAATTTCTAGGCACTTTAACTTTGGCGGTAGGCCCGCGGAGCTTTCCAAACCTGCCCGCCCGCCAAGCGCAAGGCACCAAAGGGCAAGACAGTAAAAAAACGAGCGCACCAGACCAACACCCACGCCAAGATGGGAGACAAAAAAATGGCGCGTGGATTGTCAGACCCTTCGTCTTAAGCAAGACAAAAACTCTGCTGTGGGTAGTCCAGGGATGGTCTCCCTTCGTCAGCGGTAAAGCCGAGCTGGAAGCAATTCCTCCACCCCCTACAGGAACACACAGCGTGACAGGCGTATTGCGCTTTGGGGGCTGGTACGGCAGAGAGTTTTTCCGCCCCCCCTGGCCTGAATTTCAATCAGCAACCACAACCCTATACCCATGGGTTGAGCCCGAAGCGTTCGCGGAACTCCTAAGACAACAAACCGCAGAGCCAATCCCGCCCGCTACACTCGGCACTATCGGCTACATAACCCTAACCAAACCCGTAAGCCAATCGGTTTCGTCTGCGGATACCCTAGCCGAACCCGTGCCGCTTCCGCCTTCGCCAAACCTACGCAATCAACACGCCAACTATGCGCGCACTTGGTTTCTCCTAGCCGCCGCGTTAGCTGCCTTGTGGCTTGTGCGAATCCGCGATGCACTTGTCGCCCGCCGTAAAGCCAGAGACAATTCACTACCCAAGGCTTGAGTGAGTGCTAAACTGGCGAAGTCGTGTCTGAGTCAATTCCCTACTTCTCTACCCGCGACGCAACAGGAGATCACCCCTGTTCGTTTGACGCGTTACTGCTGACGGGCACGGCTCCTGATGGCGGACTTTATCTGCCTGCCCAGTTTCCGCGGCTTGATGCTACACCGCCGCCCGTGGTGGCACAGGAAACCGACAAGGCAACAGACAAGACAGCGGGCAGGGCAACGGACAAGACAGCGGGCAGAGCAACGGACAAAGCAATAGCCAGAGCTTACGAAGATACAGTTCTGTCTGTGCTTGCTCCCTACGCCGCAGGCTCGGCACTGGAAAGCGAACTGCCTGCCCTCCTACACGCCGCCTACACAAACTTTCACCATCCAGATATCGCCCCGCTCCGCCAGCTGGAATCAAACCTGTGGCTTTTAGAACTTTTTCACGGTCCAACTTTTTCCTTCAAAGATCTAGCAATGCAGTGCTTGGGACAGCTCATCCCTGCCCTTCTTGCCAAGCAAGGCAAAGAAATCACAATCCTTGTCGCAACCAGCGGCGATACAGGCTCTGCCGCTTTAGCTGCCTTTGCTGACAAACCACTTGTACGGTGCATCGTGCTCTATCCCGAAGGGCGCGTATCAGAAGTCCAGCGCAAGCAGATGACAACCCGCACTGCCCGTAATGTTCAAGCCGTTGCTGTGCGCGGTACCTTTGACGATTGCCAAGCACTCGTCAAACAAGCCTTCGCTCAAGAACCCTGGCGCAAGCACTACGGACTTACTGCAGTTAACTCCATTAACTGGGTGCGGCTTGTCATTCAAGCGGCATACTATGTGGCAGCAGCATACAAACTAAAGAATCAAACAGGCGCAAACAAAGTTTCTTTCGTCGTACCAAGCGGCAACTTCGGCAATGCCTACGCAGGATGGGTAGCAAAACAAATGGGTGCGCCCATCGCCACAATCGGTATTGCCACCAACAACAATGATATTCTGGCGCGGTTCTTAGCAACGGGCACTATGACAAGCCGTAGCGTTCAGCCGACGATTGCTCCGTCTATGGATATTCAGGTGCCAAGCAATTTTGAGCGTCTGCTCTTTGGACTCTTTAACCGCGATGCAATCCGCACGGCTGAAGTTTTAGCCAAGTTTGCAAACACAGGAACCCTTGCCGTGGAAGCTGGACTCTTAGCAAAAGTCCAGAGCGATTTTTGGGGTACTGCCGTTAGCGAAGAAGATATCCGCCAAGAAATCGCCCATAGCCTTCGCCGTTGCGAAGTCTTGCTCGATCCGCATAGTGCCATCGGAGTCTTTGCCGCCCGCCATTCTTTAGCGAGCCAGCAAGCAGGCAGTGAAACGACACCTGTGGTCGCGCTTGGCTGTGCGCATCCTGCCAAGTTTCCAGACACGGTGGAAGAAGCGGCGGGCATGGCTCCTGAAACGCCTTCTGCCTTGGCGGATGTGCTCGCCGCCCGCGAGAATCTACAGACAATCGACAATGATCTTTCCGCACTCGCCGCCTTTCTGGAGCAAGGGGTATGACGCAAACCGCCAAAACCAAGGGCGCAAAGTCGGCAAAGCCCCAGAGCCGAGGCCAGAGCCAAGACAAGAGCCAAGACAAGAGCGGAGCCAAGAATGGAAAAGCCCCGAAGCAAAGCCGCTCCGCCACAGACATTCGCGAAGAGCCGCAGGTGGTGCGTCTGGCTTCGGGTTTGACGGTGGCTTCTGAGACAATGGCAGAAGCTGACTCGGTCACTCTTGGCTTGTGGGTGCGGGCAGGGGCAGGACACGAACAAGAAGACGAAAGCGGCTTGGCTCACTTGTTGGAGCATATGGTCTTCAAGGGTACGCGCCACCGTGATGGGCGGCAAATTGTGGAGACCATAGAAGACTTGGGCGGCTGGATTAACGCGGCAACAGGACGCGAAGCCACTTCGTATGAATGCAAGGTTCCGCCTGAAGGAGTGGAAACAGCAATTGCGTTGCTGGCTGAATTGTTTCACGAGCCGTTGTTGCAGGACAAAGATTTAGAAGCCGAGCGCGAAGTTGTCTTGCAAGAACTCGGACAAGCCGAAGACACGCCTGACGATATTATTTTTGATAGGTTTCAGGAACAGGCTTGGGGCGGACATAGTTTGGGCAGACCCATTTTGGGTACAAAAAAGTCTTTGCGGTCTTTTACGACCGACTCGTTGCACGGCTTTCGTGCGCGTTTGTATGAGCCTTCGCGGCTTTTGCTGACAGCGGCGGGTGCGATTGATGGCGATAGCTTAACCAAGCTTGCTGAAGCGGCTTTTCCTGCCCAAGCCAGTGCTACCCAAGCCAAGACCAACCAAGCCAGTACTACCCAAGCCAAGACTCCCCAAACCAGTAGCACCCAAGCCAGTAGCACTCAAACCAATAGCACTCAAACCAATAGCACTCAAACCAATAGCAAGGGTGCACCCACGGCACACAACAGCAAAGCAAAAGACTCAGACCTACACTTCGGATGCGAAACCTATCTCAACGAATTAACTACGCCTGAGTACAGCGGCGGCTTTTTGAGTGCAGGGGAAAGCTTTACCCAGTTGCATATCGTTCAAGGGTTTCCTGCCTATGGGCGACGGGCTGACGAGTGGCCGACTCTTGCCGCTTTGTCGCAAATTTTGGGGGGTGGTATGTCGTCAAGGCTTTTCCAATCGTTGCGCGAAGAAGCAGGACTTGCCTACGCAGTCCATAGCTTTGTCTCGTCGCTCTCGCACGCGGGCTTGTTCGGAGTCTATGCTGGCACAGAAAGTGCCCGTGGCACTGAGCTCCTGACCCGCTTGAATAAGATTCAAGACGATTTGGCAACGCGGGCTCCGCCTGTCCAAGAAGTAGAACGCGCACGGGCGCAACTGCGCACAAGCCTTTTATTTTCACGCGAACGCAGTGAAGCGCGAATGGAATCTCTGGCAGGGCGATTTCTTGCTTGGGGCAAGCCGACTCCGCTGGCGGATACCTTGGCACGGCTAGACGGAGTGACTCCTGAAGCTGTGCGCACCCTTGCCGAGAAGATCTTTTCGTGTCCGCCGACTCGTGTCACCTTGGGTCCGCTGTCAAAGTCCGCCCACGCCGCTTTTGCCAAATAGGTGCCGAGTCGGCGACAAGTCGGTGTCAAGCAGGTAGCAAGTAAGCACTAAGTAGGCACCAGACCCGCATCTACCCGACCCTTGAAGCCCAAGGGCAGGACAAGCCGTTAAAGAAGCTTTAAAACTTCTTCAGCACTCGAGACTCCGAACGAGTGTTGCGGTTCTACCCACAGACCCTTAACAATCTTGTCTTCTGCCAAAAGCGCATAACGCTGACTGCGCAGACCAAAGCCCGCATCGCTTAAGTCTAACTCTAAGCCTGCCGCCTTGGTAAAAAGCGCACTGCCATCAGCCAGCATATCAATCTGCGCACTTGCCGCTTCGTATTTTTCTCCCCACGCCGCCATAACGAAAGGATCATTGACCGAAAGGCAAGCAATTTGCTCAATCCCCTTGGCACGAAGGGCTTGTGCCTGCTCCACATAGCCTGGCAAGTGCTTGGCAGAACAAGTCGGAGTAAAAGCTCCTGGCACAGCAAAGAGCAAAACTTTCTTGCCCCCAAAGTAATCGTGGGTGAAAACGCTTTCTACACTTTTGCCGCGTTTGGTTTGTAGCTCCACATTGGGAAGCATTTCGCCTTCTTGTATCATCGCTGTCTCCTTGAGATTTTTGTGCTGTTCGCTTTTTATTTAAGCTCTGGGTCTATGTTTTACACGCGCAGAACTTTAACTGCCACTCGCCTGGGCCAGAGCTTGCAAAAGCGAACTTTTGGTCAAAAGCTCGGGCAGTAGAATTCCATCTAGGGCACCTGGACCATAGACAGCTGTGAAAGGAATGCCATAGCGTCCGTGGTGGGCAAGCCAGGCGGCAATTTCTGGGTCGGGCTCTGTCCAATCGCCGAGCAGAGCAATGGTTTCTTCGCCTGCCAAGATTTGCTCAATTGCCTGCGAACGCAAAACTAAAGACTCATTGACCTTACAGGTCACACACCAATCAGCCGTGAAGACCACAAGCGAAACCTTGTTGCTCGTTACTGCAACTTCAATCGCCCGTGGCGAAAAAACCTGCCACGGAGCAGGCAAGCGTGCCACCTTGTCTTGACGCTCAGGCGTGGGGGCGAAAGTGCCATCATCACCCTTACCGAGCCCATAGGGCAACAACAGCACGGCAACAATCAAGCTCGCGATGGCTCCACGCGATAGGGCTTGGCTTTGGCTTGTCTTTTTACCTTCCCTTCTGCTCTCCCTTTTATTTTCTTGGCGCAAAAGCATTAGCAACATACCCAGCAAGGCAACTGCCATCCACGCTATAGCTCCATCCAGCAGGCTGATAAGCCAGAGTGCAGTGAGCAAGAGACCAAAGCCCAAGAGTCGTTCCAGCCGCTCCATCCACGCCCCAGGACGCGGCAAAAATCGCGCTCCCTGTGGCACAGCGGCAAAGATAAGCCACGGAGCCGCAAACCCTGTCGCCATCGCAAAAAAGATGAGCAAAGTGTCTGCCGTGTTTAAGGTCAAGGCAAATCCTACTGCCGTGCCTAAGAATGGTGCTGAGCAGGGAGTCGCCAACAAAGTCGCCAAGAAGCCCGCCGAGAAATCCGATAAGAACTTGGAGCGATTTGCTTCTTCGCCCAAGCGGGGAGACGAACCCGCAACAGACGAACCCGCAGATGAACCCACAGATGAACCCGCAGATGAACCTAAAGAGCCAAAGCCAAGCGGCAAACGCCACCAGCCCCACACCCAAGCCGTAAATAGCGTTAAAGCCAAAGCCATAACCACAAGAAAAGTCGGACTTTGAAACTGCACACCCCATCCCGCTGTGCGTGCAAGGGCTACCGTTACAGCAACGGCAATTCCTAAGCTCATAAAGGCGGCGTAAATGCCCAAGCTAGAAACTACAAAACCCTGCCGCACCTGTTGTAAAAACTTTTCCCCGCCTTCGTCTTCTGGATTCCCACCTTCTGTGTCTGCTTCGGCTTCTTCGCGCAAACGCAAAAGATGCAGAATCTTCAAGGTCAAAACAGGTAAGACGCAAGGCATAAAGTTCAGGATCAATCCGCCCAAAAACGCTAAGAGCAGAACAGGCAGTACATTGAAGTTTTGCAGAAGGGCGAAGCTACTATTAATTTCCCAGCCGCGATGGGCAACAGTACCCACAGGAGCCGCTCGGTCAGCAAAGCTGATACTGAAGGCGCGTCCTGCGAGCTGGCGGGGGTCTAAGCCTGGAGCTGTGCGTAGCGGCAAGACAAACGAAAGGCTTGTACTGCCATCGGTGTTTTCGTGGCTGATGATTTCTTCGGCTTCGCCAAACAAAGCATCTTGCGAAGCCGCAAGAATGTGGGGGGCGACAAGCGGTACAGGCAGGCGTGCGGATACGACCATTTTTGCGCCTGTAGAATCGTCTTGCTCTATGGCTTGGGTCAGCAAGCGCACGCGGTGGTCTTGAGTTGTCGGTACCCGTGCCAAGGCTTGCAGTAGGGATTTTTGATGGGGTGAGTCCGCGCCACCTGTTGTGCCTGTATCATTGTCTAGGGCAGGTAAAGTCAGCGCGACTTGTGCCTGATGCGGAATGCATAGCTGCTTGCACGCAAGATAAAAAATATTGCCCTTGAGTTTTACTTCGCGACTTCCATCTAGCCCTCCGATTAGAAGCGGCAGAATTACCTTGCCGCTGTCGTAGCCTAAAAAATCTTCGCCAAATAACGAAAATCGTTTGGGTAGGGGCCAGAAGATTTCTGCTGCTTGCAGATTTTCTGAAGCTTGCCAATTGGTTTCGGCGCCAAACCCTGCCGCCCCTGGAGTGTGCCAGTAGGTTTTCCAACCCTCGGCAAGCTGAAACTCCAGACCCGCGAGCTGGATTTTTTTGTCAGTCCCTTCTTGTGCCGCACTTGCGACACCGAGCATTGAAAAAGAGCCCGAAGCAGATATCAGACGCACTGCCGCAACTTCGCCTTTCTGCCAAGCTGAGTCGTACTGTACTTCTGCCATAGCAGGACGCATTAAGGCTACGCTTGCGAGTCCGCAAGCGACTGCGTAGCCAAGCTGTGCTATTCGGGGTGCTGTCTTCATTGTGCTGGTTTAGTCCCTGTTAATCCCCGTCAGGAGTTAATCCCTGTCAGAAGTAAGAGTATAGGGCAAACCTGTGCTGTATTTATGGTCTCTTTTGCCTGTGGTTTTTGTAGTATAATTGCTGAGTGGTAACGAATCTGTGGGGGCTTCTATGGCTGACGACGATATCTTTGATGATGACGAAGTCGCGGAAGATGATGAAGGCGATTTTGCTGATGAAGAGCAAAACCAAGCCCGCGTCTCAGAAGACTTGGTGCGGCTGACTCGTAGTTCGCGGGCGCGGAGTCCACGGCTTGCTCGTTCTTTGTCTGACGGTATTCCTGATCGGGGGGAAGATTTGGTTGGGCGGCTTTTGATTGCTACGCCTGAGATGCAGGATTCCAACTTTGCCCGTGCGGTGATTTATCTTTGTGAGTTCTCGCGGGAAGGGGCTATGGGTTTGATTATTAATCGTCCTGCTCCGCGGCTGAACTTTTCGGAAATTCTCCGCCAGCTTGGAATTGATTCGGACGAAAACGCGCCGCCGATTCGTGTGCAGATGGGTGGGCCTGTTGGTAGCGGACATGGCTTTGTCTTGCACTCGGACGATTACTTTAAAGAATCCACTTTGCGTCTGCCTGATGGAGTCGCCCTTACGGGGACAATGGATATTCTGCGGGCAATTTCGAGTGGTGATGGTCCGCGCAAGTCGTTTTTGGCTTTGGGCTATGCGGGCTGGGGTGCGGGACAGCTTGACGCTGAGCTTGCGCAGAACGCTTGGCTCACGGCTGATTGTGATGAAGAGCTGTTGTTCAACGCCGCTTTAGAAACCCGTTGGAGTGGCGCACTTTCGCGGATTGGCATACGGGCGGGAAGACTTTCCCCGTTTTCGGGTACTGCCTAGCTTCTTTAATCGGCGTTAGAAAATCAGCGTTAGAATTGGCGTTAGTGAATTAACGCTTCTGGCGGGCGAGTTGGTGGGCGGCTTGATTGGCAAGTGCGTCAGCGCGTTCGTTGCCTGGATTTTGATTGTGCGCTCGCACCCATTGCCAAGTTATGCTTCGTCCGTGGCGAAGTGTGTCTAGACGTTTCCATAGATCTTGATTTTCAACGGGCTTGCGGGCGGCGGTTTTCCAGCCGCGGCGTTTCCAGCCTGCCAGCCACTCGGTTATGCCTTTGCTTAGGTACTCGCTATCGGTAAAAATTTTGAGTGGTAGTTTGTGGCTTGTTGCTTCCAGAGCCTGAATAGCGGCTTCTAGCTCCATACGGTTGTTGGTGGTTTCAAGCACTCCGCCTGAAAGCTCGCAGGAAGCACTTGTGCCGTCTATTCCCTGTGGCAGATATACCCCCCAGCCGCCGACTCCGGGGTTGCGTAGGCACGAGCCGTCGGTATAGGCGATGACTTCTACGGCCTTGCCTGTTGCTGGGTTTGGCGAGTTGTTTAGAGAGTTGTTCATAGAAGTGCTGTTTTTGGTATTGAGCCGAAGGCGAAGGTTTCGGCAAGGCGCAACATGGGTTCGGGGTCTTTCACGGCGACTTGCGAGTTGGCTTCGGTGATTAGCGCATCAACGAATCGTGTGAGGAAGAATCGCAAGCCTGCTCCTGCGCAGAGTCCGCGCCAAGCTTGTTGTTCGTCTTTGTTGATTGGAGGCAAGGTTTCTGTTTGCTGGCGGGCTTGGCGGTATCCTGTGAGCAGGGCTTCAAGCGGAGCTACTTGCAATGTGCCTTGGGGTGAGCTGCTCCAGGCGATTGCGGCTACGGCTAGGTCGTAGGCGAGCGATTCTGTGCAGGCGAAATAGAAATCGATTACGCCGCAGATGGTGTTTTTGGAGACGAGAAAATTGTCGCAGAACAGATCCGCATGGACAACTCGCTGGGGTAGGGAATCGGCTCCGTGTAGGGTTTCATTGCAGAACGCCAAGATCCGCTCGGCTCGGACGAGCAGGGCTTCGCTTTCCTGTTTATTTTCTGGCGGACAATTTTGCTTTTGGGCTTCTTGTAGCAGTTTGTTCCAAGATTTGTGACCTAAGGTGTTGGCTCGTGTGCCTGTGAAGTCTTCGGCGGCGGAGTGCATCTGTGCGATTGTGTTTCCTGCTTGTGCGGCGAGGGCTGGAGTGATTTGTGCTTCGTCTAGGCTGGTTCCTGCTAGGCGTGTGACTAGAGCGGCGGGCTTGCCGCGGACTTTGCCGCTCCAGGAGTTATTGGCGAGGCGTAGGGCTTTTGGAGTTGTTAAGCCGTGTGCGTTTAGATGGTTTATGAAGCTGAGAAAGAAGGGCAGGTCTGCGGCTTGGACGCGCCGTTCGTAGAGGGTTAGGACGAATTGTCCGTGGCTTGTTTCTACGAAGAAGTTTGAGTTTTCTACGCCGCGCAGAATTCCTTCGTGGGCGAGATAGGAGCCGACTTGCTGTGGGTCGTAGAGGGCAAGGAAGTCCTTGCATTGGTCGGTGCTGACGGGCGTATAGACAGCCACGATGATTCCTTTCTGGTTATTTTTGTGGCGGGTTTGTTATTGTTCTGTGGGTTTGTTCTTGGGTGTGTTTGCTGAAGTGGTGGCGGGCTTGGGTGGTTTGAAGCGGATGGTTTCTTTTTCGTGGTTTTGTTCTTGGACTTCCAGTGTGTGGTGTGTGGCGAGCTGGCTTAGGGTTTCTGTGATGAGTGATTCGGGCGCACTGGCTCCTGCGGTGAGTCCGAGGCACTGCACGGAAGTGGGCAGGGGCAGGGTTAGATTGTTTGGTCCGTCGATGAGTTGTGCTTTTGGGCTTCCGCTGGCGAGTGCGACTTCTACCAGCCGTCTTGAGTTGGACGAGTTTTGCGAGCCGAGCACGAGAAACAGGTCGCAATGCGGGGCTAGTTCTGCGACTGCTGTTTGGCGGTTGGAAGTGGCGTAGCAGATGTCATCTTTTTTTGGGCTGACGATGGTGGGGAATCGTTGTTGTAGGATTTTGACGATTTCTGCTGTGTCGCTGACGGACAGGGTGGTTTGGCTTGCCCATGCGAGTTTGGTGTTTGTGGGTGGCGTGATGGTTTTGGCGTCTTGTTGGGTGCTGACGAGTAGTACGGAGTTTTTGGGGGCTTGTCCGAGTGTGCCGATGATTTCGGGGTGGTTGGGGTGTCCGATGAGCAGGACGATATAGCCTTGGGCGGTGGCGTGGCGGACGCGGGCGTGTACTTTTTCTACGAGCGGGCAGGTTGCGTCTAGGTGTAGGAGTTTGCGTTTTTGGGCTTCGTCTTTGACGGCTTGTGGTATGCCGTGTGCGGAAGTGATGACGGGGCGTGAGCTGTCGTTGATTTGGTTGAGTTCTTCAACGAAGATGGCGCCGCGGGCGGAGAGTTCTTCTACGACTTTGCGGTTGTGTACGATTTCGTGGCGGACGAACACGGGTGCGCCGAATTGGTTTAGGGCTTCTTCTACGGCTTGGACGGCGCGTTCTACGCCCGCACAGAATCCGCGCGGGGCGGCGAGCAATACTTTGAGCGGGGGTTTTGTTGTGTTCTTCATCGTTTTACTTTGTGTTTGTGGCTTTGTTTGCCCCGCGCATTTTACGGCGGCTTGCGCCGCCTATTGGCACGGCTCGGCAAGCTTCGCCGTGCGGTGCGGCGAGCAATAATTTGAGCGGGGGGAGCGGGGGTTTTGCGTGGCTCATTTTTCGGGGGCTTTCTTGCAGGGGCTTTCTTGCGGGGGCTTTTTTGGGGTGGGGAAAACACGCCAGCATCTGAGTCAGCGTGCGCTAATTGGGCGAATATCGCTGAATATAGGGTTTTTTGCGTGCTTTGGGGGGTATTTCCTGCCTTTGTGCCAGCCAGCGGGGTTAGCAAATCCGCTAAAATTGGCGGATAAATCCCCTTTACCTTGACTTTTGTGGTGAATTTGCGCTATTTAGAAGCCAGCTGTTAAGAGCCTTCCGTTGGGGGTTGTCCTTGGGTTTTTTGATCCTGTGGGTGCTTCTGTGGCTGGTGCTTGTCAGAAACCCAGACTGCCTACTCTCCGTGGAGGCTTGTAGGCTTGATTTTTGTGGCGGATTCGTGCAACCTCACGGAACAATTTACCAGCCGCGAGGCTTTGCTAACGTCCAAGATTGATACCCATTAGAGGATTAGGGGAACTTATGTCCAAGCATCGTTTTTTGACGCACTCTTTTGCAACTGGTGTTGCAACGCGTAGTTTGGCGCATCGTGCTTTGTCTCTTGCATTGACTCGCACTTTGTCTGTGGCGTTTGTTGGCGCTTCCATCACTTTGCTGGCGGCTTGTGGATCCACGGCTGCTGACATTGCCGCTAAGCAAGCGGCTGAAGAAGCGCGACGCGCTGCCATTGAGCCAGCGGACTTTGGGTCTCCCACATCTGGAGAAACCCCTGACGATCCTGGAAATGTGGAACTAAGCTCCTTCACACCCTTTGCCAATACTGGATCAGGTGCTGAAAGCAAGCATTCTGAGGTGAAGACATTTACGGCGACGGGTTTGACAATTATGGGTAAGACAGGTGAGGCGCGAGGCGTTTCTGAAGATGTTGATCTTCGCCAAACCGCTGTTTCTGGCTACACATTCGCGGATCTCGAGATGCGACGTTTTTCTCCGACTCCGACTGGGTCTGAACAATCAAACGATGTTCCTTTCCTTTTGATTTGGCAGTTTGCTGATGCCAACACGGTCGGTGGTAAGGGGGGTCGTAAGTTCAACGAAATAATCGATCAGAAATACGATATCAATGGTAGCCCAACCCCACAACAGACAGCCCAAGCGACAGAGGAGAAAACAAAAGGCAATGGCAAGTTCATTGCTCCTGGGATTGGTCTCTTCAGGTATAACGATCCAGATAATCCGGAATTTGACAATGACGCCGCCCCTCCAAGTCGAGCAGCCTACTTGGAGCGGATGCTTGACGACTTCAAACCAAGCATAAAAGGTGTAATTGACGGCGACCCCGATAAAACCGAACTTGAAGATGCCACCACGCGCCCGCTTCCCTATACTGCGGGGTTGGATACAAATTACGATAATCTGCCTGGTAGCCATGTGTCTCGGGTCTTTTTGAGTGGCTCCAGCACCTTCTGGGGTGACAATGTGGATGTGGCGGCGAGTAAGGATGGGGGTGACGCTGATGCTACCAGAGATGGAGAAATCCCTGCCTACGATGTTGAGTTGATCTTCCCCAAACGATACAGCACCGATTGGGGTCTGCAGTATTCAGGCTTCATCCTAATGCGGGCTTTCTATACGGGGGGTAGCCTAGCCACAGATGCCCCGCAGTCGTACATCAACCTCTTCACCTATACGAAGAGCGATGCCCCAACCAGCATGGGACCCTATCTGAGGAGTTTCTTTAACGAAGGGGGAGCAGGTGCAGGAAAGAGTGAGGCCAAGGCAGAATACACAAGTCTCTTTTCGGGCTGGGGTGTTGCGGCGTCAAACCCGAACCTACACACCTACCTCTACAACAGCGATTTCATCCTCACTGCTACCTTCATTAAAGGCGGTGGAGGTACGATTGTTGGCGAGTTTAAGCCTAATATGCGCACCACAGGTGGCACTTCGGTCGGTAAGAGATCGAAGCTTGAAGGCAGTGGCACTTGGCACGACCGCACCATCAAACTAGAAGGCGTTAAGTGGACGGGCCATAATGCTGACTTCACAGGAACTGTTAAAGTTCTAGACGCAGATGGCGAAGTAGTGTCTGCCTATAACTCCTATGATGATGGTCATGCTGACAGCACGGGTGACGAAAACAAAGACAACTTCAAAGGAAAATTCGCGGGTCCTAAAGCGGAAGAGCTTGTCGCTGAAGTGAAACTCCAATCCTCCGAAGCCGACGAGCCGACAGTCCTTGGTGGCGTATCGGGTCACAGATACGACTATACAAACCTAGAGTAAGCACAAGACCTAGCGATGGTGCGGGCGTAGTATTGCGCCCCCAACCACAAGCGAATCTAGCCCCCCGTCCAAGACGGGGGGCTTTTTTTAAGCTTTTTTTAAAGCAAGGAAGGCTTTTTTTTAGTAATCTATCTAGCGTGAGCCCGCGCACCACACCCCTCCACGCCTTTCACGAACGCCACGGCGGTAAGCTCGTAGATTTCGGCGGCTACCTTCTGCCCGTCCAATACGCAGGAGACCACGGCGGAATCATCCCCGAACACAAAGCCTGCCGCACCGCCGCCGCCCTGTTTGATGTCTCGCATATGGGGCGAAGCCGCATTTCAGGGGCAGGGGCAAATGAGTTTCTTGCACACCTCCTGCCGCTTCAGCCCGAAGCCATAAAGCCCAACGCCCTGAAATATAGCTTTCTGCTCAACGAGCAAGGCAAGATGATAGACGACTTGATCGTCACCCGCCTTGATGACCAGCAGTTTATGCTTGTCCTCAATGCCGCCCGCAAAGATACCGACAGAAAAGTGCTAGACGCGGCTCTACAACAAAGCGGGCTAGAGCTACGCCACGAAGTCCAAGACGAAGAAACCGCACTTGTCGCCCTGCAGGGGCCAAAAGCCCAAGAAGTACTCGCAAGCCTTGTCCCTGCGGCGGCTTCGCTCGCCTTCATGCAAGGAACAGAAAGCACAGCCAAACTGCCACACGGCGAAGTCTATGCCTATGTCTCACGCTGTGGCTACACAGGCGAAGACGGATTTGAAATCACCACCACTGCCAACCACGCCGCCGCCCTAGCCGATGCCCTCGTCACCGCTGGAGCCACTCCTGCGGGCTTGGGTGCCCGAGACGCCCTACGCCTAGAAGCCGCCTTGCCCCTCTACGGACACGAAATGGACGAAACCATATCGCCCCTAGAAGCAGGACTCGCTTGGGCAGTGCCAAAAGCTCTGCGCCAAGGCGGCGCGTTTCTCGGAGCCGAAGCCCTAGCCCAAGCCTTCCAAGCCCCTGATGCCCTGCCCCTGCGCCGCCTCGGACTCATCGCCGAAGACGGAAAACTCGCCCGCCTACCCGCCCGCGAAAATGCACCCCTAACCGACAAAAGCGGCTCCGCCATCGGTCGCATCACCAGCGGCTCGTTTTCTCCCACTCTGAACCGCGCCATCGCCCTAGCCTTGGTCAGCCGCGATTTCGCCGCCGCCGCCGAACCTGAAACCACACAGGTCTTAGCGGAAGTCCGTGGCAAGCAACTGCCCTTCAAAGTTGCGTCCCTGCCGTTTGTGCCGCACCAATACCTTCGCTAACGACCCGCCAAGCAAACCCTAATTGCGTGCTAATTTTACGCCAATCTTACGCCCATCTTTTGCTACTCTCTAACCAAACCCACAACGAGGGAAAAACCCAACGAGCAAAGAACCCAACGAGGAAAAAGCCATGTCCAAAAAATACTCCAAAGAACACGAGTGGATCCAAGCCGATGGCGACTCCGCCACCATCGGCATCACCAACCACGCCCAAGAACAACTCGGCGAGCTGGTCTTTGTCCAACTGCCCGAAGTCGGACAAACCTTAAGCGTCGGCGACGAAGCCGCCACCGTAGAATCCGTCAAAGCCGCCAGCGAAGTCTACGCCGTAGTCTCAGGCACCGTTTCAGAAATCAACGAAACCCTGAACGACGCACCCGAAACCGTTAACGCCTCGGCTGAAGGCGAAGGCTGGCTCTACAAGGTCACGCTCGCCAATCCGCAAGAATTGGATGAGCTTATGGACGCAGACGCATACAGCAAATTCGTCCAAGAAAGCACCTGAAAATCGCCCGAGAAATCACGCCCGCCCAAAACCACAGAAACCCAAAACACCAGCCCAAAACCACAAAAAAAGATACGCAAAAGCCAACAAGCAAAAGCCAACAAGGCAGATAAGAGGAAAATACAATGCGTAACCCACAGCCGCGGGTTGTCCCCGCCGACAAAGACTTCGGACTCAGTGCCTTATCAGAAGCCGACTCGTTCTTTCCCCGCCATGTCGGGCCCACCCCCGCCGAAGTCAATCGCATGCTGCAGTTCATCGGCGTTGATTCCCTGTCAGACTTAATCGCCAAGATTGTCCCCGACGCCATCCAAGAAGCCCCGCCCGAAGACGCACTTCCCCCCACCGTTGGCGAAGCCGAAACCTTAAGCGAGCTACGCTCCATCTCAAAGCTCAACCACGCCGCCCGCCCCCTACTCGGACAGGGCTTCTTCGGCTGTATCTTGCCCTCCGCCATTCGCCGCAACTTGCTAGAAAATCCGGGCTGGTACACCGCCTACACCCCCTACCAAGCCGAAATCTCCCAAGGCAGACTAGAACTCCTGCTGGACTTCCAGCAGATGATTATTGATATCACGGGCTTGCCCATCACCAACGCCTCGCTCTTAGACGAAGCTTCCGCCGCCGCCGAAGCCGCCCTGATGATGTGGCGGGCAGACAAAAAAAAGCGAGACGCAATCCTTGTAGACCCCGAAGTCTATCCCTCAACCCGTGCCGTCCTGCACACCCGTGCCGAACCCTTAGGGCTGGCGATAGACGAACTGCCGCCCAGCCAGTTTGACGCTGAAAGGCATTGCGCCGCCCTTGTTGCCTATCCGTCAAACAATGGTGCCATCCGCGACCACCGCGCCTTCGCCAAAACCGTCAAAGAAGCAGGGGCAACACTCGCCGTCACCACAGACCTTCTAGCACTCACCTTGCTAGAAGCTCCTGGGGCTTGGGGGGCTGAAGTCGCAGTCGGCTCATCACAAAGATTCGGTATGCCCATGATGGGCGGCGGACCCCACGCCGCCTTCTTATCCGCCAGCGAACGTTTCACCCGTAGCCTGCCAGGGCGCATCGTCGGAGTCTCCCACGACAAAAGCGGCAAGCCCGCCCTGCGACTTGCCCTGCAAACCCGCGAACAGCATATCCGCCGCGAAAAAGCCACCAGCAACATCTGCACCGCCCAAGCCCTGCCTGCTATGGTCGCGTCTCTCTACGCCCTGTGGCACGGACCCGATGAACTCTCACGGATCGCCGAGCGTGTCCATCGCCTTGCCCTGCTTTTCGCCGAATCCCTACGCCGACTCAACTTCAAAGTTGTAGAAACCCACTTCTTTGACACCGTCACCGTAGAACTCGGCGCACGGGTAGGCGAAATCCTAACCCGTACCCGCTCGGCAGGATTCCTAATCCGCGACAACGAAAACGGTAGCGTCTCGGTGTCGTTTGACGAAACCGTCACCACCAACGAACTATTTTCCCTGCTCCGCGGCTTCGCAGGTGAAATGCCGCTCTTTAGTGTGCGGAGGCTAGAAGAAGACTTAGGAGCAAAGCGGGCAATTCCCGATGACCTGCGGCGCAAGACAGCTTTTCTAACCCACGAAATCTTTCATATGAACCGCTCCGAAACCGAGTTTATGCGCTACCTTCGCCGCCTGCGCGAACAAGATATCGCCCTAGACCTGTCTATGATTCCACTCGGCTCCTGCACTATGAAGCTCAACGCCGCCGTAGAGTTGGAGCCAATCCTGTGGCGGCAGTTCGCCGAAGTACACCCCTTCTCCAACGAAGGCGCACTAGAAGGCTACCAAGCCCTCACCCGCCAACTAGAAACTTGGCTCGCCCGTCTGGCTGGCTTTGACGCAGTATCCCTGCAACCCAACGCGGGCAGTCAAGGCGAATACGCAGGATTGCTTGCCATCCGCCGCTACCATCTCGCCCGTGGCGACGACAAGCGCAATTTGTGTTTTATTCCGATTTCGGCGCACGGCACCAATCCCGCTTCTGCGGTTATGGCAGGATTTAAAGTCGTGTTAGTCCAATGCACTGACAACGGCGATATTGACCTTGAAGACCTACGCAAGAAAGTAGAAGCCAATCCCGAAGCCTGTGGAGCGGCAATGATTACCTACCCCAGCACCCACGGAGTCTTTGAAGAAGGTGTCACAGAAGTTATCTCGCTGATCCACCAAGCGGGCGGACAAGTCTATATGGACGGAGCCAACATGAATGCACTCATCGGCATCTGCTCACCCGGCAAATTCGGAGCCGATGTCTCACACTTCAACCTGCACAAAACTTTTTGTATTCCGCACGGCGGCGGTGGGCCAGGTGTCGGACCCATTGGTGTCCGCGCCCACCTTGCCCCCTATCTGCCCGAAGCCCAAGACGGCAAGCCCGTTGCCGCCGCCCAATACGGCTCGGCAGGGATTTTACCCATCTCGTGGGTCTATCTACGGCTCATGGGAGGCAAGGGAATTGCCAACGCAACCCGCTACGCCATTCTGGGCGCAAACTATCTGGCAAAAGTCCTAGAAAAAGATTACGGAATTCTCTACACAGGCAAAAATGGACTCGTCGCTCACGAATTCATCCTAGACCTACGAAGCTTCAAAGACACAGCAGGTATCACCGAACTAGATGTCGCCAAACGCCTAATGGATTACGGCTACCACGCCCCAACCCAATCATGGCCTGTCGCTGGCACCTTGATGGTAGAACCCACAGAAAGCGAATCCAAAGCCGAGCTAGACAGATTTGCCTCTGCCCTGATT
Source organism: uncultured Alphaproteobacteria bacterium (assembly GCA_958267355.1). GTDB lineage: Bacteria > Pseudomonadota > Alphaproteobacteria > JALCBB01 > JALCBB01. Next base: position 1,708,936 of record OY279575.1, read on the forward strand.
CAAATCCGCAAGGAAATCGCCCGCATAGAGTCAGGCGAATGGCCGCAGGACGATAATCCGATTGTTAATGCTCCGCATACTGCCGCCGAAGTCACCGCCAACGAGTGGAACCACCCATACAGCCGCGAAGAAGCGGCACATCCGTTGAGTTGGGTGCGCAATCGCAAGTATTGGCCTCCCGTTGGGCGGATTGACTCCGCCGCTGGCGATAGAAACTTGGTCTGCACCTGCCCACCCATGGAAGAGTGGCACGCCGCAGAAGACACTTTACAAATTGCTTAAGCCAGATTGCCTAAGCCAAATTGCTTAAGACAAATTGCTTAAGCCAGACTGCCTAAGCCAAATTGCTTAAGCCAAAACGCTTAGCAAATTAACCCGCCCGCTTGGCGGGCACAAATCCGTCAAGCAGGCGCAAACTTGCCGTGTAAGCCCACAGGCAAGGCGTAGGGCAAAGCAAACCGCGCCACAGGACCATCGCCAAGCGAGCGGCTGTCTAAAATAGATAGGACAGTCCGCCGCGCCCTGATATCTAACGCCGTGCCAATCAGCCAGCCGTCTAGCGGCTCGCTCGCCTCCGCCCGTGGCACAAATAAGTGTTCTTCGGGCAAGAAGCTTTCACCGTAATCGTGCATAGACTGCGGCTCACCATCGGCCGAAAAACGCGCCACCGCTCCATAGAGCGGCACCCCGCGCACCCCGCCCGCAGTCATCGCAAAAAAGCCGCTCTGTTGCACGCCAACTTCGCTTGCCGCCAGAGACGGGAAATCAAGCGGCGTGCCGCCCGCCTGCCAGTCGGTGCGTCCGTTCAGGTTTAGGCGCAAACGCGCAAACCGCGGATCATCGCTTGCCCCCGTATCCCACTTGCCCGCCATTACATGCTGGAGCGCACCCGTCACCAAGCCCGCATCAGGATTGGCGCAAATCTCTACGATGACTTCACTTCCCGAATCGCGGGCATTGACGACATGGAAGAAAAAGAAAGGCTCGGTCTCCAAGCGGGCTTTTTCAGAAAAATCGTTTTTGTCTAGAACCACAATCCGCGTGCCCAGCTCAGGCCGCCAGCGATGCCACGCCAAAAACGAAGTCCGCGGACGGCGCAAAGACTCATCAATCACAAACGGCGGGACAATCAAAACAATATGCCGCTCGGTCACCGCAAAGTCGTGCACAAAGCCCAAGGGCTCCATTGGCAGAGCCGTAAAACGCCGCAAAACCCCCTGCGAGTCTATGCCATAAACCGCCAACAAGTTTGCACTCGGGGCTCCGTAGCCGAAGTTCCATAGCCAGCCATCGGGAGTCACCTTCGGGTGTGCCGAAAAAGGTGCCGCCAGCAAATCCTGCCGCCAAGTCTTCACCCCCTCGGTCGCTAAGCTCTGCGGATTGATACGATGCGCCGAACCCGCCTCCCACAAAGCCAGTAGCTCGCCCGCAAAGGGCAAGACGCTGATGTTGGCAGAGTTCAAATCATCAGGCGAACCCACAGGCGCCTTTTCAATACTTGTGCCAAAAGCAGGATAGAGAAATTCCCCCGCCTCTTCTTCGCGCTGGTACTTCTGCGTGGCAATCATCCGCCCCTCGTGGCGCAGGCTACCATCGCCCAAAAAACGAAAAGCCTGAATCATTCCATCGCCATCAAACCAATGCTGGTAGCGCACCCCCGCCCGCTCGTGGCGGGCTGGTCCATTGCGCCACAAAGTGCCACCCCGCAAGGCTTCAGGTAGCGTGCCGAAAAGCCGTTCGGCTTGTCCTGACAAGTGGTCGCTCGCCGCGTTCTGCCAGCCGAAGAGCCAATCAGGAGATTTCGCTACGGCTTCTTGTTGGCTAAAGGGACAAGCAAAACTCGCCGCCAGAGCAGCACTGCCGCCCAAAAAGCTCCGCCGCGCTACCCTATTCACGGGAGGTTAATGGTAATGCTCGTATCATCGGCTCCGACCACAAACGCCGCCGCCGCAAACGAAGGCGGGCCGAAAATTCCGCGTGCGTCATTGCTGAAGGCATAGGCTTCTGTCGGAATCCCAAAAATCGTCGTATTCAGCTCTTCATCGCCGTTTGTGTCGTGAAAGGCAGAAACCGCATAGGTACCCGACAGCAGATCAGGAAAAACCATTTCCAGCGTCTCGCCCGTGACCGCAAGCGCAATTGCTTGGACGGTGGCTCCGTCGGGGTAGGTTTCGGCAACAGAATCATTTTTCAGGGCGGCGCGTAAAGTGCCGCCGTCTTCTGCTTTCAAGCCGTGAAAGGTAACCGTCAAATCACCCGCCCAAGCAACACGCGGAGCAACTTTAGGCACAGCCTGTGTCGCGGAAAGGAAAAGCGCAGAGCCAAGAGCAACAAGCACAAAACCCGCCCGCCGCCAACGAATAGGAGTTTTTACGCTAAGCATCTGCTGTGTCTCCCTGAAGCAAAGATGGAACACCGAGAATAGCAAAAAAGCCCCCACTAGCCCACAGGCAGGAGTTAAAGCTTGTCCGCCATTTCTTCCAGGGCTTTGTCTGCCAAACCCCGCTGGTCGGACTCGGTCAGGTTTTTGTCTAACAGCTCGGCACTGACCGATACCGCCAAGTCAGCAATCCGCGCCCGCAATTCATCGGCTAACTCGGCTTCTTCTTGTGCCAAACGAGCTTCCGCCAGCTGTTTGCGACGAGCCAAATCTTCAGCCAGCTTTTCTTTCGCCACTTCCGCCAGTCGCTTCGCCTCAGCTTCAGCATGGCGAATAATTTCTTCTGCCTGAGCTTCTGCTTCCTGACTTTTGAACCCGATATCCGCCAAACGCGCTTCAGCTTCTAAGCGCAAATCATCCGCCCGCTTCAAAGCCTCGCGGATTTCATCCGCCCGCGCATCCAGCCGTGCCAAAACAGGACGCAAGCCCTTCCAAGCTCCCAAGCCCAGAATCACCACCACTCCCACCAAAAGCCACAACTCAGCCATACGCCTACCGCCTAGCCCCCAGAGCCTGAACAACAACTTTTTCCACCGCCTGTGGGTCAGGCTTGATACCACCAAAATGCACAGCAATTGCCACGGCAAATTCACTCACCAATGGCGCCAGTTGCGTTTCCGCTTGCGCCCGCGATTGCTTGAGCTGAGCCTGACTTTCCGCCAGCTTGGTTTCTAGCTCGGCGTCAAGCTGTGCCCGTGTTGCGGCTTCGTCTCGCTGTGCCGCTTCTTGGATGGCTTCCAGCTTCTCGCGAGCCGCTCCCTTAGCTTCGGCAAGCCGCTTTTCGTAGGCTTCCTGCCGCTCTAACGCCTCACGGTGGAGTTTTTCCGCGTGGGTAAGATTTCCCTGAATGCCTGCTTCGCGCTCCGAGATGGCTTTGTGCAGACGGGGCAGAAAAACCCGATTTAATGCCAGATAAAGAATCGCAAACGAAACCACCAGCCAAAACACCTGACTGACAAAAGTATCAGTCTGGGTCAGCTGTGGAAGCCCTTCACTCGCCGCTAGAGCGGCAGTTGGCACGATAAGGCTTGCTAGGGCAGAAGCGATTCCCGCCCCCACAGGGGCAAGCCAAGCCGTTACAGGAGCGATTCGTGCCACCGCTCTTGCCCCCACAGGAGCCATCAGCTCTAGGACAAGCCCCTTCACCACGGGGGCAAGCCCTTTCACCACAAAGACAAGCCCTTTCACCACAAGGGCAACTACCCCCACAGAAGCGATTCCCGCCCCCACAGAGGCAAGCCAAGCCGCCACAGGGGCATTTAGCACAGGGGCAAGCCCTTCCGCTGGGGCAAGCCCCGCCTTTGCAGGAACAAGCCCCGTCAGGCTTGTCCTAGCGGGCGGGTGCATAAAATGCCTTGCCGATTGCTCTGGTCGCACTTTTTCCTCTGACTTTCCTCTGATAAGGCCTTTGCGGGTCGTAGCGTCTGCTGGCAGTGCTTTACTTCTGGCACTCGCGTCTACTCAGCCGTGCCTTCACAGGCACGCCATCAGGCGGCTCTATCCGAAAAGAATCAGCAACGCGACCACCAACGAGAAGATCGCAATCGCTTCGGTGACCGCAAAGCCAATCCAGATGTTCGCGCCTATCTCGTCCTTGGCGGCAGGATTACGCGCCAGAGCGTTAAAGTAGTTAGACCAGACCTGTCCCACTCCGAGACCTGCACCGATCATACCAAGGGTCGCCAAGCCGGCACCGATGAATTTTGCTGCTTCGGGTTCCATAAAAGCTCCTTTTGTTTATGGGTTTTTCCAAGGGTTTCACATTCACGCCGTCAATGCAGATGAATCGCATCGTGCAAATAGACGCAGGTTAAAATCGTAAAGATATAGGCTTGCAAAACTGCAACCAAAAACTCCAAAGCCGTAATGCCAATCAAAACCGCAAGGGGAAGAATTCCCGCTACTCCCATCAAGATGATAAAGCCCGCAAAAACCTTAAGCAAAATATGCCCCGCCATCATATTGGCAAACAGACGCATAGAGAGACTAATCGGTCGCGACAAATACGAAATCAACTCAATCGGTACCAAGATCACCGCTGTCCATAGGGGTGCACCTTCAGGAAACAAAATACGGAAATAGCCAAGCCCATGATAGACAAAACCAATAATCGTCACACCAACAAAAATTGTCGCCGCTAAGGCAAAAGTCACAGCCAAGTGGCTGGTGAAAGTAAACGAGCCAGGGATAAGCCCAAGAAGATTACCAAACAACAGCAAAAGAAATAGCGTGAAGATAAACGGAAACCATCGCCGCCCCTCACTACCTACATTTTCGCGCACCATCCGCGAAATCATTTCGTAAAGAATTTCATTGCACGATTGCAATCGGCTGGGAACAATCCGCGCCCGCAACGAACCAAGCGAAAAGAACAGAGATACCGCCGCCACCGTAATCAACATCCATAGCGATGAGTTGGTGAAAGACAGCAAATCCCCCTCGCCAATCTGAATCAGCGTGCGTATCTCAAACTGGTGAAGCGGGTCTACGGGAAACCCACCATCTTTCGCCGCCGCCATACCTATTCAATCCGCTTTTCTTCGCGTTGCGCTTCTGGTTGCTCCTGCGGGTGCAACTCGTTTCTTGTATCAGGCTTTGTGCTCTGTCCTGTAGCTTGCTCTGTACTCTGTCCTGTACTTCGCTCTGTACTCTGTTCTGTACCCTGCTCTCTACTCCGCTTTGCACCCTGCTCGGCTTGCGATGCAACCCGCACAATACTGCGCAGAGCGGCGGCAAATCCAAGCAACAAAAAAAACCAACAAAAGCCACGGACTCGTGCCAAAAACTCCGTCTAGCCACCAGCCGAGCAAGGCTCCGACCAAAACCGCCGCCACCAGCTCAGTCGTAATCCGAGCCGCTAACCCCAATCCGTTCGGCACAGCCCGCTTGTCTGATTGGCTCTTCTGTCCCTCGGCTTGCTTCCCCTCCGCTTCTGTCGCCTGACGCAGCTGCCTAAGACGCACCGCAAAATCATCGCCTAAACCATTCACGGCCAAATCCTTCACGCCTTCTGAGCCTAACCCCTTAACACCTTCCAAACCCTGCCAAAGATAGGCGGAAAGGGGCTTTCAGTCAAGAAAAATCAGGGTTTTTACCCCCACGCCACAAGCCTTCTAACCCCCCACACCCCACAAACACAGCCACCAGCAAAAGTGCGGGCTTGGGCTTTACGCTGTCTCACGCAACTGCTCGGCTCGGGCAAGGTCTACAGAAACCAGCCGCGACACACCACGCTCGGGCATGGTCACGCCAAAAAGTCTATCCATACGCGCCATCGTATGGCGATGATGCGTGACAATCAAAAATCGCGTCTCACTCCGCTTGGCAAGTTCTTCTACCAGATCACAAAAACGATGCACATTAATATCATCCAGCGGCGCATCCACTTCGTCTAGGACACAAATCGGTGCTGGATTGGTCAAAAACACCGCAAACAACAAAGCCAAAGCTGTAAGTGATTGCTCACCTCCCGACAGTAAGCTCAAAGACTGCAAACGTTTGCCCGGCGGAGAAGCCAAGATCTCTAACCCCGCTTGCAGTGGGTCTTCGGACTCAATCAGCTTCAACGAAGCTTCCCCGCCGCCAAAGAGTCTTTGAAACAACGAAGTAAAGTTATCATTGACTTGGGTAAAGGCTTCTAGCAATCTGCGCCTACCCTCACGGTTCAAAGTTTGAATTCCCGTATGCAAGCGGTCAATTCCTTCGCTTAACTCATCCCGCTCGCCGCCCATAGTCTGCAACTTCTCACTCAACTCACCAATTTCTGACTCCGCCCGCAAATTAACAGGACCCAAACGCTCACGCTCGTTCTGCAACGACTCAAAACGCCGCCGCACCGAATCCGCATCAGGCAAAGGCTTGCCCTCGGCTTCATTCCACCCCGCCGCCTTGACAAGTTCTTCTACAGTCAAAGCCAGCCGCTCGTCAGCACGAGTTGCAACATTGGCAACCCGCTCGGCATGTTGCTCCAATACGCCTTCACCGCGAATCTGCGCCTCACGATTTTCTTGTTGGCGTAACTCCGCCGCCCGTAAAGCTTCTGACAATTCGCGGTGCCGTGACTCCGCCGCCGCCAAAGCCGCCGCCGCTTCATCACGCCGTGTGCGCATACCTTCCAGCCGTTCCTCCAAAGCCCGACTCCGCCGCCGCAAATCAGTCGGAGCTTCAGCAAGCCGCCGCTTTTCTTCCTCGTTTTCTGTGCGCCGCGACTCCAAAATAGTTTCGTGTTCTTGAATCTCAGCCAAACGCCGCTCCCAATCGCGCAGTTCTTGCGCCCGCTCGGCTTTGCGCCGCTCCTGTAGCAAAATTTCTGCTGTCGCTTCTTGCTCTGCCGCCCGTGCCGTTGTCACCGACTCCTGGGCTTCCGCCAAAGTCTTTTCAGCCGCTTCCCGCCCTTGCCGTAGTTCCGCAAGCCGCTTGTCGGTCTGGTCTTGCTCTTGGATAAGTCGGCTCTGGGTCTGCTCTAGCTCTTGCGCTTCAGCCCGCCGCGCCGCTTCCGCCCGCAAGGACTCCTGCTGTAGCCAAGCCGCATCTAGCTGTCTGCGGGCGTGCGCCGCTTTTTCTTCCAAAGCTTGCGCCACTTCCGCCTTCGCCTTGGAGTCAGCAAGTGCTGCTTCCGCCTCGCTGGCAAGGGTAGTCATTGCCTCACGCTGTTCGCGCAAGCGGCGGTGCTGCTCCAAGCGGCGGGCTTGCGGCAAAACCGTAGAGTCACTCGCCGTCAAACCATCCCAACGCCACAAACCGCCTTCACGCGAGACCAAACATTGCCCTGCAAGAAGACGGGGCTGAAGTGTTGCTCCCTGCTCGGCAGAATCAACAAGCCCTATCTGTGCCAAACGCCGCGTTAAAACCTGCGGTGCCCGCACAAAATCACTCAACGGACGAACCCCCGCAGGCAAAGCAAAAGCCCCCTTCGCACCCTGCGGAGACGACTCCACAGGGGCGGCTTTTGGCTCTTCCTTGCGCGGGGCAAAGCGGATTAAACTTTGCGCCAAAACTTCAGCTGCAGACTTTTCAGGTTCGGCTCCGCCGCTTGTTTCTTTGTCCGCCAAGTCATTCCAAAACAGCGGCGCACCCGCCTTGCGACTTGCCATAAGATCATCGCCCAAAGCCGCCGCTAGAGCCCGTTCATACCCCTTTTCAACTTGTATCTCCGAACGCAGGGAAGGCCAGAGCTCAGACTTCTGATTCAATAAAGTCCGCTCTAAGGCACGAACTTCAGCGGCAGTAGCGGCGCGTTTGCGTTCAAGACTGTGCGCAGCTCGTTCCGCCGCTACCGCTTCGGCTTGAGCGGCAAGGTACTGCTCTTGAACTTGCTTTTCTGTCGCGCGAATTTCTTCAAGCACAGGAGTTGATGACTCGCCATCTTTTGCTGGCGTGTCTTTCAGTGTGTCTTTTTGAGAGTCTTTTTGGTCTTCGGCTTTTTGCTCTTCCAGTTCAGCCAAGCGGGCTTGGGTTTCCGCCCGCTGTGCCGCAAGGGCTTCGCCCGCCGCTTCCGCTCGCGTGACTTCAACCATCGCCGCTTCCAAAGCCTTACGCCCATCACGCAAAAGTGCTTCCGCCTGTTGCAAATCCTGCTGGGCTTGGCGCGCCACTTCCGCCTGTGCTGCTTCATCGCCCGCACTGGCTTGCGACTCACTTTCAGACTCACCCAATATGCTTCGCCGTGCCTTTTCCGCGTCTTGGCGTTGCTCGGCAATCCGTGCCGAGTCTTCGCTGATCTGTTGCAGACGCCGCTCCGCCATCGCCAGACTCATCTCGGCCTGCTCTACTTCTTGCCCGAGTGCCTGACGCTCGCCTTCAGTCCGCTCAAAGGCTCCGCTGGCTTCTAGGGACTCCTGCCGCAAACGCGGCAAGTGTGTCGCCGCCGCCGCTTGTGCTGTCGCCGCCTGATCCGTCAAAACCGCCGATTGCCGTGCCGCTTCCGCCAAGTCAGCAAGCTGCTTTTCTGCATCTTTGTACGCTTCTTGGGCGGCCCGCCACTCTAAGTGCAAAAGCATTGCTTCCGCCTCACGAAGTTCACGGGCTAAATCATTGTAGCGCGCAGCTTCTTTGGCTTGGTGCTGTAACGCCCGATGTTGCGAGTCAATCGTGCGCAAAACTTCTTCCAAACGCGTCAGATTATTACGAGCCGCCCGTAACTTTATCTCCGCGTCTTTTCTACGGGCATGCAAGCCCGAAATCCCCGCTGCTTCCTCCAAGAACCGCCGCCGTTCAATTGGCTTGGCACTGATAATCTCAGAAATCCGACCCTGCCGCACAATAGACGGCGATTGCGACCCTGTTGCCGAGTCAGCAAATAAAGTACCAACATCACGCGCTCGCACTTCTGTGCCATTAATGCGATACGCCGTGCCTGAGTCGCGGGTAATGCTCCGCGAGACAACAAGTTCATCATACGTATTGAAAGGGCCTGGAATGTCGCGTGCAGGGTTGTCCAAGAAGATTGCAACTTCAGCAAAGTCACGGCGCGGACGCGCACCTGAACCTGCAAAGATAATGTCATCCATTCCGCCGCCGCGCATACGCTTGGCAGAAGTTTCGCCCATTGCCCAACGCAAAGCTTCCACTAGGTTAGACTTACCGCAGCCATTCGGACCCACCACGCCCGTCAAACCCCGATCAATCGGTAGGTCTGTTGGCTCGACGAAACTTTTAAAGCCCGTCAGACGCAGTTTGCGAAAAGTCAGCATGGAAAATTCAGCGTAGGTAAAGTCAGCGTAGGTAAATTCAGCGTAGGTAAATTCAGCGTAGATAAGTCAGCATTCGGTGCAAAGCCAAAAGCCAGCGCACAGAGCATTGTGCGGGTTATCCTTTAAGCTCTGCTTCTAGGGACTCAAAAAAGCGTTCCGTATCAGCAGAGTGTTCAAGCCGCTCGCCATTGAGAAATAGACTCGGTGTGCCGCGGATTCCAAGCTCACTTGCCGCCCGCTCGAACTCGCCGCTCATCTGTCCGATCTTGTCTTCGTCGGCCATACAGGCTTCAGCCTGCTCGGCATCAACCCCCGCCAATGCCGCGTAGGGAAGCAGGGCTTCCTGCGGATTCTGCTCGCGTGCCCAAGAAGTCTGCTCGCTGTATAGAATTTCCACGAAGGCAAAAAAAGCTTCGTCGCTTGGCAGACACTCTGCCAGCAGAGCCGCCCGTACAGCCGTGCCATCAAGCGGGAAATGGCGATAGACAATACGCAACTGCCCTGTCTCCACCCAGTCGGAGAGCAGACGCGGGTAGATCTCCTTGTGTAGGCGGGCGCAGTGCGGACAGGTCAGCGAAGAATACTCCACCAGCGTGTTCGGAGCCGTGTCCGCCCCAAGGGTGTGCTGGAGTAGCTCGCTCTCCAAAAGTAGGGGCGGAATGTCTTGGGCTAAAGCAGAAGTAGGCAGCAAGCCAGAGGGGAATCCTGCCTTGGCAAGCAGGGCAGCAGCAGGCACAGCCAAACACGCCGCCACAAAACGGCGACGAGCGCAGGAACAGGGGAGTTCACAAGTAAAGTTGGGCTTCATAGCTTTTTCTTGGATTTTTGATGACTCTGGGTGGTTTTCGGTGATTCTTGGTGGTTTTCGGCGGGTTTGGCTGATTTTTGGCAGTTATCGGCGAATTTCAAAGCTTCCATCAGGAGTTTAGCCAGATTCTAGAGCTAGGGGCAGGTATTTCCGCAAGATACGGGCGGGCGTACAGGAGAATACACAAGATATGGAGAGTTTTCCACGGGTGGGCTTGGCACAACTAAACAGGGCTTCACAGTGGCGACAAGGGCTTTACAGGGGCTATAGGGCTTACACAGGGCTTACAAGGCTTTACAGGGGCTATAGGGCTTACACAGGGCTTACAAGGCTTCACAGGGGCTACTGGGCTTTATCTCTTGCCTCTCTCTGCGTCTAGGGATTGCACCAGCCGCAAACGCTCCACCGCCCGCGGATACCCCAAAAAGCCATTAATGGCGGAAATAATCTCGGGCGCACGATGCTGTACCTCAGGCGCAAAGCCCGACACAACATGGATATCCAGCACTGCCCCAAGCCGTGTCCTGCGGTCTGGAAAGCGCAAAGACCCAGGGCGCGTATGTGCCGCAAGATCTCCTGCAATTGCCCGCCAGTTGTAGAGCAGCTCAACTTCAGACGGACTGCGTTGGCGCAATATGGGCTGTAAAACCTCGGGTACAATGCGGGCAATCACCTTCATTCTGCCGCGTTCTTCTTGGCGGGAAAAGCGTCTGCGGCGGGGTGGCAGGTGTGGGACTTCGCCACTGGTAAGTGGGCCTTTAGAAGTCCGCCGAGCAAGCCATACAGAATGGGGTGCACGATTGTCTGCCATAACCGCAGTATAACAACTGCGGTACAAAAAACCCACAAAATACGCGAGACCCTAGAAGAGTACAAGCAAATGGCGGAGCAACGGAAAGTTGGGGCAAGCTTACTAACAACAGCGGCAGAACGCAGACAGTTTCGCCGCAGTCTGCTCGCTTGGTATGACCGCAACGATAGAACCCTGCCTTGGCGCAAGCGGAGTGCACCACAAGCCGCCTACAAAGTTCTGGTTTCAGAGATATTGTTGCAACAGACTCGTGCGTCTGTGGTGGCGGCTCGCTATGGAGATTTTGTGCGGCGGTTTCCGAGTTTGAAGGCGCTGGCGGAAGCTGACCTAGACCAAGTGCTTACTGCTTGGGCGGGGCTTGGCTACTATGCCCGCGGACGCAACCTGCACCGTGCCGCCCAGCAGGTGCGTGAAGACTACGGCGGCAGGTTTCCGCGTACGCCTGAAGGGCTGCAGACCCTGCCAGGTGTCGGACGCTATACAGCAGCCGCAATTGCCGCGATCGCCTTTGAACATCCAGTTGTGCCTGTAGATGGAAATATTCTGCGCCTTGCCGCGCGGCTTTTTGCCTGCAGTCGTGAGTCGCCTTTGTTGATGGAGCAAATCCAAAGCCTAGCGGTTTTGTCTTCTACAAAACAAGCAACACGCCCCACAACAAATCCTGCGACACACCCCACCAAACACCCAACCAAACACCCCACCAAACACCCAACCAAACGCAATGGCGATTTCGCCCAAGCACTAATGGATTTAGGGGCACTGATCTGCCTCCCTGCAAATCCGCGTTGTGCAGCTTGTCCTGTCGCTAAGTTTTGTGCCGCAGGAAGTGTTGGCAAAGGTGCTGATTATGGCGCACGGGCAAAGCCGAAGCCCCGTCCTGTGCGTCGAGGGGTGGCAGTACTTGTCCGCCAAGGAAAACGGGTTTTGCTGGTGCGCCGACCTGCCGATGGGCTACTGGGCGGTATGCGTCTGCCCCCGATGACAGGGCTTGATAAAACTTCTACGCCTGAAGTCGCGCAGTGGATTACCCGTGGCAAAAAATACGGAATCCCCTGCGGGACAGTAGAACATACCTTTACGCATTTCAGGCTTGTCTTGCGGGTTTTTGACCTGCGACTTACAACCCGCCCAAAAACAACACAAGGCAAAAACACCAATTGGATTGCAACAAATCGCCTAACAGAAATTGCCCTGCCAAGTTTGGGGCGTAAAGTTCTTGGCTGTACTAATGGCATTACAAATGGCGTACAGCCAAAAGGCAGAAAGAAAAAGCCAAAAAGCAGAAAGAAGCAATAATCAGCGTTCTGCTCCGTTTTAGGAGTCGTCTATTGCTTGGCTTGGACTCTTGTTGCTGGTGGCTCTTGCGATTCCAATCTTGCCCGTAGCTGGCGGCGTAAGTTGTCCAAGACAACAGGCTGGCGCGTAGATTTTTTCACGCTCGCACTTTTTGCTTTTGCGTGAGTTGCTTTTGCGTGAGTTGCCTTTGTGCGAGTCTGTGCTTCGCTAGTTGTGGTCTTGGGTGGCAAGCACCAAAAACTCCAACCGTTGCACGCTGTTGCTCCTGACACAGCAGCTCCGACTTGGTGAATTGAGCCTTTAACATCGCCGCTTTGTCCGCGGGCAATCAATGTGCCATCAGCCCGTACCCGTGCCTGATATCTTCCCGTCGGATCCGTCAGTACATCGCCGACCCGCAACAAGCCGTGTTCTAACAACAAGCCAAAAGGAATGCGCTTTTCCTCACGCTTTTCTTGTGGTGTCGCTAGGGCGATTTCGTCTGCGCCGATCGCCCGTGTAGCGGCAATACGCTTTGCTGCTGCCGCACGGTAGGTAGCGTCTCGCTCAATGCCAATCCAGTGTCGGCCAAGACGCTTTGCCACTACGGCAGTTGTGCCACTGCCCAAAAACGGGTCAAGGACAATCTGCTCGGGGCGGCTAGACGCTAAAAGCACCCGATAGAGCAAAGCTTCAGGCTTCTGGGTCGGATGAACTTTCTCGCCTGTTGCATCACGCAGACGTTCCTTGCCACCGCAGATCGGCAGGTGCCAATCACTGCGCATTTGCAAATCATCGTTGAGTGCTTTCAGCGAGCCGTAGTTAAACACATAGCGCGACTTCTGCGAACGCGCTGCCCAAATCAAAGTTTCGTGGGCGTTGGTGAGTCTGCGTCCGCGAAAGTTTGGCATAGGATTCGCCTTGCGCCAGATGACATCGTTGAGAATCCAGAAGCCCAGGTCTTGCAAGATTGCACCCAGCCGAAAAATGTTGTGGTACGAGCCAATAACCCAGAGCGCACCATCAGGAGCCAGCACCCGCCGCACTTCGCTCAACCAAGCCCGACTGAAGGAGTCGTAAGCGGCAAAGGAAGAAAACTTGTCCCAATCGTCGGCGACTCCTTTGACTTCCGATTGGTCGGGGCGATGCAGAGTGTTTTTGAGTTGCAAGTTGTACGGTGGGTCAGCAAAGACTAGGTCAATTGCGCCATCGGGTAGGTTTTGCATTTCAGAAATGCAATCGCCCTTTAGAATCTTGCCAACAGGCAATAGAGTTTTGCCAACGGGCAAGTTTGGCTTGTGCGCCACGGGCGTATGGGTCATAGATTTCTCCCCTGTCTGTCTTGGTTGCGTCGCAAACAAGACGCAAAGCAAAGCGTGTGCAGAATCAATTTCTGCGCACGACAAACTTCTAGTTTTGAGTCAGGGAGTGCTAACCAGTTAGCAAAGGAATCTTGGGCGAAAGTTGTCGTTCGCGCAAGAGTACAAAAAGAGTCCGCTTAAAACTCTTGCTGTGGCAGTGGAATCTATTTTGTAGAATTAGACGCTCCAGCCACAAGATGTGCGATGGGGCGAAAAGTCTTGCGGTGAATCGGACAAACCCCGTGCCGTTGTAAAGACTTGCGGTGTGCTACTGTGCCATAGCCGCGATGGCGGGCAAAGCCATAGGCGGGATGCAGTTTATCGAGTCGTTCCATTTCGTTGTCGCGGGCTACCTTGGCAAGAATTCCTGCCGCCGCCACGCTGAACGACAAGGAATCTCCCCGCACTAAAGTTTGCGCATGGCAGGGCAGGTCGCGGGGTTTGTTTGTGCCATCAACGAGTGCTGCATCGGGGCGAGGGCTAAGGGAAGAAACCGCTCGCTCCATTGCTAGAAGTGTGGCACCTAGAATGTTGTGGCGGGCGATTTCTTCTAGGGAAGCAGATGCAACGCTGACCCACGCCTGTTGGTGCAGTGCCTTTGCTAAGTCTTTGCGTTGGGCGGGGGAAAGTTTTTTGGAGTCATCTAGGGCTAGGGTTAAATCCTTGTCTATGTCAGGAGGCAAAATTGCTGCGGCTGCATAGACAGGTCCTGCCCACGCTCCGCGTCCTGCTTCGTCTATCCCTGCGACTGCCGCTGTTGGCGGTAAGCCGAGTGCATTGCGCAGGGCGCGTTCGGGTGCATCACTCGGTTTGGTTTTTGTTTTCTGCGGATGCACGGCTCGTCTCGTGTGGATCGGACGTACTTGGGCTGGAGTCGTGTGAATGGGAGTCGCGTGAATGGGAGTGGCGTGAATGGGACTCGTTTGAATGGGACTCGCTTGAACTGAAAGGGTCTGGGTTTGCAGAGTCATTGTCAGAAAACTCGGTGTCAGAAGAGTCGTTGTCAGAAGAGTCGTTGTCAGAAGAGTCATTGTCAGAAGAGTCGGTGTCAGCAGTCTGGCTTCGCTTAAAGCGCGAGGCGAAAAAGTTATGGATCGGCACTTCTAAGAGAGCAAGGCTATGGCTGTTTTGAGCAACCAACAAATAAAGCGGAGAAACCAGTAGCGATAAAACCGCGACAGAAATCACCAAGCTGGCTTGTTCTCCGTGTGCCAAGCCAAGCGAAATGCCAACACTCGCCAAGAGAAATGAAAACTCGCCGATGTTAGAGAGCAAAGCACTAGAAGTCAGAGCGCATTCGTGGTCTTCTCCCAGCCGTCGTAAGACCAGAAAGTTGATCAAAGTTTTAACCACCATCACAAAAGCCAGTGCCGCCAAGACAGGCACAAGATTGTCTAGGATGAAAACAGGCGAAAGCAGAAGCCCAATAGAAAAGAAAAACACCATCACCAGAATTGCTTGTACGGGTTCCATTTGCCGCAGGATTAATTCGCGTCCTGCCGAGTTGCCGCAGAGCAAGCCCGCGAGAAAAGCTCCATACGCCGCCGATAAGCCGAGCCAGCCCGAAATTGCCGCTGCTCCGAAGCAGAGAAATAAACCTGCCGTGGGTGCTAGCTGTTCGTTGTGGCGCAACTGAATAAAGAAACGCCGCAGACGATTGCGCGGCTCACCCTGTGAAAGCCACCAGACTGCCAAAGCCAACAGAGCTACGGCAAAAACTGTACGCAAGACCGAAAGGGTAAGGGCTCCGCTACCTGACTCTGCCGCCGCAAAGGTGGAGAGTATCTGAATCATCGGAGCTAGGGCTAAGTCTTGGGCGATTAAGATGGCAAGGGTAATATTCCCCGCCCGCAAACAGGACTCAGGCAAAGTCGGAATAATCTGCGACACCACCGCTGTTGATGAAAGTGCTAAGGCAAATCCGAAAAATAAAACTAGCCCTGTGCTCCAATCCAGAAAATGTCCGAAGATCCAAGCAATCGCTGTTGCGGCAAAAATTTCAGCAAGTGTTACTGCAGTTGCAATTCGCCAGACTGCACGAAATCCCTGTAAGTCTAATTTTACGCCAATGATGAAAAGTAGCATTAGCACTCCGAATTCAGCCAGGGTGCGAATGGTTGCACTCGGAGCAATAAACCCCGTCACAGGACCCAAGATCAAGCCTGCCAAAATATAGGCAACCAGCGGCGGCTGTTTAATGCGTCCGAAAGTGAGACCTGCAATCAAGACCACCAAGGCAACTGTTGCGACAGTGGTAAGTCCAGCGGCGGCGAGTTCGTGTTCCATAGGGTTAAGTATAGACGATTGCCAAGCTGCGTATCGGGCATTTCTATGAGCGGCTTTAATTGTGTCCTTGATGGTTTCCTTGTGCGTTTGCGTATTTTTTGTCCTTGTTCATTTCCGCATTATGCTTTTATTCGTTTCCTTGAACTGTATCTTTATTCGTTTCTTTATACCTATCCCTATCCCTGTCTGTTTCCTTGAACCGTATCTTTATCTATTTTCTTATTCTTGCCCTTGTTTGTTTTCTCAACCGCGTTTTTATTCGTTTCCTGATCCCTATCCTTGCCCGTTTCCTTGAACCGTATCTTTATTTGTTTCGTTATTCCTGTCCTTGTTTTTTTCTTATGTGCCTTTAAGGAATTTGCTTTTTTCTCCTTCGGCAATTCCCATCCAAGTTTCATTACTGGTATCTTTAGGGGCATTTCTATGAGCGGCTTTAATCGTTTTCGTATTCTTGTCCGTATGTGTTTCCTCGTTCACCCCTTGGCTGTGGCGGACTGAACTGCCCAAAGAACCATCCAAAGAGTCAGAAGCAAAAAGCCGTAGCTGGTCTTTGTCTTGAGTCGGCGGAACAAACAAATCAGTACGCAAATTACGCCGCGTGGTCTCCAAGCCAAACCGCCGCTTGCCGAGCGCAAACCGCTCGCCAATCAACTCGGCAATGGGCCCGCGTCCGCGTCTGCGCCACTCCCAAGAGTGTTCGTACAGCTTGCCATTGCGAGTCTGGCGTATTAGCGACAAAACCCGCTCCTTGCGCTCAGGAAAATGCGTAGCCAGCCAGCTTTCAAACAATTCCTTCAAATCCCACGGCAAACGAAGCAGGGTATAGCCCGCACTGTGCGCTCCCGCTTCTGCCGCCGCCTTCAATAAAGGCTCAATTTCATGGTCGTTCAAACCTGGAATAATCGGCGCCATCATCACCGTTGTCGGTACACCCGCTTGACTTAACGCCCGCACCGCCGCCAAACGCTTTTCTGGATGATGCGCCCGTGGCTCCAGCTTGCGTGCCAGCACAGGGTCAAGAGTGGTGATAGAAATTGCCGCCGCTCCTGTGCCTGTGCCATTGCGACCTGCTACAGAAAACAAATCTAGGTCACGAACAAGTGCTGCCGATTTAGTAATCACCGTAAACGGATGACGAGTCTCACACAGAACTTCCAAAACGCTACGGGTAATGCATAGCTCACGCTCAATCGGTTGATACGGATCTGTTACTCCGCCGATTAGAATGGTCTTTGGCTTGTAAGAGCTTTTCGCCAAAGCACTGCGCAAAAGCTCTGCTGCTTCGTGCTTAGCAAAAAGCCGTGTTTCAAAGTCCAAGCCTGAAGACAAGCCGAAGTGATTGTGCGTCGGACGGGCATAACAGTAAATGCACCCATGTTCGCATCCGCGATAGGGATTCAATGTTCGCCCGTGTCCCAAGTCAGGCGAGTCGTGTTCAGAAAGAATGCTACGGCTTCTGTCAGGATGCACTACAGTCTGCGGAGCAGACACTTCTTCTGCACTCTGCTCCCAGCCATCGTCAAAATGACTCCTCTCAAGACTGTCAAACCGACTGCCAGGATTAAAAGTTGCTCCCCGCCCCTTGATGGCAGATGCGTCCGCCATCACGCCGCTCTGGGCCGCAAAGTACTGGCTCTGCCCCGAGACCAAGGACTGCAAAGTCCGTGGCTGTTTTCTGTCTTGGTTCATAGGCACTGCATAAGCCGAATTCTCGCTACTCCTAGCGAATTCCATTGACTAGAATAAAACAAGAACATAAGCCTTTTGTCAAAACCCAAAATAAGTAGCCTATATGCTTAGTGGTTATGCCTTTCACAAACCCTGTTTCTTTGCCTTAGCTACGCTTAACGCCTATACCTTAACGCCTACACTTTAACGCTTACCCCTTACCCAGCAGTTCATCCTTACACTTTGACTCTACACTTTGACTCTCCCCTGAACCTGCCCCCAACCCTGACTGTGGATATCCCGTGCCGTCTATGGATTCCTCGCCAAGCCTAGCCAAAGTTGCCCAACACTTGATGGTGGAGAATCAACTCCGTGCCAATCAGGTCAGCGACCCGCGTCTTGTGGAAGCCTTCACCCAAGTGCCACGGCATATCTTCGCCCGCCAAGTTTTGCCAAAGGAGCAAAGCGAAAGCCTTGCCTATGCGGACAAGTCTATTGCTTTGGGGGCAGGGCGCTGGTTACTCGAGCCACGGGTACTTGGACGACTCCTACAAGCTGCTGATATCGGCACCAACGACGCGGTGCTAGATATTTGTTGCGCCACAGGATATGCAACAGCTCTTGCCTCACACTTGGCAGCTCTAGCAGTTGGAGTTGATACGGTCGCAACACAAGTTTCCATCGCCGAGGAAAACCTGCACAACTTGGGCTTGACGAGTGGTTTGGTTATCACAGGTGATCCGCAACAGGGGGCTGAAAACTATGCTCCCTATGATGTCATCTTGATTGGCGGGGCAATAGATTTTGTTCCGCCCGCTCTTTTACAACAGCTGGCAGAAGGCGGTAGGTTAGTGACGGTCTTACGCAAGCCGCAAGCAGGCGGACAAACACCAGAGACAAGCACAACAACTGCACAGGCTACGCAGGCTACAGTGGCACAGGCTACAACTGCGTACAGTGGCTGTGGAGTGTTGTATCGTCGCTTTGGTGAGCAGTTTCCGCATCGCCCTTTGTTTGACGCAAATGTACCTGCGCTTGCTGAATTTATCCGCAAGCCCGAATTTGTCTTTTGAAGATACATCAATATGTCCGTGGAGTTTCATCTAACGCTTTCTAGCCCGCGCTTTGTCCGATGGAGAGTCGGTAGCACAGTTGCGCTTGCCGTAGCTTGTGCAATCTTTTTCTCTGTGTCTTTGCGCGCGCAGATGGCACAGGCGGAAGAAACCTTAGAAACCGTGCTGGCAGAAATTTACAATGCAGACCTATCACTTGCCGCTGCTCGTTGGCGTCTGCAAGCCACCAACCAAGGCGTTTCAGTTGCCGAACAACGCGGACGTGCATCCGCTTCCATTCGCAGCAGTGTCACCCGTTCGTATTCCAAATGGAGTCAAAAACAGCAAGCCCGCGAAGGCGGAGAAATTCCTTCCAGCAAGGGCACAGATATCACCTTGCCGCGTGAAGGCTCTATTGGTTTTACCCAGCCAATTGTCATCGGCAAGACTCTGGAATACTTAGTTGATGCTGCTGAAGCTCAGGTCTATGCGGCTCGCGAACGCTATTCTGCTTCCGAGCAACAGGTGTTGCTTGGTGGAGTTTCCGCTTACATGGCACTGTGGCGTGACCAAGCCCTGCTAGAAATTGAAAGCGAAGCCGAAGAAATTTCCAAGGGCGAGTTGGAAATCGTCAAACGCCGCGCACTTCTAGGTGAAGCAACCCGCACTGATGTAATTCTTGGCGAAGCCCGTCTTGCCTCTGCTTCAGCAGAGCGGCTTGCCGCCATTGCCGCACGGGAAAATTCTGAGTTGGTTCTTGCTCGCCTGTTGGAGCGCACACCCGACAAAGTCTCCACCCCGCAGTTTCTGCCTGCCCCCGCTGAAGGACAAAGCGAGCTGATAGAAATTGCTCGTACGACTCATCCGAGCATTGAAGCCTTGCGCTTTGATTTAGATGCTTCTTATCAAAACTTGCTTGCCGCTCGACGGGCATTGACTCCGCTGGTTAACTTGAAGGGTTCGTACGGCCATTCGGTGCGGGATGTGGATGATGGTTACGACCAACGCGCACAGAATGTTACTCTCGCTTTGGAGTTAGAAATTCCTTTCTTAGTGCAAGGACAATTCACCGATACCTACCGCCGCCTTTTGGCGACTCATCGGGGTTTAGAACAAGACCACCGCCGTGTCCGTCGTCAGGTGGAAGAAGCTGTATCGCGGGCTTGGAACAATCGTGAAACTGCAAGTGTGCGAATTGAAGCTTTGAAGGTGTCGGTGCGGTCTTCTGAAGAAGCTCTCACTGCTGTGCGTGAGGAAAACCGTGTTGGTCTGCGTTCGCAGAGCGAGCTTTATAGTGCTGAGTCGGATTTGCTTAATGCTCGTCGCTCATTGGTGCGGGCGCGGCACGATTGGGTGGTGTCTTCGTTTAATTTGCTGGCTGAAGCGGGGCGGTTGAATCCTGAGACTTTGACGCTTGGGGTGCAGAGCTATGATCCAGAACCTGCCTATCAGGAGTCGCGGGCTCAAAAGTGGCAGGACTATGGTATTCTCACAGAACCGCAACTAGATGCAGTGCTCAACGGAGCAAACGATTAAAGCGCGTTCGATTTTTGGCGGGCAGATTTCTTATGGCGGAGCCAAGCAACACTGAAGCCCGTTCGTCGGTTGAAGCAACGGACGAACCCACGGCAAACAAACCCCTGGACGAAACGCTGAAAAGCGCAAGCGGACAGGACAGCCCTGTGGCGGAAAGTTCTACGCATTCTTCTGCGGAGACTACAGAAGAAATGCTGGATGCAATCCGCCGTTTGCTGGCTGCTGATGATGACGATGAAGAAGGAGTGGAAGCAAGCGGGCAGGCTACTGACCAAGACGAGCTGTTGCTAGAAGATGAAGAGCTGCTTTTGGAAGACGAAGATTTTCCTCCGTCTCCGGCTTTGCGTGTCTTGGCGGCGGCGAAGCCCCTATCGCCTGCTTCGGATGAGTCCGAGTCTGATACATCGCGCCCATCGGCTTCTACAACTCCGCCAGCGGAGTCGCGTATTAAGCCGCCGCTAAATCTTTCAAGAGCAGGAGTGACAAAAATCAACTTGGACTCGCCACCACCGATAAGACCTGTTGCTGAGTCTTCTCCTCTAGAAGCGGAGACTCCAGAAGCGGAGACTCCAGAAGCGGAGACTCCAAAGACAGAGACTGCACAAACAGAAACCCCAAAGATTGAAACTTCAGAGACGGAGACACAGAAAGCAGAAATTCCAAGTGCTGAAACTCCGAGGGTAGAAATTCCAAGTGCAGACATTCCGCAGGGAGAAGTTTCAGAGACGGAGACTCCAGAAATAGAAACTGCAAAAACAGAGCCACCAATTCCTGCTTCTTCGCCGCCGCCTAAACCCCCTGCTTCTGTGCCTACTTTCGCGGCGGGCAATGTATCTGCGCCTACTGTGCCTGTGCCTAGCGTGTCTGTGCCTACTCCATCTACGCCTACTGCCCCTGACACACCACAGGAGCCACCACCACCACCAACAGGCGGATTAGTCTCCGCCGAGAGCGAGCGCAAAATTCAAGCCCGCATTGCTGAACTGCGGCGTGTTGCACTTGAATCACATCGCGAATCACATCAAGCCCGCACAACAGACAAGTCCGAGTCGGCGGAGTCAGCAACTCCAGCACTGTCCCTGCCTGACCCGCAAGCAATGGACTCCATGGTGCGGGAAATTTTGGAATCACACCTATCCGCTTGGCTAGAGAAAAATCTTGCCCAAACCGTAGAAAGTGCCGTGGAACGCTCGGTAGAAAGAGTTGTCCGCGCGGAGGTAAGCCGACTGATCCGCTCCGCAGACGAATAGCCTTTCGTCTCGCCACTCCGCCGCACTTTACTTATACTGACTGCTCTACGCATCTTCTCCGCTCATCTTCTCTACGTATCTTCTGTACCCAACTTCTCTACGTATCTTCTGTACCCATCTTCTCTACATATCTTCTGTACCCATTTCCTGTACCGAACTTCTGTCCTGTACTGAACGCCTGACAAACTAGCCTTGTGTGCCTAGCACGCACCGAGTGCTTATCCCTGCGCAGACTTACCCACCAATTGCTTTTGCCTTCCGCCGCCAAAATGGAAACTCGCTTTGACCACAAAAACCGCGAGCCCGCTCTATACAAAGCGTGGGAAAATTCGCGCACCTTCGCCTGTGGCTCGGCAAAAGGTAAGCCCTATGTGATCATGATGCCGCCGCCCAATGTCACGGGTAGCCTGCATATTGGCCACGCCTTAACCATGACAATTCAGGATATCCTAACGCGCTGGCACCGCGGACTCGGCAAAGATGTTTTATGGCAACCTGGTACAGACCACGCAGGGATCGCAACCCAGATGATGGTGGAACGCGAACTAGATAAGCAAGGGCAATCGCGCCACACACTCGGACGAGAAAAATTCTTAGAACAAGTTTGGCAGTGGAAAGAAAAATCCGAGTCGCAAATCTTAGAGCAACTACGAGCCTTGGGTGCATCTCCTGATTGGCAAAGATTGCGCTTCACCCTAGACCCCGCTCTGTCAAAAGCTGTAACCCGTGTCTTCGTAAATCTCTACCGCGAAAAATTGCTCTATCGGGCAAAGCGGCCTGTCAATTGGGATCCTGTATTGCGCACAGCAGTTTCCGACCTAGAAGTACAACAACGCAGTGTTGCGGGAACCATGTGGAGTCTGCGCTATCCAATCATCGGAGCCGACAAAGAATTCGTCACAGTTGCTACGACTCGTCCTGAAACCTTCTTTGGTGATGTTGCGGTGGCAGTCCATCCTGCGGATGAAAGAAACGCCCACCTGATTGGCAAACAGCTGCGCCTGCCAATTGTTGAACGCGAAATTCCTGTCATCGCCGACGAAATGGTCAATGCCGAAATGGGAAGCGGTTGCGTTAAGGTGACTCCTGCCCACTCGTTTGACGACTTTGAATGCGGCGAACGACACGGACTTCCCGCCCCCGATATTTTTGATGACCAAGCCCAGCTGAACAACTCGGTACCCGAAGCCTTCCGTGGCTTGTCCCGCGAAGAAGCTCGCACCGCAGTCGTAGCCGCCTTTGCCGAACAAAACCTGCTGGGTGGCGAACAATCGGTTATGCATGTTGTTCCGCACGGCGACAGGTCAGGAGCCGCTTTAGAACCACGGCTTACTGACCAGTGGTTTTGCGATGTAGAGCCACTGGCACAGCGTGCCATCTCGGCTGTGGAAAGTGGCGAAGTGCGCTTCGTTCCCGAACGTTGGAGCAAAACCTACTACGAATGGATGCACAAGATCCGCCCATGGTGCATTTCACGCCAGCTGTGGTGGGGGCACAGAATTCCCGCTTGGTATGGCCCAGACGGAACACTCTTCGTGGAAGAAACCGCAGACCAAGCCCATGCCACGGCTGCAAAACACTACGGCAAACAAGTTGAACTTGAGCAAGACGAAGATGTTTTAGACACTTGGTTTTCGTCAGGCCTCTGGCCGTTTTCCACTTTGGGCTGGGGCGACTTGGACGACTCAGCAAGTCCTGCTGAACGCGAGACCATCCAGCAAGATTTAGCCCGTTACTATCCGGGTGCGGTTTTGGTGACGGGCTTTGACATTATCTTCTTCTGGGTTGCACGGATGATCATGATGGGCTTACACACCATGGAAGCCGCTCCGTTTCGTGAAGTTTATATTCACGCGCTTGTCCGTGATGCTAAGGGGCAGAAGATGAGCAAGACCAAGGGCAATGTCATTGACCCCTTGGAGCTGATTGACCGCTATGGCTCTGACGCTGTGCGCTTTACGCTTGCGTCTATGGCGACTCCTGGACGCGATGTAAACCTAGACCCCAAACGCGTTGAAGGCTATCGCAACTTTACGACCAAGCTTTGGAACGCAGCCCGTTTTGCCCACCTGCGCGGAGTCAGCCAAGCCAACCTACAAGACCTGCCCGATATCGCAAAGCTCAACGAACCGCATAACCTATGGATGGTCTCACGGCTTGCCGACTTGGGCCCGTCGCTCGCCCGTGCGTATGAAACCTATCGCTTTGATAGTGCGGCGGCAGAGCTATACGAATTTGTTTGGCACGAAGTCTGCGATTGGTATCTAGAACTTGCAAAAAGTGCTTTTGCCACTTCTGACACAGAAAGTGCTACTGACTCGGCTTCTGCAATTGAAACGCGAGCTGTTTTAGCGTTGGTGTTAGATTTCAGTTTGAAATATTTGCACCCGATGATTCCGTTTATTAGCGAAGAAATTTGGCGGCACTTCTGTACTCCGTCAGAAGCAAGCCCAAGGGAGCAGACAGGCGAACCAGACTTGCTTGCCGCGCAAGCTTGGCCTGACCCGCTTGTTGCTCCACCGACAAGCAAGGCGACAGAGGCAATGGCGTGGTACATGGAGTTGGTGCGTGAAGTCCGTGTGCGGCGGGCTGAGTTGCGCGTGCCGCAATCGGCAAAACTGCAGCTCTTTTTGGGAGCGGGTGCGCTTGATGCTTCTTTGCTTGGAACTTCGCGGACAGGCATTTTACGCTTGGCGGGCTTGGCAGAGATGACTCCGCTAGAAGATGTGGCTACGGACGAAATTGCCACGAATGGAATCCACGCGAATAGAATTCAGTGGTCGCAAGGCGGAATTGAAGTGCATCTGCTGTTAGGCGAAGCGATTAACCTTGGTGTAGAAAAGCAAAGATTGGCAGGTGCGATTGCTTCTTTAGAAAAGCAGTACAAAAAGTTAAGCGAGCAGTTAGCAGACGAGCAGTTTTTGCAGAAAGCTTCCAAAGACGCGGTGGATATAAAACGCGCCAAAAGCCAAACCCTTGCTGTTGATTTAGAGCGCACCAAGGCAATTCTGTCGCGGCTTGGGGTTTCGCTAGAGCCTTGATTATGGACAGGCAAAGCACAAAGAAGAGTCAAAGCAATCAAACGCAACGGGGTGGGCGTAAAGATGCTTTGGGTGCGGCGTTGCGGCAGAACTTGCAACGGCGCAAGAGCCAGCAACGCGCACGGGCAGGAATCCAAGAGACAAAAACACAGGAGACAAAAACACAGACGACAAAAGCGCAGGAGACAAAAGCGCAGACGACAAAAGCGCAGGAGACAAAAGCACAGGCGGCAAAGGTACAGGAGGCAAAGGCGCAAGGGGCAGAAAGCCGCGAGCCTGTCCGCGAAGGACAAGCCATCAAACAACAAGCCATCAAACAACAAGCCATCAAACAACAAGCCATCAAACAACAAGCCAGCAAAGAACAAGTCAGCAAAGAACAAGTCAGCAAAGAACAGAGCGTAAGGGGGCAAGGCGATGGATAAACTCTGCGTCAGGGGTGGTGCAAGCTTGTCGGGTACGGTTGAGATTGCAGGAGCCAAAAATGCAGCCTTGCCCCTAATGGTGGCTTCGCTTTTGATTGAAGAGCCGCTGGTTTTAGAAAATGTGCCTGCTGTAAGTGATATTGAAACCTTGAAGGCTTTGCTTGGGGGTTTCGGCGTAGAAATACAGCAAGCCGATGCAGATGGTGCGCTGTCGTTGAATGCTTGTGCTTTAAGTTCTGCTCACGCTGATTATGATTTGGTGCGTAGGATGCGTGCATCAATTTTGGTTTTGGGACCATTGCTTGCTCGCGAAGGTTATGCTGAAGTTTCGCTACCGGGGGGCTGTGCGATTGGCAGTCGCCCTGTCAATATGCATGTGGAAGCTCTTGAAGCCTTGGGAGCTGAAGTTGCGATTGATGGTGGGTATGTCCGTGCTCGTTTGCCGTCTTCGCGGTCACGTTTGGCGGGGGGGCAGGTGGTCTTTGCCTCTCCTTCGGTGGGAGCAACAGAAAACGCACTTCTTGCTGCCAGTCTTGCCAAGGGCGAGAGCAAGATCATTAACGCGGCGTGCGAGCCTGAAGTTGTGGATTTGGCAAACTGTCTTGTAAAGATGGGAGCAGAAATTTCAGGTATCGGTACTTCTACACTTTTGATTCAAGGAAGCGAATGTCTGCAGGGTACTGCGCATCGGGTTATTCCTGATAGGGTGGAAGCAGGTACCTATGCTGTGGCTGCTGCTATTACCCGCGGTAGGGTGCGCTTGGAAAAAGTTTGTCCTGACCACTTGGAAGTCTTTCTTGGCATGTTGGAACGCGCCAATGTTGTTGTGCAGGTTGAAAGTCAAGCTCCGCAGATGCAAGGCGCGGAGACAAGCGGCTTGCAAACCAAATCTGAGCCACAAGGCACGATTGCGCTAGACGCAACGGGCGGAGCACTCTGTGCGGTAGATATCACAACTGCACCGTATCCTATGTTTCCGACCGATCTGCAGGCGCAGTTTATGGCACTTATGACGCAGGCTCAGGGCGAAAGTCATATTACTGAATCGATCTTTGAAAATCGCTTTATGCATGTGCAGGAGTTAATCCGCCTTGGCGCAAAAATAGAAGTGCGCGGAGCCACAGCGACAGTGCAGGGGGCTACGCCACTGCAGGCGGCACCTGTGATGGCAACGGATTTGCGTGCATCTGTTTCGTTGGTCTTGGCGGGCTTGGCGGCAGAAGGAGATACAGAAATTCGCCGCATCTACCACCTAGACCGTGGCTATCAAAACCTTGAAGGAAAGTTACGCGCACTCGGGGCGGAAGTCTGGCGTGAACCGCAGGATTAACCCACCGCAAAAGGTGGTATTGTCGTTTTGATGAGTGTTTTTTTACAAGCCCAAGAGCAGAACAGGCTTGTCTTTGCCGTACCCCGCGGACGCATTCTGCGGGCTTTGCGTCCTGCTTTGGAGTCTTTGGGCTTTGCTCCTGAGTCTGGTTTGTTTGATGAGTCTGACCGTCGCTTGCAGTTTAATTCAGAAGTTGCGGGTTTGACTTTTGTGCGGGTGCGTTCGTTTGATGCTGCGACTTTCGTAGCCTTCGGCGGAGCGCAAATTGGTGTTGCAGGCACCGATGTTCTGGATGAATTCCGTTACCCTGAAATTTATGCTCCCTTAGACTTGGGCTTGGCGCGTTGTCGTATGGCAGTTGCTGAGAGTCGTGAAACTGCGAGCCAAGATGATCCTGCTTCTTGGAGTCAGGTGCGGATTGCGACAAAATATCCGCGTTTGACTCGTCGCCACTTTGCCGCTCGTGGTGTGCAGGCCGAGTGCATTCCTTTGTCGGGAGCTGTAGAGCTTGCACCTGCTTTGGGCTTGGCGCGGCGGATTGTTGACCTAGTGGATAGCGGGGCTACTCTCGCCGCCAATGACCTTGTTGAAGTGGAGCAGATCCGTGAAGTTTCTTTGCGTCTGATTGTTAATCGTACGGCGTTTAAGTTGCGTCAGGCTGAGCTTTTGCCTTTGATTGATAGGTTTCGCCAAGAATTTGCTTCCTCGTGATGGGACACACAAATAGCCAGCACAAAAGTGAGAAGAGCCGTGGGTGATTTGGCTGATGTTCGTCTGCGTGGTGCTCTAGCCAAGAAACGCGCTTCCCCTGAGCAAGAAGGGGAGCGCAGAGCGGCACTGCAAGACTTAGCCTTTGCCAACTGCTTTCGTCCTGCCGATGCGCCTGTCCCCGCCACAGGAGAAAAGCCAGACAAGCCAGACAAGTCTGCGGGGCCATTTCTGTTAGAAATTACTGCCGAGCGTGAATATTTGCGCTTGTCGCTTATTCCGTATTCTGCTGATGGTGCTGATACGCTCCCTGCTCGGGTGCATGCTCGTTTGGCTTTGATGGCACTCAAGCGGATTTTGCGTGATTACGCAATTTTGTGTGCCAATCACTTTGAAGCCTTGCAGTCGGCAACGGCACAGCAAACCGAGTCGTTGGATATGGCACGGCGGGCACTACACAACGAAGCGGCGGTGATGCTGGTGGAGCTTTTGGCACCAAAAATCCGTTTAGACGAAGAAGCGGCACGCAAGCTTTTTACTTTGTTGTTTGTTTTGATTTCGGCTCCTGCTCCTGGGATTGCTTTGCTCTACGCGGCTCCACCTGTGGCGCGAAGAACAATTGGTGATGCAGGCTTGGCTAATGCAAACACAGGTGAGGCAAATCTGGGTGATGCAAACACAGATGCGCCAAAGACAAGCGAGACAAAGACAGGCAAGACAAATACAGGCGAGGCAAATACAGGCGAGGCAAAGACAGGCGAGACAAAGACAGGTGATACAAACACAGGTGATGCAAACACAAGTGCCAAGCCACAGGCACAGACGGGCCAAGAAACCCAAGAGCCAAGAGCTACAAGTCTTTCGCGGGTGGTGGTGTTTATCTGCAACAGCAATGCGATACGTTCGCCGATTGCGGCGGGCTTGGCGCGGGACATTCTTCCCGATGATGTGCGGGTTTTGTCGGCGGCGGCAGGAGATGCACGCGAAGAACCTGACGGATTTGTTATCCGCGTGATGTCCGAGCGTGGGCACGATGTCACCAACTGGAAGCCGCTCGGCTTGGATGAACTCCTGCCATCAATTGAAACCCACGCCACGCAGGGTACGGCGATGACGATTATTGCGCTTTCCAAAGCTGCCGAGCCGACGGTGACCGACTTAGCCCGTCGTTTGCGGGTTCAGGCACAGAAGTGGCGGATAGCGGATCCGTCGCTGGTTGAATTCGGACAGCAAGCCCGCCTAGAGGCGACACGCGAGATTGCAACGACGATTGGTGAGAAGATAAAAAATCTTTTGGCTCCGTCTTTACTGGGAGCATTGGTTGCCGATGATGTTGTGACTGCCCGTGCCAATAGCGCGTCTGACAAAAACGCGCTACACTCTGGCACTAGACAACCCGTAGGCACGGCAGATGGGTTAGACGATTCTGCGTCTGGCGAAGCACCCTGAACCATAAACCTTGAGCCGTAGGCTTTGACAATAAACCTTGACCTACAAATCCTGAAACGCAAACCCTGAACCACAAACCTTGAGCCGTAGGCTTTGACGATAAACCTTGACCTACAAACCCTGAACCACAAACCTTGAGTGAGGAAAATCAGTTAGCCCGTTATGAAAAAAGAAGACTTGCAGAAACTCCAAGGCGTTGTTACCGAGCTCTTGCCCAACGCAACCTTTCGTGTGCGGCTCGTCAATGACCGTGAAGTCCTAGCGCACACCGCGGGCAAGATGCGCAAGCACCGAATCCGTGTGCTGGTTGGTGACCGCGTAGATGTTGAAATCTCTCCCTATGACTTGACCAAGGGGCGAGTTGTTTTCCGCCACAAGTAAAAGCCACAAGTAAAACAAGAATCAATCAAATAAAGTGCGCAAACTGGGCGGATAAGTCAGGCAGATAAATAAGGAAAAAGCGTGACAATAACTTTACTGCAACTTTACTAAATGGTGAAAATTGACTAAATTGCGAAAGCAACTTCGCCGAGCGCAGACCTACGAACGAAATCGCCCAAAATCATCAAGAACGCGGCTTTGCTCTGGCGTTTATCACAGGCATTAGCCAGAGCCGTTTAGCAACAAAGTTTTCAGCACGCGCATCTAAGCCCTTACATCTAAGCACGCGCATCTACACACGCGGATTTAAACAAATGGACAAAAAGCGAATTCTCCTCGTGGACGACGACAGCGGGCTGCTTACCTCGCTGTCCTTCGTCTT
This sequence comes from uncultured Alphaproteobacteria bacterium, assembly GCA_958267355.1. GTDB lineage: Bacteria > Pseudomonadota > Alphaproteobacteria > JALCBB01 > JALCBB01. Next base: position 1,737,831 of record OY279575.1, read on the forward strand.
GGAGCAAGAAGGCTACGATGTGCTTCCCGCCGCCGATGGTGAAGCCGCCGTGGAGAAGTTCCGTAGCGAAGACCCTGATATTGTCGTGCTGGATATCAAGATGCCGCGCAAAGATGGCACTGAAGTCCTGTCTGAAATTCGCACTGTTTCGCAAATCCCTGTTATCTTTTTGACTTCCAAAGACACCGAAGTGGATGAACTCTTCGGCTTGCGGGCAGGGGCAGACGATTACATCAGCAAACCCTTTTCAACCGCTCTGCTGGTAGAGCGAATCCGCGTACTACTCAAACGCGGTGGCAATGGTGAAACGAGTGGCGAAGGCACAGCCCGCCAACACGGCCCACTCACCCTAGATTTTGCCCGCTACTTCTGTTCGTGGAAGGGACACGAAGTGCGACTTACAGTCACAGAGTTTTTGCTCCTTGCACATCTAGTACGCAATAGCGGCAATGTGATTGATCGGGCGAAGCTACGGGCTGCTGTCTATGACAAAGATAGCGATATTGACGAGCGGACAATTGATAGCCATATCCGCCGCTTGCGAATCAAACTGCGTACAGTGGATCCGGAGTTTGATCAAATTGATACGCTCTATGGCTTGGGCTATCGCTACCGCAAGAACGGACTTGAAACAAATCCGTGATTGACTCGGTGTTTTCCTGCCAATGATTGGGCGGTGGCGCAAAGGCAAGCAGGGAAGTCCTGCACAAACTGCCACGCGAGCAGAGACAAAGCGGGCAGAAAAAAAAGCGACACAATCAGGGTCAAGAGTAGAAGACCTACAACGCCGCTCGCCTTTGGCACGGCAATTGCTTTCCTTTAATCTCTTGGCTCTGACAATTCCGACTCTAGGGCTTTTGTACTTGGGCGATTACGGACGCAGTTTCTCTGAAATTGAACGAGACGCGACAAGCGATACAGTAGAAATTATCGCCGCCACTGTTGCCCAACGAATTCAACACGACGCTCGGGTACATTCTGACGAACACGAAACCAGCGAAGAAATTATTTCTGAAGAACTACTTTCGCGTTTGATAAGTGTAGCGGCACTTCATCGCAGTACTCTCTATGTCTATGTCTTAGACCCCTACCGCGAAGTAGAAACCCAAGATGCTTTTACGCTTTCCATCCATAGCCGTCTGCGGGCTGCTTATATGTTCGGGATTCCCCCCGAAAAGGAATCCATCGGCACTGTGCGAGCAGTTTGGCAAATCCGCATTTCCAACTTTTTATTAGGACTCAAAACCGATCTGCTCCCTGACAATCGCGAGCTTTTAACCAGTCTGCCCCAAGAAGCGGTGGAAGCGTCTCCCAACTTTACTTCTGCGCGTCTGCACCGCACTTCAGCTGGAGATTTAACTTCCGTAGCCGCCAGCGGAGTGAGCGATCTTTCAGAGAGAGATTTGGTTTTCTTTATTGTCCGTGATGCCTCGCGGCTGGACTTTATTATGTTGGCTCAGTTCAAGCGAGTCGTTGCAATCTGTCTTGCCGCTTTGTTCTTTGCGCTCTTCTTAAGCATTATCATGTACGCACGATTTGTGCGTCCGATTCAGATTCTGGCGGGGGCTTCAGAACAACTCGGACTCGGTGTCGGACGCTCAGTGCGCTTTTCTTTGGCAAGCGACCGTAGAGACGAACTGGGCGAGCTTTCACGAGCCCTAGCCCGTATGTCAGACTCCTTACAAGCCCGCCTGCAAGCCGCCGAAGGCTTCGCCGCTGACCTTGCCCACGAGATTAAAAATCCGCTTGCTTCTTTGCGCAACTCGGCAAGTCTGCTTGCCGATAGCCGTGACCATGAGACAAGCCAAAAGTTAAAAGCACTCGTACAGAAAGATGTTGGACGACTCAACGCACTGGTGAATGAAATTCTTGCCGCCTCCCGCCTACACGCAGACCTGCTAGTCGGACAAGAAACCCCGACTTCCCTGCGTGCCCTCTTGAACGAAATCTCCAAAATGATGCTGGCGGCACAAGGTAAGAAAAACCTGCAGCTAGAAATTGACCTACCCCCCGAAGACCAACCCTGCCTTATCCTTGCCCACGAACACAGGCTGGCGGAAGCTCTGCGCAACATAATTCTCAATGCCGCTTCGTTTAGTCCGCAGAATGGGCGGGTGATGATGGGTTTGCGCTCACAACCACCACCCGAAACCCTAGCCTCAAAAGCTGACTTCCCCCTGCCTACGGGCGGCTATTGGATCGCCATTGAAGACCAAGGACCTGGAATTGCTCTCGGCAAGGAAGAGCGAATTTTCGAGCGGTTCTATAGCGACCGTGCCCGCGACAGGGAAGATGCTAACGCCGACCCAGAAGCCGATGCAGAGTCCGACAAAGACAGCTTCGAGCAGAGCGAACGCCACTTCGGACTCGGCTTAGATAATGTGCGGCAAGTTATGGCGGCACACCACGGCTTCGTCTGGGCTCGCAATCACGAAAATCAAGGCGGCGGGGCAGGGTTTTATCTGTTCCTTCCTGCCTATACGCCTCCGAAGAAGGCGGGCAAGAAAGACTAGGGCAAGCAGAATACAAGCAAAGGAGCAGATATAAGCAGGGGGCAAAAGGGATAGATAACAAAAGGGATAGATAACAAAAGGGGTAGATAACAAAAGGGGTAGATATAAGCAGGGGGCAAAAGCGCGAATTCTTACAGCAACAAATAAAGCCGCATAAAGCAGTAGATCAAGACGAAAAGACAAATTAAGACTAAATTCATAAACAGCAATTTGTCCGTCTAGCGATTCGCTTGATTCGGCAAATTCACGAGTGATAAATTGCTAGCGATTCTTTATGCCAACGATTCCCTTTCCATCCCTCTCAACCCCTTTCCATCGCTGGCAGCCCCCCAAAGCGATTCCTCTCAAAGCCAGACCACAGGTAGCTCCAATGCATAGCTTCGCCCACTCCACAAAACTTCTCCCCGCCGTAGCCCCTGTGCTGGCGGGCGTGACTGCCTGTGCCATAGCGTTTGCTCTTGTCCTTGCTTCTGCTCCTGCCGCCCAAGCCGTAGAGCAACTCGCCGCCGCCCGCCACTGGACTGCTTGGCACGACCGCGACGATAGCGGCGTAGTTTGCTACATCGCCTCCAAGCCAACCAAGTCGGAAGGCAACTACTCCCAACGCGGCGATATTTTTGCTCTTGTCAGCCACCGCCCCGACTTAAAGCGCAACGGAGAAGTCAGCTTCGTCGCTGGCTATGCCTTCAAAGAAGAGTCCCAAGTAACAATAAAAATTGGCTCCAAAAGCTTTACCCTCTTTACCCGTGGCAGTACTGCTTGGGCAACTTCGCCCGAAGACGACAAAGCTTTAATCGCGGCAATGAAAGCTTCGGCAACGATGATTGTCCGTGGTGTGTCAGTCCGTGGCACCGAAACCACCGACACCTTCTCTCTCTTCGGCTTTACTGCGGCTCTTAAGGCCGCCAACCAAGCTTGCGGCTTGTAAGACCCGTCCAAGCAGGAGACTCGCATGCCAGACCGCAACCAAAAAGATAACCATAAGGATAAAATACGGCTTGTTGTCCTCGCCTTTTCGGGCGGCTTGGATACTTCTGTAATTCTCCGCTGGCTGCAAGAAACCTACGACTGCCAAGTTGCCACCTTTACGGCAGATTTAGGGCAGGGCGAAGAAGTAGAAGAAGCCCGTGAAAAAGCCCGCGCTCTTGGAGTGAAGTCCGAGCATATCTTTATTGAAGACCTACGCACGCCCTTTGTTGCTGACTTTGTTTTTCCGATGCTACGAGCGGGAGCCCGCTACGAAGATCTCTATTTGCTTGGCACGGCGATTGCCCGTCCGCTTATTGCCCAGCGGATGGTAGAAGTCGCTCGCAGACTTAGCGCCGATGCGCTCTCACACGGATGCACGGGCAAGGGAAACGACCAAGTGCGGTTTGAACTTGCTTTTGCGGCTTTGGCGCCTGACTTGCGGGTTTTGGCTCCGTGGCGGTCGTGGGATTTGGGTGGCAGGCAAGCCCTTCTTGCCTACGCCAAGCGGCACGGAATTCCTGTAGCGACAAAGCCTAGTGGTGCGCCTGCGTATTCTATAGACGCCAACTTGTTGCATGTTTCCTACGAAGGCGGCGAGCTGGAAGACCCATGGCACAAGGTGGAAGATTCTGTTTGGACACGCACGCAAAATCCGCAAGCGGCTCCTGACGAGCCGCAGGATCTGTGCATTTCTTTTGTTGCGGGAGACGCGGTTGCTCTAGACGGCAAGGCGTTTTCTCCTCCTGACCTCCTAGCGGAGATCAACCGCCTAGCGGGACATCACGGCATCGGGCGGCTGGATATGGTGGAAAGTCGCACCACAGGAATGAAAAGCCGTGGTGCTTACGAAACGCCTGGTGGCACGGCACTGCTAATCGCCCGCCGTGGCTTGGAGCAGATCACCCTAGACAGAGAAGTTATGCGTCTGCGGGATGATTTAATGCCGCGTTATGCTTCTTGTGTTTATAGTGGCTTTTGGTTTTCGCCTGAACGTCTTGCTTTGCAGGGATTGGTTGATGAAACGGCGTGTCCTGTGAGTGGCGAAGTGGTGTTGCGTTTATTTAAGGGGTCAGCGAGTGTTGTGGCCCGCCGCTCGCCGCATAGTTTGTATTCGGAGCAGGTTTCCAGCTTTGAAGAGACAAGCCCAGACCCAGCGGGCGGAAATGCGCCTGTGGCTGAGTATCGGCAAAGCGATGCTGAAGGATTTATTCGCTTGCAGGGCTTGCGTTTGCAACTTTGGGCGGAACAGAAACGCAGCTTGGCTGAAGACAAGGGCAAGAAGTAAAGAGCCGAAGACAAGGGCAAGAAGTAAAGAGCCGAAGACAGCCGAAGGCAAGGGCAAGAAGTAAAGCCAATGCTTTGTGCCTTTGCCTACCATTTTGCCTCCCTGTATCACCCCTGTATTGCCCCCTGTATCACCCCCCCAGTTGCCCCTCCTGTATTGCCCCTATTGCCCCCTGTATCACCCCCCAATTACCCTCCCTGTATTTGCCTCCGCACTGCCCCCCTACTGCCCCCTGTGGGGCAGAAAAATCTGTAGAAAATTATCGGCTTTTTTCCCGCCTAATTTCCCTGCCCGAAGCGAAATGCGATTCCGCCGTGCTACTGCCTAATTAAGCCTGTAATTTCAAATCTTTTCCCTAAAATCCACGGATTTCTGCCAAAAACTGCTACTTTTTCTGTTCTGTTTAAGTCCGCAAAAGCCCGTAAACCTAAGCTTACAAGTGCTTACCAGCCCCCTTAAAATCCTTCAAAAAATAAATTAGAAATGGCGTATCACTTGACAATTAGGGGGCTGTGCGTCTATCAAAGGCGTTGGCGGGGATCTATTCCTGCAGCAACAGAGCGACTAGGGTTGTGCCGTGCATTGACGCAGTAAAGCCAGCCCTCGGCTTCGCCTTTTATTCTTTAGGAGGTTTCTCTTTACTATGCGTGTTCTTAACGATGCATTGACAAGGCTGGGTGAGTTCCACCGCGTCCTCCATAAACGGTCTCCGCTTCACAGCAAAGTAGCGCGGAGGGTTGCACTTGTTGCGGCTCTTGTTTGCGCTTTCTCTGTCTTCGCGCCTCTTGATGCCAAAGCGCAGGAGACTTGGGTCGTGGGCCCGAATACTTCGCTCCGTTCTCAGTTGGAGGATTGGGCGACCCGTGCTGGTTGGACTCTAGTTTGGGAAGAGCCTGCTTATGATGTCATTCTGAAATCAGGTGTTGCTTTGAGCGGTTCGTTCGAAGAAGCCATCACCAGTCTGATGGAAAGCTCGCCTGTTGTCACTGCGACTACATATCGTGGTAACAAGACTGTGGTTATTACCGTAAAAGGGAGTTTTGAACAGTGATCTTTCGCAACTTAATCATCGGTGCGATGGCACTGGGGCTTCTTGCGGGATGCAAGAAGTACGATGAGAACAAGGTTTCCATCAAGGAAGACGCGAGCGAGCTGACGGCTCAGCTGGACGATTTCCGTAATAACCTTCCGCAGGATCAGCGTGACAGTAATGTCCGTGCCAACAATGGCATTTGGCTTGGTGCTGAAGTTGTGCCTGTGCCGAGCAGAAATCTTTTGCCGAAGCACCTTGAAGGGCCGCGTGGTTTTGTTTTCTCCAGCGGTGATTCGATTTCCTTTGAGGACATGATCTATCCGCTGACGCAAGCGACGGGGATTAGTGTTTTCTTCGCCCCCGAGCTGGACAGCGTGGACGTAGAATTTGACAGTGGTATCGCTTACGAAGGCCCGCTTTCGCGGTTTCTGGATTCGATAGCCTCTTCGGCGAATGTCTATTGGTCGTATGACCCCACCACGAGGTCAATTGAGTTTTACGAGCATGTGACTCGTGCTTTCCGCGTTCACGCTTTTGGCAACGCGGTTTCTGCCTCTGCGTCAGCAGGGAATGTCAGCACCTCCGCGAGCGTAGACCTGTGGGCAGAAATTGTCGCAGGTGTGGAATCAATCATTGGTGGCGATGGCACGGTGCAAAACTCTTCGTCCAGTGGTTATCTGGTGGTTACCACTACGCCACGGCGTATGCGTCTTATTCGTGACTTCCTAGAACAGCAAAACCGCGAGCGTCTGCGTCAGTTGGTTGTCCATGTCGGTGTCTATAGCGTCAGCCTAGAAGACTCGCAGGCAGTTGGTGTTGACTTAAGCCTTGCCTTCGAACGTTTGGGTAGCAAGATCGGAATCAAAACCCCAGATGGCTTGGGTTCGGTGGGTGGTGTTTCCACGACCTTTGCTGTCTTAGAAGGTGATCAAGGTCCTGCGACCAAGCCGGGTGTCTATCTCAAGGGCTCGCAGGTTGCGGTTCAGGCTCTTGGTAAGCTAGGTGATGTTTCGGTTATGACGACTGCGTCGCTTACCACCTTGAACGACCAGCCTGTGCCTTTGAATGTTGGCAAGACCCGCAACTATGTGTCTTCTTCTACGACCACCCTGTCTGATACAGGGGGTGCGGCGACTGTCACCTCGTCTTCGGGTTCGGTCAGTGAGGGGCTGGATATTGTGGTGCGTCCGCGGATTCTGCCTGACAACCGTGTCCGCCTAGAGCTGTCTATGTCGCTCAACGAGGTAGAGAAGTTCACCGTGCTAGGAAGCGGCGCAGGTGCTATTCAGTTGCCTGAAGTTGCGACGCGGGACTTCCTGAACCAAGTTGTCTTGGATAACGGTGACACGTTGGTTCTTTCGGGCTACGAGAAGACAAGCGATTCTGCCAGTCGCCAAGGGATCACGCCCAGCCTTTGGGTGCTTGGTGGAAGCACCCGTGGCTCTGACACGCGCAGTGTTGTGGTGCTAACGGTTCAGCCGATCATTCTCGAGTCGACCGACCTTTATGAAGTTCCTGTGACTGCGCTTGAAGGCTAAATTTTAGGGTTAGAAAATCTCGCGGTGCAGAAGCGAAGCGGGTTGCAACGAGCGGGTCACACAACTCTTAGGTCAAATTAGGTCAAACGAGAGTCTCAAGGTTTAAGGCATGTCGGATCAAGTCCAAGATACTGAAGCGCAAGAAGAAGGGGCGCCAATGCCACCTCCTGCTATGGAGGAAGAGGTATCGCGCAACGGCGTCATCAATCTTCTAGATCGCGATTGGGCGATCGGCGTTGATTGGTATGCCTACGACCTTGGTGTTGTTTCTGCCAACATCGCTCGCTTTGCGAGTGCGCATAAGCCGTACATTCAGCGCAAGCAAGAGCAGCGCAACATTGGTGTTGGCAATCCCGACTTAGGGCACTCCAAGCTTGCTGTTGCCGCCGCCGCCCTTGCCAACTGGCGGCCTGGTTCTTGGATTGCGGTCTATCCTTTAGGCGGCGGGCTTTATTGGCTGGTTGCGGTTTTGCGCAACATCATTGTTGAGGATACGGCTGCTCTCACCGAACAAGAGGCGCGGAATCTCTATAAGGAGATGACCTCCCCCGATTGGGGCTGGGAGCTTGTTGCCGCTGATGAAAACTGGGAGCGCGGAGGCTTACAGCTTTCTGAAGATGCGCTGATTGCTCCAAACCTAGAAAGCGATTTGAGCTCAAGTCTTTCCGTTTCTGACCCTGAAGTTCTTTCGCAGTCGATTGCTTGGGGGCATATTTTCCGCAAGTATTGGTATATTCCGCTTCCGTTTGTTGCTGTGGCTCTTATCATCTACTTTGAGATTCCCAGTCGCCTCATAAATATTTTCATCACAGAGGTGGGAGACATTACAATTCAAGAAACCCTTGTAGACTTGCCTCCTGCCTATGCGTTAGAGCCGCGGGCTGATGTTTGGTTGCTGAACTGTGCGCGTAATTTGAATCCGATGGCGTATTTTGTGCCGGGTTGGACTTTGACTCGCATTACCTGTGATTCTGAAAGCGACCGCATTGTCTATGACTATTCCCGCGACCCTGCGGGGGTTGAGCGGCAGTTGGAAGTTGTGTGGGACGACATCACTTCACAGAAAGAGTTACAGATTAGTCCGCAGAGTTCTTTTGTGGTGACGGATCTTGGCTATGCAAATGACGGGCCCACGGGCGTGGAGCCATTCTATGCAGCGGGCGACTTGGGCTCCTTGTATTTTGACCTAGCTCTGATTCTTGACGAAACGCCTTCCTTGGGCGGGGTCATTTCCGAGCCTGAGGACAGAAACACGCAATTTGGCGGTGCTCCTGATGGCGGAGACCTTGTCAGCATTACGCCTGCTTCTGCCTATGCTCCGATTGTGATGACCAGCGAAGATTCCCCGAAACGGTGGTATGAAAACTATGGTGTTGCGGGAATGACCATTAACCGTGTATCCTATGATGGAAGCACTTGGACTTATGAGGGTAGGATCTATGCAAAACAATAATTCTTCTGGCCTTGGGGCTGCTTTTGTGGTGACGGCGTTGTCTGTTGTTGCTGTGGCGTTCTCGGTGTCTTTGATTTTATCTCCGCGTCCTGCTGTTGCGCAGTCGGGGGCTTCAGGCGTTGCCGCCGCCGCCCAGGAGGCGGGAGTGATTTTCTCTGACGAGAGAATTCGCCAGATGGCGGAGCGCAAGCTCCGCTTGGAGGAGATGCAACAGCGCATTGAGGAAATCGGAATCCTTCAACAGCTGGAAACGGTTGATGCCGCCGCCGCACGTCAATACAAGGCGCAGATTCTTGGCGGACAAGACGCGGGCGATGCATTCTTTGAATCCTACGACAAAGAGCAGGAAGAACGCGGTGTTGTTCTCCCTACCTTGCTTGGAGTCAGTGGCAGTGGTGATGATCTCATTGCCCAAGTAGAGTACGACGAAACGATCAACTTCGTGCGGGTTGGGCATCAGCTAGATACCAACATGCGGGTTGAATCGATTGACGCTCGTTCCATCGTTGTGAATCTCAGGGGTCGTAAGTTCCGTGTGTCTCTGGGTGGTGGTTGAGGTTTGTCTGGTTTGCGTCGTTCTGTGAAGTATTTTGTTTAAAGCGCGTATGGCACACATCTGCGCTCAATCTTGCGGTCTAGGTTCAAAGGAGTAGAGCGATGTCCCTATTGAAGACGGTCAGATCAAAGCTTGGTGGTAAGTCTCTCGACGACGAAGATGAAGACGGCGAAGAGCAGGTAGATGTTGTTCCGCTCACAGGCCCAGGGGGCGTCTTAGACCACGGTCAAGAGTTGCGCCGCGTTGCCGCTCTGCTTTCAAATGGTTTGTTGATTGTTTCGGTGGCGCACCAGAAGTCACCGACTGTCCTTTCGCTTTTGCGTTCAGCCAAGCGTGAAGGAATTGAAATTACTGAAGTCCGCGAAGTTACCGACCTGCAAGAAGTTGCGCAGGTTTACGGCGACACCAACTTAGAGTCGGTTGCTGGAATCAGCGTTATTGACCGTGCTGAGTCGGTGCGGCGTCAGCGTGAAATTGTTGGCATCTTGGCGCAAGCCGTTTCCGAACAAGTCTCGGATGTGCACTTACGGGTGCTGCCCGATGGGGCTACGCTTTACTTCCGCCGCCACGGTCGTATGACCCGTATCCGCGACTATGCGTCAGACGAAGGCCATACGCTCTGTGCTGTTGCCTTTGCTATGTCAGACATCTCTGACACTACCTATCGTCCTTACGACTATCAGGGTGCGCGTATTCTGGCGAACAAGATTAATGTTGAAGGTGTGCCACGCGACCTGCTGGCGGTGCGTCTGCAGTTCAACCCGCTAGAAGGCGGCGGACGCAAAATGGTAGCCCGTGTTCTCTACAAAACCCGTGATACCTCTGCTGACTTGCGGGCTCTTGGCTTTGATGACCTCCACCTCGTTGAGCTGGAAAAACTCCGCCGCCGTGCTTTTGGTTTGACCGTAATCTCGGGGCCGACGGGTTCGGGTAAGTCTACGACCCTGCAAAGAATGCTGACTGCCTTGGGCGAAGAAACCGAAGGAAGACTTCTACTGCTGACAGTGGAAGACCCTGTTGAATATCCGATCCCGGGTGCTGACCAAATGCCTGTGACCAATGTTTCCACGCAAGCCGAACGTGCCGCCGCTTTCTTGAAGGCGATGCAAGCGGCTTTGCGTACCAACCCAGACGTCTTGATGGTGGGTGAGGTACGCGACCCTGAGTCGGCAGAACTCTGCTATCAGGGTGCGACAGTGGGTATTCGTATCTTCACGACCCTTCACGCTAATGCGGCTTTGACGATTGTCACTCGCTTGCGTGAAATTGATGTGCCTCCGTCGTTGCTGTACGACCCTGCGATTACGGGTGGTCTGGTGGCGCAACGTTTGGCACCTGTCTTGTGTAACTCGTGCAAGTTGCCGCTGATGGAGTCTCCCGTCAAAGACGAAGACCCGCGCCTGATGAAACGCCTTGAAGCCGTCATGGAAGACCTGTCAGGCATTCAGGTAGAACACCCAGGCGGATGCACTGCCTGTGAAGGTATGGCGGTCACGGGGCGCACGCTCCTTGCCGAAACCATTGTCCCTGACACCAAGCTTATGCAGATCTTGCACGAATCCGAGCAAGAGCCAGAAAAACGCCGCGAAGCGATGGAATACTGGTGCGACGAACTCGGCGGACAAACTATGGGTGACCACTCGCTAGAAAAAATCGCCAGTGGTCAGATTGACCCGCGCCACATTGAACTGCAAGTCGGCGATCTAACCGACGCAGTTGTTGCCAAACGCAAGCAAAGGTCTGTCCAGCTGTGAGTTCAGCTACCGGAGCAAAGCCAGGGGAGATTCGGCTCCCGCCAGCGATTGAGAGATTCATAACCGTCTCTCAATTCAGTGTGCGGAAGCGGCAAAAGCTCTATCGGCGCATTTCGGCTCTACTTCAAAACGGCATTCCTCTGCAGACAGCGATTGCGCGTCTGCAAGTCGTTTCTGCCCAGATGGGGCGCAAGGGAGCGACTGAAAAAATCGTCCTAGAGAACTGGGAAATCCGTATGCGCGGTGACCCTAGCTTTGGTTCTGCCATTCAGGGCTGGGCGCCTGAAGAAGAGCGTCTGCTCATTGTCGCAGGAGAAACAGGCGGACAGCTCGCCCAAACCCTCGTCAATCTCTGCGGCATTATGGACAATGTCAAAGCCCTGCGTGCGGCTTTGCGTTCGGCGATTACCTATCCGTTTGTGTTGATTGGCGCGATGTTTGGCTACCTTTCTATTGTCAGCATTGTTGCGGTGCCGAAGTTTGCTGAAGTCTATGATCCGTCCAACTGGACGGGCTACGCCCAAGTCATGTATCAGCTTTCAGAAATAGCCCCTCAGCTGTTGATTGGCTTTGTGCTGTTTATTCCGTTTTCGTTTATTCTCTATCAGGTTGCGGTGCGGACAATCGGTGGCAGACCGCGGATTTATCTTGACCGTGTGCCTCCCTTTTCGTTCTACCGCTTGCAAACGGGCGCGGGTTTTCTGCTTGGCTACGGCAGTCTGCTTCAGGCGGGAGTGCAAGCCACTGAGGCGATGTACCTGCTGGTTAAGCGCTCGCAAACCAACTATATGCGCCAACGCGCAGGTGCTGCTCTAGGGGGCTTACGGGCGGGCTTGAGTGTCGGACGAGCCTTAGAATCAACCCGTTATGAATTCCCCGACCGTGAGATCTTGGCGGACTTGGTGACCTACTCTGACCTTGCCAACTTTGACCAGCGGCTTCTGGACATCTCCAAAGAATGGGTTTCGCAAACCGTCGTGGAAGTCACAGCCCGCACCAAAGCAGTCAATCAGATTTTGCTGATGATGCTGATTGTCGTGGTGGGCTTGATGGTCTACGGACTCTTCCAAATCCAACAGCAAGTTGCCTCGGGTATCCGTGCTGGCGACGCAGGCGGCGGCCACGGCTAGCACCTTGCGGTGCGGCATTAATGCCAAGTGTTAGGAAACCAAGCAAGGCTTGGCTTCATAGCTTCCAGCACAGGCTAATTGTGTCTAAAGGTCTTATAGGGGGCTTCGGCTCAATTAGCTTCTAGCCTGAAACTATGGGGCTTGGCGGCTAGTGGAGGCAACAAGGGCTGGCATTGACGCACCGCCGCAAGGCGGACGCACCGCAAGGTGCCCGCAAGGCGGGCTTCGGCTCAATTAGCCCTGTACTGAAACTATGGGGCTTAACCGCTGGTGGGGGGCTACAAGGCTTGGCACGAATGCCGCACCGCAAGGTGCCCGCAAGGTGCTTTTTACCTCGTTTCTAGAAATAAACTTATTCTTATCAGGCGGTTAGAGCAATTTTCCCACGGGTAAAGAAGTCAGAATACCTTGACTTTTTTGCCATTATTAGGTAACCTTACAGACAGTTAAGAAAACTCTGTCAGGCGAGAAATGCCCACACGGCAAGCCCCAAAAGGACAAGCCGAGCAAGCAGGCCTCAAACGACAGAAACGCCCTCAACGGTACGCCACCGAAGCGACTGGATAAATTCCTAAAGCGCGTAGGAAGCACAAGTTGTTCGGGTAAAGTAACGAAACTGAAACCAAGGAGAATTTTTCTCATGTCTAAGACCTTGTTCAGAACACGTCGCGGCGTGACCTTTATTGAGTTGATTGGCGTGCTTGTTGTCGCCATCATCATCATCGCAGGTGCGCTCGCACTCTATTCGGAGGCTAACACCTCCAGCCGTACCAACCAGTTGCTGGTTGCTGTCGGTGCGCTTACGGGTTCTGTCCGTGCGCTTCACGCTAACACTGCCAACTACGGCGGCGGTCTAGACGCCTCCGACAGTTCAATAGACACAACCCTCTCGCTGGTGACGGTCTTGGTTAATGCCAACGCTGTGCCTCCAGGCTTGCTGATACTGCAAGACAACGTAGCGGCGGTCCCAGCTACTGCTACTACTCCAGGCACGCCTGCATCGACAACCACGACAATCAACCACGCCTTTGGTGGCAGGGTTGATGTCTTCGGCTTCGGTCAGCTCTTTGCCATCTCCGCAGAAAGCCTTGACCAAGACATCTGCATCCGTGTCTCTACCGAGTCCACAGCGAAAGCCTCCTCAGGCTTGCGCGGCGTCTATGTCGGCAACAAACAAACCACCGCCGCCTTGGCTGCCTCCGAAGTCACCAAGGCCAGCGAAACAGGCACCGCGCCAGCTGATCCGGCTGCAGGAGAAGCCGTCTTCACCTCGAGCAATATCACTTCTGGTGATGATACTGAAACCTCGCTACCCATTGCCCCAGCCCAAGCCGACACAGCTTGCGAGGACGCATCCAACAACATGATTGTTTGGGTCTTCCAGTAAGATTCGTAAGCAATCTTGCTTTTTGGGCGGCAGGGCTTTGGCTCTGTCGCCCATTTTTTTGCAAGCGAATCGGCATTCCAGAAACGATTCGCAATCATTCGCCCCGCCTAAATCCCTTGATTCTTTACTCACAATTAGATAGACTCTTACCCAGAGCGAGGAATGACTCTGCGAGGTATCAATTCCGTGGCGGTTCATTCGGGGCAAAAGGATCGGGTGGCAAGTCTGCTACGCAGAATGGTTCCAACAGGTTTGGGCAAGCGGGGTATATTGTGATACCCCATACCACGCCCGCCTTAAAGACTCCGCTTCCCATGGTTAATCCTATGCTTAAAACGCCATTCAAAACGCCACCCCGAGTGCTACCTCCCCAAGCACTCCCTAGCGGACAACCCACAGCCCGAAGGGGTGTTACCTTCATAGAACTCATCGGCGTTCTGGTTGTCGCCATCATCATCATCGCGGGTGCGCTCGCACTATACAGCGAAGCCAATACCAGCAGTCGCACCAACCAACTGCTTGTCGCGGTTGGTGCTTTGACAGGCACCACGCGGGCACTCCACGCCAACCTTGGCGGCTGGTACGGCGGCGAAGCCAATATCCAACCCAATGGTGCCGTGACAATCACGACCATGAAAAATATTGTCCCCACCCTCGTCAACGCCAACGCCGTGCCTCCAGGCCTGCAGATAACGAAACCAGGCACTGGTGGCGGTGGTGGTGGTGGTGGCGGCGGTGGCGGTAGTGGCGGTACGTCGAGTGCTACCGCGACAATCAAACACGCCTTCGGCGGAGAAGTCCGCGTGGACGGATTCGGGCAACACTTCGCTGTCGGTGCCTTGAACCTAGACACAGATATCTGCATACGCCTTGCCACCGAGTCCTCAGCCAAAACCTCATCAGGCCTGCGTGGCATGTATGTCGGCAACCGCAAGGCTGACAAATACCAACAAGCTGTACAAGTTGTCACAAAGCGCGCCCAAAAAGGCGCCCAAAAAGGCGTGCTTAATCGCGGCGAAGGACGATTCTTAGGCTCAGCAGACGAAAATGTTTTGCCTATTCCTCCTAACAGCGCGAACACTGCCTGCTCACACAAAAACGCTAACAACTCCGACCCCGTAACCAACAACATGATCATCTGGGTCTTCCAGTAGGGCTAATTGAGCCATCGCCCCCTATAAGACCTTTAGACACAATTAGCCCTTGGCTAAAACTATGAAGCCCGTGGGCAGATTAGAGAGTTAACGCTAGGCACTATCGCCGCACCGCAAGGTGCTTAGACACAATTAGCCTGTGCTGGAAGCTGTGAAGCCAAGCCTTGCTTGGTTTCCTAACACTTGGCATTGATGCTCCCCCGCAAGGGGGCTTGCGGTGCGGCATTCGTGCCAGCCCTTGTTGCTTCCACCAGCCGCCACGCCCCATAGTTTCAGCCAAAGGGCTAATTGAGCCAAAGCCCTGTTCAGCAAGATTTTCATAAATTCCTCCTTTCAGCAGAATTGGCTTCTGCGAATTTTTTTAAGTTGTAAGGGGTCTTGGCTCAATTAGCCCCCCATTGAAACTATGGGGCTTAACGGCTGGTGGGGGATACAAGACTTGGCACGAATGCCGCACCGCAAGGTGCTAGGGGGATTGGCCTTTGGGTTTTGGGGGGTAGAGTTTTGGGTTGGGAATATTGCCTCCGTCTACATAGATGGCACTGGGCTCTTTTTTGGGTGCGTCAGGTTTCTTCTCGTACGGGTTGCTCCAATCCATGCCGTCGTAGCGGTCTTCGGCTTCTACACGCAACGCAATCTTCTTCTCGTGTGAAGAACTATTATCTATCAAACGGCGGGTAGAGCGGTAGTCTTCGGTCTCGCTATATTCCTTTACAGGCTGGTCGGGGGATAGGTACGCCTGAGCGCGGTCAATTAGCTCTGCCATAGTCGCGTCATCAACGATTTTCTGCCCCGCTACAACTTGTTCTACAAGCTCGCAAAACTGGGTCAGCTCGCGGATCATCTCAGTACGGCGTATGGCTTCTTCACGCCGCAGGTTGCGGCGGGGGGCTATGGTTTGCTTCTTGTCAAAGGTTTCAGGCTCTACAAGCTTTCCGCGGGTGCGCATATTTTCTAATGCCTCGGTTAACCTGTTCATCGTCTCGGTCGTAATCTCTTGGTGGTGGCGAAGTTCCTGCTCGGTCAAGCCCTCGGGCGTAGGGTTTAGCCGCAATAACTCTAGGTTAAACATTATGAGCTGGCGTTCATCGCGTTTGCGTTGGGCGTTAAAAGCCCTGCCTAAAGCGCGTTCTTTAGCGTTGGTTTCGTCTTCTTCTTGTATGGAGCGTTGCAACGACAGCAGGGCTTTGACTTCGTCTTCTAGCTTGTCGTTCAGATGGGGCAGGAGTTGGGCAAGGTTAGCCCTGCGGACTTCGGCACTCTTGCCCGCTTCTTTGGCGTAGTGGTTAGAAAAAGCTTCCGCCACTAGATCGGAGTCAAGGGCGGACAGGTATTGGCACACTTCCTGCAGCTTGGCGGCTGTCGGGCTTGGGCTGTCGGCGTTGGTGTGCATAGGATAATCCTTCGGGTTGGGGGTTTGGGGGCTAATAGAGTTGCGAAATGCCCCTATATAGGAAATGAGCAATTTTCAGGCGGATTCAAATTTTTTTTGCTCTGATTTGGCAAAATCAGCAGGAAAGCTAGGCTCTGGCTCAAAAAATATTTTTTACGGGCACTTCGTGCCTTCGCGCCCATAGGGGGGTGAATTTTAATAATCCGTGCCTTAGATAAAAAAACTAAAGGAAGGGGTAAGGGTATTTCAGGAGTAGGAAGGAACAAACCAAAGCGGGCGACTGCCCCCCCTTTTCGTGTCGCTTGCGCGACACTTTTGCGCATCTCGCTTGCTATCCGCTCCGCGTGACGCAAGACGACCTGCGCGGAGGGGCGGCAGGAGCCAGCTTTGGCAGTTTTTGGGGGTTTATAGATTAATAACCCCCTAGATTCTACTTTTCTCATAACTAGACTTCCCGTAATTCGGCGGTTACGGGGATTTATTAACAATTACGGCCTACGACTCTACGCACCAGACTCTACGATTTAAGACTCGGTAGCTCGTAGGTGCAGAGAAGTTATTAAGAATCTGTGTGCAGAGCTTAATTCGTTACCTCGTATGTTAAGAACAAGTTATTTCCTGCACAAATTAGATCAGAGTTAATAACTTCACACTGTAAGTTGAATTTATCACTTAACAAACGGCAGACACAAAAATAAATTTTTCTGTGTATGCGAATCCTATTGCTTTTTGCTTGCCTCTCTATTTTAATGTTGATCAAAGGGCTTCGGCTCAAATAGAAAATCAGCACCAAGGAGAAATTCCATGTCTACAGAACTTGTCATCTCTATCATAGATGGAGATACTATAATGACCCTTCTTCGCCAAGCCCCCATTAGAATTCTTGGGTATGACGCACCAGAATTCGATGCGATTGGATATAGCGAGGCTAAATCTACACTTGGCAATTTGATACTCAATCAATTTGTCTTTGTAGAGTATGTATCAACTGACGTCTACAAGAGACATCTTTGCCATGTCTCTTATCAAAAAGATGGACTATGGCTTGATGTCGCTACTTATATGAAGGAGTATCTTCAGCGAATTAATATTTTTTCCTGAAGCTTACTTTTTCTCCTATGTAAAGGAAGCCGCAGGGATTTTTCCCTGCGGCTTTTCTTTTTAAGGGAATTTTTGGGGGATACGGGCACCACTTTAGATCGTTTTCCTGCTGCGCTAGATCAGTCGCAGTCAGCAATTACGAGCCTATAAAGGGAGGTGCCACGACTACAGATGAAATTTAATTTGATGAAGGCGACCTTGGCGGGGTTGCTATTCTCACGCTAGAAGACTGCTGGAATGATGAAGAGTAGCGTATCCGTAAAGCAGGGTTAGAAGGAGGTATGGTCGGCGATGTCTATGTTATTATCACCAATCTCAATCTACTCTGCGATAAGGCTTCGGAGCCGTTTGGTGAAGCCCGCCCATCTCCTGCGCTTTGATAGCAATTACTCAGCACACCGCAATTATGAACAAGCGGTTGCCTATGCTCGCAAATCATCAGGGCTTGCTGTGAATGCCTACGAGCCACCGCTCTTCTCGCCCCCGAAAAAACCGTCCGTATCGGTTAAGAATAAATCGCGCTGACGCGCGGTGATTGCGCTCACGCGCTCGCCAAGGCTCGCGCTAAAGTGCGCAATCGGGGACGCACTGTTGCGCGTCCCTATGAGCCGCCTACGGCGGCACTTTAATTAATTTTTTCTTTGATTTTCCTTCTGTCGCTTCGCGGTAGAAGTATTGGCGAACTGCGTTCGCGTGATTGCGCTTTTAAAGTGCGCAATCGGGGCGTGGCGAGTGCTCCGCACCCCACGCCCTATGAGCGGCTCTACGAGCCGCACCTTTTTTAATTTTTATTTCCCAAAGGGTGATGCGGGATTCACAACCCTTCCCCGCCCATCCCCCCCAAGCTCACTACGCCACCCTTTATGCACCCTTGCGGGTGCTTTGCACGGCTCGGCAAGCTCGCCGTGGCGGGCTTGTGAGCTTGACCCCAGCTTTTTTATCGCGCCCTTGCGGGCGCTTTTTGCACGGCTCGGCAAGCTTCGCCGTGCTGCCCTTGTGCCTGCCTACGGCAGACACAGCCCCTAGGGGGGTGAATTTATTATTCTCCTATAAGTTAAGGTTAGGTAGAGAAAAGTGCGGGGGAAACAATTACACTTTAAATCCCTCGCACTTGCCTGCGGCAAGTGCGCCCACCTGCGGGCGAATGCCGTGGCTTCGCCGCCGCTTCGCGGTGCCCGCCCCCAAAATTTGCTACGCAAATTTTGACCCCCTCCGTCCCGAGGGGGTAATAGCCCTTCCATTTGGAAGACGGGAAAAGGCACAGCTCAACCTTAAAGACGAAGACCCACCGAGTGCCCGTAGGGCACTAGGCGGCGTAAGCCGCCGTAAATTAAATGTTGAAGTAAAGCCTAGCACTTACCCATTTTTCTACGGCTTAGAAATCAGGGTACTGTAAAGATGGGGAAGGCACGGCTTAACTTTGAGACGAAGACGGGTGATACGCGGCTTGCCCTTTCCCAACCTTAGAGATGAAGACCCACCGAGTGCCCGTAGGGCACGAACGCGAGCGTAGCGGAGTGAAACGAGCGGCGCGCACGGCATTCGCGCGCAAGCGGACGCCGCCGTAGGCGGCAAGAGCACCCGCAAGGGTGCGTAAATTAAATGTTGAAGTAGAGCCTAACCCCAACCCATTTTTCTGCGGCTTAGAAATCAGGGTACTGTGAAGACAGGGAAGAAGACAGAAAACCAAAGCGGGCGACTGCCCTGTGCGTCCAGCACGGGGGCAGGAGACAGCTTTGGCAATTAAGGGGGGGGGCTATTTGAGGCGAAAGAAGAGTCGGCGTTCGTAATCTTCTAATCTAGAAAAGCCAGCACGGGTGTAGAATTTTTCTACTTCCTCGTCTAGTGCATCAACGACCACAGCATAGATGCCAAGTTGTTTGCTTGCTTCGGTCGTGATTTTGACAGCATCAGCAAGGAGCTTTCGCCCCAAACCTTGCCCTTGAACGGACTGGTTAATGGCGAGTTGTCCAAGCAGGACTACAGGAATTCTTCTGTTCTCGGGCAGCTTTTTGCCTGCTCCTTCGGGCAGGGTTTTAAAATTAATAGAGTTGCAAGACAAGGTATAGAAACCAAGAATTGTTTGCGGGTCGTGTTTTGCAAACAACACATAGGCGATCGCCATGCCGCGTTTGGCATCTTGACCTGCGATTTGTTTGAGATATCTGTCTAAAGTTTCATTGCCAGAATGAAACCCATTACGGTCGTGCTTTTTGCTCAGTACTTCTGTCTCAAACTGTCCGTCTGGATCAAACCCCTCTAATTTTTCTTGGACCATTTACTTGTGACCTGTCTGTCGTGTTCTTCCATAGCGGCGGTGAGGTATTCGTTATAGACGACGGGTTTGCCCATATCGCGTAGGAAGATTTCGGCGTCGCGCTCGGTAAGGATATCGTTGTCGCGCATCACGACGCGCAACTTAGCGCGTGGAAAAAGAAAAGCCTTAATCGCACGTATGCGGGGCGAGGATGACTCGGTGAGCCAGTTGTCCAGCTTTTCGCGGCGTTCCTTTTTGCGCCTAGCTTTTTTCTTTTTGGTGTCGGCGGTGGCGGTGGTCATTTTGGGCTCCGTCGGGTTTGGGGTAGAGATAGGGCTAATTTAGGCGGAAGGCAGGAGAGGCGTCAATTTATTATGCGTCCTTGCGGGTGCTTTGCACGGCTCGGCAAGCTCGCCACCACTTCGCGGTGGCTAGGGAGATTCGGCTCAAAGATAAGTCGCTGGTAGGGGCGGGGCGTAAAAGGGGGGTTTTCGGGGGTTTGGGGGAAATGTGTTGATTTTGCCTTTTTTTGGGCGTATTATCGCATTTATGAAACCCCCCAAAAACCGCCATTTTCTCACCCCCTCCAGTCCGCAAAGTCACACACACAAGACCAGCCCCAGCAAAATCCACAGAAAATGCAACATTTAAGCAACTTTTCACCTCCGCGCCGCCCCAAAACAACGCGCAACGCTCTGACACAAACCCAGAGCAATCCGCAACTCCGCCCAAAACACCGCCCACAACATCACCCAAAACACTGCAGCGGCGTAACCTTCATAGAACTCATCGGCGTGCTCGTCGTCGCCATCATCATCATCGCCGGCGCCATCGCCCTCTACACCGAAGCCAATACCAGCAGCCGCACCAACCAACTGCTCGTCGCCATCGGCGCCATCTCCGGCGCAATGCGCTCACTCCACGCCAACACCTCAACCTACGGCGGATCCTTCGCCGCACCTCGCGACACCCGACCCGTCATCATCTCCAGTAACTCAGTGCCACCAGGAATGCTCATAGAAGTCAAAGGTGCCATCGTCACTCTAAAACACTCCTTCGGCGGCGATATCATCGTCGCAGGCGCAGGACAGCACTTCTTCGTCGCCGCCACAGGCCTACAACACGACATCTGCATACGACTCGCAACCGAATCCACCGCCAAATCTTCTTCGGGTCTGCGCGGAGTCTACGTCGGACCCACAGGCAACTCCCTCACCGCCAATAGCGCCAACGTCAAACGAATAGAAGACGCCATCTCCAGTAACTCACGCGGCACTCTAGACTCCACCACAGGTAGCATCTTTATCCCGACCATACAAACTAGCGCAGGGCCAACCAACGTGCCAATCGCTCCAAACTCAGCCGACCAAGCCTGCGGCAAAAACAACAACAGAATGATCGCATGGCTGTTGCAGTAATGCCTATAATTACCCTGATTTCTAAGCCGCAAAAGAAAGGGTCAGGGTTAGTCTTTCTCGCAACATTTAATCCGCCCGCTTTTTACGCGCCCTTGCGGGCGCTTTTTGCTCGGCTTTACCCCCCTCGCTTCGCTCGGGGTACGCCAAGCCCGCGGGCTCTTGCCGCCTACGGGGGCGTTCACTCACTTCGTTCGTGGATTGCCTTTCAGGCAATCGGCGTGACGCTTCGCGTCACGCCCCCACCCATCCCCCCCAAAGTTTGCTACGCAAACTTTGACCCCAGCTTTTTTACGGCGGCTTGCGCCGCCTTTTTGCACGGCTCGGCAAGCTTCGCCACGCGTGCCCGCTCGGCACTTCGTGCCTTCGCGCCCCTAGGGGGGTGAATTATTAGATGTCCGTCTAAAAGAAAAAAAGAAAAGAGAATATAAGTCCAGCCCCTATGGGGGCGGCTAATTAATTAGCCGTGTTCTTAAAAGTAAAAGGGGTAAGGCTAGTTAAGCTTTGGGTGAATAGGAGGTTTCCCTGCGGGCAACTATTCTTTAATTCCCTCGCGGGCTTCGCCCGCGCTCCCACCCATCCCCCCCAAGCTCACTACGCCACCCTTTATGCACCCTTGCGGGTGCTTTGCACGGCTCGGCAAGCTCGCCGTGGCGGGCTTGTGAGCTTGACCCCAGCTTTTTTACGGCGGCTTGCGCCGCCTTTTTGCGTGGCTCGGCAAGCTTCGCCACGCGTGCCCGCTCGGCACTTCGTGCCTTCGCGCCCCTAGGGGGGTGTTAATTAGATAATCCCCTCTATATAAAAAAGTAAAACATAGGGAGAGGTAAAGAAAATAAAGGCAGAAAATTGAGATTAGTGGGATTAACTGGCTCCCATTTTTGAGACGAAGCCCTGTAAAAGCCTAGCCCGCTAGTGAGACAAAGACGGGGAAGTAGCGGCTTGCCCTGCAGGGGGCGAAGCCCCCGCAGGGTTTGCGCGATTGAGCGCAAACCGCGGGAGACTAACTTTAATAGGACTGCCCACGCCGCAGGTCGTCCGAAGGTACCGCGAAAACAAAGTTTTCGCGGTACGCGAACGGCGAGATGCGGCAAATAGCCCGCGCAAGCGGGCGGATTAAATGTTGCGAGAAAGACTAACCCCAACCCATTTTTCTACGGCTTAGAAATCAGGGTACTGTGAAGACAGGGAAGAAGACAGGAAACCAAAGCGGGCGACTGCCCTCCTGTAAGGGGGGTAGGAGACAGCTTTGGCAATTAAGGGGGGGGCTATTTGAGTGGGAGAATAAGGCGGCGTTTGTACCTCTTGAGCCGAATAAAACCCGCACGAAGATAAAATTCTTCCACCTGCTCATCCAGCGCATCAACAACCAAGGCATAAGAAGCCGAGCCTTGGCTTAACCGCGTAGCTCTTCTTACAGCATTGGCAAGAAATTTTAACCCCATGCCCTTTCCTTGGATTGACCGCTCAAGGGCGAATTGTCCAAGCAGGGTTACAGGAACCTTTCGATCACGGGGCAATTTCTTACCCAATGCATCGGGTAGGGTGTCCGATTCAATGGACTCATTAGACAAAGTATAAAAACCAAGAATCGTTTGCGGATCATCTGTTGTCACGAGTACATAAACCCGCGCTAAGCCACGCTCTGCATCTTGGCGGGCAAGCCTTTTGAGGTAATGGTCCAACTTCTCATTGCCAGAGTTAAATTGGCTGCGGTCGTGACCTTTACCAAATATCCGTACAACGGGCTGACCCTTTAAACCAAAATCGTTTAAGATTTCTCGTCCCATTCGCTGATAAACTGTCTGTCGTGGGCTTCAAGAGCAGCGGTAAGGGCTTCGTTGTAGACAATGGGCTCTTCCATCAGTCTCAAGAAAGCTTTCGTTTCTTCAGCGTCAAGTTTGGTTAAGTTGCGCTCCGAAAAACGCTTCTTGGCTCGCGGAAAAAGAAACCCCTTAATAACCCGCATAACAGGCCAGCGCGAAGTAACAAGATGGTAGTCCCAACGGGCGCGACGGTGGGCTTTGCGCTCTTTTTTCTCTTCTGCTTCCGCCTGTTTCTCCCAGGCGTTGTCTGTTGTGCTTACCATTGTGGAAAAACTCCGTGTTGGGGTAGGGATAAGGCTAATTTAGGCGGAAGGCAGGAGGGGCGTCAATTTATTACTTTATGTAGCTCAATTAGGCGTTTGGCTGAAATTATGGGGCTTGGGGGCTGGTGGGGGCTTGGCTCAATTAGCCCTTTGGCTGAAATTATGGGGCGTGGGGGCTGGTGGGGGATACAAGGGCTGGCACGAATGCCCCGCCGCAAGGCGGAATTCTTGCGGATTTGGGGGTTTGGTGGTAGAATTCAGGCGGTTGGGAATATCCGCCATTTTAGGCAGATTCTAGTGAAAATAAGCCTGTAAGCCAGATTTCCGTGAAAATGCAACTCTCTTCTATGCCTCTTATGCCTCTGCTCCGCAGAAAAGGCTCAAAGCCGCGTGGCTCACGCCGAGCAGGTGTCACGCTGCTCGAAGCCATCGGATTCCTTACCGTCGCGACCATCATCATTGCCTCCACGCTCGGAATCTATGAACAAGCCCAGCTACAACTGCGAACCCACAGAACCATCACCGCTGTCGCCATGATGCATACCATCGTACGCGGACTCTACGCCAATAGCGTAGAATTCGGCAAAAATATAGACGAAGATATGCACAATATTCTCGTAGATGCCAACGGTATCTCTCACGGAATGCTAATAGAAGCCGCTGGAACCAATATGTACGAAATCCGTACCGCCTTCGGCGGACTCGTGCGACTCCGAGTCGGCTCGCGAACCGCCGCCGCCACCACAGGAGGCGAAAAAATCAACTTCTTCATCGCCGCCGAAGACCTAGACACAGATGTTTGCATCAATATCTCAACCCAAGCTGTCGGTGCCGCTTTCTATGGACTAAAATCTTTCCTCATCAATGATCAAGTCTTCCTACGCGGCACAGGTGGCGTAGATCCGCCCGCCTACACAGGCGCACCGCACTTTCCCGTTTCGCCCGCTCGTGCCTCCACGGAATGCACCACTTCTGGCGGGGGGATTAAACGCGATAATGTCCTGACTTGGAATTATCAATGATGGCGCAGACTCACTTTCATAACCTTCATAGCGTCCGTGGCGTTCATAGCGTCTCGAGCAAGAAGCGGCAGGGCGTAACCCTGCTAGAGTTCATCGGTGTGCTTGTCGTTAGCATAATCGTTATCTCTACTGCCATCGCTCTGCTGGATCATTTGGATAATCGTCGCCGCCTAAGCCAAGCCATAGATGGATACCAACTCCTCGCCCACAAAATAGACAAGATAGATCTGCGCAACGTCTATCCAGACCCCACGGACCGCACCAAAAAGCTTTTCACAGACGCGGGCACAAAAGAACTTATCGGCTCCGCGAATTTTGTGCCGCCAGGGTTTTCCTACGAAATGGTCGGCACCGACCGCGTCTTCAAAGACCCCTTCGGCAATAGCATCGCCTTGCAGTCCGTGGATAAAACGCTCAGTGCCGCGACCCTAGCAAGTCCAGCACAGTGGCGGCACCTAGAACTCGCCATCACAAACGTCAAACAAGATATTTGCATACAGCTCGCCACCGAACTCAGCTGGGCAAATAACGCCCAACTCGCCGCCATTCTTGTTGAACATGGCGCAGGGCCTACCATCACAACCTTCACTCCCGCCACAGGAACGCTAAAACTCGACCCCGTGCCCGCGACAACCTTTCCGATACAAGCCTCCGCCGCCAACACAGCCTGCGGCACAAGCGGCAATACCCTACGCTGGCAGTTCGTCAAAGGTCCCGTATAATTTGCTATAATTGGCTCGTCCAAGAAAAGCTCAAGATAAAGCCCGAGAAAAACCCAAGATAAAGCCCAAGATAAAGCCCAAGAGAAAAACCCAAGATAAAGCCCAAGAAAAACCCAAGATAAAGCCCAAGAAAAACCCAAGAGAAAAACCCAAGATAAAGCCCAGACAATATGATCCACGCAAGCCCGCATATCGCAACTGTGCCTGACAATGTTTCAGGACATGGGGTTTCTGCGCCTTGGGTTTCTAAAGGGCGGGTTTCTGCGTGTCGGGTTTCTAAAGGGCGGGTTTCTAAACGGCGGGGCTTGTCGCTGATAGAAGTTATCTTCGCCGCCGCCATCGCCGTTATTGGCTTGGCAATGTTCGTGCCGCTCCTTGCCGAGCGCGACGCCACAGAAGACCTGCATGTCACCGCCGAAATTATGCGCGCCCACGCCCGCACAGCTTCTAACCTTGCTGTCTCCGACCTGCCAATGTTCGGACGACCCAACGACCCGGGCAATCCGCTTGCCGCCACCACCGACGCAGATGGCGAGTCCGTTGTGGATGATATTAACTTCTTGCCATACTCGCTTCTGCGAGCTGTCCTGACCTGCATGGATGCCTCAAGTAAAGCCCAATCAGGCGCACACAATATTCGCGAAGGCGTGCGTGAGTATCCGTCAGACGATGCCGCACTCGTGCTCTACAACGAAGACAGAGTAGAACTGCCCGATGGCTCAGGGAATTACCACGAAAGTCTGCTCACCCTTGTCGCCCAAGGGCGTGCCCTAGACGCTGAACCCGCCGCCCGCAACCGCGTGCTAACCGACGCCGCCCGCAGAAACCTAGACCGCTACGATTCAATTTGGCGACTCATGTCGTCTCATTGCACTTTCTTCTCCGCGCTGGACGGGAATAATAATCCTGACGCCGCCACCCTTGAAACCGACGAGCTGAAAATCGCTTGGTCAACGGGCGATGTCGTGCCAAGCGGAACAGGTGTCCAATATGGAACCTTCCGTTGCGTAGATGCCGCCTATCTAGACGATCAAGGAAAAATCTGGACTCCAGGGTCGCCAAACCGTATTGACACGCCCGCCGTGCTGGTCGGAGGCGGTAGCGCCACTTCAGGGCGGGTGCGCTTCGTGGAAATCGATCCTGATACCTGCATCGGGGCGCGACTCCTTGCCGATGCCGCTGGCGGTATCCACTGGAAATCTTCGCTCGGGCTGGACGACCAAGGAAACGACGCTCGCGTCGCCTTCTACATCGGGTTTGAAGACGCCGATAGAGCCATAGAAGCCGCCATCCAACTCGGCAATGGCGGACAAGTCGCCGATACCTTCGCTAACATCTCCGTCGACTCAGCCTACAAGCTCAAGGTCTATGTCGTGCCTCTGCGCTATAGCGCACAAGCCCACGCCGCACCACTGGCACGGAAAATCGGACCGTCAGCCCTAATCGCGTCTCGCGGGGATTATCACTCGTCGTCTCCGTCACCGCGTCCAAGTGCGCCCATTGCCTTTCGGAATCCGTTCAGCCAGACACCCATCAGAAACACTTTTATTCCGTGGCCGTTGAAAGATCCGACTGCTTCCAGTCCAGAGCTTTTAATCCGCGAGAATGCAGTGGTTATAGACTCGGCAAACTTTGAAAGCAGAACCGCCAACGCTTGGCTCGCCAGCTTTGTCGGCGAGCGGCGGTCTTCTGAAGCATCGGGAATTCCCGCCAATGCGATTACCCTCGGGCACTCGGTCTATCACACGACCAATCAGTCGGGCAACGCAGTCGCGGCACGGACTCTACGCAACGAAGATAACCGCTACGATATTTCAGGCTTCTCCACGCACTTAGCAGGACACGGAAAGCGTCTGATGGATGGCGACACAGCAGGTTTGGGAACTGCAAACCTGCCGCCACGGAATAATCCTGCCCGCAAGCCGCCAAACGTTGATGCTACCGCGCTTCCCTTGTCGGCGGGTTTGCTCAT
Source organism: uncultured Alphaproteobacteria bacterium (assembly GCA_958267355.1). GTDB lineage: Bacteria > Pseudomonadota > Alphaproteobacteria > JALCBB01 > JALCBB01. Next base: position 1,764,571 of record OY279575.1, read on the forward strand.
CGGCACGGCTATGACCAATGCAACCGATCTTCATGTAGGCACTACAGGTGGAAACTTGTGGCGCAAGTTTGGTGTTCAAACTGCGGCAGAAGGCCCAAACAATGTCTCGCGCCTCTGGCCACGCCTTTTGGATGTCGGCTCCGAGCATGAGCCTGTGAGAAGGCTCACAATCCGCGATGATGCAGTCTTCTCGCAGTTGCGGGTGGAACCCGGGGCGCAGGTGCGGGTGCTTGGCAGAATCGCAGTCGGGGTTTCGTGCGAAGAGTTGGCGGGAGCTTCCAAAGGCTTAGGTGCTGCCCTTACGCAAAAACAAATCGGACAATTAGAAGGCGAGACAGCTGCGTCGCGAAATCCTGCTCTGGCAAACCCATCCCCTGTTTTAAGTTCGGTTGCCAATCGCTATTCGCCCCTCTGCCACGATGGTCGCAGCCCCAGCACGACTCCTTCTGCTACGGTTGCCGATGCCGCACCGCAAGCCGCCGAAGTTTCTGCCAATCTTCCCTATCGCGGCTTCTATATGCAACCGCACAATAGAGACATTGATTTGGGAACCCACTTCTCCGTCTATACGCGGCAGATTCAGGTTGAAGACGGGGCGGCTTTGGCACTAAGTGTGCGCAAACCGAACCCCTTCGGTACTGGCGATGTAACAGGTGTGACAGATACCACGGACCACAATATCTTCAAGTACAAAGACTGCCTTTTGGATGACGAAGGCGACTCGCCAGGTATACCAGGAACGCCGACCAATACGTGGGCTAAAGACCCAGATACTATAACCATCGGCGGCCTCGAATATGATGGTACTAAGGTAGGCAACTTCCAGATTGCGCGGGGTGCTCCAGAACCTGTTGCGAATAGAGACCCCTTCATACATTCATCAAGAACCCTTACAAGACCCTCCACTGGTGCTTTAAATCCCCCAGGAGTCATAAGTGGTGTTAAAGAACAAAATGTCTGCCCTAACTAATCTCGCGTCTCGCACTTCTGGTGCGTCCGCCCATCGCGTGGATGGCTACATCTGCGGCAACGGGCAAGCCCCGCATTGCACCCGTACTCGCCGCTCCCGCAGGGGCTTCTCCCGCAGGGGCTTCACCATGTTGGAAGTACTAGGCGCCTTGGCAATTGCCTCCATTATGTTGGTAACCCTAACTTGGGTTCAGCTCGGCGGAGCCGCTTCCTACTCAGAGCGTGTAGATGAACGCCGCGCCCAATACATCGCCAGCGTTATGCGACAGGTCTTTGAAGCCGAACGCGGACGCGTACTCAACGATTACCAAGAACACAGCTTCCTCGCACATATGGGCTTAAACGGCGAGGCAACAACTCTGCCCGACGAGCAAATCTACGACCCCACCGACCCCAATGGCGGTGCAGCAGGTGTCGCAGTCGGCTTAAACGGAAATAACATTGATGATTTTGAAGAACTCGTCCCGCGCTCAGGAGTCAATTTCTCAGCCCGCCGCGAAGGCGCAACTTCACCGCGTGAAATCCAACCCACAGGAGCAACGCTGGCAAGCCAAGGCTATATGCCGCTCGGACACTCCACAGGGCTAGACCCACAGGCTCTAGGCGAAGCCGCAGGCGCACCCCTGCCCCTCAGTATCTATTACGGACGGATTCGCCCCGATGCCCTCGTCAGCGGACTCTGCGAACCAGGCGTAAGCACAGTCAATAGCGATGGCGCAGGTGCCTCTGGCAAATGCAAAGCCGAAACCTACGCACATAGCACAGGACGCGCAGGAGCAAATGTTTTTAGTGACACAACCATAGATCCCGAATTTGGATATGTGCCAGCAAATAACCCAGGAGCAATCACACCACTGGGTATTTCTATGCGCCTAACTGCAGCTGTTGATGCAGGGTGCGCCTCTGTCTCGGTTGTCTGCGCAGACCAGATGGTCTTCCCGTTCTTGGGCTACTACGGCACCCAAGGAACAAGCAAAAAAGTCGTCGTCACAGACGACACAGCATTAGCCATCGTCGTCAAAACCAACTTCACAAGCGCACAAATTCCAAGCGAACGAGTCTTGCGACGGGTAGCAGAATTGCTCGCCCCCTACGGCGGCTACGGCTTACACAGCGACCACAGCTCAGAAGCCCTAGCATACTACGCCTGCCTACCCCACATGACCGACTTTGAAGGCACGCGCAATGGCTTCTGCAGCTCAACGCCGCCGAACATCTATAAGCCCTCCAACACGCCAACCGAAAGCGCAATCGTCGGCGGCAGATTGGCATGGCGATACCTCGCTAAAGAATTACCCCTGCGCGATGCAGGGAAAACCCTTTTCTCCACAACCGATTCCGCCACGCCACCAACGCCGCAGACAGCAACAATTTCTACAGCCCACCCCCTGCAGGTGCAAGGACAACTCTTTATGGTCGGACTCTTCGGGCGACGCAATTCCGTTCAACACGCACTGGAAGTCGCCAGCTTTGACGCCCTATCAGAAGAAGGAGACGGACCCACACTCTACTTCAGCGGCGATGGCGGCTTCGTAGATGCTCCCACAAGCGAAGTCGACTCAGGCGAAGTCGCAGGACGCAACATCGGATTCGTCTTCAGCCAAGATGTCACCATTGAAGGGGATCTGGTCGTCCAAAGCGACGCCGTTATCGCCGCCCCCGCCCGTGTGCTCATCCCCGACGCAGAACTAGACCTAGAAGGCGGCGCATTCTTCGCAGGAAGACCACACGGCAACGCGGCTTTCCGTAGAGACGAAATCTACCCCTTCCCCAACATCTATGTCACAGGCGGTGTAAACGGAAACCTGCCCAACTACGACGCCCGCATACGCCTAGAGTTTTTGGCTGACTAACCGCCGATAAACAAAATGACCCATCGCAAAAATACCCACGCCCGCCCGCCCGCCGCACCACGCAAACGCCGCGGCTTCTCAGCCATTGAGGCGATGGGTGCTGTCACCATCGGAGTCGTCTTTATCGCTCTCGCGGTTGGTATCCTCGCCGACCAGAGGGAACGCGAACGCGCCAGCGTACTCGCCGCCGATCTCGCCCTCGCCCTAGAAGGCGGCGAAAATTATCTGCGCGCCAACCTAGAAATCTTCTCACAAGACAATGACGAACTCGGCGTCGCCGCCACCCAAAGCCAACGCAAAGCACAGGAAATCTGCCTGTCCGATATGGTGGCAGGGGATTACATCCCCAGCCATCTCTTCAGAGATAACGGCACAACAACGCCCTTCGGCTTGCGGATCCATGTCTCCGCCGCCCGCCTAGAAAACGCCAACACCGAAAAACTCGGCAAACCAGACCTCTACGCAATCGTCGCCTTCACACAAGGCGATACAGCCCTATTCTCCAATAAAGCCCTCCTCACCACCGCCGAACACCTCGGCGACAAAGGCGGATACGGCACCGACACCAATAGCGGACGCTCCTTCATCGGGTGGGGAACAGGCTACGCCAACAACGCACTCAACCAAGACGCACCCACCACCACACCCGCCAACACAGGGCCGCTATGGCAATTCAGTGGCACCCCCGCCGCTTCTGACTTTCCTGTCGTCGCCACGCTCGGCTCCTGCGCAACCCTAACCCCAACCAACCCAACCATCAATATGACAGGACAAGCCGTCGCTGTCGCCTTCGTCACCGTCTATCCGCCAAGCAAAATCGCCGCCCTAGAAATCTTAGAAAAACAAACCCTAACCACAGACGAATTCCGTGCCGCCGCCGCCGTAGAAGTCATACGCGAAAATGTACGCGCATACCTCCCCACCGACGCCACAGACGAATATATCTCAGGCTGTGGCACCACCACAGTACGCATGAAACGCTTCGCAGGCGCAGACCCAGCCCAAACCTTCCAAACCTTCCCCGTCTTCTCAGGCGTGGGCAGTACTACCATCTCCAGAGATCTCAACGCCTCTGCAGTAGAGCATTTCTGCTACAACGGAAACTATGTCGTCCCCAACCCGCATATGGCACGACTGCAAGTCAGCAACATCAACGCCCACACCATAGAAGCAATGCGACTCGTCATCACAGGCAATAACGGAATCCTAAAAGTCAAAGGCGACCTGAAAACACCCGCCCTGCGCATAGACGCAAACGAACTGCTCGTAGACAGAATGGTCTTCAATGAAGGCGTAAAATCAAGACGCTTCAACCAAAATGGCGCCTACGGCTTCGCACAACCCCTCAATAACCTCTACATCAATAACCGTCCGCGAGTCGCCTATGTCTGCGGCTATCGTAGCCCCACCGCCACCTCCGATGTCTCCGTTAGCAGCGGCTCTGCGCTGGGATTAGGTAGCGTGCCAACAGCCACAGCCTGCGCAAGCCCCTTAGGCTCCAACTAAGCCCGCAAAAATAACACCGCACCACAACGCACAACGCCGCAACGCTACATCATCGCATCGCTACAACGCTACATCGCTACAACGCTACATCGCTACATCGCTACATCATCGCAACGCTACATCGCTACATCGCCGCAACAACGCCGCAACGCTAAACCACCACCGCTAAACCAGAGATCCAGCCGTGTACCCCTTCATCGTCTTCGCCATCTTCGCCTTCGCCATCGCCGCCGCATGGCACGACATGGCCTTTGACGCCGCCAGCGAAGCGCGACTCAATAAACAACAATCCCAAGCCCAAAACTTCGCAAACTTCGCCGTTGCACTACACGAAGCCGTAGCCACTCCGTTCTTTGACCACGACGAAGATGTAGCCACCGCCCCCGTACGCGCCTTCGCCTTCTCACGCGACTTCATCGCCCACAGCCAAGGCGGAAAAATCATCTACGACGAACGCAAACACGCCATCACCAACAAAAATATCGCCGACAATCCAACCACCACAACCGCCTACACCGAATACGCAAACCTCTTTCAAGACTTTCTCCGCGACCTGCGGAAAAGCTCCGCCACCGCCGCGCAAGCCCCTCTCACCAACACCGCCAGCCCCGCCTACCTAGCAGAAACCGACGAATTCGCCCGCAAAGCCCCCATAGAAGGACTCATACAAACCCTCTTCGGATGCTCGTCCTACGCAACCCCAGGACTCTCAATCTCAGCAGGAGACCCCGCCCAAAGCTCCAGCCAACTCTGCGGCTTCAACACAAAAGCCGCCGCCGCCGACACCAACACAGGCGGACCCGCCGCAGGACGATACGGATACGCAATCGCAACCCACATCCTGCCCTGGGCAGATGGCTTAACCATACGAGCCGTCGCAGGGGATCCGCCAACCCTCAGCTACACTCCAACCCCCACCCTAAGCGACCCCACCCAACTAACCGAATACAGCGCAAAAATCATCTCCCGATACGACCCCAAATCAGGAACCAACGCCGAACGCGCCACCGCCATAAATGACAAACTGCTAGAACTCTACCAAGAATACGAAACCGCCAACGCCCAACTACGCAAATTCAGAGCCGTACGCCGCGACACACTCTTCAACGCACGGCAAAAACTCCGCCTGCCCGAAGGCGTCTATGTACGCGCCTGGCTCGGATGCACCCTAGAAGGCGGAATCAACGCCGCCAACGCCCTCGCCACAGACCCCAACTTCAGCACCATACCCGACGATGTCTACTCCGCCTCAAGCTACGACGAAGGCGAAAGCGCAAACTATCGCCGCCGCGTACAACGACTCTGCGGCGCAACCAAAACCACCAACCCCCTCGCCCTCATCGTCTGGCTAGAAACCGAAGACGGAAGCGGCGGACCCACAGGACAAATCATCGGATTAGACGAAGGCGCAGTCCATGCCGAACTGCAAAAACTCCTGCCCGCCACAACCCGACTGCGCTTCGGCATCGGCAGAATGACCTCAGTCGTAGACCCCAATATACCAACATCCACCACATTCCTCAGAACCGTAGCCGACCTAACCCCAGCCTCGCCAACAGGCGCCAACCGCAGAGGCATACACCAAACCGTAGACCAACCCGCCGCCGGCTTAGGACGCGCCCAACTGCTCGGATTTCCCACACCCGACGGCACACCCAGAGGAATCCTGCCACGCCAAGACTTCGCCGCCATCGTAGAAACAGGACTCACCGCCAACCTGCCTCTGCGCTTCACATCCCGAGTCAGCGGCAGCAACACCTTCTATGACGGCAGACCCGAAGCCCCGCTCGCCTTCTATTCAGTCTTCCCCATCGCCGAAGGCTTTGACGCCACCGACACCGCCTTCAGACCCTCACCAGACCCGCAAGTCGTCTCAAACGAAAGCGCATGCAGTGGCGGCGCAAGCGGCTGGATGTTCCAAGAAAACTCAGTCGCAACTAGACGACTCTGCATAGACCTATCAGCAGCTAGCTTCACAGATCTCCAAGACCAACCCTAACCGCACAGGTTCATCCGTCAGGTCGTGGGGTGTAGGTCGTAAGTTGTGGATTGTAACTTGTAATTCGCTAAACCGCCCAAGGCAAGTCAGCTAGTCGCAATCCGCCAAACCGCCCGATGCAAGTCAGCTAGCCGCACACCCCAAGTTGTAAGTCTAAAGTTGTAAGTCGTAACGAAGTGACGAACTTCTCCTTCGTTTTTGCGCCGCTCCTGCCCGTCGCGCTCATCGCGACACTCGCCGCCGTCGCCCTCATCGCGCTCCTGCCCGCAAGCCTCGCCCGCGCCCGCGGCACCAGCCTGCGACTCGCCTTCTTCGCCCTTCTGCTCTTCGCTCTGCTCGGGCCCACCCTAGAACAACAAAGTCAGGAAACCCTGCCCACCATCGCACTCGCCATCTTAGACCGCTCCGCCAGCCAAACCATCGGCGCACGCGAAGCCCAAACCAATCAAGCCCTCGCCGCACTCACCTCCGCCGCCGAGCGAATCAACGCCGAGCTCATCATCGCCGAAACCCCACGCTCAGCCGAATCAACCCAACTCCTTTCAACCCTCGCCAGCGAACTACCACGACTCAACCCACAACAACTCGGCGCAGTCTTCTTAATCAGCGACGGACAAGCCCACGACACAGAAATCAAACCCAACCTTGCCGCCCCCGTCCATCTGCTGCTCACAGGCTCAGCACAAGACCAAGACCGCTCTCTAGAACTCATACAAACCCCACGTTTCGGACTCCTCGCCCGCGAAACCCAAGTCAAAGTCTCAGTACAAAGCCGCGGTAAAGGCGAAAGCTCCGTGCCCGTCTCGCTCAAACTCAACGGCGAAGTCTTGCAAAGGCTTCAACTCTCCGCCAACCAAGAACACACGCTATCGTTCAAACTCACACGCCGCGGCGAAAACTTCGTAGAGCTAGAAACGCCAAGCTCCGCCGATGAAATGACAGAAGCCAACAACCAAGTCGGCTTCGTCATCAACGGCATTCGCGACCGCCTGCGCGTGCTCATCATCTCAGGACACCCCCACGCAGGACAACGCGCCTGGCGCGATCTGCTCAAATCAGATCCCGCCGTAGATCTGGTGCACTTTAATATTTTGCGCGAACGCGAAGACGATGTACGCGCCAATGTTGAAGAACTGTCGCTTATTGCTTTTCCTGTTGATCAACTCTTCTTGGAAGACTTAGATGGTTTTGACCTCATCATCTTTGATAGATACTTCTTACGCGGACATCTACGCGCCCCGCACCTAGATGCTGTCGCCAACTTTGTTCTCGCGGGCGGGGCGTTGCTCGCGGTCGCGGGCGAAGAATTTTCAGGGCCTGGCACTTTGTACAACGGAGTCTTCACCTCTGTCTTAGCCGCGCAACCTGTCGGCGAAATTCGCCGTGCCGCCTTTCGTCCGACCCGAACCGAGCTGGGCTTGCGCCATCCCGTCACCGCCAAGCTCAACGAAACCGCGAACCGCCCGTGGGGGCAGTGGTACCGCCGCAATCGCGTCCTGCCCGCCCAAAACGATAGCCCCGTGCTCCTCGCCGCCGAAAACGAACCCCTGCTCATACTCGCCCGAACAGGGCAGGGACGCTCGGCACTTCTCGCCAGCGACCAAATCTGGCTCTGGGCCCGCGGCCACGACGGCGGCGGACCCGAAGCCGACCTGCTACGGCGACTCGTCCATTGGCTCATGCGCGAACCCGAGCTGGAAGAAGAACGACTCCTGCTCAAAGCCGAAGACAACCAAATCACCGTAGAACGCCGCTCTTTATATCCCGTAGAAGGCAATGCCGCTGTCGTGCAACTCACCGCTCCCAACGGCACGCCGCAAGAAATCACCCTACAAACCGTAGAAGACCAAACAGGCGGACGCGCCATCGCCAAGCTCAACAACGCCGCCGAAGGCTTCTGGCGTGCCACCCAAACCATCACCCACACAGCAGGGCAGGGCAACGCCAACCAAAAAGAAATACTAGAAGCCTTCGCACTCGTCGGACGAAACCTACAACGCGAATTCGCCACGCCCTTTTCTACGCCCGAACTTTTGCGTCCGTTGGTTAATCAAACAGGCGGCTCAGTACTACGGCTAGAAGAACATCCAGAACCACGCCTGCGGCGTATCCGTAGCCAAACTTCAGCAGGCGGACGCGGCGATTGGCTCGCAGTTTTAGATAAACGCGCCACCCGAACCCTAAATACCGAAGTCATCCCGCTTCTGCCCGCCCCGCTGGTCGCCGCTCTTCTGCTGGCTCTTCTGCTCTTCGCTTGGCGGCGGGAATCACGCTAACACACACAAAACATCTAAAACACTAAAACATCTAGAACACTAAAACGCCTAACAACGATGGCGGCAAGGCTCACGCATCATCCTTACGATGCCACGGCACAGACAAAAACGGAATCCCATCTTCCTGCAGTTCGCGCCGCTCTTCTTCGGTGCTCTCACCGTAAATCCCTCGGGTTGCATCTTCGTCTGCCGCGTCTCCTAGCTCTTCTCGCTGCTCTTCGCGCTCGTTGTGGCGACGACGGGCTTCTTCAGCAAACCGCTTGCCAACATAGTCGCACTCGCTCTCCACATGGCGGCGTAAAGTCTGCAGAAATCGACGGGCTTGCTGCTCCGCACTCGGAGCCGCTATCTCACGCCGCCGCAGTGCCACAGAGTCAGACCCTGTGGCTTCGTTTGCGCCCGCGTCTGTGTTTGCCTCTGTGCCCGCGTCTGTGTTTGCTTCCGCACCCGAAGCCTGTGCATCGCTCGGCGAAGCCCCAGACTTCATCGCCCGCCGCGAAGCACTCTTGGCAGAAACCGATGGCGCCATCAACGCCAAGTCAATCTGCTTGCTCTCACAAACAGGACAGGTCAAGCGGCCCAGACGTTTCTCGCGAGCAAAGCCCGCCGAGCCACGGAACCATCCGTCAAAAGTGTGCCCTTCAGCACAGCGCAGAGAGTAGTGAATCATCGCCCAAAAAAAGCCCGTCAAAAGAAGCTTGTCATAAGAAGTCTGTCAAGGGAAGTCGGGCGCAAAAACTCCCAGCAGGAAACGCGTTCAGGAAACACACCCAAGAAATACATCTAGGAAACGCGCCCAGGAAATACACCCAAGGAACGAGAAATACGCCCAGGAAATACATCCAAGAAACGCACCGCGCAAACCCCGCCCTTTCATTATATAGTGATGCCACCCACAGGAAACAAGACCATGCCACAGAAAAAACCAAAAACCCCGCCCAAAGCCCCGTCCAGTAAGACAGAGGCTAGGCAAAAAACCCCACAAAGCCACAACAAAGAAAACCCGCGCCTCGCCAAGCAGGTCAAGCGCCATCTCCGCGTCAGTAGCAGCACCAGTAGCCTCGCCATCAAACTCCTGCTCTCGCGACTCACAGGAGCCGAAACCCAAACCAACGCCAACGAAGTCAAACGAGTACTCGGCGGACTCAAAGGCCCCCTAATGAAAATCGCACAACTCTTAGCAACCATACCCGACGCCCTGCCTCCCGAATATGTACAAGCCTTGCAAGAGTTGCAGTCAAACGCTCCGCCCATGGGCAAGTGGTTCGTCGCCCGCCGCATGCAGAGCGAACTCGGAGCCAACTGGCAAAACCAATTTGATAGCTTCGATCTACAACCCGCCCACGCCGCTTCCTTAGGACAAGTGCATTTCGCCGAACGCAACGGCACAGCCTTGGCAGTCAAGTTGCAATATCCAGATATGGAGTCAGCAATCACCGCCGACCTAGCACAGATGAAACTCGCACTCGCCGCATACCACCGCCTAGACGCAACCATAGACGCACGCCGTATGCTAAACGAACTCGCCGAACGCCTCGCCGAAGAACTAGACTACCAACGCGAAGCCACACACCAAAAACTCTTCGCCTCCATTCTGGCACAAGAAAACAAAATCGCCGTGCCACATCCTGTGGTAGAGCTTTCCACCAAACGCCTGCTCACCATGAACCGCCTAACAGGCGCACCACTCGTCAAATGGCTAGAAACCAAACCCAGCCAAACCGCCCGCAACCAACTCGCACAACTCCTTCTACAAGCCTGGTACCTGCCCTTCTATCGCCACGGAGTCCTGCACGGAGACCCGCATCTCGGCAACTACACAGTCGCAGGAACAGCACAAAATCCAAGCCTAAACCTTTTAGACTTCGGCTGTGTACGAGTCTTCCCACAGCAGTTCGTACAAGGCGTGCTAGACCTATACATCGCCACCCGCGACAAAAATCAAGACCTCGCACTACACGCCTACCACGCCTGGGGCTTTGAAGACCTAACAAAACGACGCGACCTGCTCGCCGCACTCAACCTATGGGCAGAGTTCATCTACGCACCACAACTAGAAGACAAAGTTCAGCCCATCGTCCAAGGCGGAGTCGCCGCCGAAGGCAGCACCGTCGCCGCCCAAGTCTATCAAGCCATCAAAGCCGCAGGCGGAGTCGCTCCGCCAGGGGAGTTCGTGCTTATGGATCGCTCCGCCGTTGGCTTGGCCTCTGTCTTCAGCCGCCTCGGCGCAGAACTCAACTGGTGCCAAGAACTAGGCAAACTAGCAGAAGAATTCATCCCCCAAAACTTCACCAAACGACAAAACGAAGTCCTAACAATACCCTGATTTCTAAGCCGCAGAAAAATGGGTTGGGGTTAGTCTTTCTCTCACTGTTTAAGTTACGGCGGCTTACGCCGCCTAGTGCCGTGAAGCGGTGCGCTACGCGCAAGACGCTTCACGGCGTCCGCTTCGCTCCGTTCGCTGACGCTCCACTCCGCTCGCGTTCGTGCCCTACGGGCACTCGGTGGGTCTTCATCTCCATAACGGGAGCCAGTTAATCCCCCTACTCTAGGGAAATTGGCTCAATTAACCCGTTACTAAAACTATGGGGCGTGGCGGTTGGAGGAAGAAACAAGGCTTGGCACGAATGCCGCACCGCAAGGTGCCCGCTCCGCTCGCGTTCGTGCCCTACGGGCACTCGGTGGGTCTTCGTCTCCATAACGGGAGCCAGTTAATCCCCCTACTCTAGGGAAATTGGCTCAATTAGCCCTTCCATTGAAACTATGGGGCGTGGCGGTTGGAGGAAGCAACAAGGGCTGGCACGAATGCCGCACCGCAAGGTGCTTGGCACGAATGCCGCACCGCAAGGTGCTTGGCACGAATGCCGCACCGCAAGGTGCTCCCCCCGTAAGGTGCCCAGCATTGACGCTACATCGCAAGGCGGCTAGGATATAGGCCTGCGCAACAATTTTTCTTGTTACGTGGGCGGAAGGGGAAAAAAGCCTTTTTCGCGAAGTGGGAAGGTGTATGCCAAACAGAAACCCACCAACAAAACACACCAACCAAAACACACGAGCAAAAACACACCTGCAGAACACACCAACCAAACCCTACCCGCAAAAACCTACCCGCAAAAACACACGAGCAAAAACGCACCCGCGAAAGCACCAGTAAAAACGCACTGCAGAAAAACACCAGCGGAAATGCATCTGTAAAAAATTCTGGCAAAAACGCACCAGCAGAAACGCAGCTGTAAAACACAGAAGCAAAAGCGCGTAGGTGAAAGTGTCAGTGCACATCACACCATCAGGAGAAATCGCTATGGCTCGTCCGCGTAAGACACCCCCTAAGGAATATCCGTTGATGCCGCGCGCCACCGCCGTCTGGCTCGTCGAAAATACCGCCCTAACCTTCGGACAAATCTCCGACTTCTGCGGACTCCATCCGCTCGAAGTACAGGGCATCGCCGACGGCGAAGTCGCCATCGGCGTGCGCGGCGCAGACCCCATCGCCAACCATCAGCTCACACGAGCCGAAATCACTCTCGGTGAAGAAGACTCCGCGCACGAACTGCATCTTGCTGAGCGAAGAGTTTCAGCTCCGAACCGTAAAACAATCGGACCGCGCTACACCCCCATATCAAAACGACAAGACAAACCAGACGCAATCGTTTGGCTACTACGCAATCATCCAGACCTGAAAGACGCACAGATCGCTCGACTCATCGGCACCACAAAAAATACCATCCAAGCCATTCGCGACCGCCGCCATTGGAATAGCGCCAATCTGCGTCCGCGTGACCCCGTGCTGATGGAGCTTTGCACTTCCGAAAACCTGTCGCACGAAGCCGAACGCGCCAAACGTGCCCGCGAGCGCGCCGAAAAACGCGCCGCCAAAGAAGCCAAGATTAAAGGTATCGCCACAACTTCCGAAGTCGCGGATAAGGCGGCGGGCGATGCTGTGGGTATTTCCGCAGGGGTGGCTACGGAGTCGGCGGCTATAAGTTCAAGTGCGGCTATGGAGTTTTCTCTCGCCACAGCGGCAGAAGCAGCTTTTACGCCAACAACAACGGCAGAAACTACGCCAACAGGAGAAGATATGTCTGCAAAGACTCCGCAAGCGGAAAGCCCGCAGGAAGAACAGAAAAGCCAAGCCCCCGATGACGCTTCTGCCGACTCTTCTGCTAACGCTTCTGCTGACTCTTCTGCTTCTGAAACTACGCCCGAAGATGACTCTCCCTTCGCCGCCTTGCGGGGGTTTAAGCTAGACTCCTAACAAGCCGCGTTGCAACGAACAGGCTTGTCTTGTCTCCGCACTAAAAAAGCCCCCACAAATCCGTGGGGGCTTTTCTTCTCACAAGAACAACACAATCAAGACGAAGAAGGCGGTGCCGACGGAGTCGGCCGCACAGTGCGCTTGCGTCGCAAACGGCGAATCCGCCTGCCCGCTTCTTCACGCTCGCGCTTGCGCCGCTCGGACGGCTTTTCAAAATGCCGCCGTAGCTTCATCTCGCGAAAGACTCCACCACGCTGCATCTTCTTCTTCAGAACACGAATTGCTTGCTCAACATTGTTATCCCGAACCGATACTTCCACGGCTGTTACCTCTCTTTTGGGGGAATAAAAAACGCGGGTAGCTCCCGCGCCAATAGCCGCCATTCTAGCAAGCAAAAGAGCCGATTGCAAAACCAGCACACAAAGCGCAGACTTCAGTACAATCACCGCATAAAACCAGTAGCCAGTACCCCGTAGCCAGTGTCCGTAGCCAGTACCTAGTGCCCCGTAGCCCGTAGTATGTCTGACCGCCTGACAAATCGTCTCTATCAAGCCGCACTTCTAGAAGTGCCCGAACACGGCTGGAGCGATTTTGCCCTCACCACAGCCCGTCGTCGCCTAGCAGAAGCAGGCGAAGACCTGCCACACGGAGCCGAGCGTTTGCTTTTTGCGAAAGGCGGGCGCGGCTTGCTGGAACGATGGCTCCAAGAACAAGCCGAAATCGCCGCCACGCAACTTATACAATCAAACATAAAAGGCACAACCCGCCGCGTGGAATTCGGTGTCATCGCCTTTTTACAGTGCCTAGAAGATGCACCTGCGCTTGCCTCCCGCGCCCACGCCCGATTGCTTTTGCCCGATGCGGCTCCGCTGGCGGCGAAGCTGCTGTGGCACATCGCCGATGCCATCTGGTCAGCCGTGCCTGACCCATCGCTGGATTACAACTGGTACAGTAAGCGGACAATCCTGTCAGGCGTCTTAGCCCGCACCCTAGCCCGCCACCAACGCGACAACTCGCCCAATAAAACACAAACCCGCCAAGAACTCACCCGCGATCTACAACGCGCCGTTAAAGTCGGCGGGACTTTGGGTACGGGAGTACAGCAAGCTTTGTCTCTTCCCGAAAAAGCCTTTGCGGTGGCTTGTCGGGTACGGGCGGGGCGAAACCCTTAATCATCGGCTCCGGGTAAATAGAGCAAGGCACCGAACCAACGCCAGACTCCGCCGCCCAGAGGAAGAGTGCAGTTCAAGCGTGAGCGGCTGAGTGGCAAAGGCTCGTTGCGTAAAACTTTAATTGTGCGGTCTGTTTGTTCGGTCGCGATAGTGTTTCCGCCTAGATAACAGGTCAAGCCGCTCAAGCTGCCCGCCGCTTCGTCAATTGTCATTTCAATCGGCGGCGGCGGATTCTGCTTCAAGAATGGATCGCTCGGCGTGAAGTGGGTGACTCCCATGGGTTGGCTTTTGAGTGCCAAGTTTAAACGGCTGACGCTGGTGTGGGTTCCTGACATCGCGTAGCGGGTCAGGGCAAAGCGATTGCTTTTTGTCCAGACAGGGCCAGAGTGTTGGGCAAAAGCCGCCCGAAACCCCGCCGCCCGAATTTCTTGCTCGTACGGCTCGCTGTATTCGCCGTAGGGATAGGTATAGAGACGCGGCACTGCACCCAGCTCACGCCGCCATACCTTGTTCGCCTGTTCTAAATCAGAAGCACGGGCGGAGACGGAGTAATTGACTAGGTGTCCGTGGTCGTGGCTGTGGTGGGCTAGGGTGACAAGCGGGTCTGCCGCCATCTCGCGGACTTCCTGCCAAGTCATATAGCCGCCCAGCTTTTGTTCTAGCGGCTCGGTGGCGATGGCTAGGGTGAAAGGAAAACCATACGCACGAAAACGTTTCCACGCCACTTCGTAGGTAGAGCGGTATGCATCATCTATCGTAATCACAACCGCTCGCTCAGGAAGTGTAGCCTTGCCCTCTAGAGCGTCTATCAAGTCTGCGGCAGGGATAACATTCCAGTTGTTGTCGCGCAGTTCGGCTAAGTGGGCTTCAAAGTCAGCCAGCGGCGTATTGGTTGAAGGAATATGGTCTTCGCCAAAACGATGATAGACCAACACAGTCGCCAGCTTTTGAATTTCGCTCGCTTGTGCCGCCTGTATGGTGGGCGGTGGGCTTGGTAGGATTCCTATCGCCACAAGCCCTGCCGAAATCAGCAGAGCGAGCGGCACAAGGGCTAGACCACGCCAGCGGTTTATAGGCGAAGGTTTCATAGTCCTGTGTTTTATAGGCCTATGTTTTATAGGCCTATGTTTTATAGCCCAGGGTTTTATAGCCCAGCGGTTTATAGGTGAAGGTTTCATAGTCTAAATATACCACTCAAATTGAGAGAGGAAAATTAAGCAGTGAAATTAAAAGGCGGAAATTAACAGGGAGAAAATTGGCAGGGCAAAAAACTGATAGGGTAAAAAACTGATAGGGCAAAAAAACTGATAGGGCGAAAAACTGACAGGGTAAAAAATTGATAGGGCAAAAATTGACAGGGCAAAAATTGACAGGGTAAAAAACTGATAGGGCAAAAATTGACAGGATGAAAATTGACAGGGCAGGCGGAATGGATTAAACTCTCCACATAAACAATACGCCGCGCAAAATCAACCCGAACACAGGAAGGCGTATGATGGACTCTGCTTCCAAGCCAGCAACTTCTAAGCCAGCAACTTCTAAGCCAGAAACGCACAAGCCAGCGGCTCTTAATCAAGAGGGCTTAAATCTGCTCTTCCACGCAGGGCGGACTTTCAAAAAGTGGCAAAGCAAACCTGTGCCACAAAGTCTGCTGGAACAGGTGTGGGAACACGCGGCTTTGCCTCCGACAAGTTTTAATAGCGCGCCGATGCGGGTGGTCTTTGTTGTTTCAGACCAAGCCAAGGCAAGGCTGATTCCGCACTTGATGGAAGGCAATGTGCCACAGGTGCAAGCCGCTCCTGTGACCGCAATCATCGCCCACGACAACGAGTTTCATCAGCAGTTCAGCAAGCTGTCGCCGCATTATGATCCGTCAGGGTTTTTCGCGGGCGATGAGAAAACAGAATTCCGCCACCAAACCGCTTTCCGCAATGGCACACTGCAAGGCGGGTATTTTATTCTCGCCGCTCGTGCCTTCGGGCTAGATTGCGGGCCCATGTCAGGCTTTAACAATCAAGGCGTAGATCAAGAATTCTTTGCTGGTACTTCGTATGCTTCTAACTTTCTGTGCAACCTTGGCTACGGCGATGATGCAGGATTGCATCCACGCGCTCCACGCCTGACCTTCGCTGAAGGTGCGTCTGTGGTGTGAAGCCACGATGTAAAGCTAGAGTGTAAAGCTAGGGTGTGAAGCCACGATGTAAAGCTAGGGTGTAAAGCTAGAGTGTAAAGCCACGGTGTTAAGCTAGGGTGTAAAGCTAGAGTGTTAAGCCACGATGTGAATCTAGAGTGTTAAGCTAGGGTGTGAAACCAAGGCGCACAGACAAAAGCCCCATCAAGTAAAACCCCATCAACTAAAGTTCAATCAAGCAAAGCTGAATTATTCGCCCCGTGCTTCCCATACTTGCCCTAGATAGCGCAGGGCAAACCTGTTCTGTCGCTCTTGCCTATCAAGACTCAGCGGGAGCTGAAAAACAGGCAGAACGACAGCTCGGCTCCACGCGCAACTTTGAAACCCAACTGGTGCCACTAGTACAGGAAGTTTGCACCGCAGCCAAGTTGCAGCCACAAGACTTGTCAGCGGTGGTTATTACGCTCGGACCAGGAAGCTACACAGGTCAGCGTTTGGCTCTTTGTTTTGCCTCAGGCTTGCGTGTCGCTCTTGGCATACGCAGTTTGGGTTTTACCAGTACGCTACTTGCCGCTCGCACTGCCCAGCGTTTGCTCGTAGAACGCGGAGTCAAGCACGGGCAGATCGCTGTGCTTTTGGACTCACGGCGGGCAGAACCCTTCGCCCAGTGCTTTTACTTTCAAAAGATGGAGCAAGATACGAAGCAAGGTACGGGTCAAGGGATGAAGCAAAATACGGAGCAGGGTACGGAGCAAGATACGAAGCAAGGTACGGAGCAAAATACGAAGGGGTTAGAGGCAACGGGAGAAATCGTATCGCTGGCACAAGAAGATCTTGCCGCTTGGTTGCAAGAAGCTGAATCAACTGCTGCACAAACCACAACAGGCGAGTCGCTTTTCGTTTGTGGTGATGCCTTAAGCGATGACAAGCTTGCGGCTCTGGTGGCTCAAGCTGTGCCTAAGGCAGAGATTTTGTCCGCCATTGGACGGGGCAGGGTGGCGGAGCTGGTGGAGCTAGCCCGCGAGGCTATGGGTCAGGCCACAGACGAGCCTGACAAGCCGCTCCAAGCCGCCTATGTGCGGGAGCCAGATATTTCAGCTCCACGCCGTTCGTTTCTGGAAGGCGTATAATGCCAGCGTGGGCGGAGGCTTGAAATATAAACGCGGCTCGGTAGGCGTTGAGATGGAACAATTTCTCAGCAACTGCCGAAAACGCGGACTGCGGATTACTCCGCAACGAAGACAGGTAATTGAAACCTTGCTAGAAGCACAGGATCATCCCGATGCGGCAACTCTGCATCAGCGAGTCCGCCGCCGCAACCCTACGATTTCAGCCGCCACTGTCTATCGCACACTTAATCTTTTAGAAGAAGGAGGAATTTTAATCCGCCACGATTTTCAAACCAGTATGCAAAGAAACGCGCAGAGAAATATACAGAATAATATTGAGGGAAATATACAGAAAAATGTAAAAGGAAATGTAAAAGGAAATGTACAGAAAAGTGTACAGGGAAATGTACAGAAAAGCGTACAAGGAAATGTAAAAAGAAATATGCAAGGAAGTTCTTCCGCCCGCTACGAGTTAGCAGGCGAGCACCACGACCATTTGATTGACCTGCAAAATGACTCCGTGGTGGAGTTTTATGACGAAGAGCTAGAAGAACTGCAAGTCCGTATCGCCGCCCGACTCGGATATCAGCTCGTCAATCACCAGATGATCCTGTACGGCATTCCGAAAAAAACCAGTAAAGCTAGTGCGCCAAGTCCAAGCCGCAAAACAGCTTCGCCAAAACCAGCAAAACCACAACCAGCAAAACCACGTAAGGGAAAAACAAGCCAAAGCTAGGAATTGCCGCTCCGCATAGCCCGTGGTATAAACGCATTACTCGCATACGCACTTTGACCTTGATCCGCACCTTTCACATTCGCACCTACGGGTGCCAGATGAACGAATACGACTCCGCGCGTATTGCTGACCTGCTGGTTGCGCGTGGAGCCGAGCCTGTGCCCACGCCCGACTCCGCCGACTTGGTGGTGCTGAATACTTGCCATATCCGCGAGAAGGCAGCGGAAAAAGTCTATTCAGAACTCGGTAGACTGGCACTTCTGCGTAAAGGAAATTCACGCCGCCCCTTGCTCGCAGTCGCAGGCTGTGTCGCCCAAGGCGAAGGCGAAGAAATCTTACGCCGCGCCCCGCAGGTAGATTTCGTAATTGGTCCGCAATCATTTCATCGCTTCAACGAACTGCTAGACGCAGAACTTGCAGACTCCACAGAAGCTAGCGAAGCCACAGAAGCTAGCGGAGCCACAGAAGTTACAGAAGCCACGCCAAGCACAAAAAACAAAAAACGCCGCAAAGAAACCCGCCCACGGCGTATGGCACTAGATTTTCCGCTTGAAAGTAAGTTTGATTTTCTCCCCGAAGAACATTTGCCCCGTGGCGTGTCTGCCTATCTTGCAGTCCAAGAAGGCTGCGATCGGCTGT
Organism: uncultured Alphaproteobacteria bacterium; assembly: GCA_958267355.1. GTDB lineage: Bacteria > Pseudomonadota > Alphaproteobacteria > JALCBB01 > JALCBB01. The sequence goes on from OY279575.1 coordinate 1,783,216, forward strand.
GCAGCTTTTGTGTTGTCCCCTATACACGCGGGCCTGAGTTTTCACGGACTCCCGAAGAAGTCTTGGCTGAAGCAGACAGATTGTTCGCCCAAGGGGTGCGCGAGCTAACGCTCTTAGGGCAGAATGTTAATGCCTACCAAGCCCAAGACGCACAAGGGCAGGAGTGGGATTTAGCACAGCTTTTAACAGCACTCCACGAGCGGGCTGACTGCTTGCGGCTGCGCTATACCACTTCGCATCCCTTGGCTTTGTCGGATTCCTTAATTGCCGCCCATAGAGATTTGCCGAAGTTGGCTCCGTATCTGCACCTGCCCGTGCAGTCAGGAAGTGATAAAATTCTACACGCGATGAATCGCCGCCACACAATCGCCTACTACCACGAACGAGTCGCAAGCCTGCGAGCCGCTCGCCCCGATATCGCCCTGTCTTCCGATTTCATCGTCGGCTTCCCTGGCGAGAGCGAACAGGACTTCGCCGCCACCCTAGCCCTAGTCAATGATATTGGTTTCGCCCAAGCCTATGCGTTTAAGTATAGTCCGCGCCCTGGCACGCCCGCCGCAGAAATGGATGACCAAGTCCCCGAAGCCGTCAAGGAAGAGCGTTTGGCAGGATTGCTTCAACTCCTTGCCGCCCAGCAAGCCGCGTTCAATCACAAAAGCCAAGGAATGATCCAAGAAGTTCTGCTCGTAGAACGCGGCAAACACAAAGGGCAATGTAAGGGGCGAAGCCCGTGGATGCAGTCGGTGGTAGCGCAGATACCCGAAGAATGCTTGGGGCAGATGGTGTCGCTGAAGATTGTGCGGTCAGCTCCGCGTAGTTTGGTCGGTGAGCCAGTTGCAGAGTCTAGGGCAGTAGGGGGTGCAGTAGATGGCGCAAGAAATGGTGCAAGTAATGTGGGGGTAGCTTCACTGTGAATTCAGGAGTGAATTCAGGAGCGAATGCAGGAGTGAGTGCAGGAGCGAGCGCAAGCGCAGGCGCAGAAGTGAGCGCAGAAGTGCGCCAAACCACTTTCAACTTACGCTTCGCCGACAATCAAGCCGCCGCTTTGCTTTTTGGTCCGCACGGAGACCACTTAACACTCCTAGAACGATTGCTAGATGTGCGGATTGTCACCCGCGGCTCTGCACTCGCCGTTTCAGGCAAAGCCACACAAGCACATACCGCCCGCTCCATTTTGGATGGCTTATACAAAAAGGCAGCAAATGGCTCTGCACTCAACGCCGATGACATTCGCGCCGCCGCCGCCTTCGCCACAGAAAACATTTCCGCCGCTAAAAGCACAGAGACTAAAAGTACAGAAAGTGAAAACACAGAAAGCGAAAGCACAGAAAGCGTGTCCGTGGCAGGGGCAAGTAGTGAGCCAAGCACAGGGGCAGATACAGGGGCAGGGGTAAGCACGGGGGTAGGCACAGGGGCAGGGGTAAGCACAGGGGCAAGTACAAGCACAGAGATAAGCACAGAGATAAGCACAGGGGCAGGCAGACGCGCCTTGCCTTCCTTCGCCACACCCCGCCGCACAATCGCTCCGCGCACCCCAGGACAAGCCAAAGCCATGGAAGCCCTGCTCGCCCATTCAGTTGTCTTTCTGTCAGGTCCCGCAGGCACAGGCAAAACCTACCTAGCCGTCGCCGCCGCACTCGCCGCCCTAGCAGACGGAATCGTTGAACGAATTGTGCTCTGTCGTCCCGCCGTAGAAGCAGGCGAGCGACTCGGCTTTCTGCCAGGGGATCTGCGCGAGAAAGTAGACCCGTATTTGCGTCCGCTCTATGACGCACTGGGGGATATGACAGACGGACAAACACTTCGCCGCCGCTTGGAGCAAGGCACGATTGAAGTGGCTCCGCTCGCCTTTCTGCGCGGACGCAACTTAGCCCGCGCCTTTATCATCCTAGACGAAGCCCAAAACACCACGCCCGTGCAAATGAAAATGTTCCTAACCCGACTCGGCGACGCAAGCCGCTTAGTCGCCACAGGCGATCCATCGCAGGTAGACCTGCCCGCCGACCAAGAGTCAGGCTTCGCCGACGCTTGGCAACGTTTCGCCCACGCCCGCTGGCTCGGTGCCATAGCCCTACACGAAGAAGATGCAGTACGGAATCCGCTCATCGCAGAAATCTTGCGCGGCTATCGCCGCAACAAACAAGAAACATAACCCGAAGAGTCACAATCAGCAGGAGTCGCAGTCAAAAGTGAAAGTGCAAACCGAAATACGCATTTCTGCTCCTTCGTGGTATCGCTTGGGAAAGGATTTGCATCCGCTGATCCAGCGTTCCGTAGAAGCCGCTGTCGCGGTTGTGCCTGACTCCGTGCAACGCCACGGCACACGGCAAGGGCAAGGGCAAGTTCAAGGGCAAGGGCAAGGAAAAGTTCAAGGACAAGTTCGCGGACAAGGACAAGGGAAAGTTCAAGGGCAAGTTCGCGGGCAAGGGCAAGGGCAAGGGCAAGTTCGCGGACAAGGGCAGGAGATGCAGATCGTGTCGGTCGCAGTCTTGTTAGCAGGTAAGCAAAAACTCCGCGCGTTGAATCGCACTTTTTGCAATCAAGACAAAACCACAGATGTCTTAGCCTTTCCCGCCGATCCCGCAGTCGCCGCCTTCGCCCACAAAGAACAAACCCTGCCGCTCGGCGATCTAGCAATCGGCTGGGAACCATGCCTAGCATCAGCAACAGCGTTCGCCGCCACGCCACGCCAACAACTACAGCATCTAATCATTCACGGCACTTTGCATCTGCTCGGACTCAACCACAAAACCGATTCGCAAACCCGTAGAATGCGTAGCCTAGAGTCAGCCGCGTTGCAGTCTTTGGCTGTCCCTGACCCGTGGCGGGGGCTAGATACGGCACGGGGTACGGCACAGGGTAAGGCACGGGGTAAGGCACAGGGCAAGCCACGGGCAAGGACAAGGCGCAAAAAAGCAAATCTACCGCCCGCCCAATCTGCCGCCTAAAAATCCGCTTCGTGCTACACTAACCACACTTCGCTTGAGGAACCAATAGTATGCAGTCCCTTACAAGTGCTTCCGATACAATGCGCCAAGCAGACGACTCTGCATCCGCGCTTGGAGGCGAAGACCCAGAGCCACCATCTAGGCTCAACCAACTTCAGCCCAACGAGACTAGGCACAGTGAGTCTAGCAATGGCGAGTCTAGCAGCAGTGAGTCTAGCAATAGTGAGTCTGGCAATAGGGAGTCTAAGCCCAATACGACTCCGTTAAGTGTGGCAAAAACACAAGCGCACGAAACAGCACACAAAAAAGCACACAAAAAATCACGCCGTAAAAACCCAAGAAAAAAGATACTGCGCGTACTGCATTTCTTCACCCGCTCAGAAAAACAAATATTACGCCGCTCGCTACTCTCGGTGCTGGAACATCTCCCCGCCGATACCAATATGCAAGCCCTAAAAGATACCGAACGCGCAATCTTAGAAAATCTTCTACGCCACCGCGACCGTGCCGTTGAAGACCATATGGTACCCCGCTCGGAAATCTTCGCACTTCCCGCATCAGCAAGCCGCGCCGAAGCCCTGAAAAATATGCGCTCGGCGGGCCACTCACGCGCACCCGTCTATGAAGAGTCGCTGGATAACACCAAAGGCTATCTGCATCTCAAAGATCTAATCGGACTCGGCGAAGCCAATGACAAAGACCACGGAGAAGACTCCATTCGCCAACTTCTGCGGCAGGTTATCTTTACCTCTCCCGCTATCAATAATCTAGACCTGCTACGCCAAATGCGTATGCGCCGCACACACCTAGCCCTTATCGTTGACGAACACGGCGGCGTAGATGGACTCGTCACCATAGAAGACTTAATAGAAGAATTCTTCGGCGAAATAGAAGACGAACACGATGTTAAAAGCAATCCGCCAAAATTACAGAAACGCGCTGATGGTGCAGTTTCCGTAGATGCACGATTCAGGCTAGAAGACTTGCCTGCGGATATGTACCAAGAACTCCGTGCCGATGCGGAAGAAGAAAACATAGACACAGTTGGCGGCTTCGCCGCTTGGGTCGCAGGCTATGTTCCAAAACAAGGCGAAACACTCACGCACCAAGCCAGCGGCTTGCGCTTCTACATCAACGCCGCTGGACGCCGCCGCGTAACCCACTTGTCAATCGCTCCGCCGCAGTAGCGGAGTTGCGCGGCTCCCGTGCGTCTGCCACAAGGCTTAACCCAAGGCCTAAAGGGGTTTGCTGGCGCGTTGGTGACTCCCTTTCGGCGGCGGATGGATATTTCGTTCAAACAAGGCTTGGCAGTCGCTCCGCTGTGGGGCGGACTTGCCGCACTTGCCCTGCCACCGCTCTACCTGCTGCCGCTCGGTTTGCTCGGACTCGCCGCTTGGTTTCGTCTGGTCGCTTGGGCAACTTGTCCGCGCCACGCCTTCTGCTTGGGCGGGCTTTTCGCCTTCGGCTATTTTCTCGGCGGCTTGTGGTGGATCGCCTTCGCCTTTCAGTATGAGTCAGGTCTTTTGGCGTGGGCGGGGTTTCCGTTGGTTGTGCTTTTGGCTGCGGGCTTGTCGCTTTTCTGGGCAGTCGCTTCAGCTGGCGCACGATTTGCCCGTCAAGGCGTGGCGCGGGTCTTGCTTTTTACAGCGGCAGTTCTAGCGGCGGAGTTGGCACGGAGTTTTGTGTTGGGGGGATTTCCGTGGAATCCGATTGCGTCTTTTTGGGCTGGCTCGGCAGTGACTTTGCAGCCCCTAGCACTTTTCGGCTCTGACCTATGGAGCGCACTTACAGTTTTCGCCTGTGCCGCCGCTGTGAGTCTGGTCTATGACGGTAAAGCGGGAAGTGCAGGGGAAGTTGCAGGGAAAGGTGAAGTTGCAGGTAAAGGCGAAGGGGAAGTTGAAAGTGAAATTGAAAGTAAAGGGGAAAAGGAAAGCGCAAGGGTTCGGGTGGAGCGGTATAGCTCCATCGCGGTTTTGGTTCTAGCTGTTGTCCTGCCGCCTGCTACGCTTCTAATCAGTGGAGCGCAAGTAGCAGTCGCGCCACCAGCCCAAGAAGTTGCGGGCGTGCGCTTGCGGCTTGTCCAGCCCGCCATCGCCCAAGAAGACAAGTGGAAACGCGCCCAACGCCGCAAAAACCTAAACCTGCAATACCAACTTCTCACCACAGCAGGAAACTTCACCCACGCCATCCTGCCCGAAGCCACAGTCGCTTGGCCGCTCAACACTGCCGCAACCGTGCGCTCGCTTTTGACTTCTGCACTTCCGCAAGAGGGGAGTTTAATCATCGGCGGAATTACACGCCTGAATCACCAACAAGCAGAAGCCGTACCAAGGCTACATAATTCGCTTTATGTTTTAGACAGCACAGGTGCCATATCAGCACGATACGATAAGCATAGGCTTGTGCCGTTCGGTGAGTTTATTCCGTTCAGTCGTTGGCTTCCTGCCACACGCCTAACCAACGCCGAAGGAGTCATTGATTACACGCCTGGCGATGGTTTGCGTACGCTTGTCGCTTCTTCGGGTGCTTCGGGTGCGCGGGTTTCTGTGCCGCCGTTTTCTCCGTTGATTTGTTTTGAAGTGCTTTTTTCAGGACGAGTCGTTCAGCACGGCACAGCCCGCGCCAGTTGGCTTGTCAATCTAACCAACGATGCATGGTTCGGACAGACTTCAGGTCCATATCAGCACTTCGCCGCCGCCCGTATGCGAGCCGTTGAAGAAGGCTTGCCGCTCGTGCGCTCCGCCAATAACGGAATTTCTGCCGTTATAGATGGGCGCGGACGAATTCAAAGCCTTTTGCCTCTCGGAGCCCGTGGCGTTTTAGACGCAAACTTGCCACAGGCTTTGCCTCCGACGGGGTTTGCGCGGTTTGGCTTGCGCCTGCCGCTCGTAGCCTTGGCTTTTTTTGCTGTGGCGTTTCTAATCGCGCAATTGGCTCCGCCTGTTCTGCGCCGCCCATAAATCGCTATCCTTACAAAAGGACACAAAACCAGATACGCCTGTTAACAAAAAACCATACAGATTTCAAAGAAACTACACAAAGAAATTTGCTCATACCATCATCGCTCGGCTATAATCAAACCAATCGCGTAACATCTAGGCACTACGCAAAACAACTCACTTAGAGTTGAAAACAAAATCAATAGCAAACCCTATCAGCGAATCCATCGCTACACGATCCACGATTAACAAAACTCGCCGCCACGAGTCATCTTTCACTTTTGAAAACGTAAGCCCGTCCGTTGCAACAACAATAGCGGACACTTCTTTTCATTCCAACGCAGGAGGAGCCAAAATGCCACAGGGAAGGCGCAGGTTGGACACAAACCGCAAACCAAAAACCGCTAAACTCACCGCCAAACAAGCCGCGAAGCAACGCGCATCCACACCCGTAGACAAAGTCGTCGGAACCTGTGTGCGCGAACGGCGGATTGTCCTTGGTTGGAGCCAAGAAGAACTCGCGGAAAAACTTAAAATCTCGTTCCAGCAAGTACAGAAATACGAAGCTGGCACTAACCGCATCGGCGCAAGTCGGCTCTACCAAATCGCCCGCGTCTTAGACACGGATGTAAACCACTTCTACGGCACCTTGCCAATGCCCGCCCAAGCAACAGGGGGGAAGAAAACAAGCCAGCGAGTCGCTCCCGAGCTGCGTGAGGTGGCGAATCCGATCACCCCAACACCGAAGGGCAAGGCACAACAAAACAAAGGACAACAACGCGCCGCTCTAGCCTTAGTACGGCACTACTATAAGATTCAAAGTCCGAGTGTGCGCCGTGGATTGGTGCAGACTGTCCATGCCTTTTCTGACCAACAGGGCAAAGCTTCCGCCACCAAAAAGGGAGCTAAGAAAAGCACGAAAAAAACGGCTAAGAAATCCGCCAAGAAGACTACAAAAAAAGCGGCGAAGAAATCCGCGCGCAAAAAGACCACGCGCAAAAGGCGGTAAGGCGTAAAAGCGGTATGGGGTAAAAGTGGTACGGGTAAGCGGTATGGGGTAAAAGCGATTAGCCACAGAAGCCGTATAGGGCAAAAGCGGTACGGGCAAGCGTTAAGGCGTAAAAGCCGTATAGGGTAAAAGTGATTAAGGGCTAGAGAGGTAAGGCGTAAAAGCGGTTAGGGTAAGAGTGGTTAGCCACAAAAGCCGTATGGAGTAGCCACAAGGGCAAGAGTGGCACGGGCAAGCAGTAAGGCGTAAAAGCCGTTAGGGGCTAGATGGGTTAGCCACAGAAGCGGTTAGGGGCAAAAGCCGTAAAAAGCCATAAGCAATAAACAGGCTTTCAAAAACAGGCTTTCAAGACCAAGCTTTAAAGCCCCAAAATTCACCCCACAAAACCGCTCCATAAAATCGCTCCATAAAACCGCTCCACAAAACCACTCCGCAGATGCCACGCAATGGCTCTGGCAATTGCCCTGCCGCTGGTTCCTATACTTTTCCCCAGATCGCTGACCGATAAGTCGCGATTTCTACTAAAAATCAAGGCTGGCGAATTGTTTTTCAAGCCTGTCCGTGGCAGTCTTGTTAATGACCCCGCAGAAACTTCCGCACAGGTATTCGTAAAGGTATCTGTAAAGATGTCTGTAAAAAGGTATCTGTAAAGATATCCGTAAAGATGTCCGTGCGGACTCGCGCAACACAACTTCACAACAACTCTAGAGACTCCAATGGCGGCTCTTCTCGCGCGGCGCGGTTCTTGGCAATTCACCAGCGAGTCGGTGAGCGAAGGCCATCCCGATAAAGTCGCAGACCAAATCTCAGACGCAGTCCTAGACCTGTGCCTTACTCGCGACCCAAAAGCGCGAGTCGCCTGCGAAACAATGGTAAGCCAAAACCTTGTCACCATCGGCGGCGAATACCGATTTCAAGATGGCTCAAGCCTAGACGACTCCGCGTTGGAGACACTGGTGCGCTCGGTCGTACGCGAAATCGGCTACGAAGAAGAAAACTTCCATTGGCAAGAACTAGAACTACGCAATCAACTCGCCCCGCAGTCTTCCGAAATTGCAGGCGGAGTAGATCATCGCCAAGATAAAGAAATCGGCGCAGGTGACCAAGGAATTATGTTCGGCTATGCCACCAACGAAACCAAGTCGCTTATGCCTGCTCCGATTCATTATGCCCACGAAGTCTTGCGCAAGCTAAGCGCTTTCTGGCACACCCCTGACGGACAAACACTCGGACCCGACGCTAAAAGTCAGGTAACCCTACGCTATGACGGAGCAAATCCTGTAGCGGTAGATCGCTTGGTCGTGTCAGTGCAACATCGCTGTCCTGTCGGAGAAGTGCGAGAGTTAATCTCTCCCATCGCACGGGGCGTTTTTGAAGACGCGAACCTAGAACTGCCAAGCGAGCCAGAAGAAAAATGGTTTCTGGTTAACCCATCAGGAAGCTTCACCCAAGGCGGACCCGCCGTAGATGCAGGACTCACAGGACGCAAAATTATTGTTGATACCTACGGTGGCGCCGCTCCGCATGGCGGTGGCGCTTTTTCAGGCAAAGACGCAAGCAAGGTAGACCGTTCAGCCGCCTACGCCACACGCTATCTGGCAAAGAATGTCGTAGCCGCAGAATTGGCTTCCGCCTGTTTGATTCAAGTTTCCTACGCCATCGGGCAAGCCGAACCCTGTAGCTTTTATCTCAATCTTTTAGGCGATGTCCAGTGCGATGAAGAACAGCTGCAAAGCCATCTGCAAGAAATCTTTTCTTTAAAGCCAGGGGATATCGCCGCCCAGTTGCAGCTGCATCTTCCAAACTATCAACAGACAGCAAAATACGGACACTTCGGACGTACCTATGACGACAAGTCCAAGGCTTTTTCTTGGGAGCAGAAAAACCTTACAGCAACGCTCAAAGGACTCGTCTCAGGCGGAGTGTCTTCAGCCATACCACTGCGCCGCTCGGCTTAAAGCATAGCTTTTTGCAGTCAGCTCGTCAGCACAGAATAGAACCACCACGCGGACGCAAAACTCCGCGACGGTTATCCGCACGGCGCAAGACTCTTTTAGAACAAGGCGTATCGCAGTTTGGGATTAATGCGAAAGAAATTCGCACAGCGACTCCCGCTTCGTGTCTGCCACAAGCTTGGTTTGGCGAGTCCTTCACAGGCAAAGTGTTTCTAGAAGTCGGCTTCGGCGGCGGTGAGCACTTGGTCGCAATCGCCCAAGACAAGCCGCACGATGGCTTCATCGGTGCCGAAGTTCATCAAGGCGGACTTGCCAACTGCTGTGCGCTCCTAGCAGAAAATCAAGTTGAAAATGTACGACTCTTCGCCGAAGATGTCCGCACACTTCTAACCGCCTGCACCGACAATGCACTAGACGGAGCTTTTGTTTTATTTCCCGACCCATGGCCAAAACGCCGCCACGCCAAACGGCGGATCATCTCGCAAGATTTCCTAGACGAGCTGGCACGGGTACTACGCAAAGGTGCTGTTCTGCAAGCGGCAAGCGATGACCCAGTCTGCCAAGTCAGTCTGCTACAAGAACTTCTGGCACACAAAGCCTTCGCTTGGAACGCAACACAAGCCGTACATCCCGCTCGCTGTTGGACAAAGCCCCCGCCCAATTGGCACTCCACCCGCTACGAAGCCAAAGCCCTAAAAGCAGGACGCAAACCCATATATTTAACTCTATTCCGCGTCTAAACCCGTATTTCACAGGTATTTGCTCTGTCTTGTCTTTGGCGGCAAAAAGGCCTATATTCTGGGTGAGGGTTTGGCGTTCCTGAACCCTTAGCCCGCTTAGGCTTCACGAATGAGATTTTGAAACCAGCGGGCGAAAGCCCGCTTTTTTTGTCGCTTCTGCTTCTAGGGCTTCTAGGGGGTGGAAAGCAAGGAAACGGGGTTTTAGGGACAGATACGGCTAACACGCCCCACAGAAGCCACAGGAGCTGTTTGTAGGGCTTTTATGGGGTGGAAAGCGGAATTGGCACAGATACGCCCCACAGAAGCCATAGGAGCTGTTTATGGGGCTTTTATGGGGTGGAAAGCGGAATTGGCACAGATACGCCCCACAGGAGCCATAGGAGCTGTTTAGGGGGCTTTTATGGGGTGGAAAGCGGGATTAGGCACAGATACGCCCCACAGAAGCCATAGGAGCTGTTTAGGGGGCTTTTATGGGGTGGAAGCGGGATTTGCCACAGATACGCCCCACAGAAGCCATAGGAGCCGTTTAGGGGGCTTCTAGGGGAAATATACGGATAAAAACACAAATGCGACTACCACGCACCACAGAAGCCCAGTTTTCTTCTCGCAGGACAACAGAAGGGCTCAGGGCAACAGAAGAACAAGGAGAGCAATGGCTCGCACAGGATTCTTGTGTCCATCTGCGGCTGGTCTGTGAGCCCGCTATGCGGCAGGTGGCAGAGTCAGCAGCGCAACTCGCCGAGTCAGCCGCTTCAGCCTTAGGCTTCGCACTTGTGCGACTCCAACTCACAGGCGGACGCAAACCCCGCCTACAAGTGCTCGCCGAACGCCCTGACGGCAGCTTTTCGCTAGACGATTGCGCAACCCTGTCACGGAAACTCTCCACCCAGCTAGATGCCCAAGACGAAGCTGGCAATGCGTCTGGCAAGGCAATTCAAAGTGCTTATGTTTTAGAAGTTTCGTCTCCGGGAATGGAACGCCCATTAACTCGTCCGCAAGATTTCACCGCCTACGCGGGTCGCTTGGTGCATCTACGCCTAAATCGCTTTGCGCCACAAAAACGCAAAAAATATCTCGGCACTTTAATCGGAGTTGAAGGAATCGGACTCGAAGGAAACGGACCCGAAGGCGAAAATCTTATCCTTCAAATCCAAGAAGACGAAACCACGCTCAAAATTCCACTCGCGCAAATCGCAGAAGTACATTTGCATCTGGCTTCGCCAAGACAGACAAAAACCCAAACAAAAACACACGGCAAAGCAAAAGCCAAAAACACCAAAGGGAAAAACAAAAAATCTTCCCTACTTGCAAACCTGTCGTCTAAACCAATAGCTCCACACCACAACAGCAAAACCAACAGAGTTGCCCCATGATCACAACCCGACTACACCGCAAAGAACTCATGGAAGTCGCCAATATGGTGGCACGTGAAAAAGGCATTGAACTGGAAGAAGTGGTTCAGGCGATGATCCTTGCCTTCCAAAAAGCAGGACAAGCCAAATACGGACACGAAAATGATATCCGCACCGAAATTGATCCCGAAAGCGGAGAAATCCGCTTCTATCGCTGCCTGACCGTCGTAGAAGAACCCGAAAACGCCGCCGCCGAAATCACCACCGCCGAAGCACAAGCCCGCGAACCAAAAAACCCAGAACTCCACGAACTCGGAGCCGTACATCGCGAACTTCTACCACCCATCGATCTAGGACGAATTGCCGCCCAAACCATCAAACAAACAATCGTTCAGCAAGTCCGCGAAGCCGAACGCACCAGACAATACGAAGAATTCAAAGACCGCGTCGGCGAAGTCATCAACGGAATCGTCAAGCGCGTAGAATACGGCAGTGTACTCGTAGATCTAGAACGCGCCGAAGGCTTGCTACGGCGCGATGAAATTATTCCGCGTGAAACCCATCGCATCGGCGATCGCACCCGTGCCTTCATTTACGATGTGCGCAACGAAGGACGTGGTACACAGATTTTGCTCTCGCGGTGTCATCCACAGTTTATGGCAGAGCTTTTTGCTCAAGAAGTCCCAGAAGTCTATGACGGAGTCATTGAAATCAAATCCGTCGCGCGCGACCCTGGCTCACGAGCCAAAATCGCTGTGATTAGTCACGATAGCTCCATTGACCCAGTCGGAGCCTGCGTCGGTATGCGCGGCAGTCGCGTTCAAGCCGTAGTCGGAGAACTGCAAGGCGAAAAAATAGATATCGTGCCTTGGTCTGCAGATCCTGCAACTTTTGTCGTTAATGCTTTGGCTCCTGCGGCGATTACCAAAGTCATCGTAGACGAAGAAAAAGACCAAATGACCGTAGTCGTCGCCGAAGACCAACTCTCACTCGCCATCGGAAGACGCGGACAAAATGTCAGACTCGCCTCACAACTTACAGGCTGGCAAATTGAACTCCTAACCGAAGAACAAGAAAGTGCTTCACGACAAGAAGACTTCCAAAAACGCTCAACATTCTTCACCGAAGCACTAGATGTAGACGATATGATCGCGCAACTCCTTGCCGCTGAGGGATTCGTAAATCTAGAACAAATCGCTGAAACTTCTCCCGTAGATTTGGCACAGATAGAAGGCTTCGACGAAGGACTCGCCGAAGAACTCTGCACCCGTGCCCAACAATGGCTAGACGAACAAATCCGCGGCTGGATAGAAAAACGCCGCGCCGCAGGAGTCACCGACGAAGTCGCCGAAAGCGAAGGATTAACTCCTGCAATGGTCGCACGACTCGGCGATGCAGAAGTGCGAACCCTAGACGACTTAGCTGGACTCTCACGAGACGACTTAGCAGACGCCTTGGGGGATTTATCTCCGTCGGTGGAGGAAATGGATAGAATTATTCTCACCGCACGCCAGCGTTGGTATCCTGACGAAAGTCTTCTGCCCGAAGAAAGCGAAGAAGAAGAAGCAGAAGCTCCGTCAGCTGTCAGCGAAGAACTACGCGCCGCAGAAGCTGTCTTTGCAGCTCCTGAAGCCACGGGCGAAAGCCAAGAACAAAAAACCACGCAAAAAGAAATCGGAGACAATAGCGCGTGAGCCTTTCGCTGCCATCTGCTGCTTCTTCTGAGCGGGCGACTCCTGCAACGGGCGTACTGTCAGGAGAGCAGACAAAACACAGCGCAAGAAAACAGAGCACAGAAAAACAGGGCGCAGAAAAGCAGGGCGCAGAAAAACACAGCACAGAAAAACACGGCACAGAAAAACACAGCACAGAAAAACAGAGCGCAACAAAACGCTGCTGCCTAACACGTAACGAACTACCCCGCACCAAAATGGTGCGCTTTGTTGCTTCTCCCGAAGGTGTGCTGGTGCCAGACCTTGCCGAACGTCTGCCCAGACGCGGAGCTTGGGTAGCCGCAACAAGCCTAGCTAGCGTAGAGTCGTCAGCACTTGTTTCCGCCTTAAAACGCGCACTCAAAGTGGAGACTCTGCATCCAGAAGTCTGCGGCAAGACGCTTATACAAAATACACAGGTGGCATTAACGGCACGCATTCTGTCAGAGCTCGGACTCGCCCGCCGTAGCGGCTTGGTGGTAAGTGGCGAACAGCAAGTGCGGGCAATCGTTCAAGAACGCGGCGAGCAGGTGCGGATTCTTCTCCAAGCAACAGACGGAGCAGAAGACGGAGTTAACAAAATCGTCCGACTGATGCACCATCGCGCCCAAGACTGCTTGTGCCTGCAAGTCTTCTCCGCCGAAGAACAGGGACACGCCTTAGGACGCAATAGCGTTGTCCATATAGTTGTTCTGTCGGCTCCTGCCAATCGTAAGTACAATCCGTCAAGCCGTGGCGAAGATGGCCTGACAAGCCGCCTGAAAACAGACCTGACAAAGCTACAGCTAATCAACCGAGGGCAGAAACATGTCTGATACTCTCTCGGATAAAAAGGCAGACAAAAAAGCCAAAGACGCGGACGAAAAAGAAACAAAACCCGCCCGCACAGCAGGCGGCAAACTAAAACTTTCAGCGCGTTCTGAAACAGGACAGATTACGCAATCGTTTAGCCGCAATCGCACTAAAACAGTCCAGGTTGAGGTTAAGCGACGCACCGCCGCCAAGCCAAAGACAACTGCAAAAGCAACGGCAAAAACAGCAAGCAAAGCGGAAGCAAAAACTGCGTCCAAGACAGCGGCGAAGGGTACAGCTAAGGCAACTGCAAAGGCGGCAACGAAAACCAGTCCGCGCACAGGAGAAACAACAACGCGGTCAGGCTCCACCAGTCAGCGTGTGCGGGAAGCCCAAGCAAGTGCAAGCGCAGGGGGCTTGCTGGCTTCCGAACAGACCGCTCGCCAACGAGCCGTAGAACAAGCCCGCGTCCGTGAGCAAGAACGCGCCCGCGAACAGGCGGCAAAGATTGCCAAAGTTGCGCGGGAGAAAAACATTGTCTCCAAGGAAGAAAAAGTCGCAAATGCACCTGCACCTGCGTCTGCTCCTGAGGCGAAAGGCAATACGGGGCGGATGGTACGCCCATCAGTGGTGCGCACACGAGCAGAAGCACAGGCTGATGAACGCGCCGCCACGCGTTCGGCTTCGGCACGAGCGGCTTCTACGCGCACGGCGACTCGTCCGCCACGGGCGGGGCGGGGTGCGGCTGGAGAAACCCGTCCGCAAGGGCAAGCCCGCCCACAAGGGCAAGCCCGTCCGCAAGGACAAGACGGACAAACCACCAAGCCCCGCGAAGAAACAGAGTCGCGTCCTGCCAAGAGCAAGCGCAAGTCCGCTAAGGGGCCTGGTGGTGCGAAAAAGCGTGACGAGCCGCGTCGCCGTCAAGGCAAGCTGACAATCGCCCAAGCCCTTGAGGGAGAAGATTACGAAAATCGTATGCGCTCGCTCGCTGCGGTGCATCGCAAACGCGAGCGTGAGAAACGCGACTCGCTAGAACGCCTGCAGGGTGGAGCCGCAAAAGTTGTCCGTGAAGTGATTGTTCCCGAGACGATTGAAGTGCAAGAACTGGCTTCGCGTATGGCAGAGCGGGTAGATGATGTTTTATTGCAGTTGCAACGGCTGGGTATGCGCGTGTCGGCTGAAGATGTAATTGATGCTGATACTGCAGAGCTGGTGGTTTCAGAATACCGCCACAGAATTCGCCGCGTGACAGCACTGGATGTTGAAGAAGGCTTAGAGGGAGAAGAAGATAAATCTGAAGATTTAGTTGCGCGTCCGCCTGTGGTGACGGTGATGGGGCATGTGGACCACGGCAAAACTTCTTTGCTGGATGCAATCCGCCGTAGCGACCAAGCCGACAAAGAAGCGGGTGGGATTACCCAGCATATCGGTGCGTCTTTTGTTGAGCTCAAGGGTGGGCGGCAGCTGTGTTTTATTGACACGCCTGGCCATATGGCGTTTACGGCTTTGCGGGCGCGTGGAGCGAATGTGACCGATATTGTCATTCTGGTGGTGTCAGGAGAAGACAGCGTGATGGAGCAAACCCGTGAAGCCTACGACCATGCCAAGGCGGCGGGAGCTACGATAATTGTCGCGGTGAATAAGATGGACAGACCACAGGCGGATTTGAATCGTGTGAAGAATGATTTGCTGGCTTTGGGGATTGTTCCTGAAGATATGGGCGGAGAAGTACAAGTCGTGCCAACCAGTGCCAAGACAGGAGACGGAGTAGAAGATTTGCTTGAAGCCGTGTTTTTACAGGGAGAGCTTTTGGCGTTGAAAGCCAATCCGAAGCGTGATGGGCAGGGTGTGATTTTGGAAGCCAGCTTAGAGCAGGGGCGTGGAGCGGTGGCTACGGTCTTGGTGCGGAATGGTACTTTGAAGGTAGGGCAGAACTGTATCGCGGGGCGGCAGTTTGGACGGGTACGGGCTTTGACTGATTGGCGGGGCAAGCGGGTCAAGGAAGCGACTCCTGCAATGCCTGTTGAGATGATCGGCTTGGACGATGCACCCGAAGCGGGCGATGGTCTGCTGGTTTTGGAAAGCGAGCAACGCTGTCGGGAAATTGCTGAAACGCGGCGTGAACGCTATCGCCAGCAGACGATTGCTGCATCGGCGCGTTCTGACCCTGAAGATGTGGAAGATTTGCTCCGCCGTATGGAGCAACAAGACAATGAGACTCCTGTTTTGAACTTTGTGCTGAAAAGCGATGTACGTGGCTCGGCGGAAGCGGTGAAAGCGGGGCTAGAAAAATTGTCGGGTGATGAAGTGGAAGTGCGTATCTTGCATAGCGGAATTGGCGGAATAAAAGAGTCAGATATTCTGCTGGCGAAAACGACAGGGGCTTCAATTTTTGGATTTAATGTGCGGGCGACTCCGCCTGCTCGTGCCCTTGCCGAGAAGGAAAAAATCACCCTGCAGTACTACAAAACGATTTACGAGCTGTTAGATGATGCCAAGGCGGCGGTGGAAGGTAAGCTTGCACCTGAGAGTCGCGAGCAGTCTTTGGGTGAAGCTGAAGTGCGTGAAGTTTTTGATATCACGCGCCACGGTCGCGTTGCGGGTTGTCAGGTACTAGAAGGAGTCATTCGCCGCAATGCACGGGCACGGGTGGTGCGGAGCGGTGAAATTCTGCACGATGGCAAGTTGCGTTCGTTGCGGCGATTTAAAGACGAAGCGGGTGAAGTGCGTCAAGGTTTGGAATGCGGCTTGAGCTTGGAGAACTTCCAAGACTTTGCGGCGGGTGACCGCATAGAGTGCTATGAGGTACAAGAAGTCGCGCGTAGCCTTTGATGCGGTGAGTCCGCATCGGGTTTCTGGTGGCGCGGAGAGACATACGGTTTCTGACGCGGCGCGGGCGGCTTCGGGTCTTGTCCAACGCAAGGGAGCGCAGGGTGTGCGCAATCGGCGGCTGGCGATGCTGGTGCGTGAGGCTTTGGGTGAAGTTTTTGCGCGTCCTGAAGTTTTGCGCGCTCCCTTGTTGGAGCAAGCCCGTCTGACGGTCACCGAAGTGGATTTGTCTCCTGATTTGTCTTTGGCGCGGGTGAAGCTTTTGCCCTTGGCGGCTTCTTTGGGCGATGCTTGGGATGCAAAAACCATTGCGGCATTGGAAGCCGAACTTGCCGAGGCGACTCCGCGGGTGCGCAAGGCGCTTTCTGAACGCGTGGAGTTGAAACGCACCCCGCGTCTAGACCTGCGCTATGACCGCCATCGCTTAGAAGCGCAAGATATGGAAGCCAAGCTGGCGCAAAGAAGTTTGGCACGAAGCCAAGAAACCGCTCGCCAAGATGCGGATAAAAATACAGATGAAAATACAGGCGAAGGCACAAGTGAAGGTATAAGTGAAGGTGCAGGTGAAGATAGCAGGTGAAGGTGCAGGTGAAGATAGCAGGTGAAGGTGCAAGCGAAGGCGCAAGCGCAGATGCAGGCGAGCGATAAGGCTAAACAGTCTGTGCGCAGACGCATAGATGGCTGGCTCGTCTTAGACAAGCCGCAGAACTTAACTTCTACGGCAGCTTTAGGAGCCGCAAAGCGATTGTTGTCGGCAAAGAAAGGCGGACATAGCGGCACATTAGATCCACTGGCAACGGGGGTTTTGCCTTTGGCATTCGGACAAGCGACAAAAACTGTGCCTTGGGTGATGGCGAGTGAGAAGACCTATCGTTTTACGGTGCGTTGGGGCGTTGAAACCGATACGGACGATGCAGAAGGCAAAGTTGTCC
This sequence comes from uncultured Alphaproteobacteria bacterium, assembly GCA_958267355.1. Taxonomy (GTDB): domain Bacteria; phylum Pseudomonadota; class Alphaproteobacteria; order JALCBB01; family JALCBB01. The sequence continues at coordinate 1,800,424 of OY279575.1, forward strand.
GCGAGTCGGATTTGCGTCCGTCTCGGGCGGCGATTGAAAAGGCTTTGGTTAATTTTCGCGGACAGGTACGGCAGGTGCCGCCTGCTTTTTCGGCTTTGAAGTTAGCAGGAGTCCGTGCCTATGACCTAGCCCGCAGTGGAAAGACTCCTGACTTACCCGAACGCACTGTGTCGGTTTTTGCTTTTGACTTGCTGGAAGCCTTGCCTGACCAAGCTGAGTTTATCGTTCGTTGTGGCAGTGGTACTTATGTGCGGGCTTTGGCGCGTGATCTGGGGCGTGACTTACATTGTTTGGGCCATATCACGGCTCTACGCCGCACAGCGGTGGGGGGCTTTGGCGAAGCGGATGCAATCAGCTTAGACAGGCTTTCCGAACTTAGCGATGCAGACTCGGCTGAAGCGGTGCTTTTGCCTGTGGCGGCGGGCTTGTCTTCTTTGCCTTCACTGGTCTTAGACGCCCCCGCCGCCACACGCCTTACCAACGGACAAACAGTAGAGCTAGCCTCTAAAGCACTCCAGCCAGAAGGCGCGACAGAAGCTCTAGCAGAAGCTCTAAAAGACGGCACTACAATCGCAGTCTTTACCAATGGCACGGCTGGCAAAGCTGGGGGTTTACTGGCAATCGCCGAGTCAAGCCAAGGCCTTCTAAAACCCCTAAAACTCTTCCCCTTGCCCCAGAAGTAGCGTGAGAAGTGGCGTGGTGTTTGTCTGTGCTTACCCTTGACGGGTTGGCGGGGGTGTGGCACAAATGGGGGGAACGAACAACAGAAATAAAGACAGAGAGAAAGAAACACAGGGATGAGCCATCCTGACAAGCGAGCGATCATCGATGAATATCGCTCCGCCAGTGCGGACACAGGATCACCAGAAGTGCAAATCGCGCTTTTTACGCATCGTATCCGCCATTTGACTGAGCATCTGAAAATCAACAAAACCGACCACGCATGCCGACGCTCGCTACTCAAGCTCGTCGGTCGCCGTAGGCGGTTGCTGGCATACCTGCGGCGTGAAGACGCAGAACGACACAGCAAGTTGATCGAGAAGCTGGGACTACGCGGTTAGTCAGCAGCTTGGCTTGCGCGGCTTGTCCGCGTCCTGAAACAGAGAAAACACAACGAGCCACGCTACGGCACTCCTGTGCGGAGGGCTTGTCGCGTTGCTTCGCTAACCACACGCAAACCACGCGCAAATCACGCGCACAACACACACGCAAATCACGCGCACAACACACGCGCACAACACACACGCAAACCACACGCACAAATCACGCGTACAACACACACACGCACAACACGCGCACGCTTGAGTCGTTTGTTCTAGGTAAGGCTTTGCCTTAAGAGCCGAAGACTTGTAGCGCAGACTTCAACACAGACTCCAACGGGGACAAACAAAATCCCCGCAGGGAATAAAAAAGGAATACGGAGAACAAAAATGTTTCAAATCCACAAAGAAACTACCGAGTGGGCAGGACGCACACTTACCCTAGAAACAGGACACATCGCTCGCCAAGCCGATGGTGCAGTCGTTGCAACCTATGGCGATACAATTGTTTTGGCAACGGCGGTGGGGGCACGGACTCCGCGGGCGGATTTAGATTTCTTTCCGCTGACGGTGCATTACCAAGAGAAAAGCTACGCCGCAGGAAAAATTCCAGGCGGATTCTTCAAACGCGAAGGTAGGCCAACAGAAAAGGAAACTTTAACTTCGCGGTTGATTGACAGGCCAATTCGTCCGCTGTTTCACAAGGACTACAAAAACGAAACCCAGGTCATCGCCACCGTGCTAAGCCACGACCAGGAGAATGATCCTGATATTGTGGCGATGATTGCGGCTTCGGCGGCTTTGACTTTGTCGGGTATGCCGTTCTTGGGGCCAATCGGAGCCGCACGAGTCGGCTATCGTGATGGCGAGTACTTGATTAATCCGACTTTGGCTGACCGTGAAGACACCAAGCTGGACTTGGTGCTCGCTGGCACAGCAGAAGGCGTGTTGATGGTAGAAAGTGAAGCCCACGAGCTGTCTGAAGATGTAATGCTGGGGGCAGTGCTTGCGGGGCACGAGTCTATGCAGTCTGTGCTGGATGCCATTCGCCGTCTTGCCGAGTCAGCGGCAAACGAGCCATGGGAGTTAACGCCACCGCCAGCCCGTAAAGCCGAGCTGGCGGAAGCTTTGGCGGCAAGCTGGGCAAATCCGTTGCGTGAAGCCTATGCCATCGTGGATAAGCTCGCCCGCCGCGATGCCATCGCCACGGTCAAGGAGCAAGCGAAAGAAGCCCTTGCCACCCAAGAAGGAGACGAAACGCTTTTCTCGGGTGTGTTTAAGGCTTTGGAAGCAGATCTTGTCCGCCGTGCGATCTTGGATAAAAAAGTGCGCATTGACGGACGCAAAACTGATGAAGTTCGTGAAATCGTTTGCGAAGCGGGAATTTTGCCGCGTTCGCATGGCTCGGCACTTTTTACGCGGGGTGAAACGCAAGCCCTTGTCACCGCCACGCTCGGCACAGGACAAGACGAGCAGATTGTTGATGGTTTGGCAGAAAACTATCGCGAGTCGTTTATGCTGCACTATAACTTTCCGCCTTACTCGGTGAACGAGACGGGGCGTATGTTAAGCCCTGGTCGGCGTGAAATCGGACACGGTAAGTTGGCGTGGCGGGCAGTGCATCCGTTGCTGCCTGAGAAGGAAGATTTTCCCTATACCTTGCGGATTGTTTCGGAAATTACCGAGTCCAATGGCTCGTCTTCTATGGCGACTGTCTGCGGGACTTCGCTTGCCTTGATGGATGCAGGGGTACCGTTGAAAAGTCCTGTGGCGGGAATTGCTATGGGCTTGATTTCTGAAAGCGATGGCTTTGCTGTCCTGTCGGATATTCTGGGCGACGAAGACCATCTGGGCGATATGGACTTCAAAGTCGCTGGCACAGCCGAAGGAATTACTTCCCTGCAGATGGATATTAAAATTACTTCCATCACGCCCGAGATTATGCGTACTGCTTTGGCTCAAGCCCACGGTGGGCGGATTCATATCTTAGAGAAGATGAACGAAGCTTTAGAAAGTCCGCGTGAAGAAATGTCGGATTTTGCTCCGAAGATGGAAACGCTCGTTGTCGCCAAAGAAAAAATACGCGATATCATTGGCACAGGCGGTAAGGTAATCCGTGAGCTTTGTGAGACCACGGGTACCAAGATTGAAGTGGATGATGAAGGCGTGGTTAAGGTGGCGGCTCCTGATGGCAACGCGGTGGCGGAAGCGGTGGCGCGAATCCAAGCCATTGTCGCCGAGCCCGAGCTGCACGAAGTCTATGACGGGAAAGTCGTGAAGATTATGGATTTCGGTGCCTTCGTGAATTTCCTTGGTGCTAAGGATGGGCTGGTGCATATCTCGCAACTTGTCCCCGAGCGGGTTGAGTCGGTGGAAGATATTGTCTCAGAAGGAGACCAAGTCAAAGTGCAGGTTATTGGCTTTGACGATCGGGGGCGGGTTAAGCTTTCTATGCGGACCGTAGACCAAGAAACGGGCGAAGTCGTGGAAGATCCGCCACCGCCGCCATCTAGAGACCGCGAACGGCGGGGCGGCGGACGCGACGATAGACGCGATGATAGGCGGGGCGGCAATCGCGGACGCGATGGCGGAGACAGGCGCAGGAGTCGCCCGCGTTATGACTAACACGGCTCTATAAGCCGCTTAACACGGCTCTACCGAGTTATGATTAAAGCGGCTCTACGGGGCGATTAGCCTATTCTCTCCGCGTTATGACTAATACGGCTCCACAGGGCGATTAGCGTGGCTCTACCGAGTTATGATTAAAGCGGCTCCACGGGGCGATTAGCGTGGCTCTGCCGAGTTATGATTAAAGCGGCTCCACAGAGCGATTAGCGTGGCTCTGAAGCCCGCTTTGAAGCCCAACCCAAAGCGAAGCCCCCGCCCAAAAGCGGGGGCTTTATACTTGCTGTTTGCGATTCTAATCAGGGTATAATTGCGCCGATTCGTTTTTCCGCCAAATCGCGACTCCAAATCGCGACTCCAGCGAGTCGCCAACAGGCGGGGAAATGAAATCAGAAATGGAAGCTCGGGAGATTAAACTCCCAAAGAAGCCACACAGGAAATCAAGGGGGAATCAAGGGGGAAACGCTATGTCCGAAGAAAACAACGCAGGCAGCTCGCCAATGAACAAAGCCGCAGAGCTGCTCACCATCAAAGGAATGCCAAGCGTGGTCTGGCTGGTGCCTGCACTTATCCTGCTTATCGCTTGCGTGCCAACCGAGTGGGCAAGCTGGTACTACGAAACCCTGCGTTGGGTTTCGTCTCTGTGCTTCCTTTCCATCATCGCCGCTGAGTGGCGGGTTAAGACCGCAGAACGCACACCATGGATTCTGCTCTATGTCTTTTTGCTGGTGATTTTCAATCCGTTTTATGTGATGTCTTTTGAAGTTCAGGCGCACTGGATCATGATGGATGTACTGGGGATTGTGATCTTGCTGATACACTGGCTGGAAGTCCGCCGCGAAAGAAAGACAGAAATGGCGTGAAGGGGCTGAAAGGCACTAGAAGCCGCTAGAAGTCGCTAGAAGCCACCAGAAGCCACTAGAAGTCGCTAGAAGCCACTAGAGCCACTGGGAAGCACCAGAAGGCACATAGAATCGCCAGAAGGGGTATTGCGGCACCAGAAGGGCTAAAAGCCACCAGAAGCCGCTAGAAGCCACCAGAGCCACTGGGAAGCACCAGAAGGCACATAGAATCGCCAAAAGGGGATATACGGCACCAGAAGGGCTAAAAGCCATCAGAAGCCACTAGAAAGCACTAGAAGGGGTTTAGAAGGCACAGACAGCCACGCCCCACCGCTCAAAGTCCGTTAGGGCTTTACCTATCGCTTAGGGGCTTGCCTATGGCGTGTGCGATTTCGCCCGCCATTTCTGCTTGCGTAGAGTCAAATAAAATGCACCTGCTCCGCCGTGGTGCGGATAGGCTTCTTGCCAAGCAATCACCCAAGCCGCGTTGTCAGGCCGTTCAAGCCATTTCGGAAGCTCACGGCGGATTGCACCCTGCGGTCTGCCATCTGCGTCTCTCCCTTGCCCTGTGACAACAAGCACAAGCCGCGTACCATCCGTGGCGTGAGCTTGAATAAAAACTTCTAACTGCCGCTCGGCTTCGGCTAGGGTTTTGGCGTGTAGGTCTAGTTTTGCTCCTACAGGCTTGCGGCGGTTTTTTAAGTCGCGGTCTAGTTGGCGGCTGAGTCCGTAGTTTGGCTTGGGCGGAAACTGCGGCTTAACGGGTTTCGGTGCGGGCGCAACTTGGCGGGGCTTTGTGGCTTTTCCTTTTACGCCTTTTGTGGCTTGTGGCTTGTCTGGTGGCTTGGCTTGTTGTTTAGGCTTGGCAGGGGCTTTAGCCAGCGGGGTTTTGCGCCCCTTCAGGGGGCGGGTTTCACGCCGCACCCTGTCCCAAAGTGCTTGGCTGTCTTCTTGGGCTTCTGTGGGGCTTAGAGTGGGCTGTGGCGCACGTTTAGACACAACTATACCCGTTCAGACAAGCGAATTGCCGCTTTGGTGATTCCGCGAATCGCAAAACGTAAGGCAGGGTAGCCCGTAGCTTCTTCTCCGCCACTGGCACGGGCAGTTTCGCGGTGTGCCGCTTCTTCTTCCGCAAACCGCGCTAGCTTCTGGCGTAAGGCAGGACTTCCCGTAGCACTTTTCTCTAAAGCTTCCACCTGGTCGGCGTAGTGCCCTTCAATGACTTCTTCCACGGCAATCGTGCAAGCCATCGCCGCCTTGGCTCCAAGCAAGCCTGTTGTGGCTCCTAGCAACCAGCCGCCGATATGCCACGCAGGTTGCAAAGCTGTCGGACGCACCCGCTCCTGATGTAGCAGTTGATTAAAGGCTTCTAGGTGTTCGCGTTCTTGCTCTAGCATTTCGCGCACGGTCGCTAGAGTTTCTGCATCCGCCGCTCCGCTTTTTTCTAGAGCCGCGAGTTGCCCTTCGTAGATCCGTTGGGCTCCGTATTCGCCCGCATGATCAACCCGCAAAGCACGGGCTAGGGCTGGCTCGGCTTTTTGGCGTGGGGCTTTGTCCGTTGCTTTCTTTCTGGGCTTCTTTTTGGACTTTGTAGCCTTGCTTGTAGTCTTGCCCGTGGTTTTGCTTGTGGTTTTGCTTGTGGTTTTGCGTTGGGTCACGGTTCGCTTGCCTCCTGTAGCGGAGCTTTACGCCTTGTCCGTAGAAGCAGGAAGGCTAAAGCGGCAGTGGCACAGGCTGAATAGACCAAGTTCCAGCCCGCAATGGAAAGCCCAAGGAAAGTCCAAGGAGCTAAATCACAACGCACAGGCTTGCGCTCTAAGATGTCAGCAAAGGCACTGCCCGCTTGGCTCAAGTCCAGAGACGGACTCGCACAGACAAGCACGGGAATAACTCCCGCTTCGGTCAAGACATGCCACAGAGCTAATCCCGTAGAAGCAAGCAGGGCAATCAAGGCAATAGACAAAAACACAAGGGCAAGGCGGGTTCGTGCCTGCAGATGAAGCAGATTTCCTGCCGCAACTACGCCTGCGGCTAGGGCTGTCATATGGGCGTAGCGTTGCCACCAGCACAGGCGGCAGGGTTCAAGTGCCAAGTGTTGCTCAAAGTAGAGATAGGCGGCGAGTAGGGCTATGCCCGTGGCTAAGACCACGAACAAAGCCGCAGGAAGTAAGGGATGAGCTTGCATCAGGGCGATTATACAGCGGGGCGTAGCTTAAACAGGCTAGGCAGGGCTAGGAAGGCTAGGCAGGGTAAAAAGGCTAGGAAGGGTAAAAAGGCTAGGAAGGGTAAAAAGGCTAGGCGGGGTAGGTTAGGGCTAGGCAGGATAAGGCGGGGTTAGGTCAGTGTAGAAGCAGCAGGACAAGCCCAAACACCACCGCCAAGCCTGCCAGCGAAACCCAAGGCAAGTGGCTGTCAATAAAGCGGCGCACGGAATCGCCCCAGATACGCAATAGAATCGCTTCTATGTAGAATCGCGCTCCGCGTGAGAGGAGAGAAAACACCACAAAGGTCAGGAGCGGCATACCTGCCGCTCCACTGGATAGAGCTATGACCTTGTAGGGAAAGGGGGTAAATCCGCCCATAAAGACAAACCAAGCCCCCCAATCGCGGTATAAGGCTCGGGCTTCGTTAAAACGCTCTGTAACGCCCAGAGCGTTGATTAGAGGCAAGGCGAGCGACTCATAGGCCCACACCCCCAGGAACCAGCCAACAAGCCCTCCAGCGACAGATGACAGCGTGACAATCGCGGCAAAAAACAGGGCGCGTTTGGGGCGTGCTAGGCACATTGGCAAAAGCAGGGCTTCGCAGGGGAGAGGAAAGAAAATTCCCTCTATGAAGGAAAGCCCGCCCAGCCACCAAGAAGCCCGTGGCGAAGCACTGAGCGATAGGGTGCGATTCCACAGGGAATCCAAAAGCCCCCGCAAGGAATCAAAGCGCAAGGAACTAAAGCGCAAAGAACCAAAGCGCAAAGAAGTAAGGCGCAAAGAAGTAAGGTGAAGGAAGGCGAAAAGCCCGCGTTTTTTCTGGTGCTGGTCTGGCGGTGGCGGCGGTAAATCCGCTTCAGGGGCAGGAGTCACTTCTTTGACTCATCGTTGTTGTGCCCGTTGCCCTGTCCGTCTCCCTGTCCGTCTCCCTGTCCGTCTCTGTGCCCATCGCTGTGCCCGTTGCTGTTGGGAGCTTCCAGCACCGCGTTTTCACGCCGCGGAATCGCCACCGCATGCAAACCCCCATCAACATGCAAAACTTCGCCCGTCACCCCTTCGGATAAAGACGAAACCAGATACAAAGCACTTCGCCCCAGCTCGTGCGACTCGGGGTTATGTTTGAGCAACGCATTCGCCGCCGACCATGAAAAGATATAGCGTCCCGACGATATAGCCGCACCCGAAGAAGTCCGCACAGGACCCGCAGAAATCGCGTTAATGCGAATTCCCTTGCCGCCCAAATCCGCCGCCAGATAGCGCACACTGGCTTCTAAGGCAGCTTTGGCGACTCCCATAACATTGTAGTTGGGTACTACGCGTTCGGCTCCGAGATACGATAAAGACAAGATCGCGCCGCCAGCTTGCATATACCCTTCAGCCGCCCGTGCCACTTCGGTCAGGCTATAACACGAAATTTCCATCGCCTTGCGGAAGTTTTCAGCAGAGACACGCATATAGTCTCCCGCTAGGTCATGGCGCACAGCTCCCGCAATGGAATGCACCACGAAGTCTAGCCCCGCCTGCCAATTGTCGGTCAAATGCTGAAAGACTTGCGCCGCCGAATTTTCCTGGCTGACATCACAGATCAGCGGCGGCTGATTGGATACAGGTTCAATAATTGGCGCAATCCGCCCCGCTAAAGTTTCATTCTGTGCCGTGAAGGCGAGTTCAGCTCCCGCCGCATGCAGGACACGAGCCACACCCCAAGCAATGGAGTGGCGATTAGCCGCTCCCATAATGACTCCCCGCTTGCCCTTGAGCAGTGGGCCTGGGTCAAAGTCTAAAGGCGTTTCTTCAGACACTTGTTTGCCTTCGCTTAAATCTCCGCCGCCTTGCGGAATAAGAGCGAACAATTCGTGCCGCCAAAGCCAAACGAGTTAGACATTGCTAGCTTGACCTCTCGGCTTAGAGCCGCTCCACGGACAAGCGGAAATTTTTGCGCTATCGCATCAGGCGAGTCCAAGTTCGCTGTCGCCGGACAAAACCCCCCACGCATCGCCAAGAGCGAAATTACTGCTTCAATGGCTCCTGCTGCTCCTTGGGCGTGTCCTGTGAGCGACTTGCTGCTGCTAATCGGCGGCGACTGCTCAGGACTGCCAAAGGCTTCAGCAATTGCTTCTAGCTCAATTCCGTCTCCGACTTTGGTGCTGGTGCCGTGGGCGTTGATGTAGTCAATGGTTTCGCCATCTTCTAAAAGGTTAATTGCCTGTTTCATGCAGCGTGCTGCTCCTTCCCCCGATGGAGCTACCATATCGGCTCCATCGCTGGTGATACCGCCGCCTAAGAGCTCTGCCCAGATGGTGGCTCCGCGGGCTTTTGCTCGCTCCCAATCTTCAAGGAGCAAAACCCCCGCCCCGCCCGAAATCACAAAGCCATCGCGTCCCGCATCATACGGACGACTCGCCGCTTCCGCCCGATTGTTATAGCCGCTGGATAAAGCCCCCATCGCGTCAAACAGCATAGAAAGGCTCCAGTGCAGGTCTTCGGCTCCGCCTGCCAGCATAACTTCGGCGTCTCCGCGGCGGATATAATCCGCCGCCACAAGAATGCAGTGCGCTCCCGTAGAGCAAGCAGACGAAATGGAAAAACTCGGCCCGCGTACCTTCAACGCTGTCGCCAAGTTCGCGGACACAGTAGAAGACATACAACGCGGCACCATATACGGCCCGATCTTTCGTGTACCTCCTGACTCGGCAAGAATCCGTGCTGCTTCCACCTGATTAGAAGTGCTTGGCCCACCCGAGCCCATCACCAAGCCCGTTTTTTCGCTTTCAACTTCGTTTGCTTCGAGTTCTGCGTTAGCGATTGCTTGTTGGGCGGCGATGTATCCGTAGCCTGAGCCTGGGCCCATGAAGCGCAAAAGCCGCCTGTCTATGTGGTCGGACAGGTCTAAGTCAATGGCTCCTTCTACATGGCTACGAAACCCGCGTTCGGCATATTCAGGAGCAAAACGAATTCCGCTTGTTCCTTGGCGTAGGGCAGTTTCCACTGCTTGGCAGTCATTGCCAATAGACGACACCACGCCCACACCCGTGACTGCAACACGGCGAGAAGAATTCGCTAAGTCGGTCAAGATTCTTCCACGGGCAAAGCCGCGCCTTCAGGAACCACAATGACTCGCAAGTCTTCTGCACGATAGACAACTTTTCCGTCGGCTTCTACTTCTCCATCGGCAAGGATAACCTGCGCCCGCCGCAAAATCCGCTTCGGATGCACCCGATAGACCAACTGCTTAACCGCAGGCGTAATCTCGCCCAAAAACTTAATGCTTCCTGTGCCCAAAGCTCTACCGCGTCCCTTGAAGCCAAGATAGCTCAAAAAGAAACCTGACAACTGCCACAAGCCATCAAGCCCCAAACAGCCTGGCATAATCGGATCATCACGAAAGTGACAAGCAAAGTACCAGTGCGAGTCCTTCACCTCGGTTTCTGCTATGGCTTCGCCTTTGCCGAATCGTCCGCCTGAGTTGTGCATATAGGTTACTCTGTCTAGCATCAGCATTGGCGGCAAAGGCAAACGCGGAGCATTGCCACCAAATAGCTTTCCTTCGGCTCCGCGAATGAGTTCTTCATACGAGAAGCTGACGGGCTTGTCTGCGGGAGTGGTCTGGTCCATAGGGCAAATATACAGGAGACGAAGGATAATAACGCAGTCTAAGGGAATCCAAGGGAAGCTATGCAGAATCCGCGCAAAATTCACGCAGAATCCCCGCAGAATCTTGAGCAGAATCCTAAGCAGAATCCTAAGCAGAATCTATGCGAATTCAAGAAAACTCGCAGAAAGCCCAGAAAATCCTAGAAAACCCACAGAAAGCCCAAGAAAACTGCCAAAAAGCCTAGAAAACTCCCAGAAAAGCCCCAAAAACTTAAGAAAACTGCTGAAAAGCCTAGAAAACTCCCAGAAAAGCCCAGAAAACTCCCAGAAAAGCCCCAAAAACTTAAGAAAACTGCTGAAAAGCCCGACAATCAACTCTGCGCTAATAGGGCTAAGACGAATTCAAGGACGAATTTTGCCGAAAATGAATCTAACAACTGCTCAAATCCGTAAAAAAACCTTGAAAATATAGTAATATGGAGAAAAAAAGATTTTTTTGTCAAAAAAAAGTCTTTTTTATTCCAATTCGCCCCAATTTCGGCTATACTGGCTTCCATAACCAAGCGACGCATAACAATTCCGATCCCTTCCAAGCAGGAGACCAAAAGTGGAAGAAACCGCCAAACTTGCTGCTGCCCAAACCGCCGCTGCTGCCCTAAAAGAGCTGCTCAAAAAACGCGGATTGCGTCCCACCCGCCACCGCATGACCGTCGCTTTGTTGCTCTTTCCCAACGGACCACAGAATGTGATCCCCCGCCACTGTACGGCGGAAGAAATCCACCACGCTGTGCAAAACAGCGGAACCCAGATGTCACTGGCAACTGTCTACAACACGCTTAACCAGTTCAGCCAGTACGGGATCCTACGCAAAGTCTCAGGCGGAGCAAACTGCTCATTCTACGACACAGTCACCGAGCCCCACCACCACATCTACCACGAGACCGAAAACCGCCTGGAAGATGTATCTCCGCACACGCCTGAATTTCAATCCATTGCCGACACGCAACGCAAGCTTGCGCCCAACTCCAACGTTGAGGTGATGGTGCGCGTATCCCGCCCCACAAAAATCGCTTCCTAACTTTTTTACGCACCCTTGCGGGCGCTCTTGCCGCATCTCGCCTGTCTTCTAACTACCCTGATTCCTAAGCCGCAAAAAAATGGGTCAGGGTTAGTCTTTACTTCAACATTTAATTTACGCACCCTTGCGGGTGCTCTTGCCGCCTACGGCGGCGTCCGCTTCGCTCCGCTCGTTTCACTCCGCTACGCTTGCGCTCGTGCGCTACGCGCACTCGGTGGGTCTTCATCTCTAAGGTTGGGAAAGGGCAAGCCGCTACTTCCCCGTCTTCATCTTACTGGTGGGTTAAGCCTTTATAGGGCTTCATCTCAAAAATGGGCAGTGGCTCAATTAGCCCTGTATTGAAACTATGGGGCTTAACGGCTGGTGGGGGCATAACACTTGGCACGAATGCCGCACCGCAAGGTGCCCGCTACTTCTGCCGTCTAGCTATAAAATTAAGGATTAAACCGCTTGAACGCACAAGCCCCTAACACTGCAATTCATCCTTAAAACCTCTAACCCCAGACAAAATCTCATCTTCAATAGCCTGCGAAAGCTCCATGCGAGCCAAAGATTCTTCAAATAAAGATTCAGACCGCCTAAGCTCGCGACAAGTGCGACTATAATCTCCCCTATAGCCAGCCACGCCAGCAAGACCAAAATATCCAATCGCAGATAACATCTTGTTATCTAACTTATCACTCAACTTCACAGATTTTTTGAAAAACTTTCCCGCCTTAATCCAATCACTCCGTATCACCTCTACGCCACCAAGGAAAAAATACGCAGCTACCAGCCTGTCTTCATCTCCATTTTCTTCGTATAACTCAAGAGCCTTGTCAATAAATGACTCTGCTTCCTCAAGCTCATCTTCATCCGCTTCCTCAAATACAGTCCCACCAACAGCAATTAACGCAAGCCCCGCATAACTGTCAGCAAGCTCTCTTTTATAGTCCAAAGATTCACTAATCTCCCGCGCACGGCGAAACAACTTCTCCGCATCCTTCACAGAACCCGAATTTACCTCCAAAGTCCCAAGCAAATTGTAAGTCTCCGCCATTCCTTTCTGATCACCCAAAGCGTCATACAGGTCTAGTGCCTGTTGATACAGATCCTGCGACTCGTCAAGGTTTGCACTCTCGTACCCAATCGTCTCAAGAGCAGACAATCCCGAAACAACAGTGCCAATCTTATTGTAGCTAGCCGCAATTCCCCCCTTGTCATCTAAACCTTCGTAAAGAGCTAACGCCTCTCTATGATGCGACTCTGCTTCATTAAAATAGTTGTGTAGTACCGCAATATCACCAAGAAAATTATGCGTCTCAGCAAGGTGACTCTTAGCATCAGACGCTTCAAAAAGCGGAACCGCCTGAAGATACGCTTCCTTGGCTTCGTCAAGCCGCCACGCCTTGTGGTGCTCGCGTGCCGCCTCGAAAAGAACAACAGGATCTTCTTGAGCAAACGCAAAACGCGCCGCTCCAAGCGACAACACCACGCCCAAAGCAAGGACAAAAACAAAAAGAAAGCTACGAACCATCACGGCAACATAGCACAGATCTACAAAATCATACCTGTTTTTAAAAAATCAGGTTAAGAATAACTTTCCTTCTGCGCACTAACCAGCAGGCGGAGCCAGGCGGGGAGGTGGGAGGACTCGCCTCGGCGGGCAAACATAGTCGCTACGCCAGTCGCCGCATCACGACGCTGCTCCGCATCTTCAGGATCAAGACCTAAGCACAAAGCATAGTTAGACACTATCCTGCCCCAATTGCGACGCACAGAACCATTCGCAACCCGTCCAGAGTGATACACCGACTCAAACGCCATACGCTGTCCGTCTTGTCGCCGCGCCGCTTCCACAAATGACGGAAAACCACGCAACGATCCCGTCGCATAGTATATGTCAGTCGCCACAAGACGCTGCCCGTCCGTTAGCCCGTGCCAGTGCGCTTCGCCTATCACTCCAGCCGCCGCTTCTGCTCGCTCAAGAATCTCCAACGATAAACGCTCGCGAACCCACGACAAAGGCAATTCCAAGTCAGTACAATCACGCCAGTCAGATGCTTGACGGACACTAGCCAAACCTTCCGCCGCCGCTTCACGCAAAGCTGTCCAAGCCGCTCGCTTTTCTGCCGTGTCCGCCGCAATGCCCGCTCCACGCCGCTCAAACGGCAAAGATGTAAACGATTGCTCGTCAGAACACAAAAAGCCCACTCCCACTGTCACCAAGCCCTTCGTGTCAAGATACGGATGCAAGACCACTCCTTCATGACGCTCAAAGTGGCGGATGGCCCGCGTTAGTGCCGCTCCGTTCATAGTTAGTGTGCTAGTTGGGGGAGGGGTGGGCTTTGCCGCTGATTGGGGGGTAGGGGCAGGTTCAGGGGTAAGGGTAGATTTCGGCTTCATAACAGACTCCACGATACGCAGTTTCGCAACTCCCATAGTAGGAATTGAGACTTTCACTCCCCATTTTCAAATTTTTTCTCGCCCTTACACGCCTTATCCGCCTTACACGCCCATAAGCCGCCAATGCCGCCAATTTCATCTCCCCCTATACTCGCCTTAATACCCCCCCATAGCCCCACAATACTCCCACGCCAAAACCCGCTTATATCTTCACGCTAAAACCCGCTTATATCTTCACGCCAAAAGCCGCTTATATCTTCACGCCAAAAGCCGCTTATATCTCCACGCCAGAACCCGCTTATATCTCCACGCCAAAAGCTGCTTATATCTTCACGCCAGAACCCGCTTATATCTCTACGCCAAAAGCCGCTTATACCCCTACGCCAAAACCTGCTTATACCCCTACGCCAAAAGCTGCTTATATCCCTACGCCAAAAGCCGCTTATATCTCTACGCCAGAACCCGCTTATATCTCTACGCCAGAACCCGCCTATAGCCCTACGCCAGAAGCCGCTTATACCCCTACGCTAAAACCTGCTTATATCCCTACGCCAAAAGCCGCCTATATCTTCACGCCAGAACCCGCTTATATCTCTACGCCAAGCCACGCCGCTCAGCCGCTAAAATAGCCACAGAGACGCTAAAACAGCCGCTCAGATGCTCACAGAGACGCTAAAGAGACGCTAACAAGAATGTGGTAGGCTCGTAAAAGCCCCCCTGAAATACTTTATGGCTTCTAACCCCTCCCTGTCGCCTCCACAGGTGCCATAGGAGAGGACAAGCAACAACGCAATCCCGTAAGCCCCCGCTTCAGCCCCGTTCAGCCCAGATGTCCGCTAAAGACCCCATCCACAGTGGCGAGCAAAACCCCGCACTCGCCGCTCGCGGCGGAGCTTCCGCCACGCTCACAGGTGCGCCAGAGCGAGTGTTTCTTTTTGACACTACGCTCCGCGACGGAGCCCAGACCCGTAGCATAGATTTCACGCTCGTAGATAAAGTCCGTATCGCCCGCGCCCTGGACGCGCTAGGCGTAGATTACATAGAAGGCGGATGGCCAGGCGCAAACGCCATAGATGACTCCTTCTTCGCCGACCCGCCAGAGCTCAAGAACGCGCAACTCACCGCCTTTGGAATGACACGCCGTAGCGGCCGCTCCGCCGACAACGACGAAACCCTGCGCGCACTGCTCAACGCTAAAGCTCCCGTTGTTTGCATGGTCGGCAAAGCCTGGAAATACCAAGCCGAAGAAATACTAAAAGTTTCAGGCGCAGAAAATCGACGGATGATTTCCGAAAGCCTCGCCCTAATAAGCCGCCACAAAAATGAAGTGCTTTTTGATGCCGAACATTTCTTCGACGGCTGGGCCGATGATCGCGATTTCTCCCTGTCGTGCCTAGAAGCCGCGCTAGAAGGCGGAGCCGACTGGCTTGTCCTATGCGACACCAATGGCGGAGTTCTGCCCGAACGTATCGTAGAAACCATCCACGAAGTACGACAAGCCCTGCCCGAAGCCAAACTAGGAATTCATCTCCACAACGACACCGAAACCGCCGTCGCAGGAAGCCTTGCCGCACTTACCGCAGGTGTCAGACAAATCCAAGGCACCTGCAACGGATTCGGCGAACGCTGCGGCAATGCAAACCTAATCTCGCTCATCGGCTCGCTATCACTAAAAACACGATGGCAAACACGGGTAACACCAGAACGCTTGCAGAGACTCAGCGAAGTCTCAGGGCTTCTAAACGAACGAGTCGGTAGACTTCCTGACCCAAGTGCCGCCTATGTCGGCGTACAAGCCTTCGCCCACAAAGGCGGATTACACGCCTCAGCAGTCGCTAAAGATCCGCGGTCTTACGAACACATAGAACCCGAATGGGTAGGCAATCGCCGCGAAGTACTAGTCTCAGACCAAGCAGGACGAGCCAATGTACTCACCCGATTACGACAGCTCGGTATGGAAGTAGATGACAAAACCGCTTCCCTAAAAGATCTTGTCAAACGCATCAAAGAACGCGAAGCCGCTGGCTATTCATACGAAGGCGCAGATGGCTCGCTGTGGGTACTAGCACAACGTTTCTTACACAATCGCTCCGAGCCGTTCTTGGTGGAGCGGTTCCGCCTAATCAGTGAGCGAAGACGCAACGCTCTAGGCGAGCAAATCACCGAAAGCGAAGCCACCGTATCACTCATCGTCGGTAGCCAAGAACAGCAAATGACCGTAGCACTCGGGCAAAGTGGACCCGTAGATGCACTCAATCGCGCTTTGCGTAAAGCACTTCTGCCTATCTTTCCAAGCTTAGAGCCTATGGTCTTGAGCGACTATAAGGTGCGGATTTTAAACTCCAGTGATGGCACGCGAGCCACAACCCGTGTCCTGATAGATTGGACTGATAACGAACTGGAGTGGACAACGGTTGGAGTCTCTCCGAATATACTGAACGCTTCTTTGGAAGCCATCGTAGACGGAGTCTTCTGGCGACTCTTCTCTGCCGAAGATGCAAATAAGGTAGGTAAGGTAGGTAAGGTAGGTAAGGCAAAGACAGCAGGCGTAGCAGGCACAGCAAGCAAGGTAGCTAAGGCAAAGACAGCAGGTACAGCAAGCAAGGCACAAGCCGCCCACGCCAAGAGCAAAAAGACAAAAGGCAGACAAGAAAAAGCAAACGTTTCCGTTGCGTGAGGAATCGCGTGACTGACCCAATAGCGAATTTGGCAATTGTCTTAGTGCGTCCGCAGTTGGCGCAAAATGTCGGAATGACAGCCCGCGCAATGGCAAACTGTGGTGTTGTGGATCTGCGTCTCGTAACTCCGCGATTTGCTTGGCACGATAGGCAAGCACAAGCAGAAGCCCAATCATCAGCTGGACGCAACAGCAAAATCGCCCACAAAGTTCTAAACCAAGCACAAGTTTTTTCTGACTTACCTAGTGCGCTCGCCGATCTACAACGGGTTTGGGCTACCAGCGCACGGACGCGCGATGTCGCAGTACCGCAAATGGACTTGCAAGAAGCTATGGCTGAAGTTGTCCTTGCCCAAGAGAAAAACTTGCGAACAGGAATTCTATTTGGTCCCGAACGCACAGGCCTAGACAATGATGAAATGGTTTTCGCCGAAGCACGGGTTTTTATCCCCTTGGCAGAAGGCGCAACTTCTCTCAACTTGGCACAAGCCGTATTGCTCACCTGCTGGGAGTGGCTACAGGCACAACACGCCGCAGAAGCTATACCCCACGCCACACCCGCCACGGAAAGAAGCAGAAGTGCGGGAAGGCGTGAAAGTCCGGCTCGGCGTGAAGTGCTGGACGGGTTCTTGACCCGATTAGAAACAGAGCTAATCGCCGCCGATTACTATCCGCCAACAGAAACAGCAGAGACAATGCGCCGCAACCTGCGGGCTTTCTTTGCCCGTAGCCACGCCACAGCACAGGAAATCCAATCGTTAGAGGGAATGCTACGCGCACTTGCAGCACGCCGTGCCCTGCGGAGTAAAAAAACCGATTAATTCGTGTTCTTTACGAATCCGCTTTTTTACGAATTCTTTTTTTACGAATTCATTTTTAAAGTAGCGTAAAGACAATTTGTACCAAGCCAAGTCTTCTTCGTCTGTATCGTTTAAATTAGTGTCTTTAGCTGTGCCAAGCTTTGCTTGGCTAAGTCTTGTACAGACCACACACAGAAAGCTATAGACCACATACAGAAAGCTATAGACCACGCATAGAAAGCTATAGACCACACACAGAAAGCAAATCTGCGTAAAGACAATTTGTACTAAGCCGAGTCTTCTTCGTCTGCATCATCTTCAGGCTTGCGCTTCGTCAAACGCACCTGCGTAATGCTAGTCCCATCAAGAGCCAAAATCGTACAATCAAAATCTAATAAGCGAAAACTTTCCCCCGTTTCAGGCAAGTGCTTCGCTTCATACAAAATCAATCCCGCCAGAGTAGATGCATCTTCGTCAGGCAAGCGCCAAGCAAAACGCCGATTCAAATCACGCAAACTTGCCTTACCCGCAATCCGCCAGCTGTCAGACGACTCTTCAATTACTTCTTCATCGGGGAGTGGATCCACTTCGTCAAAAATATCTCCGACAATTTCTTCCAGCACATCTTCTAGGCTGACAATACCCAAAGTCTCGCCGTATTCATCTACAACAATCGCCAAATGCTCACGGCGATTGCGAAAGGCTAAAAGCTGAGTATGCAAATCGGTTGAGTCAGGAACAAACCACGGCGCACGACTCAAACTTTCCGCCGTAGGTGCAGGCTTTTGCTCTGCGCCCGCTTGCGCTTGCTTGACCGTCGCGCTTTTGGCAAAAAAGCTTAAGACTTCTTTCACCTGCAACACGCCGATGATGTTTTCCGCACCACCTTGATGGACAGGCAAGCGGGCAAAGGTGGAGTCCAGTGCCACTTGCAAAAGTGCATCGCCCGCCAAATCTGCCGCCACGGTCTTTACCTCCGAGCGGTGAATCATCACTTCTTCAACCGTTAACTCTTGTAAGTCCAAAACCGAGTGCAACATAGAGCGGCGATCTTGCTGCTCACCTTCACCGTAGGCTTCTATCGCTCCACGGAGTTCTTGCTCTTCGGCTTGGTCCTGTTCTTCGTCCGTGCCGTTGTTCTGCCGCCCCAGCAAAGCATGCGCCAGCCAGTGAATCACCGCCACAAACGGACGCGCAATTAAGGTCAAAGCACTCAAAGCAGGTGCAGCCCGCTTAATAGATCCTTCAGGATTACGCAAAGCATAAAACTTCGGCAAAACTTCGCCAAAGAATGAAATCAATACAGTCATAAGAATTGTCGCCAAAGCAATTCCCTTGTCACCAAAACGCACCACCAAAAAACCCGCCGCTAGAGAAGTCGCTAGGGTGTTGGTGAGATTATTGCCAAGCAAGATGGCTCCGATTACGCGGTCGCGTTTTTCAAGCAAGGGCTCAACGCGGCGGGCGCGTTTGTCTCCTTCCTTGGCTTGGAAGAGTAGGCGGGCACGATTGCTGGCAGTCAGTGCCGACTCCGAGCCTGAAAGAAAGGCACTGCCGCAGAGCAACAAAAAGATCAGGGCAAGTAGCAGAAAATCACTCATTTTCAATCTGTGTCGTGTCTTAGGTGGGTAAGGGTAGTGCTAGGCAGGTAAGGGTAGTGTTTAGGCAGGTAAGGGTAGTGCTAGGTAGGTAAAGGTGGTGTTTAGGTAGGTACAGCTTCGGCTCGCAAGTTGTCGCGTGGGTAGAAAGGATTAAGCAAGAACTTCACGCACGGCTTGTTGTTCGGCAGTACAGGGGAAAACAGCTTGCCCTATGGCTTGGAGTAAAACGAAATGTATTTCCCCGCCCGCAGTTTTTTTGTCATAGCGCATTGCCTGTACAATTTTGTCGTGGTGGCTTGCGTCAAGTCCGATATCGCTCAAGGCAACAGGAAGACCAAGCCGCTGATTGAGTCGCATTACAGGTTCAGCAATCGCTTGCGCCATTCCAAGGCTTTCAGACAATCGTGCCGCCAAGACCAAACCCAAGCCCACAGCTTCACCATGCTTCAAGGCTTGGCTATCGTGTCCGAGCGTTGTTTCTAAGGCGTGGGCAAAGGTATGACCCAAGTTTAAAAGCGCACGTTTGCCCGTTGTATCCCTTGCATCATCCGCCACAATCCGCGCCTTGTGTTGGCAAGACTTCTGCACCGCCACGCCCAAGACTTCAGCAAACGCCGAGTCCTTTGGATTGCTAAGAATCGCCGCCTTGTCTTCTAGCCAAGCGAAAAAGTCTGCATCAAAGGCAAGTCCATATTTTATGATTTCAGCAAATCCGCATCGCAGTTCGCGCACAGGCAAGCTGGACAGAACAGACAAATCGCACAGCACCAAACGAGGTGAGTAAAAAGCTCCGATAAGATTTTTTCCGTGGCGCGTATCTATCGCGGTCTTCCCGCCGACAGATGAATCCACCTGCGCCAATACGCTTGTCGGCACCTGCACCACAGACACACCGCGTAAAAGCAAAGCCCCCGCAAGCCCTGTGATATCGCCTACCACTCCACCACCCAAAGCGATGAGTGCATCGCTTCGCTCTATGCCGTTGGCTAAAATTGCATCCGTGAGTGCTTCCAATCGCTGCCACGATTTTTCGCTCTCCCCTAGCGGTATCGTGTGCAGAAAAACTTTTGCTCCTGCCGACTCTAAAGACTCCCGTACAGCAGGAGCGTAAAGCGGAGCCAAAGTCGTATCACTCACAATATGCACAGATCTGGGCAAATCACCCAACGCAGTCGCAATCAACTCCGCCGCTCGCGACAGTAGCCCCGCGCCAATCTGAATTTCATAGGGCACAGCCTGCCCATCTGCAACCCGCACAATTTGCACTGCACTCGTCATAGCCGATTAACCATAGCGGATACCATACCGCAAATTCCTGCTACCGAATTCTCTAAGCAAGCAGTCATAAAGATTTTTCATGCTCCGTAAAAAGTTCTTCCAAAGCATCTAAGGTCTGGGTGTTGTTCGTGTGTCCTGCCGCTAAACGATAATTAGCCTGCGCATAGATCGCCTTGCGCTCTTCATACAAACGCTCCAACGCCGCCAAGGGAGTCGCATCCCGCGTCAGCAACGGACGAGTCTTCACATTGCCAAGCCGCTCCGCAATCACCTGCGGAGCAATATCTATCCACACAGAAACCCCATAGCGTTGGATCTGAAGCCGATTGTCTGGATCTAAAAAAGCTCCGCCACCCAAGGCAATCACCGCCGCTGGACGAATCTGCAACAGCTCCGCCACAGCTTCGCGTTCAGCACGGCGGAATTCAGCTTCTCCATCTTCAGCAAAGATGCGGTGAATCGGCTTGCCATGCAAACTCGCAACCCGCTTGTCACTATCACGGAAATCACGCCCCGTACGCCGCGCCAAACGCCTGCCCAACGAAGACTTACCCGCACCCGAAAGTCCAACCAAAACCCAATGCGGAGCCACAGCAGTAGCGTCTTCAGGCGCACAAGGCGCAGATTGCGGAGAGTCAGGCTCAGGCATCACAGGCAATTCTGGTCAAATTGGACAAATTCGCCTATTGTGGCAAGGGGTTAGTATCTGATTCGCTCCCCGCAAGGAGCATAAATTAGGGGCTCAAAAGTGATAGAGATTCCTGAAGAAGGGCACTTTCGCGGACTCCAGCCGCAAGAGCGCAAAAACCATAGCAAGCCGCTCGGCAGTAGCCCTAGCCCCAGCCACGGCACAAGCCGTAGCCCTAGCAATAGCCCTAGCCGTGGCACAAGCCCTAGCCTTGGCACGAGCCGTGGCAGTAGCAATAGCCCTAGCCACAGGAATAGCCCTAGCCGTGGAAATAGCCCTAGCATTAGCCCTAATCGCTCTATGAGCCGATTCGCCAGCCGTAGTGGGAGCAACACCACAAGCCACTCCATACGCCGCTCTACGAGCCGCTCCGTAAGCCACGCCATAAACCACTCTGTAAGCCACGCCATAAGCCGCTCCGTAAGCCAGAGCGGTAGCCCGCTCGCCACAGACCAAGCCCGAGGCAAAGCCCGCTCCAGAAGGCAAGGGAAAGTCCTAGCCTGGGCACTAGTACTCGCCGCCGCACTAGCAGTCTGCTCAGTCGTGCTAGTCGTGCTGTGGAGCCTTGAACTCCCACCACCCACCGCCGATGTGGAAATCGAAATCCCTACCTCACGGTTCGGTCAGTGACCCAAATAACATTGACTCCACAGCGTGAAACCACACGCCGAGCCTTTAAACAATTTCTTCCAGCACACGCCCCGCTGGCACGCCGCGCAACGCTTCGCATAGCACTTTGCATAGCACTGTGCGCAAGTCTGCTCTATGTAGCTCTGCTTTACACGACTCTGCCCCGCACGACTCTACCCCGCACAACTCTAGTAGCAGAACCACGCAACTTGCTTGTCCAAATCGCCCACGCCCAAGAAGAGCCCATCGCACCCGAAAGCACCACTCCCGAAAGCGATGCACCCGAAAGCGATCTATCCGAAGGTGATGCACCCGAAACCACCACTCGCGAAAGTGATGCACCCGAAAGCGTTGACGAAATACCGCTGGAAGAAGAAGCCGTAATCCAACTCTTCCCCGCCGATGACCTGCTAAACGACGAGCCACAAGACTCCACACAAAACACAGAAGCGCAAAACACAGAAACCCAAAACACAGAAACACAAAGCACAGAAACGCAAAACACAGAAACAGAAATTCGCCAAGACTTCTTACCTCCAGTCGCCCTGACCGAAGAAGCCATTTCAGACCTGCCACTCGCCGCACTTTCAGTCCTTGACGAAACCACAGGAGTGCTACCCACATCCCTGTGGAGCAATAGCCCCGCCGCCCGACTCAACGCCTTGTTCAACTCCGCCGAAGCCCGCACCGACTCAGCCGCCGCCGCCGACTTATGGCGGCGCATTCTGCTCTCGCCCTTCCCCCTAGACGCAACAGCTCCCAACACACTAGCCATACCAATCACCGCACTAGACCCCGCCAACACAACAGAAGAAACCACCGCCGAACTAGAAGCAAACCAAACCACAAACCAAAACGCAAACCAATCCGCCAACTCAGAACAAATCCGCTCGCTAAAGTGGTTCGTCTGGCGCACCGAACAACTACAACAACTCGGTAGATGGCGCGATCTACATAGCCTGTTTGCCCTAGTACCGCGCTCGCGTCTGCGCTTCAACGAAAACACAACAGGCGCAGGCGATAGCACAGACACCAGCACAGATAACGATTCAAATGACAATGCAGGAAGTGATGCAAGCAACTCGGCGCAAGCTGCAACCCTTGCTGAACTCTCCCGCCTGCGAGTCGCAACCATGATCCTGCTCGGCGAACGAGCCATAGCCTGCGAAGAAGCACAAAGAGTCCTGCAGCAAAACACCAACGCAAGAATTAGCTCCATCGCCGCCGTGCGCACCACAGAAACCTGGTTCCAACGCTTGTCCGTCGCCTGCAAGATCGCCGAAGGCGAGCCCGATGTCGCTCTGCTCGGATTAGACCTACTACGCGAAACCGATTTTGTCCTAGAAGGCGAAAGTCCAGAAACAAGCCAAGCCCGCAACGATTTCTTCGCGCTCGCCGCCGCTCGTCTGGGATACGGCAAACTGCCCGAAGCCCCCAGCTTTTCAGCTCTTAACCTGTTCTTGGCAGACGGCTTGCGCGGTGCCGACTTGTTAGCACTCTTCTCCGAAAACGAAACCCTGTCACCCCGCGCCCTAACAGGACTCGCCCACAGCCAAAACTTAGCGACTCCACTGCGGATCGGACTCGCCGAACGCGCCGTTGAAATCGGCGCAATGGACTCCACAGACTTAAAAGCTTTCTATCGTAGCGTTTCCTTTCCGCCCGCCGACGAAGACGAGTCAGACCCCATCGCCCAAGCCGCAACCCTAACAGGAGCCAGCCAACGCGCTTTCATCTGGCAAGTCTCAGAACCCTTGCGCAGACAACTACGGCAAGCCCAAGGACTGCCCGCCGAGGACAAGCCAGAACAAAACGCTGAAGACTCCCTAACGCTGGAAGCAATCGTTGCTGAAACAGCTCCTGAGCAGACGCCCGACCGCGAAGCCATAGAAAACTCCGCCCTGACACTCGCCGACTTACTGCGGCTCTACGCCGAGTCAGCCCGCGGCGAAGGACTCACAGAAACCGCCGCCTTCCTATGGCACGACACAGCAGAACTTCTACCCGCCGCCCGCTTTCTAGCCGACCACGCCGAGTGGATTGCTCTCGTGTTGTTACGCTCAGGAGACGCACAAGCGGCGAGTCCGTGGTTGGAGCTACTAAGCCAAGCCCAAGACAGCCAAGCCGAACGCGCACTCTATAGCCTGTGGGTAGAAGCCCGCCTAGCCGGCATATCAGTCGCACAACTCGGCGGAATAGATTTCACCGCTTGGCAAGGACGCGAATTAATTTCCTTCGGTGAAGCCGCAAGCGAACAGGTCTTGGCAGCACGGCAAGAACTGCACCTGCGCTTCCTGCTAGACGGATTAGGCTTGCGAGCAGCAAACGAAGATTGGTTTGCACTCGCGCAAAGTTTAAGTCAATCAGCAGATCCAGCCGATGGCTTAACGGGGCTAGGGGAAAGCCAAAACGCTCCGCAAACCAATTCAGCCAGCACAGGAGCCACAACACGAGCCCTGCAAGACTTAGTTTTAGCAGAACATAGTTTCGGTGAGTCGATAGCAGAGCCACTACATCCGACTGCGCGTGTGGCTTTGCTGGAAGCCCTAGACGATGCATCTTTCGGCGGACGCGATGGCGAAGCCTTGCTACTTGCCTTGCGTCTCCACGGACAAGCTGTGGCGGTACGCGCAAGTCCATCGCTAGAAGGAGAAGCAGAAATTAACTCCGCCCTTAACCAAGCCAGAATAAGCCAAGCCCTAGAACTAGAACGAGCCGTAGTGCAAGGCTTGCGGCGGGCTGACTTTGCCTCCGAAGCCCGTGGCTTGGCGTTAGAGTTTTGGCGGGCACGCTAAGCAAAAGCCACAAGCCACAAAACCGTAAAGCCGTAAAGCCGCAAAGTCACCAAGCCACCAAGCCACAAAGCCACCAAGCCGCAAAGTCACCAAGCCACCAAGCCACAAAGCCGCACAAGATGCACAAGATGCAGAAAGCATACGGCAAAGAACGAAGACAAGAAGCTCCGCCGTGGCTGGACTCTTTCTTGGAGATGCAAGCCGCCGAACGCGGCTCGTCAGCAAATACCCTAGCGGCATACAAACGCGATCTGTTAGACCTAGAAACTTTCTTGCACGATAAACGCAAAGGAATAGCTCCACGCGATGCAAGCCTTGATGATCTACGCGCCTGGCTAGATGCCCTTGCCAAAAAACAAATGACTGCGGCGACTCGTGCCCGCAAACGTTCGGCGGCACGCAGGTACTATGCCTTTTTGGCGGAAGAAGGCTTGCGTGAGGATAATCCGACGGATTTGCTTTTGGCGGGGCGTGTGTCGCGTCCGTTGCCGAAGGCTTTGAGCGAGGAAGAAACACAGCGACTCTTCGCCGCTGTCTATGCCGCAGAAGGCGAAGGTGCTGTCCGCTTGGCGGCGATTTTGGAGCTGCTCTACGCCACAGGCTTGCGGATTTCAGAACTAACCCGCCTGTCGGTTTCCGCCGTCGCAGGAGCTGTTAGCGATGAAGCGGCAAGCGACTCCGCCGAGCGGATGATCTTAGTGCGGGGCAAGGGCGGGCGCGATAGGCTTGTACCACTCGGAGACAAAGCCCGCCAAGCCACACGGCGGTGGCTGGAGTTACGCCGTGCGCTTTTGGGGGATCTGGCTGATGATAATCCGTGGCTGTTTCCGTCTGGGCGTGATCCGCAGGAGCCGATGACACGCCAGCGGGTTTTTCAGCTGTTGCGGGCTTTGGCTCCTGTGGCGGGCGTGGAGTTGAGCAAAGTTTCGCCGCACGCTTTGCGTCATGCCTTCGCGACTCACCTGCTAGCAGGCGGAGCCGATTTGCGGGTTGTGCAGGAATTGCTCGGACACGCGGCAATTTCTACGACTCAGATTTATACCAAGGTGACGGATAAGCGAATGCAGGAAGCTTTGCGCCAGCACCATCCGCTTGCTGATGAAGGGGCGATAGACGAACAGGCGATAGGCGGAAAGGCTTTAGGTGGAAAGGCTTTAGGCGAAAAAGCAACAGGTGAAAAAGCGGTAGGCACAAAAGCAGTAGGCGCAAAAGCGGTAAAGCCAACAGGGACTCGCATAAGCGAAGAAGATTTATGACTTCGGTGTTATCGCCTTTACGCTTGCGTTTGCGTTTTGCTCCGCCTGTTGGGGGTGAGTCCAAGGGTGAAGGCAAGCCCGCCGAAGGCAAGGCGGAAATCCAGAAAGCCAAGCCACGCGCAAAAGCCGCCAGCAATGGCACAGCCGTGGCGGGGACTTTGATTCTGCCTGCAACAGAACTGGGCGGTGCGGAGCTAACGCTCACTCTGCGGAGTCATCCACGGGCGCGGCACTTGTCTTTGCGCCTAGACTCAAAACGCGGAGAATTTGTACTGGTGCGTCCAAGGCGGGTTTCGCAACGGGCGGCGCGGGAATTTGCTCTGCGCAATCGGGCGTGGATGGAATCAAAGCTGGCGGCTTTGGCTCCGCGTTTGCGTTTGCAGGAAGGCGCGGAATTTCCGTTGCATGGGGCGCAGGTGCGTTTGGCGATAGACGCGAACTTGCCACGTGGAAAGACTCCGCAACTGCGAGATGGTACCCTGTACTTTGCGGCTCCGATGGCTACGCTTGAGCGGCGGTGTATGCAGTGGCTTCGCCTTCAGGCACGAGCGCAACTAGAAGACCGTGCGGCGTATTTTTTGTCTTTGCTGACGGAGCATGAGAAAAACCGCAAGCGTACGAGTCTGACTTTTGCGCGTTTGTTGCGCGACAATAAGAAGCTTTCTGTGCGTCTGACTGATCCGACAACGCGGTGGGGGAGTTGTAGTCGTAGTGGGCGTATGGCATTTTCGTGGCGGTTGGTTTTGGTGCCTGCGTTTGTTGCTGATTATGTAGTGGCGCATGAAGTAGTGCATCTGCGTCATTTCCACCACGGAGAGTCTTTTTGGCGTACACTAGCCGCTATGGGCGTTGAGACAAACGCCGCTAAGGAGTGGCTGGCACGTAATGGTGATGATCTGTTGCGGTATGGTCCGCCGCCAGCGACACGGGGGGAGGCAAAGGTGCAGACTCCTTGAAGGGGTGATGGTTTGCAACGAATAGCCCTGAGAAAAATGGCTTGTAGAAAAACAGCTTGCAGAAAAACGGAAATGGCTTGTGTCTGATTCATCTTCACAGAACCCATTAGCGGAGCTTTTGTCGGACTTAACCCAAGCGCGGGTTTTGGTCTTCGGCGATATTATTCTGGACAGGTTTGTCTTCGGGGCTATGGAGCGGATTTCGCGTGAAGCTCCGATTCCTGTTTTTGCGACAGCGCGCCACGCCAGCAACTACGGAAGCAACTTGGGCGGGGCGGGTTTGGTCTGGGAAAACCTACGCGCCTTGGGAGCGCAAGC
The DNA here is from genome assembly GCA_958267355.1 of uncultured Alphaproteobacteria bacterium. Lineage (GTDB taxonomy): Bacteria > Pseudomonadota > Alphaproteobacteria > JALCBB01 > JALCBB01. The sequence goes on from OY279575.1 coordinate 1,827,191, forward strand.
AAATCTTGTCGGGATTACAGGTGCTGATGCGGCGGGCGATGAAGTGGAGTCGTATTACGCTACGGGTTGCGCTAGCGATAACGCTACCGATAACGCTAGCGACAAGCCTGCGACAAAGCTTTTACGGGCGGAGCCTTGGGCGACTCCGATAAAGACGCGTTATTTGGTGGGGCGCAATCAGGTTTTTCGCACCGACGAAGGGCAGGCACTTGGAGACAGCGAAGGGGCTTTGCGTGGTTCTGCTCATCAAGTGGTGGAAGAAGCTTTGGCGGCGTGTGATGTGCTTTTGCTTTCTGATTATGGCTATGACCTGCTCGGAGTTGATTTAACGCCGCAGTTGATAGCGGCGGCACAGGCGCAGAAGAAGTTGGTGGTGGTGGATCCGCGTGGTGCCGATTGGAGCCGCTATCAAGGGGCGGATTACATCACGCCCAACTTGCAGGAGTTAAGCGAAGCCTGTGGCACAGCACTTGACGGAGACGAAGCCATTGTGGCGGCGGCACGGGCTTTGCGTGAGCGGCACAAGCTGGGCGCGGTTCTGGTCACGCGGGGTAGCGATGGAATGTCGCTGGTGGATGCTACGGGGCACGAGCGGCTTTTTGTGGAAGCCCGTGAAGTGCATGATGTAACGGGTGCGGGGGATACGGTGATTGCGACTTTTGCGGCGGCGATGGCCTGTGGGGCTACGGCGGGGGTGGCGATGCGTTTGGCGAATGCGGCGGCGAGTTTGGTGGTGGCGAAGGTAGGTCCCGTTGCGGTTTCGGCGGAAGTCTTGCGGGCGTTTCTGACTCGTGGCTGGCATGGCTTTGTGGAGAAGATTGCAACCGCCGAGCAAGCGGTAGCTCGCGTTGCGGCGTGGCGCAAGGGTGGGGCGCGGATTGGTTTTACCAATGGCTGTTTTGATATTCTGCATGCGGGGCACTTATCGTCTTTGGCGGTGGCGCGGCGGAATTGTGATCGTCTGATTGTTGGTGTGAATGATGATGACTCGGTGCGGCGTTTGAAGGGTGCGAGTCGTCCCTTACAGCCCTTGGATGAACGCGCGGCTTTGTTGGCTTCTTTGTCTTTGACGGATTTGGTTGTGCCGTTCGCGGAAGATACCCCTGCGGCGTTGATTGAGCGTTTGCTTCCTGACTTGCTGATTAAGGGAGCGGATTACGAAGGGCAGGAATTGCCCGGCGCGAAAGCCGTAGAGCAAAACGGCGGAGCGGTATTGTTTGTGCCTTTGGTTCCGCAACGCAGTACAACGCGGCTGGTTGCACGGAGTGCAGAGTCAAATGGCAAAGACTTGCCTAAGAAATAAGCCCGAATGATTGGGCTGTAAAAAAGCTACGTATATCAATTCCTCAAACCTATAACTCACGGCACATAATTTATTGGTAGGTAAATTCGTTATAGATAAATCTTCTGTATATAAATCTTCTGTACATAGCTTGTTATGGATAAACTTTCTAAAGCTACGTATATCAATTCCTCAAACCTATAACTCACGGTACATAATTTATTGGTAGGTAAATTCGTTATAGATAAATTTTCTGTAGATAAATCTACTGTCCATAGCTTGTTATGGATAAACTTGCTAAAGCTACGTATATCAATTCCTCAAACCTATAACTCACGGTACATAATTTATTGGTAGGTAAATTTGTTATAGATAAATCTTCTGTATATAAATTTGCTGTACATAACTTGTTATGGATAAACTTACTAAAGCTACGTATATCAATTCCTCAAACCTATAACTCGTGGTGGATAATTTCTTGTGGGTGAATTTTCTGTACATAAAAAGCAGATAGGCAAAGCTTATGGGTAAAGCAGATAGGTAAAGCAGGTAGGCAAAGTTTATGTGATGGAGTTCAGGATAAAGTATTAGCCAAGAAGTAATCGTTGAAGGATAGAAATGACTGGGTTGTAAAAAGTTCCGTATATCAATTCCTCAAACCTATAACTCGTGGTGAATAATTTCTTGTGGGTGAATTTTCTGTATATAAATCGCTATACATAAATCGCTATGGATAAATTCATTGCAGTTAAGTTCGCTGTACATAAACCCGTTAATGCATAACGAGTAAGAAGTGCAACGAAGCAAAGTCTAACAGGCAAAGTGTCTAGGCAAAGCAGATAGGTAAAGCTTATGGGTAAGGCGTATAGGTAAAGTGTATAGGCAAAGTTGATGTGATGGAGTTCAGCGAAAAGTATTAGCCAAGAAGTAATCGTTGAAGGACAGGAATAACTGGGTTGTAAAAAGCTTTGTATATCAATTCCGCAAATCTATAACTCGTGGTGAATAATTTCTTGTGGGTGAATTTTCTGTACATAAAAAGCAGATAGGCAAAGCTTATGGGTAAATCGTATAGGCAAAGTTGATGCGATGGAGTTCAGCGAAAAGTATTAGCCAAGAAGTGAGCGTTGAAGGATAGGAATAACTAAGCTTTTTAAGAATGTGAGTCTTGTTTGGGTGGCTCCACGGCAGGAGTCGCTTCCGTGACGGGCTTATGCGCCTTGTGCTTCTTACGCCGCGCCCGAAACTTCTTCGCTGGCTTGTGCTTCTTAGCCAAAATACGCAAATCAGGATTCGCTAACGCAGGGCCATGTTGTACAGGGTAGTCGGTTGCAGTCTCTGTTACTTCCGCCGTGCGCTCGCGTTGCGTCATACGCCAGATGATAAAGCCCATCCACAGAGCATAGGCAAGCGCAACATAAATAAATAAACCACGCCCTTCCAAACCCGCCAAAAACGGAGTCAATGTCGGACCCAAAATCGCACCAATGCCATAAAGTAAAAGCATTCCGCCTGACATCTCCACAGATTCAGAACGCGCACTGCGATCATTCGCATGCGCCAATGCCACCGAATAAACACTCATTCCACCCGAACCCGAAATAAATAACGCCAACGCCGTAAGCCACGGATTGTCCAAGCCAAAAAACACAGGAATACACGCCCCACCCGCCGCCAAGATCGCCGCAAAAAGCAAAACTCGCCGCCTGTCCGTAAAGTCAGAAGCCCTGCCCAAAGGCCACTGGGCAACAATTCCGCCAATCAAGAAACACGGCATTAACCAGCCCACCATTTCCGTGCCGAGCTGCTGGGCGATGACAATCGGACCGACAATCCATAAAGCACCATTGACAGCTCCGTTGAGTAGAGCCGTTGTCCAAGCCACAGGCGAACGCGCCCACAGCTTCTTCAAGTTTATCTTCACCGAGTCAGGCGGAGTCGGATTTATCGCCCGCGTCATCGCCACAGGCACCAACGACAAAACAAATAACGCAATCACCAAGTAAAACGAACGATCATCCAAGGGGTCTAAGAAAGCCAGACTTCCCTGTCCGCCAACATTGCCAAAGTGCGTGAATAAAACATAGACCGACAAAATTCGTCCGCGATAGGCATTTTCAGCCCGATCATTAATCCAGCTCTCCACAATCGTATACAAAACCGAAAACGCAATCCCATTAAAAAACCGCGCCACCAGCCACACAAACCACGACTCAAACGACAGCATCAACAACGGCATCATACCACCCACCGCCGCCGCCACCGCCAAAGCACGGATATGTCCGTTGCGCTTAATCAACGGCGGAGCGCACAAACAACCAAGCAAAAATCCCAAATAATAAATCGAACCAAGCGCGCCAACCAGCGAAAGGTCAAAACCTATCGCCGCTCCACGCAGTGAAGTTATGCTAGAAAAAAGTCCGCCGCCGTAGACGAAAGCAAAGGCCGCAAAAATCACAGCCATAACTTGCGTGAGAGCACTACCCATAACGGCTCCCTTCTGTTTGCTTTAGCACCCGCGTGCCACAGCCATGTCGGAAAAAATAACGCAGTCGCGGCTCTTTTACACGCTTTTTGCAACTTATGCCAACCAGCCGCCAACCAGCCACCAAGTAGTCAGCCAAGCACTCAACCAAGTCCTGTGCCACCAACGCCCCAGACACCAGAAAATAGCCAGAAATATATGGCGGACCCGTAGGGATTCGAACCCCAGACCTCTTCCTCCGGAGGGAAGCGCTCTATCCAGCTGAGCTACGGGTCCGCGTCACAAAGGCTAGAGTAGCGGCTCGGCTCCGCCACCGCTAGGGGCACAAAACACAAAACAAGCCCGCAATTGAATAGAGTATAGTACCACCATGCAACAAACTTTACGGACAAACCTACGCTCGCGCATAGGCTTGGCGGCTTTGGGCGTAGTCGCACTTCTAGGCTTGGAAGTTGTCGCTCCCTACGCGGCACAGGCACAGGAAAGCACGCTGGCACAGGAAAGCACGCTGGTACAGGAAAGCACGCAAGCCGATGTAGATCTAGACTCTTTACGGGCTCCGTTTGAATTGCGAAGCGGAAATATTTCCGCTTCGTACAAAATCTATCTCGGCGGATTCCATATCGCCCGCCTGAACTTCTTCATCTCAGAAACCCATTCAGCTCAAAACACAACAGGTGGATTCCACTACCGTATGAGCGGACAAACCACAGGCTGGGCAGAACGACTCGCCAAACGCAGCTTCTTAGCCGTGTCAGAAGCCAACTCCCGCCACGAAGAAGCAGGAGTCGCTGTCAGCAATATTTTTTATTGGTCACAGTTCCGTGCGTTAGAAAATACAGAAGCAAATACAGAAACAAAAAATACAGAAGCCAACAAGGCAAGCGCAGACTCCGCCAGCCAGGTAGGCGAAACCGCAAGCGGGTTTTTAGCCCACGAAGCCTTGCGTCCGCGGTACTTTTTGCGCAACCCAGACGGAAACATCTCAACACTCGGCGGAGCCGCACGTTGGGCCGGCACACAAAAACATATCCCCTACGGAGCCAACAACGGAACAGAACTCACAAACACAGTAGATCTACTCGCCTTCTTCGCCCGCTTCTTCAAAACCACAGAAAACACCGCAACAGAAAACACCGCAACAGAAATCAATAGCAATCAAAATCTAAACCAGCAGTGCCAAGCCAATAACGAAATCTACGACGGAAAATACTTCTATCGCATCACCTTTGACTCAGCAGAACGCAAAATGTTAAATCTCAAAAAATATACTCCCTATAAAGGTGAATTCACCCTGTGCCGCTTCACCATTAAACCACTCGGCGGATTCCGCAACGAACAAAGACGCAAGTCTTTTCCTACATCAGCAGAGTTTTGGCTTCACAACGATCCAGGGGGCTTTTCTGTGCCTGTGCTATTTACCTTCCGCACACGGTTTGGCTTGTTCCTTGGCTACCTGCAAGACGCTAAACGCATTCCGTGAAGGCACGGGATACGATACAGCACTAACAATCCGCAAGACGAAATGAACGCGCAAAATCCATTTCCCGCTCTGCCCGCAGGCTACCGCACAGCTGTCGGACAAGAAATCCAAAGCGACTCGCTGAAAAGTCATCTAGCCGCGTGGCAGGACTCCATAACCGCTAACGAAGACCCACAAGCCCGCAGGCTTTTAGAATCCTTTAGCGAAAACGAGTCAGGCAAAGCTCTGTTGCGCACCATATTCTACGGCTCGTCTTTTCTAAGCGAAGTACTACGCACAGAACCAACGCTCATCTGCCGCACCTTCGCCGACCCACAAGCCACGCTAGACGCTTTACGACAAGAAGTACAGGAAATCATCCAAGACGAAGCCATAAAGAAAGAGTCCGTACAACGCGCCTTGCGAATTGCCCGCAAACGCCACTCGCTGGTGGTGGCTCTGTTAGAAATCTCAGGCGCATGGAAGCTAGAACAACTCACCGCCGAACTATCGCACTTCGCCCGAACAACACTAGAAGTCGCAGTGCATTTTTCGCTCAACAAATTTGTCCGCGAAGGAAGAATTGAAACGCCAAACCCAAAACGCTGCGGCTACGCCGTAATGCTACTCGGTAAAGGCGGAGCCGACGAGCTGAACTATTCATCCGATATTGACTTTATGGTGCTGTTTGACGAAACCCATATCGTCTCACGCTCACGCCGTGCCTTACAACAAGAACTCAACCTGCTAACAGGGGAGTTAATCTCGCTACTCCAAGACCGCACCGCCGATGGCTATGTCTATCGTTGCGATATGCGCTTGCGTCCTGACCCTGGAGCGACTCCTTTGGCGGTGTCCCTGCGGGCGGCGATTCAGTACTACCAAACCCGCGGGCAAAACTGGGAACGCTGCGCAATGATAAAAATATCCGTCGCCGCAGGAGACAAAACACTCGCCGCTGAATTTATGCGCGAGATGAACTTCTATGTTTGGCGCAAGTATTTAGATTTTTGGGCGATTCAAGATATTCACTCCATTAAGCGGCAGTTTCACTCGGGGCGGGCTGGCACGGATGATAAGTCCGAAATGCTAGGGCGCAACATCAAGCTCGGCGGTGGCGGAATTCGCGAAGTAGAGTTTTTTGTCCAAACCCAGCAGTTAATCTGGGGCGGGCGCAACACCGACTTACGCACACCACGCACACTTGAAGCCTTGGCGGCTTTGGCAACAGCAGAACGCATCAGCCACCAAGCCAAGGAAAACTTACAAGACGCCTATCGCTTCTTGCGCCACTTAGAACATCGCTTGCAGATGGTGGAAGATAGGCAGACGCAAGAATTGCCGCGCAACGAAGCTGACCTAGAGCGGCTTGCCTTATTTTTTGGTTTTGAAAGTGGAGCTGCACTCCTGCAAACTTTAAGTAGCCATTTGGAGAAGGTACGCAAGCACTACGCAGAATTATTTCAATCGGATACTTCGCTTGCCGAGTCAGGAAACTTGGTCTTTACAGGTACCGAACCCGAGCCTGGCACTTTAGAAACCCTGTCGCGTTTGGGCTATCAAGATGGCGCGGCGGTATTTTCGCTAATTAGCAAGTGGCACCACGGCGGATATCGCACGACAGCAACTGTGCGGGCACGGCAAGCCTTGACCGAGCTGGTGCCTTCTTTGTTGCAAGCCTTTGCCGACACGCAATCGCCTGACGAAACCTTACGCAACTTTGATGAGCTGATTGCTCGTATGCCTGCGGGGTTTCATCTTTTCGGATTGCTCCTGCACAACCGTGAGCTTTTGACTTCGTTGGCGGAAATTTTGGGCTTATCGCCGCTCTTGGCGAGTCAGCTTACCCATCGTCCGCAGCTTGCCTACTCAATGCTAGACGGAGACTTTTTTTCGCGTCCGCCATCGTGGCGTAGGCTTCGCCGTGAGCTTCAGAGCGAACACAAGGCAGGACGCGATTTTGAAGACTCGTTAATGCGGCTTCGCCATCGGATTAATGATCGGCGGTTTCAGATTAACTTTCAGATGCTCCACGGGCTTTTGTCTGCGCGTAAAGCCGAACAAGCCGCGGCAAGCTTGGCGGAATGCACTTTGCGTACTTTGCTTCCGTTTTTGCGTGAGTCCTTTCAGGAAGCCCATGGCGTTTTGCCTTCTCCCTACGGCTTTTCTGTTGTCGCACTCGGCAGACTCGGGGCTGGTGCAATGGGCCCCACCAGCGACTTAGATTTAGTCTTTCTTTACGACGAACAATCCGCCGAAGAAACATCTAATGGCGCAAGACCGCTTACAGGCTCCATCTATTGGGGCAGACTTGCCCGCCGCATTCAAACGGTACTGTCCGCCGATAGCAGTTTCGGCGCAATCTACGATGTGGATGCACGTTTGCGTCCGCACGGAAGCAACGGGCCAATTGCCATATCTCTAGCGACGTGGCGTGAATACCATAGCCCCGCCAGCCAAGATGGCTCGGCTTGGCTCTGGGAGCGTATGCCGCTCATCAGAGCCCGTGCCTTATATGGCGGTAGTCTGTTCCGTAAGGAAGTGCGGGCTTTTGTACAGCAAGTCTTGTGTCGTCCTGAACCCGCCGAGAAGTGGCACGCCGAAACCGCTCGTATGCGCGACCGTGTCCGCAAGGAACACAAGCCCCGCGGACTCCTAGACCTGCGCTACGGTATCGGCGGACTCAGCGAGCTAGATCTTCTAGGGCAAATGCTAATGCTTATCCATGCACCGAAGACTCCGCAGGTGCTGCAAAGAAACACCGAAACGGGATTCCGTGTCTTAGCAGAAACAGGCGTTTTGTCCGAAGGCGATGGAGCGTTCCTAGCCGAAACCGTACGCCTATTTGAAAACCTGCGCTGGTACCTGCAAATGGTAGATAGAGCCGCCGTACACCAAGACAGAATTGGCACAGGCTTAGCACAGGGCTTGTTACGGGTTGCTGAACGCTCTGACTACTCCGAGATTAGCGACTTGCTGAAAGATGTAGAAACCCGCCGCCAGCGGGCAGGTGGGCTGCTTGACTCAATTGTCGGAGAAGCCAGTGCCTAACCCCGCCCTTGGGCTATACTGGTTCGCCATAGCCCATCACACAGGACGCACCACACGGGGTTTATCACACAGGGTTTGTCGCACGGGGTTTATCGCGTAAGGCTTGCTATACGGGGCTTGTCGCACAGGATATCGCAAAAGGAATAGGCTAGAAATGAAAGCAGGGCGCCGTCGCATACACGAAGACGAAGCCAAGGTGCTGTACGAAGGCAGTGATCCGAATACCTTGGTTCAGTACTTCAAGGATCAAACTCTGGCGCAAGTGGCAGGCGTGGCAGGGCGTGTAGCCTTGCCCGTTGAAGGCAAGGGAGTCTTAAGCAATCGCATATCAGCCTGTCTGATGGAACACTTAAACGCGGCAGGTGTTCCGACGCATTTCATACGGCGTTTGAATATGCGCGAGCAGTTGGTGCGCAATAGCGAGCGTTTGCCCTTCTGGTTGCGGATTCACAACTACGCCACAGCAGGTTTCGCCGAAACCTTCGGCTTGGAGTCAGGCACAGCTTTGCCACGGGCGATTGTTGAGTATTATTTGCGTCCGACTGCGGAGGCGAATAGTACTGCTAAGGCAGAAGTCCATTCGGCGTTGATTTCAGACGAACACATCACGGCGTTTAACTGGGCAACAACTTGGGAAATGGATGAAATCTTCCACCTTGCTTTGCGGATTAATGATTTTCTTTCGGGCTTTTGTTTGGGCGCAGGCTTGCGGCTCAGTCGCGTGGATCTATCGTTCGGACGACTCTGGGAAGAAGATCACACCGCAATCGTTCTGGTGGATGAAATCACGCCCGACTCGTGCCGTCTGTGGGATCTGCGTAGCAATCGCCCGCTCCTGCCAGAACTGCCTGACACGCCTGCTGCTGTGGGCTCTGTCTCTAGCCATCAAGGCGGTAAGGTGGTGGAGCTAGCAACGAGTAGCAAAGCTCCGCCAACAGGCACAGCAGAAAGCCGCAATAGCAATACAGCGCGTTTGTATCAGCACCTATACCGCGAAGTCGCGCAACGTTTCGGTGTTCTGACGGACGCAGAAACTTTAGCGCACGATGATAGCGAAACGCTCTTTCCGATGGCGAGAGAAGAAGCAGGGCAGAACGCGGAATCAACCCAAGAAGCAAAAAGCGACACAGGCGGAGTGGTCTTGCCTATGCGACGGGATCTGCGGCGTTTATCTCCGCGTCTGCGGCGTTCGCGCAAGGCTGAAGACTCGCCCGAAGGTGAGCCAAGTTAAAAAGCTCCTTACCGAAATGAATTACAGAACTTGACAGAAATGGAGTATATAACTTGCCTGTGAAAGTTGAGCGCAAGAATTAATTTAAGAATTGGCTACGGGAATTGATTGCGGAAATCGATTACGGGAATTGATTACGGGAATTGATTACGGGAATTAATTACGGGAATTAATCACACGAGTTGAGCACAAGAACTAATTTAAGAATTAGCCACAGGAATTAATTGCGGAGATTAATTGCGAAAGCGAATTACAGTAGCTACAACAAGTCGCGTTTTAAGCCCTTGTCAGGGGGCGATAGTGAATCCGCTTCGGCACCAAAGCTTCATCGCCAAGCCGCCGCTTTCTGTCTTCTTCATACGCCTGAAAATTTCCCTCAAACCAAGTGACAGTGCTCTCCCCTTCAAAGGCAAGGATATGCGTGGCAATGCGGTCTAAAAACCACCTGTCGTGGCTCACCACCATCGCACAACCCGCAAAGTCCAGTAAGGCTTCTTCTAAAGCACGAAGCGTATCTACATCTAAGTCATTCGTCGGCTCGTCCAAGAGCAACAAGTTAGACTCAGATTTCAAAATTCGCGCCAAGTGCAAACGATTACGCTCACCTCCCGACAAGCTACCCACGCGCTTCTGTTGATCCGAACCCTTAAAGTTAAACGCCGCCGCCCACGCCCGCGCATTAATCACCCGCTTACCCAAAGTGAATTCAGGCTCACCATCAGCAATTTCTTGCCAAACTTGATTGTCATCTTTTAAAACATCGCGGCTTTGATCCACATAGCCCACAACAACCGTTTCACCCAAAGTTAAACTGCCCGAGTCAGCCGCTTCGTTCTGGGCAATCATACGAAACAGAGTTGTCTTCCCCGCGCCATTTGCGCCGATGATTCCGACAATCGCTCCAGGTGGAGCTTTAAACGATAGCCCATCAAAAAGCAGAGTTTCCGCAAACGATTTCGCTAAGTCTTCGGCTTCTACCACCTGCGAGCCCAAACGCGGACCCGGCGGGATTTGTATTCTTCCCGCCGATGGTGCGCCCGTTGCCCGCGCACTTTCTTCAACGAGCCGTTCGTAAGCAGTAATCCGTGCCTTGGCTTTGCTTTGACGGGCACGGGGCGAAGACTTTATCCACTCCATTTCTTGTTGGATCTGCTTTTGCCGTGCATCTTGCTCTTTTTCTTCCAACGCCAAACGTTTGCCCCGAGCTTCCAGCCAAGCCGAATAATTTCCCTCAAACGGAATACACCGCCCACGGTCAATTTCTAAAATCCAACCCGCAACATTATCCAGAAAATACCTGTCGTGCGTTACGGCAATAACTGTACCTTCATAATCTTGTAAGTGTCGCTCCAACCACGCCACAGACTCCGCGTCTAAGTGGTTTGTCGGCTCGTCCAAGAGCAGTACATCAGGCTTAGACAATAACAAACGCGCCAAAGCTACCCTGCGCCGCTCACCACCCGACAAGTTATCCACTGCCCGCTCGCCCGCAGGACAGCGCAAGGCTTCACAAGCTAACGCAACCCGTGACTCCAAATCCCAGCCGCCTGCCGCATCTAGCTTTTCCTGTAGCTCGGCTTGTTCGGCAATCAGCTTGTCAAAATCTGCCCCTTCTTCAGCAAAAGCCGCAGACACCGCGTTGAAACGCTCTAACAATGCTCCCGTTTCACCCAAACCCTCACTGACATTTTCAGCCACAGTCTTAGCAGGGTCTAGCACAGGCTCCTGCGGCAAGTAGCCCACCGATACCCCCTTGGCGGCTGCGGCTTCGCCTGTGAACTCGGTGTCCAAGCCCGCCATAATGCGGAACAAGGTAGATTTACCCGCTCCGTTTGGGCCCAGCACGCCAATCTTGGCTCCCGCTAGGAAGTGCAGATGCACGCCTTCCAAAAGCCGCTTGCCACCCGCCCAAGTCTTAGACAGGTCTTGCAGAGAAAATACATATTGCGCCATAGTCTCGGTATTCTTACAGGCTTTTACCAAGCCTTGCCAAGCGGCTCGCAACCACGCGCAAGCAGTCGCAAGCACACGACGCAGTAGCAGAACAGACCAGCAGAGCAAGGATAAACCAAAGGACAAACCATGAGCGTTACACAAGAGCTAGACGAAACGCTGGCGCAGATCCGCGCTGATGGCTTGTGGAAGTCCGAGCGGGTGCTGACAGGCACACAGGGAGCTTGGGTACAAGTTCAAGAAGCGGGTGCATCCCATGCGGTGCTGAATCTGTGCGCGAATAATTACCTGGGCTTGGCGGACAATCCGCGCTTGATAGAAGCGGCAGTACAGGCACTACAAACCCACGGACTCGGAATGGCTTCCGTGCGGTTTATCTGTGGCACTTCCGATTTGCATCGTACCCTAGAAACGCGACTCGCCAAGTTTCTAGGACAAGAAGACGCGATTTTGTATCCTGCCTGTTTTGACGCAAACGGCGGGCTGTTTGAGCCACTGCTCGGAGCTGAAGACGCAATCGTCTCGGATGCGCTTAACCATGCTTCCATTATTGACGGAATCCGCCTGTGCAAAGCCGCTCGCTTTCGCTACGCCAACCGCGACCTGGAAGACTTAGAACAACAACTCCGCCAAGCCCGCCAAAACGGCGCACAACGCCTGTGGATAGCCACTGATGGCGTTTTCTCCATGGATGGCAGTTTTGCTCCCCTGAAAGAAATTCGCGCCCTAGCGGACAAATACGAAGCCTGGGTGATGGTTGATGATTGCCACGCCGCAGGCTTCATCGGAACCCAAGGCGCAGGAACGCCCGCACGGGCAGGAGTACAGGTTGAAGTCGTAAGCGGCACGCTTGGCAAAGCCCTGGGCGGCTCGGCAGGCGGATATATCGCCGCCAAGCAAGCGGTGATTGATTTGTTGCGCCAGCGTTCGCGTCCGTATTTGTTTTCTAACTCGTTGCCGCCTGCTGTGGTGGCGGCGGCTCTGGTGGCTTTGGACTTGGTGGAGAGTCCAGAAGGTGAAGCCCTGCGCGGGCGGCTGATGCAACAGGGACTCCGTTGGCGGAGTCTGCTGGAAGACGCAGGTTTTTCTTTGCTGGCTGGAGAGCATCCGATTGTGCCTGTTATGCTGGGCGAGAGCCATAAGGCAACGGATCTAGCCGAAGCCCTGTGGCGGCGTGGAGTCTATGTAACAGCGTTTAGCTTTCCCGTTGTGCCACGCGGACAAGCCCGTATCCGCACGCAGATTTCGGCGGCTTTGACCGACGCAGACCTAGACTTTGCCGCCGAAGCTTTCGTTCAAGCGGGTGCAGAAACAGGAGCCGTATAGAGCCATGACAGAACAAGCCACACACGCAAGCCAGACACAAACATGCGAAACAATGCGCGCACTTGTTAAGGCGCGAGCGGCGGCGGGCTTGGAGCTTCAACAGCGTGCCAAGCCCGAACTTGGAGAAGAAGAAATTTTGGTGCGGGTGGGCAAGGCTTCCATTTGCGGCACGGATTTGCATATTTGGAACTGGGACGAATGGGCAGCGCGTACGGTACCTGTGCCGCTGACGATAGGGCACGAGTGGTCAGGAGAAATCGCCCAAGTCGGGGCGCGGGTGAGCCACTTGCAAAGCGGACAGCGGGTATCGGGCGAAGGCCATATCACGGGCAGCTTGAGCCACGGCAGTTTGAGTCGGATGGTACGGGCGGGGCGCAGGCACTTAGACCCTGAGACGCGGGGGATTGGTGTAAATCTTGACGGAGCTTTTGCCGACTACTTGGTTTTGCCCGCCAGCAATGCTGTGCCATTGCCTGAGTCGGTGAGCGATGAAGTGGGTGCGATTTTGGATCCGTTTGGCAATGCGGTCCATGCGGTTTTGTCGTTTAACTTGGTGGGCGAAGATGTGCTGATAACGGGAGCGGGTCCGATTGGGATCTTGGCGGCGATGTTGGCGCGGCATATTGGGGCGCGGCATGTTGTGATTACGGATGTGAATCCGTATCGTTTGGCTTTGGCGGGTCGGGTGGCTGATGTGCGTCCTGTGAATGTTGCTGAAGAGTCGCTTGACGCGGTGAGTCAATCGTTGGGTATGCGTGAGGGATTTGATATCGGCATTGAGATGAGCGGTGCGCCACAGGCGTTTGCCCAGATGACCGAGGCGATGATTATGGGGGGTAAGATTGCGCTGGTGGGAATTCCGTCCGCTCCGCAACAGGTGGATTGGAGTCAGCTTATTTTTAAGGCGTTAAGCTTCAAGTGCATCTACGGACGCGAAATTTTTGAGACTTGGTATAAGGCGATTGCTTTGATTGAGTCGGGCTTACCTGTGGAGCGGGTGATTACCCATCGCTTTGCGGCTGAAGAATACGAACAGGCTTTTGCCCAAGTCGGAGCGGGCGAATGCGGCAAGGTGATTTTGAACTGGCTGTGAAGTCTTGCGGCTTTTTGTGCTGGGGGTAGGTTTTTGCTGAGTCCTGCAGTTGTGGTCTGCGTGATATAGTGGGCTTTGGGCCTGTAGTTCAATTGGTTAGAACCCACCGCTCATAACGGTGTTGTTGCAGGTTCGAGTCCTGCCGGGCCCACGCACTTCCCTGTTTATTTACTTAAAGCTCGTTTATTCACCTCCGCATTTATTTACTTGCCCGTTTATTTACTTAAAGCTCGTTTATTCATCTCCGCATTTATTTACTTGCCCGTTTATTTACTTAAAGCTCGTTTATTCATCTCTGCATCTATTTACTTGCCCGTTTATTTATTTCCCCCTGTGTGTACTTGTCCGTTTATGTATTTACCCTTTTGTGTATTTGCTCTCCCCTTATGTTTGCTTGTGGGAGTATTTGTTTGAGGAGTAATTTTACGGGGCGGGTTATGGCTTGCCTTACTGTGGGGCTTGGCGGGCAGTTTCGGGGAGCCAGGTGGCAAGTTCGGGGAATAGCACCAGCAAAACCACCATCAAAACCATAATCGCAAACATCGGCAAAGCCGTCTTGGCAACATAGCCAATCGGATGACCCGTTAACCCCTGCATCACAAATAAGTTAAAGCCAATCGGCGGCGTAATCTGCGCCATTTCCACCACCACGACGATGAAAATTCCAAACCAGATAAAATCGATTCCCGCCGCTCTAATCATTGGCTCTACAACTGCCATAGTCAGAACCACGGCAGAAATTCCGTCTAGGAACATACCGATGATAATGTAAAAAATCGTCAGAGCCGCAATCAGCGTGTAGAGAGACAAATCAAGCGAGTCAATAAACGCCGCCAACGAACGCGGCAAACCCGTAAAACCCATAGACAACGATAAGAATGAAGCTCCCATCAAGATTAGGGCAATCATACAGCTGGTGCGGGTCGCTCCCATCAGTGAGCCCAGAAACGATTGCCACGACAAAGCCCGTTGCAGTGCCGCTAAGACCAAAGCCCCGATAACACCAAAAGCCGCTGCTTCCGTAGCCGTGGCATAGCCCATATACATAGAGCCAATCACCACCAGTATCAGGCAGATAATCGGTATTAGATTTGACGAGTTACGAAACTTTTCCATAAAGCCCATCGGCGGATCAGGTTCAGGGCGTTGGCTCGGACGAAAGAAGTGCCACAAAGCCACATAGCCCATAAACAACGAAGCCAACACAAGCCCAGGTAAAATCCCTGCAACAAAAAGCTTGGTGATGGACTCGTTAATCGTCACGCCATAGACAATCAAAGTCAGCGAAGGCGGAATCATCAAGCCCAAAGTCGCCGAACCCGCCAGCGTACCAATATTCATAAATTCTGGATAGCCCCGCCGCCGCAGCTCAGGAATAGACATTTTACCCACTGTCATCAAAGTCGCCGCCGATGAACCCGAAACCGCCGCAAAAATCGTACAGCCCACTACATTGGTGTGTAAAAGTCCGCCTGGCAATCGTGACATCCATGGAGCTAACCCGTGAAACATATTTTCAGATAAGCGGGTGCGGTATAAAATTTCTCCCATCCAGATAAACAAAGGTAGGGCAGTGAGAGTCCAAGACGAAGCCGAAGCCCAAATCACAGTTAACATCGCATCACCCGACGGACGAGTCGTGAAAAGCTCCATTCCGACCCACGCGACTCCCATCAGGGCAAGGCCAATCCATACCCCCGTGCCAAGAAGCAGAAACAGCACAAACAAAAAGATAGAGGCTAAGTAAAAATATTCCATAGCGGCTATTCCTGCTGTGCGACAGATGCAGTTTTTGCTCCGCCTTGTGGGCTGGTTTCAGTTTCCATCGTTTCGTTGGCTTCTTCAGGGGTTTCGTCCAGCCCGCCAATGGCTCGGTGCGGCACACCCGTATGTTTTGAAAAAATCAAACGCACAAGATGATCCGTAAGCGCAATACAAAACACAACAACTCCTATAGACATAGCAATCTGCGGAACCCATAACGGAGTCGCATCCTGCCCCTGACTCACATCGTTCAACTTGTGCGAAAGAAAATTCGTCTTAATCGCGTAATAACAAAAAAACCACGCTGTAGCCGTAGCAATGGTAGTGCACCACAACTCACCAAAACGGCGAAATCGTCCAAGCCGCTCCAAGACCAAACCAACACGAATATGCGAGCCATAGTTCAAGGTATAGGCAAGGGCAAAAAACGAAGCCGCCGCCATAAAATAGCCCGCGTAATCAGTCGCACCCGCAAAGAGCTGTCCCGTCCAGCGGGCAAGCATTTGGGCAACAATAATTCCTAGCAGAACAATGATGCAGATGGCTCCAAGCCCGCCACAGACAAGGTAGAGCCAATCCAGCCCACGCCGCAGAAGACGCAAGCCGCGTTGCACAGGATGAGACGAAACCGCTTCCATAAGCGGAGCTTTTGGCTACTAGCAGTGCGTTAATAGCAGTGCGCTGTGATAGCAACGCAAAGTACTCCCCCACTCAAGCGAGTGGGGGAGTTAAAACGCCTAACAACAATTACCGCGAACGGTACGCATCAACGATGGCTTGACCACCCGAACCCGCTTCTTGCAACCACTCTTCGGTCATGGTCTTGCCGATGTCTTGCAGTTCAGCTTTCATTTGATCGCTAACCACTCCGACAGACATACCATTGGCGGCAAGCTGGCTAAGCGTGAATTCAGTGTAATGCACCGAACGCCAATAGCCCGAGTATTCAGCCGCTCCCGCACAGCCACGGATTGCGTTTTTGTGGTCTTGTCCTAGACCATCCCAGCTGTCTTTGTTGATGAAGACATAGTTACGCGGAAGCCACGCATCTGCTTCGTAGAAGTGAGTCAAGAACTCCCACACCTTACGGTCATAGCCCGTAGAACCCGACGAAACAAAACCATCAGCCACACCCGTAGCCAAAGCTTGGTTTAGCTCAGCCGCTTCAATCTTAACTGGAAGCATTCCTGCCAGCTCAGCCATTCTGTCGCCCGCCGCGTTGTAGGTACGGAACTTCACGCCTTTCGCATCCGCCAAAGAATTTACTTCTTTCTTGAAGTAAAAACCCTGCGGCGGCCAAGGCACCGAATACAACAGAACCAAGTTTTGCGACTCAAGCAAACTTTCCAGCGATGGCCGTGCCGCCGCCCACAAAGCTTCTGAGTCTTCAAACGAAGAAGCCAAGAATGGCACCGAGTCAAACCCGAAGACCGCGTTTTCGTTTTGGTGGGCCGACAAAAGCCGCTCACCAATTACGGCTTGTCCTGTTTGCACAGCCCGCTTAATTTCAGCTCCGCCAAACAGCGAGCCACCACCATGGACGGTAATGTTAATCGCACCACCCGTTGCAGTCGCAACACAGCCCGCAAAAATCTTGCCGTTATCCGTATGGAAGTTAGAGTCAGAATACGCCATCGGCATATCCCAGTTTTCCGCATGCGCCACCGAAACGGAAAGCCCTACACCAAGCGCAAGACCCGCCACAGCAACAGAAAAAGCTCCGAAAGATCGCTTCAGAGCAGAGAGAGTTTTTTGCATTTTCTCCTCCTTAGTTTCTTCCCGCCCCGCCGCACACACCCGTGCGCACAGACAAAACAAGAAATGGAATCATATCGTTATGAATACGCAGAGTCACCGCACAGCCGATAGAGCGTGCAGTTGCTCCGCCGCCAGAATGTTAAGCCCAGACCGCAGGCGAATCAAGGCACTTCTAAGATTTAACAAGCCGCTTCGTGGTCTATTGTCCGATTTCGCAGGTTGGAGCGTAAATTCATCGCGCCAATTCGCAAACCCAACCCAAGCCACCAAGACAAGCCGCCAAGACAAGCTATTACACAAACCTTAAGGCTTGCCCTTCCATGGGGCTTGTACCTTGCCCTTCCACGGGGCTTGTACAGGGCTTGTACGGAGCTTGTACGGGGCTTCTAGGGCGAATAGGAGTGATTGGGGGGCTTAGGGGGCTAGGGGGTTCAGTAGGGCTTATACGGGCTTATACGGGCTTATAGGGCTTATGGGGGGCTATGGGGGCTTATACGGGCTTCTAAGGGCTTTACAGGACTTCTATAAAAGCTCCGTAAAAGTACTCCTCAAACAAACACTCCCAAGGGAATATTCCCCAAGGGGATATTTCCCCAAGGGGATACAAGGGGATATTTCCCCAAGGGGATATAGGGGGAATAAGGGCTTATATGGGCTTATACGGCTTTTACAGGGCTTCTAGGGGGCTATGGGGTTTCGTATGGCTTCGCACAGGGCTTTAGGGGGCTATGGGGTTCAGCAGGGCTTATACGGGCTTATAGGGGCTTATAGGGCTTCGCAAGGCTTATAGGGGGCTGGAGAGTAGATTAGGGGCAGTGGGGCTTATAGGGGCTTGTAGGGCTTCACAAGGCTTATAGGTGGCTTTACAGGACTTCTAGGGGATATAGGGGCTTAGGGCTTCACAGGGCTTTAGGGGGCTAGGGAGTTCAGAAGGGCTTATAGGGGCTTGTAGGGCTATAGGGGGCTATGGGGTTTCGTATGGCTTCGCACAGGGCTTTAGGGGGCTAGGGAGTTCAGTAGGGCTTGTAGGGCTTCACAGGGCTTATAGGTGGCTAGGGGGTTTCGTATGGCTTCACAGGGCTTCTAGGGGGCTATGGGGTTTCGTATGGCTTATACGAGCTTGTAGCGGCTTTACAGGGCTTATAGGACTTCTAGGGGGTATTAGGGGGCTTATAGGGCTTCGCAAGGCTTCACAGGGCTTATAGGGGCTTTTTCTGTCCCTTATGGCTTGTGGGTGGCTTGTGGCTCTGTTGGCTTATCCCGATGGCTCGCTTGCCGCTGACCATCTGTGGCTTTTCCTAGCGGCTTGCCTAATGGCTTGCCTGTGGCTCGCCTAATAGCTTGTGCCTAGCGTCTTCTAACCTTGCCCACGGGCGTATCTCGCTGGCTCGCTTATGGCTTGCCCATCACGGCTTGCTTGACGGCTTATTTGCGACTCGCCCGATGGCGCATCAGGAGAGTTAAGCAATCCACTCCGATACAGGGGCTTGGGCTAAGTCCAAAGGCTGGGAGACGATATCCACCAACGCGGGCTTGTCGCTGGCAACAGCAGACCGTAAAGCCCCTTCCAACTCGTTCGCATCTTCCACCCGCCAAGCGTCTAAGCCGAAAGCTTGAGCTATCGCCGCACAGTCGCTACGCGAAAAATCCACATTGTAAAAACGCTCGCTAAAGCCATGGCGTTGTCCAGCCCGAATCCAGCCAAATGTCGCATTGGAAAACACCACCACCGTCACAGGTAAGCCATAACGCACAAGCGTTTCTAACTCTCCCACCGCCATCGCAAACGAACCATCACCCATCACCGCCACCACCTGCGTATTCGGCTCTGCAACCTGCGCCCCAATGGAAGCCCCCAGCGAAAAGCCTAAAGCCCCATGCGCACGATTGGTGATAAATCTGCGTCCCGTGCTTGGCATACGGTAATGCGCCGAAAAATACGGACACGGCGTACCAGGATCCGCACAAATTATCGCGTCTTTGTTTAACACCCCAGCAAGAGTCGCAATAACCCGCTCAGGCTTAATCGGAGTCTCCGTGCTTTCCGCCAAAGGCACAAAGTCAGCCAGTTTCTTCTGCCACGCCCGCCGCGCACGATTGGCTCCATCGTGGTCAGCCGAAACCGCAGAGTCATTCAACGCCGCAAGCAAACCTTCCAAACCTGCCCGTGCATCTCCGACGAGCGCAACTTCGGTGGCGTAGTTCGCGCCAATCACTTCCGCGTCAATATCAAGATGCACAACCCGAACCGTCGGCAAAGGCACAGTCCAACGCTCGCTGGTAACCGAACCCGCACGACAACCAACAAAAAACACTAAGTCCGCTTCTTCCACCACAGCCCGCGTAGCCGCAACGCCACCATTAGAACCCACCACACCCACCGCCAAAGGATGAGTCTCCGCAATCACACCCTGCCCCGAAACAGAAGTCGCAACAGGTAAGTTAAGCCTTTCCGCCACCGCCACCAAAGCCGCTTCAGCTCCAGACAAAACTGGACCCCCACCACAGACAATCACCGCCCGCTTGGTCTCCAACAAAGCCTTTGCCGCCGCTTCAATTGACTCATCAGCAGGCACAGGACGCTCAGCAGGAAAATATCCATAGCGTTTGTCTCCCCAAACTTCATCCTGCGCCACAGGACTACGCTGCGTGTCTATCGGTAAGCCCAAATGCACAGCCCCCGTACGCCCCGTAGTCGCAGCACGGAAAGCAGCCCGCAAGTTCGCCGGCAAACGCGCCGCGTTATCCAAGCTCGCCGTATGCTTGGCAAGCGGAGTGAAAAGTCCAACTTGATCCAGCTCGGTCAGCGGATAGCGACCACGCGAAGACACAGACACATCACTGGTAAGCGCCAAAATCGGCACAGAACTCTCGTTGGCTTCCACAACACCCGGAGCTATATATGTGGCTCCGCCGCCTGATGGGCCTTCGCAGACTCCGACTTGATTGCGTATCCGCGCATAGGCATCTGCCATATAAGCCGCATGCCGCTCATCGCGAGTCAGCAAGTGCGTAATACCGTGTTCCATTCGGTACAGCGCATCATACCAAGGCAAAGTGGTATCACCACAGAGTCCGAAGATATGCTCCACGCCATGGATGCGAAGCATTTCTACAAGTGCTTCGGCTCCTGTCATTTGGTTGGTCTGGCTCATCGTAGCGGAACTTTTTTGCGTAGCAGTGTTTTATAGAAATGTTTTGTCTAGTGGCGTTGTACCAGAGCGGTTTGGTCAGAAGTATTAACAGCTCCTTCTAGCTTCATATCATACGCCGCAGGAGCTAATCCACGCTGAAACCAACGGATCAACGATTCAACCGTAAAGACAGGCAAGCCCGTAGCTTGGCGAATATCCTTGGCGTAGGGAGTCATATTGGTGCATTCCAAAACCAGTGCGCCAAGATCAGGATACTGCGCAATCAACTCCTGGGCGGCTTCTAAGTTGTCTAGGCGTGAAGCTTCAACATCTAGGTTTGGCTCGTCTTCCAAGATGGCGCGGGTGAATTCACGCTTTCCTTCTGTTGTGCCGATGGGCGTATCAGCAGGAACACCTACCTTGGCAAGATGCGCAGGCGTGAGCGACTTGGCAGAAATAGTAACAATACCGACTCGCCTATCAGACGGAATCATCCGCGCCACAATCGGCACCTGCATCAAAGACGAAGTCGCAACAGGAACAGAAACCGCTGACGCAATTTCGTCCTGAAACAGAGCCAAGAAACCACAGCCCGTAGTGATACCATCAGCACCTTCGCGCACGAGCTGATTTGCGGCTTCTATGAACAGGGGCAAGGTGCCGACTCCTTGGCCATAGACCACTTGGTCAGGCGGAGCCCCTTTAACCCGCTTGAAGAGTACAGGAAAGTCCCAGGTGCGTTCGTTGCCAATATCTCCGTGGATACGCGGGAATTGCGTGTCCAACATCAGCACGCCAACAGTGGCACTATCTGCAGAACCTGTCATACGAAACAATCGAAGCGATGGGTATCGGTATTGCGTGAGCGGGATTAAACGAGCGGGATTCCACAAACAGAGCTACGGGGCGGAAGCGCATTACTTGGCGGAAGTGCGCTAAGCGGAAGTGATTGCATTAGCAGGGCATATACAGGATAAGCAGGGGCAACGGGGGCATATCAGAACAGGCAGGGGTATTGGGATACACAGGGCAACAGGGTATAGCAGAGCAGGTAGAGGTACATCAGAACAAACAAAGACACACAGAAATGCACCATCAAGGACATGAATAACTTACTTTATAGCACGGCTTGGTGTGTTGCTAGGTAGATGATTGCGCAATTGGCGGGAATCCATAGTTTTTTAGAATGCGTATTGACGAGGCGAGTGTACTGGTAGACTATTCCCAGCAATCGGCGGAAACCTGTTGGCGCGAAAAAAAGCGCAGACACGGATTCCGCCCTTATCTTTAGAAAACGAGGAGAAAAATCCTATGTTTAAAAACTTGAGCCTTATGGCTCTTGCAGTTGTGGCAGCTCTGGCTGTTGCAATTGCCGTGGCTGTGCCAAACCAAACAGCACAAGCCAAAACCTTTGTCTATTGCTCTGAAGGCTCGCCTGAAGGGTTTGACACAGCACTCTACACCGCAGGCACAACTTTTGATGCATCGTCACGAGCGATTTACAACCGCCTGACCCAGTTCGTAGTCGGCACCACAGATATAGAACCAGGTCTCGCCGAAAGCTGGGACATTTCTTCCGACGGATTGGAATACACCTTCAATCTGCGTCGGGGCGTGAAGTTCCACACGACTGATAATTTTACTCCGTCTCGTGACTTCAACGCCGACGATGTGCTTTTTACCTTCCTGCGGCAGTATGACGAAAATCATCCGTGGCATGCCTACACGCCCGGCACAGCGTGGGAATACTTCAACGGTATGTCCATGCCTGACCTGATCAAGTCTATTGATAAGGTAGATGACTACACGGTGAAGTTTGTGCTGACTCGTCCTGAAGCTCCGATGATTGCCAACTTGGCAATGGACTTCGCCTCCATTGTCTCGGCCGAATACGCCGACCAGCTCACCGCCAGCGGCACACAAGAAGATATGAACCAAAAGCCCGTTGGCACAGGGCCTTTCCAACTGGTGGATTATCGCCAAGACGCGGCTATTCGCTATAAGGCTCACCCCGACTACTGGCGGGGCAAGCAAGCCATTGATGACCTAGTCTTCGCCATCACCACAGATGCTTCCGTGCGTCAGCAAAAGTTGCTGGCGGGTGAATGCCATCTTATGCCGTACCCGAACCCTGCCGATATTGCTTCCTTAGACGCTGACCCCAATGTCACAGTCGTCAAGCAAGAAGGCTTAAATGTGGGCTACTTGGCATACAACACGACTCAGGCTCCGTTTGATGATGTGCGGGTGCGTAAGGCACTGAATATGGCAATCAACAAACAGGCAATCATTGACGCAGTCTTCCAAGGCGAAGCAGAAGCGGCGAAAAATCCCATTCCGCCGACAATCTGGTCGTACAACGAAGCCACGGTTGATGACGCATACGACCCTGCCGCCGCTCGCGCTATGCTGGCAGAAGCAGGAGTCAGCGGCTTGTCTATGAATGTTTGGGCAATGCCCGTTCAGCGTCCGTACAATCCGAACGCACGCCGTATGGCGGAGCTAATCCAAGCTGACTTCAAAGAAGTAGGCGTGGATGTAGAAATCGTCTCCTACGAGTGGGGCGAATATCTTGCCCGCTCCAAGGAGCTAGACCGCGATGGTGCTGTCCTGCTCGGCTGGACAGGCGATAACGGAGACCCAGATAACTTCCTAGCCGTACTGCTAGGCTGCGACGGAGTCGGTGGCTCCAATCGCGCCCAGTGGTGCAACGAAGAGTTTGAGGAATTGGTCCAAGAAGCCAAAACCGTCTCCGACCCTGCAACCCGCACACGGCTCTACGAAAAAGCACAGATGGTGTTTAAGCGTGAAGCTCCGTGGGCGACAATTGCCCACTCCATCACCCACACGCCCATGCGCACCAATGTGACAGGCTACAAGGTAGACCCCTTGGGCGGGCATGTGTTTGAAGGCGTAGATCTGCGCTAAGCAGGTCTCACAGCTTCAAGGGTAAGCCCCCGCTCTAGCCACACACCTGTGGAGTAGAGCGGGGGCTATGCTTTTAAGTCGCGTGTTAAGTCGCGTGTAGGTTCTGAATCTTCTGTGGCTTCCGTGTCTTCTGTGGCTTCTGTGTCTTCTGGGCTTTCCGTGATGTCTGCGTCTTCTGAGCTGTTGTTTTGAGCCATGCTGGCTTTTGTACTCACGCGCTTGCTTCTGCTGATTCCGACTTTCGTCGGAGTCACGCTCGCCGCCTTTTCTTTTATCCGCCTACTGCCAGGTGACCCTGTACTGGCTCTAAGTGGCGAACGCGGAATTACTCCCGAACGCCACGCCGCCTTAATGAGCGAATTCGGTTTAGACAAACCCTTATGGCAGCAATACCTAGCCTTCATACAAGATGTTTTCTCGTTAGACTTAGGCAATTCACTTGTTACAAAACGCCCCGTATTGGAAGAATTCTTAACGCTCTTTCCTGCCACGGTAGAGCTTTCGCTGGTGGCTATGACTCTTGCCGTAGCGATCGGACTCCCCATCGGAGTCATCGCCGCCCAAAGACGCGGCAAGTTCTTAGACCACACAGTTATGACCGTAGCTTTGACAGGCTATTCAATGCCGATTTTCTGGTGGGGCTTGTTGCTGATTATTTTGTTCTCGGGCTGGCTGGGCTGGACTCCCGTGTCAGGACGCATTTCGCTTTTGTATTTCTTTGACACGCCAACGGGCTTTATGCTCGTGGATAGTCTTCTCTCAGGAGAAGAAGGCGCATTTAAGTCTGCGGTGCGGCACTTAATCTTGCCTTCCATTGTGCTGGGGACAATTCCGCTGGCGGTGATAGCCCGCCAAACCCGTTCGGCAATGCTGGAAGTCTTGAGTGAAGATTATGTTCGCACGGCTCGGGCGAAGGGTTTGGCTCCGATCCGCGTGGTGGGATTGCATGCTTTGCGCAATGCTTTGATTCCTGTGATTACCGTTATCGGCTTGCAAGTCGGAGTCTTGTTAGGGGGTGCAATCCTGACTGAAACCATTTTCTCGTGGCCTGGTATTGCCAGTTGGATTGTCCATTCCATTGAGCGGCGGGATTATCCGTCGGTGCAGGGTGGGCTGTTGCTGATAGCGGGAATCATAATGCTGGTTAATCTTGCCGTGGATTTACTTTACGGCTTGGTGAATCCGCGGATTCGCCGCTCGTAGGAGCAATAGGCACAGACAAGCACACAGAAGCCACAGGAAGCACACAGACGGGCAAAACCGACACAAAGCACCAAGAACCACGAACGGACACAGACACGCACACAGAAGCCACACAGAAGCCACAGGAAGCCACAGGAAGCACACAGACGGGCAAAACCGACACAAAGCACCAAGAACCACGAACGGACACAGACAAGCACACAGAAGCCACACAGAAGCCACAGAAAGCCACAGAAAGCACACAGAAAGCACAAACAGCACAAAGACACAGCACAAAGACAATGAGCCAAGCCATCCAAACCCCAGAAGCCACTCAGGAAGCCCGACAAGCCGCCGACGAGCCGCTCGCTCCCCGTCGCAGTGCGCTTGCTGAATTCTGGTCTTACTTCCGCCAAAGCCGCGGAGCCGTTATCGGTATGGCGGTTTTTATCGCCATCTGC
Organism: uncultured Alphaproteobacteria bacterium; assembly: GCA_958267355.1. Taxonomy (GTDB): domain Bacteria; phylum Pseudomonadota; class Alphaproteobacteria; order JALCBB01; family JALCBB01. The sequence continues at coordinate 1,852,301 of OY279575.1, forward strand.
CTTGTCGCCATCTTTGCTGATGTCTTGGCTCCGCATTCGGCGATTGAGCAGAATCGCGAGGCGTTGCTGACTCCGCCTTTCTGGCAAGAAGGCGGATCCACCGAATACCTGCTCGGCACCGACGCAATCGGACGCGATATTCTTTCGCGACTCATCCACGGAAGCCGCTATTCGCTCGCCATCGGTTGCGTTGTGGTCTTGCTGTCGCTCTTAATCGGAATCTTTATTGGCTTGCTGTCAGGTTTCTTTGGCGGCACAGCTGACGCAGTTGTAATGCGCTTGATGGATGTAATCCTTGCCTTTCCGAGTCTGCTTCTGGCTCTGACGCTGGTAGCAATCTTAGGACCAAACCTAACCAATGTGATGATCGCCATTGCTCTCACACAGCAGCCACATTATGTGCGATTAACCCGTGCCGCAGTACTCGCCGAAAAACGCCGCGATTATGTAACCGCCGCTCGGGTTTCAGGTGTGCGGACTCCACGCTTGATGTTGGTGACGATTTTGCCGAACTGTGCAGCTCCTTTGATTGTGCAAGCCGCACTATCTTTCTCAACGGCAATTCTAGATGCGGCGGCTTTGGGCTTCTTAGGGCTTGGCGCACAGCCGCCGACTCCTGAATGGGGGACAATGCTCGCCGAGTCGCGTGAATTCATCTTGCGGGCTTGGTGGGTTGTGACTTTCCCAGGGCTGGCAATACTGATAACCGTGCTTGCCATAAACTTAATGGGAGACGGAATCCGTGATGCAACGGATCCGCGTCTAAAGATTGGCTAGGGCAGATTGGCTAGAAGAGCAGATAAAATGGCAGACCAAAAATGGCACTCTTAGAAATCCATAACTTGTCTGTGCGCTTTACCACAGCGCAAGGAACACTCCGTGCCGTCAGTGGGCTTTCGCTAGAAGTCCAAAGCGGTGAAGTCCTTGCCGTCGTCGGAGAGTCAGGAAGCGGCAAATCAGTCGCAATGTTTGCCGTAATGGGTCTATTGCCTCCGCAAGCCGAGATCACCGCAGACCGACTCGCCTTTGACGGACAAGACCTACTACAAATCAGCGATAAACAACGCCGCCAAATCTTAGGCAAAGAAATCGCAATGATTTCGCAAGAGCCGACAACAAGTTTGAATCCGTGTTTTACCGTTGGCTTTCAGCTGACCGAAGCCATACGCGCCCACGAGTCCTGTAGTCGTAGTCAAGCCCGAGCCCGTGCAACAGAGCTTTTGCGTGAAGTTGGTTTGTCAGACCCCGAACGCCGATTGAAAGCCTTTCCGCATATGCTGTCAGGCGGAATGAACCAGCGCGTGATGATTGCTATGGCTCTGGCTTGTCGCCCACGCTTGTTAATTGCTGACGAACCGACTACAGCCCTTGATGTAACCATTCAAGCGCAAATCTTAGACCTGCTTTTGCGTCTGCAACGCGAAAACGAAATGGCATTGGTGCTGATAACCCATTCCATGGGAGTCGTCGCCGAAACCGCCGAGCGAGTCGTCGTGCAATACGCAGGACACAAAGTAGAAGAACAAGCCATACTGCCCCTATTCGCTACCCCGCATCATCCCTACACAGCGGCACTTCTGGCAAGCTTGCCCGAACGCGGAACGGGTGAGCGTTTGCCTTCCATTCCGGGGGTGGTGCCGGGAGTTGGTACACGTCCGAGTGGTTGCGTTTTTTCTCCGCGGTGTAGCTTCGCCAACGACAAGTGCCGTAGCCACGAGCCACAAGCCGCAGGACAAGATTACGGCTTTGCTCTGTGCCATACCCCTTTGCGCAATGGCGTGCCAATGGAAAACTTGTCCGATGGATAGCGTAGTTCTTCAAGCTGAAAACCTGTCCCGCCGCTATGCCGTGCGGAGCGGCTTGCGTACAGAAACCCTGCACGCTGTCCGCGAAGTTTCGTTTTCGCTAAAAAGTGGGCGCACACTTGCTGTCGTAGGCGAGTCAGGCTGCGGAAAAAGCACTCTGGCGCGAATGGTAACCATGATTGAACACCCCGATGCAGGAGCTCTTACAATTGGCGACACAAACCTAATGACCGCCACTGCCGCCCAACGCCGCACCCTGCGGAGTCAAGTGCAGATTGTGTTTCAGAATCCTTATGGTTCGTTGAATCCGCGCCAGAAGATTTTCGCCGCCCTAGAAGAGCCTTTACGCTACCGTGATGATATATCCGCGAGCGAGCGGCGGAAGCGTGCAACAGAAATGCTTGCCCAAGTGGGTTTGCGTCCTGAACACGGAGACAGATATCCGCATATGTTCTCAGGCGGACAGCGACAACGCATCGCCATCGCCCGTGCCCTTATGCCCGAGCCGCAAATCCTAGTGCTGGATGAACCCGTTTCGGCGTTAGATGTTTCGGTTCAAGCCCAAGTATTGAATCTGCTGGCGGATCTACGCAAGCAGTTTTCGCTCGCCTATTTGTTTATTAGCCACGACTTGTCGGTAGTGCGCCACATCGCTGACGAAGTGCTGGTGATGTATATGGGGCGGGTGCAAGAACAAGCTGATAAGCACACATTGTTTGACAATCCGCGTCATCCGTATACGCGGGCGTTGTTGTCGGCGACTCCGAATCCTGACCCAGCGGTGCGCGAGGACAAGCGGCGGATTCTGCTCAAGGGTGAGACTCCATCGCCTATGGCTCCGCCTTCGGGATGTACTTTTCACCCGCGTTGTCCGTTGGCTTTTGCGCGTTGTTCTGGTGAGAGTCCTGTGCTGTTAGAGCAGACGCAGCAAGGCGGACAGGGACAAGCCACAGAAGCCGTACAAGCCCCACAATCCACCCAATCCACCCAAACCCCCCAAGGCGGACAAGAACAAGCCCCACAAGCCCCACAAGCCCCACAGACAGGCACAGGAATGGCAAGCCACGCAGTCGCCTGCCACGCAGTTGAGGAATCGCGCTAACCCCCGCTAGAGCCAAGTCAGCTAGCGGCTCAATGCCGCCACTATATAGCGGCTCAATGCCGCCACTATATAGCGGCTAGATATGCGTCAGATGGCGGCTAAATACGCCGCTAGATGGGCACTAGACACCTGCTGGATATGGACTCCACTCGTTGCAGGTTTGCCTTCCAGAGACTAAACTTGCCCCCTAATGGTAAAAACAGCAGACAAGAAAAAGCCCAACGGCACAGCCGCTCGTGGCGGAGCTACCAACAGCGGAGCCACCACTGGCGTAATGGCTGATGGTGTGGCTCCTGACGCGGCGGAAATTTCCTTCACCCTTGATGGAGCGGCAATCACCGCACAGGCGGGCGAGTCCATCTGGCAAGCCGCCAAACGCCACGGAGTTGATATTCCCCACCTGTGCCACAGCGGCGAAAGCGGTTACCGTCCAGACGGAAACTGCCGTGCCTGCATGGTTGAAATAGAAGGCGAGCGAGTCTTAGCGGCTTCGTGCATCCGCCAGCCCGCTGAAGGTATGGAAGTGAAATTCGCGTCTCCGCGGGCTGCGCAAAGTCGTGCCTTAGTGTTTGAGCTGTTAGCCGCAGACCAACCCGCACGAGCGAAATCTCCAGACCCTGATGCGAAGTTTTGGCAGTGGGCAGAAAAAGTCGGCGTGGAAGACTCGCGCTTTCCACGCTATCAAGGCCCTGAAGCAGACCGCTCGCATACAGCGATGGCGGTACAGCTAGAAGCCTGCATCAATTGCGGACTCTGTGTGCGAGCCTGTCGCGAAGTACAGGTCAACGATGTTATCGGCTTCTCAGGACGCGGACGAGATGCAAAAATCGTCTTTGACCTAGATGACCCGATGGGCGAAAGCACTTGCGTAGCCTGTGGCGAGTGTGTGCAGGCTTGTCCGACAGGTGCGTTGATGGAGTCGCGTTTGGTTAATGACAAGGGCGAAAAGTCGGTTACGCCGACTCGTTCGGTGGATAGTCTTTGTCCGTATTGTGGTGTTGGCTGTCAGACCACTGTACAAGTTGCCGAAGACGAGTCAGGCACAGAGCAAATTGTACAAATTGACGGGCGCAATGGACCCGCCAACGAAAACCGCCTATGCGTCAAGGGAAGGTTTGGCTTTGATTATATCCGCCACGAGGGAAGGTTAACCCAGCCGCTCATCCGCCGTGATGATGCACCGCCAAAAACAGGAAGCTTGCAAATCGCCAAGGGCGAGTGGCAAGACCATTTCCGTCCTGCGACTTGGGAAGAAGCCTTAGACCGTGCCGCCGATGGCTTCAAAGAAATTCTTAACCAACAGGGAAGTTCTGCACTGGCGGGGTTTGGTTCAGCCAAGTGTAGCAACGAAGAAGCGTATTTATTTCAAAAGTTGGTGCGGCAGGGTTTTGGCACCAACAATGTGGATCATTGCACGCGCCTGTGTCATGCGTCTTCTGTGGCGGCTTTGATGGAAGGGATTGGCTCGGGAGCGGTTACGGCTCCTTTCACGGCGGCTTTGGAAAGCGACTGCATCATTGTCATCGGGGCAAGACCTACCGAAAATCATCCTGTGGCGGCTACATACCTGAAAGCCGCCGCCAAACGCGGAGCGCAATTAATCTTGGCTGACCCACGCGGCTCGGGCTTGTCGGATCACGCGACCCTGCACTTACAGTTCAAGGCGGGAAGTGATGTAGCACTTTTGAACGCGATGTTGCATGTCATCATCAAGGAAGACTTGGCGGACAAGCAATATGTGCAAGCCCATACCGAAAACTTTGAAGCTTTGGCACAAAGCATAGAAGACTTTCCGCCCGAGAAGATGGAAAAAGTCTGCGGAATTCCTGCAGCTACGATTCGTCAGGCGGCACGAATGTATGCGACTGCGAAACGTTCAATTATTTTCTGGGGTATGGGGATAAGCCAGCATGTCCACGGCACGGACAATGCCCGTGGCCTGATAGCCCTAGCTTTGACCACAGGGCATGTTGGGCGGGAAGGTACGGGTTTGCATCCCCTACGCGGACAAAACAATGTTCAGGGAGCCAGCGATGCAGGTTTGATACCGATGGTCTTCCCTGATTATCGTCCTGTTGCGGATGAGTCCGTGCGCAAAGAATACGAAGCCCTGTGGGGGCGTGCGCTGGACGACAAGCCAGGCTTGACCGTTGTAGAAACAGTGAATGCAATTCTGCAAGACCAAGTTTGCGGAATGTATATCTTGGGGGAAAATCCTGCGGTTTCTGACCCTGACCAAGCCCACGCCCGTGCAGCCCTTGCCAAGCTGAAACACCTTGTGGTGCAGGATATTTTCTTAACCGAAACTGCGTGGTTTGCTGATATTATTTTTCCTGCTTCTGCGCATGCTGAAAAAGTTGGTACCTACACGAATACCAATCGTCAGGTGCAGATGGGCAGGGCTGTGTTGCGTCCGCCGAGTGAAGCCCGCCAAGATTGGCAGTTGATTCAAGAGCTGGCTCTGCGTTTGGGCTTGAACTGGAACTACCAGCACCCACGCGATGTATTTGCTGAAATGGCACAGGTTATGCCATCGCTGAAAAACATTTCTTGGGAGCGCATTGAGCGTGAAGATGCGGTTACCTATCCTGCTGATGCGCCTGATCGGCCTGGCAATGAAATTTTGTTTGCGGCGGGTTTTCCGACCCAGAGCGGACGCGGAAAGCTGGTACCAACGCAATTGATTCCGCCTGCTGAATTGCCTGACTCGGAATATCCGATGGTACTTTCCACGGGGCGTATGTTGGAGCACTGGCACACAGGCGCAATGACTCGCCGTGCCAGCACATTAGACGCACTTGAACCCGAAGCCGTGGCGATGTTGCATCCCCGTGAGTTTGCCGAACGCGGCTTAGAGTCGGGAGACAAAATTCAAGTCACCACACGGCGTGGTTCGGTGGCTCTGGTGGCGCGTCAAGACAGGCAGGTACCGATGGGAATGGTATTTATTCCGTTTTGCTTTGATGAAGCGCCAGCGAATCTTTTGACTCATCCCTTGCTAGATCCGTATGGAAAGATTCCTGAATTTAAGTTTTGTGCGGCGCGGGTTGAGCGTTTAGAAGCGGGTGCAGATTTGCCGCCACCGACTCCTGCTGAAGTGGCGGGGTATCCTGAGTTGCCACAATCTGCATCTGTGAAGTCTTCATCCGTGAAGGGCTAGGGCAAGCCAATGGGCCGCGCGCGAAGCACGGGCACGCGGGGGAAAACAGCAGAGCGTCAGCGTAACCTTGCCCGCATTCGTGCTGAGCGGGCTGTACGCACGGCTGAGACTCGTGAAGCTGTTTCTGATTGGCTGACTCGTCCGCGGGGGTTTCGGGGTAGGCGCAAGAGCAAACACGCGCTTGTTGTAGAGACACGCGAAACGGGAGCTGACGCAATTGCTCGGGCGCGGCGGGTTTTGCGTCTGGGCTTGGTGGCTTATGCCTTGGAGCGTTTGTGGTTGGTTTTGGCTCCGTTGATTTTTCTCGGTAGTTTTTTGCTGGGGCTTTATTGGCTTGGTTTCTTTTCTTTGTTTCCTGCGGTGCGGGATGAATTCGGCATTCGTTGGTTTTGGGCGGTGGTGTATTTTCTGCTCCTGGGCGGAGTTTTGTGGCTTACCGTTCCGCCGTGGATCATGCGCTTGCGGGTGAGTCCGCCGTTTAGGGGTTTGAAGCGCGCTGTCCGCCGAGCCTACGAAGGCGAGCAACGCCCGCTATCAACTTTACAGGACAAGCCCGCCAACAAGCTTTCTGTTTACGGTGAAGTTTTGTGGCACCGTGAGCGTTTGCGTAATCTTGAATTGTTGAAGGCTTGTCGCTTGCGCTTGCCGAGTTTTTCGCTTTCTACCTATGACCCGTAT